>NZ_JBBOBK010000001.1:4800000-6825642 GCF_038000135.1 Paenibacillus sp. FSL F4-0236
TCCAGCCTCACTCATTAGCTTAGCGGCAATTTCACTTTGTAAAGGGGCGAATAGAAATTTAGCCTTGGGATCACGCGGGATGATGAAACGAATCAAACCTTGGCAAAGATGACACACCCCATCAATCAACACAATGGACTTATTTTGCATAATGTTCAGCTCCTCGTTCATAGCTCCCCCTCCCTATAAAGATAAGTGTATCGCATATTTTGGGTAAACAAAAACGCGGGATAGAATCCCGCGCCAACATGTACCGTTCTTTAATTATTCAGCAATTGCCTTTTCAATCCATTGATCACCGATCATTTGTCCTTCGAAATCAGCAGTGAATGCCTCCATGCATTTACAGATGAAATCTTTGCGGCAAATTGGACATGGAGTTTTAAGCAGGCGGCTGATGTTCGTCATTTTCCATTCCGGAAACCGATTATAAAACGCACGGCACTCCGTTCCATCAGCAAGCTTGATAATGAACTCGTACAATCCTTCCTTATCGTTGCTGCTGGCTTTGGTCACATTCGTAATATTCGGTCTGTAAGACATCTTCATCACCCATTATTTAAATTTTTGGTTGTAAATTGCACACGCAACATATTCTCAGATACTTAGACATATTAAAGAATTTTAAGAGTGATGTCAACCAAAGACGCCTAACACGGAGGCTATTTATTGCTCTTTTCTGATCAACGCCTTTATTCAGTCATTATTTCCATAAAATATATACAGATACATTTAATTTATGATCATTCATTTTGCTGTGATTTGATAAACCGAATGGGCGTTAATGGTTCATAGAATTTTCTTATTTGGCTCCCCCTCATAAATAGTGTACAATTAAATTGTGATAAATTAATATTGGAAATTACAAAGGAGGTGGCATCCATGAGTATTTATGATTTTGAGGTCAACACTCTTCGTGGTGCAGAAGAATCATTGTCCAAGTACAAAGGTAAAGTACTCCTTGTTGTGAATACAGCTAGCAAATGTGGGTTTACGCCTCAGTATAAAGGGCTTCAGGAAGTGTACGAGAAATTTAAGGATCGTGGATTTGAGGTACTTGGTTTTCCAAGCAATCAGTTTGCTGGCCAAGAGCCTGGCGCAAGTGATGAAATTGCAGAATACTGCGAGATTAACTATGGGGTAACCTTCCCAATGTTCGAGAAGATTAATGTAAAAGGTGATGAAGCACACCCATTATTCAAATACTTATCAAAGGAAGCACCTGGTGTTCTAGGCTCAAAAAGCGTGAAATGGAACTTCACCAAGTTCCTGGTAGATCAAGAAGGCCGTGTCCTTAAACGTTTTGCTCCTAAAACTACTCCTCAGCAGATCGAATCCTATATCTCCAAGCTTCTGAAATAATCCATTCAATAAGAAATTTTAAAAAAGGATACTGGCCACATCACTCAGCCCACTAAGTGATATGCGGTCAGTATCCTTTTTGTCATTATCCAATATACGAAAATACAGCTTTCCGATTGCTCGTTAAGCATAAAAAAGAAGCCTTGCATCGCAAGGCTTCTTCCGTCATTCTGTATGCGGTAGAGAGGACTCGAACCTCCACGGGTATACACCCACTACCCCCTCAAGATAGCGTGTCTGCCATTCCACCACTACCGCGCGGTGAGATAAAACATAAAACTTTGTTTGAGGTCAACATTCATTATTATAAATGTACTTCCCCGAAATGTAAAGGCGTTGATTTAAGAATTTTCGTCGGCCCATTTCTGCTTACGATATTCAGTGAATGCTAGGTATTCTTTAATGAATTCCTTTTCCTCTGGAAGCAATTCATTCGTTCGATCTTCATTCAACTTCACTTCTCCGAAATCATAGTCCTCATTGCTCTCTTTCAATATTTCAGATGTATTTCTACCTAAAATAAGCCAGTCCAGACTTACATGAAAAAAAGCGCCGATCTCAATTAATTTATGTGTTCCCGGAGTAGATTTGCCCCGCTTCCAATCTCCCATATTACCTGTGCTTATATTTAACTGCTCGCAGAATGATTTCTTGGTGAGACCTTTTTGCTTAATTAAGTACTCTATACGTTCGTATATGGTCTGCATCCGTAAACCGCCCTTCACAAAAAAATAAAAAAAGACTTATTTAAGTAATTATCTATTGCAAAATAACGCAAAAAAGTATATAATTGGTGTTACTATGTATTATCCGATTATATCATATGGCTAGAGTGACGATAAGAGGCGACTCAGGTGACAAGTGTCTGATGTAATGCCGTCTGACCCCCTTAATTAACATGTCATCCCGAAGGATCTCTAGGAGGGAGCGGTGACTTTTGTCAAAATGCTTATCATCTTCCATTATCCATTCACTTGAATATCTGCCGCACAATGCAGTGGTCATCAACAGCCAAGGAGTTATCCAGTTCACCAACAGGAAGTGGAAAGCATTTAGTCATGAATACGGCCTCTCCCCTCACAAACAATGGATTGGAGCTTATTATTCGGAGCTTCTGCAAGATGTGATCATCGATTCCGATCAATGGGCCAAGCTTTATGATTCGGTGAAAATTATACTCCGCAGAGAGCAACAGATTTATACCTCTGAGTTCATCATACAAACCGCCTATAAAGGGACGCGTATCTTTCGTTTGGAAATCTATCCGCTGCTCTCTGATTATTACCTAGAAGCTGCTTTTATAATTTCTCTATATGATTTGGGTGTATTTATAGAAGGAACTAAGATGTCGGGGATCACAAGCATCTGTTCGACATGTCAGCCAACACAAGAGTTAATCCCCATCTGCGCTTCCTGCAAATCCATTCGAAATTCTAAGGATGAATGGATCAACATTGAACATTTTTTAAAACATCAGCTTTCTCTGCAATTCACCCATGATATTTGCCCAGACTGTGTCAGACAGCTCTATCCCCAATATGCAAGAGCCTTCAAGAATTAATCAACTTGTCTAACCCTATAAAAAAAAGTAAGAAAACCTCTGCGAAGCAAAGGATTTCTTACTTTTTTATTTGTATGCGGTAGAGAGGACTCGAACCTCCACGGGTATACACCCACTACCCCCTCAAGATAGCGTGTCTGCCATTCCACCACTACCGCATAATATGACCCGTATGGGATTCGAACCCATGTTACCTCCGTGAAAGGGAGGTGTCTTAACCCCTTGACCAACGGGCCTTAGCAAGGTTGTCTAACGTGACAACAAAAATTATGATACCAGAAATAATAAGACATGGCAAGCACTTTTTTTTCACACCACTTCAGCCTGTAGCATTCTTCGATTCTTCAATCATCTCTATCCATCTCTATATCCCAATCAGATCTAATTCTGACCTTTATCTCCTCATATTGTTCCCTGGAGTGCTGTGTATCTCATGAACATAAAGAAGCTTCCTTCTAGGACCATGATCCTCGTAACGAATAAGTTCAATAGAAAAATCTGCGCCACAAGACCGTTATAATAAGACATATCCCCTTGATGTGTAAACGAAAGTATAGCTGTCTGTGTAAGAACGAGGGATATTTAAGAGGCTGCTAGATTGGATATAACATTTGTCTCATTGGTACATACAAAAAAAGCTTGTTCCCAACCGATAAACGGAAGGAGAATAAGTTGTTCATATTCTCCCTTTTAATTCCAATTCTTTAATCTGCATCATATGATGTCGGTCATGCGATATAAAATCCTTTAAATAGGACTCAAAGGAAAACCTTCCGTCAACATATTTTTTCGAGTATTTCCCCTCTTCAAGGCTACTTATACAATCTAATAGTAAGTTACGATACTTCATAGTCAATTCTGTTAATTCGTCTTTGGTTTTTGTCTTACCATATGTAACAGCATCATTATTGAATTGATCGAAATCAATAAGTTGAAGTGTTATCGCTTTATCACATGCTATCGGTTCTATCGTCGATTCATAGAAGTATTTATCCCACAACAAAATATGACTAACAACATCATGAATGGTCCATTTTCCTTCAGCGATGGGTGTTTTCCAATCTAAATCAATAATTTCTAGAACAAATCCATTCCATTCCTTAAACTGATTTAGCAAGTCTGATCTGTTATTCATTGGCACATCTCCTTTTTTAGTAAACATCTTTAACAGCATTTATTAATACTCTCTTGATACATTATCTCAATAACAAACTGTTATATGGGTACTCTCACGGTTTTTTTGAAAGCTCTATTAGTGCATTTTTTGCCGTAATTGAAGAATATCTTGGTTGATTTCTTTACTATGATTAAAGAGTAGATGTTTTTCAAGGAGCAAGATAATATCATCAAAGTACGGCAAATCATATCCGAAATATGGATCCAAGTACCTGTCCAAACAAAATAATAGACCTCTCTTTTCAGAAACATCTTTACGATTCAAAAAATCGTTGATTGCAGTCACTCCTGTAATTATGATATCTCTATGTTTCTGCGTATAAGTTACATAACTACCATCTCGTTCACCAAAAAAAAACACCTCTTTTCTAACTTATCCAGTTAAATATGCCCTTGCTATATAATGTAAACCAACTCCTCTGACTACAAATTATGCTTCCTTCCAATTTCCCACTTCATAAATATATTTATATCACTTATCGCATCTAATATTATCCCTCTATGGATTTCGTTATATCTTAATTCTTTTAAAATGATTGGTTTTACTAGTCTCTTATCTAATCGACCTTTAGTTCTTGCTATATGCGCCAAACCAAAAATTGAATTAGCTCTCACTCTTGCATCCTCATGCTGAGCTAGTTTAATACATATATCCTGAGCAAACTTCCAACTATGATGATAAAGACCAACTGAAATTGGCAAGTAAATTAGTTCTTCTAATTCTTGTCTAAATAAAATCTCTCTGATTTCATGATCGGTATATTCTTCTATATGTTTATAGATACGTTTCATATCTATTAACTCCTAGAGAAACAAATTTAGGTTGAATCATATCTCTATTTTATATATATGTAATCGATAAACCCTTGTCGTATCCATTCGCCTTCAAACTTTCTTTCAAGCACTCGATCTTCTTTATATATTAATTGCATATCAGAAAACATAGAGTCCGCCTCATCATAATCATAATAAGAGTGAATTACTAATTCATCATCTTCCATTTGCTCATACTGATGTTCTCCTAAATCAACTCCGTCACCGACTCGAAAATCCTTGATAGTTAAAAAATTAACAAATAATAAGCCACCAGGTTTTAGCACCCGTTTCAATTCATTTATCGCTTCTTTCACATCTTGTTTTTTCATATGAAAAATAGAATTATAAGAATACACAAAACTCATCGACTCATCGTTTAATGCCAACTGTCTCATGTCACCCTGATGTATGTTTAAATTCTGCCCTCTTTCTGCTGCGAACTGATTAGCTCTGTTCATTTGTTCAACATTCATCTCTATTCCGTATGTAGCGTATCCATAACTCGCAAACAAACTTAGTGGAGGAGTATCTCCTCCTGCCCCACAATCTAATATGGTCTTTTCCATGCCACTTTCATTACATAATGCCAAAAATCTATACAAGGGTATTTGTTTAAAAAGCTCCACAGTTGTTTCTCTCCTTTGATTTTAGGTTTATGCCTTCCTCAAGCCACCTTAATCATAGCTAAGATCCTTCTTGTAGTAAAAGTGTTTACTTCCAAGCGGAGCATCTTCGATAGTTGCAATTACTTTATATCCATACTTCTTATAAAATTCGGGCGCTTGAAAACTGAATGTATCTAATTTGATAAAAGTACATTTCTTTGCTTTGGCAACTTTCTCTGCTTCTTCCAATAATCTTTTCCCGTAACCTTGACTACGATAGTTATCGCCCACCCACAAAATACCAATTTCCATCCAATTCCAACATATCGCACTGTTGATACCGGCAACAATATCTCCGTTATCATCCTTCAAGCATAAATTTATCTCCTCATAAATGCCGTTTGGTACTTGTTTAGAGTTAAATTCAATAAGTTTTTTTCTGACGTAATCTGTTTCTTCATTTGTGCTATAAAATATCTTAGGATTAATCGACATAAGTTCCTCCTGATGGTTTATCTCTAACATTTCGACTAACGTTTCTGAGTGGTTAACCACTCTATTATAAATAGTAACCTATCTCATTTAAGTGACCACTAGAAACCCACAAACCAGGATATTGAATTCTCAGAATTTTGATCAAAGTGATTCATTTAACGATCAATACCTTCTGGTTTTAAGGCTAAATGAATTTGTGACTGTAGTCCAACAATAAAATTATAATATGGCATTATAAAACCCTTTCAGATTAAGTCGTATGCCATATGCATTTCTGACGTCCAAGCCGCTTCAGTTGCGTAGCATCGGTTAATTTACAAAGCAGAAATACGACGTTATCCGCAGGTTAATTCTGCTTTGATTACGCCTTTATAATGCTTGTTCACCTTTTGGTTATTTCCTTTTTTCAAAGCTCAAAGACGCATAGAATTCATACAAAAAAACTTCACCTTGCAGATCCTATGAACTTTATGTGTTTTACGTAGGTAGCCTCGCAGGGTTATTCTCCTGATTCAACTCTATTCGAAATTCCTTGAGTGGACCATCAGTAAGACTACGATGCGTAGACGCTATGCTATCGAAAGTTTCTACTTCAATGAAACACTCTCAAATTTTCTTATCAATTATATGTTTGTTGTTCTTAATTTCTGTTCTAAGCATTCTAATTTCATCAATTAAAACATCCATTTTTTTTGACATATTTGATCCATCAATTGCACTTCGAATTATTAATATAAACATTGAAAAACTAAATAATAAAAGAAGAACTCCAGATATTATCAATAATATATTATCCATTAATTACGCTCCCACAGATGTTTTTTTATGATCGCCTTTTTGATCATGAATATAATTCGTCTTGCTGACGACTTCATGAATCACATAAACAATATTTCAATATTTTTTATGTCCTCTTATTACTCCATCATGAAAGATCTCAATCACAAATTCATTTGGTCGATAAAACCATATATCTGGTGAGACCGCAGTTATATTATTTAAGTTCTTTAATGCAGATTCTAACGTAGTTTGTATAACTGGATTTTCGCCATGACTCCACAGTACATACATCTCATTTGATCTATCAATATATCTTGTGTTGTTTTCTATTACTTCTGCCGTTATTTCTATAAAATCATAATTTGACCATTCGATTCGACCATAAAATGTGATTTCATACTCTGCACTAAAATCTTTATATATTTCCTTTGATTTCTCTGAACTAAATATAAGGGTCTGCTTTCCAAGAGTTTGTATGCATTCATCAAACAAAGAACTTGTTATAATCTTTTTATTCTTTTTGTCTTGATGTTGTAATAGATATTGAAGTCGATCCTGCCTATGTTTGGTATCCATGAATTTTCCTCATTTCAAATTTTTTCGTCAATCTCCCACAACTCCAAACTACCACTCACCTAATCATCTGTTCCTATACAGTCTAATAGTCTCTAGATTCAGGATACCACTGATGTATTTGATGCTAAAATCGATTTCTCAAACGTCTTCTATTTTGCGTATACTTCAGTAAACTTTCGCCTTTCTCACTCTATTTACCTTCCAAAATATAGAATATAATCACTGATAATTCAGATTAAAAAAGACAAATCACACATTCGTGTGATCTGTCCCGGTACTTCCTCAATTCCATATATATCACATTTAGCAACCGAAAATAATTTTACGTAACAAAAAAAGAGCCCCCATAATGGAAGCTCTTCTTATGTAATTCAGAACGGAGAGAGTGGGATTCGAACCCACGCACCGCTTACGCAGTCTAACCCCTTAGCAGAGGGTCCCCTTATAGCCACTTGGGTATCTCTCCATAAAAATGGCTCCCCGAACAGGACTCGAACCTGTGACAACTCGATTAACAGTCGAGTGCTCTACCAACTGAGCTATCAGGGAACATTAGAAGTAAATTAGAAGTGAACATGAATTAATTTATCATGATTTCAAGGTCTAGTCAAGCAGGTAAAATAATTTTTGTGATCGTTTTCAAATTCATGCATTATTTCTGCCATTAGCTAGATTTAAGAGGGGATCACTCCCCCCTTTAGTTTATACGTAACACCATTCCCCGTCTTGCGGAAGCTGTACTCGATCCTGTAGCTCCTCCTTCTCCAAGTGAGCTCTTAGCTTATCCCTGGTAACAAGGCAATGGTTGATGGCGTCCATGTGTACAGCGATCACCTTAGTAGAAGAAGCATATTCGCATAAGTCTACGACATCCTGCTCATTCATTGTGATATGACCTCCAGTTAAAAACTGCGCTCCACCAGCATTAACGATCGTCACCTCAGGTTTAAAGGCATCGAGTGCAATCTTCACCTCATCACCCCAAATCGTGTCTCCTGCCAAATACACAACTGGTTCGTTTTCCGCCTGAAAGACAAACCCGGATACCTTCCCCATCAGCTTGCCAATCTCTCCGGTTCCATGCTGTCCACCGGTACGTGTTATAGTTACTCCTTGGAATGTCAGCTTATCGGTGATTTCCGAGACGTTCTCAAATCCCTGCTCTACTAGGGTATCCCTGTCCCCCTCCTGACAAAATAACGGGAGATTATGCGGCAGCAAGGAAACGGCAGCGGCATCCCAATGATCTGGATGAAGATGCGTGACTATTATTGCATTAGGATTCAGCCATTTGTCTACTGATCCCGGTAACGATACAAGCGGATTCCGACGGTCATTTTCCGTATTAAAAATGGGAGGATTAGCGCCCTGCTCACTCAACATAGGATCAATAAGAAATGTACTTCCCCCATACTCCATCCATAGGGTCGCGTTGCGAATATGCTGTATTTTCATCGTAAGCCCTTCTTTCTTTCAGATATCTTCTGCTACAATTAATTATAGTTGGACCTTGAAACAGAATACATTGAGATTGGAAAGAGATTGGCCTGTTCTACTTTCACGCAGAAAGGATTTTAAATAATGACGAGTTCTTATTCCATAGATGATGTGGATTTTCGCATCTTACAGCTTCTAATTGATGATTCCACGATCAGTCACAGAGACATTGGGCAGCAAGTGCATATGACAGGCCAAGCAGTGGGTGCACGTATTCGCAAAATGCAGGACACCGGAGTGATTGAAGGCTACACCGTCCGCTGGAATCCAGATAAAGTTGGTGAGGCGATCAATGCCTTTATAACGGTCTTTCTAGGTTCGAATACGGTACATCCAGCCTTTCAAACATTCGCAAAGCAGCATGACAGCGTAAAAGAAATGCATCGCGTCAGTGGAGAAGGCTGCTATTGGATACGTGTTCGTACGGGAAGCCAAGAGGATTTGAATAACTTTCTCGACGAGCTGCTAAAGTTCGGAAATTACAGAGTCAATTTGTCGATGGGGAAGCTTAAATAAGGCTGTATCGCCTATGAGGCCGCTATCGGAGCCAGTTGACCTTTTACGCAGCATAATCGATTATTTGGCATACTAACGGACCCTCTAGTCGCTATTGGCATGAAAATAACCAAATATGTTCTGGCAGACAGCCTTCGTCCAAAAAACGCAGAGCAGCTATTCTCCAATTACTGGAGAATAGCTGCTCTTTTAGTAGAAATTTAATTCAATAATCCGGCAGCTTTAAGTAATCTTGATAGGATCACGGCTGCCTCTGCACGGCTAGTATCATTACCAGGTGCAAAGCTATCTGCCGATTGGCCTTTCATGATTCCTTTTGCTGTTAAGACATTCACAGCCTCTTTAGCCCAAGAAGAAATAGCAGATGAATCTGTAAATACATTTGTCGCAGGGTTAGCTCCCAATTCTCCTGCTCCAAGGTTTAACAGCTTCAGTGCCCTAGCTGCCATAACAGCCATTTGCTCCCGTGTAATAGGGGCGTTCGGACGGAAGGTTCCATCCTCATAGCCTTGAACCAGTCCTAAGGCTGCCGCAGCTTTGGCGTCTGCAGCATACCATGATAAATCAGACACATCACTGAAGGTCTTCGTTGTGTTCGCAGCGGCTAGGCCTAAAGAGCGAATTAGCATAGCTGCGAACTCAGCACGACTAACGGAATTCTGAGGTGCAAAGTTATCTTTGGATTGTCCGGTCAAGATCAGTCGACTGGCAAGCGTTTCGATCTCGTTCTTTGCCCAGTGTGAAGAAATATCTCCAAAAGTTACAGGATGTTGTGCAACGAGGAATATCCCGCTAGCACTGCTGCTCTTAACAGTAACCTTGGTCATCCCGCCTACGATCTCGAACAATGCAGGTACATAACGGAAGGAACCCGTCTGCTCATCGTATATAAGAACTACTCCCGTCTTCGCATCCAGTACTTCCTTAATCATAAATGTACGCTCTACATACGTAGTACCGAAACCATTAGTAGGTACAGTGGTTTTGCCATCTGTAACCTTTAAGGTGATACTGGCCGGAGTTCCGTGTACAATAAAGCCTTGCTGCTTAGCCTTGGCAAGCAGTTGTTCCAATCCTTTTCCACTTAGCGGACTTAGCTGAAACTCTAGCGTGCCTGCCGGCATTTGTGCAGCTTTCAGCACGCTCTCCACGAGTCCTAACGGAAAGCGATAGCTCATATCGCCACTGGCAATGACAAGCACCGCATTCGGGCTAAGTGCTGCTGCATCGCGTAAAGCTTCTGCGCTAAAGCGAGCTATACCCTCTCCGTTAGCTGAAATCTCGATAAGAGCTTGCCCAGCAGTCGCCTTAGCTTTTAGCTGCGCATCATGATTAGCAGCTGGTGTTGGCGTTGGTGTAGCGACAGGTGTAACAGGATTTACTGACCCCGCCGGATCAGGAGTACTCGATGGTTCAGTCGGATCCACAGGATCCGTCCCACCATTAGGTAACACCACCTCAACTGTATACACCCTCTTATTATTGCCAACAGTTACCGTGAAGTCTGTGCCTCCCGCTTTAACTCCATGAATACTGTTGTTTGTAAAAGTAGCAATGTCACTGCTCACAACATTAAATGTAGCTTGTGTAGTAATATCCGCTCCTTCTTTGTCCAACACCTGAAGAATAGCTGACTTTCCTTGTTCTAGTACAACAGGTCCGCTCTGTCCATCTGCTAGCTTGATGGAGAAAGGTTTAACAGCTGTGGCTATCCCTTGATTCTGTTCAATGATGCTAAATTCAGGAGATGCATTGAACAGGAGGTTCATCCGTTCACCACGAATAATCAAGTTGTCGACGAGCAGATTTCCTTTCAGCTCCTTTGTAACCTCAATCCCGCTTGTGCCCGCTCCGTCAATCACGTTATTCGTGAGAACCACGCCATCCATATTCAGATTACCGTGGGCAATCAGGCCAGAATAGGTGCTGTCGAGCGCCATATTGTTACGGATGAGTACTTTTCCTTTTAGGTCGCTCTCACCAGCGTACAGCCATAACGCACCGAGGTTTACCCCGTATCCCGAATCATAACTACCTGTGCGAAGCAGTGTATTCCGCTCAACGATTGTTGTTCCTTGGAACGGCTCTGCGGAGAAACGGGTAGATACAGCGATCCCGGCTCCGTTAGTCACAGTATCTTTTACCACGTTATCTTGAACTTTGTTATCTTTACCACCAAAGACCACAATGTTATCGGCCAACCATGGCAGTGAGACGTTATTAAAACGTGCCGTATTGTTATAGCTAAATGTCCGTTCCGCGCCATTCACTTCATTCAATTTGGCATCTGTGAACGACCACATCGCAATACCATCATCCCCTGGATAGCGGATGTCACTTTGTTCCATCATGCTGTTGCCAGTTCCTACAGCAAAGTTAATTCCATCCGCCATCAGATTGCGGATTCGAAGACCTGCCATATACAGACCATTCGTGCGAGCCTTCTCACCAATAGGTTGTGTTAACCACAAGCCTGCTTTGGTATGTTCAATCCATACGTTCTGAATGACCGAGCCTTGGCCAAAAGCACCATGGAAGGCGTTAGTGAACGCTTCATCGTCCCGTACATTAATGCCACCTTCAATCAATAGATCGTATACACCAACCTTACCACCGTGACCGTAAAATTTGGCGCCATTCAGAACCGTATACCACATGCCTGCTCCACGGATTTCGGCTGTATCCAGATCCAGCAGACCCTCTCCGACATTAAAGGTACCTACCGGGAACCAAACCCCTTTCCCTGTTGCCTTCGCTTCGGCAAGCGCTGCCTTAAAGGCTGCGGTATCATCTCCCTCATCATTGGCTACCGCTCCAAAATCCGTTACAGAAATAAAGCCGGCAGGGCGAGTCAACTCAGGGGCTACCTGCTCCATATCCACCAAGTCGATGACGTATGAAGTCGCTTGGTCTCCTGTTCCTTTCTCTAAACGAATGGTTGCTCCGGCAGGAGCATCGCCAATCAGAGCATGAATTTCATCAAAGAAGCGATGTCCACTACCTTGACGAGGATCATTTGACCATGGGTAGCTACCATATTCCCAAGCATATTTTGAAGTCAAATTAAGCTGTTTCTTAACTCCATTTACATATAGAGTCAATGTTTCTTCAGCACCAGCACCATCCGAACTGTCCGGAATGGAATAGCGCAGAACAATAGAATTAGCTGCTTCTGCAAGCTTGAACTCTATATAGTCCCCAGTATTCTTCAAGGCGACGGCTTGTCGTCCAGAAGCCTCAGAAGCCATAGTGCGATATTTCCGCGAAGGACCGATTAGTGTTCCGTTAGTCACTGCATCCTCAGCTTCATAGCTAATATAAGGAACTGTTGCCCCGCGGTAAACTTTGTTCACGCTATTTTTTACTGTCAGGCTATCAATGCCTACTTTATTCCAATCGATATTGTCGTTGCTTAGAGAAACGGTGTTGATTCCTGCACGCAGCTGCAGCTTCACCTGTACAGTCTTCCAAGAGGAAGTCTTGACCACGTTAACTTTATCTGATTCCTTCAGGCCGTTCACCTCAAGCAACAGATCTGTTACATCACTGGAAGTATTCTTGTAACGAACAACGGCATCATATTCACCGGCTTGCTGGGCATTAACTGCAAACCGTATAACATGATCGCCTTGGAATGCTTCTCCTCCTGCATAAATCGCATCTGAAGGGATAGGCAAGAAGCTCCAAAGAGTGCTATCGGTTCCCACAGCAGAACCAAGTTGAACCGCCGATGCGCTGTGAGTAAGAAAGCCCGTTCTATCAGCACTTAGCAGGAGGTTGTAGCCTAACTTCTCTTCCAGCGTCCACTGGGAACGTTCTGTTTCCCCGGAAGATAACAAGACGACTTGATCCCCTTCATTTAAAGAGAGATATTGCTTCGTCTGAACATTCATTATGCGTTTACGTCCATTTACATCCTGAACGATCCACTGGGAGTGAGCCGTCTTATCAGAAGCTTCTGCATATACGACTGCCCCTTCTTTTTCTGCCAATACTTTGCCAGTCGTCCCTTTCGGTACGATTGTTATAATGTTGGTATCGTTCTGAACTGGAGTTGTTGTATTGTTGTTGCGCAGTTCTCCAGACGGAGTAGTAAACTCCTGTGGAGCTGCTTCAAGCTTCCATTGAGCTGAGCCGTCACTCTCTAGTAGGAGTGCCCGTTCAGCATATCCTGTCTTATTCGCAATGTTTATTAATTCATCGTCGTACTCTCCATAGAGACTACGAATGGTGTAATTCGTATAATCCGAGGCCAAGCTTACTTCCCATGCAGATGCTCCGTCTATAGCCGGTTCCGCATTACTGCTCTCCAAGTAAGAATAATCCCCATTCACTGTTAAATAATGACCGGTTGCTCGGTTAATGATCGTCTGTTTGCCATCCTGCACAGATATATTCCAATGCGAGAATCCATTGTCTGCTGACGGCTGTCCGTACAGAACAACTCCATGCTCATTTTCATATAAATACTCCCCACTGCTTGCATTCTTAAATCTTATAGGGTAAGCAGGGATCGGTGGCTCAATTGCTTCAACGGCTTCAGCGGCAAAATGAGCACTGTTTCTATCCGCTGCATCAGGAGCCTTACTGATCTTTATAATCGGATTCCCATTCTCGTCAGAAGCCCCATACATATAGTGGCCAGCCCATCCACTCTTGAAAGTAGTCAGACCTGAAGGCTGCATATCCACAATCCACTTAATGCTGCCCCATACATCATAGACGGTTTGCAATGTCTGAACGGCAACATTAGGCTCAATCTCATCTACTGCACCACCTATATGCTCCAGGGAGAGGTAACGTCCAGTACCTTTATTTTTAATCTTCACAGATCCATTGCTGCCAGCTATTTCTTGCAGCTGCCAGACAAAGGTATCGTCATTCATATCAAGTGAACCATAAGTAGCCTGACCTACTGTTACATCCTCGTTCACAGCAGCTAAAGCTACAGGATTTGGATCAGCGGTTGCAGATTCCGACTTATCCAGCGGCACCACTGCTTCAGTGTCCTGCGAATCATAGACAGCTTCGGTGACAGTCTTAGATTCTAGCAATTTCTCTAGTACATCTGGAGAAGTCAACAAAGGACCATCCTTAAGATATTGATCCTCACCATTTACAGCGTCTAGTTTGAAGCGGAACAAGTCCGGCTTTTTCTCAGTAACGGTAACAAATCGCCACTGTGGGCTGCCCCAGCCTGGATTTATCACACCATACTCGGCGTATTTAGTGAGATTTTGAAGTGAAATAAACTTCTCAGGGAATTTATTAGGTTCCTTGTCGAGAACACTGCTAATTACGTATGTGTTGTCGCCAATATTTTTGCCTGTCCATATAAATTCCCGCTCCACATTATTCCTGTCTGGAAGCTCAGTGACCTGAATATGGCCATCTGGCATGTTCACTGTGTTAATGTAATGGCCTGTTTTCTTATTCTTGAATAGCTTGCGGCCATTATATTTCTCCACGAGCCACTGATCGGAGCCATCCTTCTGCATATTTCCATACTTCAAGAGGCCGTCAGCAGACTCATACCAATAAAAAGACTTCCATCCATTTTGAATTCGATAATATGGAATGGTTCCATCAGTCGGTGTATTGGGATCTAGAAGCTGCCACTGGGCGCTCAAGGAAGTCGCATCCCCATTTGCTCCAGCATTACCTCCACCCAAGGTAGAGATATAGATGTCTTTGCTCTCAACATTTTCTAGTGTCAGGTAATCATCATAATCATCAGAATCTTTAAATTTCCACTGATCCGATAGTTGACTTTTACTGATCTCTACAGCCTTGGCTGTGCCGTCAGTGTATGAAATATAATGATTAGTTTCCGCATTACGGATACGCTTATTGCCATCATAATCCTCTACATACCATAGATAATCGGATGAATCTGCATCCTCTAAAGCCATAACGCCATGCTTAAGCTCGCCGTCTGCAGCTTCATATAAAAAATCTGTAGCTACTTGTGCATCTGTATAAGTAGCCAATCGTACCGGCTTAAATTCAGAAATTGGCACGATGCTCCACTGCGCACTTGGATTAGAGGCTGATCCCGGCCAGCCGTTAGAGCGCACGTTATTGTCATCGTTGAATTGTGGATTTAGCCATAACGGACTCCCACTATCAGTTAAACCACTGTTACGAAGCGTAATAAAGCCTGTTCCATCTGGATCTGGTGCACTCTCTTGGAACCACTCACTTAGCTTTACATTATTCATATCGATTTCTTGCGAAAAAACTCCTGCCCAAGTCTGCTCATTCTGCTTAATATAATGACCCGTCTCACGGTTACGAATCATCAACGTTCCTTCGTCCGTTCCCTGATCAAGATACCACTGGGCTGCTTCATTTTTCAAAGGCTGTTTGCCGTAGAGAACATTTCCTTTTTCGTCCTCATACATTACCTGACCGGGACGCATCCGGCTTTCCAGCCTTACAGCTACTGGTACTGAATTCAGATCAATAAAAGCCCACTGCGGACTCTCAAACGTAATATTGATATCCGAGCTTACTTGCGCGTAACCAAGCTGATTCTCCTCGTGGATAACCAGTTTACTCTCTGGCACTGTTGCGCTTCGGATGATCATATATCCGTTTCTATTGGAAGTATCGATCAACCATTGATCCGTAACACTTCCTGATCCTTGTAGATCTGCCGCCTTAAGCGTATCCTCTTTGCCGTTATTACCAGACATTGTAATGTAGTGGCCCGTCTTCACATTCTTAATTCGTGACAGACCATTTACCGTCTCCACTGTCCAATGCGATGATGTGTCCGCTGGATTGGTCATGCCATAACGCACGATACCATCAGACGTTTCATATAAGAAATTATTTTTCCACTTATTCTTGATGAGTACCGTCCCTGATGGAATTTGCCCTGCGCCTGTTCCTCCAACCCCTTCTGCTCCTACGGAACCGCTACCGATTCCCATCACAGGCAAGCTTGAGAAAATCAGCAGCATCGCGAGCAGACCCGCCATCGCGGACCTGAATCTTTTCATAAATGTGCCCCCTCTACCTAATATGGACTTCCCTTCCATCTTAAGTTGGCAACGCTTACAAAACGATGTGTGATTTTATCCAGAAAAAGGTGTATTTGTACGTATCTCCCGAAAGGTCTGAGCGCTACTCAAATTGACAAATCTGCTGAACCCTAAGATAGTTAATTTAATTAGAAACGAGCATTCATTAAATGGAGGTACATATGAAATTCAAAATGGATTCACCAAAAATATCAGATCCAGACGCCCTACTCCCTGAGCAAATATACTCGCTGCAAACCAAAGATGAATTCAGTCGTTGCAGCATAAGCGATACAGTTATTGATAATCAAGAGGCGAATAAAGTCAGCTTTGATCAAGTGGTTTTTAAAAATGTTACGATTATCGAGTCGTCCTTAACTGGGATTGAACTGATGGATGTAATTTTTGAGCGATGCGATCTATCCAATGTGGATTTTACGAATGCAATTATTCATCGAACCGAATTCAGGAACTGCAAGCTCATCGGTACGGACTTCACAAGAGGCAGATTCCAGAATGTTCGCGTGGTAGATTGTATCGGGGATTTCGCAACATTTCGAATGGCTAATCTGAAGCAGGTTGCTTTTGAGAATAGTTCATTGATGAGCTCTGATTACTACCAATCGAATTTCCAGAAAGTCAGCTTCAGCGAATGTAATATTGATCAAGCCACATTGTCAGGATCAAAGCTTAACGGGATCGATCTTAGTGACTGCGAGTTTAGTGGCTTGATCGTGGATATACAAGATTTGGAGGGATGTATCATTTCGCCTCAGCAAGCTGTTTCCTTTGTTGGATTGATGGGTCTGGTTATAAAATAACGGGCTGTTCTACTTACTGGACTTCCAGCGCTAGCAGCTTCAGCTTACCCGAACATTTGCCGCAGCGGTAGCGCTTTGGGTCTACTTTTCGCTTACGCGGATACTCCATAGCACATGCTGTACAGATCAGCTTGTACCGGTAAGGGAGTGACTTTCGAGCTTTCGCACCCGGCAATGTCTGACAATAGCGACTCCCGCCGACTTGTGCCAGCAGTCTTTTGAAATCAGTGTCACGATGCATATACCCTCGCTTCGCCAAATGCAGATGATAATGGCAGAGCTCGTGTTTTATAATCTTCTCCGTCTCTTCTCTACCGAACATAGCAAGCTGATGGGGATTAATCTCTATATTATGGCTCTTGGTAAAATATCGACCGCCTGTTGAAGATAATCGGCTGTTAAAGCTTGCCTTGTGCCTAAAGGGTACGCCAAAGCTGTCCCGTGATACCTGCTCAATCCACAGCTGCAGCTCTTCGTTGCTCATCGTTTCCATAGCGTTCTATCACAAGTCCTTTCCACGGGAATTAAGATCTCTACTTGAATTGTAACTTGTGCATAGGCTAAACTGTCAAGAAGGAAGACAAGTACGGAGGGAGAATGACCAATGCCGAAAATGCGGTATGTAATTTTGCAGCAACATCAAGAATTACAATTCGTGGAAATGCCCGAGGAATATGCGTACCAGTTAAGTGCGCTCAATTTACGTCTAAACAAAGAAATCGACAAGCTGACAGCCGATAATGTACCTGATCTGCCCTTAGCTATTGCTGAGTGTGATTCATTGGATCTGCTACGCGAAGATTACTCCCTGGAGTCCGGTCTGGATTATATCAATAGATTGGAACAGGCCTTTGCCTCTGTTCAGGAGCAAAAGAACTATCCACTCATCTCCCTGCTGACCGAGATTCGGGCGCTGCAAGCTCAATTAGAGCAGTGGTACGAAGAGGAAGCAGAAAGCATTCTGTAAATCGTCACCTTTAGGCTCATTTCTCCATATGCTAACTTACGTAAGCAGTTAGAGGAGTGATACCCTTGCCACAGTGGCTCTGCCATCAACTGATGAAAGCCTATTACAAAAAAGACCGCCGTCAGATCAAGCTGCTGAACGAGTGCTGGTTCTTTTATCGTAATTCTGCGGAATCACCGGATTCCATCCAGAGAAATTTATAGGATTCGTTAAATTCAAAAATCCATCCCGCTACTTACAGGGGATGGATTTTTGTATAGGATTCGTTGGAATCCGAATTAGAACATAGGGAATACATATCTGACCAAGAAGAAAAGTGCTCCGAAAAAAATAATAATATAAGCAGCATATTTAATAAAGGTAGATGCGACAACACTGGAATCCGATTTCCGTTGCACCTCTGTATGCTCCACTTCAACGCTTCTATCTTTATAGCCCGGTTCCATCATCAATCTCTCCTTTCGAATATAGGCTGGTAGATAGTCTCCATTAACCCGGGGCTTTCAGAGTTGAAACAAAATTCCAAATCGAACCAGTTATTTTCCTTCATCATGAAACTGCTTTATTTCTTTTATGATTCCAAGCACATCGCCTTGTGAATTCGAGCTCCCTGATGGTTCGGCTCCAAGTGCAACGCTTCTTCAAATCGTTCTTTCGCTTCTGCCATTTTCCCTAAGCCTAATAAACCTAAACCCATCATGAACAAGCAATGAATTTGATTGCGTCTATTCAGATCATCCTCAAATACGAGGAAATCAGGTAAGGATACGGCAAAATAATCAATCTTCACCTCATCAAAGAGATGTCTTTCTGCGAAATCGATCAGCTTATTAAAACGCCGGTTCGCTTCCTTCGGATGATTCAGCTGTACCCATGCTAAGCCCTGATAGAAGATCATTTCTGGCGGCTGATCGTTGTAGTACATCGCGCTGGCTGGTTCTTTCAAGCCTTGAGACGCAATCGCCCAGTGTCGTGCAGCTTCTTGCATATTGCCTAATCCGTTATAAGCCACACCAAGCTCGTAATACACATTATTCTCTTGCGCACCATCGAGCTTACCCTCACCTAAATTCTCTGGATAATGAAGCGCACGTGTTAATAATGAGATAGCCTCTTCATATTGGCCTACCTGATTCGCCTGCTTACTCAGTTCAACAAGCCCCAAAACATATTGCCCCGTAGCTTTCCCTTCGCCACCTTCCCATGGATGGAATTGGCGTCGTAATAGAACTGACAAAGCATCTTCATACTTGCTAAGCAAATTCAGTAGGGTCACATATTCAAGGTATAGATCATCCCGCTTCTCCACCAGCTCCATATGCTGCTGCAGTCTTGCCATCCGCTCCTGAGCAGAAACACCCATCTTCTTATACAATTGGTCCAGCTCGTAGAATACTCTCGCATCATTCGTATTGCACTGGAAAGCTTGTTCAAGTGACTGCAAGGAAGCCTCAGCATCATTACGCTTATTGTAATAAGCAAGCGCAAGGTTACGATGAACCGTCGGGAAACGATCATCAAGCGCGACGGATTGCTCCCAATGGCGAATGGCATCGTCGGTACGTTTTTTATCATAGAATAGATTTCCTAGATAATAATGAGCCTTACTATCTAGCGGATTGCAGGCAATCGCGCTTTCTAATACCTGCAGCTCAAACAAGCTGTTCGGGAAGCAATAATCAGAAGATGCTGCTTGAGCAAGCTGAAGCTGCGCTGTCGCATCTTCCTCACGGCCCATTTTCTCGTGTACATAAGCCAATGTGTAATGCACCATCGGATAATTGGGTTCATTCGATGTCCTACGAATTTGCTCTAACACCTGTGCAGCTTCCGCGAACAATCCACTACCTGCATAATCGGAAGCTAGATTTAAATAGTTATGCACATCGTTTCGCATGAACCGTGCAAGCTTCATCTGAGCCTCAGCTGCTTCCTCTTGTCGCCCGAGCAATGTAAGCGTAAGCACTCTCTCATACGCTGCCCCGAAGTCCGCGATATCTAGTTTCAATGTCTCCTCTGCGAATGTAATCGCCTCAGAGTAACGTCCAAGCTTGCGTAAAAGTGCTGTTTTTACATGTCTTGATTTATAGTTTCTTGTGTTACGTGCCAAAGCTCTAGTTGCAAGTTCCAACGCTTCTTCATACGCCCCACGTTCACAAGCAATTTGACTCAATGCATAGTATCCACTGTCTTGAAATGCTGCAGACCATACCGCCTTGTAGAAGGCAGCAAATGCTTCTTCCTTGCGATCCTGCAGTCTGAGAACTACACCAAGCTGATAGTATGCTTCACTATCATATGGATTCGGATTGAACCAAGTCAGCGATCGTATAGCCGTACGGAAATGATTTTCCGCTTGCTTGAACAATCCTCGACGAAGCAGCAGCGTCCCATAAGCTACATTAAGCCGAATATCGGATGCATCTCTTCTTAAGCCTTCTTCATAATAATGCTCTGGCTCGAACGTGGCATGACGGTATTGCTCCAGGTGAACTCCAGCCAAATACAACTGCTCTGTGCTTTTTAATTCTTCCGGTAGTGGAAGTGGCTTAGCTGCATCTGGAACCTGTTCAATGCTAGGCTTCGCTGGACGATAAGATATGAGGCTGTTTCCGTTCACATCAAACACCGTTAGGATTAAGTGATGCGGTCGATCGGCATCATCTAACGTAATGACCGATTTGTAGGTTAATTCTGGAGAGAGCGTGATCGTATCCTTCACGTACGTTCTATGCTGTCCTCTAAGTTCAATAACCGCTCCCTCGAATACCGAAGTTCCATAGGCCATCACAGTGGCAGTCCGTAAAGTCTCATCCACCTCAAGATTAACGGCGGCATCAATAGAAGCATTTTTCACAACACCGATGTTCTTATATGGCATGAAATATTGTGTGAATGACTTCTCTTCATACGGCTGGAGCCAAGTGAAATCCGGTTGATTATCCGTAAATACCCCTGTCATTAATTCAATATAGGGTCCGTCCTCATCGGTTAAATTACGGTCCCACGCTTGACCAAATTCGCCGTTCCCCCAAGTCCACTGCTTTTTACCTGGGGATACATGGTGATTCGCTACGTGAAGCAGACCCGCTTCAACCCCATGATCATAACCACCCACGAAATTATAATCGGATTTGTACGCCATGTATGACGTAGGAACAGGAATATTTTTATAGCGTGAAATATCTACGCCTTCGGAATAGTCCATCTTGTAATACGTTCCTGTTGCAATAGGGAATCTGGACACATCACGCTTACCATGGTCGAATACGGCTGTGACATCCGGTGGAAACACCGATTGCGTATGGTCATTGACTGCAACCGCAGGGTTTGCCCACCATAAGAAGGTTTGTGGCTCCGAAGTTCGGTTATATAGCTGTGCTGTAACTTCGAGATAGGCTTTTCCAGGATGCAGCGTGAAGCCCGTTGTGACCTTCGTTCCATACATCCGGTCAATTTCACTCACCCATACGGTTGCACTGCCATCTTCATTCTCCGTAATTACATGCTCCACAGGGCCAAACGTGTTCGGACGATGATGCTGCGGCCAGTTAAATTCAATTCCACCTGAAATCCATGGTCCTGTCAGACCAACAAGCGCAGGTTTAATCACGCGATTATAATAAACAAAATCATAATTGTTTGTCTTATCCAGAGCACGATAGATACGGCCGCCAATTTCAGGCATGATCTCGATGCGTACATATTCATTTTCGAGCATTACCATCTGATACGATTTCATTTCTTTCTCATCCATAATTTTATCAACCACAGGATGTGGATATACTCGCCCCGAGCTGCCTTGATAGACTCGCTTCTCGAGGAACATTGGATTTTTATCGGGTTCACCTGTTTCATAGGTAGGAATTTCAACCATTTCCTCCCATATGCGGACGCTGTTCGTTAAGATTGCAGAAGGCTCTTTCATACTCATTTCGTTCTCTCCTCCTTCGTGATATAGCTCTAATTTATCGTTGTATGCGCTTTTAAACAATTGACGATAATCTGTAACTGATGGACAATATTCTTATCCTAAAAATAATATTCTCCTTATGAATAGGTTGTTAATTCAAATAAATAAATTATGTTCTTAAAAAGGAGGGTTATCATGACAGATATCTCATTAAAGCCGGATGGCTTCGATGAGCAGAAGCTTTTTGTGCTGCCCGATTTCATGATGAATGAATTACATGAGAATCCGTTAACAAATTCCTTCTATGTAAGTGACATTGGCTGCTTCCCAAGAGCGAAGTTTCATTATCGAGAGCGTCCACAAGGATGTGACTCGCATATTCTTATGTATTGCGTAGAGGGTGAAGGGTGGATGGAGAGTCATCACAATAAGCTGATTCAAATAAAAGAACGGCAATTAGCTGTCATTCCTGCCGGAACACCCCATCGATATGGTGCTTCAGATGTGAATCCCTGGACGATCTACTGGATGCATCTAAAAGGAACGCATGCCGCTGCGTTGATTCAAACTTATGCCATGGACGTAGAGCCGCTAACCTTTACACTGAACCTTCATACCCAATGGATCGAAGATTTCGAGCAATGTTATGCCCTGTTATCGGATAAGCCTTATGCCATGCGTAATCATATCTATGTGTCTCAGTGCATTCGTCATCTGATCAGCCACGTGGGATTGAGTACCATGAACTCTGCGCAAGATAAAAAGAACGAACGTTATCTTGAGCAAGCCATTCGCTACATGACAGATCGAATCAACAGCTCCATTTCACTCCCGGATGTAGCGAAGCATATGGGGTTATCGAAGCAGCATCTAATTTATCTATTTAATCAAGAAACCGGGGTTCCCCCGATTGAATTCTATCTGCGCCTCAAAATGCAGCGTGCCAGTCAACTGCTGGCATTAACCGATCTACATATTAAAGAAATCTCTAGTGCTATCGGGATGCAGGACCCCTACTACTTTTCTAGATTGTTCAAAAAAATAATGGGATGCTCGCCGACTCAATATCGAAGCACCCCAAAAGGTTAAAATAAAGAAAAGCCACACGACCGCTGCACCAGGTAAACCAGTATAGTGGAGTGTGGCTTATATTTTTATTGTAGAGGTTCTAATTAAAACTACGGTTGGAAACCCAGGAGCCTTGCAGTTTACGAAGCATAATAATTTGTCCGGTGTGGTATGAATCATGCAGGATAAGACTCATTACCTCTTCCCCTGGGGCATGACCCGAACCACCCCAATCATATGCGCCTTCTTCCAACGCCTCAATGATTTCTCTAAGAGCAGCGTGCACGTCCTTCAGGTCTGCAACGGCCTTCGCCCATGCTTCTTCCCCTTCCGTTGTTACAGTAAAGGTATCATCGTTGCTTTCAGCATCAGGTTGTTTGGGCAACCCTTTTAACTTTCGCAGCAAACGCACCTTATAATATGTTAGATGGTTAACCGTCTCCCAGATGGAATTGACTGTACCCCCCTCTGGCTTCCAAAGTGCCTGTTTACTGTCCACGCCTTCCAGTGCATCACTTAACGGCGGGGCCCAATCCTCGATATCCATGCAATAATCCCAATTTTGCAGCAGAACCTCACTGATTTTATTTTGCATGTTCAACCTCCTAATACTTACTGAATTATGTAACTACTTAAACCATCATATAGTGGTTACATTAGAAATGTAGCATATTTCCAGCATTCAATCAAGTAACTAGCTAATCACAATTTTAACTGTTACAATCGTTGTAATCGAGAGTTGTGCGGAAAGGATGAACAGGACTTGTTGTGGGAGGATTTCATTAATAGTTACTGGCGGGATTGGCGAACAGGAGATAAGAATAAGGATCGGGATGAACTCGAAGATCCGGAGTGGATTGCGAAATGGCTGAAGAAGCATGCTCTGTTAGAAACACAGCTGCCGAATACGATAGAACTGGAACAGCTAAAGAAGCTTCGATCCCTACTATGGGACTGGGTACAGACTATTGTACAAGGAAAATCGATGGATGGAGAAATGCTGAAGCAGCTCAATATCTATATGGACAAGGGTCCTGTTACGCGGCGAATGATATGGAAAAGTGCCGAGCAAGCGGAGATTTCATTATTGCCACTACATAGCGGTTGGGAGCAGGTGATGGCGGAGATAGCGGCGTCTTTTGCGGAGGCTTTGCTTGAAAAAGAACCCTCAAGATTCCGTATCTGCGAGAATCCTAATTGTCTCTGGGTGTACTATGATGATACACGCAACCGCTCTAAGCGGTACTGCGATGACAAGGCCTGTGGCAACCTCATGAAGGTGCGGCGGTTCCGGGCGCGGAAGAAGGCTGAAAAGGGTTCGGAGTGACTATCAAAGGAACTCTTGCGGGATGACGAATTTCGATCAACATTTATCCCCCCCAAACTTTTCAACACTCCTAATACGTCTTGCTAGTAAGTGCGCTAATAACACACTTATTACAACTAAATGGAGCGTGAACAAACAATGAAAAAGAGCCCTTTTAACGTATTGAAGTTTGGTGTAGTCGGATTAACGGTTATGGGAATAAGCGCTGGCATGTTACCAATGAATGGCACTGCTTTTGCTGATGCAGTGAACACGACGAAGCCTGCCATCAATGCCCCGATTTCAGCTGTAACGATTTCCACCATCAATAACACTGGGATCCAAATCAAAGAAGTAATTCTCACATCTTCAACGGAGCTTCTGAATACAAATATTAAAGTGCCACAGATCGTAGGTATGTTGGATACGAAGGCTCAAGAAGAGATCAACAGTGTCATTCTCTCTAATGCGCAGAAAGACCTTGCTCTTTGGGAAAAGGATGCAACTGAAGCAGCTGCAGACGCTAAAAAGGCTGGTTTTGAGTATCGCCCATATGAGCTTAATATTATTTATGACTTAAAGGAAAATAAAACGGATAACCCTTCTGGAATGATATCACTTGTCGTTACTTCTCAAGGTGAAACTGGTGGAACGGGTATGCCTCGTGTAGATACATACAATGTATTTAATACGAAACAAGCGAAGCGGATTGCCTTGTCAGATTTCTTTGGAAACGACTTTAAGGAAAAGTTGAATGCCGGTATCCTTGCGAAGATCAATGAGGAACCTGAGAACTATTTTATTGAGGATTTCAAAGGGATCGACGAAGAACAAGGTTTTTATATTGAAAATGGTGAGGTTGTCATCCTCTTCCCTAAATATAGTATTGCTCCAGGCGCCATGGGAACTCCTGAATTTCGTTTCAGTACCCATATTACGAACAACCCGAAGCTCGATTTAAGTACAATAGCTACATTTAAGAATGCTAATGGGGTTTCAATGGTGTCATTACGAGATGTGGCGAATCGTTTAGGATATGAAATCAAGTGGAATCAAACGTCGCGCTCAGCTGAGCTAAAGAAAGGTGCACAGTGGACAAATGTTACCTTAGGTAAAGATTCTTACTTTTTTGCCAAAATGGCTCCTGTCACTTTAGGTACTGCTCCTATCCTAAAGAACGATACGATATACGTTCCGGTTAAAATGGTTACCGATATTTTACGTGTGGAAATTAAGAACGGCTAATTAGGCTAATGGCATTCCAGAATGATTTTTTGTTCTAGAATGCCTTTTTAAATTCATAGGCACTTGTGTACCGATTTCTGATCCATTCATGGTCACTCCTTTATTTACCAAGAGAAGTTAAGAACTTTTTTAAGTTAGTCATACGTCTTGCTGACATAAGACAACTGATGACGAAGGAATGAACTACCATGAAAGAAATCAAGGTTACACCATCGACTAACTCTTTAGAACCTGACAATTCCACGACTAGAAGGCGTTATATGCCGGGAATAGATGGACTTCGCGCACTCTCTGTGATCGCAGTTATTGCGTATCATCTCGACCTCAATTGGGCTCCAGGAGGACTTATAGGGGTCGGAATATTCTTCGTTCTGTCTGGATATCTGATCACGGATCAAATCATCCAAAGGTGGAAGCAAGACCGACGGTTCGACCTTAAAGATTTCTGGATCAGACGAGCGCGACGGCTATTGCCTGCTATGTTTGTCATGCTTTTTGTCACTGCTATGTGGCTTCTGTTGTTCGATCGTTCACGATTAGCAGCATTACAAGGGGACTTTATATCTTCAACGTTATACTTCAATAACTGGTGGCTTATTTTTCACGATGTATCTTATTTCGAGAGCTTTGGACCTCCTTCTCCTATAGGTCATTTGTGGTCGCTCGCTATTGAGGAACAGTTCTACTTCATTTGGCCATTGGTTATTATTGTAGGGTTACGCCTTGCACCTCAACGAGGTAAACTCATTGTGATGTGTCTAACAGGGGCATTCCTCTCGGCACTTGCTATGGCGCTAATCTATCAACCTGGAGTTGACCCAAGCCGAGTCTATTATGGTACTGATACTCGAGCTTTTGCTCTACTGATTGGAGCCGCTCTCGCTCTAGCATGGCCGAGTCAAAATTTGACCGATAAGATTTCACGCAGATCTCGCTATATCCTTGACTTCAGTGGTGCAATCGGATTAATCACCCTCATTCTTATGATTTGGCGGACGAATGAGTACGGACAATCTCTTTATTATGGCGGCTTGGTTCTCGTGTCGATCCTTTCCGCACTTGTAATAGCTGTACTCGCACATCCTGCGAGCCGACTAGCTAAAATCATGGGTTGCAAGCCCTTGCGTTGGATTGGCGTACGTTCCTATAGTATTTACATATGGCATTATCCAGTCATCATTCTAACTAATCCTACAGTAGATACAGGTGGGTTCGATGGTTTCCGTGTTCTTTTTCAGCTGGGAGTTAGCCTCCTATTAGCCTCACTATCGTGGAAATATATCGAAGAACCTATTCGTCAAGGTTTATTAGGAAGATGGTGTACTAAATTAAGCATTCGTCTGCAATTCAAGATTCGACCCTTATTCATCTTTATTGCAGTCCCGTTAATCATATTGTCCATATCCTGCAGTAGCAACTTGGATACTAAGATATCCGCAGATCCGAATACAGGCACTATTACTAATCCCGATAAGAATGAACATAATGTCACACTAGTACCCCCTCAAAATGTACCAACACCTACGCCTGTACCTGTACCTGTACCTGTACCAGTACCATTAGATCCACCGAAGAAGCCAGAACCTCAGCCTCAGGTAGAAGAAGCAGGTAAAGGTGTTACTGCGATAGGTGATTCCGTAATCCTCGATGCTGCTCCTTATCTACAAGAACTTCTGCCAGGCATTGTTATCGATGGTAAGGTAGGCAGGCAGATGTCACAGGCACAAGAAGTGGTCGATAAACTTAGGACGAAGGGGAAACTTGGCACTCGAGTGATCATTAATCTAGGTACAAACGGAGCTTTTAACTCCAATCAATTGCGGAAATTACTTATTTCACTTGAAGATGTTCAGCAAGTCGTACTAGTAAACACACGTGTACCGAAAAAATGGCAAAATACTGTGAATACCTTGCTTAAGAAAGTGGCTTTAGAATTCCCCAATGCTATGGTTGTAGACTGGCATTCCTCAAGCGAAGGAAAGGATTCTTACTTCTATGAGGATGGCGTTCATCTAAAACGAGAAGGTGCCAAATCCTATGCCGCACTTGTAGCTAAAGCCATACAAAAGGAGAATCAATGAGAATAGTAATCTAACAAACTAAAGCTACGCAATATAAAAAGAGAAGGGTTTTACGAATATGCTTAAGAGGAATAAAGAGAAATTACTCACTCTTTGTATTACAGATAACAAGGAGAACATATACCGTCTAGCTTACAGCTATGTGAAGAACAAAGAGGATGCATTAGATGTTGTTCAGGATTCGATTTATAAAGCTCTCTCCTCTATAGGGTTGCTAAAGAACCCAGAATCCGTAAAGAGTTGGTTGTTTAGAATCGTAGTAACTACCTCTCTGGATTTTCTGAGGAAACATAAAAGAGTTCAACCAGTAGATGATGAAGCACTCGACTTTTTTATCCCTGGTGCGATAGACGTGTATCCAGATATTGATTTAGAAAGATCGCTGGATGATCTACCCCTTAAGTATCGAAATGTCATCGTCCTTAGATATATCGAAGATTTAAAGATCGAGGAAGTTGCGGAAGTATTAAATGAAAACGTCAATACAGTAAAGACTAGAATATATCAAGCACTCCAGTTATTAAGAGTCAACATGCAGGAAGAATCCTCAAAGGAGATCAATTAGAATGGATAACCAAATCAAAAAAATTATAGAAGATTATAACAAACTCCCTATTCCTGAGGAATTAGATTTCGTTGTAAGTAAAGCATTAAAGAAAAGGAAGATAAGAAGAATACGTTACCAGTGGATATCTGGAGTTTGTGCGGCAGCCCTATTTTTCGTGATTGGGATTAATGTCAATGTTAACATTGCCAATGCCTTCTCCGCTATACCTGGTGTAGACAGTATTGTTAAAGTGCTAACTTTTAGAGAATACAAAGTGGATGAGCAGACCTATAATGCAGACATAAAGGTCCCCATCATTACTAACCTAGAGAATAAAGAGCTGGAATCGACTCTGAATGAAAAATATCTCGAAGAAAACAAAAAACTATATGATGAGTTTCAAGCAGAGATGGAGTCTTTAAAGCAATCCGGAGAGGGGCATTTAGGGGTCGATACAGGCTTTGAGGTTAAAACGGACAATGCTGAGCTATTTGCTATTAGCAGATACGTGGTAAATACCGTAGGTTCATCGTCAACAACAATGCAGCACGATACGATAGACAAGAAGAATCAAATCCTGCTAAGTCTGCCTATGTTATTTAAGGATGATCGATATATCAGTATCATAAGTGAAAATATTAAAGAACAGATGCGCTCCCAAATGAAAGCAGATAAAGATATGTTCTACTGGATTTCAACAGATGAACCCAATGAAGACCTTTTTTATCAATTTGAAAATATAGCTAAAGATCAAGATTTCTATATCAACGATAAGTACCAGCTGGTTATTTCCTTTAACAAATATGATGTGGCTCCTGGCTACATGGGCGTTAGAGAATTCATCATTCCAACAGATGTAATTGCAGATGTTCTGGTCAGCCGTACGTACATTAAATAAATCATTATGAGACTCATAAGGGGTATGCGTTTTGTATCCCTTATGAGTCTTTTTTTGCGTAAAAAGTCATTCATCAATCCCTATGCCTCTAATGTCTTGCCATCCTATTTTTATTTCTTCTAATAATTCATTCCCTATCTTAACTTCTATACTTGAGATAGACTCTCCCCCAACGCTGTGGTAGAAATGAATCGCCGGATTGCCCACCAGCACCCAAGTCATGAACGAGCTATAATTTTTCTTCAATAAATTCTGTGCTACACTTCTTATGAGCTGCTTCCCTAGACCTTTTCCTTGGTGTTCCTTAAGCAAATAAAGTGCGTAAAGCTCCGCATCGTAGAGATCCGGCTCTCTTCGCGCCCCTCCATTTGCAAAGCCAATGATCATCCCAGACTCATCTTCAGCAACATACATTACCTCGTCTTTATTGGGATTTTCAAAATTCTGAATCCAACGCTTCCTTCTAGCTTCTACTGTGAAATTATCAAGAAACTCGTCTGATATTAGTCCTTTATACGTGGTTTTCCAACTCGTAGCGTGGACGAAAGCGATCCCGTCTATATCACTAGCTGTTGCTTCTCTGATCTTCATTTTATCTCACCCCTGCAGCGCCTTTCGCACGCTTAATATATATTTCGCCTGATCTAATGGATTCACGCCCCGGCGGGTGCGCTCAGCGGATACGTCTGGAGGACATTCTTCATAGCCGGCAAAAAAAGAAGTGAACGTGCTACGCCCCTTCGTATAGGAGCTTAAAGTAACAGGATAATCAAGCGACGTTGCCAGCGGCAGACGGCCTTCGATGATCATCCGCTCGCCTTGCAGCACAGGTGGCTCGAAGGTGCCGCGCATCTGAACCAGGTCGTTCATCACTCGGCCGCCATTCTCCTCAGGGACAACGATGCGAACCTGAAGAATCGGCTCCAGTAGTTTAGTGCCTACCCGCGCGAGTCCATCCATAATCCCCATAGGAGTCGCTACGGCAAAATCCAGCGGATGGGTATGCCATACATGATGCTGTCCCTCGATTAAGGTCACTTTAAGATCGGTAACCTCCCAGCCGTACAAGCCCTGTTGCAAGGCTTCTGGTACACGCCGTGCGGTCTCGCTCTGATATTGCGGCAGCAGATCGGAACTCCGCACTACCGAATCATAAACTAAACCACTGCCAGGAGGTCCGGGCTCAATTTGAAACCGCAGAATCGCCCAGCACGGCTTCGGCATCGTATAAGCGATAAAGCCTTGCCCAGCAGAGGCTGGCGTTTCTTTATAGATGACAGAAGGCTGACCGAAGGTAACCTTCAGCGCATACCGCTCCTCCAGAACACTATTCAGAATCTCCAGCTGAATAGGTCCCATTACTTTGATATGCAGCTCTCGCTCATCCTGCAGCCACTGCGCATCCAAGAGCGGATCTTCATCCGCCAGCTCCTGCAATGCTCCGATAACCTTATGGTCATCCATATCGGTTCCCCAGAATACGCGCACCGTTAGCAGCGGTACAGCCAGCTTCGCTTCCTCCGGAATCGCCTCCGGATGGCCGAGTACATCTCCGATCCGTACCCCTGAAAGACCATAGATTACAGCGATATCCCCCGCTTCAAGCGATCCGACATCCTCAGTACGACCACCCTCGACCTTGCGGATCTGGGTCACTTTTCCCTGAATATTCTGCGTGTAGTTCATTACCGTATCGCGGTTACGGATCGTTCCTTCATAAAGGCGGACAAACGCCATTCGCCCCATGCTTTTATCACGCTGAATATTGTAGACAATGCCGGACACCGGCCCCTCAACATTGCCACCAGCTCGCGGAAAATACTCAACCATCGCGTCCAGCAATGCAGTAATGCCAAGCCCCTTGGCGGCAACACCATAAACCATTGGGAAGAAGCGTCCTGAAGCGGAAGCTGTCTTCATATATTTTTTCCAAGCTGCAAGATCAATCGAACTACCTGACATATACGTCTCTAGCAGATCTTCATCCCGCTCAGCCAATGCCTCCAACAATTCAGTCTGTGCAGCAGGATCGGCATCGCTCCCCCACAAATCTATTGCGCCTATGTACTCCTGCTCTTTCCCGGTGGGTTGCTGTACAGGAATGATATCACTAGACAAATAATTTCGCGCTTGCGCCAGCACAGCCTCAGGGTCTGCACCTACACGATCCATTTTGTTCATAAAAATAAGCGTCGGTATTCCCAGCTTCCTCAGCGCGTTCCAAATCATCTCACTTTGAGCCTGCACACCCTCTACCGCCGACAAAATTAGCACCGCACAATCCATCACTCGCAAAGACCGTTCAACCTCTGACAGAAAATCGACGTGTCCTGGTGTATCAACGAGGTTGATCTGCACACCCTTCCATTCAAAAGAAGCTAATGCCGCCCGAACGGATATTCCTCGTTGCCGCTCCACATCCATAGAATCGGTCAATGCTGTCCCACTGTCTACACTGCCGAGCGCTCGAATGCGACCGCTTTCATACAAAATATGCTCTGTTGTTGTTGTCTTGCCGGCATCCACATGGGCAAATATCCCCACATTAATCCGTTTTGCTCCCTGCTGCTGAATCATCTATAGTACCCCTATCATGAGCTAGATTGATCTAAATTTATATTGTACACATCCTTATGTCTCATAGTAATACATCCCTCCTTGTTGTTCCACCCTCCTACTAAATTGGTTAAATTCAGCTATGCCGGGTATGTAATTACTAAGTAAGAAGTCTAACGCCAAGGAGGAAATTCATCATGTTAGATCAACGATTGCAAAATAAAGTTGCAGTAGTCACAGGCGCAGGGTCCGGTATTGGAAAAGCTACAGCCATAAGGTTTGCTCAGCACGGAGCTAAGGTATATATGCTTGATCGCACCCCTGAGGAATCCTATGAAACTAAACGTGAAATTGAATCCATTGGAGGAACAGCTACAGTTATCGAATGCGATGTTTCCAATCCAGGTCTTGTCGAAGAAAGTATTCGTAAGGTTGCGGATGAGGCTCGGAAGATTGATATCATTTTTGCGAATGCTGGCATTAATGGTACATGGGCTCCAATAGAAACACTAGAAATCGAAGATTGGGACCAGACGCTAAATACCAACCTACGCAGTACCTTTGCCACAGTAAAATATGCTATCCCCCATATGAAAGAAAATGGCGGAAGCATCATTATCACTAGCTCTATTAACGGAAATCGAGTGTTCTCGAACATCGGCGCTGCTGCGTACTCCTCTTCCAAGGCTGGACAAGTCGCTTTTATGAAAATGGCTGCGCTAGAGCTGGCGCAATACGGTATCCGCGTAAATGCGGTCTGTCCTGGATCAATCGACACTCAAATTGGAGATAATACGGATAAGAGTAATGATCTTCAAGAAGTGAAGATTCCTGTAGAATTTCCAAAAGGCAATCATCCTCTGGAAGATGCGCCCGGTAAACCTGAACAAGTAGCCAATCTAGTATTATTTCTCGCCTCGGATGAGTCTTTCCATGTCACAGGAACTGAGATCTATGTAGATGGTGCCGAGTCACTCCTTCGCGGATAACGTTTTACTTGAATATTTATAATATTTTAAATTGCCTGCAACATTTTGGTCTAATCTACCATCTAAGAGTATGGAGGTGACGCATAATGAAGAAATTATTATTCATAAGTAATGTCAAAACAATGACGATAGCCTGCGGTATTCTAGCAGCAAGCCTGTCATTTGGAGCATCCGCTTTTGCTTTTTCGGATTTGAAAGGTGATCCTGCGGAAGCAAAAATTAACTCCCTGCATAAAGAGGGGATTATAAATGGAGTAGACAAAGATAAGTTCGCGCCTAAATCTAAAGTAAGCTTTGCCCAAGGGATTCAGTTCATCGTTGGGGGTCTGAATCTGTCTCCGAAGTCAGAGGCGGGTAACAGCTCATCCAAAGCTAGTGATTATTTTGATAAGGTGAACGACAAATCTTGGTATGCTTCAGCCTTCCTGACTGCCAAGCAAAATGGTCTTTCACTTGATCGAACAGTAGATCCTAACGGAACCATCACCCGTGCTCAGTTCGCTCACTTATTGACGCAAGCACTGCAAAGTAAAGGTAACTTCCCGGTTACACTCATGTATGTAGACATTAAGGATGGCGATAAACTTTCTACAGAGGTTATAAATAGTCTCCAGATCCTGTTGAATACACATATCGCCACACTCGATAAGAACGGTAATTTCCGGCCAAATGATGCCATTACCCGTTCGGAAGCAGCCGCGATGACCTACGATGCAGCTGCTTTTGCCAAACGCGTAATTGTGTCTAATGGCAGCCCTACTACTCCAACCTATGAGACTGAGGTTACACTAACCAAAGCGGGTGAAGGAGTAAACAAGGCTACATTGACCGTTAACAACTTACCGCATTCTGGATATGGACTAGTGATTGAGCGAATCGAATTTGGCAAAGACAAGACCGCTGTGATTTATTTTAATGTGACTGCTCCTGATCCAGGCAAAATGTACGCACAGGTGATCTCAAAAGCATCTGTTGTCACTTATCTGCCAGAGGGATATAAAGCGATCGCTAAATCGGTATCCGGATCTACATCTAGCGCTACGCAATAAAAGCTCCGGACTCGATTCTTATGGAACGAATCAAACGAAGGTGCCCCAAAAGCCGTAAAATGGCTACTGAGGCACCTTCGTTTTTTGGGTTCTCCCCCATGTTCTAAACTACCCAAGGACTAATAAGAATTTCTTACTTCTCAGGGTGTCCATTGATCGTGAATAATGCCTACTAGTGCATGATCCTCTCCAATCTTCTCGAAAACTAGACGCAGGCTGCGCCAGTCCATCCCTTCGACAGAAGGATCGATGCCAGTAATATGATATTCAACGAAATCATATTGCTCCTTGGGATACACTTCGTTCAAGTTATTGATCGTTGTACCTTGCCCAAGCCCCTTGTTCACAGCAATTTCGGCCGTCTGAATGAAGTCTGCATCGTAGACAAACCGCTTGTAGTAATCTGCGAATGTCAGCTCAATTAAATCACCCGATCCAGCAAATGTTCGCCAGACTCTTTTGGTAGAGTCATTCATTAATCCTTCCACTTCATCCTTGCTGAATACAAGATCATTCTTCGTATCTACGTATGCGTATGGAGAAAAACGTAACCCTTTATCTGAATGTACCCATGCGGCCAATTGCTTCATATCCTTATTTTTAATAGACCTTATGACTGTCGTCGCAGCTTCCTCTACAGTTGGCGGAAGTCCCTCCTGATCCAGTGGCTGATCCGTGCTTGATGGCTCCGTCTCCTGTAGTGGCTCCGTAGTAGCCGCTGGTTGTGCAGTTTGTGTCTGCTCTGGCGTTTGCTCAGGCATCTGCATTTGCGTCTGTTCTGGGGTCACCTTCGGTTCCGTTCCCGCTTCTGGCGTTCCTCTGCATGCTGTAAGCCATAACATAGCTGCTATCAGCGCCAAACCACCGATATTTCTTGCGAAGTACATAAGATCCCTCCTCGTTTTTGATCCCTCGCTCTTTAGACTGATTTGAACAAATGAAGGTTGCAGGCTTATACTAAAACTATCAGTCAAACAACTCTTATGAGAGGGCGGGGTTACTATTCATTTAACAGAAAAACTTAAAAGCCTTCCCCTGACTCCCGGCGTGTATCTCATGAAGGATGGCCTTGGCCATATTATATATGTGGGTAAGGCGAAACAGCTGAAACGGAGAGTGAAATCCTATTTTCAAAACTCGAAGTCTCATTCCCCAAAGGTAAAACAGCTCGTTCGACATATTAAAGACTTGGATATTATCCTTACAGATACCGAATTTGAAGCTTTTATGCTGGAGTGCAAATTAATTAAAGAAATAAAGCCCATGTACAATAGAAAAATGAAAAATCCGCAAGCCTATACGTATATCGTAATAGGAACGGATGATAAAATGCCTTCGTTAGAGATTACCTATGATCCTGCTGTTCAAAAAGGTAACCATATTTGGGGCCCCTACACGAGCAGAAGTACCGTGGAAAGAGCCGTGCAAGGCATCAAGGAAAGCTCAAAAATCCTTTGCAGCAATCCAAGCTTCAAAAATTCTTTATGCCTAAACCATTCGCTTGGCTTATGCATAGGGATGTGTGCTGGCGGCGATGCTGCCGTTCAATATAATACAATCATTGATAAAGTCATAGCCCTACTAAACGGAACGGATTCCAGTCTCCTTGTGGAGATGGAGCAACAGATGACTGAAGCTGCAGAGCAATTTGACTTCGAAACCGCCGCCAAATATAGGGATTACATCGGAGCCATCAGCTTCCTGAATCACAAAGAGAAGGTTATCGAATTCGCTGCAGAGAATCAGAATATCGCGATCCTTGAGGCCATGGATGAACAGACGCTTAAACTCATATTGCTCAAAGGCAATCGTATCCTGGCGCATACTAAGCTCGAATACGATCAACCCGATATTACCTACCTGCAAGCCGTTATAACATCAGCGATTATGGACACTTTCTGCGGTGAACTTAACCAGGCCCCGGCAGCAATTACTCGCCATGAAATTGACGAAGCACAAATTATATACAGCTATTTAAAAAGCAGCTCCTGCAGCTACATCATCGTGCAAGAGGTTTGGCTTGCAGCTAACAATCATTCCCGTCTAGACACTGCGGTGGACGAGCTGTTGCGTATCTTTTTAAATGCTGCCCCAGCCCATTCGTATAATTAATCTACCTTGTAACTGCGGTGAATGTTTGGACTTCCGCCCGCTCTTGTCTTCAGATTTCTTGATTTCAAACCAGTATTCGTGGTAGAAATCTGAAGACAAAGACGGACACTAAAGCTCCTCCAGTTCCAAAACCCTCCTCCGTCCCCTTCATCTCATCTATTGGCTCAACTGTTACTCTAAACTTACCCAAAAAGAGCAGGTCTTCATTCCTTAAACGACAAAACAGGTTTCTCCCCCCATGTACGGAGCGGAAGAAACCTGTTTTGAAGCTTGCCTATCTCTCAACTATATTTACACAATCCTTCATCCAGAAGATTAACAGCAAAAGTTAATTGCTCTTCAGATACAATAAGCGGAGGATGCCAAGTGATGCAGTTTCCTCCAGCCAATTTAAAAGAAAGACCCTTCTCCAAGCAATAATACAGTACTCGCTCAGCTAATTCCTCATTCTTCTCTTTGGTGTCTCTGGACTTCACAAGTTCAATAGAAATCAGTAGTCCAGCAATACGGATATCTCCTATGCAAAGATGTTTAGCCGACAGAGTGTCAAGCTTCCCTCTTACAAATTCAGACCTGCTGATACATTGTTCCTGCAGATTTAAGTCATCGATATAATCGATGGTGGCACAGATCGCTGCACTTCCTAACGCCGGTTTCTCATGGGTATAGTGCCCCAAAGAAATATCCCCCGCACAATCATATTGCGTTCTGGTAAGCACCGCTGCTTGCGGGATCACCCCTCCACCTAACCCTTTTCCTAGCACGAGGATATCCGGTTCGATATTGAAATTCTGATGGACGTAGAACCTACCGCTTCGCATCAGCGCTGTAGGAATCTCATCAAAAATCAGTAGAATCCCATATTCATCACATATTTTTCTTAATCTTGTGAAATAAGAGATAGGCGGGATATGCGTATCCGTCGCCCGAATAGGCTCAAGTAAGATCGCCCCGATCTCTCCCTCATGCTGAATCATATATTCCAGATAGTCGAGGCAGAAGGTAGCCACTGCTTCATGGGAATGACTTCCCAGCAGGTTGCGGTATGCGTTAAAAGGAATGGCTTTCAGCATTCCTGGCATTTGCGGGCCCATGTCCTTTTTAAACACGTATTCTCCTCCGACAGCGATTGTGTCCAGCCCCGCGCCATGAAAGGACTCCCACATGGAAATGACCTTATGCTTCCCCGTCCATTTTCGAGCAACCTTAAGGGCCAGACCTACAGCTGCACTTCCGGAAGGCGTAAATAATACTTTATAGTCCTTCGAGGTCGTTTTGTTGATTAAAGCTTCTGCAGCTTTCACCGCAATATCTGCCGTAAATCTTCTTGGAATGAACGGTAGCTCGTCGATCTGTTTTTTCACAGCTTCAGTTACGTATGGATTCTTGTAGCCAATCTGATGAATGCTATTTCCATGAAAATCAAGATATTTGCGTCCATTCACATCTGTGATATAACATCCCTCAGCATCTACGATACTGTTCAAGCACGGCGTTGACATGGATTGTCGCATATATGCACGCACGTCCGCTTCGATCCTATCTATACTCACAGCGCTTAACTGGGTCATCCACTCTGTCCGCAAAGGGATAAAGTTGATGTCACCTTCTCTTTTCAGCTCATGATTATCTCGCATAAGGTCTGATTCCTTGAGAAATCAGTACATTGATTCGCCCAATCAGCTGAGGCAGCTCACTCATCGATTGAATCGTAAAGTCTGCCCCGTTTTGAATAAAAGAGGTTTGTGTCGCTGAGATCACCGTTTCCTTCTCCACGTCTGAAAGTGAATTAAATTCCTCCTGGCTTAAGCCCATTTCAGAGCTTCCAATGATTACACCTACGGACCAGACGCCTGCATTAACACCTTCTTGAATGTCTGAAATCGTATCGCCTACCTTAACAACCTTCCATGCTGCCGATAACTTTAAAGCTTCCATATTATGATAAATCATATACGGGTAAGGTCTTCCCAGTGAATGCGTTCCATCTGGCGTGATTACATAATCCGGTTGATAGCCCTTCCCAGCGGCATTCGGAATTACAACATCCATCATGGACTCTGTATATCCAGTCGTTGAACCAATCTTTAGTCCTTGGCTTCTGAGCAATTGGACGGTCTCAATAACCTGCGGAATCGGATCAGTATATTCGGATAAGGATGCCATCAATGCCGGTTCGAATTCAGCATACAGGTTCTCTACATCCTGTTCAGTAAAAGCTCTGCCATACTTTTCTTCCCACAAGGCACCTACTCTTGGCATGGATAACATCGAACGGATATGATCTATTTTCAGCATCCCCATAGGGGCTCTTGCTTCCTGCATCGTAACTTCAAGCCCAGCTTCCCGAAAAATATCAAGGAACACATTCACCGGTGCAAAGCAGCCAAAATCAACCGCTGTTCCTGCCCAATCCAGAATTACGCCTTCGACTTGATTCATTGTGTCATTCCTCCCATGTATGCTTCGATAATATTACATAAGTTCTGAATATCTTCTTCGTAAATCTCACCAATATTCCCAATCCGGAAGGTGTCGTGCTCCGTTAATTTGCCTGGGTAGAGGACGTAGCCTTTTTCTTTCACATATTCATAGAAATCTTCAAAGCTGAATGTCTCGTTCGGAAAAAGAAAGGTGGTTATAATAGGAGACTGCTTATCGTCTGTGATATACGCCTCTATTCCTATTCTCGCAAGTCTTTCTCTCAGTATGCGGTTATTATTCTGGTATCTTGCTGCCCTTGCAGGAATGCCACCTTCTTCGATCAGTTCTTCAATCGCTTTCGAAAATGCAGCCACTACATGGGTCGGAGACGTATAGCGCCATTTCCCATCCGCGTCCATCGCCTTCCATTGATCGTATAGATCAAGTGATAGACTACGTGCATTCCCTTTACATGTGAGCAGCTTATCCAGCTTTGCAATGACAAACCCAAATCCCGGAACACCCTGAATACATTTATTGGCGCTGCTGATTAAATAGTCAATTTCAAGCCCAGGTACATCAATCTCTATTCCACCGAAGCTGCTCATCGCGTCGATAATTAATGTTTTATCGTAGGCTTTTGCCAGTTGTGAGATCATCTCAAGCGGGTTAAGAATCCCTGTCGTCGTCTCGCAATGCACCATCGCAATGTGCGTAATGGCTGGATCCTCTTTAAGAATCCCTCTAAGCTCTGCCTCTTGGGGGAATTCATTATATAGGGTACTATACACACGATAATGGAGTCCGATATATTGCGCCATTTGCACAATACGTTCTCCGTAGGCACCGTTTGTAATAATCAAAAGCTTATCATCCGCTGAAATCGCCGTAGTAAGCACAGATTCCACTGCAAACGTACCACTACCCTGCATGAGAACTGTCGTATATTCATCGTTCGTTGCCCTTGCCAAATCCAGAAGTCTGGATCTGATTTGTTGTGTAATGTTCTTATAGTCCTGGTCCCAAGTACAACGGTCAAAGAGCATTTGCTCTTTGACCGTGTTAGTAGTTGTCAATGGACCGGGTGTCAGCAATTTATAGTTGTTCATGGCCCTTCACTCCTTGTTCTAATCTTATTTATTTTCTTTAAAGAATTGTTGATGTTGCTCCAGCAGTTCCACAGTCAACGGCTTAACAAATTTCATACTGTGTGCAGGCTTATGGATATCACTAACCGTTTCATCTTTATATAGAGCCACTGGGTAATTTGTAATTAAGTCTTTTCTAGCATCTTTAATAATGGTTTCTGCCATTTTCATAGCCAGCTCTGTTGTTGCATCGTCTTTTTTCACCACGGCTACGGATTCTGTAAGCGAGAAGTTACCTTCTGTTGGATCTACATAGTCAATCGGTGCGCCTTCTTCTTTAGCTAATACTGCCTGATGACGAAGTCCAAAGCCTGCAGCTACTTCTCCTGCTTTTACCTTTTTAATCGGACCGGAACCAGAGCTTTCCAGATGTGGGCCTACATTAGCAACTAAATCATGCAGAACCGTTTTACCTTCTTCCTCCCCGTATTGCGAAATAATCGCCTGAACCAACAACCAGCCTGTCGAAGAGTCCATAATGTTCGGAACAGATACCAAGCCTTTAAATTCTGGTTTTGTTAAATCCTTAATGGACGTTGGCATCGCCAAGCCCTTATCTTTAAGCACCGCTGTGTTTACAAAAATAGCACCGGTATTCGCCAAAATCGGCGTATAGTACGCTGAATAGGAATCTAGCGCGTTAGTCGTAAACGATAGATCTTTAAACATGCCATGTTTCTCTTGCGCACTTTCTACAAAATAAGAGCTCATCGTGATCAGGTTAGCCTCAATTTTGTCTCCCTCTGCCATCAGCTTTCCACCCAGCTCAGAAGTGCCCAAGGATTGAAAGAGATATTGCCCTTCGTACCCCGCACCTTTTAGCGCAGTCTCCATAGAGGCTACAGCTTCTTCATCCGCATTGGTCAAAATCACTACTTTACTCGCATCACCCGCTGCTTTATTTCCACAACCTGCTAATGTGAACACCAAACTCAAAGCCACGATAGACAACATAATTCCTTTGAATCCCTTAATTCTCTTAGACATAATTTCTCCCTCACTTTAACTGGTTTTTTTATATTTAAAATCGTTAACTAACGAGAGTTTGAGTGCCGTTTCTGGAGATAGTCACCTAGGAGCTTAATGATAAGGTTGGTGCAAAAGATCAGGATGGATAGGACAAACACCTCATTAAATTTGGCGAAATGCTGCAGCTCTTTTATTTTGCTGGCAACTACCGAGGTTTGGGCAGTCACTAAAAAGATAATTCCGCTAATGGTCACCATCGCATTGATAAAATAGTAGCTGACCATCTCTATCACCGTGGATGCAGAGTTCGGTAGAATGACCCGGCGGATCGTCTGCAGCCAGCTGTCACCTAATAATTCAGCAGTGGTTTCCCACGATGGATTCATTTTCGCCAGAGAGTTCTTTGCCATCAAATAAGGAGTCGTAAAGTAATGAACAAGGGTGCAGAGCACAAGAATCGTAAAGGTTCCTTTGAGACTGCTGTTATTGAACAGAAGTAGATACGACAGACCAAGGACCATACCCGGTACCGTGTTCGTCACCATCGATAGGATGTCAAAAGTCGCTTTCCCTTTTATAGGCGTTCGCACATTGATGATAGCCGCAGCATAAGCCACGATCGTACCTACGATTGCCGTCAGTCCTGCTACGAGCAAGGAATTTTTATATACATTGATTAAATCGCTTGATTGAAAAACATCCACAAAATGCTTGAATGTAAACGTAAGATCATAAGGATAGCCATTCATCAGTGGTGCAACGAACATGACTGCAAATACAGCTAGTAGACCGATTAGAATCACGGATGAGATTAGTCCAAGAACCGAATCTCTGCCTTTATTCGGGATCATCTCGATTTCAGTCACCTTGTCATAATGGAAGTTGAATTTTTCAAGATACGTTAACAGTACAACCCCGAACGCCGCCGGTATTAACATCAGTACAGCAATAACTGCCCCATTGTTGAAATCCGGTATAGCCCCAAGCATGACCTGATACAGCTGAGTAGCAACCACGTTATACGTCCCCCCCACCGATGCAGGGATCCCAAAATCCGTGAAGCTTAGGATAAAAGAAAGAACAAACGCCCCTCCCAAAGTGCCCCACAAAGGCCGAACGATCGTGTTCATGAAGCTTCGCAGCGTCCCATCCCCCATAAGCTTGGATACGACGATGAACTTTTTATCAATGTACTTGAACGAATTATGAATCAGCAGGAAAGCAGAAGGTAAGGTGTAAATTACGTAGCCTATCAACAGACCACTAAATCCATAAATCTCGAATAAATTCCGTCCGAAGATTTTAGTAATCAGTCCCTGGTTGCCAAAAGAGTACATTATCGCAAACCCGTAAGTAATCGTAGGCAGCAGCATAGGAATCAGAATTCCAGTTCTAATGATGCTTTTTAACGGGCGATAGATTCTTGTACAGTGGATAGAATAGGCTAGGATAAAAGCTAGAACCGTCGTGATGAGTGCCGTAACACCGGAGACCTTCATACTATTTCCGATGGACTCTCGAATCTCTTGATCTGCCAGAATGGTGAGATAATTAGATACCGAATAACCTTGGCCCGTTTCAAACGAGCGGATAAATAAAACTGCCAGTGGCAAGATCAGGAAAACGATAAATAACAATACGATTGGGATAAAAATGATCCGCATTTCCGGTTTAGCTTTAGGCATAATGTTCACCGAACAGGTTATAGATATTTTCCCGTTTCACTTGCAGTTGCCCCAGAATAAATTCTTTTACAAAATCATTGCTAGGTTGTTGAATGATCTCTTGAGGCGTTCCGAATTGGGCAATATGACCTTGATTAATGATGAGAATTTTATCCGACAGGGTTAACGCCTCTTCAGGGTCATGGGTGACGATAATCGTCGTAAGCTTATATTCTCTGGCGATGGATTTAATCCGAGCTTTAATAGATTCCTTGATGATTCCATCCAGTGCGCTTAGAGGTTCATCGAGCAGTAATAATTTGGGCTTCATTACGAGCGTTCTTGCCAAAGCCACCCTTTGCTTCTGCCCACCCGATAGAGCGCCGATCTTCTTCGTTAAATGCGGCTTTAATTCCAGAAACTCGATATACTCCTGAACCTCATGCTCCGACGTTAATCCTTTTTTATTTTTCAGACCATAAACGATATTTTCGTAAGCATTAAGGTTGGGGAAGAGCGCATAATCCTGGAACACTATATTAAATCCGCGTTTCTTCATGGGTACATTGCTTAAATCTTGATCATTAAAAATGATTTGCCCCTGCTCCATCTTAGCCAATCCCAAGATGATGTTTAGCAAGGTGGTTTTGCCACTCCCGCTGGGGCCGAGTAAGGAGACAATTTCCCCTGCTTGGATGTCTAGACTAATATCCTCTAGAACAACCTTGTTATCGTAATGCTTGCTTATGTTTTGTAATTTAAGCAAAGGTTCCACCTCCTCAAGTACAACCTCAGTATAAAAAGGTTTTGTTTTTGAGGATAAACAGTTACGTAAAATGTATGTAAATTATAAATAAGTTGTGAGTATATTATAAGTATATCATGACTAACTTAGAAAGGAGTAGTTGCTACCCTATATTAATCCCTTTATACTTCAACTATCGAAAGCGATATAAACTTTGAATGGGTGATTACATGTTTCCACTGGAAAGACAAAAGAAAATCATAGAAATCTTAATGTTCAAAAAGGTTCAGAAGCTGCCGGAGCTAGCAGAAGAGCTTAATATTTCTATCGATACCCTTCGCAGAGATATCAACCTGCTGGACAAGCAAGGGAAGATCAAGAAGATTTATGGTGGAATTAAACTGGTGGAATCGGAGTTTGCTGAATCTCCAATGGATGCGCGGATGGTCGGTCACTTAGAGGAAAAGAAAATGATCGCCCAAAAGTGCAGCGAATATATCAACGATGGGGATTGTATCTATCTGGACAGCGGCTCTACCACCTATCAGATCGCCAAATATATCAAGAATAAAAAGAATCTCACGGTCATTACGAACTCCATTCCTGTGGTAAACGAGCTGATGAACAGTGCGGTTGAGCTTATTATCATTGGCGGAAAGGTCCGACTAAATGAGCAGTCTGTCATTGCATATGATTATCTATTTAATTTCAGTGAATTAAATATCCTTAAGGCTTTTATTTGCGCAAGCGGCATTACCCTTGAAAAAGGCATCTCCGACTATAACCTGGAGGAAGCCCAAACGCGCAAAAAAATTATCGATCTCTCCAAAGAAGTTTATGTTGCTGCTGACCATACTAAATTCGGGAAAGATGTGACCATCGGCATCGCCTCACTCGATAAAATTGGGTACATTATTACCGACCGTAATATAGATCGAAGCTTCCAGCAGAAGTTTAAAACCAAACGCACGAGCTTGATAATTGCGGAATAATATTACAAAAGAAACCTCTCTCGGATCTGAATGGTTGTGTGGTACTTCCATTTTACCTAAGGGAGGTTTTTTTCGTGTTTTTTTAAGGATCGCAGACACTTACCTTAACATCATAGACATCATTTCGTGAATCTCTTAAACTTAAAAATCAGAAGTACTATTACATTATGGAGTGTGAATATGCCCTTGAATCAGATGTCCGAATTACACCAGAGAAACAAATTAATTATTTACTTGTTTTGGGGCTGTTTGTTGTTCGGTTCAATTTCGCTTTACAGATTTCCACAAACAATCATGGCGATTATATCAGCAGCAGTCCCCCTTGGATTATTGTGTACGGTACTAATTTGGAAACGTGTGGCTACACCCTATATTATGTACATAACAGCTATTGGCTTTAATATCATTACATACTTCTACATCGATGCAGGGGCAAACATCATTAGTACGTTAATTCTATACTGGGGTCTAGGCATCGTATCCCTCTATCACAACTATCGCCCATTGCTCCTTAATGGAGTGATAGCTTGCATCTTACTCAACTATTTTCTGATGACCAAACCCGCTTTCGAATCCGTTGATGCCTTAAGTGTTAACGTTTTTCTCATCATGATGATACTGGTTCTGATCTATCAGAGTCAGATTGGTGCGAAAATGTTCAAAAATATGTCTAAGAGCAGCAACGAAGCTGAACGTGCCAGAGCGGAAATGGAGACCATCCTTACAGGTGTTACTGAATCCGTAGGAGTTCTGAGTCAATCTAGTAATCTAATGCATAACAACGTACTGACAACAGATCGAATTTCCAAAGAAGTCGTAACCGCCTTCCAAGAGATAGCTAGTGGAGTAGAATCACAAGCACAGAGTGTTAGCGATATCTCAAATGCTATGCAGCAGTTAAACGAATCAGCTATGCAGGCAAATGCTGCCTCCGTCTCCATGAGCAATAGAAGCCGTGAAACGGATCAAATTACGCAAGAGGGGCAAGATGAAATCATTCGCTTAACTGGAACTATGTCTGAAGTTACGGATATCGTAACGAGTACTGCTGGCTTGATGACACAAATGAATGAAGAAAATCAGAAGATTGAATCGATTGTTTCCAGCATCGTAGGAATTGCTGAGCAGACGAATCTTTTGTCGCTAAATGCTTCCATTGAAGCCGCTCATGCGGGGGAACACGGCAAAGGTTTCGCAGTCGTATCCAATGAAATCCGAAAATTGGCACAGAGCTCCCACAATGCATCGGCGGACATTGCCCGGATTCTCAGAAGCATTCAAAATAATATTGCCCAGGTTGGCGATATGGTTTCTAACGGGTTGCTAGTTGTAGAATCAGGAAAAAATTCCACTGATGATATCGCTCGATTATTCGAGGGCATTCGAAATAATACACACCAGGTGCTTGAACAAGCCGAAGACCTGAAGGATAGGAGCGATCATATCCGGCATGCATCCACCCTTGTACTCGGCGAAGTTAATTCAGTGGCTGCAATTACCGAAGAGAATACCGCAGCTATTGAACAAGTCCTCGCTAGCGCTGAGGTCCAGCAACAACATGTTTCTGAAACGGTGATTAGCATCAGCAATCTAAATGAGTTAGCTATTAAGTTAGACAATTTAACGAGATCTTCATAGATACAGCTGTTTGTTTCAATACCATTCAGTCAAAAGAAAAAGCCATCTACTCCTCACGAAGTAGATGGCTTTCTTTGTTCACTTAGTTCACTTTAGCTAAGACTTCCTGCCTCAACACGCGGCGGACGCATGGTCAGGCTGACCCGGCCCTTCTTCAGGTCAACACCCATCACCCAGACGGTGACATTATCTCCTACGGAGACAACATCCATCGGGTGCTTCACAAAGCTGCCGCTGAGCTGGGATATATGCACCAGCCCATCGTTCTTGATCCCGATATCGACGAATGCGCCGAAATCGATCACGTTGCGGACGGTTCCCTGCATTTCCATGCCGGGAACCAGATCCTCGATCTTCAGCACGTCGGTGCGGAAGATCGGCAACGGCAGCTCCTCGCGCGGATCGCGGCCCGGACGCTGCAAGCTCTCCAGGATGTCGCGAAGCGTTGGCACGCCGACATCCAGCTTCACAGCCAGCTCCTCGGCATTTTGTGCCTCCAGCTGTGAAGCCACTTCTTTGCTGCCAAGCTTATTTACATCGAGGCTTAGCTCGCGGAACAAGCGATCCACCACCGGATATGACTCGGGGTGAATAGGTGTGCGATCCAAGGTGTTGTCTCCACCTGGAATCCGCAGGAAGCCGATACATTGCTCATAGGACTTCGCACCCAGACGAGGGACCTTTTGCAGCTGCTTCCGAGTCGTGAACTTACCGTTCTCTTCACGATATTTAACGATATTTTTAGCAATTGTACCGTTAACGCCAGCCACATAAGAGAGCAAGGCAGGAGATGCCGTATTTACATCCACGCCCACATGGTTAACCGCCGATTCTACGACAGCCTTAAGACTCTCTTCCAGATGCTTCTGGGAGACGTCATGCTGATACTGACCCACACCGATAGCTTTCGGATCGATCTTCACCAGCTCCGCCAGCGGGTCCTGCACACGGCGGGCGATAGAAGCTGCACTACGCTCTGCTACATCCAGATCCGGGAACTCCTCCTGCGCCAGCTTGGAAGCAGAATAAACACTCGCACCAGCCTCATTAACGATCAGGTAAGCCAGCTCTGGATCGCCAATTTCGGCGATCACTTCTGCCGTAAATTGCTCGGTCTCACGAGAGCCTGTCCCATTTCCGATCACGATGAGCTGAATGCCATATTTAGCAATTAGTTCTTTAAACTTAGCAGCAGCTTCAATTTTCTTGTTGTTCGGCGGCGTAGGATAGGTCACGGCTACTTCAAGCAGCTTACCAGTATCGTCTACGACGGCCAGCTTACAGCCGGTACGATAGGCAGGGTCAACACCCAGCACACAGCGTCCCTTAACGGGCGGCTGCAGCAGTAGGCTACGTAGATTACCAGAGAAGATCGAAATCGCTTGGTTCTCACCCCGTTCGGTCATCTCCCCACGAACCTCACGCTCCACAGAAGGAGCAATCAGACGCTTATAGGCATCCTCAGTTACTGCTTCTAGCAGTTCCTTCACTGGGGATGGCCCTTTAATAATCTTCCGCGCAATGTAGGCATGAATTTTGTCAGTGACAACCTCAATGCCTACCTTTAATATATTCTCACGTTCACCGCGGTTAATAGCGAGTATACGGTGAGGTGGCATTTTGTGTACAGGCTCACGATAGCTATAGTAGTTCTCGTATACGGATTCCTGCTCTGCATCCTTAGCTTCAGACACAAGGATGCCCTGACTTGCCGTATATTGCCGAACCCAAGAGCGGATCGCAGGATCATCTGCAATGTTCTCGGCGATGATATCCAGTGCACCTTGAAGCGCTTGATCTGCGGTCTCCACTCCTTTTTCAGCATCTATATATTTCGTTGCCTCAGTTTGTGGGTCACCTTGTCTTTGCTGCTCCATCATCCAGTTTGCAAGCGGCTCTAAGCCTTTTTCCTTCGCAACACTAGCACGAGTCTTACGCTTCTGACGGAAAGGACGATACAAGTCCTCCACTTCCTGCAGCTTGACCGCATTGGTGATTTGTTCATGAAGCTCCTTGGTCAGCTTGCCCTGCTCTTCAATATTGCGGATAACGTCTTTCTTACGTTCGCCCAAATTGCGAAGATAAGCCAGGCGCTCTTCAATATCACGCAGCGCATTCTCGTCCAGCTCACCCGTCATTTCTTTCCGGTATCTGGCGATGAACGGAATCGTATTCCCCTCATCCAGCAGTCCAACCGTTGTACGCACCTGCTTCAGGCTAATGTTCAATTCCTTGGCAATCGCTACAGTAATCAATTCCTGCTCCCGCTGTGCGGCCGCCTCATCCGTAATGACTCCCGTATTGCTGTTATCTACCGTCATTAGTATCCCTCTTCCCGTACACAATCTGCTTATACAATTCTTGTTCTCATAACTAAAATAGTATCACAGATCGGCTCTGTTCCAAAGTCCAGCCTAGAGAGGAGGTAGATTGGGTGGTTTACGCGCGTTGTCCCATTCCCCTTTTTCCAGAACTAAGTGACAACATAAAACATAATGCTAGAACAAACGCTGCTGCCACATATGGAAAGTTAATACTTAGATCAAAAAGATACCCTGCAACGATAGGCCCTGCGATATTTCCAAGACTCGTATAAGCAGAGTTCATTCCTGCTACGAAGCCTTGCTGCGTTTCCCCCGCCATCTTGGATAACTGGGTGCCTACCGCTGGTCGAAGAATATCCATAGCCAAGAATACGACAAAGGTAATCGCACAAATCGCCCAGAAGCCACTTACAAACAGCGTCAACAGAATAAACATTGCAGCAGTTATAAGGCAAGTGGAGATTACCTTATTCTCGCCGAATTTATTCAGAATCCAGCCAAACGCGGATACCTGCACCACAGCACCGGCGATTGAGCCAAAGGTAATCACAAAAGCAATATCTTTAGGGGTAAAGCCAAATTTATGGTCCACGAACAATCCGAACACCGTTTCATAGTTAGCCAATCCAAAAGCCATAACAAATACAATAATTAACCCGAAAAAGTAAGGTTCACGATAAGAACGCATCAATTGCGTGAAGAAGCTCTCCTGATTATTTTTAGATAGCTTCGCTTCCATCCGTTTCTCTACAGACAGAGACTCAGGCAAGATCAAAACTGTGATTAGAGCTGCGATCCCAGCCGCACCAGCCGCACAGAAAAAGGGTACCCGCATGCCAAGCTCAGCAAGATAACCGCCAATCCCTGGACCGATAATAAATCCGGTAGTAATGGCTGCATTAATAAGCCCCATGCCTTTCGCTCTCTCTTCAAAAGAAGTCGTGTCCGCTACATAAGCCATAACTGCTGGCATAATTAACGCAGCGCCTACACCACCGAGCAGTCTTGAAACGAACAAGAGCCAGGACACATTCGCCAGACCAAAGAGCAGCTCTGAAAAAGCAAACACGATCAGACCCGCAACGATCACTTTTTTTCGGCCAATTCTGTCGGATAACCTGCCCGCGAATGGCGATACTAATAATTGGGCAAGGGAGAATGAAGCCACTAACAGCCCAACGGTACTTCCTGTGATCCCAAGTTCATTCATGTAAGTAGGCATGATAGGGACTACAAGTCCGATCCCTGTAAAAGCAAGAAAAATATTAAGCATAACAAGTAGCATAGCGCCCCTGTTTCTAAGTAGTAATGACATTGTGTTAACCTCCGTAGTTTCTAAAGCCAAGTCTTCGAATAGTTTCCTTTTAGAGACCGACCATCCGGTCTAAATTATAGCAAAAAAATAGTCCTTCTAATCCGGTGCCTTTAAGAAGCTTCAGCCTTCTTGATTCCTGAATGTAAAGCTCCTTTCAAGCCCCATTATATCTTACCCCGTATATATCCCTTGTAATAACAATCGTACTGATTCCCGGTAATATTTTTTGATATCATCCGGAGTCTTTTCAGGAATAGAACATTCAGCAGCTCTTCCGATCCCTTCGAGCATACCATTTACAATAATCACATAATCCTCTAAATCACCCTTAATAAAATACCCCGTGTCCATGCCTTCTTTCAGAAGATCACGACACGCATGCGAGGCAGCCTCATATAAATGAGCAAGCCGCTTAGTGATTTCCTCCGGATGAACTCTGCTTCTTGAGAATTCCTCAAGTGCCCGAATCAACGGATTCTGAAAATCATTTGCATAGTGCTCGGCTAAAGCATATAAACGCTCCTGAACACCAACAATTTCATTCTTCTTATCTTCCCACGCCTGTAACCACTGCGCGGTATCCTCTTCTACCACATATAGAAAAAGTTCATCCTTGCTCGGAAAATGGTGATATAAGCTGCCCTTACTAACATTCGAGGCTACGCAAACTTCATTCATGGTTACAGCTGCATAACCCTTCTGAACAAACAACTGTGTGGCTTTAAGTACAATTCGTTTCTTTGTTTCTTCTCCGTCTGAACGTCCTCTGATTCTAAGCACCTCCTAAACCGACCGTACGGTCTAATACTATCAGATCATTTTGTAAAAGTGAACCCCTAATCCTTTTTTACCATGAGTTCGTAAAAATGCACATCAAAAGACGCCCGGATTCATACCCGGGCGCCTATCTCATGGATTATCTATAACCCTGGGTGATTAAAAATCAATCAGTCCGAGGCTGATTTGCAGCGAATCATCCACCTTCTTCATAGTCTCATCATCAAGGTGGGTGATCTTGTCAGTTAAGCGTTGTTTGTCAATCGTCCTAACCTGCTCCAGCAGTATAACAGAGTCTCTGTCAAAGCCATGAGCTGCTGCGTCAATTTCCACATGCGTAGGTAATTTAGCCTTCTGGATTTGGGCCGTGATTGCGGCCACAATTACCGTCGGGCTAAAGCGATTGCCAATATCATTCTGGATTACCAGTACTGGCCTTACTCCGCCTTGCTCAGAACCTACAACCGGCGAAAGATCAGCAAAAAAAACATCGCCACGTTTAACGATCAATGTCTACACCCCGCTTACTAAGCGGCCAAGAGTGCTGTCTGCATCTTCCTCCGCGAGGAACGCCTCGCATGCCATGGTCAAGTTGATCTTAGCCATTTCCATGTAGCCGCGCTGCATGGACTCCCGGATAGAACGTTTCCTCCGTTCGCTCAAATACAGCTTCATGGCCTGCCTAATCAATTCACTCCGGTTGGAATTCTCCAATTGAACAATTCCGTCCACTTCCTGCAAGAGATGATCGGGCAAGCTGATCATGATTCTTTTGGTGTTCTGCAAATTGGCCACCTTCTCTTCCACCCCCACAAACCTTCTGCCCTTGTGTTCCAGTGTTGCAATATACAAGGAATTTTATACAAGGAATATATGCCGCCAGTATATCAAGTATGCTGCATCCCATTATAAACTAGAAATGGCGGTTCGTATAGGCTTTTAGTCATATCTCCTAAAACGATACAATTCCTTCTATTTTCTCCCTTGAATAACATCACTGTCAAGAACTTTAAGATTGTAACAGAGCATTTACTAATTTAGGAAGTGTGCCTTCACGGATATAAACGCGCGGCACCCGATGAGCCAGCATGCAAATTACCTCGTAGTGAATCGTTCCAAGATGGAGAGCCAACTCGTCTGCCGTGACCATCACGTCAGCTTGACGGCCGATGAGTACAACTTCTTCGCCTGCTTTAATTTGTTCCGCTTCTTCAGCGAAAGATTTGAGTGATACCATACACTGATCCATGCAGATTGTTCCGACGACAGGAACGCGGCGTCCACGTATTAACACCTCCGCTTTGCCAGTTAGCATGCGGGAATATCCATCTGCGTACCCCACAGGTAACGTTGCGATAATCTCCTCGCTGTCTGTGAAGTACCGAGTGCCGTAGCTGACGCCCCAATGAGAAGGCAGGCTCTTCACATATACAACCTGCGTCTTCAGCGTCATTACCGGATGTAGTTCTACCAGCTGACGGTTTACCTCAGTTGAGGGATAAAATCCGTACAAGCTGATGCCTACCCGCACCATGTTGCTGGATAAATAAGGTGAATCAATGGCCGTAGCGCTATTGCCCGTATGTATGATCGGGATCTGAATGTTCTGCTCCCGCAGCGTTTCCGCCACGCTCATGAACCGTCGATGCTGTTCCAGTGTATAGCTTTTGTCTAGTTCGTCTGCCTTGGCAAAATGGGTAAACATACCCTCCAGCTCCGCCTGCGCAACAGACTGCACTTCAGAGATAAATGCGGGTGCGTCATCTGGTAAAAGACCCAGTCGCCCCATCCCGCTATCAATCTTGATATGCACCTTCAGCCGATGTTCCGGATCTATAGGAAGCTGTCTAACAGCCTCTAATACTTCCGGTGTGAACAGTGTTACAGTTACATGGTTCTCCCAGGCAACGGCTATTCCTTCTGGAGAAGTGTAGCCAAGCACCAGTATAGGAATCAGTATTCCCGCCTGACGCAGCTCCAATGCTTCATCCAAAAAAGCCACACTAACATAATCTGCTCCGAGTCTTTCCAGTTCCCGTGTCACTTCCACTGCTCCATGGCCGTACGCATTTCCTTTGACGCATCCCATAAACTTTGTCTCTGCCGGCAAGTAGCGGCGAAAGGCTTCGTAATTGGCACGCAATTCATCCAGATTAATTTCGGCTACTGTCGGTCGATAGCTTGCTTGCACTTCAAAGTCACCTTCTTACGTTGTAGTAAAACGTCATAGCTGTAATGATCATTGTCTTAGTACTCATGGTAATGCTACGGAAGGTGGCTGTCAATGTGAGCTCAGTTATCTTTTCGCTTCAGTTCAAAGCGGCTGGAGCGCTGGCAAATATAGAAAGGCGGATACTACGTTGTAGAGGAAAGAATCCCACAAAACGCAGTATCCGCCTACTTTATATTATTTACCCGATTGTGCCTCCATAGAAGCGGCAATTTGCATCATTTCGTTAACAGGAAGATTAGCACTTGTAATTCGATACTCTATACCCTCAGACATCCAAGTCAAAGTCTGCTGCTCATCACCACTCAGAAGTCCTGCGGTAAAACCAAGATCTATCAGCGTTCCAGGAGCCAATGCTACTGCACGGTCCAATGGACGGGCTTCCATAATGGTGTATTGATAAACCCCATCATACCGGATGAGAACAGCATGATCCTTGTTCCCCTCCATTTTATGGGAGTCCTTCAACTCGACACCTGCCGGAACGTACCCCGGTTCGATAATACCAAAGTCACCCAGCTCAGCAGCGACAGGTTGCCCCTCTTGCTCCTGACCCTCAGGAACTACAACCGGATTTCCATTTTCGTCAACCTGAGCTACTGTACTTTCTGAAGCAGCACCTGTAGTCATATTCTTTTGCATATCAAAGGAATCCTTAGTGAAATCTGTATCGAATTTAAAGGTGTCAAACTTCACGTCTACAACTACCTTGGCTTCAGAATCAGAGACTTGAACCTGTTTAGGCTCATAAGTCTTTTTATCCAGCCAAATCTTCTGCCGCACAAGGGCATTGCTCTGATAATTCGCAGCTACCTCAAACACATAGTTATCTCCATCTTCCACAAATTGACGATTGTTATCTGAGACGATGCCCCGAACTAGTGTCTGATACAAATAAACCTGACCTTGATTGTCCGGCCAATCACTCTGGAAGCGGAAGCTCTTATTCATACTTGGTGTAAGTACGAACACTCCCTCATCATTACGAAGCACGATCTGCGTAATATCCTTCTGTACATTCGCCAAGCTGATCCGGTAATAAGAAGGGTTCTTGTACCATACCTCTACCTTATACTCCTGCGGCTGCTCGCCGGTGAATAGGGTCATAATGCCTGAAGCTTGATACGTTCCCTGCTTACTCTCCAACTTGTCGGCCACATTGTTCAAATCCTTGACCACGGAAGCGGCATCCTTCTTCCCGCACCCCGTCATCACCAGGGCCACGCTCATAATGATCGCGAGTACCCATATTGTCCGGCGCATGACATCATCCCCTTAACCTGTTTTGAATGCATTGATTAGTACATGTCTATGAGGGACTTGGCCGCAATATGCAGACGGGCATGACAAGCTGGGAGTTAGATTTATTTTTTAGGAACATACAAACAAAAAAAGCCCACGCATAGCGCTGGCTTTATGTTTTATACAGAAATGTAATAACATTATGTAGGTCTTATCTTTTGAATAGAGAGAAAATTATACGATCAGTTTCTTGTTTCAACTCTCATTATCACTATGTATTGCTTTATTGTACTGATTGATTAATTCATCCAACCTCATCGACTGTCTGATCACATTTGGATGTAACAATCCACCGTATTCCCTTTCCATTAAATAAAGTTTGGCTCTAGCACCCTCTATTCTCTTTTGGATAATTTCTGGATTATTCATTACACTACCTCCTCAAATTAATATACTAGAGGTATATGTCAAATTCTATATTTTACAAATAAGTGCAGTACTATAAAGAAATGATTCTAAGAAATACTAGAAGGAAGGTAATAATTACGTTACTATGCACTGCTAACAACAAAGCCATTTTTCTTTTCGTTGATTCGCTGTACCTTACTAATTAGGTTTCGGTATTCTTTTTGCGTTTCTAAAGATACCGTATGACGAAGCTCTTCGAACATTCCAACACATTTTATAATACATGATTCGCTATTGATTTTTACTGAATATTCTAAACTTTCCATTATATACTTTATACTAATCTCATATTTATTTCTTCTTATATAATAAAACGCTATCTCAGCCATCAAGTTGGTATATCTATCTTCAAAGATTTGTTGATTATAGGATCTAAACTCTAGCTGATGACGGTCTTTACAATCTGATATTTTTCCCTCAAACTGCAGAAGAATATCATCCACGTTAAATCGGTAATAATTAGCTGCTTGAAGGATTTTGAACAGACCTGAGAGGATCTCTTCCTCCCTTTGTTCAAGGTATGCCACATATTCCGGCAGCACCGTTATATCCCCTTTTAAAATTCGCAGCAAGTTAATATTAGCCCGTGCCCACTCCATGCATTGATTCATAAGCTGCAAAGCTTCTTCCGTGTCTTCCCGAATCCAGTTCATATCCATATACATGTTAACATAATGTAAAGCCCTATCATAATTTCCTAGCTCTCTATAAACTACTGAACGTAACATGTAAGAGTATTGAATATATGAGAATAGTGGTATTTCAGGTTCCTTTTGAAGCCTGCTTTTTCTGGCACGGTCGTATTTAGCATGATATTGAATTGTTGCTTTATTCCCCATTTCCTTAGCCATTGCCATTACCTTGTCCCAATGTCGTAAAGCACTATATGTATTCGCCAAATCTTTCAGCGCATCAAGCTGGTCCACCTCATCAAGCCGGTTAACAAATCCTTCAAATTGCACAGCTGCTCGCAAATTAGCATCCCGATCTTCACCCAAAGCGATCGTGAATAGCCTGTATTGGCAAAGGGCCAGCCGCTCTGAATGTTGATACTTCTCACTCTCAGCCACACTCTGATATAACATCGCTGCTGCTTTGTGCTTCCCTAGCGTAAAAAAATCTTCTGCAGTATCAAATAACGAAGGCGTATAAGATAAGCTATCCATCATGATCCCAACTACCCGTGCAATACATTCCAGCTTATCCAGCTCTGCACAGCGATATAGAAATGGCCGAAGACGTCTCCAATTCGGATTGGAGTGAACAAAACACTCATCCACATACAAATCATAGTAGCAGCCTTCTTCTAATCCCATACCTTCTGTAATCCGATCTAATTGTTGCATGGCTATTGGGCGATTCCCATTGATGATATTACTGATCGTGCCTGAATTTACCTTAGACACCTCTGCGAACTGATTGATCGTTATCCCCTGCTTCTTGAGATAGTCTGCCAGTTCTGCACGAATGGTCATCTGCTTCATGATCAAAGCCACCTTCCGCCAACATAATTCATAGATAAGCAAATAGCATTTTAATAAATATATGTCTAATTATTCCAGTGGTCAAATACTTTTTTTCTATTCCTTTTCATTATGCAATTATTCGGTGATCAATGTATAGACTTTAGATTAGTAAAAGATAAAAACCACCAGAATACAAGGTGTAATAGACCTTTTCTGATGGTTTTTCTTATGATATTACTATCAATAGTTATTCAATACATGCATTTAAATTCAACTAGGAGCTAGGTTTAATCATCATATCCAGCTTTTTAATATAAGGATCTAGCGTTTCAATTAACTTCTCTTGGTTTTGAATCTCTTCTTTCGAAAGCCGATCCATATGAACACTCCCATCTGCATCAAATACCTTAGCATCATAGCTTTGTAAATCTACGATTAATCGTTCGATCTCATCAAACTCTTTTTTAGTAAGCCTCTGTTCAGCTTTTTCAAGCAATCCATTCCAGAAAGCATCACGATCTACGGATTGCACTGATTTCTTTGATGTTTTCGCTTCATTTATTTGTTCGAAATAAGGTTCAAGCTTAGCCTGTAACTCTTTATATGCCTTCTGGTCCTTCGCACCTAACTGTTCTAGGTGAAAGACGCCTTCAGCATCGGCCATTTGCAGATTATAAGCTCCCAATTCCTCTAGTAAGGACATCAGCTTTGTGAATTCCTCTTCGTCAAAGCTTTGCTTCGCGTTTTGCAGTTTGGCCTCAAGCCTGTCATATTGTTGCTGGGTTACTCCTATCGTAGCAGCAGTTGCTGGGGATCCATACATGTTGTCTGCCAAATAATGATATCCGGCATAAGCTCCAGTAGGAATTAATAGTGCAGCCGCCATAATACTTGCCACGAGCCATTTCTTCATACGTCTTCCCCCTTGTTTGGCTACGGCCCTATTTAATATTTGCTCCTTCAGTTCCGGTGGGGCACTTATATTTCTCGCCTCTTCCTGCAGAACTGTCCGTAACTCTTCATTGAAATTCATGCAGGTCCTCCACCTTTCCCTTAAAAAGAGTATGATTGTCTGGCTTCTGACGAAGCTTCTGCAGTGCAGCGTGAATACGGGATTTCACGGTTCCGAGCGGAATACCCAGTATCGCAGCACTTTCTTCCTGTGAATATTCGTTTAAATAATGCAGAATAATCACCTGCTTCAGCTTAAATGGAAGACGATCTACACTTGCTAGCAGGCGGCGGTTAGATAACCTGTCCACAACATCACTCGTGAAATCATGCTCCAGCATTAGATCTTTTTGTTCTACTTTTTTTACCATTCGGAGATGCGTCCATCTCTTTCTTCGATAGGCATGAATTTGCCGCATGACCACTCCCATCAGCCAAGGCTTAAAGGGGCGGTTTACGTCAAATTGTTCAAGAGAACGGTGCACCTGAATGTAAATCTCCTGAACGATATCATCCACATCGGAGGTTTCGCGAACGAGGAAATGAACGGTCTGATACACATCCCGGATCGTTGCTTCATATAGCTCACCATACGCTTCACGACTGCCGGCTAGCGTAAGCGCAATGAGCTGAGAATATTCATTTGGATGTTTCATCCCTCTCAATCCCTCCTTCGGTCTTACACTATATATTGGTAAATCAAAGAGATATCGTTCGATTTATTTTAACGAATTTAACCCAGCCTTTTGAGCTGCATCAGGTTCAAGTGGTTTGACCGCCGTTATGGACCAAGCACCACGCGCTCTGGCATCACTCAAACTATCCTTTCCCGCAAAATTTACTTAGCTAAATAAATTCGCCTGTAAGAAAGAGAGAGCCCCTTAACTTGACAAGCTTATTATAGCTTCTATATATTTTAGGAACTAAAGTAAATTGGAGCGTGGCTATGAGCACAGAGCAAGATAAACAATATGCTATCCATAAGGTTATGGAATCTATGGCAAATGTGCAGCAGAAATCCCAGTTCTTCATTGATATGATCACCAAGCAGGAGACCCTGACTCACAATCAGATCCTACTGCTGTTCCAGCTCAGGCTTATAGGTAGCTTGAACATTACTGACATCTCCGAACGATTCATTATTACACCAGGAGCCGCTTCCTCGATGTGCGATAAGTTGGAAGATGCCGGTCTTATCGAACGTGTGCGGACGAAGGAGGATCGCAGAGTCGTCAACATTGTCCTTACAGAACAAGGGCATCAGCGGATTCTCCATATCTTTGAAGCCTTTCCTACCTCGGATTTGGATAAAATCTCAGGAACCTTAGAACAAATAAATGTGCTAATGGATAAAATGATGAACTAAAAGCTTTGGGTTATATATGCTGCCTGTCAGGAAACTGACGGCAGTTTTTTTATGTCCAAAATACTATATTGACTATATATTATAATAATTATATATTTTAATCATTAAAATATATTTCGAAAGGCGGCCCCTGTAAATGTCCAATGCTAATGATCTTTTTGAACGCCAGGAAATGATCGGTCCACCGCTGAAAGTAAGAGGTTCACTGACCCTCAAAGAAGATGTTCGTGCGGATAGCATCGATGTTGTCGGCCATTTAAGTGCACAGAAGAATGTTACTACCGCTAAGTTAAAAGTATCTGGTGATTGTTCGATTGGAGGTCATTGTAGAGCCGAACAGGTTATCAATCTAGGAGGTCTACGAGTTCAACACATCCAGGCACACAGACTGCAATCGTCTGGATACTTTTCTGCAGCACAAGATGCTGCACTCGAAACCTTTTATGCCGAAGGTGCTGTGAAGATTCATAGGTTAACTGCTGAATCATCCATTGAGCTACGTTTAGGAAACAGAAGCACAATCAATGTCATAAAATCTAGCGGTACCATTACTGTTAAGCCATCTTTGAAGCTAATGAATGCGCTAATCCCCTACTTCCGGAAGCTTACCTGCAAAACGATTGAAGGGACTAGCATCATGTTATATCGAACGACAGCAGATCTCGTCTGCGGTGAAGATATTGTCATCGGACCGGGTTGTTCTATTGGGGAGATCCGCTATACCAAAAGTCTAACGGTAGACCCTAAATCACAAGTTACTCGGACCGTATTTTTAAATAAATAGCAAACGTAACAACCTTGTCTCTGCTTTGTTTACAGAAAGTGACCTACTACGCGCTGATTTAATCTATACTTAAGAGGATTGGACTTAATCCTCGGAGGTAATTATGAATAAAATCATCGTAATCGGAGCTATCACGCTCTTTTTAGCCGGATGCGGAGCATCGGCATCTATAGATATGGATACAACAATGGCAATTAACCAAACACAAACTACTGAAGCACCACTGAAGCTAATCGTTGATGGAGAAACCGTTCTTCCTTCTCTCCCACCTTTTTTCTCAGGTGATAAGGTCTATGTACCTGCAAAAGTACTCATGGAGTACTACTCATCTGAACAACAATGGGATAATGCTACGAAAACCTTAACCATCTCTGATGGAAGCAGTAAATATGTTTTGAAGCCAGGTAATGAGTATATGCAAGGTGACGGTTATCAAAATGAGCTGGGGGGACCTGCAATTCTACGAAATGGTATTTTTTATATTCCGGCAGACTCTCTAAACTCTCTCTCTGGTGCCACTGCGCAGCTGAATGCCTCGCAAAATGAAGTTTCCATTACATCAGGGGATGTTAGTACTACCGTAAGAACACCCAGCGAACCTCTCGCGATTGCTACAGAAAATGACCAAGTTAAGCTTTATACTGCCCTCAAAAATGGCGGTACCTACGAAGGATTTGTTGTAGAGGTGAACGGTAACAAGCATACGTTTAATTGGGAAGCACCAAGATTGTTAGGTTACACTCCTGAGATTCATTATGCCGACATAGATCAGGATGGGCAGGAAGAAGTTGTTGTCATACTGTGGCTAGGAACAGGTACGGGCATGTCTATGCAGGAGCTTCACGTCATTAAGCCTGACCAGTGGAAAGAAATGAATGTACCTTCCGCAGATAAAGCTGTCTCAGCATTTGTTACCTCAAAAATCTCCAATGAAAAAGGCGATGCCTTAATTCAAATTCAGGTAAAAGGTTCAACTCCATCTATGGTTACTATGCGATATCCGGATCGTGGCGGGGATGGCAATCTTGGCGAAAAAGCCGGGATTGGTGCTGTGACTTACTACATGGTAGAAGAAGGCAAGCTGAAAGCTGAAACCAATGTTTATATTGGATTTTTAGAGAGTATTGGCACATTAACCTTTTCCTACAAATCAGGGAATGATGGAATGGAACCTGAATCCATTCGTTTTGAGCCGCATGAGGAGTATGCCTCTTATGTGGTGGGTAAGCAGCTATGATTGATGCCCATGTACATTTAGAGCAATATGAGCCTGAGGTTTCAGAACAAATGTTGAGTGAGATTCCTAACTTGGGGATCGAAGCCCTGATTGCTGTCTCCATGAATTTAGACTCTTGCGTTCGCACTCAAAAGCTTGCCGCTACCTATCCCGGAGTGGTACGTCCAGCTTATGGTTTTCATCCAGAGCAACCCATACCGCAGAAAGCTGAGTTATCCTCTTTGCTGGAATGGATTGAGCGTCAAGCCCGGGAGGATTTCATCGCTGTAGGTGAAATTGGACTGCCTTATTATTCGCGTGCTGAAGCGCTGGAGCGCGGCGAAGCTTTTGATATGGAGCCTTACATTCAGCTTCTTGATCAGTTGCTTGAGCTTGCCGCCCGTATAGATAAACCAGTGGTCCTGCACGCTGTCTATGAGGATGCGCTGATTGCCTGTGATCTTTTAGAGAAACATGGTATAAAGCGTGCCCACTTCCACTGGTTCAAGGGACCCGAAGAAGCCATTGCCCGTATGATTAAGAATGGCTACTACATCTCTTTCACCCCTGACATCCTTTATGAGACGGAGATCCAAGAGCTTGCCCGCCGCTATCCCCCAGAGCTTGTCATGGCGGAGACCGATGGTCCTTGGCCATTTGAAGGACCTTTTGCGGGTAGAGTCACGCATCCATCTATGATTCGAGATGTTGCTGCCGCTTGGGGAGCGCTACATGGCTACACTTCCAGCCAAGCAGAAGAGATACTAACTGCGAATACTAAGCGATTTTATAGCTTGTAAATAAACAAAAGGATGGTTCCTAGCGAACATTATCTAAGCTAGGCCATCCTTATGAATAATCACAGCTTTATCCCAATTTGGGAGTTCACAACCTTTCCACACCCACTAACGTTGCGCCTGTAAATTCCATTCTATAAACATCCGGCTTTGTGGTTTGTAGTAGAAAATCCAGGTCATATTTGGCGTCAAAATAATTCATCATAAGCGTCATGACTGCACCGTGAGTGCCAATCGCAATCTTTTGCCCACTGTGTTGTTTCAGTATATCTTGCAGTACGCTAACTGATCGCTTCTGACACGCATGAATGGACTCTCCACCAACCGGAACAAAATCCGGATCAGCAAACATTGTTTCCAGTAATGGATATAGCTCCTGGTCAGGCATGATCATATTTCCATCCGAAAAATGGATTTCCCGAAGATCTTCAACACTTTGAATCTCTGCCCCTAACTCCTGCGCCAAGCCAGAAACCGTATGTATAGCCCGAAGATATGGACTTGAATAAAAGACTTCAATTCCTTCGAGACGTAATTTCTCCGTTATCTTACGGGCATCCGCCTCCCCCTTCGCTGTTAATCCACGTGTTCTCTCAGTTCCTCCGGGCAGCTTGGGTGACTCTCCATGCCTTACCATATAAATAAAAGTTGTCATTCTTCCCCCTCCTCTACCTTTACATTTCTCGTGTTCTATCCGAATTCCTTCATAAAAAAAGCCCTTACGGGCAAGAATCGATCCTAGCGAGCTAGGAAATCTCTTAATTGCACTCTATACAACTATTAAGCGTAAAAAGAGGTCTGCTGAGCAAATAAGTGTAGTTTCTGCAACTAAAAACCATCATTTCTACCCCAAAAGAGAAAAAATCAAATTATAGCTGCACTAAATACAACTAAAGTTCGCTTTGAACGATGGAACAGCATTTAATTGCAGATTCTGCAACTAAATGCTAGGTAAGCCCGCTAGGTAGTCTGTGCTACTCAAGCTTTCTAGTCTGGCTAGTTTGCCTGACCTTCACTATCAGCAGCCTCAAGTTTCCATCATTTTAACCTTCCCCGATTGCTCCGTTGAGCTATCACTTTTCTCTTTCTGCACAGGCCACAGCACGCGGCCAAATACTATCCCAAGCACACCTATCAAAGCGATTACGATACCAAAGTTTAAAAAGATTCGACTAGGCCCAGCAGCCTGAACCAGTATTCCACCGAGGAGTGGAGCGCCAATCATAACTCCGCTAAGAATGGTGCTCTGAATACCGAACACACGCCCTGTCATGTGCGGGGGAGTTTCTTTTTGTAAACAATAATTGAAGGTAATCATAAACATTCCGTTTCCGAGACCCAGTACGAATCCTAGCAGCAGTACAGGAAGGCTAGTGACGCCTGGCTGAAGCAGGCCAAGCCCTCCGACCGATACACCAATAAGTGCATAACCCGTACCTAGCTTCCAGCCGTAGCCTGTTCCCCGGTTCATTTTGTTCATGACCATGATCATCAATATTGCACCCACACCAGTTGCCGCGACAAGCCAGCCCAGCATAGATTCCTCAGCAGGTGCGATAATTCTGAATAGACTTGTAAACTGAAAATCGATCATCTGAATAGCTAACGCACCAACTAAACCGAATAGCATGCTGTTTAGCAGCAGTCTGCTGCGCAGCATAAAGCTCCAGCCTTCCTTCCACATCGTGCGGAGAGAAACATGCTCCTCTGGACCCCCCTTGCTCTCTGAGCTGACTTGTCCTGCTTCACTATTTTTAACAGTAAGTAGGAGCAAGTAAGAACAGCCTCTGAGACAAGCATTGATCAAAATACACCACTGTGGCGTCAGCACAGACAATGCAAAACCACCCAGCAAAGGCCCAGCGATCTTGGAACCCTGATTTACGATTCCATTAAGTGAAGTGGCTTGAAGCAGCTGATCCTCTCTAACCATACTGCGGGTCATCGACTGCTGGGCAGGCACATTTAACGTCGAGATAGCAGCACGCAACATCAGTAACGGGAGTAGCCACACCATACTGGGAGCGAAAAGAACTAGTACTGTTAACAATGCCGTTAGTAGATCACACATCCGCATTAGCTTTAGCTTATTTAGTCGGTCAGCCGCTACCCCCGCCACGGAGCCGAGCAGAATCCCAGGTAAAGCTATGGAGACTGGAATCAAAGCCAGCATTAACGGACTAGCCTGCCAGCGGTACCCTACGAGTACTTGAATCGCCAGTGCATCGAACCAATCCCCAAAAGTGGCTGTCGCATATGCGCTGTACACACGCATATACACTTTGTTTTTTAGCAGACTCGTTCCTGCTTGTGATGAAGCATTCATCGGACATTCCTCCAAGATACGATTAAGAACAAGAACATATGAAGCATGATCTTAATGTAACGGAGAATTGTCAGAGAATTATCAGAGAGCTGTCACGATATTCATAAGCACGTTTTCCAAGGATTGCTCCAAACGATGGAATCCCCGCTCTTCCTTCTCATGTTCAAATAAATCTGCATATTTCTGATGCAAAGTTGACTGTGGAGAAAACTCGTTACAATAATGAACAATTCGGTATAACGCATATATCCGCATCGGCACGAATCCTGACATCTCTAGCACCTGAAGCGCCTCATCCAATAACTGCTCTGCTTCACGCCAAGACTTGCGCCGTAGACACCACAAGCCTCTTGCAACTTTATAACTGCCGATCTCACGCAAAAAAGGTTTCTCCTGCAAAAGCACTTCAATGTCTTTTGCCATCCGCTCCAATTCCTGATCTTTTGTCCCCATCCACAAGTGTACGAGCATTTCGGAAATGGCCGTTACAGGAATGAAGTTCTCATACCCAGGCTCTTTAATCACTTCATGCGTTAGCTTTAATCGTTCTATTGCTTTTTCCGGTTGCCCGGCAAATGTGTACAAATCCAGAATATTAAGGATCTCCATTTCACGATGCTGGGGCGGCAAAAGAATCTTTTTCTCAAGGACTAGCTCACAGAACTCTAATTTCTTCTTCGGATCACCCAAAAATATATAACAGATCATCAAAGAATAGAAACGCTCTTCTATCTCAACTTCCTCTGTGTTCAGAAGCCATTCCAAATCTCCCTGCACAAAATGAATATAGATCGAATAGAACGGATCCATTTCATACCCCAAAACATCCTGTTGTCGCGCTAAGGTTAACATGGATCGTCCTTGGCCGTATTGATGATATTTTACGAATACCTCCCGCATCGTCTCTTGCATCTTTGCGTCATATGTAGTCGGATTGGTCATAGTTACTGAGGGTTCCCGCATCGTCAGACTATAGCCAAATCCACGAACAGTCTTAATATCCAAGCCTTGTAGCTTGCTAAGCTTTTTACGAAGGCGATAAATATGATCATCAACCGTTCGCTCTACCGGGTATTCTAGCGGCCACACCTTATCCAACAGTTGTTCTCGACTAAACGTACGCCCTCTATTTTTGTACAAGAACTGAAAAAGCGTAAACTCTTTTGGGAATAATTCAATCGTTATCCCATCTCCGGTCACTTTATATTCACTTTCGATTAATTCCAGCTGCATGATAGAACCTCTCTTTCCCCCGAATCCGCTCATTGGTTACATTATATCAGCCCATCCAAGGCGTACTCCAGATTAAAAAAACATACAAAAAGAGCAACCCGCAGATTTCTCTGCATGATTGCTCCTTGCATCCATTGCCGTTCTTATCCAGCCATATTATTAATGGAATCCTGTTCACTAAAAACAGAGATGTGACCTACCTTACCCGTCGAGTTTGGAATAATGAATTTCAACTGGAATTGATCATTGGCTTGATAAGTGTAGATCTTATCCTCGCCATTTACTTTGGTATCATCCGGCTTGCCCAGTGTAGACTCGATCTGTTTCAGTGTTAGCTCTTGCAGTGCAGCATCACTGGAACGAACATCGAAGATTAGGCTCCCTTTATTGAATCCGAATACGACATGTTCATCAGTATAGGTAGCATAAATACCTTTTCCCGCTGACTCTTGTTGATCAGGTTTACCCCAATCGGCTTCTACCTCATCAATTAGTCCGGTATGAGCAGCATATTCAACACCGGGCACCTTCCCCTTTTTAGCAAGCTCAAGTAATTCTTGAAGTTGTTTGTCGCTATTCTGCGGATTCGCATTGGCTGTATCTTTATTAGTTTCCATAGGGGAAGCGGTCGCTGCTGGTGCGGCTTCCGAAGGAGTGGCTGATGGGCTAACTTCTGGTTCTGCGGTTGCTGTTACCGTTTCAGTTGGCACCGTAGTTGGGGAAGCAGAATTAGCTTGCTCATTGTTCGAGCTGCATCCAGCTAATCCAATCATTCCTGTGAGCAAAATAGAAGCTGCTAAAAATTTAATCTGTACCGACATGATGCCATCTCCTTAGTAGGTTAGCTCAAAACCAGCTTGCAAAAAAATGGAACTGAAAATATAGACGATGCTGAAATGAAAAAGTTTCATCAGCCAAGGAGGGCTTGGCTTGGTCTAAATATCATTTACCCAAATCTGCTGAACATCAATAAATTACGGGACATCATCTCGGGAGATACTCCCCCTTAGTAAAAATATTCCACACAAACGCAACCTTAATCCTCCAAGCCGCATCTTATTAGTAAAGGGAGGGGAGCTTCATCTGAATATTATAGAGAGAATCAAAGCAAAGGATGAGTCAGCTCTCCGCCTATTGATGGACGATTACGGCGATATGCTGCTCCGAACCGCTTGCTTACTGCTCAAAGATCGACAGAGTGCCGAAGAGGCGGTACAAGATACTTTTATTCAAGCCTATGCCAAAATGAATCAGTTGCAGGATCCGGAACGGTTAAGGGCTTGGCTCATTCGCATCGTAGTCAACCGCTGCCGCATGAAGCAACGGACTTGGAGCTGGCGTAATATTTTCCCCTCGGGTGGGTCAGAGCTACAAGCCAGCGATGATTCGGGCTTCACTGCCGGGGCAGAAGAGCTTTTTATGGTGGAATGGCATAATGTTAGACTCGCCGAGTTCATCAGGAATCTCGATTATGTATACCGCGAATGTCTGACGTTATATTACTTTCATGAGATGAGCATCCGTGAAATTTCCGAGCAATTGAATACACCGGAGAATACCATTAAATCCCGGTTAGTTAGAGGACGGACACTCTTAAAAAAGATGTTGGAGAAGGAGGGACATTTCTTATGAATACGGGGAACACGGAGAATACGAAACGCGGAGCTATCAAGCAACAGCTAGATGAAGAACTACAACCCATACACTTCGAAGGACATGAACGCGTCCTCAAGATGACCCACCCTCCAACCTTTGGAGCTCGTCTCTTGGCTTTCTGGAATAAAGAAATCGAGATCCCTTTGAAACCTATAGGCGCGATTGGTGCCATTATTCTAGTCGTATCATTGACTCTGCATCAACCAGAGGTTAAACATCAACCACAACAAAACGTCCAGCAGCACCCGAACCGTGAACTTATTGAGGCTGGGGGCAATACGTACTGGAAGGATATCTATGATCAGGCGGTGAAGAGACATGCGAATTAAGATCAAAGTCAAACATCTAGTGTCATTCGTGCTACTCCCTGCCTCCCTGCTCATTCTTCTATTTAACTTTCTGCCCTCCTCAAAGGCACAAATGGAGGAAAGCCCAGCTATTCAATCTAACCTGGCCCGTACAGAACTTCTGAAAAAGCTAGAGTCTACAACTGGCAGTAAACGTATGGAGCTTATTCAAACAAATATCATCGATAAGGAGCATGGCTACGATCCCTATAGATACGACGTAAATATTGGCCCCTCTATGAGTCAGTGGAATCATGATGAACCGAGTATTTCCGACTTGCTGTCAGAGGATAAAATCGCGTTGCTAGAGGAATACATTCTTGATGGGCCAGCGAATAATACACGTATATTTGCGGTAAAGCTGCTTGCCTACGAATATGATGCTCTTGGTCGTAGAGACGACGGAGATCAAGCGCTAAACACCGCCGCGAAACAGTTAGACAGTAATTCTAGCGTGGCAAAAGAACTGGCGCTGCTTCAAGCAGAACGTGCCCTGAATCGTGGGGATACAACAGCCGCTGAATCTATTCTTGAACAAACCACATTTCCATACGAGAATCAGAAAGATTTAGAAGCGCAAAAAGCATGGCTTACCGGGCGCCTGCTCTTCACGAAAGGCAAAGCGCAGGAAGCCCTTGCCGTAGTAACCAATGGCTTGGAGAGCTACAAAAAATACTGGCAGGATATTCATAAACAAATGAGTCTTGTCATTAGTAACTCTGATAAAGACACCGTAGGCAGCGAAGCAGCGGGCTCATCATCAAGTTCAGCACCAACGATGGGCACTTCAGAAGCCGAAATGCAGCTTGAAGCGCTAATATCTGCCATTCAGTCAGCTGTAGATATGGGAAGTACCTCAACAGCTGTCATATCTGGAACCCTAACCCGAAGCAATGGGACACCAATCTCGCGCGCAGGTATTTTTCTCCGTGCTGAAAGCGAAGTTAATCACAGCATCACAGCTGCTGAACCGTACCGAATCGTTACCGACGATGAAGGGCGTTTCGAATTCCACGGTGTGATTCCGGGCTTCTATCAATTGCAGCTTGGACTTAGCTATGATCAGATCGACGGATGGACTTGGCCTGTACAGTATGACGATTGGATTGAAGTTAAACCGGATGATAGGTTGAATGAGAGCATTGTTCTACAACCTCTGCTTGAGCTTCAGTCTCCTATTAATCAGGAGACTATAACGGGTCAGTCTGTAGATTTCCACTGGAAGGCTGTTGAAGGTGCGGCTTACTATCGTTTAAGCGGTGGGGTCTCAATGGTGGGGAGCTCCTTCAGTTCGCAGATTCGGGACCATATCACGGACAATCAAGTCTCTATTCCAGTAGATGAACTCTATTACAATAGTGGTTTCTCCTACGGCAGTGGCGGAGAGGGCTTTGAATCGATTGATCCTCTATCTTTTCTCGTGTTCATGAATCCTGAAGCACGCTTTTCTTGGAATATCGAAGCATTTGATGCGGATGGACATCTGCTTACCCGTAGTAATGGCTACAGATTGAACGAAGACACCGTTGGTAATCTGCCCTTCTTCTATCTCAAGGAACGAGAATTAACCACAGCCGATAGACTATTGTTAAATAAGAAACCTGATCAAGCCATAGAAATGTACCAACAGAATGTTGCCGATGATCCACAGGATGCTCATGCCCTGCATATGCTTGTGAAGCTGATGCTCGCTAAATCCTCCCTGACGAAGGATGACTCATTAGAAGATCAGGCGATTCCGCTACTCCAAAAGCTCATACAGTTGCATCCTTATTCTAATTATGCCTTCACATTGTCACAGTACTATTTTGACCATGCGGACTGGGAATCATATAACGAATTTCATTCACGCTACAACGAGTTAAACCCAATCGAATTAAACAGTTATGTATGCTCTATAAACGCCGTAGCTCTCATGCATCAAGGCAAGCTTACAGAAGCTCGGGAGCAATTTGCTATCGCCTTAGAGCATGATAACAGCCATCGTTTTATTGGCAGCTATTTAGCGGCAGAATTATACGCTGGTGAGTCGCTTTCTTCTGTAATGACACTGGCTGAACATTACCCCGAACACAGCTTTGGTCTTAATGGGTATCGTTGGCCACAAATGATTAAACAGCTCATAGCTGAACGAACAAAACAGCCTAACAACTTTGACCAAGAGCTGAAGGAAAAACTCGGGTGGTATGTAAATGGTCAGACAGATGTTTTGAAGCAATGGATCGAAGGGGCAAAGTCCTCCGCATTGAAGACCTTTATGCAAGCTGTTCAAAAGGTAAGCTGACTTAGCCTAACTCACTTATACAAACAAAAATCCGGTCCCGCTCGTTGAACACGAGCATAGACCGGATTTTTTAATTACGCATGATTTTATTTACCTTTAGCTTCCATCATGTAATTCTGGAAGTCCGTAATGCTCGGGTTGGACATATAGTGACCACCCTCTACTTCAATCGTTTGACCAGTAATGAATTTAGATTCATCCGATGCCAGGAACAACACTGTGTTTCCGATATCATCCGCTTCTCCATGGTAAGGCAGAGCGTTGAACTTCTGAAAAATATCTAGCACAGCTGGCGGCATATTTCTTGCAGCCGCAGGTGTTAAGATCAGGCCCGGAGCCACTCCGTTGCAACGAATCTTATCTTTACCATATTGTGTGGCGATGTAACGAGTTAGGTTCACAACAGCTGCCTTAGAGGAGCCATAAGCCGTGCGCAATGAATCTCCAGCAAATGCTGACATGGAAGCTGTGTTAATGATCGAACCCCCGCCCGCTTTAATCATATGTGGAATGGCAAACCGGCTGCCTAACAGAACACTTTTGGTGTTCACATTCATCAAGCGATCCCATTCTTCCAAATCTATGTTGACGACATCTAGGTCTTTTTGCAGATTAGTTAGACCTACATTGTTAAATAAGACTGTAATTGTGCCATACTGAGCGACTGTGAAATCAACAGCTTCCTTGATCGAATCCGCTTGGGATGCATCCAGGAAAAGACCTTCCGCCTCTCCACCTTCACTTTTAATCTTAGCCGCTGCTTCTTTGGCAGCCTCTACATTAAAATCGGCGATGACAACTTTGGCTCCTTCTCTAGCCATTAAAGTAGCGGCTGATAAGCCAATACCTGAAGCGCCTCCAGTTACTAATGCAACCTTACCTTGAACTCTTCCCATATTCATACCCCTTTATAATGTGATTAAGATTCTTAGATGACTTCATTTATGTTTCAGAGCTATCAAAGCTCGTTAACAACTTTTCATAGATTTTCAAGAATTGCTGCAGTTCTTCTTCATCGAGCTTCTGAAACATTTCAGCTCGGAGCTCCTGCCCTTTTAGCTGTGCTTCCTTCAGTACATCTCTGCCTTTGTCCGTGATAGACAGCAGTACATTTCGGCGATCATCCTCGTTATATTTGCGCTCGGCCATTTCCTGCTTAATTAAGCGATTGGCAATATTCGTCATCGCCCCCGGCGTATAACCTAGCTTCTTAGCCAAAGTAGTTTGCTTCTGGGGACCCTTTTTATTCAATTCTCCCAAGACGAGAACAGGAGATATCCCAATATTGTGGTCAAAAGCATTCATCCATCGAACAATAATTTCATTCGTGAATAATTCAACTGCATGTATGAGTCTAAAAATATCTGGGTTTTCCAAGACATCCTCCTTAGATATTCATAATTATTAGCTGCTTCGAGATATATTTTAACACTAAAATATTTAATAGTAAAATATTTAATAGTAAAAAACTTAATATTAAAAAAGAATGCTTATAAAAGCATCCTTTAGATTGCGGATTTATCAACAACATAAGTACCAGCCATCATATCGTGAAGCGCCCGTTTACGGGGAGTAAATGCGACAAATAGATAATCCACAAGCATGATGAGGCCAAGTATTTTACTGAGGTCAGTAGCTAAAGGTGCCCATAAATTAAGAGTGGTGGAAATCACAGTGAGATCATAGAGGCTTACGCCAACAATCATTGAAAAAATCGTACTAATGATTCGGAAAATATTTCGAATTAGTGCTTCCTTCAACGTTGGGATATTCCCTTGCTGATTGACAATTTTCATCTTTAAAACCAGCTTCCCAGGCGTTCCTCCAAATCTAACGATCATAAAAACATCAAACACGACGAAGAAAATATACTCAAGGATGATGGGAATCTCCGAATGCAAGGATATAGCTAATGAATTGAATATCCAGTATACAATAACCGCAGGTATCAGAATGATAAGGAGATCAAGAATAGTAGCGAGAACTCTTTTCCAAAAGCCTATGAAATCCTCCTGCTCCAAACGTTCAACCTTATAATTATCCATATTAGGCCTCACTCTCTATGCTTACTTTATTCATTCATCCTGATTATCCGCTCTTCAATAATGGTTTCCAGTTCCTTATTATGCTTTAGAATCACCCGTCTATCAGAAAATTTATTCGTTAATTCAACTATTCTATGTATCGCTTCCTGATCATATCCCCGATTCCATTCAAAATCATCACAGCCCCCGATGATTCTAATCCTCATAGGCTTAGCCGAGCCCGATCGGCAGGATGATAAGTCCAAGCGATATAACAGTTATGATTCTCGTAGTGAGGATCGTTAGCTTTTGATTTTTCTGCGATTTGTACCAACCTTTAAACTGAAAATGATTCCGATACAGCATAAAAAATATCAATAAATTCCCGAGCGCCATACTCCAGTTATACACAGGCTGACCAAATATAGATTGATATATAAATCTCTCTACCCCGCCTAAAATAAACAAGGTCAACACAAGCAATACACACATTCGAAGTAATTCCAATATAAAAGAACCTAGTTTTGTCATTTCTACAGCCTCCTCTTCAAAATTTTCTGTACGCAAAACATCCATATTCACCCAATTATACACTTTGACTGTGATGACTTCTAACGGAATAAAAAAACAACCCAGCCCAAGATACCCTCTATCCTGAGCTAGGTTGTGTCGGTTCTTCCCTATGAGTGTATAGTTTTTTCCTTACCCTCTATTTCCTGAATCTGCGCCCTCAGATTAACGATTTCCGCCATTAACGCTTCATTCTCCTCCTCTGTATTCCTAGTTCCGCTCTGGATCAGTTGATTCAGACGCAGCTGCAGAAGAACGAGGTCGTCCTCAAGGGTCTGTTCTTTACGGGTAAGCACTCGACTCCTGTCTTTTGAGATGTATTCCTCATAGGAACCTTGAAAAAACTTCGGTGCCTGAGTCGGTGCTAGTATTACCAAACGATTAGCTACTTTAGTGTGAAGATACCGGTCATGTGAGACCATCACAATTCCTCCCGGATATACCCTTAGCGCTTCTTCTACTCGTTCCCTAGTGTCAATGTCCAGATAATTGGTGGGTTCATCCAGTACTAATAGGTTAGCTTTTCCAAAGTACAGTTTAAGGAAAGCTACACGACATTTCTCCCCCAGACTTAAATCACCAATTCGTTTAAATACATCATCCCGCGAAAATAAAAAGCAGCCCAGAATCGTTCGTGCCTCCGTTTGGGTCATACCTGGCAGTTCAAGCAAACTATCCAGAATGGTGGACGACACCGCTAGATTATCGAGCTCTTGCGCAAAATAACCAACCTTCGTACGCGGATGCAGCCGCACTTCACCTTTGCTAGGTTGATGAATACCAGCAATCAGCTTCAGCAAAGAAGACTTACCGACACCATTAGGACCCAGAATAGCGAGACGATCGCCTCGATTCAATGACAAACTGAAATTTTTCAGTACAGGCGCCCTACCCTTATATGCAAAATCAATCTCACGGAGTGACAGCAAAGTGTCCGCCATAAACGCTTCACTTTCCAGCTTCATCTTCAGCTTACTTGTCTCGCGTGGTAATTCCACACGGTTCTTATTTAAGCGTTCGAGTGCAGCTTCCTTCGCATGAAGACGAGATACGTTCTTCTTTGATTTCGCACGCAGGAAATCATGCTGTCCGGCAGCACGGTGTGCCTGTTGGAACCATTCGGAATACCTTCTGATGCTCTCCAGCAGCTTCTCCTTTTCCTGTTCCTGCTTCTTATATTGTCCCTCTAGCGTTCGCGCCTCTACCGCCTTCTGCTCCCGATACTGCGTATATCCACCCGAATACCGGCGACACCCCTCTGGACTAAGCTCCAGCAACGCCGTCGCCGTTCGATCGATGAACGTACGATCATGGGAAACATAAAGCACAGTTCCGGGATAGGTATGGACCCATTGTTCCAACCATTCCATCGTTTCTCCATCTAAGAGATTCGTCGGCTCATCTAGAATCAACAGCTTCGGCTGCTGGGCTAACAATGCTGCCAATTGAACACGTGTCTTTTGCCCACCGCTTAGCGATGGGTACGGCACATTCCAAACCGAACGCTCAAGTTTGAGCTGCTTCAAGCATTTTTCCGCTTTTGCCTCCCAGTCATATCCACCAAGCTGCAAGTATTGATCGTACACTTCGGCGTATTCAGTAAGTCCCGCTTCACTCTCGTCGTTCTGCTCCTGCAACCTCTGACTGAGAATTTCAAGCCTGCGCTTCAATTGGGGGAGCTCTGGCGATCCGGCGATTACGTAATCCAAGGCGGTCACTTCTTCGGACACTTCTAGCTGCTGATCCAGCACACCCCATTCCTCACGTGGCAAACCATGATAGATACTTCCCTCCTCAAAGAGGAGGCGACCGATCAGCCCCTTAAGCAATGTGGTTTTGCCGATTCCATTACGACCGAACAAGAGCACACGCTCTCCTTCTGATATCTCAAAGGACACCTTCTCGAACAACAGGGTCCCGTTCCATTCTTTACGTATATTTTTTGCTTTTATTAGGGTCATATTTCATTCCTCCGATTATATTGCAAATAAAAAACCGCAGCCAGCGCTCTGCGGTCAAATAGCGTATGATGGGGGGGAAATAAGCCATAACATGAATAGACTACGGCCGTGATCACCTGCTGTGTGCAGAGTAAACCAAACAATAGATCTATTCATATAAAAGCAACGTAAGACCCCCGACCGACACACGTATCCCTGACCGTTATCACCCTGAACGGGTGATCCGTGACTTGTGCATATGCACTTCACAAGCTCTATGGTCTTCTTCTAGGAAACGTGTTAGTTATTCATTAGTCGGTGGTCCTCCGTCATTGTCCGAATTGGTTTGAATGAATATAGTATATACCCATTTAAGCCAAAATTAAAAGTTCAAGAATAGTTATAAAATAATCTTTACCGACTGAGACTGTGAACTCCATTGCACCTGAATACCAAATAATTCGGGCAAGATGCTCAGCGGAATCATCAATCGACCATTTTCATTACGGGACGCTGGTATCGTAAGCGTCTTTCCATTTACAACAGCCTGATCGGATAAAGGCTGATGTGCCACCGTAAGATTTCCTATCGTAATTAGCAGTGCACCTGTTCCAGCTTTGCTCTGTAAAGTTCCACCTAACAAGGCTACAGATTCTCTCAGCGGAACAAATACACGGGAGTTATCCATTAAAAAAGGATCTTTTAGCTTTGTCGTGACTCCATCCAGCTCAAAAGCTCCAGCAAACATCTTACTTCCTACGGAATACCCATTTTTAGTCGCAATACTCTCCATAGCCAGTGTGCTTGTTGTAATAATGACCCTTGTATTTTTAGCTATTTTTGGGTACAGCCAGTGGATGTCATCATTATGCATTCGAATACATCCGGCGCTGACATACTTTCCTATGGAGGACTCATTATTATTGCCGTGAATCGCATATGTGGTACCATAAGTTCCGTTCACTTCTAGCCCTAGCCAGCGGTCGCCAAGTGGATTGGCCGGATCACCCCCGGGTATTTTCTCTTTGTAATAGGGTCTGTTCTTTACTTTAACTACCATTTTGAAGCTGCCTTCAGGCGTCAGTTCCTTTGATTTTCCTGTTGCGACTGGAAAAGTCTTCACAAGCTTGCCATCACTGAAATACGCGAGTTTGTTTGTCTTTTTGTTCACGATAATCAGATCGGATCCAGCAGCAGCTTCCGCCTTTCCCACACCTGTAAAACATGCAGCGAACAGAAGTCCAAATACAAGCATCAGCTTCATGTTCCGCTGTAATAATGATTCAAACCGGCCACCCGAAACGAAAAATCCCAATTTTCTCCACCTCCATATATAAAGACGAAATCATTTCAATTTTGTTGCATACCAACCTGTACCTATTCTTTTCAACTCGTCCCCCACATTTGACGCAGAGATTGCAATACTGTAACCAAGTGAACGCACATTAAAAAAGCCGACCTTTGGATAACCAAAGATCAGCTCTATATTTTATATGCTCAGTATTTCATGATTAGACAACTAATGTTTCTTACCTGAACCAAATGCAATCACGTATCCATCCGGATCTTTAATCGCAAAATCCTTCCAGCTCCCCCAGTCTGCTTCCTGAAGATCAGGCTCTTGAACAAATTCTGCTCCTTTACCCTTTAGCTCTTCATATAGCTCGTCAAGCTCAGAATGAGTCTCCACATAAGCATAGGTGTCCCACGGAGTGATCTGACCTTGTCCGGCTATATTTGGTTGAACATCTTCCGTACGAGCTGCCTGTATTAGCTTGAATCCCAGTGCAAATTCATCGCGTACCGCCCACCAATCATTCACTTCACAGCTTAACACTGTAGCGTAAAATTCCTTGGAACGCTCCAGATTGGATACTAACCTTACTTGAACCGAGAACTGTACCTTACTCACTGTGGATCATCCTCCGATTGTCATATTTGGCTTGATCAACATTTGTAAATTTAATATTCCAATTTTATAATATCATCCAATATACGGAAATTAAATCGAAATCTGCTGACAAGTTTATCGAAGAATGGAATCAATAATGACGGTAAGCTAGTGATCTTTCCTTTTATTCAGAAGGTTTCGAACAGCCTGCACGCGAAGAGGATCTATCGGCTTTAGCGCATCTCCATCTTCTCTAACGGCTGAACCGAAATGCACTCGTCGCACACCCGTTTGTTTTATAAAATCACTTAACCCGTCTGCCGTTAACCCACTGCCAGCAAGAATAGATATAGATTGCTCCGAGGTAAGCTGCTCCAGCGCAGCAAGACGTTCCGCACCTTTAGGGGCTGTATTCTCGGCTCCTGATGTTAGAATGTCAGTAATTTGAGGATAACGCATCAATATTTCTAACGCCTCAAATTGATCCCTCACTTCATCAAAAGCACGATGGAATGTCACCTCCAAACCTTTTGCAGTATGAAGCAGCCTTTGAAGTGACTCTTCGTCAATTGTTCCATCAGGGCGTAACATACCCATTACGACAGATAACCCACCGATAGATACGATATGCTGAATATCCTGCTCCATGGTTTCTATATCATCCTTATCATAATAAAAGGATCTGGCATGGGGTCTAACCATTACCCTGACCGGGATAGAGACAGCATTGCGCACTTTTTCAATAAGTCCCAGACTGGGCGTCAATCCCCCTTCACTGATCCCAGTAATCAATTCAATTCGATCAGCTCCATAACGCTCGGCCAGTACTGCATCACTTAATGTTGTAGCAATAACTTCTAGTAACATTGTTGTCTCTCCTTTATTCATCTTAGAACCTTGCTTTCTGCTATTTTCTTCATCCGCACATTATCCTAACCCACATCCACATAAACACGCAAAAAAAGATCTTGATCCTCTACAAACACTAGAGAATCAAGACCTTTCGTTCTTAAACTATTCTTACGCCCACCACATACCTTGTGGTTGATCGCGAATAAGAATGGATTGCAAATTGGTTACTGCACGTTGGAAGCCTTCGTCTACCGTCATAAGAGGGTCTTCATGCTCGATGCTGACCACATAATCATAACCGTAAGTACGCAGCGCACTCATGATATCCGACCATTCAGATATGCTGTGTCCACAGCCAACGGAGCGGAAGGTCCATGCACGGGTCTGTACATCGCCGTAAGGCTGCATATCCGTCAGACCATACATATTAATATTGTCCTGATCCAGGTACGTATCCTTGGCATGGAAGTGATGGATCGCACCAGCTTTACCAAGAATCTTGATCGCGCCTACAGGATCGATGCCTTGCCACCACAGATGGCTCGGGTCTAGATTCGCGCCGATCGCATCACAGGTTGCTTCTCTAAGCTTCAGAATCGTGTAAGGAGTATGGCAGAGGAATCCGCCGTGAAGCTCGATACCGATCTTAACGCCATGCTCCTCAGCCAACTTACCGATTTCCTTCCAGTAAGGGATTAGTTTATGCTCCCACTGCCAGGTTTTGATGTCGCTGTACACGGTAGGCCAGGGTGTAACTGGCCAGTTCGGTGCTTTTGCATCGTCGCTGTCTCCCGCGGTTCCCGAGAAAGTGTTCACTACCTTAACGCCCATTAGCGAAGCTAGCTTGATCGACTTACGCAGAATTTCGTCGCCTTCACGAGCTTCTTCTTTATCCGGCGAAATCGGGTTATTATGGCAACTGAATGCACTGATCATAATGCCACGTTTCGTGAACTTCTCCAGATATTCCTTACGAGCTGATTCGCTGGCAAGCAGCTCATCTGTTGGACAGTGGGCATTTCCGGGATTGCCTCCTGAACCGATCTCTACCGCATTCAAACCAGCAGCAGCGATTTTATCAAGCATCTCATCGAGAGTCAAACTTCCAAATACAGGATCAAATACGCCTAATTTCATTTATAATACCACCTTTTCTTTGATTGGCTCCAAAGCTTCAGAATGTCCGTAAACTGGATAATCACGCTTCGTTGGTGCACACCAGTTCACGCCATTGATGATCACTCTTTGGATTTCTTTGTTGTAATAGGTTGGATAAGATTCATGACCAGGTTGGAAATAAAAGATCTTCCCGTTCCCACGACGATAGGTCGATCCGCTTGGGAACACATTGCCGCCTTCAAACCAGCCGACAAAAATTAGACTCTCTGGTGCTGGCACATCAAAATGTGCTCCGTACATTTCCTCTTGCTCCAAATCGATATATTCACCAATGCCCTCAGCAATCGGGTGACTTGGGTCCATGACCCAAAGACGCTCCTTCTCCCCTGCTTCACGCCACTTTAGATCACAGCTGGTGCCCATTAACTTCATGAATATTTTGGACATATGACCCGAATGAAGCACCACTAGCCCCATGCCTTGAAGCACTCTTTGGTGAACACGATTTACAATCTCATCGCTAACTTCTTGATGGGCAACATGTCCCCACCAAATCAGTACATCTGTGTTATCCAGCACTTCTTGTGTCAGTCCATGCTCCGGTTCATCCAGCGTAGCTGTCTGAGCGTCCAGTCCAGCTTCCTGAAGGAAGCTTGCCAATTGTCCGTGAATCCCTTGCGGATAGACCTTGAGAATTCTCTCTTCCTGCCGTTCATGGCGGAATTCATTCCATACCGTTACTCTGGTCACTTTGGACACACTCCTAGTTCATAGTTATCTATGTCGTTAAACTTGACTGTTTATTCAAGAAGAAACGCCGTTGTCATCCTCAGAAGATGACAAACGTTTCTCGTAGAAAAGTAAGGATTAAGTATAACGTGGAACTTATACTTTCTTACTTTTCAAAAAATACAGGCATGCCAGTTTCAGAGGATTTATAAATAGCCTCCAAGATGCGGGTAACAACGAGCGCCTGCTCTGGCTTCACTACAGGCTCGGTGTCATTGACGATGCTTTCGATCCACTGAGTAGCCTCAGTCAATGCAGGATCATCTCCCGCGCCATCATAAAAGTCAACGCCACCGGCTTCCAGGCTGATATGCTTCTCGAATGTCTTGCCGTATTCTTCTCCGTTAATGCGCAGACCGTTTTCCATATCCGCTCCACCTTCAGTACCGCAAAGCACAGTTTTAGCTTCACCAACATCAAGGGTATTCAGCGCCCAGCTTGCTTCGAGAACGATGCTAGCTCCATTCTCCATAGTAATGAATCCAATGGCGGAATCCTCAACTGTAAATTTCTCAGGATCCCACGGGCCCCAAGCGTTCGCAGCGTTTTTACGACCGGACAGCTTATGATAAGCGTTACCGACAACATATTTTGGTTTGTAGTTATCCATCATCCAAAGAGTCAAATCAAGGGCATGAGTACCGATATCAATCAATGGACCTCCGCCTTGCGCTTCCTCGTCCAGAAACACGCCCCACGTTGGAACGGCACGACGACGGATCGCCTTAGCTTTAGCATAATAAATCTCTCCAAGACCATCATTCTCGCATACCGTATGCAGATAAGCTGAATCTGGTCTGAAACGGTTTTGGTAACCGATGGTCAGCTTCTTCCCAGTTCGTTTTGAAGCATCGATCATTGCTTGCGCTTCTGCTGTGGTCTTAGCCATCGGCTTTTCACACATTACATGCTTGCCTGCCTCCATTGCCGCAATGGAAATCTCTGCATGAGAAATGTTTGGTGTACATACATGAATTACATCTATACTTGCATCTTTAAGAAGCTCTTTATAATCTGTGTAGACCACGGAGCCCTCATCCCCAAACTCCGCTTTTGCCTTCTCAGCACGCTCTGGAACGATATCGCAAAAAGCAACCATTCGAGCACCTTCCACTTTTGATAACGCTGGCATATGTTTGCCGTTTGCAATGCCTCCGCAGCCGATAATTCCTACTGTTAATGTCATTTTTGTTCTAACCTCCACTTGTTCCTGTTTTGATATCTCTATCATACAAAGCCCGGGGGCGTCTTTCTTCCTGCATTCTTGCTGTATTATTCCCGAATATTGTCTTATGGTATTTTAGGGGGGATATCCCCGTGGCATCTTTGAAAAAATGATGGAATGTCTTCACGCTGCCAAACCCGGCGGCTTCCGCCACCGCAGACATCGGCAAATCTTCATTAATTAAGATCCATTTAGCTTTGTTAAGCCGATATTCGTTTAAGAAAGCTATAAAGGTCATACCAGTATTCTTCTTGAATAGCTTGGTAAAATAATACGGACTAAAGCCCATATAGCTAGCTACCTCATTTAGCGTAATGGCTTCCTGGTAATGCTGCTCTACATAGATAAAAATCCGCTCTAATCTTTCCAGTGTTTCTCTAGACTGGTTCAGCGTATCTTCCGAGAACTTAGGCTGTTTATTGAGTGTACTCTTCGGCACTTCCCGTAAAATAACGGTCAATAGTTCAAACAATCTAGCTTTGATTAAGTAAGCGTACCCATCTCTTCGCTGCACGTCTTCCTCATAAATACTCTCAATCAGCCCTTTGATCTTCACGGCGGTTGCTTCGGGCCATTTTGAACTAGAATGCTCCATAAGCGTAAAAACCTCACGAAGCGAATAATCATTTCCGCTCAAAGCTGCGACTTCCTGAAACAGGTTAAGATCGAATTGAATTACTACCCGTTCGCTTTCAGGTGAGGCGAGAAAATAATGGACATCCCCACCGTTGATAAATTGAACCTCACCCTGCTCCATGTGAATAGGGGTATCGTTTATTCCCAGATTTAGACTTCCTTTAGTTACATATATAATTTCAATTTCTTTATGCCAATGCGGATAGCACAGCGTATCTCCTCCACATAGTAAACTTCTAAAAGGAAAATGCTTATCCACATCTGGAATTTCGAGATAAATATTCATAAGCGCAGCTCCTTATCCGGTTAAACACTAAACCAACGATAAACATGTCAATCCGATTTCACGTAAGCGTTTACTGTCTAAATGTTAGTCCTCTAATATTCTTTTGTCAATTCTGGGTCTCTGTATTCTTAATATCCTGCTCCAACTACATTTCTCCCTCTTATACACCACTTTAACAGAGATTTTCTGGTAATTTAATCGGTTTCATTCTATTAAAAAATAATTACCTTTCATGGTTCCTATCATTCACATATTTTTTAAGTGGAGTTGACAAGCATACCTGCCAGGATTTATATTCAGGGTAAGCGTTTACGTAATACTTTTTAAGTAATTTGATTTTCGAAGCGTAAACGTTTAATCTAAGGCTAACCGTAATCTAAGGAGTCGTATGAATGAACCCAACAATTAAAGATGTTGCACAAAAAGCGAACGTTTCCATTGCAACAGTCTCTCGCGTGCTAAACAATTTAAGTGGGTACTCCGACAAGACGAAACAAAAGGTAAATGAAGCTATCAAAGATCTCGGCTATCAACCTAACGCGATTGCTCGTGGCCTAATCAATAAGCGTACGCAGACGATTGGTGTAATGTTTCCAAGTGTTTCTGGAGCGTTCTCCTCCGATCTGCTTAAAGGCATTGAGGAATTGGCCAATGACCGCAATTACAGTGTAATGGTCTGTAATACCGACCAGGATGGTAAACGAACGTTAAAGTACTTACAGCTCTTAAGGGAGAAGCAGGTCGATGGCATTATTTACTCTAGTGAGGTCTTGAAGAAAGAGTATTACGATGTGCTAGAAACCATGAAGATCCCAGTTGTGTTGGTTTCTTCTCAAACGGAATTTGCCAGTGTACCTTACGTGAAAGTAGACGATTACCAGGCTGCTTATGATGCTACCCTCTACTTAATTTCCAAAGGTCATAGCAAAATAGCCATGATCAGCGGAAATCCAAGCGATGCTATCGCTGGTGCACCCAGAGCCGAAGGATATCGTAAAGCGCTTGAAGCGAGTGGGATTCCTTTCGACAGCCGCTATCTCACCTTTGGAGACTTTCTGTATGAAAGCGGGAGCATTGCAATGGAAGCTCTCTTGGAGCAAGCCCCTGATGTCACTGCCGTCTTTGCCGCTAGTGATGAAATGGCGATTGGTGCTCTTTCCACGGTCATCAAATATGGTTTAAGTGTTCCCGACGATATATCCATTATGGGTTATGACGATCTTGGAATGGCGAAAATGATTATTCCTCCGTTAACTACAGTGCGTCAACCACTGTACGATATTGGTAAGATCGCCGTAGAGAAGCTTATTCAGATGATTGAAACAGGCGAGACTGTGGATAGTAAAATTGTCGATCACTTAATCGTGGAAAGACAAACGGTAAGATCACTTACCTGAGTCTTTTTACCCCTTTTACGTAAACGTTTACTCTCTCTATTGGTGATGCATATCTGCCGCCTATAAGTAGCAGAATATCAATTAGTTTTCATTTACGTACATGTTTAATCTCTTACATGTTCATAATACCAACAAATTATTAGGAGGATTTAATCATGAAAAAAACAATCAAACCCGTAGTGGTTAGCGTACTGGCTATGTCCGTACTTAGTGCCTGTGGTAGCAATGCGGCTGACAACAGCGCAAATAGTGGTGGAAATGCCTCCTCCGGTGAAAAGGTAAAAGTCGAGTTTTTCCAAAATAAAACCGAAGCCAAAGCCACCTTCGACAAGCTGGTTGCGAAATTCAATGAAGCCAATCCAAATATTGTTGTCACACAGGTTAACCCGCCAGATGCTGAAACGGTATTGAAAACTCGTGCAGCGAAGAAAGATATTCCTGACGTGGTAGGGATCGGAGCAACTGACACCTACAAGACGTTATCTGGCAGCGGTCTTTTTGAAGATTTCACAGGCGATCCACTCGCTGAGAATATCCAGCCAGCATATCTTCAAATGCTGAAAGACCTGACGGGTTCGGACGAACTGAATGGTCTTCCATTCTCTTCAAACGCAAGTGGTGTCATTTACAATAAAGCGATGTTCGCTGAAGCCGGTGTTACTGTTCCAACTACTTGGGATGAGTTCATGGCTGTCGCTCAAAAGTTCAAGGACAGCGGTAAAAATGCTTTTTACCTGACACTTAAGGATTCATGGACAACACTTACGCCGTTCAACTCCCTCTCCACGATCATTAAAGGGAATGATTTCTTCAAGGAGCGTGCGGCAGGCACTGTAACCTTCGCAGACAGCTTTAACGAGGTTGCTGAAAAGCTGCTTAAGCTGACGGAATACGGACAAAAAGATATTTTTGGTAAAGGTTACAATGACGGAAACACAGCATTCGCTAAAGGTGAATCCGCAATGTACCTGCAAGGCGTATGGGCGATCCCAGAAATCGTGAAAGCCAATCCTTCCATTGAACTTGGCGTATTCCCATTCCCAGCAACAAATGATGCTGCCGATAACAAAGTCATTTCTGGTGTAGATACGTTGCTGACGATTTCCAAGAACACTAAACATAAAGAAGAAGCAAAGAAATTCGTAGACTTCCTGCTTCAACCTGAGAATGTTAGCCTATACATCAATGAGCAAAAAGCATTCCCAGCTGTAAAAGGTGTAACACAAGATGATCCAACGATGGATGGCTTCAAAGAAGCGTTTAGCGCTGGCAACTTGGCTGACTTTGCTGACCACTACATTCCAAGTGCGATGAAAGTGGATACCATCAACCAATCCTTCTTGCAAAAGAAAGACATTAAAGCTTACCTAGAACAGCTTGATAAGGAATGGGATAAAGTAGCTAACCGGAAATAAACTGATCAGACAAACATGAACCGCGAAAGAGAACGGGGCTTCCCCTCTTCTCTTTCGCTTTTACAATGAGGAGGATTACATGATGGCCAAACGCCGAGTCGCCTTTTATCTGATGACTATACCGGCATTACTTCTTTTCTTTGCCTTCCATACCTTTCCTGCAATCCAGGGTATATATTATTCGTTCACGAACTGGGACGGCTTTAGTGACAGCTTTGATTACGTAGGATTTAAGAACTTCATTAACATTTTTCAAGATGAAAATGTGTTGAATTCATATGTGTTCACTTTTAAATATGCCATTCTAACCACTATTCTTATCAATATCATCAGCTTGTTGATTGCGCTTGGACTTAACGCCAAAATTAAAGCTAAAAACTTTTTCCGTGGCGTATATTTCTTGCCGAATATCCTCAGCGTATTGATTGTTGGTTTTATTTTTAACTACTTGTTCGCTAATGTATTCCCTATTTGGGGTGCGAAAATCGGCAGCGAATTCCTATCACAGAACATTCTCGGTAACTCCGACTGGGCTTGGATCGGTATCGTCATTGTAGCCGTTTGGCAGGGGATTGCTTATAACACGATTCTCTATCTGGCGGGTCTTCAAACCATTCCTCATGATCTTTACGAAGCTTCCAATCTGGACGGCGCTAGTCGCTGGAGAGAATTCTGGAGCATTACGTTTCCAATGCTTGCTTCCTTCTTCACCATCAATATGGTGCTCGCGATGAAGGGCGGTCTAATGGTATTCGACCAAATCGTTGCCTTGACAGGCGGGGGTCCAGGTCGTTCAACGCAATCCATTGCCCACTTAATCTACACAGGCGGCTTCCAAGGCGGAGAATTTGCCTATCAATCGGCGAACGCCGTGATTTATTTTATCGTGATTGTCGTTATCTCCGCCCTTCAGCTTAAATTTCTGCAGAAACGGGAGATGGACTTATGATCAAAAAATCAACCAACTGGCCTGTAACGATTCTTATCGCCCTAGGCTCAATACTGATCCTGTTTCCGCTGTACATGACCATTGCCATCGCACTCAAGAATCCCGAGGAAATGGCTCAATCAATCTTCTCGCTGCCAACTGGCCTGCATTTTGAGAACTTCTCCAATGCAATTAAAGCAACGAATTTCTTCAATGCATTAGGAAATAGTACCGTGATTACCATTACAACAGTCGTGTTCATATTGCTTACCAACTCCATGGTAGCCTATGCTATTGCACGTAATATGAAGCGAAGATTTTTCAAAGTGCTGTACTTCTATTTTATCAGCGCAATGTTTATCCCTTTCCAGATTATCATGCTGCCTGTGGTCAAAGTGACTACGGATCTGCACATGAACAACATTGTAGGGATTATTATTCTATACGTCGTATATGGTCTGGCTTTTAACGTGTTTGTTTACACCGGTTATATCCGTTCCATTCCGTATGAACTGGAAGAAGCGGCTACTGTAGACGGTGCATCGACCTTCGGAACGTTCTGGAAGATTATTTTTCCACTTCTTGCTCCTGTTAGTGCAACGATCGGTATCCTGTCTTGTCTATCTACTTGGAATGACTTTATGCTACCGCTGGTTCTGCTCGGCGATCAGGATTCCTACACACTTCCGCTGGTACAATATGTATTCCAGGGGCAGTTCAGTACAGATTTTAACTTAGCTTTCGCTTCATATTTGCTCGCATTAACCCCGATGCTCATCGTCTATTTGTTCGCTCAAAAATGGATTATCAGCGGACTTACATCAGGATCCATTAAATAAAATAGTAAGATCTATATAGAGATAGGAGATTACAACCTTGGATAAAAAATGGTGGAAAGAAAGCGTAGTGTATCAAATATACCCCCGCAGCTTTAAAGATAGTAACGGGGATGGTATTGGTGATCTGCAAGGGATTATTTCGAAACTTGATTATTTAAACCATCTTGGTGTCGACGTGGTGTGGCTGTGCCCAGTGTACCAGTCGCCTAATGACGATAACGGTTATGATATCAGTAATTATCAAAGTATCATGGATGATTTCGGAACGCTCTCCGATTGGGAGGAACTGCTTGCTGGTCTTCACAGCCGTGGCATGAAGCTGATTATGGACCTTGTGGTCAACCATTCCTCAGATGAGCATGCTTGGTTCGTAGAGTCCCGCAAATCGCAGGATAATCCTTATCGTGATTATTATATCTGGCGTCCGGGTAAAGACGGACAGCCGCCGAACGACTGGGGCTCCTTCTTCAGTGGATCAGCTTGGGAATACGATGAGAAATCGGAGGAATATTACCTCCATCTATTCTCCCGTAAACAACCCGATCTAAATTGGGACAATCCAAAGCTCCGCAAGGAAATCTACGATATGATGACCTGGTGGCTAGATAAAGGAATTGACGGATTCCGCATGGACGTGATCAACCTGATCTCCAAAGTACCGGAATTGCCTAGCGTTTCTGGGGAAAGTAACGGAGAACAGCCTACGTACCACTTCGGTGGAGACTATTTCGTTAACGGTCCACGCGTACATGAGTATATGCAGGAAATGAACCGTGAGGTGCTATCCAAGTACGATATCATGACAGTGGGCGAAGCCGTTAATGTCACTCCAGAAGAAGCTTCACTGTATGTTTCCGAGGATCGTAACGAGCTGAACATGGTATTCCATTTCGAGCTCATGGACGTCGATTCCGGTCCTGGAGGTAAATGGAATGTACAGCCTTGGAAGCTGGCGGACATTAAGTCCATTATTTCCAAGTGGCAAGTCGCACTCGACGGTAAGGGTTGGAACAGCTTGTATATGAACAACCATGATCAGCCGCGTATGCTATCCCGCTTTGGTGATGATAAGCTGTTCCCGAAAGAGTCTGGCAAAATGCTAGCAACACTGCTTCATACGCTCCAAGGTACACCTTACATCTATCAAGGTGAAGAAATCGGCATGACAAATGTACAATTTGCTTCCATCGATGACTACAAGGATATTGAAATTGTAAATATGTATAAGGAATACTTGGCTGCCGGACACTCGGAAGAAAAAATCATGAATTCCATTTACATCAAAGGTCGGGACAATGGCCGTACGCCGATGCAATGGAACTCGGAACCGCAGGCAGGCTTCACTACCGGCAATCCGTGGTTGGCTGTGAACCCTAACTACAAAGATATCAACGTAGAGAAGGCACTGGCTGATCCCGATTCTATTTTCCACTACTATAAGAAGCTAATTGAACTGCGTAAGCAGCATGAAATTATCGTATACGGAAACTATACAATCTTGGCCGAGGAGAATGAGCAGGTATACGCTTATCTACGTACTCTTGGAGAAGAACAGCTACTGGTTGTATTGAATTTCTTCGGAGAGCCTACGACTTTCGAACTTCCTTCTACTGTGAAATTCCAAGCGAAGGAATTGCTTATTGCCAACTACGAAGTAAATCCAGAAGAAGAACTAAACACAATTCAGCTTCGTCCTTATGAAGCTCGTGTATATAAGCTTAAATAATAAAATCCATCCGATCTGTCAGCAAAGGTCAATGGTAGAACTATAAAAAGGAGCCCTCGGCTCCTTTTTGTTTTATATGCTTGTAAAAACTTTAAAATTCACTTTATGTAGCTTAATCCTCAGAGTTAATAATTCCATAATGAATAAGGTCATCATATTTATTTTCTTTATAGATATGTTGCATGAATATGCCTTCCTCCACCATTCCACATTTTTGCATTACCTTCCCAGAGCCGGGATTTGAAGCAAAGTGTCTTGCAAATACTTTATGATAATGCTTTTCTGAAAAAGCAAACGCAATGATCGCTTTTGTTGCTTCAGTCGCGTATCCTTTACCCCAATATTCCTCACCGATCCAATATCCAACTTCACCATTTCTGTGTGCTTGCTTATTTGTCAGTCCTATAGCTCCATAAAGCTCGTTTGTACTTTTATCAGTAATCGCAAACTCATAATACATATTATTGATAAAATTCTCTTCATGAGCTTCAATCCATGATATTGCACATTCGATAGTGTACGGATAAGGTAGAGTCAACGTACTTTTGTAGATATTATAATTATTACAGAGTTCAGAGACACGTTTTGCATCAGATAATTCAAAGGGTCTCAAAATCAATCTTTCGGTCGTCATTGTTCTTTTCTCTTGATTAAACATTGTTTTACCTCCGCTCAAGAATCTCCTGCACAATTGGCATCGTCAAACCCATATTCTCCGCTGAAAGCTATATACTATCATCTTACATTGTTCCTCCTACCGACACTGGATTTACCTGTACCTGATCTGCATGCAATTTTTCAATAATCGCCAACAGGAAGGTTTCGGCTAGACTATTCTTTTTAATAGCACTGGCGGCCTCTTCCAAAGTAAACCATTCTGCATGATCTACCTCAGCACTCACCTGACTTAAGTCCTCCGTATCTGCAACACCTATAAAATTCAGCATCAGCGTATTAGAAGGTGCGAAATACAAGCTGCGCATATACTCATAAGCTACAATATCAATTCCTACCTCTTCTTTTACCTCACGAATAAGTGTGGTTTCCGCATCTTCACCTTTATTCACGTACCCTGCAAGCAATATATAATCTGGTCGGTTATACTGCTGAATCAATAGAATCTTATTCATATCCCGATTTAATACTGCTGTACTGATCGCCGTGCTAAAAATAGGGAATCTGAACGTTTCGCATGCATTACAATAAGGTACCTGCCCTTCCCCATCGCTTTCTTTCATTACTAACGCTGTTCCACACTCTAGACAATATTTCAAGCTGATCTCTTCCTTCTATAATAAAGTAGTCAATACCTATTCCAGTTGCGGTGGAACACGATGCTGCGTAGCTTGTTCAAACCCATAGGCTATGGATAGGAGCGTAGGCTCACTATAGGCTTTTCCGGAAAAAACTACACCAAAGGGACCCCGAGTAGGATCACCATCAGCATCAATAATGCCCTGTTCTACATACCCTGCCGGAACGGTAATTAACGGATACCCTAAGCGTGCCGCAATATACATACCATCTACATCACCTGGCAGTAATAGCGCATCCAAACTATATTGTTCCAACACGTAATCTATTCCTTGCTCGAGCGCTAGCTTTCTGTATTCTTGTTTCTTTTGCTGATATTCTTCTTCTGTTAAAGTTACTTCCTCTGACCTAGTTAATGTGTCTTGCCCATATTGTAATGCGATTTCAGCATGGAGCTCATTATACACTATCAGTTCTTGCAAAGAGTGAATCGGAACGGAATCATCTACCCCAGATAAATACGCGTTGAGCTCCTTTTTAAATTCATAACAGATTACATCATTATTCCAGTTTTGTTGTTCAACGTAAAGCGTAACCGGATCTATAATCGTAGCCCCTTCATTCTTCAAAGTCTGGATAGCTGCTTCCATAATTGAAAGTCGCTCTGCATCTAAATGGTTATAATAATGCCGTGGGACACCTATTCTTGCTTGCCGTATAAAGCTTTTATCTAGAAATGGAGTATAGTCCGTAAAAGCATGCTTCTCGCTCGATAATGTTGCTTCATCCTTGTCATCCACTCCCGTTAATGCCCCCAAAATAATCGCCGCATCCGTAACCGTTTTAGCAATAGGTCCAGGAGTGTCTTGGCTAACTGAAATAGGAATCACTCCAGTACGACTGACTAATCCGACCGTTGGTTTGATCCCGACGAGAGCATGCTGACAGGCTGGCCCAACAATTGATCCCGCGGTTTCCGTTCCGATCGATGCTGCTGCCAAATTCGCCGCAATAGCTGCTGCAGGTCCAGAACTAGATCCGCTGACAAATACGCTCCCAGGTCCATAAGGATTCAGCACTAGCCCTCCCCGGGAACTATACCCAGCTGGCATTGAACTAGACATGAAGTTAGACCACTCCGACATATTCGCCTTTCCAAGCAAAACAGCTCCTGCCGACCGAAGTTTCGCAGCTACGAAGGAATCTTTTGCCGCGAATGATCCTGCTAAAGCTATTGACCCAGCACTCGTATGCATTTTATCCGCGGTATCTATATTATCCTTCAACAATATAGGAATACCGTGTAGACTTCCCCGACTTCCTTGTTCCCTACGTTCAATATCCAGTGCTCTAGCGATGTCTTTAGCCTCTGGATTGATTTCTAAGATTGCGTTTATGTCTATATCGTACTTATGAATCCGTTCCAAATAGGCTGCTACCAAATCTTCTGAGCTGACTACGCCTGCTTCCATAGCCGCTTGCAGCTTTGCAATATCCGCTTCTATTATCCATTCCTGAATTTTGATCTTCATCAGAACAGCTCCTTCAAGTATAATCGCCTTCGGCGTCCTTATAAGGACGGTAAGCGTTTAGCGAGAAATATAAGGATAAAATATAGCGTGAAACGTATACTTTCTTATATTTCAAAATAATGTAATTCTCCCTAGCATAAACCTACCATAAATGATTAACTCAAGGACATGACGAATTTGACTATAATTATTTAAACCTGTGATTTGACTCCCTCGGCTACAGATGATAGGGTATTTTCGAAGTTAAATTTTTCCGGGAGGGAATGCCCATGACGGAAGTAAAGCTTAGTATCGGATACGACGAATTCGAAGAAGGCCAAAGAATTGGCACTGAAATTGAGAAACTTAGTAGCAGCCCTGAAAGTTCTTCGCTGACAAGTCTAATTATCGGTGATTGGGGGCAAGCCTACGAAAATAGTTCAGAAGAAGTTGTAGAGTCACTGGTTACGCATAGTGCTAGTTTCCCTGCTTTGCGCAAGCTTTTCATAGGCGAGATGGGCTATGAGGAATGCGAGATTTCTTGGATTACCCAAAGTGATCTATCGCCGTTGCTCCCTGCTTTTCCAGAGCTACAGTCACTCACGATTCAAGGTGGGAATGAGCTGAGCCTCTCAGAACTCAAACACGACAAGCTAGAAGAACTGATTATTATAAGTGGAGGCTTAGGTAAAGCCGTTCTTGAACAGATTGCAACTAGCCAATTGCCGAATTTGCGCAAGCTGGAGCTATATCTCGGCGTAGATAACTACGGATTTGACGGCAGCCTAGCAGATCTTCTCCCTCTTATAGAAGTAGGAAAGTTCCCTAAGCTTACTTATCTAGGTTTAAAAAATAGCCAGATCCAAGATGAGATCGCAGGTGCATTAGCAAATGCTCCTATTCTGGATCAGCTAGATACGCTCGATCTATCACTCGGTACCCTAAGCGACGAGGGGGCAGAATTGCTACTAGCCAGCGACAGAATCAAAAAATTAAAAGCATTAAACCTAAGCCATCATTATATGTCTGACGAGATGATTAGCCGCTGGAAGCAAAGTGGATTGCCTGTTGATGTTAGCGACAAGCAGGAAAGCGATGATGAGGAAGACTGGCGTTATCCTTCCATCACAGAGTGAGCCTCTCATGAGGCCGATGATCGTTATCGGTATTCCCGGTGATAAACGGACTAGCGGCATCCAGCAAGCGCGTTCCGATCTTGGAATGCCCCCTGCCATTATTTTATCGTACGCTGAGTTTCTGCAAGGAAGATCGTTAGGCGATCTTATGGAAGAGCAGAAGAAACAGATACCCCGTCAGTCCTCCGTTTATAACGGAGTAGATCTCAGTGCAGCTCCCCCGCTACTGAGACTGGAATCGCCTGGCAGCAGCTTCGAGGTAGAACGAGCCATTATCGCTCTGGGTGCACCGGATTCGGAAGATATGGACGATTCCCTTCATCCCTTTGCCGATAGACCTGATCCGCGACCACTCCGCGTGAAGGTAGCCCGTCAATTGAAGGAAATGCAAGGTGTCCTGCATCATCCAGCACAATGGTTCCGTGGCTACTGCCGAATGCTGGCTAGACTACAGCGAGAGGCCAACACCGCGTGTCCAGGTTCACTGTGGTTAAATGACCCTACTGACATTGCGGCCATGACCGATAAACGCCAGACACAACAGATTCTGAGCGAGGCAGGGATTCCAATCCCTCGCCCAGTAGGCGAAGATCAGCAGCCTACGGATTATGACTCTCTCCGGGAGATGATGTTATCCCGGCGCATGCACCGGGTATTCATTAAGCTGGCCTTTGGTTCTGCCGCTTCTGGAGTGATCGCCTATCAAATCCATCCTGTGACGGGGGCCGAAATTGCCTTAACAACAGTGGGGGTCGAGGATTACATCACTCGACCACCCATTTACTATAATTCCGGTAAACTGCGACGGTACACGGATACCGCCACAATTTCGGGAATTATAAACTGGATCTACCAGCACGGTGCTTATGCTGAGCAATGGATCCCTAAAGCGGGGCTTAAGGGAAAAGCATTCGATATTCGCCAGCTAGTCGTTCTCCGCGAGGCCTGCCACGCGGTTGCTCGGGTCAGCCCTACACCAATTACGAATCTGCATTTACGCAACCAGCGGATGTCTCTTTCGGAAGCCGGTCTGTCTGAATCCGTACAGGAGCAGGTGCGGAATACCGCTGTGCAAGCACTGGCTGCTTTTCCCCGTTCCGGGGTAGCCGGAATCGATGTACTCGTCTCCGGGGGTTCACAGCAATGTTTTGTCGCGGATGTCAATCCATTTGGCGACTTGCTGTACGATGTGAAATACCGCGGCTGCAGCACCTACGAATGGGAAATGAAGGTATTGTCGGCTAGAGACTATATCACACCTCCCTCCACACCGCTTATAAAGGAAGGATTATCTTAATGGATATGAACACCATCGTCGGCACTCATGACATTCTTATGATCACACTCGATACTCTTCGTTATGATGCTGCTGTTATGGAAGAATCAAACTGCCCGAACTTGTGCGGAACCGGATCATGGGAGAAAAGACATACCCCAGGCAGCTTTACCTATGCGGCTCATCACGCCTTCTTCGGCGGTTTTTTGCCTACTCCAGCCACAACGGATAAGACGGAACATATCCGAATGTTCCATTCCCGAAACACCGGAATGAAGACGCATCCCCATACCTGGCTGTTCGATACACCTGATATCGTTTCCGGGCTTGCTGCCGAGGGCTACCGTACGGTTTGTATTGGGGGCGTTATTTTTTTCACCAAAAAAAATCCACTCGCGCGTGTGTTACCAAGCTATTTCCAGCAAAGCTACTGGCGGATGACGTTTGGGGTCACCAATCCGCGTTCCACAGAGCATCAGGTGAATCATGCCTTGAAGCTGTTGAAGGATACTCCGGGCGAACAAAGATTGTTCATGTTCCTCAATGTCTCAGCCATCCACGGGCCGAACCATTATTTTATACCCGGTGCTAAAAAGGACTCCGTAGACAGCCAGCGCGCAGCACTCCGATATGTGGATGGTGAACTGGGCCGGTTATTCGATGCCTTCCGGGAACGCGGTAATCCTACCTTCTGTCTGGCGTTTTCTGATCATGGAACCGCTTTTGGTGAAGATGGCTATCAGGGGCATCGCTTGGCTCACGAGACCGTATGGAACGTCCCTTATCGGGAATTTATTTTATAAAAGGAAAGGATGGAGAACTGTTATGACGTTATCGTCCTTCTCTTTAGAAGAGTTTCACCAATGGAAAGACAATATTACTGCTAACCCTTACCGATCTTATCTGTATTCCTATCCACACAAAACAGCTTACAGGGATCTACAGCCTCCGATACCACTAGAATCCTTATGGCGAGATGAGCCTGCAGAATCTTTTTTTCTATATATGCATATCCCGTTTTGCGGTGCTCGCTGTGGATTCTGCAACCTGTTCACCTTGCCTGATAAACGCGCGAATGTTCACGCTACATACGTAGACGCGCTAGAACGTCAAGCCAAGCAGTGGGCCGCGTTCACCAAACATAAGCCGTATGCCCGTTTCGCGATTGGTGGGGGTACGCCTACATTACTGGCGGCAGATCAACTGCGCCGTTTGTTCCACATTGCCGTTGATACGATGGGACTGGATATTAGCTCAGCCTCCATCTCAGTGGAAACTTCACCGGAGACGATCACCGAAGAGAAGCTGAATATTCTAAAAGAATATACGGTGGATCGGGTCAGCATGGGCATTCAAAGCTTTGTCGCAGCTGAATCGGCGGCCATCTATCGCCCACAAAATCCGGATGAGGTGTATCGCGCACTGGAGCTGCTGGGAAAATATGATTTTCCCATTCTGAATTTGGATCTGATCTATGGTCTTCCAGGGCAGACCGTCGATTCTTGGCTGTATTCGCTAAATCAGACGCTTAGCTATGATCCTGAGGAAATCTTTATTTATCCGCTCTATACCCGTGAGCATACCATCGTAAAGCCTGATGATATCCAGCGTCAGGAAGATATTCGCCTAGACTGCTACAAGGCCGCTGGGCAGCTGCTTAAAGCCAGAGGTTATCGCCAATATTCCATGCGCCGTTTCGCCAAGGAAACCGCAGGAACGGATAAACGCATTCTTGACTACAGCTGCCAGGAAGAAGGAATGGTCGGGCTAGGCTGCGGGGCTAGGTCCTATACCCGCAATGTGCATTACGCTTCCCGTTATGGGGTGAGCCGTAAAGCAACCGAGAGCATTATTGCCGATTACGTCAGTGCAGATCGTTACGATACGGCAGATTACGGAATTGTGCTAAGTCTAGAAGAACAGACGCGCCGCTTTATTCTAAAGGCGATTTTACATAGTGAAGGTCTGAGGCTTGAAGATTATAGTCTGCGCTTCGGAAATTCACTCTGGAGTGATTATCCTGAACTGTCTAACCTACTTCATACCGGCTTAGGGAAAGAAGAAGATGGAGTATTACGCCTCACTACTGAAGGCATGGGCTACTCCGATTCCATCGGTGATTGGTTTATTTCAGGAGAGATACGAGAGCAGATGGAAAGGTTCGTATTGCCATGAATGCGGTCCTCTACTACCGTGGGTCTCTCACCTCCTGCAACTATGACTGCCCCTACTGTCCTTTCGGCAAAACAAGAGACAGCGCAGCCACTCTCGCGAAGGATCGACAAGGATTGGAAACCTTTGTCGAGTGGGCCTCTCTGCAAGGTACAGCGGGCCATCGGTTGTCTATCTTTTTCAATCCTTATGGCGAAGGTCTGATTCATCGCTGGTACAAAGAAGCGATGGTCTTGCTCTCCAATATGGAGCATGTGGAGAAGGTAGCGATTCAGACGAACCTTTCAGCAAATCTTGACTTCATTCATAAGCTGAATCGAAACAAGGCTGCCTTTTGGGCTACTTACCACCCCGGACAGGTGAGCGAGGATAAGTTTCTAACGCAATGCATGACTTTGTATGAGAATAATGTGCCTTTCAGTGTAGGGAGCGTTGGGATCCGCAGCGCCTTTCCTGCTATAGCCTCGCTTCGCGCAGCATTACCGGAGAGTGTATATCTATGGGTCAATGCTTATAAAGATAAACCGGATTACTATACTGCCGAGGATCTTTCCATTCTTAGCAAAATTGATCCGCATTTTGCTGTGAATGCTATGGATTACGAGAGCCTTGGTCAAACCTGCAACGCTGGAAATGAAGTCTTTTATGTACAAGGCGCTGGACTGGTGAAACGCTGCTATAAGGACAGAGGTGTCATAGGCAATCTCTACCGCGATGGCTTGGAAGGCCTATCCGCTGTAAGAGCCTGCCGAATGAAGGTATGCGACTGTTATATCGGTTATATTCATATGCCAGAGCTGAAGCTGCAAAACATCTATGGATCAGGTCTGCTCGAACGGATCCCTTATGGCGCTATGAATCATTGAGGCGAGAATTTGCAGTAAGGTTAACTGCATGTTAAATTTCAAGAAATAGAGCCCTGTCAGTATTTCTAGACAGGGTTTCTTGTCTTCGTGTGGAATATGAAAAGTAGCCCTCGTCTACAGGGCGACAGCAAACACTAAGTTGGAGGGATGAATAGCTGATGAAAAACATTATTAATTTTGCGCATCGCGGCGCATCGGCAGTGTGTCCGGAAAATACTATGGCAGCGTTCCGCAAAGGTCTTGAGTTAGGTGCAACCGGCATTGAAACCGATGTACAAATGACCAAGGATGGCGGGCTTGTTCTTATTCATGATGAAACCCTAAACCGTACGACAAGCGGAAGTGGCTATGTGAAGGATAAAACCCTTGCAGAAATTCTGGAAGTGGACGCGGGCTCTTGGTTCAGTCCCGAGTTCAAAGGCGAGAAACTCCCGTTGCTAGAAGATTTGTTAGATCTGCTGCAAGGTCGAGATACAGTACTGAACATCGAGTTTAAAAATGGTACTTTCTTTTACCCGGGTATGGAGGAAAAGGTTATCGCGGCTGTACGGGAGTTCAAGATGAGCGATCGCGTGATTTTTTCAAGCTTCAACCATTATTCACTAGCTCACAGTAAAACGATCGCACCTGAGATCAAGACAGGAATTCTATACGGGGAAGGTCTGTATCGTCCTTGGGATTATGCAGCTACGCTTGGCGCAAACGCACTACATGCTTATCATCAAGCAGTGCTTCCTGAATTCGTCGAAGAAGCCGCTAAGCATGGCATCGCTTATCATCCTTGGACTGTTAATGATCCAGAGCGGATGAAGGCTTTAATCGAAGCTGGAGTGTCAGGTATTATTACAGATCATCCAGATGTGCTGGCTGGGCTTCTAGCTAAATAATAAGGGAGTGTGACTGTGTGAAAAAAGTCTGGTTGCTCGGATTCGGCTTTTTCAGCATCAGCATTACGTGGAGTCTGTATAACGCATTTGTACCCTTTTTTCTAGAAAAATACGTACATAGTGTGGCACTTATCAGCTTCTTGATGACGATTGATAATTACTTTGCCTTATTCCTGCAGCCTTGGATTGGCAACCGTAGTGACCGCACTACCTCGCGTTTTGGACGCAGAATGCCTTATCTTATGATCGGTATGCCTTTCGCTGCCGTGCTAACCATGCTGATTCCGTTTCATACCGGACTATTTACACTTCTGTTGTTTATGATGCTAATGAATCTGGCCATGAGCTTATACCGTTCACCAACCGTCGCCCTTATGCCGGACATTACGCCAGAAGAGCAGCGTACAAAGGCCAACGGGCTGATTAATTTCATGGGTGGGTTCGGTTCTATACTCGCTTTCGGCGTAGGTTCGATCCTGTATAAATCAAATCCAGCGCTTCCGTTTATCGTTGCTGGACTGATTACCTTGTTATGTCTGTTTATCGTATCACGCTTCATAAAAGAAAATCGGGATGGCGTAAACGTGCAAATGGAGCTTCCTTCAGAAGCAGCTACTGCCACCAAGCCAACTCGTATTTCCTTTCGAAGTCAGCTTGACCGTACCACAGTATTTTTGCTAGCGGCGATTTTCTTCTGGTTCGTAGCATATCAAGGCGTTGAGACACTGTTTACCTTATATGGCAAACATCATCTCGGCCTAAGCGAACAGGCGGCCTCCTTCTCGCTCACTTTCTTCTCTTTGGCCTTTGTGCTGTTCGCCATTCCGAGCGGTTGGCTGGGCGGAAGATTCGGGAAGAAAAAAATGATCATCATCGGCGTATGCGGACTAATGACCATTTTTGCTCTCGTCGGTTTTGCAAAGGACTTATTGCTCCTTCGAGGGTTACTGTTGCTAGGTGGAGTCTTCTGGGCTTGTATTAATATCAATTCCTATCCTTATGTTGTGGCAACAGGGACAGAAGAGAGCATTGGTACACGAACTGGGATGTATTATCTCGTCTCTTCCCTTGCGGCCATCAGTTCGCCTCCACTATTGGGACTTATGATTGATATCTTTGATTACTCGATCCTGTTCTACGTGGCGGCGATTAGTATGGCAGTTGCTCTTGTCTGCTTGTTCCTCATGAAAGGCCGCAAGGATGTGACTAACAGCATTCATTCGCCTGGCGCATAATTTCATTTCAAGTAGAATAGTTAGTCCAATAAAAATAGCGGCAGTCTAGGACCTATTGTAGAGGTCCATGGCTGCCGCTTGTATTTTATACCAACTCATTCTAATTCTTATAGACGGAGTAACGCCCCGTACCAAGCTGTTTGGCAGCGTACATCGCTGTATCTGCTTCATTTAGCAGTCTAAAATGATCTACCTTACCATGACTTATGCTGATCCCTATACTCATGGATACGAACAAGTTATGTTCGCCAAGCTGGTAACTCTTAGTCGTCTTCTCCAGAATCCGCACAGCAAGCTGCTCCGCTTCCTTCTGAGTGCTACCTTTGGCGACAATCACAAATTCATCCCCGCCGACGCGGAAAATATGACGTTTTCTTTTGCTGGAGAATTGAATTAGATTTTTACCCACTTCTTGCAGCAGTAAGTCCCCCACATGATGCCCCAAGCTGTCATTGATCGATTTGAAACGATTCAGATCCAGAAACAAAACAGCAAGCTGCTCATTTACTTTGCATCGATCCCAAAAATGATCCATTCCATTCTTATTCAATAACCCCGTTAAAGCATCCTTATACGCCAGTTCTTTCAATTGCTCTCTTTCAGCCAATACTAGATTCATGCGTGTAAGTAAAAACATGCATAGGGCTATCGTAAGACTATAGACCACCAGCGGTATAATAACCCCATCATCGTCCACTTCATTTCCCAGTAAGGTTTCTACACCTAGCTGGTGCATGACCCATAGGGAGGCGACGATAATGATCACGGAAAGACCGGTATGAATCGCTCTTTTTTGAGGCGTTTTAGATGAAATATCCCGGTAAAGTCTTAGCACTAAATAACCGGCCGCTGCTGCGATGAGAATGGAGAATAACGTTTGTAAGTAAATCTGGACCTCTGCCACCTTAAATTCGCACATCCTTCTGACTACAAAAATGATTAACTATCTGAGCAATTACTATATTAAAATGCTCTGAACATTATCTGAACACTAATTATATCTTCAAATGCCGTGCACAATTGTATAGTTCGCAATTCCATCTCGAATCGGATTTAATAATCCGGGTGATAGATGTATTACTCAGCAAAACAGTTACATTCAGTTCTGGAAAAAGTCTTCTAAGACTACTCCGTAAAATCGCACCATGGCTAACGACCAATATACGACTGCCCGGATGTTTCTCCGCGATATCTTCGATAGCCTGACTGCCTCTGATCTCACTAGCCTCCGGACTTTCCAGTCCCAAATCTAACTTCTTCCACTCACTTCCCCATCGTTCAACGCGATCTTGTTCCGTAGTACCTTCAATCTGCCCTGCGTTCATCTCACGGATCCCTGGTACTAAACCGGCGATCTCCATGCCAAGCCTTGTTGCAATTACCTCTGCTGTTTGTCGCGCTCTAAGCAGATCACTCGAATATAAATAGTCCCATTGTTCAGTGCTGAGCCGTTCAGCAAGAAGAACCGCCTGCTGCACACCCTCAGCATCCAATGGATTATCCGTATGCCCTTGCGCTCTGCCTTCTTTATTCCACGCGGTACTTCCATGGCGAATTAAACCTATTGTAGTCATAAAGATCTCCCTTTAGTTGTTGAGTTCTAGTACTATTCTTGTAATGGTATCTACATTCTATCAGAATCTTTCCATGGATATTTGAAAAATGAGGTTATCCATGTTTTAGAACTTGAGGTATAATAAACCTTACCGCTTTTTACATCAGCTACAGGATAAGGAGATTTTGGTTAATATGAAAAAGTTATTGTTTCCGTTCTTTCTCGCATTTCTACTATGTTTGGTTCCGGTTTATACAGTTTGTTCCTCCACTGCTGGTGCTGCTCCGGTTCCGAAAAACACCGTGTATGTGACCAAGAATAATCACTCGTACATCCCGCTGCGTCTCTTAAATAATTTCACTGGTATACATGCTGAAATGAATGCTAGTGACAAACGTATAACCATTACGAACGCAGACACTAAGATTACACTTACTGTAGGACAAGCAGCTGCGCTAGTCAACGACAAGCCAGTCACACTAACCGATTCCGCTTTTAGTGATAACGGTACGGTATATATCCCTTTGTCCTTTATCAGCAAAACGCTGGGCTTTCAATTAGAGTGGAATCAGGAAGCCTCTTCTGTAACCCTTACTAATAACGGGATTTCATCAACGGTACCTGTACTGACTGGCGCACTTATCAAAGCAGATTCTTCCCCCGTTGTCAGTGCTAGTAAAACTTTCAAGGTGGGCGGCAGATCCTTCAAAGCCCAAACGGTTACGGTATCCCTACTGCATCCTAAAGTGAAGCTCGACGTTGTACTAGCAGGAAATACGGTGGGAAAAGTGGAAGACCTGAGCAGTCTAGCCAAGCGCAATAATGCCGTAGTGGCTATTAATGGTACGTTCTTTGATGCCTATACTAAAGGGGCCTACAAAGCTCCTTACGGTTACATGGTCAGTGGTGGAAAAATGCTCAAAAACAGCTCTGGAGATCGCCGCACGATTTTCACCTATGACAGCAATCACCTGGCCTCACTTATTCCCGGACTAGAGTTTACGAACCATTTCGCTTCCGGATCTATGGAAGGGGCTCTCCAAGCCGGACCACGTCTGCTTGTGAATGGTAAGGTATCTCTTAATGTTGCGGCAGAAGGCTTCAAAGATGCCAAAATCTTAACAGGCGGCGGAGCCCGCAGCGCACTCGGCCTCACTCGCGACCACAAGCTAATTCTGCTAACTACTGGTGGAGCTACTATCCCACAGCTCGCAGAAATGATGAAGCAGGCTGGAGCGTATCAAGCCATGAATCTGGATGGCGGCGCATCGAGCGGATTATACTACAATGGCAAATATCTCACGACCCCTGGGCGCCAGATTAGCAACGCAATTGTGGTTAAATATCAATAGAATGATCTAACCAGCGTCATGTACGAGCGCTGTGCTAGGTTTCGGCTTCTACTTCTAAGAATACTTTTTTTGATGCATCTATTGCAGTTTGTGCAATAGATGCATTCTTTTTTATAGGAAAATAGGATGCTGTTGTACTTTGTACATTAGAATTCGACCCATTTGTAATAATAAGACGTTTTGGTAACCAATTGGTTGCAGAATGTGCAATAGAATCAAATTCCAATGTCTTTTTGATAGAATCTATTGTACAAAGTGCAACTATTCCTCATATTATTTTTCGGCAGCTAGACGTCCTTTTTGCATAATTTTCCTAGTGCGTGTTACTGTATAACCGTGTGAACCACTGCATTCTTATATTTGATCAAAGGAGCACAACTATGGAGACTATTCTAATCATAGAGGACGATGCTAAGCTCGCAAGCCTTCTAAGCACGTATCTATCTAAATATGAATTTCGTACGGTGATAGTAGAGGATTTCAACAGGGTATTGGAGATTTTTAATGACAACCATCCTGACCTTGTTCTGCTGGACGTTAACCTGCCTAAATACGACGGGTTTTATTGGTGTCGCCAGCTTCGCACTACCTCACTCTGCCCTATTCTTTTCATATCCGCTCGGGATAGTGGAATGGATCAGGTGATGGCGCTAGAAAATGGCGGGGATGATTACATCACCAAGCCTTTTCATTATGAAGTCGTACTTGCCAAAATCCGCAGCCATTTACGCAGAGCTTACGGCTCTTACTCACAAATTCAAGAGGAACGGACGCTCCAAGCCGGAGAACTAATTCTTTATCCTGAGCGGTTTGTGATTCAATATGGCGGGCAATCCAGCGAACTGACACAGAAAGAAGCGGTTCTACTGGAAGCCTTATTGCTAAAAGAAGGACGAGTTGTTAACCGGGAGCGTCTACTAGATCTCATGTGGAAGGATCAGCATTTTATAGATGACAATACTTTAAATGTGTACATAACCCGTGTCCGCAAAAAGCTCAAGGACCTCGGTCTTGGCGATATTGTGGAAACTGTAAGAGGCGCTGGCTATCGGCTTAATGTCACTAAGGATATGCTATGAAGCTATTTTGGAGAGACCAGCTTCCATTTATCCTATTCTACCTGCTTCAAGTACTGCTTGTTCCACCACTATATTGGCTGACAGGTGAGGATAGACCCCTCTCGATCATGCTCTATGGCATAGCCCTGAGCACTGCAGTTCTTCTCTTGTATCTTGGCTACCGATACGCTCAGCACCGGAGATTATACGCAGCCTTAAGTAATCCCAAGAATATGCTAGAGGAACATCTTGTTTCCTTAGGAGACACCCCGCTACCAGAAGCGATCCATGAGTTATTACAGCTTATTGACCGCCAGTATCAGGAGCAGGTAAATGGGCATGTCCGCCAAATGGATCAGCATATCGTATTCATGAACCGCTGGGTTCATCAGATGAAGACCCCACTTTCAGTCATTCAGCTTTCGCTAGAGGATCTTGAGGATGAGGCTGCTATAAGTATTCAGGAGGAATTGGAACGTCTGCGCAGAGGGCTGGAAATGGTGATTTATACTTCAAGGCTGGATCAATTTGAGGATGATTTCCAAGTGGAGCCGCTAGTTCTCAGTAAAGTGGTTAGTGAATCTGTAGCTGAGAACCGCAGGCTTTTCATCCGAAGAGGCATAAAAGTAAATATACAAATCAATCCTAACTTCACCGTATATAGTGATGCCAAATGGTTAATGTTTATGCTAACCCAAATCTTAACCAATGCTGTGAATTACACCTCCGGCAACGATAAAACCGTAACTCTTTCATCAAAGCACATCGGAACGGATTTCTTACTTAATATTACAGATCAAGGTATCGGCATTTCTCCTGAAGACCTCAAACGAGTGTTTAATCCATACTTCACCGGTGAACGTGGACGCCAATACCATGAGTCAACAGGAATGGGACTGTATCTAGTGCGAGAAATTTGCATCCGGCTAGGACATACTGTGGAGCTTCAATCTAAGCTTGGAGAAGGCACTACAGTCCAAATTACATTTCACAACAGTGACCATTTACAGAAATAAGATCGGAGGGTACTTCTAGTCATACTTAACTTATGGCTACGGAGTCCCTCTTCTTTATGTATGGCCTACTCGCTTCACGTACGAACATAACCTTAAACGGGTTGTAAGATAACGTTAAGGTAAATCCATAGCAGCACATAGCCCGATCTTGTAAATTATATACATAACACGTCCCCTCTTAAGGACGGATGAAATTAGATTGTAATGGAAGGAATGATAGGAATGGATGTTTTAGAAGTCAAAGGTCTTAATAAGGTATATCCGGGCAAAGTAAAGACACAGGCCCTCACCGATATTCATCTTAGCATTGAAAGCGGCGAATTTGTTGGCATCATGGGCCCCTCAGGGAGCGGCAAAACCACTCTGCTTAACATGGTGTCTACCATCGATCAGCCCTCCTCAGGTGAGGTGAATATCAACGGCAGCAATCCTTATCTTTTGAACAAAAAAGACCTTGCTCACTTTCGTCGCAGAGAACTCGGTTTTGTATTTCAAGACTTTAACCTCCTGGAGACTTTAACGGTAGCCGAAAATATCGTGCTTCCTCTAACGCTGGATAATCGCAAGCTCTCCGAAATGGAAGCCTTGCTGCAAAAGGTCGCTGCACGCTTGAACATTACGGAAATTCTGAATAAACGCACCTATGAAATATCCGGCGGACAACGGCAGCGGACAGCGATTGCCCGTGCCATTATTACTTCGCCTTCGATCATTCTAGCAGATGAACCCACAGGGGCACTTGATTCTAATTCCTCACGAATTGTGATGGAGTCGCTAGAGGATATTAACTGCAAAGAAGGCACTACGCTAATGCTCGTGACACATGATCCGCTGGCAGCGAGCTACTGCAATCGGATTATTTTTATAAAAGATGGGAAGCTAGCAGCCGAAATTCACCGGGGAGATAACCGCCAAGCCTTCTTCCAAAAAATTATCGACACACTTTCATTCTGGGGAGGGAATAGTCATGAACTTTCCTCAATTCGCGTTTAACAATGTGAAGCGTAATTCTCGGGCGTATTTTGCCTTTTTCTTAAGTAGTGCTTTTATGGTCATGATCTTCTTTTCATATTCCGTCTTTATTTATCATCCTGGGGTTGCCAGTATCGAGCTAGGTACAAATTCAGCCGCTGGTATGAAAATCGCTTCTTATATTGTGTTTGTCTTTGCTTTCTTTTTCGTTCTTTACTCGATTAGTGCATTTCTGAAACTTCGTAATCTGGAGTTCGGCATACTAATGATGTTAGGTGCACGTTCCGGTCAGATCAACAAACTGATTCTTATAGAAAATATGCTGATCGGACTACTGTCCATAGTAACAGGTATGTCTTTCGGCATGCTTTTATCCAAGTTATTTTTGCTGCTCAGCACGACCATTATGGGAATGGATCATTTACCCTTCTATTGGCCAGTTAAACCGCTGTTGATCACATCTATTTCGTTTATCTCACTGTTTCTGGTCATCTCTATCTTCACATTGTTATTTATCCGCAAACATCAAGTCCTTGATCTGTTAAAAGGGAGTGTTAAACCTAAAAAGGAGCCCCGTGTGTCTTGGCTGCTCTCACTCCTTGGGCTTCTGTTATTGACGGCAGGGGCACTCGCCATTCGAAAGCAATTGTCTCCAATTACGTTATTAGTTGCTGCTGTCACGGGGATCGCAGGTACCTATTTTTTTTACTCTCAGCTGTCCGTACTCGGAATACGTCTGCTTAAACTAAGCCGCAAGCGACTTTGGCGCGGAACCAACCTGTTATGGATTTCCGAGATGAGTTACAAGATCAAAGATAATGCAAGAATGCTGTTTCTTGTAACGGTTGTAACCTCGCTTGCTTGCATGGCGTCAGGATTTATTTTATCGATTAATCAAGCAAACGTAGAACTCTATAAAAATAGTCCATTCGCTATGGAGTATTCGATTTATAAACCAGGGAAAACTCCCCCTGACTTAGAACCCATTCATAATAAATTACAAAACGCTAAAGTGGAGTATACAGAGAATAAAATCGAGCTAATCTCTGCCTCCATTCAGAGTCTGGGTAAAGAAGCTACCCAAAGCATTGATTTAATATCCTGGTCCCAGTTCAATCAGTTAACTTCAAAAATGGATATGTCCGAAGTTGCTCCCTTATCTGACAAAGAAGCTGTCTTACTGCTAAACCCTCAGGTGGATTCACAGAACTATACTATTAATCAAAAGATTCTGCTGAAGGTTCAAAACGATGCGGAGCTTATGCTGAAAGAGGTACGAATTCCGAAGAACCATCCCATGGGGCAATATTCAAGCTCACTCTTAATTGTAGATGACAGCTTGTACAAGAATATCTCTTCTTCAGCAGCGAAGTACACGAGATCATATGTGAAATATCTATATAAAATCCCTGCTTGGGACGGTCCACTACCTGTGGATACCTCACCTGAAACCATCATCACCAATGAACTGATCCAGTGGAGTAGAGATTCCAACAATACCAACAATCAATATATCTCCATATTAAATGCTCGAGCAGATGATTATCTAACTACCAAACAAGGCACGGCTATGCTTAGCTTTATAGGGATCTTTATCGCGCTTATCTTCTCACTTTCTTCAGCCAGCTTCCTCTTCTTCAAGCTTCATACTGAGCTGAATGCAGATAAGCAAATGTATAATGCCTTGTCTAAAATCGGTTTAAGCGTCAAAGAAATGTCTGCTTCTGCCACCAGACAAATCTCTGTGCTGTTCTATATTCCGATCATTGTCGCTACTATCCAGACGCTTGTCGTCATCCGACCGGTATTGAAGCAAATTAGTATCACGAATGTAACGGTACCTGTCCTAATTACATCTGGTGCATTCCTTGCTGTGCAAACTATATATTTCATCATAGCGCGATCACGCTACATACAAAGTCTCAAGAAGATGATGGTATAAAGAATATGGTGAAAAGAATCGTAACACTCGATGTGCTCCGTGGCTTTGCTCTAATGGGTATCATCTTCATAAACATTCGTCAGATGGTATTCGGTACGATGGAATTTAACTCGCTCGATTTGCAGATTATTCGTTTTCTTGATGTAGCAGTGGATCACCGATTTTTTGTGATATTCTCATTTTTATTCGGTGTTGGCTTTCAGTTATTCTTATCCCGGGCTGAAGCTAAAGGGGAGTCTAAGCCCCGTTTATTATTTCTGCGTAGGCTGTTCATTTTATTTCTAATCGGTCTGGTGCACCATTATTTCCAACCCGGTGAAACCTTGCTCATCTATGCAGTCATTGGACTGATTCTCCTTCCTTTTTATAAGTTAAAGTCAAGTTTTGTATTGATTGCAGGCATTGTGGTCACCCTTGCAGGTCTCTACTTAGGCCCGATAGTGGTAACGTTTGGTATGTTTCTGCTTGGGCATTGGAGTGGTCTGATTGGATTATTTCAGAATCCGTCACGGTATAAGCTAGGATTACGGATCACCCAAGTGGTTTCTCTGCTGCTAATCATTCCGATGTATTTTGCGCAACAGAGTATCATGGATAAAACAGGCGCTCTGGATGTAGCTTTCGCAGTAGGCGGACTTCCAGTCAGTATTTTTCATGTGACAACGCTAACCCTACTCATGCGCCATGGAGTTGTACAGAAACTACTTGCGCCCCTAGCTTCTCTAGGCAGAATGGCTTTAACCAATTATTTATTGCAAACCGTTATTATACTAACACTATCCAATCTGTTAGATTGGCCTGGTACAGTGCATGTATCGACACAGATGATTGCAGCGGCGGCCATACTGCTTCTACAAATCATATCTAGTACCCTTATTCTCAAACGGTTCCGGATGGGACCGGTAGAATATTTATGGCGACTCGGAACTTATGGCAAAAAACGTATGGTTAAACAGCAATAAGATCCTATCGAAAGGATTCTGGCTGATCTATGAGCATTTTGCTATAGTTGAACTACTAATTTCTGCAGCAAGGAGGCTCCAGATTTATGTCCAAGGCTGATCATATGTTATCCATTCTTTGGATGCTTAAGCAGCGGGGAAGAACCGCCGGAGAACTAGCGGAAGCGTTAGAGATCAGTGTTCGGTCTGTCTACAGATACATCGATGCGTTATGCATCAGTGGTGTACCCGTTATTGCGGATAGCGGGCCTGGTGGCGGTTACAGCTTACCGGAACATTTTATTGAGGCTCCATTATTCTTTGACTCCGAAGAGCAGCGTGCCCTTCTACAAGCTTCTTCTTTTGCCAGGGGGACCGGATATCCTTATGTTGAAGCTCTGGACCGAGCCCTATCCAAGTTGAAAAGATACAGCAATGCCCAGCAATTAGAACAAATGGAGCGCCATGAGAATGGCATTGAGACGATCCATTCTCCTTCCCCGCCGCTTAGCCATCTGATTCAAGAATTGGAACTGGGGACCGCGAACGGATACACCCTGCAAATGGAATATCGTAAGGGTAATGGAGAAACCAAATCATCCCGTGCCATTGATCCTTACGGACTTGTACTCTGGAAGGGCCAATGGTACACCGTAGCTTACTGCCACGAGCGACATGAAATTCGTAGTTTCAGGGTGGATAGAATCATTGAACTGCACCGTACAGAAGCTGTGTTCGCTCGTCCTGCTGACTTCTCTGCACGTGATTTTTTGTTAAAGAGCTTACTGCCTGCACGTAATACTGAAGAGAAACTAGTTACAGTAGTCATCGCATCCGACGAGGGAGTCTTGAATGATCTATGCAGTCATTGGTTGTTCGGACATACGCTGGTACAGCGCATGGAAGGACAAGCCCGCTTTCAAGTGGACGAAACTTCTTTACTGACTTATATACCCTACTTCTTGTTGCCTTATGGAACCACATTACGAATCATGGAGCCTTCCTCACTTAGAGAAAGACTAGCCTCCATAGCCTCCAATTTAGCAGCTCATTATAAGACATAAATTATTCTTTAGGATCACTGACCGTAGTTGTCAGTGATCCTTTTGTATAGTGTAAATGAGTCTGAGGGAATAAATGAACCTATAAATCAAGGAGGAATAACGAATGAAGGAACTACACTATGAATTTTATATTGGCGGAACACCTGAGCAGGTATGGGAAACCTTAATCTCTCCGGAAGGTACGAAGCAGATTTATTACGGCAGCGTTATTCGTTCAACCTTCAAAGAAGGAGAATTACTGGAATACATCGGACCGGGTGCAGATGGAGATGAAACGCTGCATGTCTATGGGACTCTGCTGGAGTTCACCCCACAAAAAGCACTGCGTTTCACACATAAGGTCGGCCCCTCCTATCATAAAGGATATGAAAGATATGAATCGCGTATTTCTTGGCTGCTTGAACCAGTGGGCGGAACTACTAAGCTCACGCTTATCCATGATGAATGGCATCCTGAAGATCCTTCGTATGCAGGCAGCATCAGCGCTTGGTGGCAGGTTCTAAGTAATACCAAGACTTTAGTAGAGACTGGACGCACGCTTGATTTTGGAAGCTGGACATAACTTCACGACTAATAAAAACTTGGATTAGACTATTCCAATTAAAGACAAGCCTATAAGTTGACTCAACCTTAGCCCCTCGGCTGGAGAGCGCAAGCCTTCTTTCCGTTAGGGGCTTTTTTGCGCCTAAATTAATTTTGCCTTAGGGAAACATTCTTGTTGCAGGGACAAAGTTGTTCACATATACTAATATTGTGTCAGACCACAAGAAAAATTCCAATGCACAAAATAATAACCATAAAAATACAAATAATAATAAATGAAAGAAGGGGATCTAATGTCTGGAGCTAGTATTCCTTTATCAGAAGCGGCTAAAGGAAGCACACTGCGTATCAGCGGCATTGAAGTTCAGGGTGTGCTTAGAAGAAGATTACTGGATCTCGGGTTTGTAGTCGGTAATGCCGTTGAGGTGTTACGGCGTAGTCCCTTAGGAGATCCTATAGCTTTTCGGGTAAGCAACACGACCATTGCATTACGTAGAGAAGAAAGCTCTTTAATATTTGGAGAAGTCATCGGAGGTGTAGAAGCATGAGTCATTTCACAGTCGCTTTTGCAGGCAATCCTAACACTGGCAAAAGCACGCTTTTCAATCTGCTGACCGGCATGCGCCAGCATACAGGAAACTGGGCAGGTAAAACCGTCATTACTGCTGAAGGCGAGTTTAAGCATAAGGACCATACGTACCTCGCAGTAGATCTTCCTGGTACGTATTCGCTGTACTCGAATTCTGCTGATGAAGAAGCGGCTAGAGATTATATTATTTTTGAACAGCCCGATGTGACACTAGTTGTTCTTGACGCTACCTCGCTAGAACGAAATCTCAACCTTGCCTTACAAGTGCTGGAGATTACCGGGCGGGCTGTAGTCTGCATCAACCTCATCGATGAAGCCCGTAAGCTCGGTATCGACATCAATCTAAAACGTATTTCCAAACGTCTCGGCGTGCCTGTTGTAGCGATATCGGCTCGCAATAAAATCGGTATTGAGGCGTTATTGGATCAGGTGGAGCGAGTGGCTACAGGCGCATTCACTGCACAGCCACTGCGTATTACGTACAACGAGGAGATTGAACGAGGAATTGCAGAGCTTACACCGCTGGTAGAACAAACCATTGGCAGCAAATACCCGGCCCGCTGGATTGCATTGCGCCTGTTAGATGGTGATGACAGCCTTCTTACCTCACTTAAAGAGAATATGAAGAATAAAGAATTACCTGAAGCAAAGGAGGTCATCGGTCATGGAGTCACCGCATATCACTAAGGGATTAGATCCTCTAGATTCCTTGCTGTCCACCGCGAAAAAGCTCGCTGACGGCGGAGCGATACGGGATGAGATTGTCAGTGGTATCTATGGCGTATCCGCAGGCATCTGCGGGGATGCAGTCACCTATAGGGATAAGAAGAAGCTGAACAGCACTTATAAGCTAGATAATATCGTAACTTCAAAAATATGGGGATTCCCCATTATGCTCGCCATCCTCGGTATCGTGTTCTGGATTACGATTGCCGGCGCCAACTATCCTTCAAGCTGGCTTGCTTCCTTCTTCGGCTTCATCGAAGGCTATCTCACTGCCGGATTTGAGGCGATCCATGCCCCCGCTTGGCTACACGGTGTACTTGTTCTGGGATTATATCGAGGAACCTCTTGGGTCATCAGCGTCATGCTGCCACCAATGATGATATTTTTTCCAGTGTTTGCGCTGCTTGAGAATTTCGGATATCTGCCGAGGGTTGCTTTTAACATGGATCGGTTGTTCAAAAAATCAGGTGGTCACGGCAAGCAAGCTTTGACCATGTCTATGGGTTTCGGCTGTAATGCCGCCGCCATCCTCTCCACACGAATCATCGAATCGCCGCGTGAACGGATGCTCGCGATTTTGACCAACAATTTCGTTCCATGTAACGGCCGCTGGCCGACATTGATTCTATTGTCTTCCTTATTCATGGCAGGAGCGGCTACGACAGGCGCACTCCGTACCCTCACCACCGCCTCCGTACTTATGGGGATGGTGCTGATCGGCATCATCGTTACTCTGACGGTTTCCTGGGTCATGTCCAAAACTGCGCTACGCGGTGTTCCAACGCATTATACACTAGAGCTCCCGCCCTATCGTCGTCCACAAATTTGGAAGACCATACTTATTTCCTCTAAAGATAAGTCTCTTAACGTACTTACTCGTGCCATCGTCGTTGCTGCCCCTGCCGGTATTATCACTTGGATTCTTGGCAACCTGTTTGTTGGTGGAGATTCTGTCCTGAATCATATGGCTGCATTCTTCGATCCTTTTGCACACATGCTCGGCATGGATGGCTTTATCATCATGGCCTTTATTCTAGGACTTCCTGCGAATGAAATCGTACTGCCCATTCTGCTTATGGGCTATATGTCCTCAGGAGCTATGGTCGATATCGACAGCTTGGGCAGCATCAAAGATGTCTTTTTATCACATGGCTGGACTTGGCTGACCGCACTTAATATGATGTTGTTCTCCCTGCTCCACTATCCTTGCGGCACTACACTCGTGAACATCTATAAGGAGACGAAAAGCATGAAGTGGGCTGTTCTCTCAGCAGTCATCCCGCTCGGCATCGCCATTGGTGTTACGTTTGCTGTCGCTCAGCTTGCTCGGTTATTCGGGTGGGTGTGACGAAGCTTGTAGCATGGATTCATCTTACAGCAGCGAACTTTAACTGATTTCAACTTACATTAGCTAAATTTACTTTGTCTCACCTTACAACATCTAATGTTCACCGTATTTCACAAAATTCTGCCCTCCTTGAACTCATAATTAGGGAAATCCTCCCCCAAATTCGAACTTTATAAGCGCAAATTAAACTTTTTGCGGAAATTCTCCCTAATAAATAGTCGATTATAGGAAAAATAGGGCATTTCCGCAGAATTTTAGGGAGGAATTCCCCAATTATCGATCATATAGAGTAAAATACGATTGAATCAGGGAGATTTTCCCTAATTATCGATAATATCGAGTAAACCACGACAATTTTAAGAAGGATTTCACTTACTTCGAGTTTTGATGACCCGAGCTATACTTAAGCACCAGTACCCACACCGCCCACCACCTACTTAAGGTCAGCTCAAACAAATAAGCGGCCGCCCGAATACTTCCCGGGCGACCGCTTCATCAGACCAACAGTTTATTTCTTACGCGTTCCACCATCTCTACGACGGTAGAGTACAGCGCCAGCTATCGCTATCAAAACGATAATGATTCCACTGATCCCTACATTCACAAGTGGAAAAGAGTCACTCTCCGCAGCTGGTTTCCCCTCAACTTCAGTCGCCCCATTATTCCCAGTTTCGGATTTCGGCGAATGGTTTGATGTTACCTCCGGAGAAGCTGTAGGAGTACCTGCCGATATACTAGGTCCAAGCTCCTTCAGATCCTCTGATGCCGAGGCAAGCAGCTTCGTTCGGCTGCATAAACTGGCCTCTAATTTACCAGAGTCATCTTCGTCATTAGCATACGCATAGACGATATAACTTTCCCCTTCCACGAATTCAAACCCACAGCTGGCAGACGATAAAGCAGTACTCAAGGTAACTTTATTCCCCTTAATTCCTTTCCAGCTGGAATCGACTTCAAAGGTTACTTTTACTGGATCCGCAGATGAGATTATAGTCCCCTTTGGCTCCTTTTTGTCCACTACTTTCCCAGTAAAGACGGCTGAACTTGACTCCAGCGCCTCAAGTGGCTCCGCAGGTACAACACAGGAACACGCATAAGTAACGGAGGGACGCACCGTCAGTAAGGCCATAAATATTAACGTTATACTTAGGAACATCATAAGTGGACTGCGGAACTTGGTCTTAAACATCATAATAACCTCCTTCTTTACTCTACAGACGGAACAGAAGAAGAAAGTGTTACAACAATTTCCAAACAAGTTATACAAGTCTAATCTTTTCCATCCTAAATAGTCTTCATTAGTTCCTCATGTCTACTGTACCTACTCATAACCCTCGCGCAATTGCAATCATCCGCTGAATCCCCTCACGTAGCACCCCTTCGCTTGCAAAGGAGTAACTTATTCGAATCCTCGACCTCATCTCACCAAGCGGATCAAACAACTCTCCTGGCACAAAAGCAATCGACTGGGCCATACTTGAGACAAACAGTCGATCCGCCGAAAGATGGTCCGGCAGCTTCACCCATAAATTCAAGCCCCCTTGCGGAGGCGTCCACTCCCACCCAGTCCCAGCCAGCTCCTCCTCTACAATCTCCTTATGCACCTGAAGTGCAATGCGTAGCTTACCGAGATGCTGTTGCAAACGTGATGACGTGTAGTAATGTAGGAATATCTTCTGGTTAAGCAGCGGAGTACCATTGTCCGCGAGTGATTTGGCCGTGATCAAGCGCTCCATAAACGGATAGCGACAAGCCACCGCACAGATCCGTAAGCCTGGGGCTACATATTTACTGAAGCTGCTAATATAGATCACCCAACCTTCGGTATCGTAAGCAAAAAAGGGCGGCGGGGGCTCCTCTTCAAAATACATATCGCGGAACGGATCATCCTCCACCAGTAAACAGCGATAACGTTCGGCCAGTTCTACCAACAGCTTGCGCTGTTGCACAGGCACCGTGTATCCAGTTGGATTGTGATGCGTTGGATTAATGTAGAACATACGCGGCTTATGCTTTTTCATCAAAGCTTCTACTTCTTCCAAGTCGTAGCCCATCGGAGTGATCTCCACCGGAACCAGCCTTGCCCCCTCCCGGCGAAAAATATCCATGGCCACACTGTAGGTTGGTCGCTCCACAAGCACCGTGTCCATAGGCCCGAGCACAATTCGTGCAATCAGATTGATCGCCTGCTGCGCACCTGAAGTAATAAGCAGCTCTTCCGAAGATAACTGTAGCCAATGCTTCTTCCGAAAATGACGACTTAGCGTCTCCCGTAACTCCTCATCTCCCTGAACCGAAGAGTACGTCCCCATGACCTTGGGATATAAATCGAACACTTTTTTGACATAGTCGGATAGAAAAAGATTTGGCAAAAGACCTGGATCAATCAGCGCCTGTGAGAACTGATACTTAGCAGGCATTCTCTGTATATCCGAAAGAGGATTAGTGAGCGCATAGGCAGTCACTGCTGCTCCTTTTTCTACAATAGGAACCAAGCTAACAGGCGATACGTAATAACCTGATTTATCTTTCACATAAACTTTTCCATCCTCTGTCAGCATTCTATACGCTTTGAATACTGTCAGTCGATGTACCTGTAATTCCTCCGCCAGCAGCCGTATAGAAGGAAGCTTATCATGTGCCCCCCACTCCCCTCGCTCCATGCGATTCACTAGAAATTCATATACCTGCCGAAACAAGGGATGATTATGCTCCACGTTCGCTGACTTTTTCACCTCACAGCAACTCCTCTCCGAACAACTCCTATTTACAGTATTGTACACGATTTCCGAAGTCATCTGTTCTACTCAACATCATCTGTTCTGTGTTCTCCCCTATATGATTAACGAACTGGTTCAAGGATCGTTATATACACACACTAAAGGGGACTTTCAAAATGATCTTATTCGCTTATGCACTTGTATGTCTGATCTTCGGCACGACCTTTCTAGCTATCAAAATCGGTGTGGATGCCGGTGCGCCGCCCTTCTTTTCAGCAGGCTTGCGATTTTTTGTTGCAGGCGCTGTTCTATTTCTATGGATGGTCTGGAAACGAAAAGCTAGCTTCTCCCTGCTCCTGCGTAAAGAAATGCTCTTCACCGGATCTGCGTTAACCTTTGGCACCTTTGCAGGTCTCTACTGGGCTGAACAATATGTATCTTCCGGGTTAGCAGCTGTACTCTCTGCCACAGGTCCGATCATGATTCTGTTGCTCCAAACTTCTATTCTTCGTCAAAAAGCACCTGCCATCTCACTATATGGTTGTATCATCGGGTTGACTGGCGTACTGCTGCTCGTTCTTCCTAATCTTGTCGTTGATATTTCACCGTTATGGCTCATCGGCTGCGCAGCTGTCCTCATTGGGGAATGCTGTTACGCAGTAGGTGCGATTTATTCTAAAAAAGTAATCAATAGCATGCCCGAGGTCTCTCCAATCGCACTAAATGCAGCCCAAATGATGTATGGTGGAGTGCTGTTATTCATTCTTTCCTTAGCCACCGAAAATGTACATCCTGAGTTTCTGCTCTCTTACGAGATCGCAGGTTCACTGCTCTATCTAATCGTAATCGGCTCGATGGTCGGTCATTCGTTGTTCTACTGGCTCGTCGCTAAGACAAATCCTGTGTTTCCCTCTACCTGGCTCTATATCTCTCCACCGATTGCCGTAGGGGTTGGCTTTTTCTTTTATAATGAAGCCGTGAATTGGGTTACGATCCTCGGTGTATTCACTATCATTGCTGGGACCATCCTGGTCAATGCTGATGCCTTGAAACAATTAATGTTAAAGCGTAGGGTCCGTACATCTGCGTCAAAAAAAATGAATATATGACGTACTATATATTGCATTTATGACCACTATTGCGTATTATATAACCAAGTTAAATTAAAAACATCTATATATGACTCATATATGAAAGGAGGATTCGCTTAACGGCGCTTCTTTTCTAAAGAGGAATGCCTTTTTATCTGAAGTGGAGGGAATTGCGATCGAACTGACATCACGTCAACTAGAAATCATTGATATTGTGAACAAAAGAGCTCCGATTACCGGCGAACAGATTGCCGAATGTCTGAATCTAACACGGCCAACGATTCGCTCCGATCTCTCTGTTCTGGTTATGCTCAAATATATCGATGCTAAACCTAAAGTCGGTTACTTCCCGGGACTCAAATCATCTAATCGTCTGGGAAGCAATTATTTGTTGCAGGAGACAAAGGTAAAAGAGATTCAAAGTGTACCTATTATTATCCGTGAGACTACTACGGTTCAAGATGCCGTAGTTACGCTATTTCTACAGGATGTTGGCACCCTTATTATTTGTGACGAAGAGGGCAAGCTCACCGGTGTTGCTTCACGTAAGGATTTCCTGAAAGTAACCCTTGGCAATCCGGGTGCTGTATCCATGCCCGTAAGCATGGTCATGACACGCCAGCCCAAAGTAGTCACAACTTCACCAGATGAGACGGTGCTTGATGCCGCACATAAAATGATTTTTCACGAGGTAGATAGTTTACCGGTAGTTGTTCCCAGCGTCACAGAAGACAATGGTACGAAACTGGATGTCATAGGACGCTTGACGAAAACTGCTATCGTAAAACTTCTCCTCGAACTAGAAGCCAAAGGATAACAGGAGGAATTCATGAGCATCGAGCAATCTTCCAACCTAATAACGATCTGCTCAGATTCTATAGGAGATACGGCGGAAGCTGTCGTGCAGGCCGTCATTCATCAATTCCAGAATCAGCAGATCACCATCAAAAGATACGGGAACATTAGACATGAAGATGAGCTCCGGAAGCTTATGGAAGAAGCCGCGCAGCATAAAGGTTTTGTCGTCTATACGCTGGTGCAGCCGGAGCTAAGAGAAATGATTAAAGAAGAGGCTGTACGGCTTGACCTTCGGATCGTAGATATTATGGGTCCAATGATGCAAGCTTTCATTGATACGTTTGACGACGCTCCTCAGCAGCGACCGGGTTTATTGCACCAGCTTGATGAGAACTACTTCCGCCGTATGGAGGCTATCGAATTCACAGTTGCCTGTGATGATGGCCGCGATCTCGGCGCTATGCTGAAGGCCGATATCGTTCTACTAGGGATGTCCCGTACTTCAAAAACACCACTTAGTATCTTTTTGGCCCATCGGGGGAAAAAGGTCGTTAACTATCCGATTATTCCTGAAATTGCTCCTCCGAAAGAGCTGCTAAGCTTGCCGTCGAACCGACTGATCGGACTAACCATGAAGCCGGAGTATATGCTGAAGATTCGCTCCGAGCGGCTGAAGGCGCTTGGGTTACCGACTGGCTCCCAATATGCAAGTCTGGAGCGGATTACAGAGGAGATGGAATATGCCTCTTCTCTGTTCAATAAGCTAGGCTGTCCTGTAATCGATATTACCGACAAAGCTATAGAAGAAACCGCTGGTATTATTATGGGTTATATCTAACATTCAGATTAAAATTTATGGGATGTACTGGAGGGAATTAGAATGGATCGCGAACTGGCTCTTGAGATTGTACGGGTAACTGAACTAGGTGCATTATCCTCAGCTCGCTGGATCGGGCGGGGAGATAAAAATGCGGCAGATGATGCAGCCACGACTGCCATCCGCTCCATGTTTGATTCCGTCTCCATCGACGGAACGGTCGTCATTGGTGAAGGAGAGATGGATGATGCTCCAATGCTCTATATTGGCGAGAAAGTCGGGAATCAAAAGGGTCCTTCTGTCGATGTAGCCGTCGATCCTCTGGAAGGCACTGAAGTGGTGGCCTGTGGTCTTCACAATGCCCAATCCGTGATTGCCATAGCAGATAAGGGCAGCCTGCTGCATGCTCCAGACATTTATATGGAGAAACTCGCCTGCGGTCCTGAGCTTGCCGGGAAGCTTAGTCTTGAAGACCCTGTGGAGGTCACTCTCCAGAAAGCATGCCTCTTCAGTGGCAAGTCCCTCTCCGAGCTAACCGTAATGGTACTTGACCGCAAACGGCATGAGGAGCTCATTCATAGTCTTCGAGAAGCGGGTGTACGGATTAAGCTACTCGGTCACGGCGATGTGGCTGGCGCTATTGCAGCAGCCCTGCCGGATAGCGATGTCGATTTGTACATGGGCTCGGGCGGAGCACCTGAAGGCGTCCTTGCCGCTGCCGCACTGAAATGTCTTGGTGGAGAAATGCAGGGCCGTTTGCTTCCCGATGGACCTCTTGAGCAGCAGCGCTGTGTCCGTATGGGAATTTCTAATCCTACGAGAGTGTTATACATGGAGGACATGGTTGGCACAGGCGACGTACTCTTTGCCGCCACTGGCGTCACCTCAGGTGAATTCCTGAACGGTGTCCGTTTTATCGGCAAAGAGCGCGCTGAGACGCATTCGGTCATCATGCGGGCACAGAGTCGAACAATCCGCTACATCCGTAGTATTCATTTCCTGCCTGGCAAAGAAATACCGGATGGACTAACCGTTAGACAGAATGTTGCCTCACTATAGCATTACACAAAAAAACAGGCTATCTCACCAGCTCACCCTTGGCTAGTGAAATAGTCTGTTTTTATTACTAAATAGATAATCATCTCTTATTTATTTCTAATGCGCTCACTCGCTAAGGTATCCATGGCATCCATGGTTCCGGTAGCTTGAGCCAAATTTCTCGCCTCTTGTTGATCAGCGGCTCTGAGCGCATCGCTTTCCTTTACACTACCATCATAATTTCGATTCTCAGCTGTATTCATATTCGCAATATCCTCAAAACGGTCTGCATTCAGACTATTATGCTGTACGAAGATCCGCTTCACTTCTTCCTCTTTCTGCTCGCCCTCCACATCCACCATTACAAGAATATGGCCTTCATCTACGTAGTTATCGTAACGCTTGGCTTCCTCTTCAGGAATGCCTAGTCCAATAAGACCGCCAACTAATCCACCGCTGCCTGCACCTATTGCCGCTCCAGCAAGTGTTGCCGCAAGCGGTCCGGCTGCAATGATCGGCCCGATGCCTGGAATAGCCAAAGCGCCTATCCCCATCAAGAGCCCAGTTAATCCACCCAGCAGACCACCCGTAGCTGCACCAGTAGCTATTCCTTCCGGCGCTTGGGTCCCTGATTCATCTCTAAGCGTATCCGCACTCTCTGAATTTCTCGCGATAATCGATATGTCCTCTGTTCTGCAGCCTTGACGTTTCAACTCTTCAATAGCCCTCGAAGCTTCGTATTCGGCAGCAAAGACACCCACTATTCTCTTATTCATCTCCATTACCTCCTAGTGATCGAAGTTAGCTCATACGTTCAGCTTCATAGCTTACTTAACCAAACTGGGCAGGGATAAACTTCTATCACAGAATTCGCAAACCATTCCAAGTAATGTTCCCACTAAAATATGCTGTATAATAAAAGAAAATGGGCACAATCATCCTTAGTTAACTCTATAAAAGAAAGAGACTGAAGCATTCATGGCGATATTTAATTATAATTCTGAGCGTCCCTTCAGAGGTAATCCCGATCTGCATCTCCATTACTGGGGGCGGGAACAGTGTCTACCTGGGCATTTTTTCGGACCCGGAGTTCGTGACGTTTACAAAATACATTTCATTCATGAGGGAACTGGAAAGGTATCTGTGGGTGAACAAACCCATATCCTGCAAGCGGGACAAGCTTTTCTTACCTACCCTCATATCGTTACTTCTTATGCAGCGGACCTAACCAATCCTTGGATCTATTCCTGGGTAGCCTTTACCGGAGAACAGGTATCATATATTTTATCCAAAACCTCCTTGACCCCTGAGCAACCAATCTTCCCGATGGATAAACAGCTTATGCCTAATCTCTACGAACGCCTGACAGAAGGAGCCGACAATTCGGATTGTCTTGACCTGCCGCTAAAAGCGATCATGTATGAGTTTTTCTCCCTCTTGCTACAAGCGGTGCCAGCTGTTCCGGATGTACTACCTTTACCGCGTCAAAAGAGTATTTACGTCGAGCAAAGTCTCCACTTTTTGCATACACATTATTGTGAGAACATTTCGGTGGAAATGCTGTCTTCTTCTCTCAAGCTGGATCGCAAATATTTATCTTCCTTGTTCAAACGGACCATTGGTATGCCACCACAGCAGTATTTATTGAATTACCGTGTCGCTAAAGCATGCGAGCTTCTGACAGAAACCCTCTGTACTATCGGTGAGATCTCGCGTTCCGTCGGCTATCAGGACCCCTTACTCTTTTCGCGAATGTTCAAGAAGGTGAAAGGTTGTTCTCCAAAAGAATACCGTATCCGTCATCTCGAAAATGACATTGTGCTATAAACTTCTTCCTTGCTGACATACGTTTGTCCGGGATCTTTCGCTACAATAAGGACGTAACGTAATCAGAAATAAGTCTTTTTAGGAGGAAATAATGATGTATAACGCAAGCGCTACCAGATATGACAATATGAAATATAACCGCACTGGAAAAAGCGGTCTACTCCTTCCGGCGATCTCGCTAGGACTTTGGCATAACTTTGGCGGAAACGACTTATTCGAGAATGGTCGCGCCATGGCAAGAAGAGCTTTCGATCTTGGAATCACTCATTTTGATCTCGCTAATAACTACGGTCCTCCAGCTGGCTCCGCAGAAGAAAGCTTTGGTCAAATCCTTAAGAAGGATCTTGCTCCTTATCGTGATGAAATGGTCATCTCGACTAAAGCCGGATATTATATGTGGGCCGGTCCTTATGGCGAATGGGGCTCCAAGAAATATCTCGTCTCCAGTCTAGACCAAAGCTTGAAACGTATGGGCCTTGATTATGTAGATATTTTCTATCACCACCGTCCAGATCCGAATACGCCACTGGAAGAGACTATGGCTGCGCTGGATCTTATTGTACGTCAAGGTAAAGCGCTGTATGTTGGGATTTCGAATTACAACCCTGAACAGACACGCGAAGCGGCACAAATTCTGCGTCGACTTGGAACGCCATGCCTGATTCATCAACCTAACTACTCCATGATGTCCCGCTGGATTGAAGATGGCTTGCAGGATGTATTAACTGAGGAGGGTATCGGATCGATTGTGTTCTCTCCACTACAAGGAGGCATTCTGACCGACCGCTATCTTAACGGAATTGCTCCTGATTCTCGCGCTGCTGGACCAAGTGTATTCCTGTCCGAAGATGCCATTACGGAAGAGAAGATCGCTAAAGTTCGCAAACTGAACGAGATTGCTGCTGCACGTGGACAAAAAATGTCTCAGCTAGCGTTATCTTGGGTACTCCGCGGAGGTAAAGTCACTTCAGCTTTGATCGGTGCAAGTAAGGTGAGCCAGATTGAAGATGCAGTCGCCTCCTTGAATGCACCAGAGCTAAGTGCAGAAGAGCTGGAGCAAATCGAGACGATTTTGCGAGGATAATTATAGATTAAACCATAAAGACGGCCAATGAGGTCAGGCAGCTTAAGCTGCTCTGGCACTTCATTGGCCGTCTTTTCCCTACTCACCCAAATATCTGCGTGATATACACCATAATTAATAATCCAAAGATAAACGAATACGTCGAAGGCCGTTCGTAACCATGACCATGACTCTCTGGAATAAGTTCCTTGTAGACGATGAATAGCATAGCCCCGGCGGCAAAAGCAAGACCATAGCCCACTACATTATGTAGGTAACTCGCCGTAAAATACCCAATAACCGCAGATACCATTTCCATAAGTCCGGTAAGCGTAACGATTCCCAAGGCTTTTAACTTAGTTGTTCTAGAATTCATCAGAAAGACTGCGAGAATCAATCCTTCAGGCATATTTTGCGCACCAATCGCTATGGCCACGGTGGGACCCAGACTCGCCTGCTCACTGGCATAACTAAATCCCGTACTAAGACCTTCTGGTATATTGTGAATGAACAATGCAATCAAAACGAGCAGCGCCTTGGAATCCATATTGGTATATCCGGGTTTATTCTCCACGTCGATATGCGGGATGTTCTTTTCAATTAAATCAAGCAGTAGAACTCCTGTAATCAGGCCCAAGGTTAATGCGATAATCCCCGATTCTTTAATCGCTTGCGGCATGAGTCCAAATGTAGAAGCCGATACCATTATACCTGCAGTAAAAGCAACGAGAACGTCCTTCCATTTCTCAGATAACCTCTTCACGAACAGGATCGGAAACGCTCCAAGAACCGTAGCCATTGCTGATACAAAGCTGCCAATAAGCGCAGATTCCAAACCTTCAACTCCTTCATTACAATTCTGATAGACCAACATATGTTAACACAAAAAGTATTATTACTTCTATATAGCTTTTCCGAATAGTACGCTAATCATAAAAAGACCCCCATAGGCTCGATTCATACCCTAAGGAGGTCTTTGTCTAACATGTAATTATGCGATTCTATTACACTAGCTTCTTCCGAATCATGCCGGAAATCAGATCAATAATCGTAATCATCGCAATGATACCTAGCAGGATAATTCCGACACGGTCCCAATTCCGTGAACTGAGGGCGAAGATTAACGGTGTGCCAATTCCGCCTGCTCCAATCACACCCAGAATCGTAGCTGAGCGAACGTTAATTTCGAATCTGTATAAAGTGTAGGATAGAAAGCCTGGCAATACCTGCGGCACAACAGCAAACCATAACACCTGCATGCGGCTGGCACCAGAAGAGATTAAGGCTTCGAGTGGACCGTTATCAATATTCTCAATCTCATCCGCGAACAATTTGCCGAGCATGCCGACGGAATGCAGTCCTAGTGCCAGTACACCCGCAAATGAACCCGGCCCAACAGCCTTGATGAACAGCAAAGCCATAATGATCTCAGGAAATGTCCGTATAAAGCTTAATATTAGCTTGCCGGAACCCGAAATCGCCTTTCCCTTGCTCATGTTGACCGCAGCCCAAAAAGCAAAGGGAATACATATGAAAGTCGAGATAAAAGTCCCTAAAATTGAAATAGCTAATGTCTCAAGTAATCCTCGAAGCAGATCCTCCCCATCTGGTAAATAAACGAAGGCCCAGTCAGGAGAGAATATCCCGGCAAAGATTGCCTTAGTAATGATCCCGGCAGTTTCTTTAAATCCATTAAACGGCACTCCCGAAAAAGCCCAGATGTAAACTGCCGCTAATGCTACATAAATCAGCCATCGGAAACGATTTTTACGAGGTTTGGGTACTAGGGTATTCCATGATTTACTCATATTAATTTCTCCCGCAGCTTAGTGCTTACATAATCAATAATCAAGACTACTGCTAATGTGAACAAGATGATGGTGCAAGTCTTATCGTATTCTAAAAAGCCTAATGTCACTTCATAGTAATGGCCGATTCCACCCGCGCCTACCAAACCTAAAACTGCTGCAGCACGAACATTAATCTCAAAGGCATACAACACATAAGACATGAAATGAGCCTGTACCTGCGGAATGACGCCGAACATAATTCGTTGAGTCTTATTCGCTCCGACTGAAGTCATTGCTTCCAAAGGTCCCTGTTCAATCGTCTCCAACGATTCATAGGTAAGCTTGGCGATCAGCCCTAGCGAAAATACCGTCAAAGCAAATATTCCCGGAAGCGCACCGAGGCCAAAAATGGCGACAAAAATAGAAGCCAGCAGTAGATCGGGAATTGTGCGGATCAAATTCAGCAGCATACGTACCGGATAATGAAGCCATCGGCTTTGCGTAATATTGCTTGCACACAGCAAGGCAATGGGAACCGCCAGAATGGCACCAAACGTTGTACCGACCAATGCCATCCGGATCGTCTCCAGCATCGCATCTATAATATTGTCAAAATACCCCCAGTTTGGAGGGAACATTTCCTTAAGCAGATCCAGCATATTTGGCAGACCGGAGATCAGCTCTCCAATGGATGAATCGGTCAAGACCGCACTTCTCCACAGTAATACTACTAATATAATGGCTGTAAAATAATGCTTTATCTTCCTTGGTGGTTTGGGATGTAGCTTCTCTGCATTCACACTCATATCACATGCCTCCGCTTACAGGCTCACCTAACAACTCATCCTGATGAATCGGTCTGCCGTAAATCTCAGCAAATTTCTCATCGGTGGCCTCGGATACAGGACCATCGAAGACCACTTCTCCTGCCCGGAGCCCAATAATCCGGGTGGCATATTCTCTAGCGAGGTCGATAAAATGCAAATTCACGATGGTCGTAATCCCAAGCTCCATATTAATCTTTTTCAAATCATCCATAACCTGCTTGGTCGTCAGTGGATCCAGTGAAGCGACAGGTTCATCTGCAAGGATAATTTGCGCCTCCTGCGCAAGAACACGAGCAATAGCCACGCGCTGCTGCTGACCTCCAGATAGTTGATCTGCACGTGTGTAGGCCTTCTCAGCAATATTGACCCGATCGAGAGACTCGAAGGCTAAATCAATATCCTTCTGTGGGAATTTGCCAATTATCGTCCGTATTGTGGAATGATAGCCGACCCGCCCTGCCAATACATTACGAAGCACAGTCGTACGTTTCACCAAGTTGAAACTTTGGAAGATCATTCCGATATTTCTACGGATCATTCGGAGCTGGCTTCCCTTTGCCTTCGTGATGGATTGCCCATTGATAAGAATATCGCCTTCTGAAATATCATGAAGCCGGTTAATGGAACGTAGCAGGGTTGACTTTCCCGCACCCGAAAGACCAACAATAGCTACAAATTCTCCAGCTGGAATAGTCAGGTTAATGTTGTTTAAGCCTTTGGTTCCGTTTAGATACGTCTTGGACACATTACGAAGCTCTATCATGAAAATCATTCCTTTTTGTGTTTTCGTATATTCGTATAAAAGAGAAAGCCAGGTCCGGGGGGGAATCCGGAGCTGGCTATCCTTAGTTCCTGTTATACACCAACATCGTTGTATCCTTGAACGGCCTGAACTACTCTGTTTTTACTTTATTGTTGTATTCACGAACAATGTCAAAGTTGCTATCTTGTGACTTCACATAACCTTCATGCGAGTAAATATCTTTGATAATCTCATGTCCTTCTTTGTCAGCAGCGATATCAATAAACGCCTGCTGAATCTTCTCAATCCATTCCTTATTCATATCTGAACGGACCGAAATCGTGTCGTTAGGGATTTTATCAGTAAAGGCGAGAACACGAGTATCTTCAAATACTTTCGGATAATCCTTAACGACTATATTACGTGCATCCTGGAAAATAGCTGCGGCATCTACATCACCGTTCAGTACAGCAAGTACGCCTTGGTCATGTCCCTTAACCGTGATAGCTTGTACATCCTTCAACGGATCAAGTCCTGCATCCATTAGTGTTGCAGCCGGCCATACAAAACCTGCTGAGGATGTAACGTTTTGATAAGCGATTTTTTTGCCTTTCAAATCGGCAACGGATTGGATCGCAGAATCTTTCTTAACGATAATCATAGATTTATAGAAGTCAGCCAATTCATCTGTCGGAGCACCCGTTTCATCATTTACACCAAAACGTTGAGCTTGAAGAATAACTTCAGCAGCTCCTTTTTCTTTTGCCAATACGTAAGCTGTTGGAGGAAGGAAACCTAAATCTACTTTTTTGGAAGCCATAGCTTCGATAACAGTGTTGTAATCAGTAGAGACACTTACTTCTACAGGAATACCGAGTTTATCACCCAGTAATTTTTCAAGAGGTTTCGCCTTAGCTTCGAGCGTATCCGCATTTTGGGAAGGGACAAATTGTACTGTGAGCTTCTCTGGAACATAACCCTCTGCTACAGGAGCTGCCGTTTCCTTCGGTGCATTTGCTCCATCCGTCGATCCTTGATTTGCAGTATTAGTAGTGTTATTAGCACCACAACCACTAAGCAAAGTAATAGACATCATTAGCGGCAATACGAATTTACTTATTTTTCTCAAACGAAAGACCTCCACTGTTCTCTTTTTTTTAGTACTTCTAGACTATAAATATTTTGTATTAAATCTAAGGCCTCTAACTATTAAATATATGTAAAATTTATTTTAATCTCTTAAAATTTCCAAATTATCTGATAGAATGAGGTCTGAACTTATTATCCGTAGGAGGCTACCCATGAATAAAGACAACACCTTAACCTGCGAAATCCTCATAACAAGTGATCTACATGGGCATTTAGGGCCCATTGATTACCGCACGGGTGAGAAACGACAAAAAGGCTTAGCAACCATTGCTAGCCTTATTAAACAAGAAAGATCCCATTGTCCAGAGCTAATACTTCTCGATAACGGTGATCTTATTCAAGGTACACCGCTAGCTTATTATGCAGCCACACAGTACAGTGACAAACTAAATCCAGGCATAGCTGCATTGAATGAATTGAAATATGACGCTGCAATTATTGGCAACCATGAATTTAATTTTGGTAAGCCACTGCTTAATAAAGCCATTCAGGATTCCAAATTTCCTTGGTTATCTGCTGGAATTATAGATCGCGCGACATGTAAACCTGCATTTGGTAGACCCTATATCATCAAATGGGTAGACAAAAAAATCAAAGTAGCCATTCTAGGAGTTACCACACATTACATTCCCCACTGGGAGAATCCTGTCCATATAGAAGGACTTCAATTTAAGGATTCGTTAGAGACTGTAAAGCTTTGGTGTGCCACTATTAGAGAAGAAGAACAGCCCGATTTACTCGTTGTAGCTTATCATGGCGGGTTCGAGCGCGACCTCCTTAGTGGTGAACCTGTAGAGAGACTAACTGGAGAGAATCAAGCCTATGCAATGTGCACAGAGGTTGAAGGCTTAGATGTATTAATTACCGGACATCAGCATCGCTTCATAGCTAGTGAGCTAAATGGTGTGACGATCATACAGCCTGGTTGTAATGGACATTCCCTCGGTAAGATTTCAGTAGTCTTTCAAAAAGAAAACGAACGTTGGAAGATTAAGAGTAAACAAGCCGAACTCCTTGCTGTAGGCGACAAGACCGCTGTAGATGATACAATTCTAGAGCTTAGCAGCACGCTTGAATCAGAAACAGAAGCCTGGTTGGATGAGAGAATAGGTACAGTTATCGGTGACCTTTCTATTTCTAGTGCAGATGAATGCCGATTGGCTGACCATCCCTTTATAGAATTCATGAATAAGGTACAAATGGAGGCTACAGGTGTAGAGATCTCGACAGCAGCTTTACTTAGCAACGATTGCAAGGGCTTCAGTAACACCATTACTCGGAGAGATATTCTTTCCAACTTCATTTATCCTAACACGCTAACTGTGCTAAGACTGACCGGACAAGATATAAAAGAGGCACTGGAACAAACCGCCAACTATTTTCAAAAGGATCTAGAGGGAAATGTAATTGTTAACCCTGCTTATGTAGAACCTAAATCGCAACATTACAATTATGATATGTGGGAAGGCATCCACTACGAGCTTCATATCAATAAACCTGTAGGCAAAAGAGTCCTCCATCTGCTGCATCGTGGGCAGCCTGTAGAGGACTCTAAGGAATATGATGTTGTTATGAACAACTATAGAGCAAGCGGTGGTGGAGATTATGAGATGTATAAGGGCAAGCCGATTGTCAAAGAAGTACTGATCGACATGTCTGAAATTGTCACGAATTACATTGAAAAACGCGGCCAAATTGAAGCTACCTGTGATCACAACTGGAGAGTTGTTTAGGTCGTACTGATGAATGCCTCAATATCGGTTTCAATCAGCATTAAAGCACCTCTCCAAAAATCAATGGAGTGTACATTAATATCCATAAACTTTGCTACATCTGCAATATTATGCTTGCTGGTAGCACTAAGGAACTGACGATACCGGGCGACGAACTCCTCGCCCTTTTTTAAATATTCTGCGTAGAGTCCTTTAGCGAATAACAGTCCGAAAGAATACGGGAAGTTCATAAATTCATAACCAGCCATAAAATATCCGGCCTTGTTCATCCACATGTAAGGATGGATCGTATCAGGATCAATGCTCTCACCGTAAGCTTCCACCATACAAGCAATCATCAGTTCGTTCAGCTCTTGAACAGGAAGCGGACCCGAGGTTCTTCTCTCATATAGTTTAAGCTCAAATAAATAACGGGCATAGAAGTCTACAAGATAATACCCAGCATCGGAAATACTTCTCTCCAATAGAAGCTGCGCTTCCTTCTTGGTCGAACTAGTGAGTAGTGCCTGATTTACGATCGTCTCGCAAAAGATCGAAGCCGTTTCGGCAATCGGTATCGGATAATCTGTGTTCAGCATCGTTTCTTCTCCCAGACAGGAGCTATGATATGCATGGCCGAGCTCATGAGCAAGGATACTAATATCTATAGCATTTCCAGTGAACTGTGTCATGATTCTGCTCTGGCCTATCGGAAAAATATCAATGCAGAGCCCATATCCACCCTTACCCGCTCTAGGTTCTGCATCAATCCATTGCTGATCAAAAGCCTTTTGAGCTAAATTGGCCAATTCCTCGCTAAAGGTTCCGAAGCTAGAGACAATTGTTTTTTGAGCATCTTCGTAAGAGATTTTTACACTTTCTTCGCCAATCGGTGCAAAAATATCGTAAAAAGGCAGCTTTGTGGAATGTCCCAGCAGTTCGGCTTTCTTTTGATAATAGGTATGAAAAGCTGGCAAACTCTCCTGAAGAGCGGCGAGCATTGCCGATAAAGTTTCACTGTCCATTCGCGATGCCACTAACACCTTTTCCAGAGAAGATTGATATCCACGCATGCCATAAATCGTTAGCGCCTCACCACTTATTCCATTCATGCAAGCTGCACAAACCCCAGCAATACGACTGCAAGCTTCAGCCTCGGCTTCATAAGCCGCTTTTCTTAATGTAACGTTATTCTCATAGGCCATACTCCTTAGTTCTGCAAGCGTTACTTTCTTAGTTTCCCCTTGTACTACCACATCTGCAAGTGTACTCGATACGCTCTCCATGTAGAGCCTTCCCCACGCTTTGGAACCCGTGCTCTGCATTCTGGCAATCGCAACTTCCACTTCCTCATTTAACACATAACGGGATTGCAGAAGAAGCTCCTTTAAATAAAATTGATGTTTCAGAAGATAAGTTGAGCTAACGATAAGCTCATCTATGTGTTCACAAGTGCTAATCCATCGTTTAAAACCCGCAACTACCCCAGCAATCTCTGAGCTCAAATGTTCAATATCATCAGCAAGATTCATGGCTTCCTCAGAACTACTGTCTGCGCTAAGCGTTAACTCTGCATAGGCTAATAAACATACATATACGCTTTTATAATCGTTGTAGAGTCTTAGAAAGTCCTCGATCGCTGCGACGGAAACACCCTCAAGCTTTAGATTGCCCTCAGCCCAGGCTTTTAAATCTATAATAAGTTGACCGAGTAGCTCACGATCCCCTTTTAACTTCTCTGACTCAAAGGAAGGATATAAGCTATCCAGATTCCATGTCATATTCATTTGTGAACCTCTCCTCTACTCTTTGGCCATCCCTGATTTCTTCATTATACCGTCCTTAGTGGATAAAATCTGTATACTACCTATGTTTTCGGGATGGCGCAAGAACATAAAAAAAGGACCCTGCCAACGTATGGCAGGGTCAAGGTCTATATTATAAGGGGGTTATGTGATTACTATAACCCTCTTAGCTTAAAAGAATATGAATAGTAGATAAAGATTGGCTTAATCTACAGATCTCTGTCCTCTTCATCAACAAAAAAAGGACCCTGCCAACGTCCGGCAGGGTCAAGGTCTATATTTAAGGGGGTTATGTGATTACTATAACCCCCTTAGCTTAAAACGATATGAATAGTACCTAAAGATTAGCTTAATCTGAAATCATCCCTTATTGGCTTAAAGCTGAAGGGTTATTTCTGGCCTTAGTAATCTGAATCCCAATATAAATAATTAGAAACAGCACCATGAACCCAGCAGAATAACGATACATCATCCCATAATCGGATGCCGCCGAGATTGCCCCAAGAATAATGGCCCCACTGGCTACCCCTAAATCTGTTGAGTTATAAAACATACTGTTCGCCATACCATACTGTGCAGGTGTAGATGTCCGAAGCATCCAAGCCTGTATAGTAGGCTGGATAGCTCCAAAGCCGAGTCCATACAGCAATGCGGATATAATGAGCATTGGCATGGATGTTGTATACGAGAGCACTGTTAAGCTCGCGACGACACAAACCGCTGCGGGAATCAGAACAGCAGCCGGACCTCTTTTATCAAATAATCTTCCGGAGATAGGTCTAATAATAATGATTGTAATCGCGTTAAATAAGAAGAACAAACCCACTTGCTCTAAATGCACCGATTCGCCGAACAAAGCGATAAAGCTAAGCAATCCACCATAAGTAATCGCGAGTAAGACATTCAGTATTGCAGGCAATACTAACTTTGTATTAAAAGGAACCTTGAGTGGTTTGGATGGTGCAATGGATCGCTCAATAGGCTGTTTTTTCGGTACAGCTGGAAGTGAACGTGAGAACAATAAGACTGGAAAGGCAAGAAGCAAGGTGAATGTTCCGATCATCGCCAGTGTTCCGAACCCCGATTGCTTCATTACGTTCAAACCAATCATAGGACCAATGGACATTGCAAGACTGGTTGATAAGCCGAAATAGCCGATCCCTTCACCCATTCTTTTGCTAGGAATAATCTGTGAAACAATCGTGGGAATAATCGTGCTGGCAATCCCGAACCCAATCCCATAGCCTACCCGCATCAGCAATAGTGACCCGATTGAGTCTGCTACCACATAAAGACCGGTTATGGCGGCCGCGATAGCTAAACCAATATATAGTAGTACATTGCGGCTAACCCTCCGCATCAGAAAAGCAGTCATAAAACGTGAAGCAATCGCAGTTAGCGCAAATACACTTGTAACCAAGCTGACCATAATATCTCCGGCTTGAAATTCACTTTTAACATAAGACGGGAATGAAGATAGCAGCATCTGTAAATTCATAAATAAAAATAAAGCACTAAACGTTAAAGCAATAAAAGACTTGGTCCATAGTTTCGTACGTAGTTCTTGTTGTTCTGGCATAACTTACGTTCCTACTCTCCATCATTTATTTGATCAATATGATTGTTTATTCTTAGCAGCAACCCCATGAGCAGCTCATATTCATCACTGGAAATACAGTTCATAATCTCATCTGTGACTTGATCCTCAATAGGAAAAGTCTCCTTAATCAGAGCTCTCCCTTTTTCCGTAATATAAACCTTAAAAGAACGCCGATCATTCTCCCCGGTTCTTTTATAGACCAGTCCTTTTCCCTCCAAGTGATCCAGAATTCGCGTCGTAGTTGGTTTATCCTTACCCGAACGCTTCGCGATATCCTTCTGAATCAGCCCTTCCGTTCTGTCGACTTGAAAAAGCACTGACCATTGCTCAGGTGTTATATCATATTCCTTTAGCCCATTTTGGAATAACGCGCTTAATTTGCGATAGGTCGTTCCCATCATAAATCCTAACGTAAGTTCGGATTGGTTATGCTTTGTCGTCATGATCAGACCTCTTCTCATTTCATCTTCTTTTTAATAGTTGCTTAAACAATTATATTCTAGACAACTAAATTTGTAAAGGTGAGACAAAATTATAAACTAACTATTATTAAGTTACTTGACAAAGTAAACTAAAAACGGTATTATTATCTCATGTTAAAGATACTTAATTTAAAGACAACTAGAGCGTAACACGCTTAATATTATTTATTTAAAGGTTGTGTAATTCATGGGATTTCTAGACAAACTATTTGGTAGAACAAAAATCGAGGAGGAACAAACAATGTCTAAATTAAACATCGGAATCATTCTGGGAAGTACTCGTCAAGGTCGTTTAAGCCCACAAGTAGGGGAATGGGTTAAAAAGGTAGCAGATGCACGTGGAGATGCTAATTATGAGATCGTAGATATCGCGGACTTCAAACTTCCACTAATGGGAGAAGTTGATGCTACTGAACAAGCAACTGCTTGGAATACAAAGCTTGCTACGTTAGACGGTTTCGTATTTATCGTTCAAGAATACAACCACAGTATTTCCGCATCACTGAAAAATGCACTCGATTACGCGCGTGAAGCTTGGAACAACAAAGCAGCGGGTATCGTGAGTTATGGTTCTGTAGGTGGCGCTCGTGCAGCTGAGCATTTACGTGGAATCTTGGGAGAACTGTCAGTAGCAGACGTTCGTGTACATCCGGCCCTGTCCCTGTTCACTGATTTCGAGAACGGTTCTGTGTTCAAACCAGCGGATCTCCACCTGACCAATGTAAATGGCATGCTTGATCAAGTATTGGCTTGGAGCGGTGCGCTCAAGACGCTTCGTTAAGATCACCCGCTTTAATATTATGAAATACACCTCTTGGAATAGACATTGATAAACCTATGGTTTGTCCGGTCTATTCTAAGGGTGTATTTTTTGTGTGTGATGAAATGACCACCCTAGAACAAGGAGCAATGATCATATGGTTTGTGCTTGCATTATTAACAGCTCTCGCTTGGGGATGGAGAGTGTTTGGGGTGAAGTGCCCGGGCCATCGCATCCATATAGCTCTGAACGGCGCGCTGACTCACTTCCGCTTCTGGAACGAATATTTCGAAAAGATGAAAACATCCGGGATACAGGTTAAATTCGATATCTACACCTGCTTGCGCAAGTCGTGTTACATATTCGATCGTCTCATCTCGGAATAGATCAAGCTGACCTACACAGGTATAGGTTGGTGGCAGTCCAGCTAAATTCTCCGCTCTCGTTGGTACCGCATAGGAAGATATCCTACTGGCATCGTTCTCCTCGCCCAGGTACATGTTCCAAGCCGTTAAGTTGTCCGTCCGGTTCCAGATTGCACCTTCTTCCGTAATCTCATGGCTTGATGGCGTAATGTTACGGTTGTCGAGCATCGGATACAACGGCATCTGAAAGATAATGGAGGGTCCACCTTTATCTCGTGCCATCAGCGCAAGTGCTGCTGTCAGCCCGCCGCCACCGCTTGCACCAGCAATTGCAACCCGATTCTCATCAATGCCAAGCGATCCCGCCTCCTCCGTCATCCATACCAAGCCAGCATAACAATCTTCGATTGCAGCTGGATAGGGGTGCTCGGGTGCCAGCCTATAATCAACCGACACGACAACACATCTCGCCGTCTGAACAAAGCGTTCACACAACTTGTCGTCCATATCAGGATGTCCTAATACGTATCCGCCCCCGTGAATCCACAGCATAGCTGGAAGCTTGTCAGCATTTCGCCCAGCAGGTTCATATATTTTCACCAGCATCTCCCCTGCAACACCCGGTATTTTTCGACTGGTTGTGTTTACATGCTCTGATCTCTTCACTGACGGAGCCGACACTAAACTTCTGCTCCACTCTAAATTCTCTTCCAATTGAAACCCTGGAAATTGTGAATATGCCTCTCTTAATTCTGGTAGTATACGTTTATCGATACTCATGAAAATCCTCCAATACAATAATGATTGCTTGTATAATTCCTATTCCTTCTCAGCTTCCCACTTGGCAATTTCCTCTCGTACTCGTGGAGCAACCTCCGTTCCGAGCAGTTCTATAGCCCGCAACACCTGCTCATGTGGCATCGTGCTTAGTGGAACATACATCATAAAGCGTGTAATACCTACATGCTTCCGTAGATGAATGATCTTCTGAGCAACTGTTTCTGGATCTCCAACGTACAATGCGCCATCAAAGCTTCGGGCCGCATCATAGCTGGAACGGTCATAATACGACCATCCTCGTTCTTTCCCGAGCTTGTTCATGCCGTATTGGGTAGATGGAAAAAAGATATCTGCTGCCCGTTCCGTATCTTCTGCGACGAATCCAATCGAATGAGATCCCACCTGAAGCTGCGATACATCATGTCCAGCGCGGGCCGCCGCCTTCTTGTACAGCTCTACAAGCGGAGCAAAATTCATTGGATTCCCGCCAATGATCGCCAACATCAATGGCAGACCCAAAAGTCCTGCACGAACGGCAGAGCTTTGCGTACCTCCGCTGCCAATCCATATTGGTAAAGAGCTTTGGACGGGCCGCGGGTATACGCCCAAATTATGAATTGCTGGCCGATGGCCTCCCTTCCAAGTTACTTTCTCGGAACCCCGTATTTTCATAAGCAGTTCGATATTTTCATTGAATAGCTCCTCATAGTCATGTAAGCCATAACCAAACAACGGAAAGGATTCAACGAATGAACCCCTGCCCGCTATAATCTCGGCACGTCCATTGGAGATGCCGTCAAGCATAGCAAAATCCTGAAACACACGTACAGGATCAGCAGATGAAAGGACCGTCACAGCACTAGCCAGGCGAATCCGTTTAGTCAAGGACGCAGCAGCGGACAACACGATTGCTGGTGAAGAAGCTGCATAATCTTCACGATGATGCTCACCGATACCAAAAACATCAAGTCCCACCCGATCCGCAAGGACGATTTCTTCGACTACTTCTCGTAATCGCTGTGCATGACTCATTACAATTCCAGTCTCAATATCAGGCTTTGTTTCTACGAACGAAGTAACACCTATTTCCATGATTTATCACACCTCTTTTAATTTTTCTCCTGCACTACAACCAACAGAGATTTGGGGCAACCCTATTTTTTAAGAAGAATGCTCTAGACAACGGATTAAAGCTGTCCAATCCATCTCACCATAACCACGGGCTATTCCTTCAGATAAATGATGATGGATAAGTTGGCCCAAAGGTAGAGGAGCTTGGACGGACTGCGCTGCCTCTATAGCCAGTGCAACATCCTTCAGCCCTAGCTTCATTTTAAAACCTGCTGGTTCAAACCGCTGTTCTGTCATTATCGCCCCATAGTTCTGATATAAGGGAGATTGAAAAAGAGCATTCACCACATCCATAAAACGGGCTGGCTCTATGCCATACTTTTCTACCATCAGCTGCGTTTCTGATAAAGCTTCCAGCATAGAAGCAATTAAAAAGTTTACGCCTATTTTCACAACATTTCCTGCTTCGCTATAATCCCCAATCTCGAATATTTCCTGACCTAATTGTTCTAAAACAGGAATTAACTGTCGTCTGGCTTGCTCCGGACCTGCCAAAATGATGCGCAATTTAGCTGCTTTAGCGGCATCCGGACGCCCCAGCACTGTGGCAGACACAAAGTATTGCTTTCTCTCCGCATGCGCCGCGGATAATTTCCGAGCCAGATCTACACTGATCGTACTGGCAGATATGTGAATTCCTTTTTCTGATAATCCATTCAAAATTCCATTCGGACCCTCAACAATCTCCTCCAAAGCGGCATCGTCAGAAAGCATGGTTATGACCATATCGCTCTTTTGTGCTGCCTCCAATGGTGTCTCGGCATAATGCGCTCCTTGATCTATTAGGGGTTGCGCTTTTTCACGAGTACGATTAAAAACGATTAATTCATTACCAGCTTTCAACAAATTTTGGGCCATTGGAAAGCCCATTTTCCCAAGCCCGATAAATGATATTTTCATAAGTCTCTTCTCCGCATTAAGGATGATTTACAATAACGGAACGATCGTTCCAGAATAACCAAAAAAAATTTATATTCCTGCAATTACAAAGCTTATCATCTCTTTGGCACGTTGCTGATCTTGATCTGCTTTTGCCATAATATTTATGCTTTGATGTAAATTCAGCAATAAATAAGACCACGCTTTGACATCAGTGGTTTTATCAAGTTCGCCTGATTGTCGGCCTTTTTCCAAAAGCTCGCAAAAAGCCTGTTCTAAATTCAAAAAACTAGTCTTTATCAATTCATTTATTTTTTCATCCCGCGACTCTAGTGTTGTAGCTGCATTCGTTACAAAACACCCGCCGGGTAGGCTCGTATCGTACGCTGAAGTAATATGTTGCTCAAAAAATTGTTGAATCCCTGCTCTAACGCTTGACGCCTGTTCAAGAATGACCTGTCTATTGAAGCTTACCTTTTTGTAATGTTCCAGTGCGGCAATGTACAACGTTTGCTTGTCAGAAAAAGTATCGTAAAGACTAGAACGGCTAATGCCCATAACCTGCAGCAAATCCGGTATGCTTGTTGCCTCATAACCCTTTTTCCAAAACAACAGCATCGCTTGATGTAGTGCTTGATCCTCGTTAAACTCTCTTGTCCTTGCCATGGGTAACACCTCCTGTAATGGCAATATAACATATCTGGAACGATCAGTCCAGATAAACTTCGAGAGAAAACCTTACGGTTTGCTTGGCGTAGCTGATGAACTATAATTAGCCCACAAAAAGACCTGTTCGGTAGGCTTCATCGCTTACGAACAGGTCTTAGTTTATTATTCCGGTCTCTCAATTTCAAAAATCTCACCAATCGTAGAGTAATTAGCTCCCGCTAAACGACTTACTGCATTTAAGGCTCTAGGGTCAATCCGCCCCTCCTGATAAATCGATTCATCGATATGAAACTGAACAATTTCGCCGATGAACAAATCACTCCCAGGTTCTTCTGCTCCTAGAGGTATCGCTTGTACAAGCTTACATTCCATTCGAACCTTTGCTTCCAATACACCAGGTACAGCTATATTTTTACTTGGGACCGGTGTAAGATTGGCAAGTTCAATTTCACTTTCTGCTCTTGGCAATGAGGCAGCGGTTTGATTGATTTTCCCAACATTCTCATCATCTACAATATGCACAACAAACTGTTGATTGTTATAGATATTACGGGCTGTATCTTTTAATCGCCCCGCCGGTCTTTGAATAGACAGTGAAACCATTGGAGGATTAGACGAGACGATATTAAAATAGCTAAACGGCGCACCATTCAAAATGCCATCTTCTGATTGAGTAGTGACAAAAGCAATGGGCCTAGGAATTACAGTACCAATTAATAATTTATAATTTTCCCGCTCACTATTTTGCTTCGGATCAATCGAAATCAATCTCCCCAGCTCCTTCTTCACTCTTTCACGAAATCAATCGTGCTTCTAACGGTATCAATAGGGCGTACTAATTTCTCGATTTGCTCACGTTTAGGTTCCAAGAATGGTGGCAATGAGAGCTTTTCTCCAACCGTTTCGTATTCCTCGTCTCCCATAAATCCAGGTCCATCTGTTGCAAGCTCGAACAAGATTTGTGGAGCAACACGTGTATACAGCGACTCGAAGAAATGACGATCCACATAACCTGAGGTACGGAACCCAAAGTCTTCAAAATGCTTAGTCCACTCATCCAGCATCGCACGGTCTTCTACTCGGAAAGCCGCATGGTGAACCGTACCAAAACCTTGGCGTGAATTCGGTAAACCCTCATTATGCTCAACAATAATTTGCGCCCCGTTTCCACCTTCGCCGACTTCAAACAAATGATAAGCCTCTTCCTGAGCGATTTCTTTAAACAGCATGACTCTTTCCAACATTTCTTTAAAATAGCTGAAGTCAGCTATACGTACAAAGATCGGTCCCAAACCAGTGATCGCAAACTCTAAAGGAATTGGTCCTTTTTGCCATGGTGTACCTGATGCGACCCCTTCATTAAATTCATCGGAGATAAGTTGATATTGTTGATCATCAAAATCTACGAAGGATAAAGTCTTTTTGCCAAACTGCTCTTTAATTCCGGTATGCTTCACATCCAGGCGATCAAAACGTTTTACCCAGTAGTCTAATGCAGCATCAGTTGGTACTCGGAAGGATGTCTTGGCGATCTCATTGGTTCCGTGTACACCTTTAGGAATGTTAGGAAAGTCAAAGAACGTCATATCCGTTCCTGCACTGCCCTTATCATCTGCAAAAAACAAGTGATACGTTTGAATATCGTCTTGATTGACGGTTTTCTTCACTAGACGCATTCCCAATACATAAGTGAAGAACTCGTAGTTTTTCTCTGCGCTGCTTGTGATGGCTGTAACGTGGTGAATCCCTTTTAAATTTCTCATGATTATACACTCCTAAAGTTTAGTTTGATTTTGTAATATAATTCCCTAGATTCAGAAAGATTAATTGAATTATCTTAATGTTAAGATATCATTCAAAAAAAATTTCTTTCCAACATTTCATCCTATGTTTCACAGAACCCTATTCCCAACAATTTATCTTTACATTAATTATCTTTAACTTAAGATAAATTTAACATACTCATTTGTTGTTGTCAACAAAACACTATAGTAGATATGCAGAACAGCCTTGTTCAGTATGTGAAGAATAATGAACAAGGCTGTGAAAAAATCTATGTTTGTCTTACAAACGCATAACGAAGAACAGCTTCTTCTAAAATATCAATCCCCATAATGATATCATCCAAGTCTGTATATTCATTGGGATGATGACTAAGTCCATCTACAGAAGGAACAAAGATAAGCCCTACTGGGCAAAGTTTGTTCATGTTCATGGCATCATGCCCTGCCCCACTAATCATCCGTTGACTCGATATCCCTTTCTCTTCACAAATGGATACTAGAACCTGACTGATCTCATCAGATAATAGGACGGGTTCCTCCGAAATAATTTCCGTACTCTCAATTACAAGTTGTCTATTTTCTTGTACTAAGGATATTGTTTGATACAAATGGTCTAACACACGTTGCCTGGATGCCACTGAAGTAGATCTGATATCAATTTTAATTTCCACCTCTCCCGGAACCACGTTCATAGCGCCATTCAAGATATCTATCACCCCTAGCGTCGCAACCGTTCCAAATTCTAGTTCGAGTTTGGCTGCTTTCTCAAGCTCAAGTGCTATTTCTGAGGCACCTAGAAAAGCATCTTTTCTCATATTCATAGGTGTCGTTCCAGAGTGGGATGCCTTCCCTGATATTTGAATATGAAGCCTCACGGGTGCAGCAATTCCAGTCACAATTCCAATTCTTTTATTATTGTTTATTAAGACAGGACCTTGCTCAATATGTAATTCAAAAAACGCTTTTAATTCTTCATTCTCTCTAATCGCCTGATCAATACTGTTATAATCCAGTGCACATAGCGAAAATGCCTTTTCCATGGTAATACCGTCTTTGTCCTTCAAAGATCTATATTTCTCCTTCTGAAATAACCCTGACATTATTTTGCTGCCTACTGTTGAAATACCAAAACGCGAGGATTCTTCACAGGCAAATGAGATAATTTCGATCGGATGATCCGTTTCAATCCCTTTTTCGTTTAGACGTTTGATCACTTCCAAAGCAGCCGTTACACCTACTACACCATCGTACTTCCCACCTTGATATACCGTATCCAAGTGAGAGCCCATTACAACGGGTGGGAGCCCTTCTATCTTCCCATTCCTTCTAGCAATCACATTTCCGCAATGATCCATCCGGATATCTAAATTTTCAGCCTTACACATCCGCATAAAAGCACTCGTACATGTCTGCTCTTCATTTGTATAGGCAATTCTAGTGATGCCCTTCTCACCCGAGTTATATTGATTAATATTATCAAATAAAGCCTGATATCTTCTCTTTCTATCCATGCTAATATCTCCAATCCTGGGTATTCATGATTATGGTTTCATCAAAATTCGTGAATGATATACAATAGAGGTAGTGCTAGTCTTTAAAAATTACTTACTTGATGAGGTGTAATGGATAGCTATGAAGAAGACTATTATTTTTAAAGAAAATGATCAATTTACAATTAAAGCTGATTTTTATGAAACAAACCGTCCCCAAGCCCCTGCTATTGTGTACATTCACGGAGGCGGCCTACTTTGGGGTGATCGAGAAGATCTATCCGAGGAAATGATACAACTTTACACTAATAATGGCTTTGCGCTATTTTCGATTGACTATAGATTAGCCCCTAGGTCAACCCTATCTGACATCCTTGAAGATGTCCAAGATGGCCTTCTATGGTTAGTGAATGAAGGACCAAAACAATTCTCCATTGACCCCTCGAGGATCGCTGTAGTGGGAAGCTCAGCAGGTGGTTTCCTTGCACTAAGCACAGGAATGTTTACCCATAAGCCACGTGCGATTGTCTCCTTCTATGGATATGGCGATATTAGCGCTCCATGGGCACTCGAACCAAGTAAATTCTATTGTGAAAAGGATATCGTCTCCATGGAGATTGCAAAAGGTACAGTGTCCGATCAAATCATTACGAGCGCAAGCGTTGACGAGCGTTTTCTTCTCTATTTATATGCAAGACAATCCGGTCGTTGGATCGAAGAAGTGACGGGCTTGAATCCTTCTCTACATAAGGAAGAAATCCTCAAATTCTGTCCTATTCATCATGTAACTAAGGAATTCCCCCCTACATTGTTACTGCACGGAACGAACGATGTAGATGTGCCGTATGAACAATCGGTATTCATGAGAGCTGCGCTAGTGAAAGAAGGAGTACCGGCAAAGCTTATTACTATTCCAAACGGAGAGCATGTATTTGAAAAAGATTTCGATAACCCTGTTGTGCAAAAAGCTCTTCATCAGGTGATTGATTTCCTTCAGCTTCATCTTGCTGAGTAGGTCTGTAGAAGAACAGGAAAATCCGGCACTAAAATAGTGCCGGAAAATATAGGAGACCGTATGAATTATTTCTTGTTTAATTCGTGGAAATGCGTCCATAAATGATCGCAATCTTCTCTAGCTTCCACTTTAATCATATTAACAACACTCTCATCATGACCCACAAAATATTCGCGAAGGTGAATGTCAGAGAAGCCGTGCTCTTTCGCATCATCTCTTGTGCTGCAATAATGAACTTCTTTAACACCTGACCAAATAATAGCGCCCATACACATCGGACACGGTTCACATGTGGCATAAATTACACAATCCGATAAGTCCATCGTGTCTAGCTTTTTGCAAGCTTCTCGGATAGCTACCATTTCCGCATGTGCGGAAGGATCCGTGTCTCTCATCATTGTATTGCTAACCGCTGCAATCACCTCATCGCCTCGGACAATCGTTGCACCAAACGGGCCTCCAAATTTCTTGTTCATACCCTCGATCGTTGCATCTACGGCCAATTTCATGTAATCCATTTCAAAATTCCTCCTCTAGTTTAATTGGGATGATTTTAGTGTTTTGCTAAAGATGGTGTATAGAACAAAAGAAACAATTAAGCCACTAAAGAAAGCAAAATCATTCATCCTAACTAGGAAGGGGATACCCTTAAGAAATGCACCTGACATAGGAAGGATGAAGCTGACTGCTAGAACAGCCATCGCAACAGGATTGTAACCATTCTTATATTCACCATTGCTGCCTGCTGGGACATAGATATTATCAAGATTTAATACTCTTTTCCGATGAATAAAGAAGCTTGAAAGCATAATGCCCGCAATTGGACCAAAGATGGACCCAATAAAGCTATAGAAGTAGAATAAGGTCGTTGTACTTTCTACAAGCTTCCATGGCAAAATCAAAGTTCCAACAACGGCTGTTAAGACACCTGCAGTCTTTACAGTGAATTTTTTCGGGAAAAGAGATGACATTTGCAAGCCAGCTGGCAATAGGTTTGCAAACACTACGAAGGCGATTGCTCCTACGTTTAGCGCTAGAATCAATACAACAACAGCGAAAGTGTTTTCAATTTTATCAATGGCATGAACGATATTGAAAATCGGTTCACCAAACGCAATTTCTGTACCCGTGATTAAGGCCACACAAGTGATAGCAAAAAGAATATAAGACAAGATAAACCCTACTGGCAATCCAATCATAGCCGCTTTTGGTGATTTCGCACGATGTGTGAAGTCCGACATATTCACAACAGGACCCGCCCAGTTAGATACCAATGCACTCACGCAAGCAATAAAGACTAATGGACTTGAGCTTGGGTTCGCTGGTACATACTCTAAAATCGGACCAAACCCTCCAGCAATCTTGATCGCCCAAACAGCAGCACCAATAATAAACACATACACTACTGGGGAAGACCAGTTACCGAACTTACCTAATGTTTTCATTCCACCTAAGAACAACAGAACCGTTGCTGTCCAAAGAATCGCATAGGAGATCATTGTCGGGAATGCTAACCCGAATAGTGTGAAGCCACCGCCTAAATCCATATAATTCGGAATAAATCTAGCAAATATAACATTTAATGATTCTGCACCAACAACGGTAGTGGTTCCAAAGAATACTAATCCGGCAACAAGTCCTCGTATTAATGCAGGTATAATGGCTCCTTTTACCCCAAATGAATCACGAAGCAACATCGCGAATGGCAGCCCATATTTGGAGGCAGAATATCCGTTTAAAGCATAAAATGCGGAGACAATAATGGCCGAAAGCATAACGGCAAAGAGCACCTGTGTTGTATCCAATCCTAAGACGAAGAAGCCTGCAACTGTCATATACGACATAATATTATGAACAGCACCCATCCAAAGGGTTATATAGTTGGACATTCCCCAGTCTCTTTGCTCAGGCTTTTTAGGCAGTAACTCCTCACCGTAACCGTATGATTTGTACCTATCATAATTTCGTTCCAACTTTGCTTGATCCATATCTACACTTCCCCTCGCTTAAATTACTTCACGATATGAGTGCCTGCTTGTTCATTCATCGCATCCTTCAAGCTTTCCGGATTCGTAATAATAACTCGCGTTCCACTTTTCTCTAAGAAGCTTAAACTCGCCTCGATTTTAGGCAGCATACTTCCTGCTGGGAAGTGATTTTCTAGCACATATTGTTTGGTCTCATCAACCGTCATTTTGGATAGCTCCTGTTGATTCGGCTTACCATAGTTGATGCATACTCTAGACACTCCCGTTGTAATAATTAAGGTCTCCGCATGAATTTGTTCTGCTAAAAGACTCGTTGCAAAATCCTTATCGATGACTGCATCAACACCTTTGTACGTGTTATCATCAGACTTCACGACTGCGATACCTCCACCGCCTGCAGCGACAACGACAAAGCCCCCGTTGATTAATGACTTAATCGCGTCTTTCTCCACAATATCTATAGGTCTTGGGGATGGAACTACTCTACGGTATCCTCTGCCAGAGTCTTCTACAAAGCTCCATTCCGGATGTTCTTTTTTCATTTCTTCCGCTTGCTCTTTGGAAAAGAAGGATCCTACTGGTTTCGTTGGATTCTTGAAATTAGGGTCTTCTGAGCTTACTTCGACTTGTGTAATCACCGTAGCTACATTCTTGTGGATCCCTCTAACTGCAAATTCATTAATTAAAGCTTGTTGAATTAAATAACCGATTCCACCTTGTGTATCGGCTCCACAATTCACTAGTGGAACAGGAGACATGCCGGCAATTTCATGTGCAATCTCAGATCTTCTTAGTCCAAACCCTACCTGTGGTCCGTTACCATGAGTAACGACGACATTGTAGCCTTCTTGCACCATATCAACAATATTGACGACAACTTCTTTTACTGCTTCAGATTGGTCATGAATCGAATCCAGCCCATTTTCCTTGACCAATGAGTTCCCGCCAATAGCAACGATTACAGTCTCTTTCATCTGATGCCTCCTATGTTGCAATTTTTATGCGCTAACCGAGTAACTCAAGAGATTGCTTTTTGTGTGAGTGGTATAACGGATTCGTTGGATCATTCTTAATTGCGTTCTCGATAGCCTCAATGGCCTCTTTATGCTTACCAAGCGATCTTAGACTGTTCGCCTTATGAAAGGAGAAGTCATATCTATTCGGCTGAAGCGCTAGCAGCTTATCCATCTCGATAACTGCTTCTTGGTGTCGCCCAAGTTCTCTTAAATAATTGGATTTGTGGTAGCGATAGAACGTTTCATTAGGTGCCAGCTCACAGGCTTTATCATATTCCTGAAGAGCCTCCTCCGGTTTTTTCCACAGTCTCAAACAATTCGCTGTGTAGAAATAAAATTCTAAATTAGCAGAATCCATAGATAAAACGCTTTCATAGCATTGAAGTGCCTCTTCGTATCTCTTTAATTCCTGCAAGAAATAACCTTTATAATAGATGAAATCCAGGTTGTCAGCATCCACTTCTAGCGCTCTATTGATGATGGATATAGCTTCTTCATATTGATCGTTGTTAGCGAGAGCCTTTGCCTGCTTCACATATTCGTTATTTTCTTGGAAGCTTTGTTCTAGAATCTTCACGACTTTATGCTGACCGTTCTCTTCGGCACGTTGTAGGGATGAGAGCCCATCTCGATCAGGCAAATGCACATCTGCCCCTGCATGAACAAGCGCTTCAATAATGTCAGAATATAGTCGTCCGCCATTCCCCAATATGACTGCTTCAAGTAGGGCTGACCAGCCTAAGTCGTTGACATGATTCACTGGAACCCCAGCATCAATACACACTTCTACTGTTTTTAAATAGCCCTTTTCGCTCGATGGTAACAGCGCTGTTCCACCAAATCGATTCACGCTCTTCAAATCAGCTCCACCAGCAATCATGAGACGCAGGATTTCATAAAAGCCATTTGCTGCTGAGCAAATAAACGGTGAGAGTTGTGTAATATCTCTAGTGTTCACGTCACTTCCTGCTTCTATTAACCTTTTAGCAATCGCGATTTGATTGTTTTGAGTTGCCGCCATTAACGCTGTTCGCCCTGCAGCATCTTTATATTCAACACTGGCACCTTCGCCTAATAGTTTCTCAACAGAAGCCAGTTCTCCCTGTTCACTCGCCTCAATAAGTTTTGTATTCAAGGATAGACTATCCAAAATTGTTCACTCCTTCACAGCCTAGCACAAAGATGTTCGTCTAGTTCGAAATAAGAATGGTGGGCTAAGCAAGTTAGCCCTCTTCTTATTTAATATTTTCACTTAATGCAAGTAATGCTTGTTCAAATGCTTCAATTGGAGGGTTAACGATACCTGCACCAATCATTCCAATCCCCGCATCTTTATGTGCAATGGCTGTATTAATAATCGGCATAATTCCTGTTTGGATGACTTTTTGAATATCAATACCTGTTGGAATCCCTATAAAGTCAAGCATTGGAATCGTCACGTTAGGATTTTCAGTGGTTGTGATTTCCGCCATTTTTGTGGTGTAGCTGATTGCATCATCAACGGTACCCCCCACAAGCGAAACAATAGCCGGTGCAGTTGCCATAGCAAATCCGCCAATTCCATAGGTCTCCGTAATTGCACTGTCGCCAATATCAAGACCAGAATCCTCAGGTTTGTATCCAGCAAACATAGGACCAATTACTTGTTGTGCAGGACCTGTAAACCATACGTTTCCAACTATTCCACTCACGCGAATACCGAATTCCACTCCGTTACGTGCCATTGTGGTAACAATCGTACTATTCTCAATGCCATGCGCAGCATCAAGGGCACATTTACAAAGCGCCATCCATGTCGGACCCGAGAAATAGTCGCTGCTGCTAACGAATTCAAACACTTCTTTTTTCTGTTCAACCGTGAAATCGGTTTGGATAATATAAGGCGTTAGTGCTTGAATGAGCAGGGTTGTTCCAGCTACATTTCGGTTATGACACTCGTCCCCCATATGAAGGGCTTGTGAGAGCATTAGGCGCAAGTCAATCCCATTTGGATTAAGTTTCATCGCATCTCTTAAAATAGGACCCAATACATCTCGCATCCAAATCAAACGCTGGATAACACTCTCGTCATTGGCACCCATACGAAGGATTTTGGACATTTGTTCACTTAAATTTGTATAGGCAATATTTCCATAAGTTTTATTCTCAACAATATGCATAAACATGGAAGCCGATGTTACACCAGCCATGGAACCAACACAGTTATGTTCATGACATGGCGAGAAAATAATCTCTCCGGACGCGGCTAGTACAGCTGCTGCTTCAATATTGGGGGCAAGTCCTTCAAATACAATAGCCCCTGTTACCGCACCTTTCATCGGACCATTCATTCGTTCCCAAGTGATTGGCGGGCCAGCATGTAAAATCGTATTTTTCGTCATACCAGGAACCACATTGATCGCTTGGTCAAAGCCAATCAGTACCGGTTGCGAGTTAATAATTCGCTCAACAGCCTCTTTGTTAGCAGCTTCAATCTTATCTGTAACACTTGGGTCTTCAAGCTTATCCAGCGCAGCGATTAATTCTGGATTCCCTCTGCCTGGCGGCGTCCACTCCAAGTGAGTTACATTCGCGTTTTGTTTTAACAAATCATCTCTAAAGTTCGCAATGCCTACATTTATGACATTTAGTTTATTCGTAAAAAGTTCATTGATTTTACTCATGACTATTCTCCTTTCACAACGAATTCTCTTGCTAGTAGACCTGCGTTCTGACTGCTGCTTGCATGTGTAGCACCAGAAGCTAACAATTTATTAATTTGACCTTCAATATTTTGACTATCTAGCTCAGTTCCAAGAATGTATCCAATAATCTCTAGATGTCTTCCTTCATCTTCAGTGGCTTGCTTCGCTTCGATAATCGCTGGAAGCATTGCGCCCACAGGATCTTCGTGCGCTCCGAAGCCTAGAACAAAGTCCATCACAATAACACCGACAGAAGGATCTTTTGCTTCTTGAATAAATCTTTCAATCCGAGTGGATGGATCTATCATTGGATGTGGTTTACCTTGTGTAAATTGGTCGTCTCCGAAGTCAATAAAGGTATGATCTTGGCTTACTCTAACATCTTTTAAGCGATATTCAGGATCTCTCTGAATGTTACTGTAGACATTATCGAATTTCTCCATAGCAATGTGCATCGCTTCATCACAGAGCGTACCGCCACTGAATAGTCCACGGATATATTTTTGCTGAGGATTTAACTTCGCACGCACTTCTTCAATAAGCGGAAGATTTAACGCACGTTTGTTAAGCTTCGATTCGTCTGCTCCAGCTAAAAGTACCGCTTTAAGTGCCGCTTCTTTTGACATTTTTGCAAAATGACCGCCTGCTTGGGTGACCTTTTCTTCATTCCCACCCACAAACCAAACCACGACTGGTTTCTTACATTGTTTAATTTGTGCAAGTACTTTCTCTTCTACACTTGGTGCTGGTGGTTTAGATACGAGAACAATAACCTTTGTTGCATCGTCCTCTTCTAACGCTTTAATTCCGGCCAGCATCATAATGCCGCCAACCTCTTCACTTAGATCTCTACCGCCTGTACCTATCAACTGTGTGATTCCACCGCCAAATTCATGTATACGAACCGTTACCTCTTGGCTACCTGTTCCTGATGCGCCAACGATCCCGATATTTCCTTTTCTCACGGCATTTGCAAAGCACAATGCGACATTACCAATAATCGCAGTCCCACAGTCTGGCCCCATCATTAACAAGCCTTTTTCTTGTGCTAAAGTCTTTAATTGAATTTCATCTTCAATGCTTACATTGTCGCTAAATAACATGACGTGAAGATTATTTTCTAGAGCTTTTCTTGCTTCTCTAGGAGCGTAGCTCCCATTTACAGCAATAATCGCTAAGTTAGCTTCTGGATTACCGTTTACTGCCGAGGAAATTGTTGAGTATTTAACCTCACTTTTTCCTTTAGATGTATCTTTCTTTTTCGTTAATAATTCATTGATGCTTTCGAAAGCGCCCTCACAAAGCTCTTCAGATGCTGCCTTCACAATAATCACTAAGTCACTTGTTTTCGCACTTTCCACCTCTGGTGTCATCAATCCAACATTTCTAATGACCTCTTTATTCATTTCAGTACCCATTGCAATAATGGCTTGTTCTACGATTTCGATCTGATTCGCTTTTGTTGAAAGTGACATCAAAGATACGGAATCGATATACGTGTTTGGTTTTACTAAAACTTGAACAGTCATACTTTTACCTCCCATTTACATGTTCATTTCCAGCCCTGCAACAATTCCTAGAGCTATATCAGTACCCGAAGTGGACCCTATAGCCAGTACCCTATCTAAAGCCAATAGCAATTCCTCTTCGCTACCTCTAAATAAAGCTTCCATTAAGTCACTTATAGACTCTCTTACCTGGCCACCTGCTGCTTTAGCTAATGCCATATAGCTGATATCATTGGTTAAAGCCTTCGCATGTAAGACGACTTCTTCACAAAACGATTGGTGTGAAAAGTATTGATGATTCTCGATGCCCATGACGGTAAACAATCCCACCAAGAAATCATCACCGGCTGGCGTTAAGCCTGGTCCAAGGCCTATGAGCGAAGTTGCATGTGTGATTGCAGTAGAGATTCGCTTGTTTTGCAATTCCGATACAAGTAACTGCGTCCGTTCATGAAGCATTCTAGACATTTCATCGTCAAAAGGATTGCTGCTCTTGAAAGCCCTTTCAATTCTGCTGTTATTTCCGTGAAGTTTGATATATTGCTTCATGGTGGATACATTCATTATTAAGACATCAGCTTCTGAAGGATATTTAGGCAGTTTACAATTCCATTTCTTAACACCATTCATTGTGATAGACATCTTATTAGCAATTGATAAAACGGAATGATCTGAACTTACAATGTCATTCACCCTGATATCTGCTTCTTCAAAGTGTTCTAAGTCAATAATAAGTGTATTAGGAGCGTTATCGATTCCCTTACACGCAATAGTATACAAATCTCCACGATCCAAACATTGAATATTGATTGTGCGATTAAACGTGCTATGAACAAAACCATGAAACTTATGATGAATGATTCGTTGAATAAATTCTGCATCACCGGATTTCGCAAACCTCACTAGAGTCACCTCTGTTTTAATTCCTTATATTTTAAAAAAAGGTGATTGACCTCCTTTTCACTTCAACAGATGGATGAATGCATTGAATAATATGATTTGGTTACATCATACAAAGGTAACGACGAGCGTAACTACCTTACGCACTTAATATATAATATACTGGTAGGGATCGTCATCGTTTAAGCGAACCAAAAAGAGTGCATCCTATTTGTGCATGTTATACAAGCGAATGTGTTAAAAGTGTGTCTAAGGAGCGTGCCAAAAATTGCTAACTGTTAAAGACTTAATGAAGATCAAGGCTATAGAGGGAATAAAAATTGTTGCTGGAGAACAAGGCATTGATAAATCCATATCCATCGTTAACATTATTGAGAATCCTGACGCCTTTGACTGGCTTTCACCTAACGAACTACTCTTATCAACAGGCTACATCTTTAAAAATAATGCAGAACTACAAAATCGAATTATTAAGGAACTTGCGGAGCTGAACTGTTCAGGATTGGTTGTAAAAATGAAACGGTACTTTGACAAGCTTCCTCAGAACATGATTGATGAAGCCAATAAGTATGGGTTGCCCCTTTTAGAACTGCCCTTTGAATACACACTCTCTAACATGATCTCGATCATTAATGAGAAGGTTTCCGGAAGATATGATTTGCTCAATAGAAAGACTTTAGATATACATAACTTGTTCTTCAAAATCACCCTCGAAGGCGGTGGTATTGCCAAAATAACTTCCATGTTATCCGAAACGATTAGTAATCCTATTATTGTCGTAGACAAGGATTGGCGATTATTGCATCACACTGAACATGCTAAGAACAACAGTCCTCTTGAGTATTATCTTGATTTTTCAAATCGACAGCCTGTTTTTAATAAAGCGTTCATCAATACTATTCCTACCAATCTAAATGAAATGAAAAAGTCTATTAAGAGGACCTATCATTCAGAAGGTGCAGAAATAAAATGTCGAGTGATTCCTGTCGCTGCTTCTAACTATATTTATGGCTATATTGTGATTTGGCAGACAGTGCAAGAGCTATCAGAATTTGATTACATTATTTTGCAGCAAGCCTCCACCATCATGGCACTCGAGCTGATCAAAGCAAAGGAAATTAGCGAACTTGAAATAAGAATTAAGCAGGACTCCATTGATGATTTACTTTCGGGGAAAATATCATCCCATGAAGCGCTGCAAACCTTATGTTATTTACATGGATTAAATCCGAGCTATATGTATTACAGTATGGTGATAAATATTGAAATGAATGAAGCAGACAAGTTTGAAGATATGATTATCGGAAAGTACAAAATGGAGTCTATTGCAAAAAAATGTGTGGACATCATTTATGACTTGTCGCATAAAGCGATTGGAGAAATAAAGTGCTTTTATAGAAATAATAGAGTCATCATTCTAGTAGGGCAAAATGAAGAAAGACCTCCTGTTGCGATTAGTGATGCCAAGTTATATGCAAATGAACTGCTTGAGGTACTTATTGAAAGAACGAAGGAAACACTCTTAATAGGCATTGGTCAGCAATACAGTACAATCAGCTCGCTGCATAATAGCTTTTCTGAGGCGAACGAAATGATTAAATTGATGCAACAAAAAAACCTTCAAAACAAGGTCTCACATTTCGAAGATTATTCGGTTTACCATCTGTTGGAAGCAAATATCAAAGTCGTTGCCTTAGAAGAATTTTTTCGGAAGTGTCTAGGTAAAATCTATGATCATGATCAATTACATGGTACAAGCTACATGTTAACTTTAGAAAATTACTTTATTAACAATCTGAATGTCACCGAAACTTCAAAGGCTATGTTTTTACACAGAAACACACTTATCTATCGCATTGAGAAAATAAAGGAAATCCTAAATCTGGACTTAAAGCATTCAGAAGAATTACTACGAATTCAAATAGCGCTAAAGATATTTAGTATTTTAAATAAAACGATTTAAAAAAACTCCCCATACAGCAGCAGGGTTCATTATTACACCTGTCTACTACATGGGGAGTCTTTTTATACATACTTATCTCGGCCAGACAACATTCCAAACGTTGTAACTACTCCAGAGATAACGATCAGTGTGATCAGTGGAATCGTCCACACTTGGGTCATATCGTATAAATAACCGATCAATATAGGTCCTATGGCTGCAAGCATATATCCCGTGGATTGAGCCATTCCAGATAATTCTGCAGCTTGATTTCCGTTTCGGGCACGAATTCCGATATAACTTAGCGCCAATGGGAAATTCCCTCCCAAAGCGATACCAATTAAGATAATACTTAGGATCATTATGGGGTAAGATGAGCCCATCCATAGGCCACCATAACCAACAATGGAGCACATGCCTAATGCGAATGCAATCCATACTTGAGAGCGTAGTCGTCCTGCAAGAATAGGAACAAGAAAACTAACAGGTACGCCAACAATTTGTGTGAAGGATAATAACCAGCCTGCTGTACCCCTACTTATGCCATAGTTATATAAGATTTCAGGTAACCAAGACATCGTTATATAAAATAATGAAGACTGAAATCCCATGAATAGCGCTATTTTCCAAGCGAGTGGTGAACGCCAGATTTGCTTAGCACTGATCCTTACACTTTTTACTGCATTATCTTTGGCTGGATTTAATCTAATTAGAATGACCCATACCACGATCGCTATGATTGTCGGAATTCCCCATACGATTAAGGCTCCGTCCCACCCAAGCTTCAGACCATGGGCTAGAGGAATACTAATACCTGATGCTAACGATGCGAACAATCCCATTGAAGTGGAATAGATACTTGTCATTAGACCGAACTTTTGTGGGAATTTCTCCTTCACAACTACCGGCAATAGAACATTTCCGATGGCAATCCCTACTCCAATCAATAGCGTACCAACGAAAATAAAGAGTGTCATTGAAATGGAACGAATGCAAATTCCGACCAAAAGAATAACCAAACCTAACAATAGCGTCTTCTCGTTGGATAAACGAGCAGCGATTCTAGGAACGAGAGACGACATAACAGCGAAGGATATCAAAGGTATACTCATTAATAAACCTGCACTCCAATGTGCAAGCCCCACATCATCTTGAATAATACCCACTAATGGACCTACCGATGTAATCGCAGGGCGTAAATTAAAGGCTACCAGAACAATCCCCGAAATGAGTAAAATGATATATAACGAATTCTTGTTGTCTTGTGTCTGTGGTGAATGCAAAAACTAAATCTCCCCTCAACTAATCAAATGCCAAATGATCTTCAGAATGTAGCATTAGTTATAACATATAAGAAAGTAGTTTAAAAGTATAAAAACAAACAGCGCGCACCGATTGAGTACCGGCACGCGCTGAATTTCTAAGCTAGATAAAGAGAAATATTTAATTGTTTGATTTTCTCAATCCACTCTTCTGATAAACCTCTATCGGTTACAATCGCATCAAAATCATTTAACGAAGCAAAGTAAGTGGATTTAACCATATCAAACTTAGAGGAATCAATCACTAAAATTTTCTCAAGGGCACAATTAATTGCCGCATTCTTTGTGTCCACTTCACAACTGTTCGTGCAAGTAATGCCTAATTTAGCATTAACTCCAGCAGCAGAAATAAATGCTTTTGTTGTTCGTGTTCTACTTATTAAATCCAACCCTTCTCTGCTTTCAAACATTTGAAGTTCTGGACGGTAATGACCACCAATAAGAATAAAATCCTTAAATCCTTTTTTATGAATCTCAATTAATGCGTTCATAGTACAGCAAACAATTTCCACAGAATGATTTGACGGAATATGTTCGATGATTTGAGCGGTTGTTGTACCAATATCAATAAAAATAATATCGTTAGGCTCGATTAGTGAAGCTGCTAACTTACCTATATTATATTTTTCTGATGCTCGATTATTTTTTTGAGTTGTCAAATCATATTCATCTTGTTTATTCTCATTAGGGTCAGAACCATTATAAATAACCGCACCTGAAACAACTTGAACGATTTTATTTTCTTTTAGATATTTAATATCTCGGCGAACAGTCATTTCTGTGACATCAAGTTGATGTGAAAGTTCTTTGATGGATGCGCCACTTTTATTTTTTAGGATTGATACAATTGTATTTACTCTCTCTTGCTTATCCATACCGGTTCATCCTAACTACTAATAATAAAGTATAATTATCAGAATTATACCATATCTAATACCCCAATACTTCCTGCCCTTTTACAATTTTAACTATGGCACTAGTTCCTAAACGGTCTGCGCCCAAATCGATAAATGCTTTAGCATCATCCAAAGAGCGAATGCCTCCAGCTGCTTTAATCTTCACATTCTGACCTATGTTCTGTGCAAACAGGCTGACATCCTCTTTAGTTGCTCCAGCTTTTGAAAATCCAGTGGATGTTTTGATATAATCAGCACCAGCTTTTGTAACAAGCTCACATACTTTCACTTTTTCCTCTTGGGTGAGCAAACAGGTTTCAACAATAACCTTTAATACTCTACTTCCACATGCATTTTTAATGGCACGTATTTCGTCGCAAACTTCCTCATAACGTCCACTTTTTAAGAAGCCCACATTGATTACCATATCAATTTCCGATGCTCCATTTGTAATTGCATCTGTTGCTTCAAATACTTTAACGGCTTGTGCACTATAACCATTCGGAAATCCGATAACTGTACATATTGCTATTTTGCCCTCTACATAATTTGCAGCTTCTCTAACATAAGCACTTGGGATGCAAACACTGGCCGTCTGGTATTTCATCGCATCATCACATAAATTCTTTATATCATCCCATGTAGCAGTAACATCAAGGAGGGTATGATCTACTTTTCCTAATATATCTTTAACGTCCATTCTGTTCACTTCTCCCTTAATAATTAATTATAAAACGTTTAAAATGTTAATATTCTAACAATTGTTATTGCACTACATGTAACTAGTTTTTCCATAGCCATTGAAGGTGAAGAACCGAGCTCTGGGTGCGTGCAACTGCAACTAATAAGTGCTCCTAATATGTATCGGTATAAGTTGCAATTCCTCTGCTTCCGCTACAAATCAGGTTTTCCCCCAATAACTCACAGGAACAACTACTGTTCTGAATCACACTCCTCCTTCTAATAACTCCAGGATATTTCATTTGTTACATTACCAATATATATTGTTGCATTAATAACATATGTTTGAATTATAACACAATTATGAATATAGTCAATTATAGTAAAGTTGAAGCCCTTATTCGTGTCATACACCAATACATAGGCAGGAGCATAGACTTTAGGTATCTGTTAATTAGAGGTATCTAAGGAGGTTAATAAGTGGGATATTTTTACTTCAGAAATCCGTACTATGTGTGCCCAGGTCGTAGTTTCCCCCCATTCCAACCAATGACTCCAGGTGGCATGCAATCAGGCGGACCCATGCCCATATATTCTGGAAGCGGCACCCAACAACCAGGAATGCAGATGCATTCTAGTGGTGGCCCAGTATTTGCATATCTAACCATCACTGATATTCAACCTTTCCTCGGAAAATGGGGGATTTTCACCTTAAGTAGTGGTCAAAAGGTTGTAGCCTATGTCAATACAGTTAATGCTGATTCAATTAGTGTGCTATTTGCAGATGGCAAAAGTGCTGTCATTGACGTAAAAATGATATCCATGGCTGAAGGGCCGTTTCCCACAATGCCAGCTACTCCTGGTAGTGGATCTGGCGGGGGACCTGGTAGTGGTTCCGGTAGTGGCTCTGGTAGCGGCCCTGGTAACTGCACTTGGAAAGAAATCCCCGGCCTTGGTTGGATTTGCATATAATAACTCACGATCCGTCTATGGAATTTTTCCTTCCGACGGATTTTTTGTGTTGTTTTACTAGATTACTAGTTGATATACGAAAAGGCCGCCGGATTATTTCCGACAACCTCTATAACTTCTCTTCAGGTTAAGTTATGATGCTGAGCAATAACCCCTTCTTGAGTTTGCTGATCCAACTTATAACATATCAAAGCAATCACACATGCTGATATCGCCAGGATGGAAGCAGCTATAGGAAGGGAGATTAATCCTCCATGCTGGGCAACCACTCCACCAATTGCGGATCCTCCTGCGATTCCCAGGTTAGACGCTACTGGATTCAACGATGCAGCTAGGTCCTTCGATCTTGGTGAATACTGCTTGGCCAAATCTATCAAATAGAGCTGGGCTGGTGCGCTAACAATACTCGACATTACGGCTAGCATCATTAGTACGATCATTCCTAGAATCGAGATCGATGCGGTCAAACTAAAGATGATATAGACCACAGCTTGGATAAGAAATACGAATCTAAGCTTACTTACCGCATTTCCGGTTGCAACCTTGCCTCCAATCCAGTTGCTGACAATCGTGGCAATCCCGTATACAAACAGTACGCCACTAACCGAGCTCTTAGGAATATTCATCACTTGCTCCAGCAATGGTGTAATGTACGTGTACATCACAAACACCGCTCCCACTGCCGTAACTGGAATGAGAAACGCGAGAATAATGCGTCCATTCGTGAGCAGTTCGATCTGATCCTTAAGTGAGCTAGGTACAGGCTTCGGTAGTTTGCGTGGAATATAGGCATAATTTAGCGCGATGGCAATTCCGGCTAATACCCCATTTAGTACAAATGCTGCAGGCCAGTTGAAATACTGCCCTACAAAAGTGCCGATCGGTACACCAAATACATTCGCAACAGCGAAACCGCTCAAAATTGTAGCGATCGCTTTGCCTCTTTTCTCCGGGTCCACCGCTTCATTCGCTACCGTAATGGCTACAGAAAGAACAAAACCACATAGTACAGCAGTAACTATTCTAGTCACTAGCAGCATACTGTAGGTTCCAGTTATAGCACTCCACAAATTCAGCAGCAGAATCAATACAAGCGATACAAGAATCGTAATCCGTTTCGGGATACGGCTGAACAAAGACATCATAATGGGTGTGCCAATGGCATAAGCGATCGCGAAACCAGATACCAAGCCCCCGGCTGTCGCTAACGTTACTCCGAGGCTCGAGGATATTTCCGAGAGTAAACCAACGATAATATACTCCGTCGTACCCAGAATAAACGCCATAAAAGTAAACGAGAAAATCAATGCGTTCTGTCGTGATGTTGTCATGGTGCTCTCCATCCTATTTGTCTCTATTTTTATAAGAACATACCTACTCATAATACTCATTTAGACTATATTGAGCAATCCTATTTTTCATAAAAAAAGAAGCTTCACACAAGTTCAAAGAACTCATGAGAAGCTTCTAGTTTTACATCATGGAATTATTTTGCTTCAAAGAGCTGTTCAAAAGGTCTCTAACTCATTTTACCTACAACCTTAACTCTTAATCGGGTTGCATTTTCCGGATGATAGGCAAGTGGCGTCTCTTCAACCTCAACCAATTTAATCGTAGTAGGATCGGCTCCTGCCAATACCGCTTGTTTCACCGCTTTTTCCTCAGCATCCCTTAACGACTGCTCTCGCGGCTCTCGCGAATAAATATAAATTTGTTCATACTGTCCGCTAATTTGAGAAATCGATGCACCGATGGCATTGGCAACTCCACCGTTCTCTACTTTAATAATGCTGGCTACTCCGGGAATTCCATCTGGAATAATAACACTGCCCCCGCCTACGAGTACAATCTGTACATCTTCGGAAGAAGTTTTCATCTTATCAATCGCCTTGGCTATGATCGAAGAAATTACGGATAGGACTTGTTTGGAAAATTGTTCATCGATGTGACTTACTAAACTTTTATCTCCCACGTCAGCTAACCCAAGGCGAACCGCAATATCCGTCGTAGTCAAGGTGCTTCCACCAAATACGAGTGCTTCTTCTGTGATCTTATAGCCCACGCTATCCGGCCCAACTGTAATCTTGCCATTGTCTACGCGAACAATACTTCCGCCGCCAAGTCCTACAGAGATAATGTCTGGCATTCTAAAGTTCGTGCGAATATCTCCTACTTCCACTGCTACAGAAGACTCTCTTGGAAATCCATCCTGTAAGACACCTATATCCGATGTGGTGCCACCAACATCGAGTACCATCGTATTTTTAATGTTCGCTAAATAAGAAGCTCCCCGGATGCTATTTGTTGGTCCACAGGCAATCGTAAGGATCGGAAATTGCTTAGCATATTCAATCGACATAAGTGTACCGTCATTTTGGCATAAGTACACCTCAGCGCCTTGAATCCCTTCTGCTTCTAACGCATTTTCAAAACCTGTGCTAGTGGTCTCGATGACTTTGCATAAAGCCGCATTCAGTATGGTTGCATTCTCACGTTCAATCAGGCCAACAGACCCGATCAAGGAGGAGCAAGAAACCGGATAATTTGTCCCGTATGCTTCCCAGATTAAGTCTCGAACCTTGAGCTCCTGGTCATTTTTGATGGATGAGAACACACCAATGATCGCAATAGATTCTACTTTATTTCGCCATTCTACTAGAAGCTCTTTAATCTCCTCCTCATCAAGCTCACTGAGCAACTTACCATCATATTCATACCCACCATGAACTAATGCATAGTTTCCTGATAGTTTTTCCACCATGTCTTTAGGCCAAGCCGTATATGGCAGAACAGAAGCGGTAGCAGGGAATCCTAACCGAATCACACCAACTTTGGCTAATTTCTTCCGTTCCACAATGGCATTAGTACACTGCGTTGTCCCAAGCATTGCATGTGTGATTTTCGTTTTATCAATGCTCGCTTCCTTCAATATATTACGCAGTGACGTCTCAATCCCCGTTTTTATATCCAGTGTCGTTGGGGATTTAACGCTATGAATTAATCTGCTTTGCTCGTCCAAAATAATAGCATCGGTATTCGTGCCACCTACATCTATTCCAATTCTAAACATGTTTAGCCACCGCCTTACTTACCAATTCTTCAATAGGAGCATAATCGTAATCATACCCAAAGTATCTCGGTCCTACCGTTTCGATTCCTTTTTCCGTTCTCCATTTGGGATGTGACGGCAAGCCAATGACGCGTACGCGTTTTCCATATTTCAAGCTTTCTGTTGTAACAGGCAATAAAGTTTCATAATCGACTAGGCATATTAAATCCGGTGTCATGGCTATAACCTGACCATTTTTCTCGGCAAGCAGATTCTCATTTTGGAAATAAACTTTCATTTGCTCATCTTTATTTCCATCAATGCCTTCTAGGATCATTTCCCCTAAATTAAAGCCACCCTTGGTTTCCCGGATGACATCTGTAATTTTCCCTTGGAACAGCTCGTGACCGGATGTCAGGTTTAGAAGCTCTTCAAGCTTCACTTTTGCATCTCTGTTGTTTGAAGAAATGATCTCTCCAATCTGCTCAGATAGCGTCACGATGTTATGGACACCGCTGTTCTTGATTTGAGCCCCCGTCGTTGGATACAGACTTACCAAAGCACTAGCTCCCATCTCCACAGTAGCTGTACGGGCTAACCGTTCGGTCCATTTATTATCGATCGTCTCAAAAATACCAATGTTCCCTTTTTCATCCGAAATTGCGAGCGGCGCAGCTGAAATGCCATCCAGGTTAAACGTCACCATCTGCAATTCAGGAAATGCCCTCCCCATCCCATCGCAATCAATAAGCGGTAAATTCAGCTGTGCTGCAACGACGATCGGAATCATCGAATTGACTCCGCCTGCTTCCATCGGAAACGTGCCTGTAATTTTTTCTCTGCCCAAATATTTGGCCAGCATCTGAAACACCTTAACAAACTCATCGCCTTTCGGAAATTTCTCCACTAATACAGAAGGCGCACCCATCATGGCGGAAGGAATGAAAAAATCTTCATCCTCGATTTCATCCACAGAGTAAAGTCTTACAGGTCCGTACTTTTCAATAGCCGAAAGAGCCATGAGTTTACCGATGTAAGGATCTCCTCCTCCACCTGTGCCTAAAAATGCAGCGCCTACGGCAATATGTTCAATCGATTGTTTATCTAAATATCTCATTTATTTCCCTCCAGTATGACAGTTTTTGAGGTAGCAAATCGGTAGCAGACAATGTATAAGACAAATGAAATGACGATACCGAGTAATGGCTGATTTGATAATTGAGGTAAGCTTGGGAAAAAGGACAGCACAACGGGCATACAAGCAATAATGGATCCGATCAGCCAAGAAAATACCCCTAGACGATTAACGCCCTCTGTTTCCTTCCAACGGTTCTTATCGCCTTTATTCATGATCCAATAGGATGCAATCATAACCCCTGCTACCGGCGGAACCATAGCTGACAAGATCGACATCACTGGCGTGAAGTAATTCAAGATACCGATCACGGCGAGTACAGTCCCGATGAGTCCAGCAATCCCTACTGCCCATTTCTCTTTTTCTTTGGAAATATGCAATACATTGGTAAGCGCAAATCCACCCGAGATTGCGTTGACCATATTCGTTTTCCAAGCAGCCAGAATCAAAACAGTACCCCCAATAAAAGGCGTTGTAATATTTATAAAGACGGCCGCAATATCGCTAGTCTGGTAAGCAATCGATAAAATAGCACCCACACTAATCATCAGTACGCCAGAAGGAACAATTCCGATTAACGCTGCTTTTAATACGTCAGAACGTTTTCTTGAGAACTGAGAGTAGTCGCCTGCAATGACAGCCCCTAAGGCAAATGAGCCTATTGTTACAGCTAAGCCATCCATGAAATTCATATGCTTCTCAGGCTGGTAGCTCCAAATGTTCTGCACGGAATCCATAGTGAACACTTGAACTAAACCATATATGCAAATCACGATTAATAAAGGTACTGCAATATAACTAAGTACTCTCAGCACTTTCATTCCGTACATTGCTGAGATCACCATAACCAAACCGCTAATTAAAGAAGCAAGGGGAACTGGGACTATCACTCCATACTCCGCCAGCAGGTTCGCCAGTGCCGCCCCGCATACATTAGCCTGAATCCCGAACCAACCGAGGCAAGCAATAGCGAGAATAATGGATAAAATCGTTCGCGAGCCTTTTTTGCCAAAGACTTGGGCTGCGACTTGAACGGTTGTTTTCCCAAGATCCGTACTCTGAATCCCCTGAAGTATCATAAGGACAACGATAATGGCGTACCCTAAAAAAGCGATCAATAATGTCATAGGTAAGCTCATACCAGATATCAACGTATTCCCAACCAGGAGGCCAGGTATACTGATCACCGCTCCGGCCCATACCATCCCCAGAGTGAACCAAGACTGAGGTGCTCCGTCCTTTCTCATGTTAGTTCTCCTCCTCGAAAAGTAATTTTTCTTATTATAGAAGGAACCATGAGATTACGTCTTTTTCTAAAATAAAAAAAAATCCGTGATTTTTGTCTTATTCGACAAAAACTACGGATTATACTAGCTATGTGTGAGTCGATAAATCATGCAAGCGATATACACATCGTAAGATTCGGAGTTGACGGTTACATCATAGCCAATTAATTCACTGATCTTTCTAATACGATATTTTACTGTATTTTTATGAACAAACAGCATTTTCCCACAGTTATCAAAATTCCCCTTTGCATCTAACAAGAAGGTTATGAGTGTTTTTATCGACTCTGGATCACCTAGAATGGGGTCAATCACAGACATCCATTCTTCAAGTATTTCTTCTCCCTGTTCACTTAACTCAATAGCTTGTTTCATAGAACGCATCTCGGCTGCTGTGTACAATTTACGATGCTCATACATCAGATGGACTTTCCGTCCCACACTGTTCACCAGCCGATACATGCGTCGTACATCTTGTGTATTTCTCATTCGGGGAGCATAGACCATTTCGGAAATAAGCGGGGCTGAATTCGTCGTGTCAATATACTCCCCTGCAATTTCATACTCATTGTACTTGTAAGAGCAATTTCCCATAAGGGCTATTATACAATGATCGATAGTTTGAATGACCGCCGTTTTATAATATTTGAACAAATGCTCTTCCAGCTCTTCACGAATTTGTTTCTCTTGCGATAAATCGTGAATATATACTAACCACATCATCTGAATGGAAGAGACATCAATGTGGAGAAAATGAGCCAGTCTTCGCATTTTTTCGCTTTCATCATTAATAATTGCTTTTACCAAGGCATATTCGCTAACCTCGTTATGCTTATCCCCCCACAAATTGATCGCTACTTGTACAACCTCGCTGATTTTATCGATGGTCTTCGCAGGTAATTTTGAGTTCTCTTTAATCAAAAATAAATGCAGCGCTTCTCCGTTTTTTTGATGAATACTCTTGTATTCCACATAGCAATTTGAAACAGGCTCTGTTTGTCCTTTCGTCATATTCATCAAATAGGGGGCGAAGGTCTCAATAATATACCCCACGTTTAACGATGAATTACGGGGCCACATTACTTGATTTACGATATCTAACTGGGTGTTCGTCAGGATGACGTTCGCTTTCAGCCGATCAGACAATATTTTCAGCGTAATTTCGACGCTCCGTGAGTGTTCTGGCAAAAGGGATACTTTCTCTAACGCTTCATTTACAAAATTATCATTGATCGTCTGATTGTTCAGAACAATCGCTTCCATCACTTCATAAATCACTTCGTTGTAACGAAGTGAAAAATCATTTTCCGGCATACAAATGATGATGAAATTTTTGGACTCTGCTAATTGCAGTACCTCGTCAGCTACTTCAGGAATGATAATTCCTACATAGTATAAGATCAATCCTACTTCTCCAAGCTCGTGCAAGTACTCAATCGTTTCACACTGTTTCTCTACACTGTCCTTAATGGAGTAAAAAGAGCTGATCACTATCTCTTCCGCATACCACTCTTCTTGAATGGAATGGACAATTCGAGAAGAATAATCCGCATTTGAAACCTCTAGTACGGATAAAGAAGAAATGGTGCGGTGTAGATTATTATTTCCAGTTAGCACCTTTGCTCCTCGAAAGGAAGGAAGTTGCAGCATATCTTTTACAGTTATCCCCATATCTTCACCACTTCTACTGTATTGTTATCTCATGTTGCCATTAATAAAGCTTTATACATCTTATTTTAGCACTTCAAGCTATAAGCTATGTATATTGATTTCGCTGTATGTATTCTCCTTTCTTCTGTGCAATAAACGAAAAAAAATGATAATATGTATGTTGGGTAAAAGGTCTTTGCTATAACTTATATGTTTTTATATATCGCAACAAGAGGAGATAATATGAGTAACGAACAAAACTTTTGGCTTGATTTACCGAAGCCGTTTTTTATATTAGCACCAATGGAAGATGTCACAGATGTTGTATTTCGTCACGTCATTAGTGAAGCTGCCAAACCCGACGTGTTTTTCACAGAATTCACTAATACAGAAAGCTATTGTCACCCTGTAGGAAAAGACAGTGTACGTGGTCGATTAACGTTCACAGAAGATGAGCAACCAATTGTCGCTCATATTTGGGGTGATAAACCTGTATTTTTTGAACAGATGAGTATTGATATGAAAAAACTTGGTTTTCGCGGTATCGATTTAAACATGGGATGCCCCGCACAAAACGTCGCGTCCAATGGAAAAGGTGCTGGATTAATACTACATCCTGAGGTTGCAGCAGAAATTATTCAAGCAACAAAAGCCGGTGGATTGCCGGTTAGTGTTAAAACAAGATTGGGTTACACTGAGATTGATGAGTGGCGGGATTGGTTAACACATATATTGAAGCAAGATATTGCGAATCTTTCCATTCACCTTCGTACAAAAGAAGAAATGAGTAAAGTAGATGCACACTGGGAGTTAATCCCTGAAATAAAAAAATTACGCGATGAAATTGCTCCAAATACGTTATTAACTATAAATGGAGATATCCCGGACCGCGCAACAGGATTAAAGTTAGTTGAGCAATACGGCGTTGATGGTGTCATGATTGGCCGCGGCATCTTCACCAATCCATTTGCTTTTGAAAAAGAACCTAAAGAACATAGTCCAAAGGATTTTCTCAATTTGCTTCTATTACAGTTGGATCTTCACGATAAATATTCAAATGAACTCGAGCCACGTTCATTTAAACCACTTCTTCGCTTTTTCAAAATCTATGTTCGTGGATTTAGAGGCGCAAGCGAATTAAGAAACCAATTAATGGATACAAGATCAACAGATGAAGTACGTCGTTTAGTAAAAACTGTTTTAGAACAAGAATTAGAATGAGGCATATTCACCTGTGAATTGCCCCGTCAATTAGACAGTATAAAACTATCTAATGCTTAACAGAATGAAAGGCCTCTCGTATTCCTACGAGAGGCCTTTCATTTTTACCCTATACGGTCAGAACGTAGTCCTCAATTCTAGTAAAATCAACTTATCCCCATATGGCAATGGAGATGATCCCACAGGTAATCACAGCCGACATGATAATTCTTCGCACTCCTTGCTTCTCTTTTAGTACAAGTATGCCAAGAATCGTACCTACAACCGTGCCAATTTCTCGTATTGGCGCAATTGAAGCTAGTGGAGCAAGCTTCATTGCCATCAGAAACATAAAATAAGAAGCTGGCGAGCAAATACAACCAATCAAGATCATTTTCCAGTTTTGTTGCCATTCCCTTATAATTTGTGCACGACCGGCTCTTATGACCATGAAGAAAGCGACGATTACATAATTAATATTGGATAATTCAAGCGTTGATAGTGGAGATAATTGCTGGACAATTAGTTTGTCCATTAATGTATAGCCCGCAACACACATCCCTACTACAATTGCATAAAGAATGGATATAGAATGAGTCGTTTTCCCTTGATTTGCATGACGATTAACGATTCCACTAATAATAAAAAGCCCTACTATGATACAACAAAAGCCTATCCAGCCTACTAGAGTTAAGGAATCCCCGAATAACACAACACTTAACAAGGTCACTAGCATGACACCAGTACCTCGCATGATTGGATAGGTCTGCGATAAATCACCATAGGAATACGATTTAGAGAGGAAAATGAAGTACGACCCTTGAAATAAAGCAGATATCGCCATATAGCAAAGTGTCTCCGCATGAAGCTCAACTCGGAGCAGCTCAATAATAAAATAAGGTAATAGAGCAAGTGTACCAACAATATGAATCGACCAGAGAAATACGTATTTATTCAAACTTCTCTTTGTAAATAGGTTCCATACCGCATGGGTAATACCTGAAAATAAAACTAAAAAGAATGCCATTGAAATCATAGAAAAATCCTCATTTCACTTATGCGCTAACTCATATGTCCAGTTGCATCCCATCAAATGCTACTGTAATCCCATTCGGCTCAAAAATATGAACCAAATCTTCATGCAACAGATGAGCATTATGAGAGAAATGAGTGACTACGATTCGCCCTTCTGCTTTCATAACAAAATTCTCGATTAACCATTCCCGTGTTTTTAGAGTATCTTCAACATTCATGTGAACTTCACAATTTGGGGCATTCCCAGTCGTACATTCTAGAATAGCAAGATCCAGTTTTTTTCCTTTCAACCAGTCCCAAGTCTGTTTGGGAAACCAACCGCTGTCGTGACCATAGAAAATGGCTTTTTCATCCTTTTCTATGTAATACAATAAACAAGTTTCTTTAGAATCATGATTGGCAAGCAATGGCGTAATCGTAGCTGTTTGTGTTTGTACGGTTTCAAAGGGCTTCAAGTTGTGAAGTTGGAAGCGATGCCTTTCCGTGGCAAGCAATTGACTACAGTGCTTAATAGGCAAATCATGACCGTATAGATGAAGTTCTTCCTCTTCATTAAATTGAGCATAACCAAGCGCACGAATCAGTAAATCTTCAGGATACAAATGATCGGAATGTGAATGTGTAAACAATAAATCGCGGACCTTATCCATATCTACAGAATCACGAATGGAATGAAGTAAGGTGTCCGCCGGAAAATCAATCTTAAGTATTTCATCAATCAAGACCGAAGTGCGTGTACGAATATTTTTTCCACCACGTACTTTGGCATGCTTGCAAGTCTCGCAATGACAGAATAACGAGGGAATCCCTTCAAATGCAGCCGTTCCATGAAAAAGAACCTTCATAAATATACCACCCTTGTAGTAGAGAACAACAGGAGGTTAATCCTGTTGTTCTCTACGAGTAACACCCTAAACTGGCTCACTCACTTAATATTTGCATCATCCAAATACTGCAACCATTGCTTCGTGTATTCCGCTTGAATTTTATCGAGACCAGCTTTTTTCGCCTTTTCCATAAATAACTTCAAGCCGGCTTCAACATCCTTAACCATACCATCATTCAAAGGATATAAGTATTGCTTTTCAACTTGTAGAAGGGCCGCCTTCTCTGCTTGATAAGACGTCCAATCCTCTCCGAAACCTTGGAAAATATTCGGTTTTGCTATCTTATCCATTTCATCGAACATGTCTAGCACAGCTTGATAGCTCTTATCAAACAACATGAACTCCGGATTTCTCCATGCCCATCCATTCATACCTTCTCTTGTGAATCCATTTGATTGGGCATCACCAAGCATTTTATAATATTTTCCATCTTCAATTTCAAAATGCTTGCCTTCAATACCGTATTGCGTCAGCCAATTGTAGCGTTTATCCGTGACCAATTTCTCATAGAAAGCAAGAGCTCTCTCTGGGTTTTTGCTGCTGCGTGGAACTGCAAAGCCATTATGAATCGGGTGAACGGGTGAAGAGAATCCTTTCATGTTCGGATACGGGGAATATCCTAGCTCCCAATCCGGATGCAGTGATTTCACTTTGACAACAGCATCACCAAAGCGGTTAGGATTCTCACTTCCCAAAATTGCTGCGGCTTTACCGGCAGCAAATATATCACTACCACTATCTTTAATGTTCAGCATATTCTTCATAAAGTACCCTTTTTCTTGCCAACTCCTGAACATTTTTAAATCTTCCAAATGCTGCGGAGAGCCCCAATAGCTGGTTACGTCTCTTGGAGTGTCATACATGATGCTAAGTCCATATGGAACTTTATCGTTGGTATTCACAGTTTTAGTAGTCATTTGACGTATGGAATCTACATGACTAACCTCAGTATCCGCCAGAGGTAGCATATCCGGTTCATTTTTGCGTATGCCATCCAAATACTGCTCTAGCGTTTCGAGTGATTCCGGCTTTGGCAAATTATACTTTTTACGCAAATCTTCCCGATAGGCAATACCATCATTTACATACTCCTTCCAGATAGCTGGAACGGTGTAAATTTTCTTGTCAACCTTGACTGCTTCCCAGAAATCCTGTGGTACATATGCTTGTAGCTTAGGTGCAGCCTTCGGTAGGAGATCATCTAGCGGAAGGAAAGCCCCTTTCACCGCATATGACTGGTAATTTGTCCATTCTGCCGTAAAGATCAGGTCAATCGGCTGCCCTGAGGACAACAGAAGCTTATACTTCGACTCCCAGTCTGTCCAGGTTGTGAAGTTGAATTTGACGGTTGCATTCAAATCTTCTAATGCCATTTTGTTAACTTCATCCTGAATGAGATTTAAATCCTTTGGGGCATCGCCCAGCATATAGAACTGAAGCTCTACTTTCTTGGATGTGTCGATTCCAGTCGCTTCTGATGCTTCTGGTGCTGGAGTACTGGTATTCGAATTCGAATTCGTTGTTGATTCTGACGATGCCTCCTTAGTATTCGTGCTATTACTACTGCAGCCAGCAAACAAACTTGCAGTTAAGAATAAAGAAGTGCCGATCGTTAACAATTTCTTTTTTCCTTTTCTCATACTAACCCTCCCCTTAATTAAATGATCTATGTCAGCCGATCGCATACGAGTTCCCTTCGTTTGCTTTCGGTACTAACCCTTCACTGCACCAATCGTTAATCCCTTCACAAAATATCGCTGCACAAACGGATATAAGAAAATAATGGGTCCAGTAACGACGATCGCCATTGCCATCTTGGTCGACTCTGTCGGAATGTCACGCCCTAGTGTTACACCGGTTCCAGTGGCCATTTGAGAAACGAACATCATGGTATTGATCGTGTTATACAAGTAGTATTGAAGCTGATACATGCTAACGTCATTAATGAACAAAGAAGACATGAACCAGTCGTTCCAGTACGTCAGAGCAAGGAACAGACCGACAGTCGCTATGCCAGGCATAGCAAGCTTCAGCACGATACTGTAGTAGATCCTAAAGTCGTTCGCGCCATCGATTTTGGCCGATTCGAATAATTCTTCCGGAATCGCAGATTTGATAAAGTTTTTCATTAAAATAATGAGAAAAGGTGTCATAAGACCAGGTAATATCAGTACGGCATAGGTGTCTGCCAGCCCAAAGTATGTAGTCAGCATGATGTACCATGGCACAAGCCCCCCTCCAAACAGCGTTGTGAAATAAATGAAGAAGGACAAATGATTGCGATACTTGAAATCTTTCCTCTGCAGAACGTAACCCGCCATCGTAATAAGAAACAATCCCACCAACGTTCCAATCACAGTTACAAAAATCGTTACACCATAAGCCTTGATTAGCTGAGTTGGAAAGATAAATACCATTTCATAACCTTCCAGCGAGAACACTTTAGGAATCAAGTGAAAACCGTCGCGAATAATGGATTCATTGGCTGTCAATGAGCCTGAAATGATCAGAAGGAAAGGAAAGAGACAGAGCAAAGAAAAAATCATAATAATCAGGTAAGCCATCATGTGGAAAACTCTAGAACTTAGAATGTTGTCATCCAATGTAATCCCTCCTCCCTACTTTAGAACAATGCGTAGTCATCATTAATTTTCTTGATGATATAATTCACTGTCATAATCATTACAAATCCGAAGATAGACTGATACAAACCAGCAGCAGTTGCCATACCAATATCAAAATTAACTTTCAAAGATCGATAAACGTAAGTATCTACAATATCCGTAACGTTGAAGAGCACTCCGTTGTTCCCGACAAGCTGATAGAACAGATCGAATTGACCTTTCATAATGCTTCCGAGTGCAAATAAGAGCAGAATGATAAATGTTGACTTCAACATAGGTATGGTAATATACCAGATTCGCTGAAAAATATTTGCACCATCAATTTTGGCAGCTTCGTAATACTCATCGCTAATTCCCATGATGGATGCAAGATAAATGACCATGGAATAACCCAGGTTCTTCCATAAATAAAATGCTGTAATCAGAAATGGCCAGAGCCATGGTGTATTGTATATGTCTACTGGATCCAATCCGAACGATTTGAGTAACTGATTAACAAAACCAGAATCAGCATTAAACATGTTAAACGCTAAAACACTAATCAGAACAAACGAAACGAAGTAGGGTAGAAACATAATGGATTGTGATAACTTTTTAAATAGCTTCCCTCGGACTTCACTTAATAGGATTGCTGCCCCTATAGATACCGCGTTACCTAATATGATAAAAACCACGTTGTATCCAAGCGTATTGATTGTCAACTTCAACAGAATTCCAGATTGCGTTAAAAATTTAAAATTGTCTAATCCTACAAACGGACTTCCAAATAAACCACCTGCAAAATCATAACTTGTGAATGCATAATAGATGCCGACCATTGGAGCATAAGAATTTATTAAGAAAAAAAGCAGTGTCGGTGCTATCATCAAAAACATGATTTTATTCTTATTTAATTCATAAAAAAAACCTTTCTTCTTAAACATGACTGACCTCCTCCTGAATAGAATTGCTCGTGAATCTTACTTCCAAATCATAGAAGAAGCGGATTCGATAATATACTGTACAATGACACACATTGCTGTAATCTCCGTATTTGTGAAGTATGAAATTTCTGTACTTTTGTGAATATTCACTACATTTAACCTAATTTCGGCTGCTGGATTTATAAATTTGATTGAAAGCACCAGACTGATGATTTATACTCAGACCAGCGATGAAAGGGGTTTCAAAAAATGATAAAACATTGGTCTAAAGAGCATAAAAAAGTTTACAGCCGAATACTCCTTGGCTCTATTGGATGTGTTGTTATTACCCTTTTGATAACTTCAACTATTCTTTATATGAACTTTACAAGCATCGCACTTAAACAAGTTTATCGTTCCGATTCAAATAGTCTAAATCAAATTAAAACGCAATTATCTACTATGACAGAGACTGTTACCTCACTGTCCTCCCAGATTTACTATGATTCTGCGGTATCTAAGTTGTTGTATTATGCGGACTTGAATATCTATGATGTCATTTTTGCACAGCAACAACTTGATAACTATCGCGCATCCTTACCATTCATTGAATCCATTTATGTATATAATGCGAAATCCAATCAGTTCTATATTAGTTCCAATAATTCACGAAGCGGAATTCAACCGAAGTCCGAACTGGATGATGATGGAATTCTAGACCTTTTTATGAAATTCAAAGAACATCGCCCCTTTCAACCGATTCCCAGAACCTATAACATCGGTTCGGTTCAGACCACTCCAGTATCAAGCTACACTTACTTATGTTATAGCGTCATTGATGATAATAAAGATTTAAATACAGCTGTTGTTGTCAATATCTCGGCATCATGGTTAGGCCTGCGAATGGATCAGTCGGGGAAAGAGATCTCGGAGAATAACACGTTTATCATTAATCAGGATGGAATATTATATTCCAGTAGTGATAAGCAAGAGATGCTAACTGATATATCTGATAAAACCTATATACAGAAAATTATTCAGGATACATCAGAATCTACATATTTTGTAGACACTGTGGATGGAGTTAAATCTTTAATAACGTTTACTACACCCGATTCATTAGGCTGGAAATATGTTCGGATTACCCCTTATAGCAATATCACTCAAGAAATAAATGAAATGAGGTATCGAATATTATTTATCTGTATTGGCATTCTTCTCTTAGGATTGTTGATTTCGTTAACTTTATCCCATAGCATATATCGCCCGATTGACAAAGTCATACGCAAGTTCAAAACCCTGGAAACAGAAAGACGTAACCATCAACATATTCTCAAACAGGATTTTCTTAGAAATACGATTTTAGGTAGAGAAACGAATAATGCTGAGGTATTACAACAGAAATTACATTACTTCAATTCAGAGCTTATGGTTAATAATAAATCACTGATTGTTTTGATAAGGATCGATCAATTCCCCACAGTCCTCGAGAAATACAAAGAAGATATAAAATTGCTCAAATATGCCATAATGAACATTTGTACAGAAATTTCTTCACCGATCTTTCAAGTCGAAGCCATTGATATGGGGGATGATAGTCTTTTACTTTTGCTAAACTTTCATGATCCGCTTTATATAACGGAACGGGATTCGTTGATTGAAATGGCAGAGCTTATGCAGTTGTCAATCACCAAACATTTAAAATTATCCATCACGATTACCTTTAGTCCTGTGAAGGAATCCATTGAGCAATGCATCTTAGTCTACAAGCAAGTACTTGAGGCTTCTTATCATCGATTATTCAAAGGATACGGCAGCATCCTCTTTTCGGTTGACATTATGAACTTAAAAACCAAAGAATATATGTTTCCAGTTCACAAAGAAAAACAGTTCATTGAATCCTTGATGTCAGGAAATGCGGAAAAGGCACGGAGCATCTATATTGATATCGTAGGAGAAATATCAGAATATTCTTTTACCGTTGTTCAACTTGTCGTATCGCATTTAGCACTTACTGTTAATAACGTCTTGCGAACATTAAAAAAGAACAATGCGATTTTAACATTACCCGAATTCGATACAACGTTCTTACTACCAAATCATGTTGAAACCATGGAAGAAATCAACACTCCATATTTCAAGATATTTGAAGAAATAAGTGAAAAACTCGAAGAGAAAAGAAGTACAAAACAAGAAGATCTCATTAGAAAAGTACATCAAATTATTGAGCGAGATTATAGCAATTCCAACCTGTGCATAAATTCAATTGCAGACGAGCTCTCGATGTCTCCAATCTATTTGAGCCGGTTATATAAACAATTAACTACAAAAGCACTACCCGATATAATTAGTGAAATGCGGTTGAATAAAGCCAAAGAGCTGTTGAAGACCTCTGAATGTACCATTGTTGATATCGCAGAAAAAACTGGATTTACTAGTAGTTCGTATTTTTATCGTTTATTTAAGAACAGTACTGGTATAACCCCGAGCGATTATAGAAAAAAAAGAGACCCTCTACAATTTTGTGCAGCAAGCGAAAAAAAATGATACTATGTATGATGGGCAAAATGTTGTAAAAGAAGGAGAACTTAATGAGTAACGAACAAAATTTTTGGCTTGATTTACCAAAGCCGTTTTTTATATTGGCACCTATGGAAGATGTCACAGATGTTGTATTTCGTCACGTGGTTAGTGCAGCTGCAAAACCGGATGTGTTTTTCACGGAATTCGCAAATACAGAATATTACTGTCACCCTAAAGTAAAAGTAAAAGAAAGTGTGCTTACTCGATTAAAGTTCACGGAAGATGAACAACCGATGGTCGCTCATATTTGGGGCAATAACCCAGAGTATTTTGAACGAATGAGCATGGATATGAAAAAGCTTGGTTTTCGTGGTATCGATATAAACATGGGATGCCCAGTAAAAAACGTCGCAACCAATGGAAAAGGTGCTGGATTAATTCGACATCCTAAAGTAGCGGCAGAAATTATCCAGGCAGCAAAAGTTGGTGGATTGCCGGTTAGTGTGAAAACAAGATTAGGTTATAGCGAAATTGACGAGTGGCGCGATTGGTTGACACATATATTCAAACAAGATATTGCGAATCTTTCCATTCACCTTCGTACAAAAAAAGAGATGAGTAAAGTAGATGCACACTGGGAGCTTATCCCTGAAATCAAACAATTACGCGATGAAATTGCTCCAAATACGTTGTTAACGATTAACGGAGATATTCCTGACCGTGCAACAGGCTTAAAATTAGTCGAACAATACGGCGTGGATGGTGTCATGATTGGCCGAGGTATTTTCAAGAATCCATACGCTTTTGAACTAGAATCTAAAGAACATAGTGTGGAGGAACTTCTTCATTTACTACTTTTTCATTTAGATCTTCACGATAAATATTCAAAAGAACATGAACCACGTCTATTTAATCCACTTCGGAGCTTCTTCAAAATCTATATTCGTGGATTTGATGGTGCCGACGAACTAAGAAATCAATTGATGGAGACGAATTCAACCGATGAGGTGCGGCGATTGGTGCAACCTTTCTTAGATAAAGAATTAGAGTAATTCGTAATAAAAAATAATGGCCTCAGTTCTGAATTTCATCAGACGGAGGCCTTTTTTATTAAAGATAACCTAATTCCACTCAAGCTTTGGCAGCAATTCTTTTTGCAGCTCACACATCTCATCGATCATCGCACAAGCTTGATAATAGGTTGGAGCTTGCGGATCAAGCAGAATCGCTTGCAGCAATTTTGTTCTCGACTCTTCAACAAACGCCTCAAGTAGCAGCTTATGAATTGTACCTTGGATATGGATCATGCCGAGAATGGCAGTTGGCAGTTCTACCGTCATTGGTTTAAATGCGATACCGTTTTTGTTAACGACCGCCTGTGTTTCAACGACCATATCCTCTGGAAGTCCTTTAATCGCACCATGGTTTGGCATATTAACAGCATTCAGCTCGATTTCATCGTCGAAGAAGATCGCTTCGATAATTGGCACTGCATATTCATTACTGATTTGAACCTTATCTTTATCAAATAGATAAGCCTGCTCAGACCACTGCTCTTGATTCAGCGTATTCTCGAATAAGCCTTTATCCAAAGTGCTGCCACTTGCACAGTATACAAATTCAGGTGTTCTGGAGTCCTTCTTCCACAGCTGCTCACTCATTGGGTCGTAACGGAACTGCAAGGGTAGTCCAGCATAGAAATCTTCAGCCCATGAGATATACTCACCGCAATGGTTAGTACCTGGGTAAGGATAGTATCCGTACGTATGGTACAACGTTCTGGATAATCCAATATGATCGAAATGTGCCAAACGGTTAGCTAGCTTTTCTTTCTCGTGGAATAGAGGATATAAATCTTCTCCCGTGTTCTTGTTCCATATCTTCGTGAAGAAGCCAAAGTGGTTCAATCCGCCGCCTTCAACCGCAATATCTTTACTATCCATCTCCAGAAATTCAGCTAGCTGATGAATACCCATGTCTAAACCATGGCATAAGCCTACCACTTTGATTGAAGTTAATTTGGAAATGGCTTCCACTAGCTTCGCTTCCGGATTCGTGTAATTGATTAGCCAAGCACTTGGACACACCTTATCCATTGTCTTTGCAATTTCCAACATCGGACCTAGATTTCTCAAAGTGTGGAACATTGATCCTGGACCGCCGTTCTCACCATATAGCTGCTTGCTGCCGTAACGCCGTGGGATATGGAAGTCTTGTGACCAGTAGTGATATCTCTCTACCTCAATCGCAACGATGGAGAAGTCAGCATCTCTTAATGCATCCTCCAAATTCGTCGTTTGCCAAATCTTCGCAGGATGAGAAAATGCCGTGAACATTTCGGTTGCATACTTGTATGTTCTATTCACATTTTCTTCTACAATGTCCATAAGCGCGATTTCGAGCTCTACTTGATTTTTTAAACGTTCTGACAACACCATATCTTGAAGTGCTCCTAGCCCAAAGGAAACACTTCCTGCTCCGATTAACGCAACCTTCAACTTTTTCATTGTCTTCAAGCTCCTTTTTCCTTTTTATATACGTTATAGCCAGCACCAATAATTCCGGCGTCAGGTCCAAATTCAGTCAACACGATTTTAATGTTCTCTTTTAAATGTGGAAGGACTTTCTTTTTAGCGCTTTCTATCACTCTATCAATCAGCCACTGGTTGTGATGAATGACCGCTCCTCCGATAACAAAAATATTTGGATCAATTGTTTGCATCAAAGAAACAATTGCGTTGGAAAAGTACTCAACCCACCTGTCGATCACTTCAATCGCTTGCCGATCTCCCATATGATATCTTTCAAACAACAAACTCGACGTGGCATCAATGCCATATAAAAACTTACTTTCCGCTTCAAGAGCAATGCCGCTGCATAGGGATTCCAAAGTGCCGTTATACAACGTTGAATGGTTTCTTTTGCTGTCGGAAATAATCATGCTTCCGATCTCGCCCGCATATCCATGAGCTCCTTGAATAATTTTCTTATCAAGTATGATACCGCATCCAATTCCTGAACTAACCGTTATATAAATGGATTGATTATACGGCTTGGCAGCTCCATGATCCGATTCAAGCACTGTGATCACGTTTACATCATTCTCAAAAAACACTTCATAATTCGGAAAGAACTTCCTGATAGTTTCGATACTAACATTCTCTAGGCAAGGGATATTGGTTATATCTCGAATAAACTGTGTTTGATCATTCCAAGGAATCGGCAATACAATACCTATCTTGCTTGCTAGCTGTTCATGATCGACTTTCGCTGTCATTTCCTTGACGGTTTTGAAAATTTCGTCAGCATTTTGGAAATCTCTTGTTAATGCCGACTCCTTCCGAACAAGTTCAAGGTGCTCATTCACTAATCCAACCCTTATATTTGTACCTCCAATATCAACACCAATAACGAAGTTACCCATATTACGCTCCTCAACTATGATGACTGATCCATATATTTGGCGGCTGCAGCATCTAAAAAGAAATCTATATGATCATAGCCGAGCAATTGCTGAGCAGGCAGCCGTGCGTCAGAGTTTGTGAAAATCTCCTTCACGATTTCAGCTTTGCGCTCTCCAGTTATGACGACAACCACTCTTTTACTACTTGCAATCTGTTCCAAACCTAATGTAATGCCTTGCTTTAATTCAGTCTGCTCATGAAAATATTTTTGAGCGACAGTCTTTGTTGTTTCCGACAGCTCCACAACACTGCTGTAATTTAATACTGGGCTACCCGGTTCATTTAATCCGATATGCCCATTCATACCTACGCCCATCAAGCTGAATGTAATTGGGTGTTGCTCGATAAAGTGATCAATTCGCAAGCATTCCTGCTTCATATCCGGCGATGTTCCATCAAAAAACACAATCTGTCTGCTATCCAGTGAAATCTGCGAGAACAGATCTTGATTCAACATCTGATAGCAGCTTCCTTCAGAGCTTTTGTCAATGCCAACCCACTCATCCAAGCTAACGATGTTAAGCCTCTTGATTTTCAATTGGAGGTCCGCATCATTGGAAAATTTCTGATAGCTTTTTTGTGGAGTACTCCCTGAAGCTAAGCAGAACACGGGGTGCTGATCGTTCATTAAATGATCTTTCATCTCTCTGGCAATTTCGTTTGCCACTTCCTCTTCATTCTCAAAGATTTTGATCATGTTGCTCACTTCCTTCTTGTTTACTCCGAAATGACATTTATCATCTCTTGCTGGAGGATAAGTATCGCTGATCCGATCGCTGTTGATTGCTCTAACTTACTCACTGAAATTTGAGGAGTCCACTCCGTATATTGCTCGACATAACCTTTCGTACGATCCAATATACGTTCCGGGAACAGCGCTACCGTTTTACCGCTAATAATGACCTGATCGATATCCAGAATGCTGATCATATTGGTAATCGTTAATGCCAGATTCTTCGAAACATAATCAATGCAAGCTTCTACGTCATTCGTTGAATTCAAATCATATGTGCTTAACAAATACTTAATAGCTAATTTGCTTTCCAGCCAACCGACGGAAGATGGAGTCCGTTTATATTCTGAATCAAAGCACATATACTCCAGTTCACCCGCACTTGCATTAACGCCGCGGTGAAGCTCTTTGTTAATAATCAAGCCGCCCCCGACCCCATCACCTGCAGCAACATGAACGAGACTCGTCAGTGCTTGATCCGAGTTTTCAAGATTCCGAAATTCCGCCACAGTCGCTGCGTTCACATCATTCTCCAGAAGAATGGGCAAGTTCACTTCTCTCTTGAGAGTTTCAATAATCGTTTCATACTTAAAGTCGTTTTCTTTATTGTGATGCGTTCTCATCCGGATCGTTTTCTTTCTTGTATTGATCGCACCATCAACGCCAATACCAATCCCCAATACAACACTATCCGTTTCCTTCGCTTTACTCTTCAAATGTTCTACAATCTCTATAAATATCGAAGTGAACTGCTGGCTATAGAACGGAATATCTGTTTCAATCGAATACGAATCTATGACCTTGCCGTGCAGATTAATAAGTACCGCTGTAATCGTGTTGCCAATAATCTGTATTCCGATGGTCGTATAGCTGTTTTCATTAAATCTGTAAACCGTACGTTTTCTTCCTAAGCCGCCAGATCCTTCACGACTTTCACCAGTAACAGTCAATAAACCAATCTGTTCAAAAAAGGTAACAATCTTGCTCACAGTAACAAAGCTCATTGCCGTTTTTTCTGTAATCTCGACTTTCGCTAGTTCAGGATGTTGAAGCAAAATATCAAAAACTATTTTCCTGTTCTCATCTTTAATATCATTGGGCAAAAATGATTTCATATGTCCTCCTCGTTATATTATTAATATAATTAATAAATGAAGTTAATTAATTAATCAAAAAAATCAGGTCAGCACTGACCTCTTGAATTTATTATATATTCACTGTAGTGAAAATTCAAGATGATTTATTTAAGTTCCTTAAATAAATCATAACCACATAAAAAGACCACTTCTTAATAAATCTATTAAGAAGTGGTCTTGGACAATGACCTCTAATTCACGAGGCTCTATGTCTTGATATAAGGTTTAAAAACCTTACATCATGCCACCCATGACGTTCGATGAGTTTTATATGTTTTTTGATCCTTTTCTTGAATTATAAGTCCACAATCCAGGAAAATTCCTTCCTTTATGTCCAGAAAAAAATGATACGTTCGTAGTGTTCGTGGTCAAAATGTGATCGTTCATCGACACAATTATGTAGTCGATTAGAAGCTAACTGCGATAATATAACTTATTACAAATTCCCTTCAATCGCAATTTCATCCACATGCTCTAGCGTTGCTATCACCCACCGACTTACATAATCTATAAATTCACTAATAAAATTCATACCAGTGTCATCAAAATCCTCAAAGCCTGCCCCCTTGCGCGGATATACCACCTTGATTCCTTCATATAAAAGATGAAAATCCTCACGATATATCCATAAGCCAACACCCAAATTTTCACGCCAACGTCCCTGCTCATCTTCTGCATAAGGAAGCAAACCATAGCCAACTTCCCCATCAGCACGATGATGGAATTGCCGTACATCGATGTATTTTCCTGTTTGATCGATATGAAGTGATAAGGTGGGCTTCCCCAAATGTTCTTTCATTTGCAAGACGATTCTCTCGAATTGCTTCCGCCTGCTATTATCTTCCAAACGATTAAAAAAGCTGCATTTCAATAGGAATTGCCCACTCCATCTCTCTTGCTCCGCCCATTCAAAAAGAAACAATTCTTTAGTCGTTCGATCCGGTCTACCTGTATTCATCCACTCAAAAAAGGCTACTTCCTCTTGTACGGCTGTTATAGAAAAGCCCGTTTCAACAAGAAAGAAGTAAGCTGTGCCAAAATAATCTATCAAAAACGACTTGATCCGCAGCTTTTGTTCGTGAAGTGTCAAATAAGATGTGCAAGCAATTTCAATGTCATAACGCAATAATAGAACTCCCTTCTGAATATGGTAAAAGGATAACCCATAATTACGGGCTATCCTTTTAAAATGAACAAATAGGTTTATCATACTCATGCCGTAATAGAAGTGGTGTGAGAGCTTATTTATGATTGCAATTGCATTAGAATCTGCGGATCTTTAATCTTCTTATCCTCGGCCAACATCACGATCTTCGACAGAATTTCTGCTGTCTTCGGATCTTCATCAATAAAGGGTAAGAATATACGACCTCTATGCTGTGAATGAACAGGAATGATATGCATAGCTCCTGTAGCTTGTCTGTAAACCATACCGCTGCCCAAATGTACTCCATACTCGCCAAGGGCACCTTCAATTCGAGCATAATTACCATCTAAACGAACATTATCAATCTTCAATAGACGCAGTGACTCTTTAACAATCACTCTCCGCATCTCAATCGTTGTCAGACTGGCTTCTGGATCGACACCGCCAACATGAGCGACACTCACGACTAAATCTATGTCGCGCATCACTTCTGAGAATAAAATGGGAGGAACCTTATCCAAGGTGACGCTCTTATACGTGTTCCGATCCAAGAATTGAACGGTTTCCAGCGTAGGTGCTTCAATCTCCGAAGGAGAAAACCAATCCGCCATCGCATAAAGGTTCGCAATCAAATTCTCAGCGTAGTATACCTTCTGCAGTCCCTCTTCATAACTAACTGTCCACTGCCTGCCTTTAAGCAAGGAGACCGTTTTTCTTGGCTGCACTTGGTGCCCCGCATATCTGCGGGAAATCGTACCCTGAGCCTGCTCGTCTGCATTCGGAACATACAACTCACGGAACACCTGCTTAAATGGTTGACGAAGTTGACGATCGAACAAGTCCTTCTGATACTGACTCCAAAGACCGCTCTCGTATAAATGAAAGGGGTGCGCAATAAGGAGCTCTTCTGAATCTCCTATAAGCATTAATGAACCCGCTGGATCAATAAGCCCTCCTGCAGTTGCATCGAAGTATCCCAATATCTCTCCCGACTTAAACACCAATGTCCGCAAAAGAGGTGTGATCACTGGATTCCCTGATAACCCCTTCAATTCCTGTAAAGTGAATGTATTCCCTGATTCCATGGAACGTTCTAGCTCCTTGCGGGCTCTCCGATACTGATCTGTTAGTTCCGACTTCATTTCTTTCAATGCCGCAACATATTCATCCTTCTTATACTTAGCCGGGATGGCTTTCAGCTCTTTCCCTTTTCGAGTAATGCCAATCTCTGATTGTCCTTCTTCATCAATAAGAAGCTGTACTGTCGTCTCCTCATCTAGCTTATATGGCTGGAAATAAGATTGCATATCGTCCAGCTTTCGTGCTTCCATATCCCACATCAGCCGAATTACATCTCCATATCCGGCATTTCTCGCCAAGTTGCCAAGTGCAATTTGCGAAGTCATACTTTCACTTGCCCGGCGCTGAGCGCCAAATTTCTTACTTTGCGTTAGAAAACGCTGGATAAATTCATAGCGTTCACGAATATCTTGCTCACGATTGTTAGCTAGTGGAATAAGGCTATAGCTGAGCAAGTGATCCTTATTTCGTTTCTCTTCTACTGACTTCTGTATTTCGATGATATCGAGCTTCCCCAATGTCGCATCTGCGAAAAGCTGTGATCTTCGGTGATTAGCTCCAGCCGAAATATATTTAGCGCAATCGTACAATAAGTCGAATCGCTTCTCTCTCAACGTATCATATGCCTCTTTAAACCACCTTATATCAAAGGCGCCATCATTAAAGTCCTGCGCTAAAATCGGTGAATAATGCGCCACAACCGTTTCTTTCTCGGCGGAGAAGCCCTCGTTAATATGCGCATGGAAATACCAAGCTGCACTGCGCAGCCCATCCCAATTTAAATATTTTGCTACAATATCTAACCACTGAGGGGCATACATAGCAGCTTCTAGCAGCCTTTTCTCCGAAATATCAAGACCCTCCAGCAATTGTTTCAAGAGTGTATCCTCTTCACCTTTACGTGGATAACTGATCTTGAGCAGATGACTGAAAGATTCCTTCTTCGTAATACTATCCCCATATCCATAGACATAGCCGCGGATGAAGGTTTCTTGCTGCAGCCCAGATAATATATGAATGAAATGCTCCATACCCTCGATCCGCTCCAGCCCCATGGCCAGAGGTGTTACCTCAGTAGCTAGATCACCACGTTCGAGCTCTACCTCTAGAATCCTCTCCACAACCGTCTCACGAATCGCAACTAACTCAGGCTTATGATCTATCCAATCATATCGTTTAGATGTAATATTGCGAATATGATTGCGACTGTCTTGACTTCCTACTAATTCCCGATATACTTCCCCTGTACCGATCATTCCGGCTTCAAAAGCACGTAAGTAATCCTTAAGGTTAAGTACCGAATCAACCTTCTCATTTGGATTCATGATATTAAATGTATAGAAAGTATGGAACATTCGCTTAAAGCTGTCATCATCATACACTCGACTACGGGCCATAGAGAACCATGGATTCGCTAAGAGCTTCAATATCCCCCACTCTTTGGATACTTTCTCTTTAGGCATCGCTTGCATCACAGCACTCAAGGCATTTATCGTAAAGTCAAATGTTATGCTTTTATCGCTATCCATGAAGTAAGCAAAAAGCAGGCTACTGATCTGACTAGTATACTTAAATCCTTTGAGCGCATCTTTAATCTCTTGAATTTGAGTAATAGGATATAACTGCTCCGCAAACTCCTTACGCGAACCCTCTAACAGCGTATGTTTCTCAAGCTCAGCGTAATCCACCTCATCAGAGAAATACCGATAATAATGGTTCAGCGTCTGATCAAGGGGGTCCAGTATGGAATAGAAGTAGATCTCCATTAATTCAGAGGCCGCTAAATTACTCCGCTCTAAGTAATCTCTCCAAACCTCGTGCAGAGGATATTTCGTAAGCTCCGCTGTATCGTCCTCTTCCTCTTGAAATGGATGAATCCTTCTTAATTCTGTACCCAACAGCAGCGTATCCTTGTAACCAGAGTAATACTCTACCTCATACTCAACATCACGATGATTATGAATTTCTTGCTCCAGCCCAGAGAGAAAACGGATCACATCTTCAATAGGCATAGTGAAGATATTCTTCCAGTCGAATTCTCCTATTACCGGAGTCTCTGTAAGCCAAGGCTCGATAACCAACGGATCAAATAGACCGAAGCCATTCGCTGCTGTATATTCACTTTTTTTACTAAGCCTCCCGATCAACCGCTGTTCCTTTTGCGTGGGGTTCTCAATTAATTTAGGCAGCGAACTCAAGACTTCATACTGCTTCGTACGTTCATTATCCTCAAAAATCTCAACAATCGTCTCCAACGCCGCCAGTCTCTGCAATTCACTCTTACCTTGCAATAACCTAGTTAGTGAGACGGTAACATTGTCCTCGGGCTGACGCAACAGCAGCTCGATAGCACTTTGGCGTAAGGAGCCTGTCTTCAGCTTCAATAAACCTTCCACCAGCATCAACTCTTCGTCCGATAACGTCAATTTTTTCGCCTTATCGAGTGCATGCTCGCGGTTACTCATGCTCTTATCTGATAAAGAGGCAAATATGAATTCACGCTGGATGGAATGATCCATATTCTGCATGAAATGAGATAGCAGCTCTCCACGCATATCCGCACTTAATCGATCCTTCAAAGCAATAATTTGGGCGAGCCATTCACTGTCCATGTCATAAGCTATAAGGTATAGCATTTTGCGAATAGGGAGGTCTGGAGTGTAATAAACATGTGCAAAATCCAACACTTTTGAAGGAGCAGATATCTCTTTGTGAGTACCGCCTAGGAACATCGTCTTAAGCTGTTCAAATTCACGTCGACGTTCCTCCTTGTTCTCTAGAAGAGGTATACGATCAAACGTAATACTTGGCGCATCATCATTCTCTCTTTGCCATACACGTCTGTATTCATAACAATAATTGGATAGAATCCAATACTGTAATTCTGAATCCGCAGCATCTAAGTATTGTCGTGCAATTCCATAACGAACATCGTTATTCTTACTGTTAACGAGTACATACTGCGCTATGATCTTCTGATATAGCTCTCCGTGCTCCATCAAATACTCAATTTTACTAAATAAGTCACGTTCTTCAAATACCGCTGTAGCCCATAAGCTTAAATAGACATGATTCGCATTAGTACTAGACAACCAGGACTCACGTACGGATTCATCATTCAGAGATTGATAAGCTCCTTCAATAAGCTGCCCGGCTATGCGCTGATTTGTTGATTCCAGTCCCATACCTGTCCATACGCCTAGCGCTCTCACGACAGAACTATAGCGAACAAATCCTTGGTCAACGATAACCTTCAGCATGTACAGATTCGCTTTCAACGTTCCCTCGTCCATTTGTTCCACAATGGATTGTCGAAGCCCCTCTTGCAACCGTGAAGCAGCCAATAGCTCGCCCATCATTACATACAATTCCTCATGATGACTCATAAATATCCCTTTGATCATTCCGTGAGTAAGTAACGCCGTTTGGTTGTCTCCATATACAATTTCCTTAAGTGCTGCAAGTACTTCTGTATTGTTACGATCTAGCTCGTAAGCAATAACGTCACTAATCGTTTGTGCCAACTCATAATCCTGCTTCAAAGGATAGTCCGCCAAAGTCAAATAATCGATAATATCAAATTCATAACAATCCATAGAGATGAGCGAACTCATCTTGTTAATCACTTGCCCCACGTGGGCACTCCATTCCGATGTACGAAATGGTCTGCGTGCGTATCCCGTATTATATGGATATTCCGTTGCATGACCAGCAATATATGCCAAGACTTCTCCCGTGTACTCATTCGTAAGTTGCTTCACAACTTTCACCAGCGGCTCGAATAATTGATCGTTATTCCCCGCAGCGAGTGAATGCAATATCTCTTCGCATTTCAAAAAAATATGATGATCCTGACTCACATGTATCATTTGACCCAACTCAACCACTAACTTCGCTAATGGAGAAAGATGAGGGTCTAACCTCTCAGCTCGCTCTTGTAATGATGCATAATAACGCTTCTTTCGTTCCTGCTTCTCCATCGTTCATTGTCTCCCTTCACCATAGGCTTCCAGCTAACATTATGAACCTGATAAATACAATTTCGTCCTCTTCCATAAGCTTAAGCGGTGATTCCAAATGACTATTCTCTTCTTCACGAATAAATACTTTATATAGCCCATCTTCAAAAGCTAATAATGCGGTCTCTACTGCTTTGGCAAGACCAGGACTCTGTTCATTATACACCGAGCCAAATCCTACCTTTCCACTCTCTCCGCGCTCCTCAATCTCCGTTTCCGTTAAGAATGGAATCAGCGCAGTACTCTGTTGCTTCTCGGTTAGCTTCTGCACATTCAAGATAACAACTTCGGTAATGAGCTCCTTCAGCGTTGTCGGAATGACTGGAAGCTCTATTGGAAGCCTTGTCAGTACATTTTTACGCTTACCCAAGCTTTTAACCGTTACGTACAATTTCATAGAAGAATTCTCCACCTTAAATTTAAATATGAAATCCATTTGGGAACGGTCAAACCTCAAAACAAATTGTGCAGATTATTACTCCCCATTAAATAGCTTCTTTAGTGTGACAATATCGTTAACCGCTACTAATATATCTCCATCCTCTTAAAGTCAGTTTTTTATTGTATTTCTTTCAATAATAGTATTAAGATCTTTTTGGACATTATCTATAAACTCTTCTAGAAAAGCATCGAAGGAGGCATTATCAATTAGCTGTTTAATTAAGCTGATCTTGGAAAGTAAATCTTCATTAATTTCAAGAAATTCCAATGCTTTTAGGTATATTCCAATTTTGTTTATGTTCATTTTGTTGTTCAAATCGCTTTCTATAACTCTACTTAATCTAGAAATACATTCTAGAGCTAGATCATCTCCTAGCTTTTCCAAATCCTTAAACACTTGATACTCTGTTTTTAAATACTGATAAGGAGATCCTTTCTTGAACTCTCCTTGAAGAGCTTCTTCCCAAAAATCTAAAATTTCTTTAATGCTTTTACTATTAATATGATCTAAATGAATTTCAAATTGTTTGTCTTTGTCTTTCAACTCAGGAAAACAAGTATAAAACAAATCTGGTTGTATTGTTTTTCTCATCACTAGACTGAAATCTACATAATCATTTCCTGTCGCTGCATAATGGATAAAGTTTTTAGATTTATTTAATTTGTCTAATTCAAATGCTGTTCCCAGTCTCTTTATTGCATTTAATGCAGCATGGAAAAACCCATCATTGAAAATCCTTTTTTCATATACGATTACAGGTATGTCTTCATCCGACAAATCTTCTAAATGGTCTACATACTGTAAGTCACTTGCAATCTCTTCACATTCCTCGATGATTTGTTGACTTGTCCCCATATCGCTTGGATACAGTTGATACGTGAAATCACCTTGATTATATTTAATTTCTTGTTTCTTCTTTTCGGAATAGCTCGAATAATGTCTATCTACATAATTTCTAAATGAATCTTCTGTGTTTATGTAAATATAAAAACTGTTATGCTCATCCGCATACAGATTGAAAGCATATACATCTTTGTTATCCTCTGAATTTGCAAATTCATTAATGACATACTTGCAGCCTTCAAACAATGCATCTTCCAGCTCCTGAAATGTTACCAATTGAACATCTGATGGAACCTTATCTGCATATACAATTCGCTCGTCATCAGTCTTTATATAGTATCCAGATTCAACTCTTGTTGGATTACCATCTAATAGTTGGCACACACCTGTGTAGTATAAATTCATTAGAAGCAGCTCCCTTGTAAACCTATTAATCATTGTAAGTCCTAATTCTTAAGCCATTCATGTACATCTTTAATTTCATGTAATGTAGTATTCCATTATATTCAATTACTTCGGATATAATTTTCCATCTACTAAATCAAGCAAAACGCTTTGGCCTTCTTTATATTGAATGAAGTATTCACTTTAATCAAATCTAGGATCTTTCTTAACTCTTTGAAATTGTCTCTTCAAAATATTCATAATTAATCATACCAATTTCCACCAATTTAATACATAGTAATTGAAATGTGCACAAAAAAGAACCTTCTCTTAAGGAAGCCCCTCATTTTAAATTATTAAATCTTCCCTATATATCCTTACTACGCACTCCACATGTGTTGTATAAACACTGAAAACAAGTTACAGGAATAGTATTTGCTCAATGAAGGGGCGGCTGACAACAGTTGCTCTTTTATTATCCCCCCACCCAGTGCCTGACGAAATAGTTATTACATTTGAGCCGAAGTTAAGGCTTGTTATACCCATCTAAAAATTTCACGAATGTCTTTCTGTACGTACAAGGAAGAAAAATGCAGGTGAATTCCACGTAATGAATCATCCTATATCTTTTGTATTCTCTCCCAAAATTCTTTAAAACGTTGTTCAATTACAGGTTCAATCAAGTCATAATTTTCCCATGTATTAGCAACATGATAAAATGTAAGTCCAACTCCTTGAAAGGTATGGACATAGTCTTCGGCTGCATAAATGTCCTTTTTAATATTCAAATATTCATTGACGAATGGTTTAATCTCATCTGCAAGTTCTTGGGTTGAAAACACGCCGTCCAGACATTTTCGATAGAATTCAGCACCCGTAAGCTGCTTCTGCTTTACTTTCCCTATTTCAGTAGCGAACTGATACTCTATTTCCTCTGAAAACCAATTATTATTAATTAACCAAGTGATGAACATGCCCGTAGCGGTGTAAGCAGCATCTTTTGTTAAATCCTCCGGGAAATCCCCTTCATAGTGCCACTTCGCTTTATCTAATACACGATCCTCAGGAATCATTATTGCATCTAGAATCGATTCAGGCTCTTCGATATATCCTTTCGCTTGGTATTCCAGAGACAATTGCTCAAGCTGATAAAGCGCTTCTTCCATTGGATATTGTTGATACACCGCATTCGTGGTTTTTTTCCGTAATGTTAACCGGCCTTTCACGATATTTAAAATATGTAGATCTGACGAAGTCTCCGTGATCATCAAATGAATATATTGTTTATAATTCTCGCTCGGTTTTGTAAGCAATATTCTCTTCGGATTCAATTCTTTTTCCTCCTTATACATTTCATAAAAGGGATCGGCAAATTACAAGTTCCCTTTAATCGCAATTTCATCGACCTGCTCTAGCGTTGCTTTCCCCCACCGACTTACATAATCTATAAATGAATTAATTAGGAAATACTTATACTCTGCCCCAAAATTCATCAATCATTTTCGTGGTTTCTTCTAATGACCGAAGTTGGACAGGATTTCCTTTTTCATCTATCGTAAAATGTCCTTTGAAAGCATCTGGCATTGTATTGTATTGTTTTTCTTCTTGTGCATATGCCTGAATAAAACAAGCGTATCCAAATCTATTTACTAAATACGGTAACCCAAAAGCAGAACGAATCAACTCATATTCTTGATAGTTATATGGTGTATTTTCAGGACGTTTCATCAGAATTTCTATGAACTTAGACATCAGTTTCTCTACTTCTTTTTCAGTAGCATAATTCGCGTATCCTCGGATTGCAGTCAATCTCATATCTAGATAGCGTTCTTTTTTAAAGGCTTTGAAGAAAAAATCCTTTAAATCAATATCTTCACAAAACACAAGTGCTATCATTATTGTGTTACGAATATACAATTTTTTTGCTAAAGAATATAGTTCTGTTAAAAATTCAACATCTGCACTTGACAACGCTATGGTCTTGCATTTTTCCAGCAACTGTTGAAAATTAATTTTATTTTCAAATCCCTTTTTTTGAGACATTTTCTTGAGCTCTTCAATTATGTCTGGCATTTGATGTATTCCTCCCAATAATTGTTATACGTAATCATTTTACAGCATTTCCAAAGAACAAGATTTGGAGCGTGGTAGGCGTGCAAGTACAACATTCGTTCGTTATTGGAAGTGATGCTCCCTATTCCTTGAATTTTTCAGTATATATTCAAGATGTATATTTAAACAATAAAAATGATGTAAGTAAAATTCCTAAGTTTCCATATATCGATGTGGATAAAGAGGAACGTTAGCGATATATCACGTGACCACACTATACCTAATGGGTACATATTTTAGTTCAAGAATTAAAATAGTACCATAGCGGACTTAATAACAAAAAGAGGGGTTCGCCGCCCCTCTTTACTATTTCCACCAATATATCCCTTATTTAAGACCCTGCTTCACCAACAGTGAACAACACTCCACATGTGTTGTATGCGAGAACATAGTTAATTTGGTTCCCATATAAAACGTCGAGTTAAACCCTTTATTTATAAGGTTTTTTTCTTTTCAAGTATGGTTCTGTTTGGCTACACTCCAGTCTCAAATACAGCTTTCGTCCCCAGTGCCATGTAACACTTTAATTTTCATTTGCGAATTTGATTTCTTACTCAACCTATAAGAAGTCCACTTTGATCAGTGTCAACACTGTACCAACAGACTTGTTTGCCTTGGAATATTCTATGAATGAAATTTTAGAATCGGTTTGATTCGCATATCGTCGATCTCCCTGTATACCTTCGAAATAAGGATGTTAAAATTACCCATCAGAGCCCCTCATCATTCAAAAGGGCATTCCCCCATCTCCTATAGCTAGAGGCTTACTAAAACAATACGCCAATTATAATTTAATCCAATATGAACAAGATGTCTAACCAGATATTTGACGATCTAAAAAAGAGGCTTCTCACAAAGTTCAAATTGAACTCGTGAGAAGCCTCTTTTTATTCATTGTGGTCAAACGGCGTTTCTCTTGCGGGAAACCCTCGATGTTACAGGCTTTACAGCCTATATTACATCATGCCGCCCATTCCACCCATGCCGCCCATATCAGGCATACCTGGTTTTTCTGGTTCTGGCTTGTCAGCAATTACTGCTTCAGTAGTCAAGAACATAGCAGCTACGGATGCAGCATTTTGAAGCGCGGAACGAGTTACTTTAGCAGGGTCAACGATACCCGCTTCGAACATGTTCACCCACTCGCCAGTAGCAGCGTTGTAGCCGATGCCGATAGCTTCTTTTTTCAAGCGATCCACGATAACGGAACCTTCTTGACCAGCGTTAGCTGCAATGGTACGAACTGGTTCTTCGAGCGCGCGAAGCACGATGTTAACGCCTGTTTTCTCGTCGCCAGTTACATCTACAGCAGCAACAGCATTATATACGTTCACAAGAGCTGTACCACCACCAGAAACGATACCTTCTTCAACCGCAGCGCGAGTTGCGTTCAGGGCGTCTTCGATGCGAAGTTTACGCTCTTTCAATTCAGTTTCAGTTGCAGCGCCAACTTTGACAACGGCTACGCCGCCAGCCAATTTAGCCAAACGCTCTTGCAATTTTTCTTTGTCGAACTCGGAAGTTGTTTCTTCCAGTTGAGCACGAATTTGGCTTACGCGAGCATTGATGTCCGCTTTGTCGCCGCTTCCGTCTACGATTGTTGTGTTTTCTTTAGTTACGCGTACTTGACGTGCGTTACCCAGTTGTTCAATGGAAGTGCTCTTCAGATCAAGACCGAGCTTCTCAGTGATCACTTGACCACCAGTCAGGGCAGCGATATCTTGCAGCATAGCTTCGCGGCGGTCGCCAAAGCCAGGAGCTTTAACAGCAACAGCGTTGAATGTTCCACGCAGTTTGTTCACGATCAACATGGCTTGTGCTTCGCCTTCGATATCTTCAGCGATAATAACAAGCGGTCTAGCTTGTTGAACGATTTTTTCAAGCAATGGAAGGATTTCTTGAGTGCTGCTGATTTTTTTATCAGTGATCAAGATGTATGGGTTCTCCAGAACAGCTTCCATTTTGTCCGTATCAGTAATCATGTACGGGGAAATGTAACCGCGGTCGAACTGCATACCTTCTACGACTTCAAGTTCAGTAGCGAATCCACGGGATTCTTCAACAGTGATAACACCGTCTTTACCTACTTTTTCCATAGCTTCAGCAATCAATTGGCCCACTTCTTCGTCAGCAGCAGAGATAGCAGCTACTTGAGCAATAGCTTGGGAATCTTCGATTGGCTTAGCGATTTTTTGCAATTCTTCAACTGCTGCACGAACTGCTTTGTCGATCCCTTTGCGAATAACCATTGGGTTAGCGCCTGCAGTTACGTTCTTCAGACCTTCACGGATCATAGCTTGTGCCAGAACCGTTGCAGTTGTAGTACCGTCACCGGCTACATCGTTAGTCTTAGTAGCAACTTCTTTAACCAGTTGAGCACCCATGTTCTCGAATGCATCTTCAAGTTCGATTTCTTTAGCGATAGTTACACCATCGTTAGTGATAAGCGGGCTACCAAATTTCTTCTCAAGTACCACGTTGCGACCTTTTGGTCCAAGTGTAACTTTTACCGCATTTGCCAAAGCATCTACACCGCGCAACATAGAGCGGCGTGCTTCTTCACTAAATTTAATTTCTTTAGCCATTGTGTAATTACCTCCTAGAATTTTTTGTATATCACGTTACTTTAAGTAGTTTAGATTTAGCTTATAATCGACTCTCGCTTAGTCAAGAATCGCGTGAATGTCGCTTTCTTTCATAATCAAATATTCTTTACCTTCGTATTTGATTTCTGTTCCTGCATATTTAGAGAAAAGAACACGGTCGCCTTCTTTTACTTCGAGTGCTACACGTACTCCATCTTTCAAAGCTCCGCTACCTACTGCAATAATAGTTCCTTCTTGTGGCTTTTCTTTCGAGGAGTCCGGAAGCACAATCCCGAATGAAGTGGTTTCCTCCTGCTCGCTCGGTAGCACCAATACGCGTTCACCTAAAGGTTTGATCATGAAAAAATAGCCTCCTTTAAAATTATGTTATTTTGCTTCAAAACATAGTTTAGAACTTACCTGTCTTACTTCAAAATCTCTGGTGTTTATGAAAAATATCAATTGGACGCTATGAATATCTGGTCCATCTCATATTTTCCATAAGCATTAGCACTCGACAGCTTGTAGTGCTAACAACAATTTTTATGATACTCAACTTGAGCCCGGATTTCAAGTCCTTTTACACAAATTCGCATTTGTTTTCGTAAAAAATAACGTTTCACTGGTTGTCCTAGGCACACACTCTATACATTCTATCCACAGGGTGTGAAAATATGCGTATGATTTCAGTAGTCTCAACTGTACCACCTACGCCCGAACATTTCAAAAAACGGGGGTTTAAAACAAAAGAACTGTCTCTTTCGTAGAAAAATCTACTTAGTGACAGCCCTCTTATCATCATTCCTCACTCTTGGTGTACTGAGCTTCCCTTGCCGCATCCGCAGCAAGCTGTTTGCGATAGACGAAGGCGGACAGGAATACGCTGAACTCATACAACACAAGCAGTGGAATCGTCACCAGAAAGTCTGAGATGAAGTCCGGAGGAGTGATGACTACAGCAATAAAGACAAGCGTGAAATAAGCGTATCGACGCATTTTACGCAAGCGTATCGGGTTAAGAACCCTCAGTTTGGTCAGAAACATCACCAACAGCGGTAGCTCAAACAACAGCGCTAAAGGTAGCACCAGACTGAACATGAAGTTGAAATATTGCGCAATTCCGTAGGTCTCTTCCAGTCCCATACTCCGGGTGATAGAGATTGTGAACGAAAGCGCCATTGGAAATACAACATAATAAGCAAAAGAAAGTCCGATTAGAAAAAGAACAAAAACATAGGGTACATAACGTAGTGTTGCACTACGCTCTTCCGGTCGTAAGCCCGGACTAATAAACGCCCACAACTGATAAGCAATAAAAGGAACTGAAATGACTAATGAAACCGCCATTGCGATCTTCATATACATTCCGATACCATCCCAGAATGAGAACGCATGCAGAACAAACCCTTGCGCTAGATCTGTACTAATTAAATAATCGTAGATTGGCTTGGCACAGAACAGCCCCCCTACCAATCCCAAAACAAATACAATCAGCACATAAATAATCCGTTTACGCAGCTCGGTGAGATGATCCACCACCGACATTTCTTCCGATTCGAGAGACATCCTGACACCATCCCATGACAAGAATAGAAACGCCACACCGACTTTATGTATAGCTGTGCCCGTTTCTGCAGAAAGCAGCAACCAAATTGAAAAAGGGACATCTCCTAAGTCTATTAGACTTGAGAGATTGCCCCATTGTTAAATCTTTTATTATTCCGGCAGGCGTTTGTCCTGAGGAATATCTGCAGCGACCGTCTGCGGGGCCGTCGGCACAGGAGCTTCGCTCTTCTTCACCGGATCACCATCGCCGATGATTTCACGTGCGCCTTCCTTAAATTCACGGAAGGTTCGTCCAACTGCGCGGCCTAACTCTGGCAGTTTATTCGGTCCAAAGAGGAGCAGTGCCAGTATAACCAACAAGATAATACCCGGAGTACCAATTCCACTAAACATTATTATTCCTCCTTGTCCGTCTATCCGATCATGGTATCGATTACGATAATCTAATAATACCATAACTTATGTCACAGTTACATCCACTATCTTCTATAAATAGTTTATCCTTGTGACGTGACAAGAATATGACAATGTTATTGGCGGTATTGGCCAGTTACCATGAGTAACGCTTCAGGTAGTTGATCCATAATGGCTGCTAAATTCTCATGAACACCCTTCGGTGTGCCCGGTAAGTTGACAATCAACGTGCGTCCACGAATGCCGCATATCCCGCGGAACAGCATCACCGCACGGTTTTTTTGCATCACCGTACTTCGCATCGCCTCAGAAAGTCCAGGCACTTCCCGTTCGATTACACGCCGGGTTGCCTCTGGAGTCACATCACGTATCGCTAAATCCGTACCTCCGGTAGTCAATACCAGATCTGCTTGAAAATAATCTGTAAGTTCTATCAAAGCTGCGATAATCTCATCTTGTTCATCGGGCACGATCCGATATTCAACGATCTCGCCTCCAAGTTCCTCTTCCACCAGCTCCCGAATAACCTGGGCGCTCGTGTCTTCCCGTTCGCCCCTGGCCCCTTTATCGCTGGCCGTTAGGATTGCTGTTTTCCACGCCATAGGTTTGTCCTCCCTCTCTATGTATAATTGGCTGTACAGTGCAGCCCACTTGCTTCAGCGCATCGAACGTCAGCTCTGATCAGGGTTCAAGCACGTAATCTCCATTCTTGCCCCCACTTTTAGATACTAAGAGCGTTGGTCCGATAATCATGTCCTTCTGAAGAGCCTTGCACATGTCGTACACCGTTAGTGCTGAGGCAGAAACAGCGGTCAATGCCTCCATTTCAACTCCGGTCTTTCCGGTAGTATGGACTGTTGCTTCTATATAAAGTTCATCTTCGCTGTTATCGGAGAAGCGGATGTCAATACCGGTAAGTGGGAGCGGATGGCACATCGGAATCCAGTCAGACGTCTTCTTGGCCGCCATAATTCCAGCGATCTGCGCAACGGCAAGTACGTCTCCTTTACTGATCTTGCCTTCCTTGATGGCACTAAGCGTCTCAGTTGCCATCTTGATCTTACTCCGCGCGACAGCTGTCCGCTTCGTAATCTCCTTTTCGCTCACATCCACCATACGAGCTCTTCCCTGCTCGTTAAAATGGGTCAATTCCACGGTTCACTCTCCTTTTCGGCAGTGCACTATGCCATTTTCAGTAATCAGCATGTCCATAAAGGCATCATGCTCATCCATGGGCACTTTCGGAACCAATTGCATACCAAAGGCTAGCCCGATCAAGACAGGGGGCTTCGCAGCAGCATACTCTTCCGTCTCCCATGACGCACGCAATCGATCATAGTATCCTCGGCCGTAACCAAGCCTGCCTCCCTGAAGATCAAAAGCCAGCCCCGGAACAAACACAACATCCGGTAGTGTAACAACTTCAATCTCTTGTGAATCTTTGCCGGATACAATAGGTTCATGGATACCATACGCCCCCGGCTCAAGCTCACTCCAAGCGTTTACCATATGGACACTCATTGCACCACTTGCCGGAATGACACGCGGCAGCAGTACCCTACGCTGGTCCTTCCACGCCTGTGTAAGAAGCGCGTTGGTATCGAGTTCAGAACGGAAAGATACATAGGCCATCAGTGAGGCTATGTCTTTCGTCTTCAGCCACTCTGATGCATGCTTGCAGACCAGAAAAGACAATTCCCTTCTCTGGTCCGAGGAGAGCTCGTTTCGGGCGATGGTCTTCTCAGTTCTTAGTTGTTGCTTTGCTTTGGAGATCACCGACTCCTTGCTTGACATCGCCCGGCAACCCCCTATATTTATCCCAAGCTTATCCTTGTTTGTAAATCCAGTTTACCACTCTTCTCCCCGGTTCGCCAAGGTGGATAGGACTGTGTTTCTGGGCCAGGTCGTTATTCTCTGCTTATGATATATCGAGCTCTCGCTTGGGAAACGCTTTTCATGTAAACTATAGAATAAGTTGTTCATACGGCTGAGGTATAAATGCCAAGGCGAAATATGCAAGGGTGGAGGTTTCATCGTTATGCTTCTTCAAGCGACAGGAATTACAAAATCATATGGTATACAGAACGTACTAGACGGTATAAGCCTTCAGGTAAATGAAAAGGAACGTGTCGGACTCGTGGGTGTTAATGGTGCCGGCAAATCAACTTTTCTGCAAATTCTGGCTGGTGAAATGTCCTATGACAGCGGTCAAATTCATAAATCAAAAGAAACTACTATCGGGTATTTAGCCCAAAATAGCGGACTTCAATCTGACAAAACCATTCATGAAGAAATGATGGCAGTTTTCGCACCGTTGATCGAAGCCGAGGCTGAGCTAAGAGAGATGGAAGTAAGCATTGCCGATCCTAAGCTGGCAGAGGACCCCAAACGGTACGAAGAACTGCTCGAAAGATATGCCCGCCGATCAGATTGGTTCAAGGATCACGGCGGTTATGAAATGAATACACGAATCCGCAGTGTCCTGCACGGCATGGGCTTCGGCGAGTTCCCACCGGATACACCTATCTCCACACTTAGCGGTGGCCAGAAGACTAGACTCGCATTAGCCCGCATTTTGCTTCAGGCTCCCGATCTTCTAATGCTGGATGAGCCGACGAACCATCTGGATATCGAAACATTAACATGGCTTGAGGATTATCTTCGCAGTTATGCTGGCGGAATTCTGGTCGTATCTCATGACCGTTATTTCCTTGATCGGCTTGTAACTACTATTGTAGAGATCGAGCGTCATCAATCTCGGCGTTATACAGGCAATTACAGCCGATATGTAGATTTGAAGGCTGCCGAATATGAAACACGGATGAAGCAGTATGAGAAACAGCAAGATGAAATCTCAAGAATGGAAGATTTCGTTCAGAAAAATATTGTGCGAGCATCTACCACGAAACGTGCGCAGAGCAGACGCAAAGCGCTTGAGAAGATGGACCGTATTGATCGACCGATGGGCGATCTGAAGAAAGCCAGCTTCTCCTTCGAGCCTGACTTCATGTCTGGTAAAGAAGTGCTGCAAGTACGTAATGTTGCGGTTGCTTTTAATGATGGTCCACCTTTGTTCAAGGACGCTTCTTTCGAACTGCGCCGGGGAGAAACTGCTGCACTCATCGGTCCCAATGGTATTGGCAAATCTACACTGCTGCAGTGTATGACCGGAACCCGCGAGCCTTCAACTGGAACTGTGAATTGGGGGACTAAGGTAAAGGTCGCTTATTATGATCAGGAACAGACCCGCCTCAATCCAAAGAACACAGTAATGGAAGAGCTATGGAGTGAATATCCAATGATTGAGGAAGCCAGAATCCGTACGATCCTTGGCAACTTCCTCTTCAGCGGTGAAGATGTTCTTAAGAAGATATCCGCGCTGAGCGGCGGCGAAAAAGCACGCGTTGCATTATCAAAGCTCATGTTGCGCGGCGCAAATATGCTCATCCTAGATGAGCCGACCAACCATTTGGATTTAGTCAGTCGTGAGGTCTTAGAATCAGCTTTAATTGATTTCGAGGGCACATTGCTCTTCATTTCTCATGACCGTTATTTCCTCAATAAAATGGCTGAACGGGTGCTTGAGCTTCATCCCGAGGGGATCGATCAATACCTTGGCAACTACGATGACTATATCGAGAAAAAACGAGAATTAGAAGAGATTGCGAAAGATGCCGCCGAATTAGCCGCCAAAAACGTCAACAAGGATGCTGCAGTTCCTGAAAAAAACGCTGTTTCCTCCTTCGAAGCGGACAAGCAAGCCAAGCGTGAAGAGCGTAACCGGAAGCGGCGCATTGCTGAGCTAGAGGAAGGCATTGCTGAGCTAGAAGAGTCGATCGCTTTTATAGAGAATGAAATGACTAAACCTGAAGTTTATCAGGATTATTTAGCACTTCAAGGTCATGAAGAGGATCTGAAGAACAAAAAAACTCAGCTTACCGATTTATTTAACGAATGGGAAATCCTTGCTGACGAATAATGTAAAAGCCACTTCATAAATTTTTTTCATATTTCTTATTTTGTTCATAAACAGTTATCCACAGCTCTATACACAGGTTTCGTGTATAACTCCCTACTAAAAAAGCCCCTTAGGGGCTTTTTTTATGCGTTAAATCAGTATTTTCGAATTACAGGAATTATTATCCACCGAATTATCCACATTATCCACAATTCCCACAAGGTTTCATTGCTAATAAAAATGGTTATAAGGGCATTTTAAAAAGAGCTGACATTGCTGATTTTACGCACTTTTTACACAATTCGTAGAGAATATGTGGATAACGTTGTCCACAACTTGACAAAAGACATAACCCCACCTAAAACCTGTCATCAAAAGCTAAAAAAGAACCCGCCATCTCTAAATCAGACAGCGGGTCGATGTATATTAAACGATTTGTGTAGAGAGCAGGGCAGCGTTACAGGCTGCAATATAGGCAATCCCTGCTGCCATAATAATATCTTGATGCGTAGCTGTGCCTCTAAATTTAAGACCTTCCCACTCTACCATCACAGCCGCCTCCGCCTGGGCGTTCTCTCCACTTCCAAGTGAATGCAGCTCAAGTCCCGCAAAATCGATGTCCTCTGAGATGCCTTGCCCAATAGCAGCGATAATGGCTTCAAGCGGACCATCTCCAGTACTAGTATGAGAAGTTTCCTGTCCAGACTTCAAATGGCGAACCGTAACCGCGGCCACCCGGCGCTGGGCACTGCCTGCCAATACCTGAACCTCACCCAGTTCATAGACCTGAGCTTGCTGTCCAGTTGTACTGCTCACCATTTGCAGCAACTGGTCATCACTGACTACCTTTTGGCGGTCAGCGGTCTCTTTAAACGATTCATAAAGTGCATCCAGCTCCGCAGGCTCCAGCGTAATACCATACTTCGCCGCCCGGTCCTTCAGCGCATGTCTGCCAGAATGCTTGCCCAGAATGATCATGCTACGCGGGATACCCAGCCGCTCTGGGTCCATAATCTCATAGGTGCTACGATCCTTCAGCAAACCATCCTGATGAATCCCTGACTCATGCTGGAAGGCATTTCTTCCGACGACTGGTTTGTTATAGGCGATTGGAAAATGCATCGCTCCGCTGATCAGCCGCGAAGTATCATACAGCTTATCAAGCACAATGCCTGTTTCTGCTCCAATCGCATCCCCGCGGGTTTCGAGCGCCATCACAAGCTCTTCCAGTGCGCAGTTCCCGGTACGCTCGCCGACTCCGTTCACAGTGACTTCGATCTGCGTCGCACCTCCATCAATTGCTGCCAGACTGTTGGCTACAGCCAGCCCCAAATCATTGTGACAGTGGGCACTGTAGCTTACCGTTTCTCCACCTCTTGCTCCTAGCCGCACACGCCGGAACATTTCCCCATATTCATGTGGCAATGCGTAACCGACCGTATCGGGCAGATTGATAATAGAAGCGCCTTCCTCAATAACCGCTTCAATCATTTCAATCAGATCATCAATTCCTGTTCGCGCAGCATCCATCGCCGTGAATTCAACGACATCAGAGAATTGACGCGCATAAGCCGTCATCTCGCGGGCTTTGGCTACGACTTCAGCTCTGCTCATACGCAATTGATGCTGCAAATGAATATCAGAAGAGGAGATGAACAGGTGGATCCGCCGGCGTTCAGCATCTTGGGTTGCCCGGACTGCCGCGTCAATATCTCCTTTAACCGCCCGTGCAAAACCGCAAATTTCCACATTTCGCACCTTACGAGAAATCGTCTGTACTGCTGCAAAATCACCAGGGCTCGATATCGGAAATCCAGGCTCCATCACGTCAACACCCAGATCCGCAAGCTTATAGGCCAGCAGTATTTTTTGCTCTGGGGTTAGACTTGCACCCGGAGCCTGTTCACCATCTCGCAGAGTCGTATCGAAAATTTGTATACGTTTCTTTACTGGAATAATCATCTGATTTCCTCCTGTTTTCCTCTTATTGGATTCCTTACCCTAACCTATGCTTCAGCGCAGATCCACACGTCGACTTGTGGTCCTGCTAAATCCCCACCCACTGCTGCCGGCAGCTGATACGAATGAATCCTCTGCACAATTTGGAATGTGCAGAAGGTTCACTCTTGGCGTCTTATATAGCGCCTGAGTCCATAACCCGAGTTGCTGCTTCAATAAGAACGCAAAAACCCGCCGTCTCTAATAAAGAGACGGCGGGTTACCCCTCCGCGGTACCACTCTTTTTGACGCATAGGCTATTCATATAATCAAGCCATTAAGCTGCGTCCAGCTCTTCTTCCCGGTCCATCCTGAGGGAGTCAGGATATCTGGAAAGGTCCGATAACGGGGACAGCCGTAGGCAGCGTACTCTTATTTCCGCCGCTCCGCTCCCGGGCGAGATTCAAGACTTTCGGTGACTGCGTCGCACCACCCCGCAGCTCTCTGTTCACCGTCATTCCCTACTACTCCCGTTCTTAGCGTGTATTATATACATTCTCACTACTCAAAATCCATACAAAAAAGCCTGCCATCTCATTCAAGAGACGACAGGCTGTTAACCTTCGCGGTACCACTCTTGTTGATGCTCTGTACCGGTTAAGTTACTGCCGATTCCAATTGAACATCCACTCTACGGTCCAGTATGTTAGATACTCGACCACCCTTTCACGGAGGTTACCCGTAGACGGTGTACGAACGTTCCGGCGACAATTGCCGGTAATGCTTCCACCGTTCCGCTCCCAGACGAGTTCAGGTCCCCTTCGACTGCGTCGCACCTACCCGCAGCTCTCTTATCCCAGAGTATCCTTACTACTTCCGCTCATCGCGTTTCCTTGTATAATTGAACTGATTATACTCGTTAGCTCCAAATGATGTCAATAGGCGGATACAGACCATTGTTCCAATGAGAATCCAGGGTCTGCTACCATATCCAGCGGAGTACCGCCATCATGCTGCCACTTCACGTATGCAGCAGCTCCAATCATAGCTGCATTATCCGTGCAGTATACCGGAGGTGGAATAATAAGCTCAATGCCCTCCGCTTCACAGCGTGAGATCAATGCCGTGCGCAGGCCAGCATTAGCAGCAACACCTCCACACAGCAATAACTGCTTGGAGCTAGTAGCTTTAACAGCGCGTACCGCTTTTTCCACCAGCACCTCAACCACAGATTCTTGGAACCCGCGGGCAATGCCTGCGACATCTGGTGTGAGACCCTTCATCTTGCTCTGATTCACAACGTTCAGCACAGCCGACTTTAAGCCACTGAAGCTGAAATCATAAGAACCCGGCTCCAGCCATACTCTTGGTAACGGTACAACCTCAGTCGCCTCGCGGGCCAGACGATCCACATGAGGTCCACCGGGATAAGGGAATCCTAGTGCTCGTGCCACTTTATCATATGCTTCGCCTACGGCATCATCACGGGTGCGTCCGATAATTCGAAACTCACCCTCCCGCTCCATATGAACCAGTTCAGTATGTCCGCCGGACACCACTAGTGTCATGCATGGATACTGTAACTCTGCCACTAAACGGTTAGCATAAATATGTCCTGCAATATGATGTGTACCAATTAGCGGCTTACCCCATGCGAGGGCAAGGCTCTTGGCAGCTACTACCCCGACAAGTAAAGCCCCCACCAAACCTGGGCCTTGTGTAACCGCCACCGCCGACAACTGATCTGGTGTAACCCCTGCTGTAGCGAGTGCTTCTTCTATCACCAGTGTAATTACTTCCACATGCTTACGGGAAGCTACCTCTGGTACCACGCCACCGAAGGCGCGATGCGTCTCAATCTGACTCGAGATGATATTGGATAACACTTCAGAGCCATCTTTGACTACAGCCACTGACGTTTCATCACAACTCGTCTCAATAGCAAGTATTAGTACAGGCTGAGCTGCGCCCGTTTCTGTCTTCATTTCAAGTCCACGCTTCCTTCCATATTCCCATGCTCCTCGTACTCTGGCAGATCCGCCCACATAATGAGCGCATCCTCGCGATTATCGGAATAATATCCTTTGCGTGTGCCAGCAGATCGAAAGCCTTTTTTACGATATAAATTCTGTGCTACCTCGTTCGATACCCGTACCTCAAGTGTAATAGACTTCATCCCCACATAAGATGCCGTCTTCATCAGCTCTTCGAGCAAACGCTCGCCCCATTTACGTCCACGATAGGCTTCAAGCAGGGCTATATTCGTCACATGCGCCTCATCCACGATGGCCCACATACCGGCATAACCGATAATATGACCAGCCAGCTCCATAACCATATATTTTGCAAAATGATTATGCGTCAGCTCGTTACGAAAAGCTTCCTCTGTCCAAGGCATCGTGAAGGCTTCCCGTTCAATGATAAGAATGTCAGGAATATCCGTAAGCTTCATCAAACGAAAAACAAGTTCAGCCTCTTGAGCTATCATTGATTCCGCTTCCGTCATGGTTTCTTTAAGCCCCCTTCTCTGCTTAACCGCAGATTGGCCTCCGCTTCTGAGATCTGAGTATAGTTAGGGATCAAGCTATGGATATCATCTTTCTCTACCTGAAGCCGCGCTTCTCCAAGAAATCCTGTCCAGCGGCCTTCCATTTCATAAGAAACTGCAATAGGAACACCAAGATCCTTCAATGGACGAAGCGATTCCTCACTGCCATGAACTGCAGTCTCCCCAACAAACCAAAGAACAGCGGGCTTATTGCCTTCGACTGAAGCCTGTCCTAAACGTTCAGCTAAGTACTCCACCCAATCTGCCATCAGGCGGATGGCATCAGGCTCAAGACGGCTAGGAGCATTATTTCCCTCAGCTGCGAATAATCCTGTATACACCTGTCCTCGGCGCGCATCCATTAGTGGAATGATCCAATCAGGCCCGTAGCTGTTATTCTCGGTAGTTTGTTCCGACGCATTGGTCATCACGTTATTCTTGAGGGCTGTTTGATATCCGCCCCACGCCACTGCATGTAGACTCGAAATACCGACAACTGGGACATCCCATGCCCATGCCAGCGTTTTGGCAGCGGTAACTGCGATACGTGTCCCCGTATACGATCCAGGACCCACACCAACAGAAATCCCGCCCAGCATTGCAGCAGTAGTTCCTGTAGCTTGCAGCGCCTGCTCAATGATCGGGAGTAAATGCACCGAATGATTCCGTTCTCCGGAAGCATTTATTTCATGCAGTAGTTCCCCATTCTCTGTAACTGCCACGCCTAATACTGCAGTTGATGTATCCAGCGCTAAAAGCCGCTTGCGCGGCTCTGTATTCTGATTCGTCATATTCCTTAACCCCACTTCTGGATCAGCTGCCGGCAAAGCTCACCATACGGCTCCCCGATTCCGGTCACCGTAATCATTCTTTCATCTGGCCCCACTGTTTCCATGTATATATGCATATGCCGCGGCGGCATTAAATCCGTAATAATACTGCTCCATTCCACCAAGCAGACCCCTTGCCCGTAGAAATACTCATCAAGTCCAAGCTCGTCCGCTTCCTGAAGCGAAATCCGATATACATCCATATGATATAGGGGCAGACGGCCCTCGTACTCTTTAATAATTGTAAAAGTAGGACTGTTTACGATCCCCTTTACGCCGAGATGCCGAGCGTACCCTTGCGAGAATGCTGTTTTTCCTGCGCCCAGATCGCCGTCCAAGCCGATAATCATCCCTGGCGTTGAAGCAGTAGCTAGAGCAGCTGCAAGCAACTCCGTATCCTGGAGGCTGTAAGAACGGTAAGTGAACACCGTTTCGTCTGTATTGTCCAACTACAACTACCACCTTTTAAAATATACCTGCCAAAAACCATTACTATTAATTATATCGGTATGCTCCATCCATCGCAACAACTGTCCCAATTCAATCTCCCATGCCAGTATGCCAACAATAGAAAAAGAGACCTCTACGCAAAAATAAGCATAAAGAGTCTCTTTTATAAAAAAGTAATTTAGTTTATCTCAGCTCTTTGAACAAACCTTGTTAATGATCTTGCTCTTCTAACCGTTCAACGCCTACCGTATGCGTATTCGTTGGTCGAGAGCCCACTTGAACCGTAGCCATTCCGTTCTGTGCATCCACATGCTCAATCCATACAGGTTCTCCATCCAAATGTACACTTACCGTCTCTTTAGAAGCATAAATATCCTGTGCTCGTTTGACGTCCACCACTGTTCTCCTCCTTTATTTTACCTAAATCTCACGATTCTAATGGCGAAGTTTCTTCGAGGGTTGATTCCGCATCAAGCTTCTCCGAGTCCGAGACCTGACTTGCTTCCGGTGGAGCTATAATGCTGTCCCAATCCACAACTGTCGCTGGGATATCCTGCTCGCTCAGCGCATCGATCCACTCGTTTCCACGCGGTTCCATGACTTAGTATTCTCCTCCTCAGCTTTATTAGCCTGATTTTATATTTTCCCATGCTTCACAAAAAATGCACCCGGCTAGAAAAGCCTGTCCTGCCTCATACTAACCCAAAGCAAATAACTTAGATCAGGAGGCGTTTCTCATGCATACCGTTTGGAAAGGAGCCATCAGCTTCGGGCTAGTGCATGTTCCGGTTAAAATGTTCTCCGCTACGGAAGACAAGGACATTTCTCTGCGTTATATCCATAAGGAATGCGGCAGCCCACTGTCGTATGTACGTAAATGTCCGGTGTGTGACAAAGAGGTGGCTTGGGAAGAAATCGGCAAGGGTTATGAATATGAAAAAGGGAAGTTTGTTCTATTCGACAAAGAGGAACTGGATCAATTGAACGACGAAAGCAGCAAAAGCATTACCATACTCGACTTTGTTGATCTGACGGAGATCGATCCAATTTATTTTCAAAAAACCTATTACTTATCTCCGGATCAGGCTGGGACAAATGCATATCGGCTTCTTATGGAGGCCATGCGTCAAACTGGTAAAATTGGCATCGCAAAAATATCGATTCGTTCAAAAAGCAGTCTTGCTGCTATTCGTGTGCTGGAGGATTGCCTCGCCATCGAGACTATTTTTTATCCTGATGAAGTGCGACCGGTCTCGCAAGTGCCTGGCCTGCCCGAAGCAGGGACGGTGAATGATAAAGAGCTGGATATGGCCAAGCTGCTCATTTCACAGCTATCCACGCCTTTTGATCCGGCAAAATATACCGATGATTATCGCCAGCGTATGCTTGATCTAATCTCACATAAAATCGCAGGCGAGGAATTTCATATCGCTCCTGCCAAACAGGAAAGCAATGTAATTGATCTAATGGCAGCATTGCAGGCCAGTATTCAGGCTGTACAGCATATCCCTACAGATCCGGGTCCTTCATTAACAAATACTAAGAAAACAAAAACTAAAGCGGCTCCGGCTGCCAAAAGAAAAACAGCCAAGTCTAAAGCAGCAGCTGAGCCTGCCGATCAGCAAAACGAGGCTTCCGGGCCGATTCCAGTCATCGCACCAAAACCGAAACGCCGCAGCCCAAAAAGTAAAACAACCGTATCTTAGGAGGCTCTGGTGATGAAGCTTCAGCCTATTATTCCTTTTGAACCCATACTGGCTGGGCAGCTTCCAGCAGGCATTCAGTGGATCGCACAGATTAAATGGGATGGCGTTCGCATGTTGTCCTATTACGACGGAAGCACTACTCAGCTTATTAACAGACGTGGTAATTACCGTACAGCGCAATATCCAGAACTTACTGATGTATCTGCTTACTGTAAAGCTGACTCCGTTATTCTTGATGGTGAGATCATTGCACTGGGGGACGGCAAGCCCTCATTTCACGAAGTTATGCGGAGGGATAGCTTAAAGAATGGCTCCACCATTTCCGTCGTTAGGTATCAGGTTCCTGTCATTTATATGATTTTTGATATTCTGTTTTATAATGGCCAATCGACGATGGATCAGCCTTTATTCTCACGGCAGCAGCTGCTAAACGATATTCTGCTGCCGCATCCCCACGTACAGGCCGTACCCAGTTATACCGATCCCACAGAATTATTCGCCGCCGCTCAGAGTCAGAGCTTAGAGGGAATCGTCTGTAAGGATATCAACAGTACTTATGCTCCCGGTGGAAAAGATAAACGTTGGCAGAAACGCAAAATCATTTCTGATCTTACGGCAGTAGCCGGGGGTGTAACGTTCCGAGACGGCATCGTCAATGCGCTACTTCTTGGGCTGTATGATGATAAAGGAAATTTGCATTATATCGGACATGCCGGGCCAGGAAAATTGACTGTACAGGATAAACGCGACTTAACTGCAGAGGTACAGCATTTAAAAATAGATCAAATGCCCTTTACAGCTGATCCCCAGCGAGGGAAGGGTGCTTTTTGGATAAAACCGAAGCTTGTCTTCAAAGTTCATTTTTTGGAATGGAATACCTCAGGCACTCTTCGTCAGCCGGTTACTCAAGCTAGGGTAGATCTTCCTCCCGAATCATGTACTATGGAGCAAAAAGGATAAACTCTTTCCAAAAAAACGTCCTCCCGAATTTATCGAGAGGACGTTTCTTATTGCGCTGTAAGACTCGTTACAATGGTCTCCAGCTCTGCTTTTGTCTGCGCAGTATTTTTCGTATTCGTCAGCGTGTAATCAATACTTCCATCCGCACTGGACCATACAAGCTGGACTTTTAGATCTCCATGGTGAGGACCAAACACCGTGTAGACTGCTTCAATCCCGTTGATGGTCAAATTTTCATCCTGGTCACCAGGCAGCTGCGCTAAAGTAACTCCTTCCGGAAGTGTATATGCTGGAGCTGATTTTAGATTCAATCTATCCCCATTTCGCAGATAAGTGATAGAGGTTTCTGTACCGCTCCACTTTAAGCTTTGTGAAATCACTTTTTTACCAGCAGCTTGTGCTTTAGCTTTCACCTGATCTCTGAGGGTTTTATACTCTGTACTGAAAAACTTCGGAAGCACTGGATTTAAAACGACATCCTGCAGCTTATAATCCTCTGGGAGAGAAGCTGGTATCAAGAGTGACTTTCCGCTTAATGAAGATAGCTTCTGTGCTGCTTCGTTTATAGAGCTGAATCTGTATGGCATATAGCTTACACTCAAATCTTCCTCTGGATTAGATTTTTTGTCATTAACATAGAGAGCCTTAATTTCTCCCGTTTGTAGGGGAACAGCATATTCTTTGGCAATCAAATCCTTAATCGTTGGCGATACCGGTGGTGATTTCTGTTCAACCGGAACCGTACCTTTGCTTTTATTATTGCTCCCTGCAGGCACTGCGCCTGCTGTTCCACTTACCGCGCTCATTAACACTAGCAGACTCAAAACCGTGATAGCCGCACTTTTTTTAATCATCTTTATAATATCCTCCTTTAACCCCATGGTTATTTGATCATGCTTTTAGCTACAGCCAACATTTCATTTGTCGTCAGTTTACTGACCCGATTGTCTGAAAGGGTATATTGTATCGTGCCTGATTTATCCAGCCACACTAGCTTAGTGTTGAAACTTGCTTCTTTAGCCGAATCAGTTGTAAGAATTACTTTCCTACCGTTGACCGTCAGTTCTTTCTTAGTTTCCGAAGCTCGTACAAAAGGCACAGCTCCTTCGGGAAGTTTGGCGGGCGGCACTCCAGTTACAATACTAAAATTGGCTTTTCCTTTGGCATACAGCTGCATAGACAAGTTCGTCTGGCTCCAGCTGATGATCTTGCTAAACAACTGTTTGTTGGGATCACCTGCCGCCGCTGCTGCCTTTAGTTCCTGCTCTAATTGCAAATACAGCTCTGAATCATTTGCTACAGACGGTGGATAAATGATGGCTGTCGCCAGAGCAAAGCCTTTAGGAAGATTTCCAGGCTGTGGAGTAGTTGGACCCTTCAACGCTTTGAATTTAGCAGCAAAGGATTTGTAGTCTTTAAAAACAAATCCTTTGCCAGAGAAGCTGATCGTATCCTGAGGGTTAGAGACTTTGTCACGTACGTAGTAGGCCAAAAGCGTACCTTCCTTCAAGCTTGCTACGATCGCCTGTAATTCCTTTTGAGGATTCTGATCGGTTGATGCTGAAGTCAGCTGTTCTGCTGCCGCCGCGACCGAAAGAAACAAGCCAGGCGCAACCCCACTTACAACTACTCCTGTTCCTAACAAGGTTGCTGCCGAGAGTACGATCAGTGTTTTTTTGAAATCATTATTGAGCTTCAATTTCTAACATCCTCTCCTTCTAAAAGGGTGAATGTAAGCTCACCCTGTTTTCAACTACACTTCTATAACACTCCAGCATGAGAAAAAGGGACATTTTCTTACAAAAAAGAGGCCGCCCCAAGCAACCATCATGGCTTTTGGGACAGCCTCTTTTTTTGTTCTTAACATTACAAGTGACGCACCAAGTGATGCAATATGTGAAGCACCTATAGAGTAATTGGGGAATTTCTCCCTAAAATTCAGAGATTTGTGTTCATCGGTCTTGTAATTAGGGAAAACTTCCCTGAAATTTGGCCTATTCGGCAACGAATAAAGAAATTCCTATGATTATTAGGGAGGAATTCCCTGATTTCGTTCATTTAGAGCGAATATCGGTTATTTTTAGGGAGTTTTTCCCTAATTAGTTTAAAACAAGTAAATCACCCATAGCACATCGCCCACCGCCCCAACCAGTAGCATAGAACACTACGCGTGGCATATCGTCACATGGCACAGTAAAATCCATTACTTTTCCTATTCCATAAAAAAAGCTGCCTCCCAAGTAGATTTCACTACTTTTGAGACAGCTTCTCATATTGTGCGGATAGAACAACAGTCGCTAGCGAATAAAACTATTGGCAATCACTTGCCATTGTTCACGGGTTAAAATGTTATTCAATCCATCATTTAGACTACGAATCGTCTGGCTGGCTTCATCATACCAATACAAACGATTCTGAGAAGTCCAAGCCTGCGCCCCCTGCTCTGTACTCGCAGCAATAAAAACCGCCTCTTTGCCGGTGTTTGTCAGTGACCATTTTTCAGCAGTCTGCCCTTCCAAGATAGACACTTGCGTTATACCACCCATATAGGCCCTCTGACTTAAGGATAGTTCAATTGTTTGATCCTCCTTATGGTAGGAAACCTCAGCGCTCTCTATGGCATTCACAGCGATCTTCTCCATAAACAGCTTTTGGCCTGTTTTATCGTCCTTAGCTTTCTTTTGAAATTGTTCAAGAACTTCTTTGTATTCCGTGTCTATCGACCCGTAAGGAGAAGCGGCTTTAAAAGTTGCTTGCTCGAATTCGTAACCATCGTCGAGTATGGAAGGCAGTTCTGGCCAGAAATCGCCAGCTACTTTTAATTCGTTTACGAAGTCCTGATATTTCGAATACACAGGAGGATTGAAAGCGAACTGCAATTGATTCCCATAGCCTAATCCTTTGACCAACTTAGTGAATTCAGTATCAATCACGTAATAGGCAGCCATTTCTCCGGGGTTCAAGCGGGCAAGCACCTGCTCATTATAAGTCGCTAATAAAGTCTGATACTTCTCAATCGCAGGAGAGGCCGTGGCAACAGGCTTACTATTATTAGTATGCACCGTCTGGACAACCACCCTTCCTCCACTATTCACTAGGGTAATCGAACCATCCGAAGGTTTGATGATATCAATTGTAGACTGGCTACTATGTTCTGTTAAACCTCCAAGTCCAGACAGCTGAAGGGCACCAAATCCGATCATCCCCAGCAATATAGCTGCGGAGACCCCTGAGAGAAGTCTTTTCCTAAATTTAGATGGAAGCGGGATAGTCTTCTTTTGCATCTGCATAACAGAATCTCCCGGTTCTCCGAATGACTCCAGCTCGTCTCTGAGGTTCGCCATTTCTCCGTCCATCGTTTTCTGTTGATCATAAATTGCCCTTACCCGATTCATAACTGCTGCTCTTACATCTAGTTCGTCACAGGTCCCCAATGCGTCCATTTTCTTTATCATTTTCTCTTCAATACAGCTTCGTTGCCCCACCATTCCGTCCCCCCTTTTTGAGCATTCATCATTTTGCCAAGCTTTGTAATCGTACGCCTGTATTTCTTCTTCACAGCATCAGTATTCTTATCGAGGATCTCCGCAATCTCCGGGAAGCTCTGTTCCTCAAAGATTCGCAGAACTAACAGATTTCGTTCATCTAATTTCAATTTCAAGAGGGCAAAGGTGAGATGTTCGTTAAATATGTAACGGTCCATCAACTGTTCCGGGCTTTCTGCAGGAGGATCCGGTTGAAAAAGCGCCATAATCTTCAAATGTCTTTGACGTTTGCGGATCAGGCTGAGGCAATGATGATAGGCAATTTTATATAGCCAAGAAGAAAAGCTCGTGATAGGGCGATATGTGCCTATGTGCTGATATGCCTTCACTAGAATATCCTGTACCGCATCCTCCGCTTCCGTACGGCTCCCAAGCAGCCTGCAGCAATAGCGGTAAATCGGCTTTTGAAAAGCTTCGACGATAAGGGCATAGGACTCTACCTCGCCTGCCTGTACCCGAACGACGGTGTGTTCGATCCCGTCCAAAATCAGCAAACTCCCCTTTCACATAACCGTATAACCTTATAACTCTTATGATCATCCAAAAGGGACACTTTGGAAATATTTTTTTCATGAAAAGGAACAGACTGGCACATAATACCCTCATTCCTATAACAGAGAGGAGGTTCAGGATGCCAGCAGCCATCAAAGGCACAATTACTGTAGAGGGCCAAGAGATAACCATCACCAACCCAGAGAAGCTGCTATGGCCGGATTGCGGGATTACGAAGCGGATCTATCTGGAAAAGCTCGCCGCCCTCTCTCCCTACCTGCTGCGTTATTGTCGAGATCGGCTGCTAACCGTAATACGTTATCCGCATGGTATCTCTGGAATGTCCTTTTATCAGAAAAATGCACCTGATCCTCTTCCAGCCTTTGTCCAGACCGCTGTTCACGAGAATATTAACTATATCAAGCTGCAAGGTTTACCTGAGCTGATCTGGCTGGGTAATCTGGCTGCTTTGGAGTTTCATCCTTCTTTGCATTATGTAGGTAGCGAGCTGCCTTGTGAATGGATGATTGATCTAGATCCGTCGCGTGAGGTCGAGCCCCGTATCATGGAAGCAACTGCAATCGTAGGGACGGTCCTAACCTCCCTTGGTTTATCCTCTGTGCCCAAAACCTCCGGGGCTACCGGGGTGCAGATCATCGTTCCTATCGAGACTGGCGTTACTTTTGATGGATTGCGAAAAATCGGACACTTTGTGGGGCGTTATGTCACTGAAAAGCACCCCGATTTATTCACCTTGGAGCGTCTGAAGAAGAATCGGGGAGATAAAATCTATTTTGACTACCTCCAGCATTACAGTGGCAAAACATTAGCTGCACCTTACACACCGCGTGCCAGGCCGCTTGCTACAGTATCCACACCATTGCTCTGGAAAGAGGTTCAGCAAAACGTATCTCCTACTGATTTTCATCTGCTCAATATTGAGGAACGCCTGCAACAGATGGGAGATCTTTTGGAAAAAGTGCCACCGCAGCCCGTCAAACAACTCATTGCTAAGCTTCCATAGGGATGGAATGCCACGAATAATGAGCCCAAAAACAGCAATAAGCCCGCAGCATCATTTCATGCTACGGGCTTATCAGGCGTCCCACTCAAGGACAGAAGGTATATTGTATAAGAATACGGCATATCGAGTCTTGTTCACCGTATTTATTGCTCCATTATTCGTAAAAATACCTTCTTTCAGTTAATAGTACTAAAGTGCCAAGCTAAAACGCCTGCGGCGTCCTTTTAGGATGGTAAGCTAATGAATTGCTTTCTTCTTGAAACGGCCACCTTTAACATCATGAATGTTACCTATTGCGATGAATGCACCAGTATCCCAATCCTCAACAATGGATTTAAGCTTAGCTTCTTCCAAACGGGTAATAACCACGAAGATCACTTTCTTATTCTCCCCGGAAAATCCGCCTTCTCCATCTAAATAAGTAACACCACGTCCAAGACGTTCCGTCAAGGCTTCACCGATATCACGGAATTTATCACTAATAATCCATACCGATTTCGACTGATCCAGACCCTCAAGTGTAATGTCAATTACCTTGAATGCAATGTAATAAGCAATTAGTGAGAACATCGCATTATTCCAACCGAACACAAATCCAGCTCCGGATAAGATGAATAGGTTGAAGAACATAACAACTTCACCTACAGAGAAAGGAAGCTTCTTGGCTACAAGAATCGCAACAATTTCTGTACCATCTAGAGATCCGCCAAAACGTACAACTAACCCTACACCTACACCAAGAATGATCCCCCCAAAAACGGCAGCAAGCATAGGCTCAACCGTAAAGGCATTCACATGATGCAACATTGAAGTACCAATAGACATAAGCACAATTGCATATAAGGTAGATAAGGCAAAGGTCTTACCGATTTGCTTATACCCGATTAACAAGAACGGAAGGTTTAACAGCGTCAATAAAATCCCCAGAGGAATGTCGAATAGATGTGATAAAATAATGGAGATACCGGTAATCCCACCATCAATCATTTGATTCGGTACGAGGAATATCTCAAGTGCAACAGCCATCATTGCTGCCCCAATGGATAACATGATCATTCGCTGCGCGAACTTAGCCATTTTATGTGTTCCGGTCTTCTGCAGCTTGTTCTTTTCCTCTTTGGCAATCATTTGTGGACTCACATTCATAGAACTCCCCCTACAATTTAACAGTATAGTGTTGAAACATTCGGAAGTATAATTATAATCTATACTTTCTTACATTTCTTCTTATACAATTATTATATCACAAAATAAGCCCTAATAATGAATGGAACACGTTATATCCTTCGAAAAATTCAGATTTAGTCCTCTTTCCGCTCATAATAGCGGAGATAACAACTGACACAGCCCTTCACCGAGTTTGACAATTCTCCCTCTCTCCTTAAACTTTACAGGATCAATAAATTCACTGTGCTTTTGATCCTTCTCAAACCCTGTGACTAGAGGGGATATAGCATCAGGATGTAGCAGCACAGCAGTCAATTCAAAGTTAGAATAAAAGCTGCGCATATCCAGATTTGCACTCCCCACTGTAGCGAGCAGATTATCGATAATCATGATTTTGGCATGCATAAATCCTTTAGTATAGCGGTAGAATTTAACTCCAGCGTCTTGTAAATTTTCTAAATAAGACAAAGAAGCATGATAGACAAGCACATTATCAGGCTTCGCCGGAATGATAATTCTTACATCCACTCCACGAAGTACTGCACTTTTCAAGGCCCGGCAGATGGCAGGATCAGGAATAAAATACGGTGAAGTAATCCAAATCCGCTGTTTAGCTGCACATAAGGCGGCAAAATACATCTCTTGAGAGGCGTCCATTGCAGCATCCGGACCACTCCCTACAATCTGCACGGCTTCTTGTGACTCACAATTATGTTTTGGGAACAGACGCGGATGGCTTGTGCTTTCGCCAGAGGCCAATCTCCAATCCTTTAAGAAGACATACTGAATATAATATACTGAGTCTCCTTCGAGACGCAGATGGGTATCACGCCAGTATCCCATTTTGAGATCCTTCCCCAAATAATCATCCCCTATATTCATTCCACCCGTGAAGCCAACGAGGCCATCTACCACCAGGATCTTCCGATGATTGCGGAAATTAAAACGACGGTCTAACAGAGAACTAATCGGAGGTAAAAAAAAGTGGAACTCCACCCCAGCATTTCTCATCGTTCGAATAAACCTACGACTTAATTTATGACTGCCCAGACCATCACAAAGCAAGCGTACTTTAACGCCCTGTCGCGCCTTCCGAATCATAACATCTTGAAATTGCTCACCGATCTCATCATCACGATAAATATAAAATTCCATATGTATATGTTCTTTCGCTTCTTCCATAGCTTCCAGCATAGCATCATACGCTTCTCTCGCAGATGATAATACCCTGCTCTTGTTATGACCAGTAATTGGTCCTTCTGCGATCTTAGAAAGCAAACCCAATAGACCCTTATTATTCTCAAACTGAGCGTTCCCACTCTCAGTAACATCCTTTACTACCTTAATATTGCCAGAGACATGCGAACGAATTTCACGAAATAGTGTAGTACATCTTTTGTTTAATTTTCGATTCTGTCTATAATCACGGCCCAGAAAATAATAGAATGCCAGACCCAGCGGCGGACAACAGAATGAAATGAACAACCACGCCAAAGCCCTTTGCGGGCGACGAAACTCCATAAATACAATTACTGCGACCTGAATAATAAAAAGACTTAGAATTATCGCAAAAATCTTCAATTCCCTACCCCCTTCATTAATAAAACAGTTACCAATAGACTCGCTGCGACGATTCTATTACTGGTTTTGCCGTAACTCTCTTTCTTTATTCAAACAAACCGTTGTCATGTTCCTGAAAGATATGGAATACATAGAGTAGTAAGACAATTCGGGATGAGCCTAATGGAAGTAAGGTCGTTAGCTTCGTGTATCGTAAGGCGGCTGCCATATGCCGCAGAAAGGAGAAGCCATGAAGAGTCAGCCAGATCATAACCGGATTACGCTGCTCGTCGTAAGGGATGCCGGACGCCCAGTCAAACAACTCCAGATCTCCAAGCCACTTGCGTTCGCCCTGCCGGCAGCAGCAGCCCTGTCCCTCTCCAGTCTGGTCACCTCTATGCATTTCCATGCCTCGCAGTCGATCTCACAACTGGAAGCTGAGGCAGCCGCACTATCACTAACCAATCTCCGCATGGAAATGAAGGTCGCTGACAAGGATAAGGATCTAATGCAGCTTCGTACTCAAGTCAGCGAGCTATCAGAAGAGGCAGATAATATTAAAGACAAGCTGAAGAGTGTAAATGCGCTGGAACAGGAGTTGCAGTCTTTGATCAACAAAAGCAAAGGCTCCGCCGCTGAAACAAAAGAATCAAAAAAGGGATCAACCGCTTCAAACTCAACCTTAGGCTTATCGAGCCGTAACGCTGTGCCAATCCCAAATGAGACATCTTTTAAAGCTACAATCACATCACAGGTAGGCGGAGAATATATCGCGTCTTATCAGAACGAATCGCTGAATCTAGTGGAGGAAACAAAAGACGATTTCGAAGAGATCCACGGTATGCTCGATGAAATGGTGGAAAGTATTACTCAAACTATCACTCTGGCGGAGCATGCGAATAACGTTCAAGCAAATCAACAGGCAAAAAAAGCTCAAGCTGAAAAAGCCAGACTAAATGCAGCGGTACTCTGGCCAACCGATTCTAGGGTCATCTCCTCAAGCTTCGGCTACCGAACAGATCCTTTCAAAGGCTTATCCGCGTTCCATTCAGGTGTCGATATTGCCGGGAACTTAGGCGATCCTGTATATGCCGCCTTAGACGGGGAGGTCGTTACCTCCGAGCAGATGGGTGCGAGAGGCAAGTATGTCGTGATCAAGCATTCGAACGGGCTTGAAACCTGGTATATGCATCTGCAGGCAATGAATGTATCTGCGGGAGACAAGGTTAATAAGGGGCAGAAGATCGGCTTGCTTGGAAACACTGGTCGAAGCACAGGACCTCATCTTCATTTCCAGGTAGTGAAGCAGAATAAAACTGTGGATCCATTGGATTATGTTAAACCCTAAACGTTAATGTAAAAATATATGAACTAGGAGGAATATATACATGTGGAATAAGCGGCAGCAGCGTGCCTCTATCAAGTCTACTGACTCTCTGATTGGGCATGGGGGTACGCTCGAGGGTAAAGTACATTGCGATACGAACCTGAGGATTGAAGGTACCTTTAGCGGAGAAATTATATGCAGTGGTGTAGTCACTGTAGGTGAGGAAGGCACGGTGCGCTCCAGTATTAGAGCAGAAGAGATCGTTATCGCTGGTAAAGTATATGGAGATGTTACCGCAGACCGTAGGCTCATTATGACCGGTACTGGCGAGCTGCACGGTAATATTTCTGCAGGAGCACTCAGTATTATGGAAGGCAGCCTGCTTAATGGGTCCATCGCCATGCATGAACAGCCCACCTCTGAACAAGCAGGTGAGCTCAAAAGTAATACGAAAAAGGACAAGACAGCAAAACGTTCCTCCAAAGCAGAAGAAACGCTTGAAGCCGGTTAATCCTATTTTTATCCAGCAACGTCCCGTTTACGGAAGACAAACCAGGAAACTGCTAAGAATATAACATAATACACTGCCAGCACAGCAATGGAGAAGCCTAGTGTAGCACCACCTGGACCAATATCAGATCCCATGTAGACCCTTAGATCCATATGAGTGAAAATTAAATATCTTGCCCATTCGAACACATCCGGATTAAGTAAAGCAGCGAAAATACCTTGGGCAAACATGATAAACATAGATAATCCTATCGCCAATCCACTTGCACGGAATACGGAAGAGATCATAAAAGCAAGCGTAACCGTCAAGAAAAGAGTGACATAGCGGCATAGGAGATCTATAAAGGAATACTCAGCAGGACTCCAAGCTGTAATCGAAGACAGTGTGTCTCCAGTTGGAGAGGCGAAAATAAACGATGAAGCTAAACCAAAAACAATCAATACTGCAGTACAAAGCAAGCTAAACAACACAATGCTAATGTATTTCGAGAGCAAGATCTGGGAACGGCTCCACGGGCGAATCAGCAGCATTTTGATGGTTCCCCAGGTAAATTCGCCCGCTACGGAGTCAGCGGCTATAACAACAACGAAGATCGTATTCAGGAAGAATACAACACTCACTATCATTTGGAAGCTGTCCCAAACGCCTAAGCGTGATGCAGGGTTATCCGTTGTGAAATACATAAGAGCCGGAAGAAACGCACTAAACACTGCTAGAATAATTAGCATAATCCATGTGCGAGCACGACTATATATCTTGATGTTCTCATTATGTATCAACGCTGTAAAATTACTCAATTCCTTCACCTCCTGTAACCTCTAAGAATTGATCCTCTAGCGTACGGGCAAGTGATTTGATACTGTACACTTTAATCCCACCAGCCACTAGTCTGGCATTAAACTCAGCAATTTCTTCACGTGCCGCCTCAACTACAAGCCCACCGCTCTTTAATGTTCCTTGTCCAATGAGAGCAAGTGCAGCTTCGGCATCGTCAACCTCAAACAAGGTTTCTCCGATAGGCATTGTAACATTGCCTACCTCTTTTAGCTGTTTTACCTCAAGCAGTTGCCCATTCTGAATAATGGCTACACTGTCACACATGAGCTCCATTTCGGAAAGTAAATGGCTGGAGACAAATACGGTTGTTCCTTCTTCACGACAGAGTAGGCGCAGATAGTCACGAAGCTCACGTATGCCTTGTGGATCAAGCCCATTGGTTGGCTCATCTAGAACCAGTAACTTTGGTCGGTTTAGTAGCGCCTGAGCTACTCCAAGTCTCTGACGCATACCTAGGGAATAAGTCTTCACTTTGTCATGAATTCTTTGACCAAGCCCGACCAGCTCCACAACCTCATCAATCCGTTGCTTACTGACTCCCGGTACCATCCGTGCAAATTGTCTAAGATTCTGATACCCGGACAGAAACTTGTACATTTCAGGATTCTCAACAATAGCCCCAACACTTGCAATAGCCTCTTTATAATTATTTTTAATACTATGACCACTGATCAGGACGTCCCCACTGCTAATGGAAATTAATCCCACCATCATTCGTATTGTTGTCGTCTTCCCTGCTCCGTTTGGTCCCAAAAACCCGAATATTTGACCCGGTGGGATATCCAGCGTTAAATTGCTCACCAGCGTCTTAGAGCCTATTTTCTTGGTAACTCCCTGCAGACGGGCAACAGGTTCAGACAGCATTTCTGTATTTGACACAGTATCACTCCCTTTCATTTACAAACAAGTTTACCATACCGTTTTTTTCAGAAAATTACAAAAAAGAAACAGTCTAACGTTGTTTAGACCGAGGATTCGATTCGATTTGAACAAAAAGGGACCTGGCCTCCCGCAAACGAAAGAGTCCAAGTCCCTTATATCACTTCATTCAATATTACCTGTTTTTTTCAGAATGCAGGTATTTAGCCACCTACACGTGCAAGCTCCCGCATATTCGCTTCAAATGCGGCCATCAAAGCAGCCTCGCCGGTCAATCCGGTTTGCTCCACTTTGCGAATCTGCTCCATCATCCGTTTGTAATCCTTCGGAATGACACGAACAAACTTCGGCAAGCTATCTGCCCACTGATCCAATACCCGCGCTCCCGCCTTACTGCCTGTAAGCTCTACATGACGGCTAATCAGCTCGCGCAGCTCTTCGATCTCTTCTGGCTCTTCCACTCTCTCGAGAAGTACCATCTCGAGATTGCAGCGGCCGATGAAGGATCTCTCTGGATCGTAAACATAAGCGATACCACCTGACATCCCTGCCGCAAAGTTACGGCCTGTTTCACCAAGAACAACCACACGGCCTCCAGTCATGTATTCACAACCGTGGTCACCCACACCTTCTACAACAACCTTCGCTCCAGAATTACGAACGGCAAAGCGTTCACCGGCGATACCGTTGATATAAGCTTCTCCAGCTGTTGCTCCGTAGAATGCAGTATTTCCGATAATGATATTGTCCTCAGCTGCAAAGGTAGCTTTTGGAGATGGTTTGATAATAATCTTACCACCCGACAGTCCCTTACCAACGTAGTCATTGGAATCGCCTTCCACCGTAAGTGTGATCCCCTTAGGAACGAATGCACCCAAGCTTTGACCAGCAGAACCGGTGAAATGAAGACGAATTGTATCATCAGGCAAGCCGGCTGCCCCGTATTTACGTGTCAGCTCGCTACCAAGGATGGTTCCAACGGCACGATTAACGTTCGTAATCGGTAATGATACTTCTACAGCCGTTCCTGATTCCAGTGCAGGTGCAGCCAGATCCAGCAGTTTAGAGACATCAAGGGTCTCTTCCAGACCATGATTCTGACGTTTACTGCAGAAGCGTGTGCTTCCCTCTGGCATTTCCGGTACATGCAGCAGACTACTCAAATCTACGCCCTTCTTCTTCCAATGCTGCGAAGCTTGAGCAGCGTCTAAGCAATCTGTACGGCCAACCATCTCTTCAATCGTACGGAAGCCAAGACTCGCCATGATTTCGCGTAAATCCTGTGCCACAAAGGTCATAAAGTTAACTACATGCTGTGGATCACCCGTAAAGTTCTTACGAAGATCTGGATTTTGTGTCGCTACACCAACCGGACAAGTATCCATTTGGCAGACACGCATCATGATACAACCCACAGCTACTAACGGAGCAGTAGCGAAGCCATACTCTTCAGCACCTAGTAATACAGCTACGGCTAGATCGCGACCGCTAAGCATTTTTCCGTCTGTTTCCAGTACAACGCGGTCACGCAGATTGTTCAGCATCAACGTCTGATGCGTTTCGGCCAAGCCAAGTTCCCATGGAAGACCTGCATGACGAATGGAGTTCATCGGAGATGCACCTGTACCCCCGTCATAGCCACTTACCAGGATAATATCAGCGCGCCCTTTGGCTACGCCAGCAGCAATCGTACCTACTCCGACCTCAGAGACGAGCTTAACATTAATATTTGCACGTGGATTGGCATTCTTCAGATCGTAGATCAGCTCTGCCAAATCCTCAATCGAATAAATATCATGATGCGGCGGAGGTGAAATCAAGCCCACACCAGCTGTTGAACCACGCACTTCAGCCACCCATGGATAAACTTTACGTCCTGGAAGCTGTCCGCCTTCCCCTGGTTTAGCACCCTGAGCCATCTTAATCTGGATCTCATCAGCGTTAACAAGGTAGTTAGATGTAACTCCAAAACGTCCGGAGGCTACTTGTTTAATCGCACTGCGACGGGAATCGCCGTTGCTGTCCGGGATATAGCGGGCTGGATCTTCTCCACCCTCACCAGTATTACTCTTACCACCGATCCGGTTCATTGCAATAGCGAGGGTCTCATGCGCTTCCTTACTAATGGAACCAAAGGACATCGCACCTGTCTTAAACCGTTTCATAATGGACTCCACTGGCTCTACTTCTTCTAATGGAATCGGTTCATAAGCTGACTTGAACTGCAACAAGGAACGAATTGTCAGATGCTTCTCACTTTCACCTTGAACAAGTGCAGCATATTTCTTATACAACTTATAATCCCCACTACGCACGGAGTGCTGAAGCAGATGAATGGTCTGTGGGTTGAACAAATGATCTTCCCCATCGTTTCGCCATTGATAATCACCACCGGAATCAAGCACTTTATCATTTCCGTCTTTTTCCGTGAAAGCACGGTTATGATGGATAAGTGCCTCGGTTGCTACTTCCTCCAGACCAATACCGCCAATGCGGGAAGGTGTCCAAGTAAAGTAACGATCCACGAATTCCGAGTTCAGACCCACAGCTTCAAAGATCTGCGCGCCCCGGTAGGATTGAATAGTCGAAATCCCCATTTTGGAAAGAATCTTAACTACGCTCTTAGTCGCAGCTTTAATATAGTTCTTCACAGCCTTCTCATGCGAGATTCCCCGCAGTAAGCCTTGGCCGATCATATCATCCAAGCTTTCAAAGGCCAGATACGGATTGACTGCACTCACACCATAACCAAGCAGAAGTGCATAATGATGGACTTCACGAGGTTCACCGGATTCAAGCAAAATACTAACTTTTGTCCGTGTTCCTTGCCGGATCAGATGGTGATGCAAGCTCGATACCGCAAGTAGAGCAGGAATCGCAGCATTCTCACGGTCCACACCGCGGTCCGTCAGAATCAGAATGTTATGACCTTTAGCCATAACGCGATCAGCAGCCTCGTTCATACGCTCAAGCGCGATACGCATTCCTTCTGCTCCGAGCTCAGCTGGGAAAAGAATCGGAATAGACATCGACTTGAAGCCTGCACGACGAACATGTCGAATTTTAGCAAAATCTTCATTCGAAAGAATCGGTGTGTGCAGCGAGATTTGGCGACAGCTTTCTGGTTCTGGTTTAAGCAAGTTACGCTCTGGTCCAATTGTAGTCGTAGTAGAGGTAACCAGCTCTTCGCGAATAGCATCGATTGGTGGATTCGTTACCTGAGCAAACATTTGTTTGAAATAGTTATATAGACGCTGCGGACGGTCTGAAAGCACAGCGAGCGGCGCATCATAACCCATGGAACCTACAGCTTCAGCGCCAGTAGATGCCATGGGTTCAAGCACCTTGCGCAAGTCCTCAAAAGTATAGCCGAACGCTTGCTGCAGCTGCTGCACATTGTCATGCTTAGGATTTGGTAGCTCAGGCGCATCTGGAAGCTCTTCGAGACTGATCAAATGCTCATCCAGCCACTGGCGGTAAGGCTTCTCAGTGGCGATAGCCGATTTGACTTCCTCATCGGAGATAATACGGCCTTCCTTCGTATCCACGAGCAGCATGCGTCCAGGCTTCAGGCGGTCTTTATATAAGATGTCCTCTGCTGGAATGTCCAGTACACCCGCTTCGGAGGATAGAATAATCATGTCGTCCTTTGTTACATAATAACGAGCAGGGCGCAAGCCGTTACGATCCAGAATAGCGCCGATTTGCACACCATCTGTAAAGCCCATTGCAGCAGGTCCGTCCCATGGCTCCATCAAAGTGCTGTGGTATTCGTAAAAAGCTTTCTTGTTGGCGTCCATACTGTCATGATTGCTCCATGGTTCAGGAACCATCATCATGGCTACTTGTGTCAAAGAGCGTCCGCTCAAATAAAGAAACTCAAAGGTATTATCGAACATTGCAGTGTCCGATCCATCCGGGTTTATAACAGGTTTGATCTTACTCAGATCTTCGCCGAACACTTCACTCTTGAACAGCGACTGGCGAGCATGCATCCAGTTCACATTTCCGCGCAAGGTATTGATCTCACCATTGTGGATCATAAAGCGGTAGGGATGCGCACGTTCCCAGCTTGGGAAGGTATTCGTACTGAAACGGGAGTGAACTAACGCGATTGCTGATTCCAGCTCTTCGTTCTGCAAATCCAGGTAGAATTGTCCGACTTGTTCTGTAGTCAGCATGCCTTTGTACACGATCTTACGACATGACAAGCTTGGGATATAGAAGGCTTCAGCCTCTTCTACACCACCGTAGCGAATCGCAAGCTCTGCACGTTTGCGGATGACATAAAGCTTACGCTCAAAAGACAATTCGTTCGTAACCGAGGCCGAGCGACCGATAAACACTTGGCGCACAAAAGGCTTTGCAGCCTTCGCAGTTTTGCCAAGCATTTCATCATAGGTAGGTACATCACGATAGCCGAGTACTTCCTGACCTTCTTCAGCAATAATTTTGCTTAAGAGAGCCTCATGTTGAGCCCGAACTTTCTCGTTATGAGATAGAAAAATCATGCCTACGCCATAATGGCCTTGTTCCGGCAAAGCGAAGCCAAGCTTCTGGGCTTCACTAGCAAAGAAACGGTGCGGAATTTGAAGCATGATACCTGCTCCGTCACCAGAGTTGGGTTCGCTACCTTGTCCGCCACGATGCTCCATATTAAAGAGCATTGTTAAAGCGTTACTAACAATATCATGGGACGGTTTGCCTTTAATATGGGCTACAAATCCCATGCCGCAAGCATCTTTTTCGAACTGGGGATCATACAGGCCCTGTTTTCCGGGCAGTTCAGTGTGTCTCATCGAACGCAACCTTTCTATTATAAAGTATGGCGTAATCTTTGGAAAATTTTTCAGATTAAAATTTTAATAATTATTCAAGCCAGATTAGTGCTATTATTTTATCACCGAGGTGACAACAGCGCAATTTAAACTTTTTTATGATGCTGATTAACATTTCTTTTTGCGACACAGCTTTAGTGGACAAAAGTTTAAAAAAACTCATCTATGTATAATTATGCATAAATGACGCATAAGAACTTATGCAATGAAAGCGTTTCAAGAATTTTCATTACCCTTGAATGTTTGCAAGAAAAAGGGTTCTATGATTTAAACTCAAAAAAAGCGCCTCCCGGAGGAGACGCTTTTTAATTACTTTTTTTCTATTATACAGTCATAGCTTGTTCACTGTTCATTCCAGCTTCATTGTCCCGACTGCGGGTCATGAAGTAAGCGAAAGTAAGAGCAAGGAATCCAAGACCGAAGATTGCAAGCACACCTACGTCACTCCACATTGCACTGAAGTCCCCTGTAGAAATTACTGATTTAAGACCACTAACTGTGTAAGTCATAGGAAGCAGTGGGTTAAAGAATTTCATCCAGTTCGGGATCAATTCAAGTGGGAATGTTCCGGCACTAGTTGTTAATTGGAAAATAAGAATAACGATAACAACAAAACGTCCCGGTTGATCCAGCCAAGTAACAATGGATTGAATTACCCATGTGTAAACTAGACTAGTCAAGAATGTAAATAGGAAGAATAGCGGTACACTTTGTACTTCTAGTCCAAGTCCGTACAATACAACCACAGCAGCCAGCATAGACTGGATAAAGCTCATGATTGAGAACGTAAGCGTACGGCTGATAAAACGATTCATACGGCTTGCGCCTAGTACAGCTGATTCACGCATTGGAATAACAATCGTAGAAATCAGAGCACCTACGAACAACCCAAGAGATAAGAAGTAAGGAGCAAATCCTGTTCCGTAGTTTGGTACATGATTTACAACTTGATCCTCAACCACAACCGGTTGTGCGAACATTTCCATCATTTTATCTGACTTATTCACACTGCCTGTTTTTTCAGCAGCATCTCCAAGCTTAGTTGCCAGTTCTGTTGATCCAGATTTCAGATCATCCATACCATCTTTCAGCTCGCCTGCACCGTCAGCCAGTTTTTTCGAACCATCTGCTACAGCACTGATACCGGAACCTAGTTCGCCTACACCGCTTAGCAGTTTTGAGGTACCATCGCCAAGTGCTTTACCGCCTTCAGCCAGCTTGCTGCCTCCAGCTGCTGCTTCACTAAGCTTCGCGCCGAACTGTTTCATACCTGCTTGTAGCTTATCGCCACCCGTTACAAGTGCAGATGCGCCTTGTGCCAGTTTTTGTTGTCCTGTCAAAAGCTGTGTGCTACCAGCATTTAATTGCTGTGCTCCATCATGCAACTGAGTTACACCATCAGCTACCTGCTGTGAACCCGAATGCAGTTGAGTTGCACCTTGTGCCAGTTGCTCTTGCCCACTGTGGAGTGCAGTAGCACCCTGTGCCAGTTGCTCTTGGCTTTGTTGCAGTTGCTCACTACCTTGTGCAACAGCTGCACTAGCTGCTAGGAGCTTCTGTACGGCTGGATTCTGTGCCAGCTCAGGACTAGCCTGTGCCAATTGCTGCAACCCTTGAGCGACCGCTTTAGCGCCCTCAGTAACCTTTGTGCTACCTTCTGCGGAAGCCTGCAAGCCTGCTTCTAGCTTCGCGCTGCCATCCACGGAAGAGGTTAAACCTGCTTCCAGCTTCGCGCTGCCGTCAACTAAAGATTGTGTTCCTGCTTGTAGTTTAGTAGTACCATCCACAGCAGACTTCGTTCCTGCTTGAAGCTGTGCGGCACCTGTTACAGCTTGCTTCAAGCCATCACTAAGCTGTTTACTGCCGGCAGCGCTTTGAGCAACTCCGTCTTGAAGCTGCGTATGTGCAGTAGACAGTTGTTGCAATCCGCTTGCCAACGTGGTTGATCCTGTTTTAAGCGCCGTAGCACCTGCATTCAAATCAGTCACGCCTTGTGTAAGGGGTTCTACACCATTTTGAAGTTTACCTGTACCATCTGTCAGTACAAGAAGATTATCTTTCAGCTTCAAGGCTCCGTCATCTAGCTTACCAGCGCCATCTGCGATCTTGGAAGCTCCATCTCCTGCTTCGCCCAATCCATCAGATACTTCTGTAATCTGATTGAATACAGACTCCACATAAGCTTCTGTTACTTTAGCAGATACTTTATTTTTAATTTCTGCTACAGCCGTCCCACCGATTTGACCGGCCAGGAAGTTGTAGCCTTCATTTGGCTCATAAATAATTTTTGCCGGTTGTGGTTCATCATCCAAAAGCGTTGTTGCTTTAGCAGAGAAGTCTTCTGGAACAATAATCGCCATATAATAGGTATTGTCCTTCATTCCTGCTTGCGCTTCTTCTAGTGAAACAAAGTTCCATTGAAAGCCATCGGTTACCTTAAGCTCCTCAACCAGATCATCTCCGGCCTGAAGTTGTTTTCCTTCATAATTAGCACCGACGTCTTGGTTGACCACAGCAACCGGTAACTCATTCATCTTGCCATACGGATCCCAGAATGCCTTTAGGAAGAATCCGCTATACATCACCGGAATAAATAGGATGGCAATCATCGGAATCAGCACCTTTGGATTTCTCAGTGCTGCGCCAAGATCCTTGGTAAATACGGATAATGATTTCATTCTGGTTCTCTCCTTATGAGCTTATGCTCTCTTTAAAATGCTTTGTTTGCGAAATATTACGTAACACTAGGTGACCATTTTCCCCATCTGGTCAATTTAGGGGATAAAAAAACGCCTTTCGGCTCTTCTTCAATGCCTAAAACAGTTTGGAAGTTGTTAAGGGAAAGCAATCTGATCACGCCATCCCTATCCTGAATCAACGCTTACTGTGCCAATCCTTCGGCGAGAAACAAATGAAAGTACATCTTGATCTGTTCCTTGTCCAAGGGAGTATGTGTTTTATTCAGTTCAGCAGTCAATACAATATATAGCCTGAACATGACTACAGATACGATTTTAGGATCGCAAGGTTTGATTTCTCCCTTTTCAAGGGCTTGTTGCACCTCCCGTTCTAAATATTCTAAAACTAAGTTCTCGATCTTCTCGAGCCCTTCTCCTGCCTGCGGCGTTCCGAATTCGCGACTCTCCTGGGAAAGCTTGATGAATAGCTCCTGCTCACTTCGAAATTCCAGCAGGGCATCCAGCACACGATGCAGGTTATCAAAGAAAGGTCTGTCTCGCCTGATCTCGCGATCAGCAATCATCTTCATTTCTACCATCATATCGCGCAGGATCTCATCAAACAATTGCTCTTTGTTTGTAAAAAAGGTGTAGATGGTTCCTTTCCCGACATTTGCGATCTTAGCAACCTGATCCATGGTAGTCGCCTTATAGCCGAATAATGAAAATGATTTTGCTGCGGCCTGAAGCACCTGCTGTCTTCGATCCACCACTGCCACCTGTGCCCACTTCCTTTCTCCAGAAAATATCATTACCGCTGACTATCTGACCACTTTACTAATCCGGTCAATTGGTCATTCATTACTTTAACATGTAGCTTTGCAGTTTGCAATACTTTAGAAAATCTTTTATTTTTTTATTTATTGCAGGGTTTTAACTTTCTATTTACGTCTTATTTGTATAATGTGAGTAGAGAACAGTTTTCCCTCATCTATTTAAGAAGAAATTCCGCATTTCTATTGAAAAGGAAAGTAGCAGGTGAACTTATGCGAAAGAAAAGAGTACTGCTGTTTTCGGAAGGCTTCGGTACGGGCCACACAGGAGCAGCCTATGCTCTGGCCGAAGGAATAAAGCTGCTGAATCCGGATGTCCAGTGCCGAGTCATCGAGCTAGGTAAATTTCTTAACCCGATGGTCGCCCCATGGATTCTTTCCGCTTACCGAAAAACAGTTAGCAGCCAGCCTAAGCTGGTCGGCATGATGTATAAGACACAATATCATAAATCATTGAACCCGTTGACTAAGATGGCACTTCACCGGATTTTTTATACACATGCCTCTCAAGTGATCGAACAGCTAAAGCCTGATTTGATTATTTGCACACACCCCATTCCGGCCGCTGTCATTTCCAGACTAAAGCGTCGTGGATTGGAGGTTCCGCTGTATACGTTAATTACAGATTATGATGCACATGGTAGCTGGGTAAATTCCGAGGTCAATCGATATCTCGTCTCTACCCCACGCGTCAAATCAATTCTAACAGGCCGAGGGATTGCTCCTGAGCTTGTAACGGTCACAGGCATTCCTGTGCATCCGAAGTTCTGGGAACGATCCAACAAGACGCTGCTCCGCAAGGAACTAGGTCTAGCCGATATCCCTACTGTTCTCATAATGGGTGGAGGCTGGGGACTGATGTTCGGCAAAGAGATTATGAATTCACTCACAGCCAGAATGGATAACATCCAACTCATCTTCTGTATGGGCAGTAATGAGAAGCTTATAGCCAAAATGAAGTCCAATCCAAGGCTTAATCATCCTAACGTCAGGATTCTTGGATACACCAGTGAAATCAATAAACTGATGGATGCTTCCGACCTTCTAATCACAAAGCCTGGCGGTATGACCTGTACCGAAGGTCAGGCTAAGGGAATTCCAATGCTCTTCTATAAAGCTATTCCAGGTCAGGAAGAGAAAAACTGCCAATATTTCGTAGAGCTAGGACTAGCAGAGGTACTTGACTGTGAGGTAGTGAACAAATGGTTCTCTATGATGCTTCGTGAGTATTCTGTTCTCGAAGAGCAGCGTAAACGCCGTCTAGCCCCTGATAAACATCAACCGCAAAGTTGCGCGACTACCGTTCTGCAGATGTTAGGCAACCCCGCAGACAAAACAGCTGATATCAGAGGAGCAAGATCTCAAGCCCGAGGCGAAGAGCCTGTGTGCATTACACCATAAAGAAAAGCAGGTAGCCAGGGAAATTCCCGGCTATCTGCTTTTTTTGTATAGACATGTAATCAGGATTTATTAAATTTCTATACTTTCACCAGCTTTAAGCGGGAATCCCTCTATCCCCTCTTGTCGCAGACGATCACAGAAATCCATAGCATCCTGAGCAATATCCGGAAATGTATTGTAATGAAGTGGTATGACCTTGTCCGCTTGAAGCCAGCGCGCAGCAAGGAGCGCATCATCCGGTCCCATGGTCAGCATATCACCAATTGGCAGAGCCGCCAAATCAATCGCAGTTCTTTCACCAATCAGACGCAGATCGCTGAATAGTGCGGTATCACCTGCATGGAATAACGTCTTCCCCTCAATCGTCAATAAAATACCTGCGGGTTGTCCAGCATAAATCCAAACGTCGCCTTCCTGAATCGATGAGGAATGAAACGCCTGAGTATATTTAACGGTAATGGCATCATAAATATGACTGCCGCCTATATTCATATGTTTAACCTTGGCACCCTTCATTCGGCAGTATTCTGCAAGCTCAAAAACTGCAAAGATCGGACAATCATTCTGTTTGGCAATTTGCACAGCATCACCTAAATGATCCGAGTGACCGTGAGTCAGCAGGACAGCATCTACAGTAATGTCATCAGGTGAAATACCGGAGTTCGGATTTCCTGACAAAAAAGGGTCAATAATAACTTTCGCTTGCTCTGTTTCTACCAGCAGCGCTGAGTGTCCGTAATAAGTGATCTTCATGACAATTCTTCCACCTCCAGGGTTATATAGTCTAGTTTACCCTATAAATAGCTGAGGTTCACAGATAAGGTCAATTATTTATAAAACGTATGATTACCAATGGTCTTCACATACTCCTGCGAATGATGTACGGTAAGATCCTGCGCAAGCTTAAGCGATAGGAAAAAATAAGTACTATCGGGAACTTCCTTCACCCCAGAGAGCGCCGCGTTCACCGCTTTAATACTATCATCATTAGGCTTGACACGTTTAAGACGCCCGTTAGCTACAGGACTGAATTGATGCTTTTGATAAATGACCTTATATATCGTGTCGGGGAAATTGGCTGACCGTAGCCTATTCAGAACAACGTTGGCAACTGCCACCTTGCCCTGGTACGGTTCACCTTCCGCCTCTGCCATTACAATTTTTTGTAGCAGAAGCAGTTCTTCTTCGGATACTGCGTAGCGCCGGGTTGCTTTACTTTGCTGCTCCTGGCTTAATAGCTCGGTCCGAGAGAAGTATAATGTTGTGAGGGGATTTTTCTGAGATGCCGAGACTGTCTTAACTACAGTCTGAGCGCTCTTTTTCGCTGTCGCTTTCTGTGCAGCTGAATTAGATTGTGCTACATCAGCCTTTACCCGAACTATGGAAGCCTGCGATGTATTTTGTGGCTTTATTTTATTCTTACTAAGCCATTCTACACTCTGCTCTGGTTTCCAAGTGGAACTGAACAGGTTAACTGTGCTGTAAAGCTTATTCGTTTGTGAAACTTTTGTAGTGCCCCTCGTCTTACTAGATTTTGATTCTTCTTGCAAATAATTAATTACCGATGCTCGGCTGGTGGATTGCAGCTTATCCATCTGCAGATTATCTATTTTCCCCTCGGCAACCTGATTAGGCTGCATTAAGCTTATGGCAGAGAAACACACTAGTATAACGCCAACAAGCAACGCGATACAGCGGTTTTGTTTAAAGATTAACATGATATTCCTCCTATTTCACGGCACATTCCTATTGTATGTAACCGAAAACGGAAGCTTTGAAAACTTAAATACCGATTTTAAAATGTAATATTTTCAATCATTTCATACATAGGAATGGCATACATTCTGGTAGCATACAACACAAAACTATCAATCGTCCAGTCTCTATGAAAGATTTTTGATCTTTTTTCATCATCCAATTTCAGTAAATTTTCCAGCAATTTATCATCAAATGAAATTTTTCCAAGGTACTTTCGAGCCACTGTGAGATGTGGTTTGTACTCCCTGGATTCGGCCGAAAAACCTAAAGGAAGTGTAGCAGTGTGTACTCTCGCAGCCAGTAAATTCAGCTCTTCTAGTTCGCCAGAAACCCCTACCCATAAAACTTTTGGAGCCTTTGGCAGACCAAATGTATTCCATTTGTCTAAGGATAGTTTGAAGGGGCGGCATTGCTCTGACATCTGCTTCAACGACATGATTAAATCCGGGATTTTCGTCTTTGGGGTGTCTCCTAAAAATTGCAGGGTAATATGATAATCCTCTGGATGAGTCCATTTTGCAAAATGAAACTTTTGAGATAGGTTAGAGCACTCTTCCGCCACAACTTGCCCAAGTTCTGAGGGTAATTTCACAGCAATAAATAATCGTTCTGAATCTTTATCCGACACGTTAGCATCCATATCAATTTCACCTTCTCCTATAGATTTGGTATCCTTATCCTATAACATTATCCATTTTCATCAAACCTTAGAGCAGGAGGAATACATCATGACTAAGTCCATAGTATGTTTACAACCACTTACAGCCGAGCAACAAGAAAGGATCAAAGCAGCAGCCCCCGGTTATACATTCATACAAGGAGACGGCAAAAATCCGGATTTACAGCTGCTAGCTGATGCTGAGATCGTAATCGGCTGGGCTAAAGGCATCGCCGATACGCTTCTTCGTCCAGATTCGCCCCTTCGCTGGGTCCAATCCTGGTCTGCTGGAATTGAGAAGCTCCCGTTAGAGCGTTTTAAGGAACGTGGAATCCTATTGACTAGTGGGAGCGGAGTGCATGCCGAGCCTATTTCTGCGGTAATCTTTGGCTTCATGCTTCTCTTCACACGTAATTTGCATACAGCTGTTCGCAATCAGATGAACCGCTACTGGAATTCTGACGGAAGTGAGAGTGAATTGTTCGGAAAGACAGCCGTTATTGTTGGAACTGGAGCCATCGGCAGCGAAACTGCCAGAATCGCTAAATCTTTCCGGATGAAGACGATCGGAGTAAGTCGCTCAGGCAAGCCACTCGCTGATTTTGATCAAGTATATACCACTGACCATCTGCCAGAAGCTGTGAGCCAAGGCGACTTCATCATCAATATACTCCCTATCACCGATGAAACTAAGCAATTATTTAATACTGCTATCTTCTCTGCCTTTAAACAAGGCTCTTATTACATTAACGTTGGACGTGGAGCGACTACTGATACTGAGGCTCTAATCCATGCACTGAATCGCGGTCAGCTTCGTGGTGCGGGATTGGATGTATTCGAAACCGAACCCCTCCCGCAGGATCATCCACTTTGGACTATGGAGCAGGTAGTCATCACTCCTCATTCTGCTGGCATAACCGATCAATACGCTAATCGAATCGTAAATATTTTTACCGAAAATATAAATTCCTATTTATCTACTGGCACTCCATCCCTAAATCTCGTTGATTATGCCCGCCAATATTAAATTTAGTATTTGATTATTAAGAACACTTGTTCTATAATAAAAAAATCCAGGAATCAAACATAAAGAGAGGTTAGCGAAATGGATGTTACTGTCACACAATACAATGAGGAATGGAATCTTATCTTCCAAGAAGTATCGTAAGATTAAAGAGATCTTCGCTGATGCACTTATTGATATTCACCATATTGGCAGCACTTCTGTTCCTGGGCTAAAAGCTAAACCAATCATTGATATGATGCCTGTTGTACGAAATATCGAAGTTATTGATGACTTCAACGCGCAAATGACAGAGCTCGGTTACGAATGTATGGGCGAGTTCGGTATGAGTGGCGAGGCAGCAGAACAATACGGTAATCTAAAAGAGGATCTTGCGAATCAATTTCCGAAGGACATTGAAGCTTATATGGATGGGAAAGAAGCATTTGTCACCGAACTAGAAAGAACAGCGCTTGAATGCTATTCAAATCATTAACTATAAACTGATCATACAAAATAGTCCCTGCAAGTCTATTAGACAATCCTAATGGACATGCAGGGACCCTTATTTCACACCTGGATCGCAGCGCGCTTAATTAGAAGCTATGATCTCGTCAATATAAGCTGTAGCGGTTCCAGCCGTAGAAGGTGTAACAAACTGAATGCCAATGGCATCCACTTTCTTCAAATTCTCGGGCGATAGATTGGAATTGTTGCTGAGATCAATCGTGAACTCCGTGAATCCATCCTGAGCAGCTATCTTCGCACCCGAATCTACCCATACTGCATAGCCACCTAATTGAAGAAACAGCTTCGCTTGAACATCAGGCTGGTCAGAGACGATTCTAACTTTAGCAGTAAGCTTGGAGAATGAGCTCAGATCAAGTGCAGCTACTTTTGATGCTGCTATAAAAGGATCTTTATCCTCTCCATTCCATGCGAAATCAAGCTTCAAAGATTGATTACCTTCAGCATATACATCAGAAGATACTGTGGCTGTACCAGAATTGATAGCCCAACCGTCATTCCCCGTCTCGAAGCCATAGTGAACATCCGGGACAGCTTTCTCCAGAGATACTTCCTTCAAATAAAGCTTCGCAGTTCCTCCATCATTGGAAACATCCTCAATTTTAATCCCAATCGTCTTTACAGCAGCCAAATCTACGCCCACCCCTGCTGCTGCAGTAGGCAGTGAAATAGATAAGGTCGTATAACCCTTAGAATCTACAGGCACAGGATCACCGCTGTCGCTCCATTTCCAGTCCGCACCTGTCTTGATGAATAGACGCGCTTTAGCTGCACCACTCGAGAGCTTAACCTTAGCGCTGATCGTATCCAGCCCTGTAATATTCAGTTTCTCAGGATTAATAGCAAGTTCAAAGGATTCTTTGGAGCTGCCATTTGTATCATTGCCAGTATTAATCAAATCAAATTGTACACTTGCCGCTTCTTCATTGGTATCAAATACTGGAGGTTGAGCGTTGGCAGACGAACCGTTTGTTGTAGCCCATCCTGCAATATCAGCTTCTGTAGCGAAGGTGTATAACACGCCAGGCGCATGTCCCTGCGAACCTCCATTTCCTTCTTCCGACATATCCGGAAGTGTCCCGTCATAGACCGCTTGAATATCGTCAAAGTAGAGCGAACCTTCGTGGCTCTGTCCGTCCATCGCATTCACATACAAATTAAAGCTCTGAACTTGCTTCAATCTTTCCTGTGTAAGCTCTCCGGCTTTTCCCCAGCTCATCTCCGTCAAATTCTTCAAACTTAATACTATTTTACCGTTCTTGTCTGGATTAATGACCGGATAGGCTTCGAAATATCCTCCATCAATGACAAGCTGCACCACTAGCTTAAGCGGCTCACCTTTCTCAGCATAAGCGTTGTCTCCATCGGAAGCTACCCACATACTGAGTGCATTATAGTCGGACCAGTCCAGCGAACCCAGACTTTTACCTACTCCGGTATAACCTGCATTATTAATCGTATAGTGCAGTTTCATTCCATAATCCCCGGATGCCTTATGCTCGGAGCTTAAAGATACGCTCACATCATCTCCGCCAGCCTTAGGATATTTGGCTATCAGTGCTTCATCACTTGAGCCATAAGATTCAAAATTATCTACCAGTGCTTTGTCAGCAACAGGTGCAGTATACGTATTATAAAGACCGATATTATCTACATAGATTGGCAATTCACCTTTCACTTCCAAACCACTGCCAACCAGAGATATCGCTAGACCAGTGGCTTCGGTTGATTTAGCGGCATTATCCAGATCAATCGAAACATCAAATTTATAATACTGTGATCCACTCACGTTAACTTTCTCAAGGTCGGACAAAGATTTATAGGATGAGTCCATGCCATACTTTGTATCCCAATCTGGTGGCAACTGAATCACACTGCGTACCGCAGCATTGTTTGCCTCATTCTGAGCAGCCTCCGGAATTAACACGGAGAACTTCACACGTGTAACTTGAGACAGGTCCACTCCATCCAGTGCAAGATCATTCAATTGCAGCTTCAGTTCCTGCCAAGTATCCTCAGCAGACAGCCCTTCAGTAATGTTAATAACTAGCTTACCGTCAGCATCTAGTGACGCATGCTGCAAGACCGTCTTGATCATCTCTGCGTTATTGGCGAGCCCTGACCAAGTACCATTGTTTTGAATTTGCTCCAAATCCTTGTCAGTATCAAAATTAAGTACCTTTATTGGCGCTTCATTGATTTTTAAGAATACAGAATTAGTCTGTGTAAGTGTAGCATCTCCAGTTCCATATGCCCTCACTGTAACCTCTGTTGAACTGCCATTCAGACTAGCGTCTGGCTGCCATGAAGCGCTATAGTAACCGTCCGCACCGAGCGTCATTTCCACCTCTACTCCAGAATCACCCACAGTATAAGTCACTTTGCTAGGCACTGCATTTAATACCTTGGCCCGAATGACGGTCACGGCATCTGTTACTGTACTGATATTATTCGGAGTTACGATGTGGAGGAAAGGTTTCTTTGCTGCAACTTCAACTTCGAGATTGTATTTATTATCTTCTTTCACATCACTCGCAAAAGCCGTGAAATCATCTTTATAAAAATTCACAAAATCAGGAAGCAACTCATGATCTGCTTTATTAGGAACATTCTTATAAGGAACATACAAATTATTACCTTCACCAAAGTTCGCCCAAGTCAGCATATAAGATATTTTTGCCGCATCAGGGTCAGCCTTGATCGCATTCAATACTTTAGTGAACCATTCCAGCTCATTATTGCCTGTTGTTTTCATACCAGCAGCACTATAACCATACTCAGATAGGGTAACAATCTTACCTTTGTCTTGAGCAAGCTGAGAAATCATCTTAAGGTCTTTAACAAGACCACCCAGGAAAGCCTCCGAACCCGTAATCTCCTTGTTGTCATACTGATCCATTCCAAGAATATCAACAAATTGATCACCTGGATAAGTCGTTAAATATTCACTTTCATTTCCATTAAAAGATCCGTTTGGTGAGAATACATATAGGAAGTTATGAACGCCTTTAACATCACGTAGGTATTCAACTGTATATCTGTACAGTTCCGCGTATTCACTTTTTGTCGTTGTAGCCGTACCCCACCAGAACCAACCTCCATTTTGTTCGTGGAAAGGACGGAACAGAACTGGAATCAGGTTGCCATCGTCATCCTTAAGATTGTTCGCAAAATCAGAGATGCGACCCAGATATTTATTAAACTCTCCATTCTTATCTCCGCCCGGCAAAATACGTGATACTACCGAGCGCGTTGCTCCTTTGGAATTCCCTGTATCGTTAAAGCTTCCACCCGTAACAAAATTGTAAGGATGTGTACTTAGCGTTACAATACCACCCAAATCATGAGCCTGCTTCATGGCAGCAGATAATCCTAATCTACTCGCTTCATAATCTCCGCTAACTCCAGGAGGATTCTCATATCCATCTAAACTAAGGGTGTCCCAACCAAAAACCCCAGGATAATCACCAGTGGAGCTGTATACGTCAGAAATAACATTTCCGTTCTTATCCTTTCCGGCAAAAGAGACGGTAGTATCATGCTGATGACCGAACATAACTTGTTTACCGCTCATGCTATCCAGATAAGCAAATAATGATTTGGTAGCAGTCGATGCATCTACGTCAACGATATGAACCCCAGCTTCTGGTGTTGCCGTTGGAGCAGCCGTTGCTGTAGGTTCCGGAGTAGCCGTCGGTACTGGCGTTGCTGTAGGCTCTACACTAGTTCCACCTGAGCCCCCAGGCGCCGGTGTGCTTGTTCCCTGTCCTACAAGAACTCCATCCTTCACAGTGTATGTTCCTTCTACTATAGTCACTCCATTTAAGACTACAGAGGAAGCACTTATTACAAGCTTGCTAATGGTACCTTTTGTTGTAATCAACGTTCCCGTTGCACCGTTACCAATCACAAGCTGATCGATTGTAGAACCTGAGCCTACTTCTATAATAGAAGCACTATCAATAGTCAGTTGAGTGATGACCGTACGGTCCTCTATAACGACCCGAACTTTTCCTTCAGGACGATTCACTTTTACAGCAGCCAATTTAGAATTTTTTAAATGAATCGAATGCTCGCCACCACCAGATATAAGTACATTACCTTGTACTGTTACATTCTCCAAGACACCCTCACCATCACCAATACCGGAGGTAAAATAAAGGTTGCCTGATGCAGCTACATTCTTTAGTTCAACCCCACTTTGGTTAATGACAATATTCCCATGGATATCTCCCCCTGTGAATGTACCGGCTGTGTTGTAGTAGCCGCTAATCAATCTGTCAACGATAGTGACTACCTCCGCCCTTGTAATTGGGTCGTTCGGACGAAATGTACCATCTGGATATCCGGATAGAATTCCACTCAATGCTAGTGTAGCCTCTTTAGCGTAAGCGCTGATGGATGCTTGGTCTGTAAAGGCACTCGCTTTAGTGCCTGGCTCCAGTGAAAAAACAGAAGCAATTAATGTTGCAGCATCTTGACGAGTTACTTCAGTATCCGCTTTCGCTTTATTATCAGGAAAACCTTTGTAATAGCCAGCTTGCTTTGCTATAGATAAAGCGCTTGCATACCAAGCTTTAGCAGGTACATCCGAGAATGACATTTCCGAAAGAGTGCTAAATCCAAATAGCTTATTAATAATACTTACAAGCTCAGCACGCGTTACTTTATGATCCGGCTTAAAAGAGCCGTCCGGATAACCTTGAATAACACCATTACCCTGCCACTTCTCTACACTTTCTCCAGCCCAGTGCGCCTTGAGGTTTTCATTTGTTTTTCCGTTAGCTAGCGCAGGCACAGCCATTGTAACGAGCATTACTGCTGTAAGAAATAGAGCAAAGCTTTTTTTGAACCTCTTCATTCGTTTTACCCTCCCGTTTTGTAAAGGTTTTCATTATTACTCAAGCAGAAGATTCGACTTCTTTATCAACCTCCCCATTTATTACCAATAACAATTTAGTTATTATATTAGCACCAAAACAACATACAAACAATAACTTATTTTTATAAATAGCTATTTTGTTATAATAAACACTGAATATCAGGGTTAACAAGCTTAAATATAGTCAAATTAATAATAACAAAATACTAACAAAATATTCCCCATTCTATAAAAAACAAACAAATGGCCAGTCTCCAATGGATTGGAGGCTGGCCTTAACTTAATCTTCTGTTTTATCTAATCCAAGTCATAAATCGATCCGACTTTCAACCCGTATAGCTCATTGTATATTTTCTCAGCAAAGGCATCCGTCATCCCTGCGATATAATCAATCACCATATGTTCCCATGTCCAAATAGGATTCGCTTGTTTCTGATCCTTCTCAAAGCGTTGCAGCCAGTCCGATGGAATAATGGCTTTGGATGTCTGCGGATCAAGAAAAGCTCCCCATAGACGGCGCAGAATCCATTCACTACGTTTCTGAAGCCGCTGTACTCGTAAATCACGAATCATCGTGACCCAAGCGAAGCTTTTCAGCACACTTACGGTCCGTAGCATATCCTCATCTTCTTTTCCTTCCTTTATAAAGGTGACCTTCTTCCAGTCTCCATCAGGAATCACCCCAAGACTTGCGACAAAGGTGCTAACCCAATAAGCTTTAACTTCACGCCGAGTTCTGGAATAGTCGTTCTCGCAGGTTGGCATCTTTTCCATCCATACTCGAAGAAATGAACTAAGCACCTCTTCGACCTTAGCGCGGATACCTTCCTCCTCCCAACCCTTCCAGAAGAAATCCTCTAACGTTGTAATTTTCTCTACGATCAGCCGCTGAATATAAGAATCATGCATAAAGTGTTCATGCACTTCAATCTTTCCAGCCTTAATTCCATCCTCCAAATCATGTGCAGAATAAGCGATATCGTCGCAAAGGTCCATCAGCTGAGCTTCCAACGTTTTCTTACCTGCTGGTATTCCCCACTCTTTGCGAATCTCCGAAATATATGCCCATTCGTGAAGGTACATTCCCTTCTTAAGTGAGGTACCGGGAAACGGATATTTATTTATTCCGAGAAGCACTGCATCCGACAGATTTAGTCCATCAATGTTCTCACGCTTCTCCAGAAACATAATCAGCCGATAATTATGAGCATTGCCTTCAAAATGCTCATAGCGCTGTTTCATCTGCTCATGAATGAGCAGCCTATCTGCACCCGTTGCTCCTGATTGCAGGGCAGCCTCATTCGTCTTCTTTTCAATAAGCTGGTCCAGAATGTTATCCAGTACCTCTTCCCCTTTATGCCCGAAAGGAGGATGACCAAAATCATGAGCAATGGCCGCGCATTCTACAACCTCTGGATCTATTACAAGTCCTGGGTTCTCCGCTTTACTTGTCTCCACCTCTGGATAAGATCTAAGCAGACTTTTCGCTGCCTCACGTGCAATCTGAGCGACTTCAAGTGAATGAGTTAGACGCGTCCGGTAATAATCACCCGTGCCAGCCCCGAACACTTGAGATTTGCCTTGCAGCCTACGAAAAGTAGGCGAATGAATCAAGCGTGAATAATCACGCTCATAAGCAGCTCTCGACGTTTCTAGGCGGGTAATTTCCGGATATTGCCGGTGTTCTCTTTTTTCAATAAGTGTCATATTCCCACCCCTAACCAAATGTCTATATATTGAACTTCATTATAAGGCATTTTCATAACAATTTTCACATCAAAATACAACGTTATCCCAATCCCAAACTGCAATGGAAGCAATCCACCAATCTAAAAGCAATTGAAATGGAGATATTAATCTTCGTAGGCAAAAAACATCTAGGAGGAATCCACTAAATGATAATGAAGAAATTGTCCGTAGCTCTTTTATCCACTTGCTTGATGCTATCCGTTGCTTCTGCGGCTTCTGCTTCTGCTGCACCAGCCGAAACGAAACATGAGAAAAAAGTACATGCTGAGAAAATGAAGAAAGAAAAAGAACATAAAATGCATGAAAAGAAAATGCATATGAAGAGCCACTCCACTAAAGGAATTCATGCAAAGAGCATGAAGGCTAAAAGCATTAACACTAAGAGCATTCACATGAAAGCAACAAAAATGCCAAAAACAGGCCATGGCGGTGCTAGCGAACAAACTGAATAGGGAGGATGAAAGAGGGGGAATCCCCTCTTTCTTTTCTTACACATGAAAAAATGGATATCTTCATTTATATTAACCTTCATCACTTTAACCACTGCCAGTTGTACTGACTCACACTCGCAGGAAAGCAGACCAGAAACAAGGTCACTACATGCACAGCAGCAAGAAACGATAACTCCTACTAAAGCTATTCAAAAGATCGATATTAAACCATCATTACCCAAACCTATCCTGCCTACTCAGCTTAGCATTCCAGCTATTAATGTGAGCGCCAAAATAGAGACCGTTACGTTGCTTCCAGATGGACAAATGGACGTCCCTAAGGACAGCAATATTGCAGGAATTCTGTACCCAGGAATATTACCAGGTGCTAAGGGAAATGTAATTTTAGACGGGCATGTGGATAGTTATATAGGTCCAGCTATTTTTTTCAACCTCAAAAAGCTTAAGCACGGTGATGAAATAACGTTATCCAATGCGGACGGGCGAAAACTAACTTATATTGTAGAGTCTGTAGAAATCTTCACCACTGCTGAAGCACCCTTGGAACGAATTTTTGGAAAGTCTACCGAAGCCAGAATGAATCTTATTACTTGTACAGGGAGATATAGCAGAAAGAAGAAAGAACATGAAAAAAGGCTGATTGTCTTTACAAAACTGAAACTATGAATATTTTGACCCTCCAAAGGAGCATTCTAAAATAAAAAAAACAGGTGAATTCATGAAAACTAGCAGCAAAATTATGATGACTACCCTCTCTCTCTTGTTATGCTTCACGAACTCCGCTCTAGGTAGCCCGAGCAAGAACCGCGACTACTACGAAAAAAGAGGAGACATGATTTGGGAAGTACATACTAACCAAAAAGTGATTGCATTAACGTTTGATGACGGTCCTGACCCTTCTGAAACCGATCAAATATTAAAGGTATTGAGTCAATATCATGCGAAATGCACCTTCTTTGCCATAGGAAAAAGAATTGCAGCGTATCCAGATGTGGCGAAACGAGTCATTTCCGAAGGACATGAATTAGCTAACCATACCTACAATCACGTCTATTTTAGAAAACCTATTAATAAAGCCCAGTTTGAGCGGGAGCTTAATTTAACCGAAGAAGAAATCATAAAGGTTTCTGGAAAGCATAGTGCTTTGTTCAGACCCCCGGGTGGCATGTATGACGAGACACTAGTTGATACTTCAAACAATATGGGCCTAAAGCCTATTTTATGGTCCTGGCATCAGGATACACGCGACTGGAATCGCCCTGGCGTGCAGAGTATCGCGAACAAGGTTATTCGAAATGCACATAACGGTGACATCGTCCTGTTTCATGATCATGTGCATGGACAATCCCAAACCAGGGAAGCGCTCAAAATTATTTTGCCGGAATTAGAAAAGCAAGGTTTTCGATTTGTCACCGTTTCAGAATTAATCAAATTATCCAATACACAGCAGGCAGGTAAAGCACAATAGCCTAATTGCACAGGACTTCAAAATAAGGTAGTCTTGTCCTATTATGAAGTTCTGGAGGCTTTTGTCATGTCTGATAACACATCCTATACGACTGAGGAAATTGCCCGTTTACTGAAGATCTCGAAATTAAAAGTATATGATCTGATTAAAAAAGGGGAGCTTCCCTCCTACCGTGTAGGAAAACAGATGCGTGTGGATCAATCCGATTTAGAAGCCTACAAACAGAATGCTCGAAGTGGCATGACCCTATCGACATCGCCGCTGACTTTTGCTGGAGCAAATCTAACACAAGTTGCCACACATTCTGGCCAATTTAATAGTAAAGCTACAGGACACAGCCTCGTGATTACGGGTCAGGATATGTCACTCGATATTCTAGCCACCTATTTGGAGCGTTGCCTGCCCACTGAGCGCCCTCTTCGTTCTTACGCTGGCAGTCTAGATAGTCTGATTGCCATGTATCAGGGCGAATCGGACATCGTCAGTACGCATCTGCTCGACGGGGATACTGGAGAATATAACCTTCCCTATATTCGTAAAATCCTTGTAGGCTTCTCTTATGTTGTAGTGCGTCTGTTGACCCGAAGTGCAGGATTGTATGTTCAAAAGGGGAATCCTAAAGGTCTTCATGAATGGTCTCATCTGCAACAGGATGGACTTACACTGATTAATAGAGAACGAGGCGCTGGTGCACGTGTGTTATTGGATGAGCAACTCCGATTGCACGGCATTCCTGCCGCAAGCCTATCTGGATATGCGCAGGAGGAGAATAGTCATTTGGCAGTCGCTGGTAAAGTGGCACGAGGGGAAGCTGATGTGGCCATCGGTACCGAGAAAGCTACTCAGATTGTCGATGGCATTGATTTCATTCCCTTGATTCAGGAGTCTTACGATCTAGTGATGCTTAAGAAACCGGAGCATGAGCAATGGATCGCCACCGTGATTAATATTTTACGCTCGCCAGCCTTTCAAAGTGAGCTTGGGTCCATTCACGGATATGATCTCACGGAAATCGGGACGATTATTTACGAAACCTGATAGTCACAGGCTTGCTTCTTATTAAAGAGGTTTTGTTTTAACGGTGCGTTTCTAAAGAAAAAAAACCTAGTCCATCCCAGGTTACTCCTGGATGGGCTAGGTTTTTTTAAATTTATCAAGATTTCCAATCGACATTCCCACTGAAGTCAGCGGAGCGATCTCACTCGAGCATAATTAAGTACGCCGGTTCACAAACATCAACATCACAGCAGACATAACAATAATGGAGCACACCCACATCCAAGCAAGGGTCATGTTGCCGCCATCCACCGCGACATAGATCGCTGTAGGTACAGTCTGCGTGCGGCCAGGAATATTTCCAGCTACCATGATCGTTGCGCCAAATTCTCCTAAACCGCGGGCAAAACCTAGAACATACCCAGCAGCGAGTGACCGACCTGCAAGGGGCAATGTGACATAACGCAGTACCTGCAGTTCGCTCGCTCCCTGCGCACGCGCCGCATCCTCAAGATCCGCTTCCACGCCTTCAAAGCCCGCCTTCACCGTACGGTAAACGAGAGGAAAAGCTACGACAACCGCGGCGATAACCGCAGCCCCCCATGTAAAAAGGATCGTATGCTCCGTCATTTGTTCATACCATCTGCCAATCCAGCTGCGACGACCTAAGACGACCAATAATACAAATCCGACAACTGTCGGCGGCAATACGAGAGGAAGAAGCATTACAGTCTCAACCAAGCTATAACCAGGAAATTTCCGACCCGCCATAGCCTTGGCCGCGGCCGTTGCAAGAATAAATACAATGATGCTGGTAATTACAGAGATTTTAACGGAAAGCCATACCGGGGCGAAGAAATCAGTCCAATTTATTTCCATCCTTATTCACCCCGCTTCTACTCATGATTTCTTATTTAAGGAAGCAAGAAGCCATAGCTTGCAAAAATATCACTAGCCTCTTTGCTTTGAAGATAATTGTAAAATTCTTTAGCTTCCTTCTGATTCTTCGAATCCTTCACGATACCCGCCGGATAATTAATGGCTTTGTGAACATGCGGGCCTACAGTAAGGGCAATCTTCGTCTTTTTTGAAGTCAATGCATCTGTCTTATATACAAAGCCTGCATCGACATTCCCCGTTTCGACGTAAGACAGAACCTGACGTACATCCTTCGCAAATACAAGTTTGTTTTGCAGCGTATCCCATACCTTCTTCGCAGTTAACGATTGCTGAGCATATTGGCCAGCGGGCACAGATTCAGGCTGCCCTACCGCTACCTTCTTAAAGGATTTATCCGTAAGTTGAGTGATTGTATTTAATGAAGCTTTTGAATTCGAAGGTACGACTAGAACCAACTGATTCTTAAGCAGAACCTTATGGTCAGAGATCAGTCCAGCATCCACTAACGCATTCATCTGTTTATCCCCTGCAGAGAAGAACAAATCCGCCGGAGCACCCTGCTCAATCTGCTTCTGTAATGTGCCAGATGCAGCATAATTAAAGACCAAATCAATATCGGGATGCTTCTTCTCATAGAGAAGCGCCATTTTATCTAAGCTATCTTGCAAGCTGGCTGCAGCGGATACTATAATCTCTGTCTTCTTGGCGGCTGCCTCTACCTCCAACCCTGCGCCCGCAGATAAATTCACAACCAAAAAAATTGCTAATACACCAAAGATCCTGACTGACCATTTCTTAAACATTTCCATTCCTCCCATTTTCACATGTATATATGTAGATGCTATTCTAGCATACGTTTTTTCGATTTTCTATAGATTGAGTTGTGTTTGGATATGTTTAGTTATATATTGTTATAATTAGATAGTTAGAAATGAGTATCTTGGACTTACTCGCAAAAAAAGGATGCCACCGGCAACCATTTAAATGGTTGCTCAAGCACCCCATCTTTCGAATTGAACGAAGGTCAAATGAGCGTATCACTATTTATAGTGCGAACTCCATTTTTCCAACTGCTGCCTGATTACTTCACGGTAATAGTACGGTTCAATGATTTCCGCTTCCTCTTCGAATCTCTTAATCCAGCGGACAAATCCTATATCTTGTTCCACGGCAACCTTAAAGTGAAAACATCTAGATTGACGATCCACTTTACTTGGCTTAAAAGGCAATTCGTCCTTCTTAATTCCTTCCATTACCCGTTCCGAGAATTTCACTTTGAATTCTACCTGTAAACTATCCCTATCGAGTGACCATTTCTGCTTCATAAAGGCTTGCACATCAAACGCTTCCTTCGAAAAAAAACGATTTAATGGCTTCACATTAGAAAAATCGTTGATATGATATGTACGAATAACACCCTGACGATGACAAAATCCAATGAGATGAAAACGACTTTCCAGCGGAACCAGACAATAAGGATCAATGGTGATCCCTTTCTCTTCTAATGCATTCTCACTATAATTCGCTTGAATACTCTTTTGCTTTAATAAAGCCTCCAGGATCGGAGTAAGAAATGAGTGTTGTTCCATATGCGAACTGCTTCTTTCTGCCCACCCCACCCCTACTTCTCTTCTTGCACGTTCTATTGTTTCTTCTCTCTCCGCCTTACGTTTATATTCAGCTGCGACTACTTTTTCATACGCGCTTTCAAAATCTATGGGTAATGCTGGTTTTATATCTTCCATAATATAGCGTAATTGCGAAAATGCGTTTGCTTCTTCTTCCGACCAATCCAAGGGATAGAGTGCAAAATTCCCAATAAAAGCATAACCTTTTCCATGCCCCAGGTGGGTTATGGGAATATGCATGGCGCTAAGCGCGTCCATATCCCGGTAAATCGTTCTCTCGCTGTTGCCGCAGCGTTCCGCCAATTCGCGGGCTAATATCCCTGGCTTGGCTTGAACAAGTGTAATAATGCGCATCAGTCGGATTAATCGGTCTGTCATATTCAGTTCCCCTTGATTTATGGTTAAATAGACCCATTATTTTATGAAAAAAAGTAAAATTGTGATAGAACTTTTTTACTATGTTACCACATTTTATATTACAATTCTTCTTATAATTTTCCGCCGAATCCGCTGAAAAATCCAATTTATGTATAGGTCTTTTTTCGCTTATGTGCATCCTCGTGCAGTGAGTCCTATATTAAATTCCACCAACGGCTTTACTTCGTTGCTGATGCTCGAACCCGATCTGTTTATACAACATTTCAGCCTCTTTAAGCAGCAAAGGATCTCCAGAGCGTACTGCGAGTAGCAACATCTTATCCGCATGTCGATTGAGCATTTCGTGAGCTTCACTATGCTGGCCTTTACTTCGTAGTGCCTCTGCTGCTTCAACCGTTTCAGCCGTCTTCAACAATTCCAGATGCTTCTCAACATAAAAGCAGCAAGTATCGCTCAGAATGCGCGTATGATGCGCGTACTCCAGCTCAAGTACCTTCACGGGAAGTTCACGAACACGCTCTACGGTTGGTTTTTTATACTTCCACTGTAGGGATAATGCTTCATATTTACCTGCTACAGAACTAGAAGTAGTGAACTCCAATCCTATGAATTTGCGTTGTCCTGTTTTTATTTTTCCAAGCTTAAGCAAGAGTGAATTCCCTTCTCCAGCCTCCGTTTCACATCCATAACAGCGCTTAAAAGTTACATGTGGCTCAAGCCAAACTCGTAGTTCAATATCACGTGCAACCACTTTGTGGCTGCTTGGTCGGCTATTTTCTGAAGGCAAATTTCCTTTCCATTCGACAAGTAAAACAACATCCCGATTTCCACCTGCAAAAATACGATCTTGACCCCACGTAAATATAGGAGTAATACTTTCCATCATATTTTCCACCTCTTTCTTTTTTTGGGTCTTCTATTAATGTACCAATAATGGCGGACAACTCCATGTCATGGAATGTATGTTCGGTTCTATATTATCGACAAAAAAAGAGCCATTCTACATACTAAGTAGACTGACTCTCGCAAAAACAGCCCCTTTTGTCTGTTTATGACGAAAATTTTATGTTTTTAACTTTAACGACTCTGAAGTTTAGGCTGCACTCGCTCCCGCTTAAAAAATAGTCCCAGCGCCCATTTGGCGCAAAGCAGAGAAAATATAAAAAATAGGACTGCCCAAAATATGGCCGGCACCGATGTCATCCTTGCCAGGTTACTGGCATCTCCCGCACGAGATGGGGATACAACGGCCGCATATACGAGAAATAAACTTCCCATTACAGACTCTTCCAAGGTCAAAAAAGCTAATAACAAATAATAATATTTGCTGGCCTTTTTCCACACCACCAGCATTAAAACATTCAGCGCAATAAACCCGCCTAACCACATCATTCCGAAGCTTCCCCGCACGTACATTACCAGCATAATCAATGCTACTGTAGTAGCTAAGATAAGTCCCCAATCATGCCGTCCTTTACTGTAGAGATAGAAGAGCAGCAATGCGAATAAGGAAGCAAGCACATACCCGGATAGCGACACCAGTATCGCTCTGCCTCCATCTTGAATGGCTGAATAGGTGACCCCACTATGATTCGCGTATAGCTCAATCCGCAGCACACTGCCAGACAGCAGTAAAGTCACCAGCGCATGACCAAATTCATGAATCATCGTGTCCAAATTCCGAAACAAAGATGAGAATGGAATCAACCTCGTCAAAAAAGCAGATCCGACCAAAAATAACATTGTCTTAAGCCATTTATTCATTCCGCAGCAGCCCCTTTCCGTCCAAAGTATACGATAAATAGTCCCTCTTCTCAATCATGTTGAGCACAGCCAAATCGTTCTTTACAAGGAAGTGTAACCTCACTTCAAACAGGCAAATAATACTGACCCAAGAAGCCCTATTCACGTTTAGCGTACGCTGTCAGAAGCTGTCAAGCTGTGTTAAAATAAAAGAAATACAAGCCTAAATTGGGTGGTGATTATATAGATGAAACAACGTAAATACCGTAAATATCTACAGCTGTTATGTTCGCTCCTGCTTCTGCTGACTCTTTCCATATCTCTTCCGGCCCCAGTAGCACAAGCCAATATATTCAGTGATATCTATAATGGATTCAAAAGCTTTTCTGAGCTTCCAAATGAAGTCAATGAATTGAAAGAAGGATTTCAGCAGACAGCTGAAGAGCTACAACAGGCGAAGGATAAGCTTACGAATACCATGCAGGAAATGGAGGCCTACCGGACACAGAACGAAGCCCTTCAGGAGCAGAATCGCCAACTAACACAGATGGTTGATGAGTTGCAAAATGACCGGACGGCACGCGAAGAATATTATCATAAAATCAAAGTGACTATTTTTACGGGGATTGGTCTAATTCTGGGGTATTTTATACTCATCCGTATTGTTCGTTTCAGCATGCTTCACCGTTCTAGAAAAGGAGACCGCCTGCGCTAATCTTGAACATTCAGTAAAGATCACGTCTACAGCATGAGGGAGATGAAATATGAACATCGATGTCCAAGATGAAAGCGACAGCGGGAGCGGACAAGCCGTAGCCTTCACCCTTGGGGAGAAGGAAGAGGTTCATGTGCTGCACCCACAACAAATTATCGCTTATCAAGGGCCTGCCACTGGACGGGCAGACAGATTTATGGATGTAAAGGGCATCTATCGCAAGCGAAAACTGATTCGTTCGGATATGTCTGGCCCTTGCCATTTTGTCGCCGCCCTTCCACCAGGTTATCGGGTAAAGATTCTGCAGCTTGATGGAAAGAGCGATTTATTGTACGACTTTAAACATCTCTTCTTCTACAGCAAGGGAGTTACGATGGATACACGAGTGCTAAGTATGAAGAATGTGCTCGTTACACGAGATATTGTGAAAGTGAAATTTACGGGTAACGGCATCATTGGTATATTGACTGAAGGTACGGTATGTGAAGCTGAGCTTCATCCTTACAATCCGCTCTATGTGGATGCAGGCAGCATTATTGCCTATCCTGAGAATGCGAAGCTGGAGCTTACCGTTTACGGCAACCATTTAGCTAGCCAGCATATGAGTTATCATTGGAAGATGACGGGCCACGGCCCTGTGTTGTTTCAAGCCGGACGCCAGAATCGCCGATTTGAAAGAGATAATAACGATGATGGAATTATTAAACGATTTCTGCGCGAAGCCGTGCCATTTGGTGGAGTATTTATTAAATAGAATGCTTCAAAAAAAGAGCGCCATGCGTTAACCATACGCAGGCGCTCTTTGTGTATTCTATCCCTATAAGGATGTTGTCTTAGCCGATAAAGGCATTCAGCATCCAAGCATGTTTCTCAATGCTGCTTCTGATGCCAATCAGCAGATCCGCAGTTGGTTGATCGCTCAATTCTTCAGCAGTAGCAATTGCATCTTGCAGTTCTTTAGCAACAGTCTTAAAGTCTCTCACGAGCTCAAGTACCATACCTTTAGCATCTTCGCCGCCGCGAGCTTCTTGTAAGTCGGACAATTCAAGATATTGCTTCATTGTGGAGGCTGGTTGTCCACCAATAGAAAGCAAACGCTCAGCCAAATCATCTGCATAACCCGCAGCTTCATTGTATAGCTCTTCAAACTTCTCATGCAGTGTGAAGAATTGAGATCCGCTAACATACCAGTGATAATGATGAAGCTTTACCCCGAGCAGGAACCAGTTCGCAGTTTGGCGGTTCAAAGCAGCTTGCAGTTCAGTATGGTTCTTTAATTGTGTTGTCATTAATAAAACCTCCTATGGTTCATTTATTATAATTGTATTTAGACTCGTTCTAAATCTATATACAATTTAACACACTCTTTCGTGTTTTGCAACTATTCTGGAGATTATATGTTGTGCCGATTCTAGCACAGCTTATGTTATAAAGCCTATTATGTGTGTCACACTTTGGTAAAAGAGTCTCTTCTCTAGATTAAAGAAACATCCTCCTCCGCTGTCTTTCCTTTCCTGCTGCGGAAGAAAGCCCTCATCTCATCACGCTTACTTTTCGGACTTAGGACATACACAGTATCCCCAGGCTCAATAACAGTACTTCCATGCGGAGTGACAATCTTTTTATTGCGGATAATTGCCGTAAATAAGATATCATCTGGAAGACCTATTTCTGAAATCTTCTGTCCAGCAATGGGCATATAAGGGTTAATTCCAATATGGTTAAACTCCGAATCTGTCTTGCCAAGAGCAACCAGCTCCATCAGGGAAGGCTGATCTGAATCTTCTTGCCCCACAAGCTTCAATCGGGATGCTAGCGGGGAAATACTAGTTCCCTGAATCACCGCCGAAGTCAGTACGACAAAAAATACAACATTAAAGAATAGTCGTCCGTGAGGCAGATCAGCCAGCAGCGGATAAGTCGCTAACACAATCGGAACGGCTCCACGAAGTCCGGCCCAAGAAATCAAAGTCTTCTCGCGGATCGTAAATTTGGAAAAGTGCAGGCTTATAAATACACCGATTGGTCTAGCTACAACCATCAGAATGACGGATAACACGATACCTTGCCATGCCACTTCCGCCAGCTCCTGTGGAAATACTAACAAACCAAGCAGTATGAACATAAATATTTGCATCATCCAAGCAAAGCCATGACTAAAATTCATAATGGTACGGTGATACATTAGCTCGGAATTCCCAAGCGTAAGGCCCATAACATAAACAGCCAGCAGCCCGCTGCTATGTACCCATGCTGATAAACCATAGGTCAGAACAGCAAAGCCAATCGCCATTACTGGATAAAGACCTGTAGAATCCAGGTTAATTCGATTGATACAGAAAACTGCGATCTTCCCCAGCACAAAACCCAGTACTAAGCCAATGCCCATCTCCCATATAAAAGACAACAGCAGCCCCCATATCGCCATATCCGGATGCTGTATCCATTCGATTAGCGAGACTGTCAAGAACACCGCCATTGGATCGTTGCTTCCTGATTCTGCTTCTAACGTCGAGGTCAGACGTTTATCAATGTTCTTACCGCCGAGTACCGAGAAAACTGCAGCCGCATCTGTCGATCCAACGATCGCTCCAAACAGAAAGCTTTCTGGCCATGACACATCAAGGATCAGCTTAGCGAATACCCCTACAATGGCTGTCGTCATGATTACGCCTACCGTTGATAAGGATAATGCCGGCCGAATAACAGGTTTAATATCCTTAATATTCGTCTGCATGCCACCTTCGAATAATATGACAACCAATGCGAAGATTCCGGCCATTTGCGTTAAGGAAGCATTATTAAAAAAAACAAATTGGCTTAGCACCATCCCCGCAGCAAGAAACAGCACTAAAGCTGGCATTCCAAATTTAGTGGAGAACTTGGTGGAAAATACGCCTACAAGCAGGAGTGCTGCCAGTAATAATATAATATTATCTGCAAGTTGGGACACCGATTATTCACTTCCCTTTCTCTTCTAGCTTTAAAATATAAGAAGCTTCCTTATTTATGTACTTTATTACCCTTTTCGATATCCTTTTGAGACATTGAATAATATAAACAAGATTGGAGATTTCATTCCCCGGGCCTTATACTTTATGTAAATGCTTTCTCCCCATCGTGTGTACATATAGGAGGTTGAATGTTATGCAATTGAGATTAATTAAACCTGCGGAGCTAGACCAAGCAGCTCTGCTCGCAGATTCTGTCTTTCGTGAACCGGGTGCCACTTCAATGAAAGAACTGTTTCCACTTATTTTCCGCCCTGGACTCAGTCATTCCTACGCGGCTATTGCCGATGACGGAACGGTTGCTGCTTTCATGGGGCTCGTACCCTCCACGATCAAGACTGGAGATGCTTTCCTGAATGTATTCTCCATAGGTGCTGTCTGCACCGATCCCGCTTTTCGGGGCCAAGGACTGGCGGGCCAACTTCTACAGCTATGCCAGAGTCATGCTGCCGAGGCCGAGGCATCGCTGATTTTTGTCTCGGGTGATCGTTCGCTATACACCCGAGCTGGGTGCGTACCGTTCGGAGGTACGCAATTTGCCGAGCTGAACGCAAGCTCAGCTCAGGCTCTTGCAGCTGCAGCAGGAGAAGAATGGACGCTGCGGCCAATGCAGCCGGGCGACTTCTTCGCCGTCTACCGGCTGCTCAATGAACGCGAAGCCGGACATGTATATAGTCCGGGTGAGCTGGCGCTGCTGCTGGGGACCGAGGCTTACGCGGGTGTGATGGGCTTGGCCCAGCGCACACTCGTAGCCGTTCGGGACGGCAGCATCGAGGGGTTCGCCGCGGTGGCTGTGCCCGCGGCGGCAGACGTGCCCGCGCCGAACGCGGCGACGGCGGTGGAATGGGCCGGCCAGCCGAGTGCGGTAGCGGCATTGCTGGCCAAGGCGGCCTTGTGCGGCGGCGTTGGCACGCTGCAAGTGCCTGTGCCGTGGCAGGAGCGCGGCTTGCTCGCGCTTCTGCGGGACGCCGGCGCCAGCTTAAGCGGCGGCGCGAACAGCGGGACGGTCTGCATCGCAGACCGGGAAGCGCTATTGCGGCAGACCGAAGGCTGCCGCACAGGCCTCGACTTGTCGTCCGTGCAGGACGACAAGGAGCTGATCTCGCTGCTCTTTGATCCAGCGAGATCAGAGGATTCCGATGCTATTGCTTTGCCGTATATGTCTGGACTTCGTTTCATTTAACGGATTTAAACAAGAATAAACGGAAGCCGTCCTTTTAAGGACGGCTTCCGTTTCTGCGAGAAAGAGAAAGATAATATATGCCGTGGAACATATACATTCTGATCTATGGGATATCCCAAACTCCCCCACCTTCTGCACTCAGTCTAAGAAATTGTGATGGGGCGTTGGGGAAGGAGTTTTATGGGGAAAAACTCCCTCTATTTAGGATGATTTCCTCACAATTGCCCAGTTATGCGGAATTTCTCCCTATAATACGGAGGATTTTCTAAAAAACGGCGATATCCGCTGGAATACAGGGAGAAATTTCCTATATTCCACCTGTTCAACCCTAAAACACAAAATTTATAGGGAAGAATTCCCTATTCCATTATAGATCTATCTCACAGTAATTTAGTATGCGCTATAAATGATTATATAAATTCAAATGATACCCTTATTCTCTGGAATACATCTGAAGCTCTTGAATGGACCAATAATTCCCGCCGGATCCGGTCTGTACAATTTTGATATACCTCGTCTTTACTTTAGATAAGGATATCTTAGTAAGCTCTTTCGTACCTTTTCCAGACGTGAGTTTGTTCCAGTTTTGAGTATCGTCAGAAATATAAACTACATAGTCTCTTGGATAATCAAACGGTGATAACGTGCTATCCAAATCTATTCTTTCAATTTCATGTGCTTCACCCAGATCAATCTGAAAATACTCTCCGGAAGCCTGATGTTTCCCCGTATCCCAGCGCGTGCGCCGATCCCCATCGATAGCCAGACTAGGAGCTGATGCTGCCGTATTCACATTTGAGGATACCTTCCATTTAGTACGATCCAGAGGAACCAGTCCGGTGGCTGTAATCTGAACTTTATCGGACAGTAAATTAGAGCCGGATACCCTTACCGCGTAGGTATATAACGTCCCTTCACGTAAATTATGATCCGTATATTCTGTAAGCTTCACATCGGTGGCTACCACCTTCATTTCCCCGCCGCTACCTTCAGCGCGAAGCAGCTCATAGCTTGCTCCCGGTGCCTCCAACCAATTTAATTTTACAGCTAAACCTTTTGTTGCTGCGGCTTTAAATCCTTTAGGTGCCGATGGCTTTACTTCAGAAGAAGGCTGCAAAATATACTGCACAGCCTCTCCTGGAGCAAGTGTCTCCGTAAAGGTTAACGTGGGAGTAGCCTTTTTGCCTGTTACATAACTTTTTGCTTTTTCATACGTATCCCCGTTTCCAAAACGTTCCCCTTCATACACCCCGTTTTTCGGCATAGTCACATTTACACTCACGGTCTGTGGAGTAGACTCAAAGTTAACGAAATTAACCAGTACCTTATTTGAAGTCGCCCCGCTTCCAGCAAGAGGCTTCAATGTAGAAGTATCCACGGCCCGAACATATACCAGCTTGTCGGCTAACACATCTTTGTTGGCAATTTGATAAGTTAGCGGAGCTCCATGTGTAGCATAGGCAAGACTGAGCCTTCTCATGATGCTGACACGTGAATCCTCATTTTCTTTTGTATAATAAATCTCTGTGGTCGCCGGATCATGCTCTTCTAAATTAAACCCGTATTTGAATAAACTGAAATCCTTAAAAAAAGCAGCATGCTGCACAAACATATCCGCATAACCAATATGTGCACGCATGATCCGGTCGAATACAGCCGCTGTCCGCTCCGTTGCCCCGTATTGATAGGCATCCACATGACTGTCCGAGGTACCAAATTCAGTGGTCAGCATTTTTTTGCCGAGTCCATTGTCTGCGCCAGTGAAGGTCTTCAAATTCTCAGTAAAGCTTCCTCCATTACTAAAAATATAAGAGTCGCCGTAGGAATGTCCATTGGTCAAATCTGTAACCTTCTCCAGCTCCATACGTTGCTCTGGATCACGTTCCCAGCCATCCGGATCTCCACATTCCTTCCCAGTTCCCTTCTGATTACCGCAAGAATCCTCACTGTAGCTCGGCCAATATGCCCAGCCCGGAGCAACAGTTTGTAAATGGGGCGCGATTTGCTTGCCCTTTTTATTCAGCCAGTCCGCAATCGCCAGGTTCACTGCCTTAGAACGATTGAATAATCCCGGCTCATTATCTACCTCATAATATTGAAAATAGGGGCTATATTGCTCAAAATAATCTGTCAGCTTTTTCTCCGCGTCAGCAGGCAACGATCCATCTGCCTTAAGCTTAATATCACCAGTATGCAAATACAAAGCAACCGCCTGCATGTTGTAATCCTGCAATACCTTGTAATATTCCATCATATCCGAGCAGGATCTCCCGACATCACTGGCACAGCTAGTACGCATCACATTGCCGCTATAAGCCATCCCTAGCCATTTGATAACATAAGGCAAGTGCGTAACCGCACCTTCATCAAAGTAAAACTGCTTATTATTCACTACTGTTCCGGTCAGTGTATAGCTGCCATGAATAGGCTCGGAAATTGGAGCGTTAAGAGATTCTAAACGGAGATTATCCCAAGTCCACCAGGAATATTCGTCTTCTTTGTCACTGCAATATAAACAGCGAACCGTTTGCAGCTTCAATTCGTTCGTTCCCAGCTTCAATTGCTCCTTGGGAATGTATAATTCATAGGATTTTTGAAAGCTATATTCACTTTCTGTGCCCGATACGCCCGCAATTTGAATGATCCCTGACAATTGACGATTGGAAAACACACTCATTTGCGGCACGGATTTATAAGCATCCAGAATTCCTACGCTAAATAAGACCCCATTCTCCGGGATCTTATTTAGCTGATAGGTGATCGTTAATTCCGGCTGGGTCTTTCCATTCAAGCCTGCAGGCAAGCTCTGAAGAGCCGATGATTTGAGCGCTGAAGAAGGAACATTAAATATCTTCTTACTGCCAGAAGTGCCACTCGCAGCGAACTCAGCTGCTGAGCCATCATGTTGTCCCAGATTCCAGATCACAGTACCATCCGGTATTTCTGCTGCAACATCACTTCCTGTAGCTAATCTTGGTATATTGGCACCTGCCTTATAATCGTTCGTCTTATTCGTTCCGAAAACAGAGACAGACAACAGAAACAAGACGGTTAATGCGGTGAATTTCAGTAATAACAGTAATGGTTTGTTTGCAGTTATCCTATTTTTTCTATTAGATATTCTCCTCGTTATTCCCATCCATAGGTCCTCTCTTTCTTCCGGAATGTCTAACCCTATCATTTCATTAGATTAAGGAAGGAACAATGCCCCTTGTGGAATCACCTGCTGCTTCTGGCTGGAACTCTCCCACAGCAAGCGAAGATTAGCATCTCCTTCATTCTCATAATATTCAATTTGGATATCATAAAGTGTTCCGGCTGTGAGCGGGATACTTCCTTTATGAAGGGTTGCACTTTGATTTTTCCAATTATCGATGATCAGCTTTCCGTCAATCCAGACACGGACTCCATCATCAGAGGATGCCGAAATCGTATATTTTTCACTGAATTTGGGTTTGAGCTTCCCTTTCCAGCGAACAGAAAAATGATCTTCATCTATCTCCTGTGCAGGTGACCCGCCATGCCAATTAAAATCAATCTTACGATCATCGCGGATAAGTACCGCTTCTCCCTCTAAATCAGTATTGTTATAGTATTCTCCAGTCAAACCCGTTGGAGTTACCGGGATTACCGGTGCTATCGAAGGGCCTCCTGTTGTGAGAACGTAATCCTCTCTCGATACTATAAACGAGTCATTCATAAAGCTTTTAATTGACTGTAGCGTATTATTTTCTGTCAGTAATTTTCCCCAGGTCATCATATAGACCCATTTATTTTGTTTCTCGGTTAATACTTCCGGGTTCGGCAGCTGTCCACTCTCCCCGATTCCGATAGGTTTACCATCAGCAAGTGCGAGCAGATCCTCATAGTAGGACTGCTTATAATCGTTATTGTAGATATCCACAGCAAGAACATCGAGTTTATCCGCACCGGGATAATATGCAGCATAAGGATCTGCCCATTCATTCGGCGCATTCGGATTCCACACCCACAGTAGATTATTCAGTTGATGTGTATTTACAAAACGATCATAGACAATATTCCAAAGCGCTGAAAAATTGTCCTTTTTCCCCCACCAAAACCAACCGCCGTTCATTTCATGGTAAGGTCGCCATAAGACTGGAACTCCGGCATCACGCAGCTGTCCCAAATAGCCAGCGATCTCGTCTAGATCAGAGATTAGACTCTTATACTGAGCCGTCCCAGGCGTAACATAAGTATTAAACTTCTCTTGACTGAGACTTCTGTTTACATTGGACCACTCCGGAGAAGTCCCCGGCAAACTCTGATGGAATGTCATGGCTACAATGCCACCCTCTTGATGCCACTCCATTGCACTGTCTATAACAGCTTGTCGCTGTTCTGCGATCGTCCCTTCGGGTTGATTATTAATTGCCCCCAATTCATAACCATGTAGAACGGCATTTTGTCCCGATGTATTCTTCAGCTTATGAACCAGTTCATCTGGACTTTCTAGATAATCGTGCTGGCCAGACAGGATTCCTTTGCCACGTAGATTCACCAAAGTACTCAGCAGTTGCTTGGCTTCTTCAGAAGCTGATGGATTGCTTGGTATAGCCGGAGGAAGAGCGGAAGAAACACTCATAGCCTTCGGAAGACCCTTAACCTCTCCCCAAGGCAGCAAGGAAAAAATAATAAACACCGGTAATATAGTAAACAACAATCTGTTTTGCTTATAATATTTACGCAAATAAATCCTCCTTTCGGTAGCTGTACTGCCTCCACAGGTGCTAAATAAACATACCTGTTATCGGACAATCGTCTTCTGACCTAATGAGGACTATAGCTTAGTAGCTCTGCAATAACGCAGAGCCACTAAGGATCGACCTTTAATTTTCATCAATCAGGAGACATCCGGAAGATAAAGTGCACTTGCTGGAACTGTCTCTTTAGCTTGACTAGCACTTTCCCACATCAAGCGGACTCTCGCATCGCCTTCATTTTCGTAATACTCCACCTTGATATCGTATAGCTGGCCAGCCTTCAGCGTTATATTACCCTTACGCTCAGTACCACTTTGCTTAGTCCAACTATCAATCACGGATTGCCCATTCACCCACACACGGATGCCATCATCTGAGGTAGTGTAAAATGTATATTGCTCATCATATAATGGCTTAATTTTACCGCTCCAACGTATGGAGAAACGATCAACCCCGAGGGCGGCATCCGGCGATCCTTGCCGCCAATTGAAATCGATAATTGCATCAGTTCTAGTAAGAGCTGCTGTTCCCGATAGCTGTATGTTGTTGTAATATTCTCCTGCAAGCCCCTTCACAAGAGGAATTGCTGCCTCACCCTCTTCTTCGGGAGGTGCCGGCGCTGGTGCAGCGCTAGGTGTCGGTACCAGACTAGTATTTAATTTATCTCTAGTTAAGGTATAGTTGCTATTCATAAATGTTTTAATTGTATCTGCACTATTATTCTCGTAAAGCATTTTTCCCCAGCTCATCATATACGTCCATTTACTTTGTGATTGCTGAAGCTTCTCCAGATTAGGCATTTCACCATTCTCCCCGATCGCAATCGGTTTGCCTGCGGCTAGACTCAACAAGCTGTCATAGTATTTTTGCTGGTAATCATTTTCGTATATATCTGCTGCCAGAATATCTACTTTATCAGCACCTGGATAAGTTAGCGCATAAGGATCTGACCAAACATTGGGAGCATTCGGACTCCATACCCATAACAAATTATTTAATTTATGAACGTTAACAAAACGGTCATACATAATATTCCAAAGTTTAGAAAAGTTATTTTTCTTCCCCCACCAGAACCAGTTCCCGTTCATTTCATGATAGGGTCTCCAAAGCACCGGAACATTGGCATCGCGCAAGCTTTTTAAAGAGACTGCCACCTTATCAAGTTCAGCGATCAGATTGTTATATTGCTTGGTACCCGGTGTAACGTAACTATCGAACTCATTCTGACTAAGTGTTTTTTTTACATTATCCCAGTCATAAGAGGTGCCCGGCAGGTTAGCATGAAAAGTCATAGCTACGATCCCGCCCGCTTTATTCCAGTTGATGGCGCTGTTCACCACATTTTGACGCTGCCAGGCCATCGTTCCTTCTGACTGACCGCTGATCGCGCCCAGTTCATAACCGTGAAGAGCGGCATATTGTCCGCTGGTTCCCTTCAGCATATTGTTAATTTCATCTGGACTTTCTAAATAGTCATGTTGACCAGCAATAATACCTTTTCCTGAGATCGAGTAAAAATAGTTAAGCAGCTTTACGGCTTCAGGTGAGGCTCCTGGGGTAACTGGCGTTCCAGAATTTGAAGCAGCTATGACAACAGACGGCGAAATTCCAACAGTAAGCGGAAGTGCAGTCAGAAACAAGACGAGTGACAGAAATGCGCCAAATAATCGATACGTACGGTAAGCTTTCAAAATAATCTCCCTTTCGGTAGCCAGGCTGCCACTCTTTCGAAGGCCCTATAGCTTTGCGTCCCTACCTTTCGATAGGTTTGCCTTTTCAATTTAAGAGAAATAATCTCTCTTACCGTAAGTATCGACGACAATTAATGATATATTTAGTGTTTTTATGACTTTTTTTGATAATTGAGTCAATTTACCTGTTTCAAGAAATTTTGGATTGGTTAAATAGATAGGTTAGACCTATGAAATGAATTGTTGTAGTTCTATATCATTCCAGTCTAAAGTAATACGAATGTTATCTTCTTCTACTAATTCAGAACCCGTCTGTACCTCTATAAACTCGACATCCGTCAAAGCAAGGATCGCGTGCTTCGTTCCTTCCGGTATACGTACCACGTCCCCAGCCTTCACATTATGTTTTTTCTCATTCAGAACAATACTTGCTTCGCCGCTGACGATTGTCCAAATTTCACTACGCTTGCGATGTAATTGATAGCTGATATTATTCCCCTCGGATATAAAAATCCGTTTGGTCAGCACTTCATTGCCTTCATCATATTTCACATAATCAATAACTTTGTAATGGCCCCAGCGGCGTTCCTCGTACATCGGTCTTTGTTCAAAGGTCTTCAGCACTTCTTTAATCCGTGGGCTCTCAGCTTTATGGGTAACTAGAATCCCATCCGGGCTAGCCGCAATGATCAGATCCTTCGCACCAATTACCGTAATCGGAATATCCAGCTCATTAATCAAGCAAGTCCCCTCAGAATCCGCCGTCACAAAACCTTTTCCTACATGCTTGCTGCTCATTTCCTCTGTCAGCGTATTCCACGTTCCAAGATCCTTCCAGAATCCATCATACGGCTGTACTACAATATGTTCTTCTTTCTCCACCACTTCATAATCAAAGCTGATGGAAGACAATAGCTTATACTGCTTCTGCAATTCTTCATATCCTAAAGGCAACCCTTTACGCTGCAAAATATCTAACAAGTACCCTAAGCGGAAGGCAAACACTCCACAATTCCACAAGGCATTTTGCTCGATGAGCTGTTCTGCTTGTATACGGTCTGGTTTCTCTTGAAAGTGACTCACCTTCATAAAACCATTTCCCCCCGCCTCTTCGGTGGTAGGAATAATATATCCGTATTTCTCTGAGGCATGTTCAGGAACAACACCCATTAGTGCCAGATTTGCTCCACTTTCCAGCATGGTCCCCTCAAGCATAGCTATGGTATCGAAAAAGGATGCTTCTACATAAGGGTCAACAGGCAATATTGCTACCGTTTCCGCTGGAGAAACACCTGCCACTGAATAAAGATAGGTAGCTGTTAAGGCGATAGCCGGAAAAGTATCCCGACGCTCCGGTTCAACGATAATCGGCACATGACTTCCCAGCTGGCTTTGTATCATTTCTACTTGGCCACGGCCGGTGGCCAGATAAGATGATTCTGCCATCCCTGCTTCCTCCAGCTGTCTCCAGACACGTTGTACCATGGATTCTGGTTCACCCTGAGGGCTTTCAAGTACCTTTAGAAATTGCTTTGAACGTGAGTCGTTGGACAACGGCCATAACCGTTTACCTGAACCGCCTGATAGAAGTACCATTTTCATAGAATGAACCCTCCTTAATATATGGAAATGAGCATAATTGAATTGTTATCAAAACGTATAGCTTCCGCTTAGCCTTAGTTCGAGCGGATGCATTTTTAAAAAAATTTATTAGGTATGAACCACTCCAAGGGATTTTGGACTTCCGATCGCTGTTATCCTCAGATTTCCTGATTTGAACCGCCGCCAGCGGTAGAAATCCGAGGATAAAGGCGAACACTCCGTTTCTACAGTTCCAAATTCCCTTTCCGTTCTTTACCTAACCAACTTCCTCTAAATGCTTGAACCGTACTGCACCGGGCTGTACCAGCCGGAAGGCAGCACGTTTTTCTAAAGATTTGCTTCTGCTCCTATGGAGGCAGCAGCCAACGCAAGTACTACTACAACAACAAGGTTATCTGCTACTGCGATAAACAATCAGAGTACTCTAACTTTATAAATTGCTTAAAACTTATGATAAGGGAACGGAGTGACGGAGGGGAATTTTGGAACTGTAGGAGCGATAGCATCCGCCTAAAAGCTTTCCGTAGGAAAGCTCACTTCGTAAGCATAAGCTTTTCCGGATTTCATCCGCTATTAAGCGGTATAAATCAAGAAATCTGGAAACAACAGCGGCTGGAAGTCCAAACATTCTCTGGAGTCACGGCTCATCCCTAAATAGAAAAATCACAAGTTCAATATATATTGATTAAACCGCTCCAGCCACACTAGCAGAATAACCACTCAAGCCACCCATCTGCGGGCGGCCGACAGAATGATAAACGAGGCCGGTACCCTCGATTTGCTCCTTGGAATACACGTTGCGTCCATCAATCAGCACCCCATTGCGCATGCTTTTCGCCAGCTGATGCAGATCAATCTCCTTCAGTAGGCTCCAATCGGTCAAGAGGCATACGGCATCGCTGCCCTCAGCCGCTTCCTCTGGAAGATTGCACCAGCAAAGCTGCGGATGATCATATTGCTGCCTGAAATTTGTAGCTGCGATTGGATCATATAGTTTGACTGTTGCCCCTTCAGCAACCAGTGCCTCAACAATCTCTCTGGCTGGAGCTTCGCGGACATCATCAGTATTAGGCTTGAAAGCAAGCCCCCATATCCCAATCGTCGAACCGCGCAGGCTGCCAAGTGATTCATGCAGCTTGGAGATGATCATAAACCGTTGTCCCTTGTTCACTTCGACTACAGATTTCAATAATTTGAATTCGTAATCGACGTTGCCCGCAATTTGAATGAGTGCATTAGTGTCTTTCGGGAAACAGGAGCCTCCATAACCGATACCAGCCTGCAGGAAGGATGACCCGATTCTTTGGTCCATACCCATTCCTTGTGCTACCTCGGTTACATCAGCTCCCACTTTTTCACAAATATTGGCAATCTCGTTAATAAAGGAAATCTTCGTGGCCAAAAATGCATTTGAAGCATATTTGATCATTTCAGCACTGCGTATATCTGTTACAAATACATTTTCAGTGAAACCCTTATGAAGCTCGCGCATGGTTGGTTCCAGCTCTGGATTATCAAGACCAATGACAATTCTGTCGGGATGGAGGGTATCGCGAATCGCTGACCCTTCACGTAAAAACTCGGGAGCAGACACGATATCAAAAGAATGATGGGTAAACTTAGAGAGCATTTTGGAGATTTTCTCATTTGTCCCTACGGGAACTGTAGATTTAGTCATTATAATTTTGTGCCCTTCCATCGCTTTAGCGATTTCAGCAGCTGCACCCTCAATGTAGGTTAAGTCTGCTTCACCATTAGGCAATGATGGCGTACCTACAGCAAGAATGATAATATCTGAATGCCGCACCGAATCCTGAAGATCTGCAGAAAAAGATAACCTTTCCTCACGAAGATTCAGTTCAATCAGTTCCTCGATTCCCGGCTCATAGATGGGCGATTCCATCTGTTTCAGCTTCTTAATCTTTTCCTCGTCCTTATCCACACAGATGACATGATGTCCGCCCAGTGCAAAGCACACGCCAGATACAAGACCCACATACCCAGTACCGATTACTGTCAGCTTCATACAATCATCCTCCTTTTAGAAAATTGACGTAGGCCTGCTCAACATACTGCTTGAACTTAACCATAAACGCCTGCTCATCGAATTTACGTGCATGCTCCATAATTTGATCGATATCCCAAGCGTAGGACTCTACTTCATAAATAGCCTTAAGCAGATCCTCCACTTCTTGATGCTGAAAGAACACACCATTTACATAAGGAATAATAGTATCCAGTGCCCCACCTGCTTGATAAGCAATTACCGGTCTTCCTGCAGCGTTCGCTTCCAGCGGTGTAATTCCAAAGTCCTCTTCTCCTGGAAAAATGAATGCTCTACACTGTGCCATCATTCCAGTCACTTGCTCATCTTCTAGCCGGCCCAGAAACGATACATTATCCTTAGCCATGCCTTCGAGACGCTTGCGATCTGGTCCATCCCCTACGATATAAAGCTTAAGTCCGTTACGGTTAAAAGCCTCTACTGCCAGATCAATCCGCTTGTAGGAAACAAGCCGGGAGACAATTAAATAATAGTCACCAATGGTTGAAGAGCTTGTAAACCGGGCTGTATTAATCGGTGGAAATATGACATCTGCATCCCGGTGATAATAATTCTGAATCCTCGTCTTCACTACTGATGAATTGGCTACGAACTGATTCACATTTTTGGAAGTCCGTTGGTCCCACGTTTTGAGCTGCTGCATGTATACCTTAAGCATTTTTTTGAACAGCCCGGAATTCGACTGACGTTCCATGTAGGTGTCATAATCCCATGCGAAGCGCATAGGCGTATGGCAGTAACAAAGATGAAACGTATGTTTAGGAACTTGAATACTTTTCATAAAAGCACTGCTGGAACTCAGGACGATATCGAAACCGCGAAAGTCCAAATCACGGATGGCCATTGGATAAAGTGGCAGCACCCCTTTAAAATTGGTCTTTACCCCCGGAATCTTTTGCAGCCAGGAGGCACGGATATCCGCATCTTTGAGATTGTCAGTAAGGCGGCTTCCGTTAAAAACCGTTGTGTAGATTGGAGCCTCGGGATACATGTGATGAAAGACTTCCACCACTCTTTCCGCGCCGCCCATTTGGATTAAGTAATCGTGCGCTATCGCAATTTTCATGTGAATCATCCTCAAAGTTTTATGGAGCATCATCTTCAGAATTACCGCGTCATATCATCTGTCAGGTGCCCGCCAACAAACCTTTATAGTAGTCAACGATGTCCTTGACCGTATTCTCGATAACAAAATGCTCTTTCACTCGTTTCATCCCATTGTCCGCCATCCGCCGTCTTTCCTCTGGGTGATCCAGCATCCATTTAATGGAGTCTGCCAGTATCGCCGCGTCACCAGGCTCTATCAGTAGCCCTGTCTCACCTTGAACTACAATTTCTACCGGCCCGCCTTCATTGGAGGCGATCACCGGCAATCCCGCTGCCATTCCTTCAACGATAACTTGGCCAAAAGGCTCAGGAGTTACCGAAGTGTGAATCAGTAAATCAGCAGTATTCATAAGGCCTTGGATATCATCCACATGCCCTAGCATGCTTACATTAGTAAGCTCGTCGTTTTTTATCTTTTGCAGCAATTCCTGCTTATAGGCCTCTTCTCCAAACAGAGCGTCTCCGGCCAGCCAGAATTTCACACGAGGTTCATTCTTAAAGCTTTTTGCGGCTTCCAGCACAATATGCTGACCTTTCCAATGCGCCAATCGACCAACTAGCAGTACGTTAAAATCCTTCTGGTCCCGCATACCGATCCCATTACCAATCGCTTTAGCGAAAGCGGAGTATACGACCAGCGTTTTTTTGGAACGCGGCAACTCCAAAGCATTCAGCGTAGAATGTGAATTCGCGATGACTCCATTGGGGAGCAGACGCGACAGCAAACGAATGCCTTTGGCAACGATAGGCTTTAAATAAGGAGCTCCAATATGATCCCGGATGTGCCAGATCAATGGAACGCCCGCTATTTTTGCAGCGATGGCTCCGTATAATGCAGATTTTAGGGAATTGGTGTGCACGCAATCTACCTTCTCCGCTTTTAAAAGCGGCGCAAGCTTGCGACCATAAGCCAACAGCTTGAAGGCTGCAGCAGGTGCTCCCAAGTTGACTGCATTTCTACCACGACTTCTGATGCTCTCATCCAGCGGAATAATACGGACATCCATTCCTTTTTCACGTAGCCGTTCAGCCAGGGCACCATCCTCAGCCAGGATTACCAGGGGATCGATCTGTTCTCCAATATGGGTAAGGATGTTAAACAGGGCAACTTCTCCACCACTCCATTTAGCAGTGTGATCTATATAAGCCACTCTAAGCATTACGTGGTCACCTCCTCTCCTAAAGCTTGTAGGAACACGGATTCTACTTGATCCGTAACATGCTCCCAGGTATATCTCTCCAGTACATGCTCTCTACATTCATCCCGGCTCGGAAGCAGCTTTCGATTGCTGAGCATATGGATCATGCCTTCAGCCATGTGGTCGCTACTTGAACTCTTAAATAGCAACTCCGGCCGGAAGCCTTGCAAAATTTCCTTATTGCCGCCAATCGGTGTAGCCATCACTGGCAATCCTGAAGATAAGGCTTCAACGGTAATCAAACCAAAGCCCTCCAATGCCTGTGAGGGAACCACGAACATATCCGCTGCCTGATAATAAGAGGCTAGCTCATGATCGGGAATGTAGCCTAGCAGTCTTACCTTATTGCTTAAGCCATAGTCGGCGATCTTTTCTTCCAGTTCTCCCCGCAACGGCCCTTTACCACCAATCAGCAGAATTGCATTCGGGAAACGCTCCGCAACTTGCTTCCAGGCTTCAAGCAGCTGGAGTAGTCCCATTCGATTGACCAACCGCCGGACAGTCAGCACGGTTGTTGCTCCCTCAGGTAAATTTAAGCTTCGGCGAATCGCCAATCGATTCGTAGCGGGGATAAAACGTTCCACATTAGCTGCGCCTGGAATCACAATAATTTTGTGTAGTGGCACTCCGTGCAGCTTATGGAGAATATCGCGGAACGTCTCACTAAGCACGATGAACTTATCCGCTAGTTTATAGGCTCTATGTTCAATGGATTTGGCGATGGTTGTTTTGACCCGGTGCTTAATGCCTTGACCTTCGATTTTCATTTCTTCATTCCATGGGCCATGAAAAGTCATCACTACAGGAATCCCGCGTTTCTTTGCTTCCAGTGCTGGACCAATACCATAAGGAGCAAAGTGAGTGTATAAAATATCTATACGGCCACTGCCCTCTCCCATCAGATCGGCCGCCTTACGCTGGAAAGCATCCTTACGTTTCCAGATCCCATCTTTTGGATCTCCGGCATTGTGAATAATCAATTCCTCAGGGGTAGCAGGCGTTTCTTGACTGCAAATCAGCGCATGCACCCGATTACGTGAGGAGAGTTGCTCGCAAACGGATTTGAAATACGTGTTAAGCCCACCCGGCTGTAGCGACGGCCAGCTAAGGCCTGTCGTCATAATGTTCAATCCGTCACTGTACGGCATAGCTTCTCTCTCCTTTATTCTCCTTCTCGGTCTGACTCGTCTCCGCATTGTGCTGAGTCAGCTTTCCCGATCTAATTAATTCGTAATGCTTGAAGCCGACCATGAATTCATACATGACCCAAAATACGGATACACCGAAACCTGACATTCCTTTCTTGAACAATCCGTGTAAGAAATACTTTTGCAGGAAACGGGCTGGTGGTCTTAACAGCAGGTGACTGACCCGAAATCGTTTGCCCTTGGCATACGCACTTTCAGCTTCCAAGTCAGTATACTTATTGAAACGTGCCACATGATCGTTAATACTGCGGTAACCATAATGCCAGAGGGTTCCTGTCAAACGTATGGTTCGCTCTTCAGAGACCTCGGGCATCTCGTGCACCAAGCTATTTCGAATTCCATACGCTTTGCGGTTGTAAAGGCGCACTAGATATTCGCCACGATCCAGCCATCTGCCCATGAAATCGCCAATCCGGTAGATAGAATAGGCAACCGATTGATCCATAAGCCCCGGTTTCAGTTCAAGAATACTCGCGGCCAACTCGTCGCTGACCACTTCGTCAGTATCAATAAGGAAGACCCAATCATGAACCGCGCGTTCTACTCCGAACTCCCTCTGTTTCGCATATCCGGGCCAAGGGTTGACGTATACACGACAATTCAAGCTTTCAGAAAGCTGTACTGTCCCGTCTTTGCTGCCTCCGTCAATCACAACCACCTCGTCGGCGAATAACCTGCAGGATTGTATGGCCTTAGATATTCGAACTTCGTCATCCTGAGCGATGATGACAGCCGATATTGGATAATTGCCTTGGCCGCCTACCACGCTTTTTACTGAATCCATGAAGGTTTCCTCCTTTATCTTTCGCATTATCCATTCATATCCATAGGTTTCTTGCGAATGTAAGAATTCATCGTCGTCTTCATCCACTGAATGTCCTCCCGGGTAATGAGCAGCCGGGGTAGTTTAACTTTTAAGGTGTACTTTATATTGAGAACAATGAAGAAGAATCGCAGGATTGCTGATGACAACATCGCTATCCCTGCTCCGAGTAAGCCAAACTTAGGGATGAGCAGGAACAACATTGGGATAACCAAGAGTAAGCCAAAACCTTGAAGCATCGAAACAATTTTCGGCTTGCCTAGCGCCATAAAGGCCTGCGCCAGAATGATCGTCCCTCCGCTAATGGTCACTTCAAGGAGCAATAAGCGAAACACGGTTAATGCCGCATTGAAGTCTTTGCCGTACATCAACGGAATTACTAAAGGGGCTAAGAGCATCAGGAATACTCCGCCAAGCATGGTGAAGGTCGTACTTATTCGGAAGGCTTTGAATGTTAACTCAACTGCCTGTTCTTTGGACAGCTCAGAAGCCTTAGGAAACAACACGATCGTAATTGAGCTTGAGAAAAAATTAACCATTCGTGATAGACTCACAGCCACTACATACAGCCCCAAATCAGCAGGTCTTAACAAACCGGCAATTACGATCTGATCGATATAGGTAGAGAAATTGCCAAGCAAGTCATTGCCGTAGGAACCAAGTCCGTAAGTAAACAATCTTTTTAAATTCTGATAGGCCCCTCTCATCTTCACCTTATAGGTACGAAGCAAGGAAATCGTCATTCCGATAAACAGCGGCGCTCCCGGAAGAAGATAGGCAACTGCAGTTGTAAATGGATTCATCTGATCCAGCGCGATCAATATCCCGATCATCGTCAGTGTAAGCAACGGCACTAGATAGCGAATCCAATTAAACCTCTTGTATTCGCCTCTGAATTGAAAAGCTGCATTGTTAATTTGAGAGATCACTATAATCGGACACAGAATCATAGACCACTGAGCAAAGGTCACGACCTCCGGACTGAAGGATTTCAGCCAATAAGGCAAGACCACGATACCTATAATCATCGCTATGACTCCAAAAATGGTACCGAGCAGCAATGCCATACGATAAAGCACTCCGGCATCCTCCGGATTTTTCTTAGCGTTATAGATGAGAGCTGAAGGAATGCCAAAGCTCATGCTAAACGCCAGAAACTGTGACCAGTTAATCATTGCCGTCTGTTCCCCACGACCTGTCGGTCCAAGATAACGGGCGGTCAGTACACCAGTTAACATGTTAATCAATAGGATCATGACACTGACAAACATAGTTTTTACGGCTGCCGAGCTGTTGTCCTTGCTCTTGGCGAACAATCTAAAAGATGACCAGATTGTTCTAGCGGGGAGAGATTTTGCATTCAACTGCTGCATACGGTGTTCCCTTCCTTCTACTTTGAGTAATCTCTCTTGCGCTGAGGCCAAGACCGATCAGCATCCAGATTAAGTATCCCTTGAGTCCGGGAAACCCATTATCTGAAACTAGACTGACAATCGCACCGGTCCAAGTAGCTAACGCAAGTCGGGCGTAGGGCTGCAATTGGTCCCTACTGATTACTCTAGCGAATATCTGTTTGACAACTGCGCCTAAAGCTCCGAAGAAGAAAACAGCACCCAGAACACCAAAGGTAAGCAGTAAAGCGATAACTCCGTTATCCATAATTCCGTACTCTCCAAGCTCGCCGTCATTACCAAGCTTAGTCCCTTGGCCTACACTACCAATTCCCTGACCTACTGGATTGGCGGCAACCATCGGCAGCATGTTTTGCCATAAGCTTAGCCGTTCATTATAAGAGTGATCTTCTTGAACAGAAGAAAGTGTCTCTACCCGAGCAACCAGTCCTTCGGCACCAGGCAATTTCGGCACAACCCAGAACAACGCAGCAGCCACAAAAACTAATTGGATCAAGGTTTTCCACTTTCCCTTAGAAGGAGAGGTTCCAATGTACATGAGCAGCATCACCAGGAGTATCAGCCATGCCGCGCGTACTAAAGTAGTCAGCAGGCAGATTACAACCAGCAGCACGCCGATCCAGCGCAATGTTCCCCGCCATTTTTTCTCCAGTATCATCGGAACTAAAGCAAACGCTAAGAAGGTTGCAGCCGGTCCGGGCGAATTCAGCGTAGAGAACACTCGAATTTCCAATGGATATGGATTTCCGATGGACATCATGTCCGCATGTTTCATCCAGAACACATCCCAAGGTGGCACGGTTAAATACTGAACAATCCCGTAAATGGCAACTAGGACTGCAATATTGGCAAAAGCGGTAAGCAGTCGATCGATATCCTTCGGCTTGAACTTCGTGACGGCAAAGTACGGCAATAACAGCAGTGGCACAATATAACTCGCTAAGTCATAAACTGAACCCATGCCATTCTTAGCCAAACCGATTAAAGCACCATAACCCAGCGCTATTGCGAACATTAACATGATCCGCGTGGAGGATTTTTGAATATTATGAATCTCCTTCAGCAGCGGAATGATCAAGGTTACACCGGTTAACAAGGGTGCTAAGCTCAGCAAGGATACAGAGTGATACACTCCTTCTGACCAGTCAGCAATGCGGCGCAGCTCTGGAGCTACTGCCCAGATTAGCAAGGTATAAGCAACCAGCATTTTCGGTCTAAGTATGGCTAGCAAGAAAGCCGGGAATAGGATGGCTGAGAGAATGGCTCCCTGCAGACTGTTCGATGAACTCAGCATCGCACTGGAGAAGCCGATGATCAGCGGAAGAGAGACACCTGCAGCTGCAGTCCCCCCTATTAATCCAGCTGTCTTGATGAACCTAAGTGATGGGGGCGTAAATACACTCATTCCAAGCCTCCTTCCTTCACCTTATCCCGCTTACGCAGTTCCTTAAGTAATAAAAGTAGAAATTGTGCATCATCCACAAGATATCTTTTCCAGAGCCGGCCCGGCTCCTGGCTAAGCCGCCAGAACCATTCGAACCCTGTTTTTTGCATGAAGCTAGGCGCTCGTTTCACTGAGCCTGACAGAAAATCAAAGGTCGCTCCCACTCCGATCGATATCGGAGCTTGATAAGAGGTATAGTGGCGGTAAATCCACTTTTCCTGCTTAGGCGCTCCTACACCAACAAACACGATATCTGGCTGGCACTCTGTCAGCATTTCTATAATGCGTTCATTCTCCTCCTCATTGTGCTCGAATCCATAGGATGGAGAATAACAGCCAACCACATTTATTCCGGGATGCGCTGTTTTCAAATTCATCGCTGCCCGTTCCGCCACGCCTTCAGCTGAGCCTAAGAAGAACAGCCGGTACTTCCTTTGCTCAAAGGCGTTGCCCAATCGATTAAATAGATCCGCGCCGGATACCTTCTGCTTAAGCGGCTTGCCTAGCATTTTGGATGCCCAGATCAGTGGCATTCCGTCAGCAACAACTGCGCCTGCCTTCGAATATACCGTTTGAAATTCTTTATCCTTACGAAGCTTGATCACATGATCTACATTGCAAGTGAGGATATAAGACTGATTCCTCTCCTGAATGGTTTTATCAATGTAATCAAGCAAATCCATGAAATCATAGTTATCAAAATTGACATCGAACATATTCACTTGATTCATCGTATCACTTCTTTTTGTGGGGAATCGGTTGGCTGTGAAGATCGATACAGGCAGTTCAGGTACCAACAGAACGGAATAATAAATTGGACCGTCGACAGCGTGTTATCGGAGAATGAGTAGATTAAAAACGCTGCAATAAATAACAAATAATAAGGTTTGATCGGTGAAGCCAATGCTCTGTACACCAGAATAAACACAGCCAATAAAGAGAACATCAACAGAATAGCGCCAATATATCCCCCATCGAAGTAAAAGCGGATATACTCGTTGTGCGGAACTACAAAACCCTTATACAATGTTCCATCATTTGCTACCGTCACTGCTCCAAGCCCTCTACCAGACCAAGGAGAGTCCGCAGCCTTGTTTAAGAAATACTCCCATGCCTCTGACCTTCCTGATAAATCAACAGCCGTCTCTGTCTTTCTCTCAAAGGAACGTTTCTCAAAATTATCGAGCTGCCAGAAAACGGCGACCATAATCAGGAAAAATGCACCCATCAACGGAATTAGCAGATAGGTTCTGCCCTTCAAATATTGGCGGAGAATATCATAGAAGTAATAGAGAACGGTAAGTCCAAGTGCCAATATAGGCCCTCTTGTTCCTGTTCCAATCAAGATAAAGAAATTTAGAACTAACATGATATAGAAAAAGCGTGCTTGCTGCGGATTCCGCTTCACCTCTATAAATGGAATCGCTACTCCCATAAAGGCCAGCATCGCTAGATGCGCAGGAATATTAGCCCCCTGAATCCGTACAGCGCCTGTATACTCGATGTTGAGAAAATTATGAACATGCGCAAGCTGCAGCAACAAACCAACCACTACACTAACAAGGGGAAGCATACAGATGATTTTGATTTGCAGCTCAGCTACATTCTTTTTCCAGTTGATTAATAAAAATACGAATGGAATGGATAGACCGATAAAAGCTTTAACTGCAATGGATGAGGTCATTTCCGGCAGCCAGATCGAAGACCCAAAGGTAATCACCAGCAGCGCTACCATTGCCCACAAGGGGTGACTCAGACGAAACCGCAAACCATTGACCAGAATACAAGGAACAAGCAGCATCACGATAACCAATTTATAAAGGGACAGTATCTCCATTCCGAACATGCTGCCATCATATAAAAAGTTAATCGATATTGCCGTCGTGATTAGAACGAAATAACTGATCAGTTCAGGCCGTGAAATTGAGATTCCCAGCAAAATAATCAGAAGCACGGCAGCTATCGCAATCATCGGCTGGTAGATGACCGCCGTTCCAAAGAACAGGGCCGACATGAGATAGAGCATCCCGTATGGCAAAACATTTAATTTGGAGCCCCACTCAAAATTTGTCATGTTAATCCCTCACCCCGCTGCGGAATGCCTCTCCCGATTGAGAATCATATGAAGCGTTCCACGAATACTCTCCAGCCTGCATTTGTTCAAAAGCCTTCTTCCTTTACTTCTTGAGAGGATAGAATCAGCCAGGATATACACGAGCTTAGCGGCTGTCTTTCCCACTAGAAGCAGCTTGCCTTTTAGTCCTTCGCTTTTCATAGCGTTAGAGATGCCTTGGCTATAATAGCGCCTCATAATCCAATCTTCCGTTAAACGGGCCGCCGGAACGAAATGGTCAACCGCCATTTCCGGATGGTAGAGGATGGAATGCCCTTCTTTTTGAATCTGTCCGAATAACCAGGTCTCTTCACCGGAGAGCAGAGAATCACCCTTTCTTCCGAGATCTAGGGGAAAAAGACTGATGTCGAATACGAGCTTCCGCATCGCCATATTGGCCCCACAAGGATGAAGTTGCTTGGGATATTCCTTAATCCGGCTACCTAAATCAACAATCGTGTACGGAAGCTCAAAGGGTTTAATCAACCATTCCGGACGTTTACTTTCAAATATCGGAGCGATTTTGCCTCCCATAGCCATGACCTCCGGTTTACTCTCGAAAGTACTGACAATCGTTGTTATCCATCGCTGGCAAGGTATCGCATCATCATCGAGAAAGGCAATCAGCGGCGATTTGGAAGCCAGAATTCCTGTATTTCTAGCCGCTGAAAGCCCCTGCATCGGCTCCATCATGTAGCGGATATTCACATCAGCTCCATGCTTTCCTATAAACTTTTTGACGCAAGCTTCAGTATCATCCTTGGAACAGTTATCCACAACAATGATCTCCGCCTGCTCTAAGTGATCTAGCTTTAAAAGTGACTGAAGCGTCTTGATCAATAAAGGTGCTCTGTTGTAGGTACAGATGATAATGGAAAGCTTAGGAACGTCTCCGTATTCACGCATCGGCATTCACCTAATTTCCACATTATTAATAAGCATCTTTTGAACCGAGTAACATCAGTCCGGTTTTAGCAATGATTTTTAGATCCAGCATGGTGCTCCGAATATGGATGTAGGTTAAGTCCAGCTGTACCATTTCGTCGAAGCCGACACTATTTCGGGCATTTACTTGCCAATATCCGGTACAGCCTGGTGTAACCGTCAAACGCTGTTTGTCATATTCCGTATACTGAGCCACCTCTTCAGGCAGCGGAGGACGAGGACCGACCAGACTCATTTGACCTATCAGCACATTCCACAGCTGAGGTAGCTCATCGATGCTCGTCTTGCGCAGGAACCTCCCTATCTGTGTGATCCGCGGATCGTTCTTAATCTTGAACATGGCACCGCTCACTTCGTTATAGGCCATCAGGTTTTCTTTTAACTCCTCAGCGTTACTAACCATGGATCTGAACTTATACATCGGGAACTGCTTTTCATTCTTCCCAACCCGGTTTTGCCGAAAGAACACCTTTCCTTTCGGATCCTCCAGCTTGATCAGAATCGCCACGACAACAAATAATGGCATTAACACGAGAAGACCAAGAGCGGAAAAAAAGATATCGATCATCCGTTTCATTATCAAATAGGACTCCGCTTCTTTCCTTCTCTCATCGGTATGCAGCATGTAAAGTTTCGGCAGGACCGCCTCGTAGTCTTCCGGCAGTTTTTGCATGCTCATCCTCCTCATCTAAAATTTTGCGAACTCAACTTAACTACTCAAGCTGGTTTGTCCCATTTTATTCAGCCATTCCGCCATTGCATCCATCACCGGATAGCGCAAATCTTCACTTTGCAGTGCAAATTCAAGTGTTGTCAAAATATATCCAAGCCGCTCGCCGACATCATATCTTGTTCCGTCAAAATTATAGGCATATACCCGTTCGCTCTGATTCAGCTTCTGAATGGCATCTGTCAACTGGATCTCTCCGCCAGCGCCTTCTTCCATCAAATCGAGATACTTAAAGATCTTTGGAGTAAACACATAACGGCCCATGATCGCCAGATTAGAAGGTGCCGTACCTAGTGGCGGCTTCTCTACAAAATTGTTAACCCGATACAATTTACCGTCCTGCAAATCCGGTTCAATAATACCGTAGCGATTCGTGAATTCATCAGGAATCTCTTGAACTCCGATAACCGAGTTTTGTGTTTCTTCATATTGATCGATCAGCTGCTTAAGGCAAGGTACGGCTCCTGTGACGATATCATCGCCTAACATGACACCGAATGGCTCATCTCCGATAAACCGTCTTGCACACCATACGGCATGCCCCAGACCCTTCGGTTCTTTCTGGCGGATATAGTGAATTTCTACCTTGGCTGAACGCTGAACCTCTTTAAGCAGATCCAGCTTTCCATCTTCCAGAAGCCTAGACTCCAGCTCAAACGCATTGTCAAAATGATCCTCAATGGCCCTTTTACCTTTACCAGTAACAATGATGATATCTTCAATACCGGAAGCAATAGCTTCCTCCACAATGTATTGAATGGTTGGTTTATTGATAATCGGAAGCATTTCTTTAGGCATGGCTTTCGTTGCAGGAAGAAAGCGCGTACCTAGTCCTGCCGCGGGTATGATTACTTTTTTTACCTTTTTCATCGCACTTTACCTCCTAAAAGTTTTGTGAGCATTAGCTTCAATGATTTGACTTCGAGCAAAGCTTACTTCGAAAGCATAAACTTAAGTTTTGTGAGCATTAGCTTCAATGATTTGACTTCGAGCAAAGCTTACTTCGAAAGCATAAACATTTACTTCGCCTGGTTCATGGCAATTCCGATTAAATTAGAGCCGGTCTGTTCAAGCAGCGTCTTCGCTTTGCGGATCGATTCCCGTTTGGACTTTCCGTATCTGGCCACCAGGATCACGCCGTCCGCTTGAGGTGCCAATATACGAGCATCACTGAAATCGACTGCCGAAGGAGAATCCAGCAGGATCAGATCGTAGTTTTCTTTTAGTTCCTCAAGCAAAGCGGTCATTTTGGGGTTGCCCAGCAAATCCGGCGGACTAACATGCGTTTTACCCGCCGGGATGACCGAAAGATTGGCCAAATTTCCGAGGACAGCGATGTTATCCGCTTCCTCTTGCCCACTTAAATAAGCCGCAAGCCCGTCACTACCCTCTACTTCAAACACTGTATGAAGACCAGGATGTCGCAGATTGCAGTCCACCACCGCTACCTTCTTCCCATCCTGGACGAAAGACACCGCTAGATTTGACAAAATCGTCGTCTTGCCTGCTCCAGCTTCTGCTGACGTAAAGAGTAGCACTTTTCCTCCGCTACCCTGCGCTATTCCAAGCTGGCGTATATATGTGCGTAGCGATCGGAACGATTCCGAGATATGCGAGGATGGATTAACATCCGTAACCAGACTCTTATTTAGCCGCAACATAAGCACCCTCCTTCACTCTTGTGTTGCCGCCTGCTGCCTTACCCAAATCGCGTTTACGAATGGTTGCGATCGAAGCAATTACCGGAAGACCAAGGTCATATTCCGCTTCCTTTTCAGACCTTAATGTGCCGTTAAGAGTTTCCATCAGCAAAATAATTCCTAGGGCTGCCATAAGCGATACAACAAAGCTGATGATGAGATTCATCGCAAACCCGCCGTTCGAGGGCCCTGGAACATCAGTCGGATCGGCCGGTGTCAGCAAGGTCACATTGTCTACCCTCATCAGCGATGGCAATTCACGAATGAATGTCTGCGAAACCGCATTTACGATCCCGGCAGCTTTGGTGTAGTTTTCATCCTGAACATTGAGGTTGATCACCTGGCTCTTCTCTGAAGTTTTAATCTCAAGCTTCTGACTTAGTTCATCAGCCGTCAGACCAAACTCCGGGTGATTTTCTATTACGCTTTTCATGATGGTCGGTGATTTCATAATTTCCTTGTAACTCTCAATTAAATTCAGGCTAAAGCTCAAATCGTTAAGATTGTTGCTCTCGGGAGCCTTGGCAATATTGTTGACAAGCAGCTGTCCGGAAGCGGAATAGACGGGTTCAACGAAGTTTTTACTAACGTAGTAAGTCGTAGCACAGGAGATCAAAACGAACACCATGATGAGCCAAAACCTTTTTTTAATCAGGTTAATGTAATCCAGAATCGTCTTTTCCACAGTAACCCTCCTTCCGCTAAAATTACATTCTGAAAGCATTCATGAAAGTTTCAGTTGTTGCTTTAATTCTATCAATCCACACCATTCGCCACATGGCTCATATCATCACTTTCCTCTTCACTTTGGAGTAAGACGTTGTACTCCTTAAGAGGGGGGTGAGGTATACTTTAGCGCCATATTTAGGGCTAATTTAAGTTTTGACGCACAAAAAAACACGGACATCGAGTCCGTGTTTATGTACAATGCTTATAAATTAGTTCAACTTTCACTCATAAGACATTTCATATTTGGTCAATCCGACAGCATTTGCGTAAAGCGCTGCCTGTGTACGATCTGCCACCTGTAATTTCGCTAAAATCTGACTGACATGCTTTTTCACTGTAAATTCACTAATAAAAAGACGTGAGGCAATTTCTCTGTTGCAAGCGCCCTGTCCTAGTTCGATTAAGACTTCCTTCTCTTTCGGGGTCAATTCATCTGTCGGACTGCTTTCACTCATTCGCATCTTATCTTCCATCAGACCAGGATCATAATACTTTCTTCCTTTATGGACCAACTGGATAGCAAATAGTAACTCTTCTGGCAATGCCTCTTTCAGTACATATCCGTCTACCAGCACTTCCTCAGCTTTCAGAAAATCCTCTCTGCTTGCAGATGATGTCAGCAGAATAAACTTACTAACGATTCCACGAGCACGCGCTTTCTTGATGACATCAAGTCCTGATTCATCCGCTAGCTTAAGATCAATGAGTACAAGGTCAGGCTGCGTCTCCTCAATCACAAGAAGCGCTTCTTGGCCGTTCGTCGCCTCTCCAGCAAACTTCACATTCGGTTGCATCGAAATAACGGATGCCAGCCCTCTTCTAACTAGAGGATGATCATCTACAATGACGATTTTCATTAGAAACGACCTCCCGCCCTAAAGTTTATGCATTCTTTAATTCAGCTACACCCACAGGAATGGAAATCAAGATTCTCGTTCCCATATTTTCATTACTGGACAGCTGGAAGTCGCCACCTAGCGACTGCGTCAAATATTGCATATTCTTCATGCCAAGCCCACTCGCACTATCTTCGGATTCAATCCATAACAAATCAGTATCAAAACCAACACCATTATCACAAATCAATAATCGAATCCAAGTCGGCTTCAGAGACAGTTCTACATCCACTCGACTGGCAGCACCATGCCTGATGGCATTACCAGTGGCTTCGGAGATAATCCGAAAAAGCGCTTTGTGGTAAGGATAAGGGAGACTGAAATCATCTCCCGTTATTTTTAATTCAATATCAACATCATTTAATCTGGATAAGCTCTTTAAATGTGATCTTACCATACCGAGCCATGTAGGCCCGCCACTCTTCTTGGAGCTAAGACTGTAGATCGTGATCCGCAGTTCTTTAGCAACCTTTGTAGCAGAGTCATGAATAAGCTCAATTTGTTCTTCTAGCTCATGATCTGACATTCTCTTCCACGATTCCTTCAGCGAATGCGTCGCATACACAATACCAAAAAGGCTTTGGGATACACTGTCGTGCATTTCATCCGCAATCCGGTTCTGTTCGTTCGTGATGATCAACCGGTTCTCAATCACACCAAGCTCATGCCTTTCAAGAATATTCGCACTTAGCTCAGATAAGAATATCAATTGTTGAATATACCATCTGCGGCCTTCCAGCCCCTCTGTAGACTCCAGCTTGAGTCCAATCATCCCTACAAATCGGGTGCTCATCCGTACAGGCATCAGCAGGAAATCTCCTAATCCCGGAAGATTTCTAAAAATAGGCTCTCGCTGCAATCTCCATTCATGTTCATGTTTGCCCAGTTCTGAGAATAAGAACTGTTCCTCTTCCTGCTGCCAGCCGGTCTGCCTGCTCTGCGGTGCTGGTTCTCCGCTTTTCTTGGCGAACCAAAACAAAGCCTTATCTAACTTCGTTAGCTTAACAACATAATCGGTGATCACTTGACCGATATTCATGAAATCATGTTGGCTTGAGGTTTCCACGATATGGTACAGCGATTTGATATGCTCCATCGTCTCTTTCGTGCGAGCATTCGATTCTTCACGTTGCCGCTTCATCCGATTAACGATCTGCATTATTATAACCGTAAGTACCAGTGTTAGAAACAGATTCCCATTTACAAATACAATTTCCAAAAAAGTTTTGTTCGCAGAATTGATAAAAAAATAACAGAGCACCGCAAAAATACTGATGTAACTTAAAAGCAGCGACCATCCAAAATAAATGGACAATGAGCCTGCAGCAATCAATACAGGGTTTAGCACATAGAGCCTAAAGGAACTCTCGTACCCACCGGTAAACAAGGTCAATGCAATAATTCCCACCATCTCTATACTAACAGCTAGGACGAGAGTCTTTGGCCTGCTTCGTAACCTCCGATAAAAAAATGAGAACGTTTGTGCAAACAGAAAGAGTATGGCAATAACAAGGGATTTATAAATTACGGAAGGTCCCGTTTTATCTAGAAGATACATGAGCGATGTGAGGGACAAAGAGAAGTACCTGTAATACTCAATCAGTTTGTCTTCTGCAGTTGGTTTGATTTTCATCCCACCACCCTATTCTCCAGTTTTTTTGGAAAATGCGAGATTGTACTGTGCTCGATAAAAGCATCATACATGAGAAAAATCACAATAACAAGCTGACATTTCCCATGTTTGCGCTTCCATTTGAAAAATAGTTACAAAAAATTTATTATTTTTTTAGAAGATTTTATACCTAAAATTTGTCATTTTATCCACTATAGTTATAAAGAACTAACGTATTTATGTAATATTAATCCATAATTTTTAACATATCTCATAAAACGACAACAATTATATAATTATAACAATTCACATTGGGACTCTAGTAGTATGATGTCGATTTAAATGTTACTACGACAAAGCTGTGGCGCAATCCCCATATATTTTTTAAATAAACGTGAAAAATAGAATGGATCATTATAATGAAGCATGCCCGATATTTCTTTTACTTGTAATGGGGTATTTAGAAGCAGCTTTTTGGCCTCAGCCATTTTAAGACGGTGAATATATTCATGAAGCGGATACCCGCTACTACGCCGAACAAGACGACGAAGGGTAGACATCGAGATATGATGTTTTGCCGCAATTTGCTCTAGGTCCATTTCACCATAAATGCATAAATTCAGGTCCTCCCGAATCTGACGCATATAATCTGCCTGAGCATTCCAACTTTTTTCTTCTATTATAAAAGAACACTCCAATAGCATCCTTTCAACGAGTAGTGCGGCCCGATCCGCATCTGCAGGTTCTCCACTCTCCATTCGTTGTAGTACCTCTTCAAATAAGGTCGAAAGACCCATGATCGAATTCGCTTGGAACACATTCCCGCCAGCGATTAGACCCGACTCTAGCCATTCCGATACACGTGTCCCATTAAAATTAATATAATATTCATCCCAGCTCCCTCCAGGTGGTGGGCCGAAATTGTAACTGTATCCTGGGCGAAAAAAGAATAAGCTGCCTTCACGCACCTGCTGTTCTTTCCCCGAAGTCTCCATATAGGTGCCACCACCAGATACTATGTAAACAATAGCCCAGTGTTCAAAAACTACGCCTGAACGGAATAACGTTCTTCCAGGCAAATGGCCGGCTTGTCCTACTCTAATATTTTTAAGCTTCAGCTTAGAGGACTCAACCTTCGGATCAATAATTCGTATTGGATATGGACTGATCATATAATCCATGCGCTTGGACATTATAGACATTCCCCCCTCTGTTTAGTAGTGATAAGGTTATTGTGAAGTTGATCATATTCTACATGAATAAGAGGTGTCCACGCTATGCTTAATCATTCTACACTACTGCTTCTGCCTAATCCGCGTGAAATCACATTGTCACAGGACTCATACCGTTTCCCAATAAGCGGAAGCATTGTGCTTCCTAGTACGGGAGAGGAAAGTTCAATGCCTGCTGCACAAAAGCTGCAAGCTGTGATTAAACAAGCCTTAAATCTTCATTTGACCTTATCTATTGGCACACGTCCAACGGTCGTATCCGCTTGTATCTTTAGCTATGTGCCGTCATTATCTGAGCAGGCATACGAAATAGTTGTTGATCAGAGCGGTATCGTTGTCTCCTATAGCTCACCTGTCGGTGCCTTCTACGCAGTAGCCACTCTGAAACAAATCATTGAACAAAGCGGCAGATCTATTCCTCATCTGCATATTCGCGATGAACCTGATTTTGGAGCTAGAGGGATAACCGTTGATATCAGCCGCAATAAAATTCCAAAGCAAGAAACCTTGTACCGAATCATTGACCTTATGGCCGATCTGAAGATGAACCAGCTTCAGCTATATATAGAAGGTACGCCGTTCGCGTACGAATCTTTCCCTCAAGTGTGGGAGCTTGAGACTCCAATCACAGGAGAGGAAATCTTGCTTCTAGATGCCTACTGTAAGGCGCGTTATATTGAGCTTGTTCCAAACCAGAACAGCTTTGGACATATGGAAGGCTGGCTTTCCCGTCCTGAATTCAATGCTTTAGCCGAAATTCCAGAGGGATTTATGCTTCCCAAGGAATTGTACATGGGAGATGTATATCCAGAAGGACTATTTATGCATCCCGGTACGTTTGATACCGAAGATCCTGCCGTGCTCCCTCTGCTAGAAAAAATGTTCGACGATCTGCTTCCATACTTCTCCTCTAATCAATTTAATGTAGGCTGTGATGAGACGTATGAGCTTGGTCTTGGCAAAAGCAAAGCGCTGGCTGAATCACAAGGTAAAGGTCAGATCTATTTATCTTTTCTTCAGAAGATTTATGAGCTTGTTACGAAACGCGGCAAGACGATGCAATTCTGGGGCGATATTATTATCCAACATCCCGAACTGATCCCTCACCTGCCTAAAGATATTATTGCTATGGAATGGGGTTACAGTGCGGAACATCCTTTTGAGTCGGATACCCTCAAATTCCGTGAAGCAGGCATTCCTTTCTATGTCTGCCCTGGTACCAGCTCATGGAACTCCATTACGGGGCGTAGCGACAATATGTTTGCCAATCTGCGTAGTGCAGCTATTCATGGCAAAAATAATGGTTCTATCGGCTATCTCATTACCGATTGGGGTGATCACGGGCACTGGCAGCATCTTCCAATCAGCTACACTGGATATGTTTATGGTGCTGCGCTTTCCTGGAATGTAGATAACAATCTAGATGTAGACACTGCAAAATATTTAAATACATTCATCTTCGCGGATCGTTCCGAGGGTATTGGTCAACTACTCCTTGATCTCGGCAATTACTATCAGCTTGAATCCGAGATTATTCGTTCAAATGATACGGAAATGTCCCTGCTTCTTCGTACTAATCTCGACAATTTGTTAATTGTAGAGAAACTTACCGAAGAGCATTTCAACAATCTTGAAGAATACATGCTCTCTATCGAGGCACGTCTCTCGGGGCTTGATCTTCAATGTGATGATGCTGATCTTGTTCTTAAGGAACTGAGTAACGGAATCCATTTTGTGAAGCACGCTGTGCAGCTTGGAAGAATTAAACTGCAGCTGGCATCCGCGCCAGATTCGATTGACCCTAATCTGATTACGGAGCAAATCAATGATTTGAATGTTCTACTTCATCAATATCGTCTATTGTGGACCGAGCGCAACCGACTCGGTGGCTTAGATCAAAGTATTTGGAGACTTCTACGTCTTAGAGGTCAATACGAAGCATTGAAATCGAAGTAATTTCCTCATCCTAGCTGCAATTGGCGAGTCGAACGTTGAATTTAATGTTTCCGACTCGCTATGCGCAGCTCTTCATATTGATTTTCAAGCATTTCCCGCTCCCGCTTTTCATGCTTTTCTCTGCCGATTCCCTCTTTCATGCTTTCCTCATCCTCATAGATTTGCCACAGATCAGAGAACAAATAATCTTTGATTTCTACTGTTTTTCCATTCAATATCCCATTGGTCCAAATAAGTCCCGCAGAGGTACGCATCACAATGCGGCCGTCTGGCGTTTCAGCCTTTTGCCCCATTCGAATAGTCATAAGCATTTGTCCAAAGGTATAGCACTCCATTCGTCCTTAAACCTCCTAAATTTTAGTTGTAATGGAATAAAGAGAAGGATATAATCAGGGCGAAAGAACCAGTTTTTTGCAATTTTATTGTAGGAGGGATGCAATGGATTGGCTAAATGATTACGAAGAAGAACTCCGCTTAGTATTTCAAGAAAGTAGAAAGATCATCTCCGAATTTCCTGAGCCTCTAAATTCACAAGGCATGTCCTATCTTGAACATTTTAACGTATTCAATGCGGAAAGCCACAAAAATTACATATGTTATCTATTACCCTTTTGGCTTCAGAAAAGCTGTGGGCTCTCAGCAGAAATTACCCGTCAAATGTCGATGGGCAATGTCTTCTTCATGCTATATTTTTTCATACAGGATGACCTGATGGACAGCAAAGAATCCTCTACATACGAAAGATTACCTTTAGCGAACCTACTCTATGTTGAATTTTTGAATATCTACAGACTTTTATTTCCGAATGACTCCTCTTTCTGGACATCGTTCAATCGTTATATCGCTCAATGGGCAGACAGTGTTAGTAATGAAACCACCAGTGATTATTTTCTTAATGATCGGATCAAGATCCCTTATAAAGCCAGTCCGCTCAAACTATCCAGTACCGCTGCCCTTCTGCTATCTGGTAAGGATTCTCTTGTACCGCAGTCTGAGGAAATGATCGACTCTGTTCTACTTACACTGCAAATGCTTGACGACTATGAAGACTGGAACGTAGATTTATCAGAAGGCAGCTATAATTGTCTCCTCTCACTCACACGAAGCTATCTATCCACTGATAAAGCAACCACACTCACATCAAAAGAGGTCGAATTCTTTCTGTTTACAGCAAACGGACTACGTACCTATGCTGAGCTAGCGCAGGATACGCATCGCAAAGTAATGGCTTCCAGCTTAGATATACCTCATCTCCTAGCATTCCACTCCATGTTGGTGACGAACTTACAACAGATCTCAGATTCTATCGAAGCAGAAAAGCAGCTTTTACAAGGTGGAGGCTTGTTTTATTATTTGTCAAAAAATATAAAATAATTCTATTATTTTGTAATAAAAAGAATAGTATTAGCACAATTGCTATGTTATATTATTAAAGGTAAATATATACATTTTGGAAAGGGTGATTATTTTGTCAGAAGCAGTTCTTAGAAATCAAGTCATTCAAAAGGCATGGGAAGATCCAAGTTTTAAGCAAAGACTACTCGCAGATCCAAAAGCAGCTCTCCAAGAAGCGCTAGGCGTAATCATTCCCGACAGCGTTACCTTGAAAGCCGTTGAAGAAGGTTCAAATGAATTCTATCTTGTAATCCCACCAAGTCCATCATCAGATGTATTGAAAGCAACCGCAGCACCACGCGGTTCTTGGTAAGACAGCAGGATTAACCTCATAGGGAGTAGGAATCATCCGGAGCTTCTGCCAATGGCAGTATGGTAATGGATTCGGTTCCTACTCCTTTTTTGCTTGTAAATCTCACTTCACCTTGCATAGCTTCAATGATGCGGAAGGTGACCATCAATCCTAAACCTGTTCCTTTATTTTTCTTGGTGAAATATGGTTCTCCGAGTCGGTGCAGAACATCAGGGTCCATTCCTTCCCCGTTATCTTTGATGTGAATAATCACTTTATTATCTTCACCGTACACCGACATATAAATGAACCCTTCTTCACTGAATGATTCAATGCTGTTCTTGATAATGTTAATGAACGCCTGCTTAAATTTCGAGGAATTTCCTTTTACCCATAATTGGCCGGATACATCCAGAATCATTTTTCCTCCATTGATGTGACACAAGGGCTGCATAATACTCTCAATATGCTTGAATTCATCATATAAATTCAGACTAGAGATTGTCTCAAATTCTGGTTTAGCAAAGGTTAAGAAATCTGTAATAATATTGGATGCACGATCTAGTTCACTTAGGGCCATTGACATATAAATTTGCTCTTCGTTAACGGACTTCTCGCTAAGCAGCTGAAGAAATCCCCGGGTGACTTGTAGTGGGTTTCTTACTTCATGAGCTACGGATGCAGCAAGCTCGCTAATGATCTCCATTTTTTCCGAACGCTCCAATTCATTGTTGAAACGCTCTAGTTCTCTAGAGTAATTAACAACCTGTTGATGGTTATAGGCTAATCTTCGTTCCAGAATTACGATCAAGGAAATAATGAAAGCAACTAGCCCCCACTTCCACAAGAACAAATCATAATTCCCTTTTTGGATGTAATACCATAATAGCTCTGCAACTACAGTAAACGCAGCGGTTCCAAATCCAATGGCAAACACAATAGCATCTTTATTTCCTTTAAGAGAGAACATAACCACACATGCGATCAGCAGGATGAATTGGAGGATAAAGATAACCCCTATAATGGTGGTAGAAATAAAATAATAGAACTCAATATAGCGATTATTTGATAGGAGATTGATTAAAAGACATAACAAACAAAAAGAAGAGTAAAGTACTTGAAATTGACGAAATTTTCGAATGATACTGAATTTACCACTACCGAATAATTTCTCAAATAAAAAGGTAAGCGCTGGGAGAAGTGAAAAAAGGGCTAAGTCTAGGCAAACGTTACTAATTGGCCCCAATTTATTATAAAAGGTATAGATGAAGGGGGAGTAGGTTATAGAAAGGATTCCGGTAGCCGCTATAACCACTGCTAGTGAAGCAACACTGGAGAAATAATCTCTGTTTATGTATAGAGCACTTATAAATAGAACGATAGCCACCAGAAAAAATGCGCAGCCCAAAATCACATCACTTAGTCCATTCTCAATATATTCATTAATTAATTGACTATGTTCACCGATCATTACACTTTTTTTAATTCCAATTCTGTCTTGCATGGTTTCTGTCCAGATATATAGTGTTTTCCCGTTATCTTCTTTACTTAAAGGCAACAGCAAAGAATAGTTATCCTTGATATATTTACGATTTTCCTCGAAGATCAAACGATCCTCCACATACACTCTCACATGAAGAGCATATAAAGTATCGATATACACCGAAGGAGACACATAACTTAAATCGGGTAAGGAAATGCGGGTCCAAGAAGAGGATACTCCTGAAGGTAACTCTGGGAGTTCCTTCTTAGAATCTACGTTCATCCAGCTTTGCTGGCCTTCACTCCACGGAATCTCTTGTCCTGCATTTCCTGTTTCATCCCCCCATTTCATTTGCCACTTTGTAATTTCTTGGGATGGATTTGGGTTCGCTGCCGATACAATAATAGAGCCACAACCTATCAGGAGGAGTGAAAGGGTGATTGTAATGTGGAGTATTTTAACCATCAAGCGCATATAGGCACCTCAGAAGGAAGTTTCAGAAACAATATTCTGTGTGTTACTACTTCGCTCACTATGCTACCCTTTCCTTCTAAAAAACGGAATAATCATTAAATTCTCCTAATTTTTTCTAGCCGTTGGCAATTTAATGATAATCTCCGTTCCTTCCCCCTTCTCACTATGAAACTCAGTTGTCCCTTCCATCGCCTCAATTATTCGGAAGGTTACCATAAGTCCAAGTCCTGTTCCTTTTGTTTTATTAGAGTAATAGGGCTCACCCAATCGGGCCAGTTCACTACCATTCATCCCTTCTCCATTATCACGTACACTAATCATTACATGGGCTTCGGATTTCCAGGCAGTAACTCTAATAAGTCCATTATCCTGCAAAGCTTCGATGCTATTTTTTATAATATTAATAAACGCTTGTTTAAATTTGGCAGATGATCCAATTACGCAGAGTTCCGACTGCAGGTTGAGTTCAATGACTCCCCCTTGCAAATTCGCAAGCGGAGCGAGAATACCCGACACATGCCGTAACTCCTCGGATACATTAAGCCTCTCAATGGTCTCTAGCCCTGGCTTAGCAAAGGTAAGGAAGTCTGAGATAATAACCGTAGCTCTATCCAGTTCTGCGATAGCCATCTGCATATACTCCCTCTCCTTATAATCTGAGCGTTCTCCTAGGATCTGAAGGAAACCACGGGTTACCTGTAAAGGATTCCGTACCTCATGCGCTACAGAAGCTGCCAATTCACTTATAATCTCCATTTTCTCGGAACGCTGTAAATCATTATTAAACGTCTCAAGCTTACGAGAATATTCAACGAGTTGTTCATGGTTTCTCGTAAACCTTCTCCCCAGAATGACGATTAAGGATAATACGAAAACCATCATCCCCCACTTCCACCAATATAATTGATAGGATTCTCTGGATATGTAGTATACGATCAATTCGACAAGAGATATAAATGCAAAGATTGTAAATCCTGTAGTAAAAACAATAGCATCCCCATTGCCGCGATAAGTATGAATAAACGCTAAGCTTACCAATAATATAAATTGCACAATCATAATGATGCCTAGAATATCAGCAGTCATGAATCTATAAAAGTCTTCCAGCTGATACGACAGAAGGATATTAATAACCATTAGTGAAAGACAGAATATAGAATAAACCAATTGAAACTTACGGAATCGGGTGACGATTTGTTTTTTCCCTGAACCGAATATTTTCTCAAAATAAAAGGTTACTGATGGCAACAAGGTGTACAATGCTAAATCAAAGAATACAAGCACGATTTTCCCATAATCTCCGAGGATGATCGGCAAAAACGAAGAATACGTAACCACTATGACTCCAATGGATAAGAGAATTAACACCAACAAAAATCCGGCCGTAAAAAATCCTTTTCTCAAGAATAATGAACAAATAAACAGGACAATAGCTATAAAGATAAACGTCATCCCAATGATGATATCCATTAAGCCCTGCTTCACATAAATGGACAACAGCTCACTGTAGCGATCTACTCTTATTTCGCCTTCTATTCCTAAATCTTTGCTTCCTCCGTGTGTCCATATGTATAGTTCCTTTCCTCCATCTTCTGTGGATAAAGGAATTAGAATTTTGCTGCCGTTGAAATTGTATTTATTCTCAGAATCATATACTAACGCGTTATTCACATAAGCTTTGACGCTATTTCCATATACCTTATTAATGAATAACGCGGATTTCTCGCTCATTTGCGGCAAAGAAAACCGGAGCCACGCTGAGGATGTACCTTTTGGCATCTCTGGTTTGTGATTATGAGGCGTTACGCGAATCCATTCATCATCTGAAGCTGCTACAGCTTCTTCGACAGTCTCTGCTTCTGTATTTCCAAATCTAATCTCCCAACTTGGCAGCGCAGAGTCTGATGATCCAGCACTCACTATCGCCGCACCGTAAGGCACTATTGCTGTTAGCAATAGAAATAATAGCAAAGTAGCCGCTATCTTTGGTTTTGGCAACTTCATCGTAGCACCTCAGTAATTCATTAGTTGTTTAAATGATCATATATGATTCTTAATTTCGACAACCTTCGCACTATTCCTGCCTATTCTTGTAAATTTTCTCGAAAAAAGACGTTATTTATCGGCGTTATTTCCCTGATTATTTATAAAACGATTCGATCATAGGCAATCGGGTAAAGATACATATGAGAAGTCCAAATCTTAACCTACCGAGGGAGTGAACGGCTATGGAAGATACACCTAATAAAACTGAAGCCGATTTTGCATATGAACGTTATATACAAGCTGATATTGATGTAGAGGATGTTGTCAATGAAGATGCCGACCCCGTGTTGGTTGGCGATAAATATTTGGCGGCGGATATTGGTTTAAACCAACCTGAGGAAACACTCGAAAGAAATGACTTACTGGAATCCGATGCATTCCTCGCCGCTGAAACGGCAGGACTAACAAGTAGCGATAATGCTGAGGACGAGGAGCTGCTAGAAATGGAAGAGGAGGATCCGCCATTGGAAGATATTCCTGATGCAGATGAGGTGTATCCTGGATCCATCATCGACCCTGCTTCACCACCAGTAGATGGCATGCCTGGAACGGACGTCTTAAATGGATCACAGGGAGATTAGACTATATAAAGCCGCCGGGCTAGGATCCGGCGGCTTTATTTGTTTTTCAATATGAGCACTTTCCTCCGTAAGGGTTACTCTTGAGCTGCCGGTTATTCTGCTGAACGCGCTGCTGCAATTTGGGAATCCAGCTTACGGGTCTTAACCAATACCGCTGCTACAAGCAGCATCACCCCATTGATCACAAACACCCAGCGGATCTGGATAAAAGCCCCAAGTAAACCGCCTATAATAGGCCCGGCCATTGTCGCGAGTTGAGATGCCGCTTGGTTGAGACCAAAAGCACGTCCGCGAAACCCGGGCTCAATCACTTGTACAATCATTGCATTTACAGATGGAAGCACACCTGCATAGAACAAGCCGTAGGCAAAACGAAGAACGGCGAATTCCACATACCCTGTAACAAAGAATTGCAGAATATTACCGATACCTCCACCGATTAATCCAATGAACAAGATCATCCCGAAGCCCTTCCGGCTTCCGATTCTCCCCCACTGCGGAGCCATTAGCACAGTAGCAATACCCACAGCGGAGAATACAATTCCTGAGCTTAGCGAGGCGCTGCTTTTGGCGATTCCCATGTCTAGCAGATGTATCGGAATAAGCGGCTCCAGAATCATAACAGAAAAGGTGCTTATCCCCGCCAGCGATAGCAAAGTCATAAATGCGCGATTGCTTCGCGCTTCCTTGATATCATCACTTACATGAGACCTCGGAGCAGATCGGTCAAAATTCTCTTCTTTAGCAAAAAAAGTAGCAATAAGTGCCGAAACGAGTACAATACCTGCTGAGAATAAAAAAGCAACCCGATTGCTTGTGTAAAAGCTCACTACACCGCCGATCAATGGACCAATGATACTGCCCGTTGCTCCGGCTGTAGACATAATACTCAGCGCATAACCGGTCTTATCCTCAGGTGTGTTCGTAGCCACCATGGCTATCGCAGCCGGAACAAATCCAGCAAGCAATCCTTGTAGTACGCGCACGATCAGAAAGACGTAAGGATCATGCACGAAGTAATTAATCAGATATAAGGCTGCCAAACTGAAGCCCGAGCGAATAAGCATCGGCTTCCGACCATATTTGTCGGCGAGGGAACCCCAGTAGGGAGAAATTAAAGCGCTGGCTAGAAAGGTTATGCCAAAGCTAACCCCAGACCAAATTTCCAAATGATTCGTAACCCCAAGCTCGTCACTCAAAAAAATAGAGAGGAACGGAATAGAGATCGAATACGCCGTACTACAAAAAAAGACACCCACCCAAAGCACGATCAAGTTCCGTTTCCATGAAAAGCGCATGATCTACACATCCTTTCTTGATGTTCTCGCGGAAACATTCCTATTATTGTAAACCTCTTTTGAGAATGTGCCAATCCCACATGTCATAACTGACCTTTGCATGTAAAGGGACAAAGAGGTTATTATGAGAAGTACCTACGAGATTATTCAAGAAAAAGGAGAGATTGATTAGTGAAGTCTACACGAGCAAGATCTGCTATCCTAATGGTCATGTTATGCCTGGTGATGGTTATTGCAGCAGGTTGCGGTAATAAGCCTACCAATAACAATGCCAGCAGTAATAATGGAAGCAGCAGTGGAGCAGCAGGAAATAACGCAAGCAGCGAGACAAATGCTGGCGCTAACGAAGGACTCCCTTCAGCTACAGCAAGCCACCCCATTGTGACTATTGAGATGGATAACGGAGGCATCATCAAAGCCGAGCTTTATCCTGAAGTTGCCCCTAACACTGTTAACAACTTCATCTCACTGATTCAAAAAGGATTTTATGACGGCACCATATTCCATAGAGTGATCCCTGACTTCATGATTCAGGGCGGTGACCCTGATGGTACCGGTATGGGTGGCCCAGGATATAGCATCGCTGGAGAATTCTCTGGAAACGGGTTTACTAATAACCTGTTGCATACGGAAGGTGTTCTGTCCATGGCAAGATCGCAGGCTCCAGATTCTGCCGGTTCCCAGTTCTTTATTATGGATGCAGCTTATCCTAGTCTAGATGGAAGCTATGCCGCTTTTGGTAAAGTTACCGAAGGCATGGACGTGGTTAAATCCATTGTTGGCTTGAAAACAGACAGTTCAGATCGTCCAGAAGAACCACCAGTGATGAAGAAAGTAACCGTCGACACCCTGGGCGTCACTTACCCAGAACCACAAAAGGTACAATAACAAGCAAAAACGCCGTTGGCGTCCTTAAAGGACGCCAACGGCGTTTTTGCTTGTGAAAGACTAATTTAAGTACCTATGCAACTTATCCCCGTAGTGATCTTCTGCTAAGAGCATGTTGACCGTTACGCAAGAAAGTACTACGAGTATTTCTTAATAAGGAAATCCGCTCCTCTGCAAGCTGATTTGCCGCAACAGAAGTAGGAATTCCATTTAGACGTGAGATTTCCAGCACGCGGGTGATGTTATCGTAAATTTTTGAAACCTGCTTAAACGCACGTTCCTTATTATAACCATTCAGTTCATCCGCAATATTAATAACGCCACCAGCATTAATCACATAATCAGGAGCATATACAATGCCCATTTCGTGCAGAGTATCGCCATGATAGGCCTCTTTTAACTGATTGTTGGCTGCGCCAGCGATCACCTTCGCCTTAATTACCCGGAGGGTCTCATCATTGATCGTTGCTCCGAGTGCGCATGGAGCATAGATATCACAGTCTGTACTGATAATATCTGCGGGATCGACTGCTTTGGCGCCGTAAGCCTCTACTGCACGCCCCACAGCTTCTTTATGAATATCGGTTACGATAAGCTGAGCGCCCTCTTCATGAAGATGCTTACACAGCGAAAAAGCCACATTCCCAACGCCTTGAACGGCTACAATCTTTCCTTCGAGCGAATCACTGCCAAACGCTGCTTTGGCCGCTGCCTTCATCCCTTGGTATACGCCGTAAGCCGTCGCTGGTGACGGATTGCCCGATGAACCATAAGTAGGAGATGTACCTGTAACATAATCTGTCTCCTGATAAATAATGTTCATATCTTCTTCTGTAGTGCCAACATCCTCGGCTGTTATGTAACGTCCATTCAAGCCCTGTATGTATCTTCCAAAAGCACGGAACATCGCTTCATTCTTATCCTTCTTGGGATCCCCTATAATTACCGTTTTCCCACCGCCTAAATTTAGGCCGGATACTGCATTTTTGTACGTCATCCCTTTCGCTAATCGAAGCGCGTCAACAATCGCTTCCTCTTCTGTAGCATAGGTCCACATCCGTGTTCCACCCAGTGCGGGCCCTAATGTCGTGTCATGAATGGCGATGATTGCCTTTAATCCTGATGCTTTATCCTGACAAAATAACAGTTCCTCGTAATCGTCCTGCTCGAGTGTTGCAAACAATTCCATTCTAAATATCCCCTATCTCTTTGTTATATTCCAGATGTTGGTTGTTACTCTTACCTCTCAAAGTATTGTAGCAGAATGTGTCGTAAAACAAAAAGAACCACGTCACCCTTATAACTTTCAATGGATGACGTGGCTCTTATATGAATGCTACTGCACCGAATAGAGTGCAATTGTCAAAATGTGTTACAGCTTAGCAATTGTTTCTGTAAGAACAGGAACGATTTGCGATTTACGGGATACTACACCTCTGAGAAGTGCTTTATTGTCATCAAGCTTAACATTGTACGCCGTTTCTACTGCACCTGCAACTCGACCCAGAGCCAGACCTACGGAATCATTATTAAGGATATCTGTAACTACAAACAAAAACAGATCCAATTCTTTTTCAGCAATAATGGAAGTAAGTGCAGTTTCCAGTTCAGCTTGTTTGGAGAGAACATCATTAACATCTACCGCGTTCACTTGAGCGATTTCAACTTTGTATTCACCCATTTTGAATTCCTTTGCATCCAAGGAAATCAGTTGAGCGATACTCTTGTCGCTAAGATCAGCTCCAGCCTTCAGCATGTCGAGACCGTAGCTTTCTGCATCTACACCAGCGATTTCAGCAAGCTCACGTGCTGCAGCTACATCTTCCGCAGTGCAAGTTGGTGATTTAAACAGCAAGGAATCAGAAATGATCGCAGACAGCATCAATCCGGCGATTTCTTTAGGAATAGCAACTCCGTTTTCTTTATACAGCTTGTTAAGAATAGTAGCTGTACAGCCTACTGGCTCAGCACGATAGTATAACGGATGTGCAGTCTCAAAGTTTGCGATCCGGTGATGGTCGATAACTTCAACCACGCGCACTTGATCAATGTCATTCGCACTTTGTTGGCGTTCGTTATGGTCAACAAGAATAACCTGATTTGCTTCACCAGCTACGTTCTCTACCAGACGAGGAGAAGCGACTCCGAAATGATCAAGCGCAAATTGCGTTTCACCACTAACCTCGCCCAGACGAACGGCCTCAGCATCCCAGCCCAATTCCTTTTTGAGTGCAGCATAAGCAATTGCAGAACAAATGGTATCCGTATCCGGATTTTTGTGTCCAAAAACCAAAGTTTTTTCCATTTCCAATCTCCTTACTATGTTTTAGTGAGATTAATATACCATACATTGATAGCGGCTTCCAGATTGTGTGGTTTGAAAAATGCTTTATCGGCATTCAATTAGCCTCTTCTAAGGTTGCTCACGCCCTAGTCTTTGGAAGTGGTACCGGCTTGTCCTCCCCATGCAGTGGCTCATTATCCGAGAAAAGGTCCGGATTCTCTGTCAGCATCTGGCTTAGGATATCCGTCGTTTCTACCGTCCCACATACCCTGACTAACGCGTCTCCAAAGTTACCCTTGCGCATGGCACCGCCCTCTTCAAGCTCACGCTCCACCTTCCAAAAATGCTCCGACCAAGAGAGGCCACAATGTCTGCGAGAAGGCACCATGATTTCATCTCCACCCGGCGTCACCGTATATAGCTCCTCATGGGTATCCGTCATTCTGCCTGGAATATCGACCCACTCTTCAATGCCATGGATGAACGTATTCCGCCGAAGATCGACTCCCAGCAGTAAAATTTCCGCCTTTCGATCAAGTAGCTTGCCCCATGCTGAACCACGGGCGCACGGCGTATCCCAGCGTTCATCCCCCGTAGTGAACTCCTCAGCATCTGCACCTAAAGCCGCTACAGAATGTGTCGGATGCCAAGAGCGAATAACACCTGGACGTTTACGGAATAACTCCGGTAATATCCCTACACAAGATGGGGAATCTTGAACAGAGAACCTTGGATTGTCTGCATTAATATAAGCCCATGTATGAGTTGGCAATACGAGCAGTCCATCCTTCATATATTCACTGAGTACATCCAGTACTGTGTTCGCGCCTCCATCTACTTCCCCAATGCTTTTTAATGACGAATGGACCAGAATAGTCCCGTGTGGATCAAGCTTTAGCTCCTGCAATTGTTTCATCAAACTAGTAGTTGTGTGCATTGTACACTCTCCTTATGTATGAACTGGATTTTATGATGCATAAACATCTACTTGCAAAAATCGCATTTTACTATTAAAATTATAGTAACTTAATAATACTCACTAAATCTTTAAAAGATCACAATATAACTTACTCACATTTAGCATTTACACGGAGGTAATTACACATGACATTAACATTAAAAGGACTGCATCACGTATCCGCAATTACAGGTAAAGCGCAAGAAAACTTTAGGTTCTATACCGAAGTACTTGGACTGCGTCTCATTAAAAAGACAGTAAACCAGGATGATATTTCAGTGTATCATTTATTCTATGGTGATGAGAAGGGTAATCCCGGAACCGAATTAACTTTCTTCGAACTCCCGATGGCGGGCCGCAACCGTGCAGGCAATAACAGCATCTCCGCGCTCTCCCTTCGAGTGCCAAATGATGCTGCACTTACCTATTGGGAGCAGCGTTTCACCGAGCTTAACGTAGAGCATGAAACGATTCAAACAATCGGTGGCCGCCAGACTTTAGCCTTCCGTGATCACGAAGGGCAACGTTTCATTCTAGTATCCGACGAAAATGATAATGGTGTTGCCGGCGGCATCCCTTGGGCTAAAAGCCCGGTACCTGCTGAATATGGGATTGTTGGCCTAGGTCCTGCACATCTTACAGTAGAAAGTGCAGAGCATACGGCGGTTGTACTGGAGCAATTGCTTGGCTTCCGCCGCAAAAGCACTTATCCTTCAACCATTGCGGGCCAGCCAGATGTGATTGTATTTGAGACTGGAGAAGGCGGATCAGGTGCAGAGGTTCACCTAGAGGAACGTAATGATCTAGAGCAGGAACATCTGGGACGAGGTGGTGTGCACCATGTCGCATTCCGCGTGGATAACGAGGAGGAATTGAAGCAATGGGTCGAGCATATACGCACAGCTCAGCTTCCTAACTCCGGATTCGTGGATCGTTTCTACTTCCGCTCCCTTTACTTCCGTGAGCCTAACGGCATTCTTTTTGAGCTAGCTACAGACGGGCCAGGCTTTGCAACAGATGAGCCAATGGAAAGTTTGGGCGAATCTCTTGCACTGCCACCATTTCTGGAATCGAAACGCCAGCAAATCGAAGCTTATCTGAAGCCGCTGGATACTCGGCAATAAGATTCTTCAGCTCACTTAATAAAAGGTGTGAGTCGCTGATGCGCTCACACCTTATTTTTTATTGAAGATCCGTTGTCTTGCCTACAATGTCTAAGAGCTCCGACAGAACTCGAATTTCATATTTCGGTTGAACACCCGACGTATTCTCTTTACCGAGCGGGTTAAACCAGCAAGTATCGATCCCATAATTGATTCCGCCTTGAATATCAGAGGTTAAGGAGTCCCCTACAATCAGTACTTTTTCCTTATCCGAAATCCCCAATTTGGCAAAAGCATAATCAAAAATCCCTGTCTCCGGCTTCTGACAACCAGCCTCCTCTGAAATAATGATCTGCTCAAATGTTTCACTAAGCGATGATCCTTGAATTCTGGAAGTCTGCACTTCTTTAATTCCGTTCGTAATGATTGCTAATCGACAGCCGGCAAGCTCCTCGCACAGCTCGATCGCTCCCTGGATCAGAAAGGTTCCCTCGCCTAAGAAACGTAGATAAGCTTCACTAAACGCCTCAGGATCTAGCTCCAGCGCATTCGTAGCGAATAACCGATTAAACCGTTCCACGCGTAATGCCGCAGAACTAATCTTCCCCTGCTCCAAATCACGCCACAGCGCATGATTAATCTCCTGATAACTGGCAGCATAATCCTCAGCACCTGTGGGCATCCCAACATGTAGAAATGCGTTAGATAACGCGTGACTTTCTGCCATTCCGTAATCAAACAATGTATCGTCAGCATCGAATAAAATAACGTCGTATTTCATAAATATCCCCCAAAACTCTTTTCTCAAAAAGGTACTACAGTGATACAATCAAGTCAACTTATCAGTCAGACGACAAAAATTTACTTTTTTAAGGTAGTTTTAAGCGAATTGTGTTATTTTAAAAAGAAAACGGTGGTGAGCGTCATATTATACGTTTTATCGTTTCTAATGTCTTTTTCTATCGTCTACTTTCTAATTCCGCCGCTCGGCAGACTAGCTTTCCGACTTGATTTTGTGGACAAGCCTCGTCAGGACGTTGAGCGTAAAATTCATAGAGAGCCTATACCGCTTACGGCCAGTTACGCCATATTCATTGGATTTTTCATTACCTATCTGGTATTTGCCCGTGAATTCTCCATGGAAACCGTCGCGCTGTTTGCAGGGGGCGTACTGCTGCTGACCATAGGCACCATAGATGATTGGTACAAAACAAAAGGTAAGGATTTCCCGGCACTGCCCAAAATGATTGTGCAGGTTAGTGCGGCTGTTCTTGTTTATCTTTCCGGCAACGCATTTACAGGCTTCTACAACCCTTTCTCAGGGGATTATATCGTTCTACCCGTTGTATTACAGTTTCTATTGACGATTATCTGGATCTTCGGCGTAACCACTGTCATTAATTTCTCGGATGGTATGGATGGTTTGGCTGGTGCCTTAACTGCTATTTCGGCCATAACACTATTTATTGTCGCATTAACTAAGGGGCAATCCTCTTCTGCGATTATGGCGATTGCGCTCGTCGGTGTCACCATTGCTTATCTACGCTATAACAAACCGCCTGCCAAAATCTTTATGGGCGACGCCGGGGCTACCTTTCTAGGTTTCATCCTTGCGGTAATCGCACTCGACGGCGCGTTTAAGCAAGCTACGGCCCTGTCGCTGTTCATCCCGATTCTGGCGCTGGGCGTTCCGATCTTCGACAATATTTTTGTCGTCGTCAAACGCTTTATCCAAGGCAAGTCCATTTATCAGGCCGACGCTACCCAGGCTCATTACCGGCTGCTTCGTGCAGGTTTGAGCCAGAAGCAAGTCGTTGCCGTGTTATGCTTGATCAGCGTTTGTCTATCCTTATCCTCTATCATTCTGTTGTTGATCGAGACTTGATGTATTATTTGCGGATTAGTATCGTACAAGAACAATCGCATCGGCTAGTCCATTGAAGTAATAAAAACGAGCAAGTTTCCAATCTGGAAACTTGCTCGTTTATTGTTTGAAGTTCATACTTCTTCAAGCCCATAACTCTGCAGCCAAACACATCATCTCATCTGTCGCTTTCTTGCGTAAACTCGGCTAACCTACGGTAAATCCCTATGATCTCCTCCATAGGCATCCTCACTAATCCACTGGAAGAGGGAGCTACAAATTCACGTACACCGTCTACCTTCGGAGGTACATCCCCTTGAAATCCCCAGTTTGCTTTAGTCCTACGACTAAACTCTGTATATACACCTTTTCCTACAAAACAGGCGACCTGTGGGCGATACAATTCCAGCTTGGAGCGAAGCAATTCGCGGCCCTCATTATATTCCTCACGGGTAATATCGTCGATTCCGCGTGTAGGCCTGGAAACAATATTCGTAAAACCATAACCCAGCTTAAGTAGTTCCCCGTCCTCAGACGCGTCGTATAGCCGAGGAGTAAGTCCTGAATTGTGCAAGATTCTCCAGAAATTATTTCTTGGATTCGCGTAATGGTGCCCCACTTCACCTGAACGAATACTCGGGTTAAAACCAATAAATACAATCTGTAATCCGTGATCTAGGTGATCTGAAATTCCATCCATGTGAGTATGCCTCCTAACCAAACGATGTTCTAATTCTACAATGGGGTATACACATTAAGACAGGAAGCCGGAATTGGGTCCGCCAGCCATACCTCATTACCCGCACAATAAAAAGTTACACCCATTTGACCAGCACTAATCGTATCAACAGTCAGCAGAATCAATTTCCCTCTGCGGCTTCCGGCCAGACTGGCAAAATGTGTCCCTTCGGATAAATGAACATATTGGCGTCCCATTGATTGGAGTCCCTCTTCCAAAATAACTGAGAGAACGCCAGTATGAGTTCCGTGATAAAGCGTAGATGGCGGAGTTCCCGGATCATAGGAAATTTTGGTATGACTATGCCCGTACCGAGCTTTGATTCGATCTCCATTGATTTCAAATCGTTGCTTCTCGCAGCCTGCAACCACTTGCTGAATATCTCCCACAGTCACCTCAGACCATCTAGGAGCTTTCACAAGTACGGACAACAAATCGTCCAATGTACAGGAACCATCCTCAGGATCCAAAATAAGGCCATACTGCTCTGGAGTATGCCGGAGCAATTTAGTCATAAATTTACTTAACGACACTTCTGTAGCATTGCTTAACATTATATTTCTACCTCAATTCATAACTCATTTCTATTCTATTCTCTACAGCCGTGGATCTACAGGATCAGACTCCAAAGACAGCGCAGCAAGCACACATTCATGTACGCGTTCTATCGGCTCTTTACGAATAAAACGTTCCACCGATTCCCGGCTAAGCGCACATTCCATTAAGGCATTTCGCTCTTTTTTGCTTGTTTTGCGCTGCTTGAAGCGTTCAAGATTGTCCGGCTGTAAATAATCTATTCCATAGATAATATGCAAATATTTACGCCCTCTCACCTTGAGTGCAGGCTGAACCAGTTTATCTCCATTACGTGTTATAAACGTTTCCGGTTTGATAACAATCCCTTCATGCCCATCCTCCGTCATCTCTTCCCACCAACGGATTATCTGTTCCTCGTCCGCTTCATTACAAACCGTGCGGTATTCAGTCTCCATAAATAAAGGTGACAACTCCGCTAGTTCACGATTATGCTCCATATGCCAAAGATGGCTGTGCTCAAAGAAAGTTTGTCCGCTATGCGCAAGCGTGTGGAAGGGAGCAATCTTAATCCCCTCTAATCCACTTACGTCCCAGCAATACTTTTGGAAAGCTTCCTTAAAAAGATGAGCATTCTGGAGCTTCTCCTCCATTTCCTGTATCCACGAGGTAACATCTCGCCCTGATCTTTCAGCCTCACGCAGCTTCTCCAAAAGATGCTCCCGATCTAACAGTGCTGCTTCAGCCACATGTGCATATTGGGAGGAAATCAGCTCACGCGCTTTCAAGTTCCACGGTACGATCTCCGCATCTAGGAGCAGCAAATCCGTGTTATTTTTCGCAAAATAATTCGCCTGCACGAGATCCGCGTTCAGCCTACGTAACACTTCAGATTCAGTATCCCTGTCAAAAAAAGCTCGGCCAGTACGTGTATAAATCGTGCCTAACGACGGCCTGCCCACATATGGTAATGCCGCCTCTTCATCCCGGAATAACAATAGGATGGCCCGGCTGCCCATATGCTTTTTCTCCGCGATCATTGTCTTCACACCTTGTGCGCGGAAATAAGCAAAAGCTTCACGCGGATGCTCCAGATAGTTCTCATCTATAGACACTGAAGGCGGCGGACTCATGGTCGGTGGGATATATACCAGTTCCTCAAGTGGAACCGTAAAGTGGGAGACCGTGTCTATGGCCGCTTTAACGAATTCTCCGCGCGCAGTTATTTCACCATAAAGGTCAGTCTGGACTGAGTAGCCTTCCACGAATTTACGCAGGTTAGGCGGTGAGAATCTCCCCCGCTCCCAACGTATTAACGGACTGTCCGGATCACCTGCATAATCGCGTTTCGCTTTAACACTAACAAATTTTCCTTCAGGGTAACGGTACGCAGTTAAAGATCCGCCAAATACAGCACCCTGGTCGATGTTCACTGTATTTTTTACTACGGTTGGGAAAGGTCTAGGATCATGCCCCCAGACGATGATCTCCCCAGATTCGTGTTCGACATACCATTCTTTCCTTACAGGAGCACCCTTGCCATCCATTCCATCAGTGTCCCCATATCGGCAGAAGTCCTGAATCCGTTTGGACTGCTTGCCGATAAATTCATCGCTAATTCCGGCATGGGTAACTACGACCCGCCGCACGCCATTGCGGCCAAACAACAAGTGGCTAGGCGCGGACAAAAGAAACTGTTTAAGTTCATCCCTAAGCCTTTTTGCTTCCTCATCGCCTGCTTCTAGCGCAAACGCCTCCAGCTCAGCGGCGATATTCTCGTCTCCGTGACTTAATGTAACTTTGCGACCATCCAGGTAGCGGGCGATTTTCCAGCCATGGTTGCTGTCGATCATGCGGGCGATTCCAGCATCTACATGCTTTTTCCAAAACCTCATCGTCTTCAGCGATTCCGGGCCCCGGCTCATCACATCCCCCACAGAAATTAACTGCCTACCCTCGGGGTGTTTGTACAATCCTTTCTCGTCTTCCTTATATTCCAATCTTTCGAGTAGCTCGATCATCTCTTCATAACAACCATGAATGTCGCCGATTATATCAAGTCCTTTATCGATTTCAACCCAAAGCGGGTTCTGCTTACGTTCAAAAAGTACTGACTCCGTATTTTTCAAAAAATAAGTCGAGGCAAAGCCCTCGTCCTTAACACTCCGTAGCGAACGCTTGAACTGTCCATATTGTTGCTTGACCCGCTGGCGTCCTCGTGGATGCTCACGCTGTACATCCCGCTCCAGCAGCGTTTCCTCTGTAACATCGAGCACCCAGGCCATACATGGAACATTATACTTATCTGCTAAATCTAAATATTGCTTACGGTATTCCTCTTGCAGATGTGTAGCATCCACCACCGTCAGTTTTCCAAGTCGGCAGCGCATGGCAATGACTGAATTCATTGCTTCAAAGGCTAGACTTGAGAGCAACTGATAATCATTAAAAATAATATCTGCTTCTTCGCGGGGACGATTCTTCCAATCCATAAAATCAGTGTCGCCAAGCATGCTACGGAAATCATCCGATGAGACGATTTCTGTCTGCAACAACGTGCCTTCATCTACTAATCTACGCAGTAAAGTACTTTTGCCGCTATTGGAGGGACCCACCAATACAATAATTCCTGCATGCGGAAAAAGAATGGTTCGTTGCTTTTCTTTTTGCTCTTCTGTAGTCATTACACTGCTCCCTCCTTCCTAAATATCGCCATCTGCGTCGGGTATCCAAAAGCGTCAGAACCCTCGCCAATTCCTTTAAAATCAACCGAATAATCAAAGGAGCTCGTCCAGCGCATACACCACTCGGAGAACTCTGCTCGTCCCCATTCAAAACGGTGATCACTATGCCGCATTTCTTCCGATTCCATCTCATACACCTCGTTATACTCCTTGTTCGGTGTAGTCAGGATCAATACCTTAGGACTATATTCCGCCAGAATAGTCTCCATCACTCGAGCCAGCCTATATTCGTCGATATGCTCAATAACCTCACATAGAATCATAATATCCTTGTTCCGCAGCGATTCATCGAAGTAGAACAAAGAACCTGTAACAGGCGTCGGCACGGTAACTCCTTCTCGGTCTTCAAGCTTCGAGAAGCGGTCTATTGCGCGTAACTGTGAGTTTGCCGAAGGCTCAACCGCCCAAATCTGCTTAACGCCCGGCACACTTCCGAGTCTTGCCGAAAGTTTTCCTTCACCGGAACCAAAGTCAACAATACTACTCTTGAAGGCCAACCCTTCTACTGTTTCTGCAATCGCCGCATAACGCAGATCATTTAATCTAATTTTAGGCTCAGCTGAAATCTCAGCAGGAGTAATAGCCACTTTTTCAGAAGAAGGGGTGGATTCCTCACCATCAAATTGCTTAATAAGATTAGCAAATCGTAGTGACCGCTTGAGAATTAACGCACGCAACGGATGACTATCCAACCAACCTTCGCCATAACGCCTGATTTTTTCAATCTCATCATCACTGATAAAATAATGCTTATCATCATCTAATGCCGGAATCAGAATGAACAGTTGACGAAGGGCCGTTTGCAGAGTCTGTTCTCCCCGCAGCCTAATGTATCGTGCAGAACTGCGGCTTTTTAAATCAAAAGAATACACTGCATCTCCTCTTTCAAGCTCAAGCTCGTAGCCAAGTGCATGAAACAGTTCCTCAATCGTGTGATCAGGCAGGTTCGATGCTACTGGGCCAAAGGACAGCTCCAATTGAAATTTGTGATCTACCCAAGGCAAAAATACTTCCTTAGGCTTTCCATTAAGAGCTGTACCTAGCGCTGGACGGATATAAGAGCAGAACCGGCTGCTCGTAACAAACTCCCGATCGTTAATATATTGTGTGATGTCATTATGAGCTGTATTTCCTTTAACTAGAGCTATTGGATCTGGTGTGACATAGATAACGGCCGCTGTCTCTTCGTCGGTAGCTGCAGTGAATACTATACGCACTCTAGCTTCTTTATCGCTCCTGTCATATAAATTATGCGGGTTTTTAGCCAGCAGATGGGACAACATCCCTGCTCCTGACCCCGTCGCCTTGATAATCAAATGCATAAGCTTCATCTCTCCTTAATTAACAATTATTGAATTGTGAACTTACCAGTTCCATTGCCCCGTTTCTCCCCAGACCTCTATCAGTGCTGATAGGAACAAGACATCTAACGCTTCATCCATAACACCAACACTCTGTTCAAAAGCAGAAGCAACCGCCTCGTAATGAGCAATTCGCTCCTCCAAATAAATATTGATAACATCCAAGCGCGGCTCCAGATTTAGTTCATCACCGGACATTTTACGAAATAACAGGCTCTGCACAGCTTCCTGTAATTCTGAATCTTGTGGAATCAAATCCTGTACAAGCACATTAAAATCGAGCGGCGGCACTTCGTTGTATTTTTCAATCCAAGCGCATGCTAAGAGTGGTCTTAATACGTAAAAATATTTCTTGATTTTAACCTCACTGCCTTGCAGATAATCCCGGTAATTTCCTCGCGCCATGTTCAAATAGTGGTAAATGCATGATTTTGGCGAAAAGCTTTGTGGCGAGAGTTCACGGATACTTTCGGCTACAGCGTATTTTTCTTCATAGCGAATCGGTGATTCTAACCATTCCAGCAGAGGCGGATTAGATTTCCGAAATAGATTAAGCCCCTTCTTCAAGTCCCAACCGTTAATATCAAGCATGTCACTGATCGGCCGTTCTATTACATCCCTGTGCTCAAAAATAGATAAATACGCCTCAGGTCTCCGTATGTATAGGAATCTAACATCATAATCACTATCTTTGGATGGAAATCCCCAAGCCCGGCTCCCCGATTCACACGCATACAAAATGCGGACTTGTTCTTCAGATTCAATGGTCCGAAGCTGCTGAATGATCGATTGATGTATTTCCGACATATTAACCCCTCCCTTAAACCTTCTAAATATGCAAAAAAGACCATGGACTCCATCGTCCATGGCCGGGCTTCACCTAAATACAGAACTCCTTACCGGTTAATATAGCGTTGTTGATTCACCGGAAATGAATACACTGATTCTAAGGCTGACCTGTAAGCCAAGGTAACAGATGGACGCAAATATGGATAAGCATTATACGATGGCTGATTATTCATATTGTTATTCATCTGTCCTTACCCCCAAGTCAAATTATATTTTATTCAGTACCATTTCATCCTTAACCTATCTCCAAAAGCATAATCCAACTATCCAGTTTCTGTCAACCAGTAGTCTTTTTCTGTAATCTTTTACTTACCTTATTCTCAGCTTATTTCAGCAATACCTTCAATTCAGCCGTCATATCGGACGCTTTTAACATAACGAAATCACTATAACCCTCCTTATACAGCAGCTTCACAATGTAGTTGCCATTCTCGACTCCATAATTGAAACGATGATCTAAAATATCCGTTAATAGTGCCTTATCCTTCGTAACAACTGTACGATTCTTTTCACGTGCAAGCACTACTCTTTGTTCAGGACTCGTAGGATTCTTAGGTGTTTGCTTATCCAAAAAGTCGTCTTTTACAATCTCTGCCGATTGGATATCTTCAGCGGTTATTCGTATTTTATCGGCATAGCCTTTTTCGTTCATCCACTTTTCAAGCTCATGGAAAGAAGACTTCCACGGAAAATAATAACCATAATCTGTAGAAATTTGATTACTGTTCTCTTTTACCTTTACCTCTACTTGGATATTAGCCACATCAGGTTTTCCGTCCTTATCTATCTGTACTTCGTAGGACATATTCGAAATTTCGCGTTTGATAATCTCTTTTAGCTCTGAAATTTCCTGAGGATCAGAGATGGCTACTTTTTTATTCCTGTTAGTAACCCACATATAATCCAGGTCTTTGTCTAAGAGAGCTAAATTATACTTTTCATACTTGTAAGCTTCGGTATCCTTAACCGCCTTGAGCTCTGATTCAAACCCCTTATTAGGGATCCAGTATTCCCTCACTAGCTTGTGACCGTTCTCCAATTGATAGGCGATGGTAAAATATTCATAAGCGTATTGTTGTGAGGTATGTTCTGGACGTACCGAAATTACCGCTTGATGAAGTTTACGGACAGCTTCTATATAATCTTTATCATCAGAAAAAGGGTCCTGCCCCATATAGGGTGTAGTAGTGTGCAAATCATCCGTGGGGGTATACCAACGGTAGTTAGATCCCATATACACACCACTAATCTTATCACCGGATGGTACTCTAGCTTCATACCCGGTAACACTTGATATCGGGATATACAGAAGTAACCCCAGCATTACTGCATAAACCGCAAACTCTGCTAACACTTTACGCGTCATAATCTGCCATGTTTTCCGAATAATCATTTCCGCTGCAACATAACCGATAATGGCTCCGATGGCATAACCACTAATCACCCAGCCCATTTGCTGTTGCTTCATTTGCGCAAAATAATTCCCGGAAATAAGCATAGTACATAACATAAACCCTGCTTTAAACAGCGGGTTGAAATATCCAAAAGCAATAGCCTGACCCGCTTTTTCCGTATTACGTTTACGGTATAATAGATAGGACAACCCAATAAATAGAAGTGCCAATACCCCATAAATCCATAATTCTGTATTGGTGAATGGTTTGCCGGTAAAATAATACACGATATGAACAAACGGAGACCACATCTGCAAACTAGAATCACGGAAGTTTACATTTGCATTTGCATAACCATAAAGATACATGACTAAGTGGCTATTGATTAATGAGATCAGTACAACAGGAAGAATAAGCAAAATATAAATGATAATTCCCTGAAGAATAGATTGGCCCGTGCATATTCCCACAAAAACACTAAAGCAGAAGAGGAACAAAGTCAGAATACTAACTGTGATACACCATTGCCAAATATCTGCGCCCTGAAAAATATAAAAATTACCACTCCATCGCTTAACAACCGCAACCACCCCTGCAGTTAACCAAACCGGCACCAACAGTAAGGTAAGTCCACTTGTCAGATGAGCCGTAAATAAATGCTCTCTGCGTAAAGGCAGGCTATGCCATAGATCTGATGGAGATTTTGCCTGAAGGTATCGGAATAAAAAGAGTCCAGCAGCAACAGGGATCGTAATAATGAACAATGCTTGCACATTACCAGAGATGCGGAATAAATGATCGATTTCCTGCGGTTTTGCATTTGGATCGATACTCATAAACAGCTGCAATGGAAGTGCGAACATTAGGCCAACTGCATATATAATCCCTATCCAGCCATGCTGGCGGAAATTCTGGCGAATAATACTGCTATTAAAGTAGTATCGGCTGCGCGTCATATCCGACATCCCCCATTTCATAAATAAAGATCTCTTCTAACGTTAATGGAAGCAAATCGAATACGTATGGCTCGTACACTTGAAAAGTCGCTTTAATTCGCTCACGATCCCCTTTTACTATGTACAGGTTCACGCTCCCCCGGCGTTCTTGATGTAATATTTGCAGCTTCGCTGCTAACGGAATTTCATGCCGTTCATCCCGGAAGGCCACTTGAATCTTATGTGTATCCGCCTTAAGATCATCCAGATCCTTCTCAATCAGCATCTTCCCACCATGCATAATTCCAACATGATCACACAGATCTTCGATCTCACGAAGATTATGTGAAGAAATGATTACCGTCAGCTCGCGTTCAGCAACCTCCTGAAATAGCAGGTTTTTGATCTGGCGTCGCATTACCGGATCTAACCCGTCAATCGGCTCATCCATAATAAGCACATCCGGCATACAGCTTAAACATAACCAGAATGACGCTTGCCGCTGCATCCCTTTGGAGAAACGACTAAGCTTGCGCTTCTTATCGAGCTGAAAGACGGTCCCCAAATCATCAAAACGCTTCTGATTCCAGCTCGGATAGATCGAGCGATAGAAGGCTGCCATTTGCAGCATGGTGGATTGCGGAAAAAAGTAAGGAGAATCCGGCATAAAAATAACCCGTTGCTTAGTCGTCGGATGTTCGAATACCGCTTCACCCTCCACCTTCACGGTCCCTTTATCTGGAGAGAAAATGCCCGCCAAGGTCTTCAGCAGCGTAGTTTTACCCGCGCCATTAGAGCCGAGTAGCCCATAAATCGTCCCTTTACGTACCGTTAAAGAGATATCGTCTACTGCCTTCTCCCCTTGAAATAACTTACTGACGCCTCGAATCTCAATCATCACTTTTCCCTCCTTCTCTCTGCTTCTCCACTTGCTCATACAATGAACTAATCTCAGCTGCGGTGAACCCAAGGTATACCGCTTCCGCCATCAGTCTAAGCAACTCAGCACGTACTTCGGCTTTTTTAATCTCATTCTGTTCTTTTTTCATTGGGGCTACAAAACTCCCTTTCCCCTGCAGTGAATAGATATACCCCTCACGTTCCAATTCACGGTAAGCCTTCTGAATCGTATTGGGATTCACGGTTAGCTGCTGGGATAATGTCCTTACCGAAGGCAGTTGTTCATCAGTCTGCAAAATACCATGTAAAATCATCTCCTTGACCTTATCGGTCAGCTGCTCATAAATCGGCTTGCGACTGCGAACGTCCAATTCGAACATAACCATCCTCCTTTCACTGTCTTCCCTTAGTTCATGATGATGTGTATTAACTGTACTACTATTATTAATACAGTTTAATCTTTATGTCAACGCAAAAACCCCCACAGTTATAAAAACACTGTGGGGACTTTTTCTCATGAATAGACACTTTATTAGCCTGAGGCGGTATTCATACTCTCGTCTCTTGATTCAGAAAAATTCGAGTGCGCTCCTGCTGTGGATGATCAAAAATCTGCTCTGGTGTTCCAGACTCCGTAATCTCACCGTTGTCCATGAAAATCACACGATCAGCCACATCACGAGCAAAGTTCATCTCATGAGTGACAACAATCATCGTCATATTCTCCTCAGCAAGTTGACGGATGACGCGTAGTACCTCGCCCGTGAGTTCAGGATCAAGTGCGGAAGTAGGTTCATCGAACAATAGAATATCAGGGTTGAGCATTAATGCTCTCGCAATAGCAACCCGTTGCTTTTGTCCACCCGACAGCTTTGCAGGATACACATCCGCTTTTTCAGCAAGTCCTACCTTAGAAAGTAAGTTCTCACTTCTAGCCGTAATCTCCTTCACGCTCTCCCGTTTCAACATCCTTGGAGCTAGCTCTAGATTGCCCCGCACCGTTAAATGTGGAAATAGGTTAAAGTGTTGAAACACCATTCCCATGGACGCCGTGATCTCACGAATACTTGCTCCACTAGTGTATTTTCCATTCTCCACGAGCGGCTTGCCTTGGATGAAGATGCTTCCACCCGTAATTTCCTCTAGTTGTACTAGACTACGCAGCATCGTACTCTTACCTGAACCTGAAGGCCCGATAACAGCGACGGCTTCTCCCGCCTGGATATTGAAACTAACCTTCTTCAACACATCCAATTTGCCGAAGGATTTCTGTAAATCACTTACTTCTATCATGTTACTCATATTCAGACAGTCCCTCTACTCGAATTTAAAACGTTTCTCCAGTGCTTTGAAGAATAAAGTGAGCACCAGCGTCATCAGTAAGTAAATCACTCCCGCCACTACAAAGGGGGTTACAGTAAAGTCTCGATTTACTGCTGTTTTGGCATAGTTCAGTAGCTCAGGTACAGCAACGGCATACAGCAGAGCCGTATCTTTGACCAAGGAAATCGATTCATTGGCCACGGCTGGCAAAGCTACCCTAAACATTTGAGCTAGAATTACCTTGCGCAGCGTTTGCCATTTACTCAGTCCGAGTACTTTGGCTGCTTCATGCTGCCCTTTATCAATGGAGAGCATACCCCCACGGAAGATCTCCGCGAAATAGGCTCCATAGTTAAGAATAAATCCAAGACTCGCTGCAACGAAGCGGTCCATGACCAGATATTCCCCGATCACCGGAATCTGTGGTAAACCAAAGCAAAAAAATAACAATTGTAGTAAAAGTGGTGTTCCCCGCATGACATAGATATAGGTATGTGCAATCCAAGCCACGGGCTTGATCACACTCTTCGCCATCAAAGTGACTAGGAACCCGAGCGGAATCGACACCAAAATAACAATAAGAAACAATAAAATAGTTGTACGCGCGCCTTCTAACATCGGCCCGGAAATTTGTATTATATAATCCATTTTCATTTCTCCAATAAACTCTGTATATTGACCTTCTATTTTAATACCTTATTCTCACCAAACCACTTCGTGGAGATCTTCTCAGCCGTTCCGTCGTTGTTCATTTCATCCAAAGCCTTTTGAAGTTCTTCCAGTAGTGCCTCATTGCCTTTCTTAATTCCAATACCGTACTGCTCAGGAGCAAGCGATTCATCTAGTAGCTTAAAGGTATTAGGCTCTTTTGACATATAATATCTGGCTACCACTTCATCAATGACTACACCGTCCAGGCGCTTAGTCTTCAAATCTGTGAGCGCTAGCACATTATCCGGAAATTCCGACAGATTAGCAATTTGGTCTTTAATCGGATTAGCATTTAATGCATCGGCAGCGGAAGACAGACTTTGAAGTCCTACCTCTTTACCAGCCAAATCCTCAAGCTTTGAAATAGAGGAATCCGCTAATACGACTACAACCTGACTATTCTCAAGATAGGGCTTAGTGAATAACACCTTTTCCTTACGTTCATCTGTGATGGTATAACCATTCCAAATCATATCAATGCGCCCGCTATTCAGTTCTGACTCCTTAGCTGACCAGTCAATAGGCTGAAAAGTGATTTCTTTGCCCATTTTCTCAGCTGCAGCTCCGGCATAGTCGATATCAAACCCAACAATTTCATTGTTCTCATCTCTAAAGCCCATCGGAGCGAACTTATCATCAATCCCGATCAACAGCTTTCCATCCTTACTCCCAGAAGACGAACAGCCTGATAAAGCTGCAATAACCATGATCATAAATAAAACTAAAAGTGCATTTTTCTTCATCTCTTTTATCCCCCATCGTTGACACAGTGCTGTGTGCTTTAGTTCGCTAATACGTTATCAGAGTATCATGATAACATGACAAATTAACTACGTCGATAGATTAGAGAAGCCCACATGTGTCAAATCTACAAAGATTTCAGACAACAAAAAAAAGACGACAGATCAAATCTGCCGTCTCAACAATATGAATGATTTAATTTCACTATCAGATTTAGCGCTTATCGTTCCAAAAATTGTTAGGCTCCATATCTGAAGTAATAATATGAAACGCATAGCCTTCTTTCTTCAGCGCCGCTAGGATGCGTGGAAGAACTTTAAGTGTAGCCTTTTGATCATGCATTAGAATCACCGGGCTGCTCTTCTTCAGACTATGAACTTCTCTCATAACCGTATTATAGATGGAATTACTATCGTTCTTATATCTCCAATCCTCAGAGTCAACGTTCCAATCCCACAGATGGTACCCTTGAGTTAGTATCTTATCTCTATAAGCTTTTGTTAAATAAGGTTTACTACCATAAGGTGTACGAATCAGTGTTGTACTTTGACCTGTAATCTTCTTCAGAATTGCATTATCGTCATTCATCTCTTTCAACGCAGAAGCTGGAGAAGCATAAAATTTATCTTTCACATGTGTCATGCCGTGCAAAGCAGGTGCATGTCCATCTTTCACTAAGCGTTTCACTTGAGACGCGTGTGCGTTCATGTTATTTCCTAACATGAAGAAGGTTGCCTTCGCATCATACTTCGCCAAGATATCAAGTAGTTGAGAGGTTGTAGCGGATGGGCCATCATCAAAGCTAAGATATACAACTTTCCCCTTTGTGCCTGTCGTCCCTGTAGGTACATTTTGTTGCAAAGCCTTTTTATGTTGATTCACGAATGCAGCATCGTCTAATTTAGCCCCGGAATTATACACTCTTAATAAAGATTGAGCTGGCTTAAACGAAATTGAAAATCCAAGATGAGAGGTCATCTTCACAGGAACCATCGTTCTACCATTTTCCACAAATGTTTTCAGCGGAATAGTCTTTCCATTAGGGAGAAGAGCTGTTGCATGATCATTCAGCAGTTCGATGGAACCGTTGTTCCCTTGAACATGAATGCCAACACCCTGAAGGGTAAGATTCAGATTCAGTTCTAGGGACAAATCACGCAGTGAAACATAATATGTATCCTTTATCGACACTGCATCAATTTTAGTTAATTTATCGTTTACCCCTAATTTCAGGGATCCTGCTGCACCCGCTGCATTCACTGTATCTATCTCTCGCACCAAACCCGTACATACGAATAATACTACAAATAATAGCCACACTTTCTTTTTAAACATCTCAAAAAATCTCCCATCTCGTATATTTACCTATAACATTATCATAGATTAATAGATAGAAATTTGAGAGATTGTAACTTAATACAGAATAATTTGTTACCCTTTTTAAGACTTGCAGATATTTCGACAAAATTCGTCAAATACGGATTTCGGCCAAATCCTGTCACACCAACAAAAAATGGTTAAATTCCAATCCTTTTGCACAAAATAGATGTGTCCAAATTAGCAACTTTAGTAAATTATTGAACAAAGTTTGAACAGAAATAAATAACCATTAAACAGCGTGGCTACAGTGATCTTTATCATATCATTAGGAACTTGTAACAAATTGATCACACATATTTAACTTGATCGCCATTATTAAGGTCTATTATGGATTATATGGAAAAATAAGTCTTTTGCTTTCTTTCTCATTAGTTCTTACTATATATGAAGGTAATGATGAGGGTTAATTAATAGAAGTATTGAAGGAAGGAGCTTAAGCATGAACAAAAAGGGACCGTTATACGCTTTATTTCTCAGCCTAATTTTACTCTTGCCAGGATGCAGTTCAATCGCTGTTCTGAATCCGAAGGGGCCGGCTGCGAGAACTCTGTCTGACACGATCATCCTCTCCATTGTTATGATGCTCGGTGTTCTAGCAGTTGTCTACATCTTATATGTCTTTGTACTTTTGAAGTACCGCGCTAAGAAAAGTAATGAAGATTATATTCCTCCTCACGAGGAAGGAAACAAATGGTTGGAGGCCATCTGGATTACAATCCCGATTATTATCGTGGCATTCCTCTCCGTGGTCACTGTCAAAACGACAGTAGATGTAGAAAACGTTGCAGCGGATTATAAAGATCAGAAACCGCTTGTAATCTACGCTTCCTCCTCCAACTGGAAATGGCATTTCAGCTATCCTGAGGAAGGTATTGAAACCGTAAACTACGTGAACATTCCAGTTCACCGCGCTGTCGAGTTCAGATTGTACTCTTTCGGTACGATCTCAAGTCTCTGGATCCCTCAATTGGGAGGACAGAAATATGCGATGAGTGACATGCTTACCACTCTGCATCTTTCAGCGGATACTGTAGGTTCTTATACCGGAAGAAATGCGAACTTTAATGGTAAGGGTTTTGCCCACATGGAGTTCGAAGCCCTTGCGATGACTGATAAGGACTATCAAGAATGGGTAAAAGATGTTAAAGAAACAGCAGGTCCATTAACTGAAGACGAATTCAAAAATCTTTTGAAAATGGAATATGTCGGACGCAAAACATACACCAACACTCACTTATCCTTTAGCCCTCCTCCGGGAGAACATGGCGACCATATGAGTAATAATGGTAAAGAAATGGATATGGATAATGGAACTATGGAACATCAGGATAATAAAGAAATTCATCCGTCTCCTGCACCATCTAGCGAGACAGAATTTAACAGCGAACCTAATCCAGAACTGGATGAACAGAGCACTACACATGAAGGACATTAGTCCATGTTAATTGAGCAACTTGAAAGGAGCGTTTCCTAATGGATTGGGATAAATTTAAGGTCCATGGCGAACCCCTGATTTACGGGGCTATGGCAAGTATTGTTTTAGCAACAATCGGGATTATCGTCGGCCTAACCTATTTTAAAAAATGGGGATATTTATGGCGCGAATGGTTAACTACCGTTGACCACAAACGTATCGGGGTTATGTATATCCTTGCTGCGCTACTAATGCTTTTCCGCGGCGGCGTTGACGCTATTATGATGAAGTTGCAAACCGCAGCCCCAGACATGAAATTTCTTGACGCACAGCATTACAACGAGGTATTTACAACACACGGCTTGATCATGATCCTCTTTATGGCCATGCCGTTTATTATCGGTCTGATGAACGTTATCGTACCGCTACAAATCGGTGCCAGAGACGTTGCCTTCCCACGTCTTAACGCTGTCAGCTTCTGGCTCTTCTTCTTCGGAGCAATGCTGCTTAACATTTCGTTTGTTATCGGGGGATCACCAGATGCTGGTTGGTCTGCATACTTCCCACTAGCAAGTATAGAGTTCAGCCCAACGGTGGGTAACAACTACTACTCGCTCGCGCTACAAATATCGGGTATCGGTACACTCCTCACAGGCGTTAACTTTATTGTAACGATTCTGAAGATGCGTGCTCCTGGTATGAAGCTGATGAAAATGCCAATGTTTACATGGTCCGTTCTAATCACGAACGTAATTATCGTATTCGCTTTCCCAGTGCTTACGGTTGCGCTCGCTTTGATGATGTTCGACCGGTTATTCGGCTCTCAATTCTTCACGATGGCCAACGGCGGTATGGATATGTTATGGGCCAACCTTTTCTGGGTATGGGGACATCCAGAAGTATATATCGTTGTACTACCCGCCTTCGGTATTTATAGTGAAATTATCGCCACCTTCTCCAAAAAGAACCTGTATGGATATACATCCATGGTCTTTAGTATGTTGATCATCTCCCTCTTGTCCTTCTTAGTATGGGCTCACCATTTCTATACAATGGGTCAAGGCGCTATGGTTAACAGTTTCTTCTCGATTACTACAATGGCCATTGCCGTTCCAACAGGTGTGAAAATATTCAACTGGCTATTCACCTTACGAAAAGGGCGAATATCATTTACGACGCCGATGCTATATTCGCTCGCGTTTATCCCGATCTTTACGATTGGTGGGGTAACAGGTGTCATGCTGGCCATGGCCAGCGCCGATTATCAGTACCATAATACAATGTTCCTGGTAGCACATTTCCACTACGTTCTCATTCCAGGTGCTGTATTCGCCGTTATCGCAGGTTTCCACTACTGGTTCCCTAAAGTATTCGGCTTCCGTTTGAACGAACGTCTTGGTAAACATGCCTTCTGGTGGATTATTATTTCCTTTAACGTATCGTTCTTCCCACTGTTCCTTCTCGGACTTAAGGGAATGACACGTCGACAATACACTTATTCTGCGGATACCGGATTTGGTCCGCTCAGTATGGTCTCGTTCATAGGGGCGATAGGTCTTACAGTCGGATTTGTAATTCTGGTGTATAACATCTACTGGAGTACACGTTATGAACCAAGAGATACAAATGGAGATCCATGGGATGCACGTACACTGGAGTGGGCAACGAAAAGTCCGATTCCAGCTTACAACTTCGCAGTGGTTCCAACCGTAAAAACACGCGATGCCTACTGGTTCTCTAAACAAGACAACGTACCTCTATACGAAGACAAGATTACTAAGATTCATATGCCTAGCAATTCAGGCAAACCATTTATTCTGGGTGTTATCTTCTTCATTGCAGGATTCTCTCTGGTATTCAGTCTCTGGATTCCAGCCATTCTCTCTGGAGTAGGTATCCTCATCGTTCTAGCTGCTATGTCCTTCGATCGGGATCATGGATTCTACATCCCTGCAGAAGAAGTTATTGCTACTGAAAAGAAATTGCGGGGTGAGACAATATGAAAATAGATGCGTCTAAGCCGCTTGAATACTCAACAGAAGAGAATAGTAATAAAATCTTTGGCTTCTGGGTCTTTCTAGGAGCAGAGATTGCACTGTTCGCTACGTTGTTCACTGTTTACTTTGTAATGGTTGACCGTTTTGCCAGCGGCCCTAGCGGGCCGGACCTTTTTGAAATTGGTCCCGTGATGATCGAAACATTACTGCTGTTGACAAGCTCATTTACGATCGGTCTTGCAGTTCATGCTATGCGGCATGGTTATCAGAAAGCTATGATGGTCTTTTTCGGACTAACCCTACTCATGGGTCTCGGCTTCCTTGGTATTGAAATCATGGAGTTTGTCACTTATGTTCACGAAGGGGCTACACTTCAAACCAGCGGATTCCTATCCAGTCTCTTTGTACTGCTGGGAACACACGGAGCTCACGTATCGTTCGGGTTCCTGTGGGGTGCGGCTATCTTAATCCAGTTGAAGCGTCAAGGTATTACTCCGGCTACGGCCAATAAATCCTTTATCTTCTCGCTGTACTGGCATTTCTTGGACGTTGTCTGGATCTTTATTTTCAGCTTCGTCTATCTGAAAGGACTGATGTAGCATGATGAAGCAACTGTTTCCAATTCGCCATGTGATGGGTTTCTTAGCCTCTCTTGTCCTTTCTGTGGCTGCACTTGCTGTAATCTACCTTGATCTATCTAATAGTGCGAACATGGCTATCCTGCTTATTACAGCGCTCATTCAGGCTTCCCTGCAGCTCTTCCTGTTCATGCATATTGGAGAATCAGCTGATACCAAGAAAGAACTCTACCTCAATATCGCCTATGCCTTATTCGTTGGCTTAGTTACGATCTTTGGTACGCTCTTCATCTTCGTATGGGGCTGGTATGCTTAACTCCATTCAATAACACACAAAAGGACGTCTCCAAAGCCTAAATGGCTCTGGGACGTCCTTTTTTTCATTTCGCGTTATAATTTAAATCGCGCTAAAGTCTTCTGCAGATCTTCCGCCAGCACCGCTAAATACTGAGCTGATGCGGACATTTCCTCCATAGCAGACAGTTGCTGCTGACTAGCTGCGCTGGTGTCCTGAACACCCACTGCCCCTTTATTGGATATTGCATTGACCTGTTCCATTGCTGCCGCTACACCTTGTGACTCTAAGGAGACATGTGCAACTGCCTCTCTAATCTCTTCCGTCTGCAGCGTAGCTTCTTTAATAGAACTTTGAATCTCATGAAACGCTTGAGATACGAGCTGACTTTGAGCTACGCCGTGAGAGACTAGCTCGGAGCCGAAAGCCATTGATTCTACTGCTCTTTCAGTTTGCTTTTGAATATGCGTAATAATATCCGTTACTTTCAGTGAACTGTTTCGTGTCGCTTCTGCAAGACCCCGAATTTCTCCGGCAACTACAGCAAAGCCGCGTCCATGTTCTCCAGCTCTCGCTGCTTCAATAGAAGCATTAAGCGCCAGCAGGTTCGTCTGTGTTGCAATTCCGTTAATCGTAGTAATAATTGTATTTATATCCTGAGACAGCTGCCCAAGGTTACTAATAATCTCTTGGCTCTGAGTTACGCCGGAGTCGATTTCCTTCATCTGTTCAATGATGTTATCTACGGCGATTACCCCTTGATCTGTTGAACCAGAAGCGACTCCCATAAGGTCGGACATTTCAAAACTGCTACTTTCTACGGCCGAAATATTATTGGTCATAGCTTGTATAGACTGAGAGGTACGATTAATACTTTCCGTCTGTTCATCAAACCCCGCTGCAATCTCTCCAGAAGCTTCGGCGATCATTTGCGAAGCCAGCGAGGTCTGCTCAGCACTAGCGCTCATCTCTTGCGATGAGGCTGATAACAATTCTGCACTCTCCGCAATGCCTTGCATCATCTTCCGTAAGCTCTCCAGCATATTGTTAAATGAGCTATTAATTTGGCCGATTTCATCCTTAGCGGTATATGTTGCTGTGACGGTTAAATCCCCATTTTCCGCCCGCTTCATTAAACCTTGCAGTTCCTTAAGAGGTTTCGTAATCAGTCGAATGATTGCAACACTAAGCACGATACAAATGATCCAAGAGAACGATATCAGCACTATACTTTTAGTCTTCATGCTCTTAGCGGTAGCCGTAGACTCTGAATTATGATCTCCAGCTCCCTTTAGCAGCGAATCGCTTATTCCTTTAAGCATATTGATCATTTTCTCACGAGAATTACTAAACTCACCTGTGAATACTTGAAAGGCCTCTTGACTACCTTTGCTATCCGCAACCTGAATAATACTATCTCTTTGTGCACGATAGTCTGTTAAGGAGGACTCATATTCCTTTATTTTATTCACTACCGCACTATCATTGTACTGGACGGTCTTCAACTTGTTCAAAAGATTATTATTTTCCTGAACTTTCTCCGTAATGCTCTCTTTCAGTTGTTTGTTCTTGTTTACATCAACGCTCATCAAGCGCTCCAAGAGAAAAGCTTCAATGGCCCGATTGTTTGTACGCATTTGTCCCACGTAAGAAACAGGCAACAAGTTTTCATTATACGTCTCTGTTGTTTTTTGAGCCATTTTGTCCATGGTGATAAAGCCAGTTACCCCCACAATGTTCAACATGACTACAGAAAATACCAATAGAATCCCAATTTTGAATTTCACTTTCATATTCTTCATCTGCACTCCGCCTTCACATGATCTTACTAACTATCTATTTTTATCGGTAAGAAAGGCGAATAGTGTGATGATTTTTAAATAAAATCATGAATAAAATGTCGAAAAAAAGTTTCTATTGTCAAATAATGCAACGAACGAAAACAAAAACGGACACTCGATCCGCTAATACTCCGAATCGTAGTGTCCGCCTAACGAATAATCAATCGTACTTATTCACCCGATGAATAGTACCAATATAATATATCACCGTTCTCTAAAATGTAGCTGTCCGCGCTGATACTTGGATCAGCATCTCTATTCGTCTTATACTTCCATCCACTGCTAGGTCCGCCATCAAATTCGGACAAACCATCTATAGATTTCACGTATTTACTTCCAGCGTTTCCGGATGATACTACCTTATCGCCCAATTGACTAATCAATAAGCTATAAGCCGTTTCACCTTCTTTTAGCGATACTGTTGTACTGTTCAGAATCGTACCCTTCTTGTTATCCCCTACGACTGAAATGGTAGCCGTAGCTTTAACAGGAGCAATAACATCTGAAGCAATGTTTAGTGACTGAGTATAACGCGCCACACTAGGCACTCTATCTTTAACATATCCGGTAACAATGATCGTATAGGTATTCGCTGGTAGACCTTGGTCAAATGCAGCTACACCCTTAGCATTTGTGATCGCCTTCTGATCACCGATCAAGACCTGCACGCCAGCGGCTGGAGAAGTCACTGGATCGGAAGTAAAGGTATCCTTATTCCACACCCATTTTTTCTGAGAAACTGTTACTGTGAAAGCTTCACCCGGCTTCGGCTGTGCAGAGGATACAACCGCAGTATCAACAACCTGTGTGGTTTCTCCGGCATAATATACAAGAACACGGTCGGATTCCTGTAATTCAAAAGCGTCCATACCCACACTTGGATAGATCCATTCACCGCTACGCCATACTACGAAGCTCCACCAGCCATCATAGAGGCCTTGAGTAACTCCATGAATGCCCGATACAAAATTACCATACGACGATTTCGTGATATCTACTTTAAAATCATTGGATAACCCCAATTGCTGCAAAGCTTCAAGCGCATTGGAAGCCTTTAAAGTCCCCTCACCGATCAGTCCTTGCGGACCCTCAACGGTAAGTGAAGCCGTTACATTCTTAGGAATTACCTTTAGATCTTGAGTATATTTAGCTATCGATGGCGCTTTTCCTTCACGATAGCCTGTTACAGTCAGCTTGTAATCACCTGCTGGAACATTCCCTGAGAATAACGCCTCGCCTTTAGCATTTGTTGTTACGATGCGATTTCCAATTTGGACCTGAACGCCAGATGCTTTGGCAGTTACCGGGGAGGATGTATTCGTTACAGCATCCCATTTCCATGTCTTACTAGTCACTACTACAGTAAAAGAATCGCCCTCTTTAAGGCTTGCTTTGGACACCGTTACCGAATCTACAAGTTTAGTATCATCTCCAGCATAATAAACCAAGACCTGATCTGAATCTTTAAGCGCAAAATCACTCATTCCAACATCAGGGTTGATCCATTGACCGTTACGGGATACGGCATACATCCATCCGTCATAGCCGCCGTAGCTTCCGGCCGGAATGTTTCCAATTCCTGTGACATATGCACCGGAAGGATTCGTGATCGGCAAATTCGTCTGAAGAGCCAATTTCTCTAATGCACCAAGCACGTTGCTAGCATATCCATATCCTTGTGCTAAAGTACTCTTAGGACCCTCTACAGTAACAGGTGCATAGATTAAGGCATTCTGAACGGATGACTTAGAAAAATCGTATAACTTACTGTTACTGCCTTTATAGAGTAGATTGTAGGCTACAAGCGCCTGAAGGCCTTGCTCAGTAGCTAGAATATTACTGCTTCCGCCACGGCTATGAGCGAAGCTTCCGTCAGCTAGACGGTAGCTCAGCAGGTTACCGATCAGATTCACTTTATTCTTGGTATATTCTAATCCACTTGGATCTACACCGAAGGATGTGAGACCTAGAATAGCTTGTGCAGCACTCTCAGCACTATCTCCGTAACCTCCATGACTATCCTGAGCATTAGAGAGCCAAGATACGGCTTGTAGCCCTGCTGTGTAAGCTTCTGGATTACGCTTATGTGCCGCTAGAGCGGTCAAAGCTATCGCTGTCATATCTGGCTCACTAGCGCCTGTCGTTAAGGCAAAGCCGCCATCTTGATTTTGCTTGGAGAGAATCTCAGCAATGAGCTTATCCGCTGTCCATTTCGCGTTATATGGAATGTTATATTTACCAGAGTCCAGTGCGAGCAAAGCATATACTGGATTATTAAGTGTCTGTCCACTGATTTTGTCATGATTATAGATCTTCTCTATAAAGTTATAGCCAGGTGTTGTTCCGCTTCCAGCAAAGTTGGTAGGATCAGCACCTACCGCTCTTACTGCGAGTACAATTCTCGCATAATCCGTTACGTTCGCGAAATTCCCCTCTGCATCTTTCACCTTTTTCTCAAGAGCTAGACGGTAACCTGCTGGCAGTTTGTATCCCGCTTGAGCCAGCCCAATCGCTTGCCAATCCGACTGCACGCCACCCTTTAGAATAAATTCTGCAGCTGTATAGGTCGCATCCGCAACATTAATCCGCTCTGCCTGAGCAGCTGCATCGCTAGATTCATCTAGTCCGGTGCTAACACCCGCCTCTGCGAAGATGGTTCCTGCCGGAGCAAGGGATGTTCCTAAAATTGAAATGACCATGAATATGGCCAGTCCAAGTACAAAAAACTTGGAGGTGACTATTTTCTTCATTGTTCAACCTCTTTCTATAAAGGAATGGATACTACATAAAATAAGAGCGCACAACATAAAGACCGCCCCTAGAAAGGGCGGTATAACCTTATTTTCATAATCATATCTATTAATACATAGCATGTCTATAGAAAAGCTTTGTATGAGTAACAAAAAAAAAGAACAGCAGAACCAACCTTTCGGTATTGTTCTGCTGTTCAGAAATTCCTTTATTCAGCTGTTCCTTCCGGACTTGCAGTTGGAGAAGGTTCAGCACTTGCGTTAACACCCAGTGTATCCTTTGGAGCGGGATCTACAATCAATGTAAATCTTCCCGCCTTGATCATACTTTTCTCTACGATGGTCGCTCCCGGTTCTAAGGTAACCTCCACCTGATAGGATGGCTGTACCCCTTCTGTGACAGCTGTCGCGGATGGATCAACTGTGTTATTCTCCGCATCAGATGAAGGCGTTGGAGACGGTGTGGCATCGGCTCCTGCGTTAGCAGCGTCCGCACCTTCAGCCGGTTCAGAAGTAGTGCCTGTTGCATCCGCTGACGGAACTGGACAAGTTCCATGGCTAGCAGCGACTTTAAAGCTCTTATCCACCACATTGGAAGAAGTCATCAGACTAATCTCCGGCGGATTAAATTGCACACAATCATCAGCTTTGGCAAACGTGAACACCAATATGCTGCTCCCCTTATCTCCTTCGACGCTCTGATCCTTCAAGTATACTGAAGCCGGAGGCAGCTCATTGCCTGCACTCTGAACGGGTGTCGGCTCAGGGCTTGTCCCCGGCAGAGCCGTCTTTGGATCATCCGGACGCAGCATACTGAATACGATAATTGCGATAATCACCAGAATGCCCGTGATGGAACCGGAGATCAGGAGTCGAAATCGACTGCGGCTGATCCAGCGCGCCAGCGGGGAAGCGAGCTGGGAGCGAGCTTCATTGTACACATTTTGAAGAGCAGGGCGTGCTGTAGCAACATAGCTTTTACGGAACTCACGATTCTTGAAGGCTTCGCGGTCACTGCTCTGGAAATACTTCAGAATCGCCCGGCGGTAGCCCGGATAAAGCTTTTTATTCGATATCGTAAATAAAGAGTTTCCTTGAGACCATGCAAAGAATCGATAGATAACATCCTTATCGGTACCGGCTTTATGCTTTACTAATTCCAAGAGTGCGTCATAATCCAGTGGACCACCCTCGCGCTGACTGGTGTAGTAGAAAGCTAGAGGCAGACGTTCAAAAGGCTCTAGCACTCGGGCTTCCTTCAGTAAACGGCGACCGAGCAGCTGTACATCGTCCAGTTCCTTTGGAGATAAGCCTGCAAAAATCTCTTCATTCGGTTTCTCTTCACCAAACCAGCGATAAGCAGCGCGGAGCGCATTTTCTTTCTGCTTGCTAATTCTATCTAGTGGCGGCTGCCAATCCACGACATTGCCATAACGTAAGAAAACAACCTCCAGTAAGTCCTCCTGCGTCATTTCAGTAAGGGATAGCCGGTTCAGCAAGAATCTGTCTGCAGATGCTGCCAGATCCTGCATGAGCGAGAGTACTTTAGGAGATACGCCTGTCCCTCTACGTCGATCTTTCTCCGCTTTATCTACAGTGCCATGAATTTCCGCCACCGCAGCAACCGGATCAGTCTCCAGTTGTAGCTTTTCTAGCAAGTAATCCCTTACTGCATCCTGAGCAAAAGGTTGCTCTAACGCAGCCGGCAGAAAACGGCCCCAATGGAGTACAAAATTCAGAATGTCCACAGATTTAGATGCAGCAACTAGTCTTGATTCCATATAAGGTTCTAATAACTGCTTACGGAAATACGCTTCAGACATTACCCGTTGAAAAAAAGCAGCGCTTAGCTCATCATTACTCTCAATGATACCGTAAGCTGCATTGAGAACATCTTTGCGTCCCGCTTCCACGCTATGAAGCATACCATTAATGAAATAATCAACAATTCTGACTTTGTAATTATGATCCTTGAGCACAAAATAATCCTTAAAGCACTCCATAATTGCAGGATCCGGGACATTCCTTTGCCGGACTAAATCAAATTCTCGGTCGAACCGCTCCAAGAAAATATCATTCAGTCGGATTCTGGAATGAATCGCCCCCTCCGCTTTAAGATAAGAGAGTAAACCACTCAGCACCGCGCTCTTGTTCTCTGTATATAAGTGCTCATTCCCCTGCTCAATCTCATAAAATACGGCTAACTCATTATAGAGAGCGAGCGATAGTTTATGCTCAGGACTTTCTCCGCGAAGGATCTGATCAGCAAAACTTACGAAATCGTCGAGATCCCCTGGATTCAGAAGTAAAAGCTTCCAAACCAGATCAGCATACGGCTGACGGGACTCGCCAAAATCTACATTCCCCATCCGACCCGAAACCAAATCGAATGTGAAGTCCTTCTCGATGCTGCGATCACCGGGACGGAGCGAGCCTTTTTCCACAAAGCTAAGATGAATATATTTACGGCTTTGCGGTTCATTCGCATACGTAATCACGCCTAATCTACGGCGGAATTCATACGGCAGCACGCTATATAAAATCTCTGTAAGCTCCACCGCACGTGCGGACAGCTCCGTGATAGGTACATTTAGAGCGATATAGATTTTTTTCTTACCTGCCACAGAGAGCATCACCGCTTGCAGCAATGCCTTAAATATCCCTTCATCAATCCCTAGCAAGCGTAATCCCGCTATAGGATCAGGTCGGCGATCCGTACGTATAACTGGAATAGCAGACAGCTCCGGCAAGGTTCCGCCCAGCTCTCCTTCATAACTTTTTGCGAAATCAGCATGCAGAAAGTCGCCGTAGCTCTGAATAATCTCCTCTGAACGTGAGGCTGGAACTACAAAGTTATGTGCAAAAAAGGCGCTCCGCTGGCCCGTAAAATCCGTCGCTTGATAACGACTCGTCCCAAGAACCGTGTCGCCATTCTCTGCATGGAACAGGTGCAGCGCACTAGGATATAGAGACTCATCCTTCTCCCCACGCGCGGCCAGCTCTGCTGGAGCATCGTAGAGACAGAAGGGATGCAGTGTTTTTTTGATAAAATTATTGTCCAGACTGTCCGATTTCGCTACTGTATCAAAACCTTCAGTGGAACGAAATAATCCGCGGCGTTCGCGGGTATACATTTGTTGGGCGATCTTAGACCCTGAGAAAACATTCACGGGCCGTCGCTCCCCTCAATATACTTCAGCTTATGCAGCAGCCAAATAAACGGCTCGTCTACGCGAATCGGGCTTACTACACCCTCAATCTTCTGATTCACAGGATTACTGCCCAACGCAGATACCGCAAAATAGCCCGTATTCGAGAAGTACACATCCATCGTATCTTTAAAAGGTCTGTCCACCTTACCAATAAATCTGCGGATTTCTCCGTCGATGTTATGGAATTCATCCATATTCAATGTTTTGCGATGGACATAGTTATTGAACACATTACTGTTGGACTTAATGTAATCGCCATCCTCATCCTTCAGTGAATGCAGCATATCACTTTTCGCAAGAACGACTGCTGTTGGAATATCAGTTTTGCTCTTTTCCTGATAGGCAATAAAATCACCGAACATCGTCAGCACAACATCACGCGGCTCGTCATATTGCGAGACCCATTCGCCCGGGCGATCACCGATGTTAATATGAATCTTCTCACGGATCGAACGGATTTGCAGCGGATCGACCATAAACAGAATACCGGCAGAGTTCTTAATATGTTGACCGTGTAGTCCGAGATAATCCTGATCCACCATGCCCTCACCCGCTACATCAAAGAACACAAGTGTCAGCGGCGGCTTTTCTTCATCCTTAAAAACAAATTGAAAGATAAACGGCTCCTGCATTTTCTCCTTCTGTGTGGAAGCTAGCAGATCCCCGCGTTCAAACAGCGGTTCTTCATAGAGCGTACGGAACTTACGGCTAATCTCCGCGTTGAGCGGCATACAAGCGGCATCGAAATGACCTGCTGTCGTATGCTGCAAGGTATGAATCAGCGCGGTCATATATACCGACTTCCCGACTTGGGAAGCTCCGATAATCGAGATAATGTTACTTGGAACCTTACCTGCAGTCACAGGCAGCTCGTTATGGCAGGATGGACATAGCCGTCTGCGTGTAAGCACTCCATAACGATCCGTAAGCCCTGTTAACACATGATCGGTATAATGATGGTATTCTTCCGGAATATCCGCCGGATTAATGATTGCTTCTATGTCATCCACCGTATCGAGCCCAAAGCGCTCACGGTATTTATTCAAGGCATCATCCTCGCCCAGCGCGTAATTCTCATCGTCCTCTCGGCTATGCATAGCCCGAAAGACTACATCCTCCGGAGAGAACTTAGTGAAGCAATACGGACACACAATATCATAAAAAAGCGGCCTTGGCTCCGGCTGATTCTTTTTCATAAAACGGCTAAAAAAAGACATCTACTCATCCTCCCAAAAGTTGTATCTGCGTATCTTGCTATGGACAGGCATTGTCCAACACTCGCTTGTACGCATAGACTGATCTTACTCCGGCACCAGCTCGTAATAAAGCCCATACTTAGGACCGTCGGTGAAAAAGATGCGTACAAAATCATCCTTACCGATCTCAATCGGCGGGAGTACATTGCGTCCAGGGGCGAAATCCTGTACAAAGGGAAAGAGAATACCATCCTCTTTCCCTGCCGGATGTCCTCCCCGTTTCTTAACATAACAGAGGACATCTCGAGCCACTGGAACTTCTGCCGTAATCGCCATATGTACGGTCTTTTGTTTTCCGAATAATCCTCTTTTTTGTTGAACGGAATAATAGATTCTGGCTTTGCCTGCACTGACCACCACACGGTTCGCACCGTCACTTTGCCTCACCAGCAGTGTCTCTCCGTTCTCAGCAAGGCGAGCGTATATGGTATAGGAGACTAGGCCGATCTCATCCAATCGATCACGGTATCCATTGTTAGATTTGTATTCCTCACGAGTGTAGAGCTTCATTCCGACCGGAGGAATATCCCCGGTGCCAATAGAAGCCTCTTCTGCGGAGGTCTTATGGATGTACACCGCCTGCACGCCGTCCGGCCAGCGCCATCTCAGCGTACAGAACCGTTCATCCACTTGAGATGTCACATCCGTTATTACCAGAGCGGAAGCATTATCCTCGGCGTACCTCATCACTGTAAACCCCTTTCAACTACTAGAATCCTTTGCTATTCCGATTTCTCCGTCGATCAGGAAAGCTTTCTGACGGTGGATTAGGAGCTGCATTATTTCTTCTATTACGGTAAATACGTCCTTCACCTACCGGAATGACGCCTGTAAATAATGAGATGATTGCAGCCAATATAAGAACAGCAAGGAGGCGAATTAGGCCGTCAGTGAAATTGTGCCCGCTAAGTCCAAATTCCAGAATAAGCCCTGCGAACAACCCTGAGATTACGCCGCCAATCCCGAAGCTTTTTGCTAAATGACGGTTATCAAACATAATACCAAGACCGAGTCCAAGTGCAGCACCGATTAACATCAGCGACAAAATACGAACTGCAGCATAGTATGGACTATCTGCCGTAGCATCACTACGCACCGTAAGCAATGTCCGATCTCCCAAACGATCATAGATTTGCTGGAATACATCACCCAAAAGAGCCGTATCTGTCACATCATAATAGTGACCGCCCGTTATTTTCGCTATATCCTGCAGCAACTGGGTACCGGCAGGATCCTGCATCCCCAGACCAATGGTATTTACGGCAATGCCACGATCTATATAGGTCTGTAATTCTCGTGAGGTGTCGAAATTACTCACTCCGTCCGACAGCAAGATGACCATAGCGCCTTGATTTTTTCTGCCGTCACTGTCTATCTCCTTAAGTGCTTCCGAGATCGCACCACTAATGTTCGTGCCACCCTCAGTTGGTTTCAGATTATCAATGGCAGTCAACACCTTCTCACGATTCTGCGAATCCGAGAGTGGTGTTAACGTCTGGACGACTACAGCTTCGTGATTAAATGTCACCACCGCTACCTGATTGTCATTGTCCATTCTCGCAATTAACGCCTTAGCGGCTGAATATCGGCTGTTATCAGGATCACTCTGCGCCATACTGCCAGAGTCATCGATAGCCATTACAACATTTTTAACCGGTTTAGCACCGCCAAAATTCAGCTCATAAACGAATTCTGTTAATGCTCCAACTCCAAGTGCAAGGACAATCATCAGAGGCAGGAGCTTCCAGGATAAACCTAGGTAGCGCTGCTTCCACGAGGCTCCGTTCAGCCGTGGCGAGATCATTTCTGCAAGCAGACAACCGATGCCGATACCGAGTGCTACTATGGCAAAATAAATGCCAACGAGCAAGATGGAAGGCAGATCGTTGTACCAGCTTAGCAGCCACTCGCCAAAAAGAAAGGCGACCCCGCCGCCGATCAGACTGAAGAAGAGCAGGAGCAGATTGATTTTTCTCTGCATCGTTATACTTCCTTTCCGGGAGAAACCTGAATTGTACTCTTATGGCCTTAACATTGTTCGGGGGTTATGTAGCCCGATTAACGGGCTGCCCGGATGTGTAATCATCCCCCAGATTGCACTTTGTGCAATAGAATGGAATAAAAGAAACATCTATTTCTATTCTATTGCATAATGTGCATTGGAAATAAGGAGAAATGTCCCTATTCCAGAAATCTACTTAAATCTATTGTATCAAATACAACAGAACTCTAATTAAAGGTTAGCACATTAGGCGCATCAGCCATCAGCGCATCTCGGGAAGCTGCTCTTCACTCACCCCATGAAGCTGATAGCCATTCTGAGCATAGGTTTCATAATAAACCTTACCATTACGGTAATAGAGCAGGTCTTCTAAATGGAAACCACCCATCAGATTTAACTTCTCCACTCCGCTCCTGCGCTGTTCATGCACAAAGCCTAAGCGATAAATGCGGGTCGTCTCATCCACACCAAATGCATAGCGCAGGAATTCAGATGCGCTGTCTCCGAAGAAATATTTTTCCTCATGACGATGCTCTTGCGTGTATTCGAACAGACGAACATTGATCGTCGCGCTATCCTCCAGATTATGGTACAGACGCTTGAACAACTCTTCCTTGGATAGAACCTGACGGTTCTCATAAGCAGCCGCAACATTTGCACGCCGCAGCAATTCTTCTTCGAAAGATAGAGCAAACGGATCAGCCGTTAATATTTCCCGCTGACAAATGCCAATCAAACGCTCCGCTACCGCTTCTTTGCCTTGCTCTAAAAGCTTAGAAATGCTACCCATGTACTTGTCACTAAAGAATATCCCTGGCCCACGCCGGGTCTCGATCTCTTTCATTACATCTTCTGTGACAACTCGATAGTATTCCATCACGTTCTGGCCAGTGGTTTCGTTCGTTCGCCCAATGCTGTCCATCACAGTAATACGTAACTCTTCTTCGAGCGTCTCCATAGCTTTCACACGGGCCACACATTCCACGTGAAGCTGCTCAAGCGCAGATTCCAAACGACTGCACAGCGCAAGCTCACTTTCCATACATAATAGCTCATATTTTTTGCCATATACCGCAGAGAATAAGTAATGAATGAAGTTGCGTACCGTTCGTTTGTCAAAAAGCGGCACACGCTGGAACGGTTGGCGCTCCACACTTTCCGCATAAAGATCCTCAAGCTCATCCTGCGCGGAGACAAGTGCTGAACGCAATCCAGTCATATGCTGACGTAAAGCATGCAGCACACTGCCACCCTCATCGCGATCAGCTGTCCACTCCGCAAGCTGATAGAATGTTACTGCTGGCGTAGCTGTTTCCTGTGCCGCCAATAGGGTGCGCCATCCACGAAGAGGATGAATACCTTCTACTCTCCGGTTAGACTCTGCGACAAAATTATTACGGAAATAAGCTTCGCCCCCATCACCGAACAGCTGCTGTTCAGCTTCACGAAGTGACAACTGCTTCAGCTCATTGTAGGATGGACGTCCATGGCTCATTAGCCCCGTCATTTCACTAAGGCCGTCTTTCTCTGGGACTAGCTGCTCCCTATGCTCCCGCAAACTATCAGGATCCAGCCCTAATAGAGATTGACGCTCGCGCATAGTCCATGGACTACCCTCACGCATATCCGCTGCAAGACGCCGGAAGGCGTGATACAGCACGGCCAAGGCAATTTGGACATTAGGTCTTCTCACGCCAGAAAAGCCTGCGGAGGCGTAGCCTTGTCTTCCTGTGCTACCTCTAATACCGCTTTTGAAGGTCATATTGTTATAACCACCGTGTCCTGTAGCTTGATCAGAAGTCGGGCGGACACGATTCTTAAGTAGGCTAATATGGGAGATGATCTCATAGTTATCATCCATGCCGTGAGCCGACATCATGCCGCGCTCATTCTTATCGGAGAGCAGATACACAAGGTCAAATAAAGCGGAAGGACCATGACTCACTGGAATCGACAGACCATCCTCGGTTACAAGTAGCGGTGCATTAAACGTATAGTCCGTAGCTTGCATTCTGTCCAATTCACGCAGAAAAGCCAGCCCTACTGAGCTGGAATATCCAAAATTATCCCCTTGCTCCCGCTCATTGATTAAAGCGTAGAGATCCGTCTGTACCGACTTGAAGGACTGGCTGAGTATTGCTCGAGCCAGCAGTGTAATTTCTGGCAACAATACATTAAGCGGGTCATCGACCCGCGTAATGATAGAGAGATGGATCACGTCAAAAGATGAATATAGCCGTCCATAATCCGCTATACTGTTGCTCAGCCGCCGAATAACTTTATTCATTTCAGCAAGATAACGTGTATCCTCATGAAACTTGCGGTAAAGTTCATGACGCACAGTGCGTGGATCTGACCCTGCCATATCCGGCAAGGCCATGGCCAGCACCCGGTCTTTTCCTCCTGCATCAGAGCCCCTCTTACTTCTGTCTGTGTCCTCACTCTTCGTGCCTGACACAGCATGCAATGCCATAACACCGCCGGCGTTATCCCATTTTCGTTCGCAGCTATCCAGCACCGGACCGATGGCCGGAGCAACCTTGTCGCCTACGAACAGAAACAGGGCAGGGTAATGGATGCTGCTGCGTCCATCCCCTTTACTGCGCTGTGCCTCTTCCTGTACCGCATATTGTTCACCATAAGATAATGCCAGTGTTTTGATCATAGGCCTATTTCAACTTTCTGCGGATGCTGCCGAGTTTGCTAGTCATACTCTTGTAGAAACTATACATCTCATCGCCGCTCTCATACTCTACCCGTTCATACTCCAAGCTGTCGCGTGCTTCAAGGAAGGATACATACAGCCCTTCCAGCTTATAGAGCAATGGGGTTACGTCTTCAGCGGCAGTCATTTCACTCGCACGACGAGCTGCCTTACGCAGTAGAACGCTGCGGCTCTTCTCATCCAGCTCCCGGAAATGACGGTACACGGCATATTCCACGTAGCTACGTTCTTTCATCAAGTTGGCAAACGGCTCCCAAGCGTCCTCTTCTTCATCACGATCATAAACGTAGAGTGCGCCTTTCTTGATAATGCTGTCCGTGTACAACGCCTCGATGAATTGGTCCATCCACTTGTCTTCGTCCAGATATTGATGGAGCAGCCCTTCAAGCTCCGTTGCTTTTGCAGTCAGCTCAGCATATTTAGCTAGCTCAACACGAACACGAGAAATCAGCTGCGGTGAACGAATTAAATTCTCCTGTGCCATTTCTTTGTTAATGCTGCCAAAAATATCTTTAATGCCTTCGCGTTCCAAGCCCTTCTCGCGCAGATTCTTAAGTTCATCAGCCGCCTTCTTCACTTCTCCGAGATTCGGACGTGAAGAATTTAACTGCATATCAAATCCACTCAATAGAGCATCCATATCAAATGGTTTCGTGAACACAACAGAGTATCTGTTGCTTGTGTTCTCGTCTACACCTTTTTCGATGATCACTCCGCTTGCCAACGCCTTTGCAAAGTCTGCACGCACACGTGCGTTATAATCACGTACACGAGAATTGACGTAAGTGTCACCCCATGATTTTTCCGGAATCGGAGAAGGCAGATACGTCCAGTTATTCTTATCCGTCATCACCAGATGGCGGCCGATCCCTTCCTTATCGAGAATGGTCCGCTCATAGTTCTCTTCAAACACCCGCAGCGGCGTGTATACGAAGAGTGGCACACCGTTGCGGGTGTTAAGCCAGAAAATACGGTTTTTCACTTGGCTTTCTTTGATTGTAAATTGTGATTTGCCAAGCGCATTATTCTGATAATTACGAATCCCTTTCAGGATGCCAGGTGCTTTAACAGGTACGGAAACGAAACCCCATGATGGGAAATGCAAGCTGCCCGAGCTGTTGCTAAGGTGGAAGGTAGGCACAGCCTCTTCGTCCAATTTACCAGCAATAATCCGCTCTACGAACTTATCCAACGGCTCTTCATGGCCGAATTTCATCACAAGGAAATCTTCCATCGAACGGGTGATCAGATCCCCGAACTTATCACTAAGGAACTCTGAAATCGAGCGAACGATATCAATCTCCTGTTCCTTAACCCAACGTCCGGAATGCTTCAGCATTTCACGGGTGAAGTCGCGAATCAAGTCGTCGCCGTCCTTCTGATCCATGATTTTGGAGATCGTCGCCGAAATATCCGGCACATTAACAATGTTCCAATAATAAGTTTTGTTTCCTTTATAATCTGCTTGCTCTTCACCATTGATAAGGATGTCCCCATTCTTGGCAAAAATCGAGCTAAGCGCACTAAGAATCTCCGTAAACACACCATAAATCCGGCTGTTTTCATCGTTTAAGAGCTCGTATAAGTCCTCATAAAATTGAATCATTTGCTCAGTACGTTCTACATCGGCATGCAGCCAATACTCATTGATTTTAGCGTCAATATAGGCATTTTTCTTCTTCTCTTTGGATACAAAAGCACTGCGTGCATCGCTCAGCTTTTCATCCGCACTGTCCTGCGCCGTCTCAATATCGCGTGGCAAACGCAGCAAGCTTTCACGTAAAGCCTCAATATAAGACTGAATCAGCTTCAAAATACAGAAGCCCTTCTCGGTATACAGCAGGCGGGAAACGTAGAACGGCCCTTGCTCTGGGTGCAGGAAGATGCGCTCCAGCTCTTCACTGAAACGTCCAACAATTTCGCCAGGCAGCTGCTTTTTCGATTTAATATATTCCTCACGGGCACGAGCCAGGAAGTTCTGCTCCAGCTCTGTATCCATACTTACCACTTGATTCTTGACTACATTGGCATGACTCAGACGTTCGCTGTTCTCGTAACCTGGCAATGGCTCAGGCACACGCGATTCAAAGGTTTTAATCATACTGTCGAGATCAATCCCAAGCTTACGTGCGAATTTCTCTACATCCTCTTGATTAGGCGCCTGCTGGAACATTTTTTCCATTTTATCAAACAAGCGGAAAGCCAGATAAGTCGTCATTTCCTCAATCGGAAGCACGGCAGACGAGGCACCGATAATGTTGTACTCATAGTTAGCTGGATAAGTCTTATTCATCTGCGCAATATTGGTGCGGATATTACTGATATAGTCATGGATGGCGAATTCTTCACCAGACTGTTTCTCTTCACTTGCCATAAAGTTCGTGATGTTCTCAGCCGTTACGTTCATACAGTAATCATACGCATTCTCTAACAGCTTACCTTCGGTATTCGTTGCAGAGATCAAATGGCATAAATTAAACGGAGGCAGTGGAGAGTTTACCGTCAAAATATTCCCGTATTGCTGCTGGAATCGCTCCCCACGACTATCTACATTCATCCAGTAATCCAGCTCTTTTAGCGCCGCATAACCGTTCTTGCGAATATATTCACGCGTATGCTCACTTAGACTTTTATTAGACAGGTTCACGTCCGGTGTAAAGAGATAACCCAGTGTGTTCACACGGTCAATACCGGCTGATCCATAATCACGTTCAATAATACCGCGTACGATATAGGCAATATCAAGGAACGCTCCACTACCTGTACCCCCTGACAGACCTGTCAAAAGGAAGACCATCAGCTTTTTGTTCGTGCCTACAGATAAGGTCTTGATCTTCTTATCAATCGCTCCTACAACCTGATTAATCTTGGTGAACAAGAGCAGACGTCCAGCCTGCCGCACACCAGCGGCACCGTTCATACCATCTGTGATACTCAGCTCGGGTGACAGCCAATCCGTGATGTACGAATCAAGGATACTGCGGTTCTGCAGCAATCCGCCGATTTCAGCATTCGCCAGCAATACAAATTCATTCTGTGGATCGAGTCCGATCCCTTTGTATTTCTTTCCGCGATCCTGTTCATTCGTTTCAAAAGCTAGAAACTCTACATTATCCGGCTTGTCCCGCTTCTTCTTGGATATCGGATCTTCCGGCAGCTTAAAGCGGCGGTTAATCTGATATTTAAGACGCAGCAGGGCATCAATGCCCGTGCCGCCTAGTCCAATAATCAGGATCGGATTATCAATCGTATCCACCCTGATCTTATCGCTGACAATCCCCCCGCCTAGTGATACATCCAATTGCTGTATATGCTCTCTTACTACTGGTTTCATATGCTTTATCCTCCTAAAAGTTTTGCGGAAGCTGTACTTCAGATTTCTTGCAAAACCACTTCTATACTAAATATTCGAGATAAATCGTCTTATCTACCGTGTGCAGGGACACTGAAACGCGGTCACCACTCTTCAGCTCAAGACCACGCGAGGCATCCGCAGCACGTCCGGATCTCTCTACAGTAATACCTTCTCCACTACGTAACAGCAATCGGTCATTCTTAGCTGGTGTGAAAATAATGCTCTCGCTTTCCTTCAGCTCAGGCGCTAATTGCAGCAGCTGATGAAGGGTGAACTTGCCTCTGAATCCAGCAAGTTTCTTATATTGTGGGTAGGTCTTCTCACCCGTATTGCCGTCTTTAACCTCAATTACCAGCTGTCCAACAAAACCACGTGCCGATTTCTTATTCAGCACATACCATGCGGCAGCGGCTGCCAACACCAGAAGAATACCACCAATAATGTAATACAAGGTATTGGATGAAGCTTCTTTCAGAGGTTCTTCTTTGCCCGTTCCTGTCGAAGGACTGGCAGTTGCAGCGCCACCTGCCTTCGCGCTGATTTTTACAGGAGCACTTTCACGATAGAAACTGCTTTCCTCTGCACGAACCTTCAGCTCATAGTCATGGCTTTCTTTTACCTCGAAGGTGCCCTTAAAAACATCCCCGGAGTTATCCAGTTCGATTTCCTGTACATCACCTGTATCAATATCTGTAGCAAGCAGTACCGCCTTCATATCTTGATACAAATTACTGAGCGTTACCTGAGTACCATTGCTGAACAGGTGAGAGGTAATATCAATTTTATCACCTTTTTTATAGGTTGCTGATGGCAACGCATCGATCTTAAGCTCCAAATCATAGTTAAAAACTAGATTAATATCAATTTTATCCTTTGGCACACCTTTGACCTGAAGCTTCCAATCTCCTTCTTGCGGTGACAACAGCTTGATCAAGCTATAAGTAGAAGACTTCGACAGCACAACATCCTTGGACGGGATGGCGACAGTATTTCCTGAAGGATCAGTTAGCTTCGCGGTCACAGGCTGTGACGACATAATTGAGATATTGGCTTCCAAAACACTGCCGTTAGGCACGTTAACGGTCACATCCTGATAATCCCCATTTGCAGTGATCGACTGCACAGGTACTACCTTTAGCTTCAGATGACTAGCAAAAATTTCACTAAGTATTTGCGGAAGATCATCTGCGGAGTCCGTCGAAAATGCTTTACCACCTGTCTCAGTGGACAGATCAGCGAGTTTCTGTTTATTCAGCTTGCCGTCTGCGTTAAGACCAATCGTATAAATGGGATAGCCATTCTTTTTAGCGACTTCCACGGCTGCATTCAATTCTTTATCCGATTCGCTTTGCGTCCGGCCTGTTGTTTTGTTGAAATCGTTATTGCCGTCAGCTAGCATTACGATGATTGGCTCATGTTTCGGATCGCTACCATTCTGGAGCACCTTCACAGCTTCTTCCACACCGACAGCAATGTCGGTATAAGCTCCACGGTCCAGTCCATCAATAAAATCCTTCAAATCCTGTTTATCTGTCTCTGAGTTAATTTCCAGCAAGGCCTTCTCCCGCTGCACTTTGTCGGTATAGGCAACAATACCTACTTTATCACCTTGAGTGGATAGCATATCTATGAACATTTTCATCGCTTCGTTCGCGACCTTGTTCTTGTCACTAGTCTTCATGGAGTTACTGACATCGATAAGAAGCACCGCATCAATGTGAGATTGCGCCGACGTAGCCGCATAGGCCTTAACAGCTGCAAAAGGCGAGGCAGCTAGACAAAGAGCCAGGAGCAATGCCGGAAAGATACGTAGAAAGAGAGTCTTGGTTGTTCTAATACTTTGATATTTACGAAGCATAAATAGGGCTCCTCTTGTGTTATATTAGGCACATATGACAGCTTCAGCACTGTCGCTAAAATCTGTAAATAGTATGCCATTATGATATAATTAAACCTTGTAAACTTCAACTTTAGGACCGCCGGACCAAAGTAGCAATGATGCATAGAGTGATCATTCTATGAGACATCCGATCTGCAAGGCGTCCATGAGAAAGGACTGTTCCATGATTTCATACGTCATTCTTGGGATTACGTTCCTAATTGCCGTAATTCAGATTTCCATTTATGCTGCACATCAGCGCAAACCACTGACACGTGATGATATTAACGATCGACTGCTAGCCGCTTTGAACGGAGGCGATAAAGGCCGTGAATAAGAAAAGACCCGTTACCTTCCGGCCTTTCAAGGCCCCGCGTTATGCTTATGACAAGCTTCGTATTTGTCGCCACTGCGGACAATACACCGCTCTCGGTGAAGATCGATGCACCAAATGCGGTAAAGACTCACTAATTACGGTAGAAAAGCAAGCTGCATCTATTGCAGGAAGAAAAATGCATACGCGCCTCCTATTCATCTTACTGCTTACACTAGCCTCCGTCTATTTTGGGAATAGCATAGAGCAGATGATGTTATGTGGTGCCGGAGGGATTCTCCTCGCTGGACTATTGTACTATACGCAGCGAAAAGCACGGCAGAACGAGAATCTTCGTTCTCTTAACGAGCTGCTTGGACGAGGGATTGGCATCATCAAAGAGGGACTGGAGATCAACCGTCAGGAGGCTGTCTCCGTACTCCGTGAGGATGATGTGCTTGCCTACGAGAAGCTGCGCGAACTCTCCATCCTGCTTCGTGGTGACCGGATCGCACGGCAGCGTATCGCCTTGCTGCATGGATTTTTGCTTCGCAAGGATATGGATTTAGAACTGGAGCAGCTTCTTCTTAAGGATTTCGAGCCGCTGCTAGCCGAATATATCGGCGAGATCGCTAAGGTCCGTCCTGATCTGATCAAAGATCGTACACTACGATACGTAAAGAACTATGAAGTAGAAATTCGTCATATGAATAATGGTATGACCATCCTTACGGGAGTTGCCGGAGCTGCAGTAAGAATGAAGCGTTATGCCCTGCTCTATTCCAGTATGATCGGCCGATACGTGCAAGATCTGCCTAAAGACCGCTTTATGCGGTTATCCAAACTCATTGCTGCGAATCCCCATGAACCGTGGAACGGCTTGGACCAAAGAGTAGCTGACATTCGCGAAGCCAAATACCGCTGGGACCCGGAAGTTCAATAGACATTATTATATTTCAAGAAGAAACGGCATAATTGTTTCTCGGTGAAATATAAGAATAAAGAATGATGTGAAACTATGCTTTCTTATATTTTGAAAAAGAGGCTACTCTATATGACGTTCAAACAATTAATAACCCTGCGAAACTTTATGATCATTTTGTGTATAAGCATGTTTGTGATGCTTGGACAGAAGGTTATTCTCATCGCCGACAAAATACAAATAACCAAGGAAGCCGACCGTCTCTATGCTGCTGGCGATCTGATAAGTGCAGAGAATCAGTATCGCCTAGCGGCGGCAAACCATTCCATTCTTTATATGGAAGAAAAGGTTACGAAGCGACTTGATGAGCTGTCACCAATCACGGCCATCCGCCAAGGTTTGAATGCCTTGGTATCTTCCACTAAAGCACAAGCTGCGACTAAAGATTTCACCGGATTTATGAAAAGTTATGATACTCTCCTCAGCTTAAAAGCTACATATATGAAGCCCGGTGGTCCTTATGAATCCTATTATCGCCAGTTATCGACCGATTCAGGCATTTCTGACCAGTTCACAACCTACTTCCGAGAATTTAAGGAGCAGTTTCTTACCGAACTTGCTCAGAGCCAAGATGGAAACAAGAGTGAAGAAGACACTTTTAAATGGAATCTGTTGCAGATTCCCGATGCCTATTACGGAAGCGCTGCATCCAAGGAGGAGTTGCTAGCCTCCAAGTTCAAAAGTCATGATACAGCTAAACTAAAAGCCTTAGCAGGCACAGGAAACTTTACAGGCATGCTGGAGAGCACCCTCTCCATGATGAATGCTTACAGCCAGCATAGTTACGAAGCGCCATGGGTACTTGGGCAGGCAGAAAGTAGCGGAAAGATCATCCTGAACAAAGATCTAGAGAGCGATAACATCACCGCCTTTGCTGGGCATGCTGTTGCTTATCGTAATTTTGCAGGATCGGCAGGAATTACTTCATCCAAAGTACTAACCTTAGTAGATACTAGTAAAGCTAAACTACTTAAAAATGCCAAGCGCATGACCAGTAAAGGTCAATATGCTGAAGCTATTCAACTATACAGTGATCTTGCTCCGTTAGAGGATACTTCTTCAATCATTGCCGCTACAAGATTGGCTTGGAATATTGCCGAGCCTGTGCGCCTTCTCCCGGGCGGTGAAGAGCAAGGCAGATATGGGAACATCATCTCCAGCAAGGGACTACACGATAAGAAGGTCATTGTGGCTGGAACGGATAGCAATGGTGTCCTCTATTATGCAGCAATGAATAGCGACGAAAGTGTCATAACTTTAACTGGAAATATTTTACCAAAATTCGAGAGTCTGCGCAGTCTAACTTTTAATGACCAGCTTGCTGCCTCTTCAGGTTCTGGTGCCCCCGTGGTTCTGGCTGAATCTGAGGTCGAAGGTGGACGTACCCTTTTTACAGCATATGAAATGAAATCGGATGGTATTTCGCAGTTGTTTTCAGTGTCTGGAGATAGCTATGAACTGCAGTCCGATGATTCCTTACTCGTATCTAACGCGGATCTCGGAGACGGTGTCGTTGGACAGACGGCACGTTATCGTAAAGTAGATGGCAGCTATCAATTTGCTGAGATTGTTCAGGAGTATGCGGTAATTTCAGCTTCCGATGTAGCGCTTCATCCTTTTGAAAAGGTATCTTTTCACTGTGAAATCGTCGCAGATAACTTCGGTAATATGCTGGCTTATTCGAATGGGGTTTATATTTTGCTTCAAGGAGACTTGGGTTCCGTTACAGGTAACGCGTTAGTTAGTGGTCAATATCAGAACGGTTATCAGCTTGTTGGAACGGACATGGGAGAGCAATATGTACCTGTGTTTGTGGTGGAATCCGTGGGTAGTATGAGTTTTGGACAGTAGAATATATGAGATAACTGCTTAGTCGAATTGAGAGATCGCTCATCGTGACGAATGAGAAACTTTATATATACATGAACCTAGGATCACCATGTCCGCTTAGTTTTTTTGTCCAAGGGGTGTCGGTAGCCCGTCTATACTTGTGGTGTTCTTCTCTTGTCTATATTCTTTCAGACCTGCTTCGCCCTTTTGGATAGACCAACGTTGTAACGTCTCTCGCTCACCGTCATAACTCATGAATGGGACCGAAAATCCGCAGGAAGTCTGTACCTTATGAACATCAATTAAAATGATCTGTCTAGCTCCAGGCAGAGGTGTAAAAATAGGGTACAGTGCTTCCCATTCAAATGAACCAGGCAGGATTACTGTCCCTGTTCCATACAGTCTCAGAATATTCGGCGGTCCTTCAAACGCACAAAACATAACCGTCACTCTTCCATTTTCCAGCAGATGTGCGCTCGTCTCATTACCACTACCGGTCATATCGAGATAAGCCACTTGATTAGGAGACAAAATCCGCAAGCAATCATGACCCTTAGGTGAAAGATTAACATGCCCTTCTTCAGAAAGCGGCGCTGACCCTACGAAAAAAAGATGCTGCCGAAGAATAAACTCCTGATGTGCAGGTAATATAGCCGTGAATTGTTTTCCCATTTGGTGTTCTCCGTTTCGTTTTGGTTTGTGTGTGATTTGTATGTTGGGTCTGTCATGCTCCATCGAACATATTAACTAAACCAGCTACTTCGTCTACACTTCCTTAGTTCAACTCCATCAAAATTCATCCAGTTCACTCAACAAGTTATTTCATTTACACTCCACTTGCTCCATCTCCTCCCAAACGGTTTGGAGCATCTTTAGGGTAAATGTAGGGTACTTTTACCCCTCTTTCTTGCTTTTTGAGCTCTTTGGGGCAAATGTAGGGTATTTTTACTCCTCTTTCTCGCTATTTGGAATCTTTGGGGCAAATGTAGGGTATTTTTGCCCCTCTTTCTTGCTTTTTGGGCTCTTTCCGGTAAATGTAGGGTATTTTTGCCCCTCTTTCTTGCTTTTTGGGCTCTTTGCGGCAAATGTAGGGTATTTTTACCCCTCTTTCTCGCTATTTGAGCTCTTTAGGGGAAATTAAGGGTATTTCTGCCCCTCTTTCTTGCTTTTTGGGCTCTTTGCGGCAAATGTAGGGCATTTCTGCCCTTGAAGATTGCAACTTCGGCTAGACGCAGCTAATGCGGGAGATTTTTACCGTTCTGTTGCACCACTTCAGCCTAACACAGCGAATGGTACGAAATTTTTACCGTTTACTGGTTAACGACACATCCGCATTTAAATATGAAGCGTATTTACTCATTCCTTCTATTGATATATATTCGTTTTAATCGTTGAGTAACCCTTCACCCTCACCCGAGGGATTCAGCTCATCCGCGAAAAAAGGAACTGCCTCTCGGCAGCCCCCAAATCCCCACGAAACATTTCTTTTAGCTAAAATATCTTTCACCCGATCTACTCAATCGCAATATAAATCTCAACCTGCGTGTTAGCAGGATCAAAATTCCGTGAATCGTAAATTTCAAAATCGCCCGTATAAGTTCTTATCTCTGTAGAGCCCTTAAAATACGTCCAAATCTCCCCCCATGCTTGCGAGACTACTTCAAATACCGGACCTTTTTTCGTCGTAAAAACCATATACTTGCTCTCCGGAACAGCCGCACTAACGATGCCACTATCCGCTAAATATCTCTCCCCAGCGACTTCATGCCCAATCACAACGGTATAAGCTCCTGACGCATCACTCTCATAATCTGTATACAAGGCATAGATATACTCAGGCTTAACCGTATCCATCTGCCCCGCAATATTACTCTGAAAATACGTTTCCCACAGCCGTGACAAGCCCCCATCAGGCCCCATTTCCACTTCATTTGTCGTACGTATGCTAACCCCAGCCAAGGTCATTTTCGGTTTTTGTACAAAATAAGTATTCATTATTCTCCCTCATTTCCTGTAATTGAGTTCAGTATACACAAGGGAAGTGGACATCTGTCTGTCCAGTTAGAGCAGAATTATCGATTTGGGTTATAAAAGCATCAATGGGGTAATTAATAGTATGGAACTACACTCGAAGGGAATGACTCCAGCATGTCAAAAATTAAATTAGCCGTCATCTACTACAGTGCCACAGGAACTAACTACCAGCTAGCACAATGGGCCGCGGAAAGCGCCGAGAAAGCGGGAGTAGAGGTAAAACTGCTGAAGGTGCAGGAGCTGGTTCCCGAGGATAAAATCGCGGCCAATCCGGCCATGAAAGCTCTGGCTGAGAAGACAAAAGATATCCCCGTTGCAACACCTGATGATATTGTGGAGGCCGATGCGATTATTTTCAGTTCTCCAACCCGTTACGGTAACATCGCTTCTCAAATGAAGCAGTTCCTTGATACGACCGGAGGAATTTGGGGCAAGGGACTAACCGTAAACAAAGTCGTCAGCGCCATGAGCTCAGCACAGAATCCACACGGTGGACAGGAAGCTACGATTTTAGCACTCTACACATCGATGTATCACTGGGGAGCGATTGTCGCTGCACCTGGTTATACTGATCCCGTCACATTCGGTGCGGGAGGTAACCCTTACGGAACAAGTGTCAGTGTAGATGGAGACGGTAAAATGATCGAAGAGCAGGATCGGATCCGTGATGCTGTTTTTCATCAAGCGAAGCGCACCGTTGAAGTGGCCGGCTGGGTCCAAGCAGGCAAAAGTAAAAACGCCAATAGTCAGAACTAGACGCCCACCTTCGATCGATATAGCAAACACCCCTCGGAGCTACCTTAGTAGCACATAAACCGAGGGGTATTACTATTTTTAAAATTTACTCTCCAGGATACTTAAGACCCCACTGCGCACGTATTTGATCCAGCAGTTTCAGAATCGCTAACGATTCATCCAGTGACATAACTGGGCTTTCTGTTAGCCCTGCTTGTAGACAACGTCCTACTTCCTCTGCTTCAAAACAATATCCAATAGAAGCTCGATCATCCACAAAGCTCTCTACCTTCTCATCCCCTATATAAAGCGAAGCAGATTTCGGGTTCACTAATGTCCCTTCAACAATTATACGGCCCTCTGTTCCAAACACATGCGCTTCCTCCAGCGTATTAAGACGAATACCACCGTTCAACGAAGCGGTTTTTCCATTGCCATAATTCAGCAGCATGGAGAAATGCTCGTCCACTCCAGTCTCACCAATATGCACCGTACTGGAGATAGATTCAGGATGAGGTCCAAACACCATCGAGGCAAAAGAAACCGGATAAATCCCAACATCCAGCAGCGCACCTCCGCCCAGCTTCGGATTCAGCAATCTGCTTTCCGGATTCCAGTCGGTGCGAAATCCTAAGTCTGCCTTCACCAAGCGAACTTCACCGATTCTACCCTCGGCGATCCATTCTCTAACCTTCACAATCGCCGGGATGTAACGACTCCACATGGCCTCCATCAGGAACAGCTTATGATCTCTAGCGTAGGCCACCACTTCTTCCAATTCTCCGCTATTCACGGTAAAAGGCTTCTCACATAGGACAGCTTTGCCTGCACGTAGCGCCAATAATGCATTTTCTTTGTGAAAAGGATGTGGCGTTCCAATATATACCGCGTCTATATTCGGGTCATTTACCAATTCCTCATAAGTAGCATAAGCATGTGGTACTCCATGATCCCTCGCGAATTTATCTGCACTTTCCTGTGAACGCGAACCCACGGCATATGCCACGCCATTTCTGGCGTGAGCTAAATCAGTAACAAACTGATGGGCAATCCAGCCTGTACTGAGAATTCCCCATCTTACCTTGTAAGCGTTATCCATTTTCATATGCATGTTCCTCCTAATCCTTCTGCTAAGTCTCTTTTAATTCTATCAGACCATTCTAATAAATGTATAGGAACTGATGCCAGCAAACACCACCGTCACCACCAAAATAGCAATATTCCAGATCCTGCTCAAAGCCGCTGAATGCTCGTTAGAACTCTGAATAAACGCTTTTTGCAAAAGGAACTGCAGGAGTTTCATAATTATTAATCCCAAACATCCAAGCCCGCTTTGCAAAATAACCTCCAGACTAGACTTACTTACAAATCTATCAGCCATGTTCCCATCGTAATGGATCGGGACCCTATCAGGCATTTTGGAATATAGGAATAAATAAATAGCTACAGGAATTAAGGCTACCACACCGCTTAAGATCATCATCAGTTTGGTTTTGGACAACATTAATAACCTCCTTATACGGAACAATAATCTCTAGTTATTCTCCTTCCACTTCAATTAAAAATATCCGTTCCTTAAATCCACCACGACTTTCAGCTTTCTCCGCACGAAGCTCCTCCAGCTCTGCGCTATTACTTCCATGGGTCTCCGCCAGCGCTTGAATTACTTCCAGCATGTCGGCAAGCTCCTCTAGAGCTTCTTCATTACTCACTGCCCGAGAATACTCCTCCGACTCTTCTTTCAATTTTTTACGTAGTTCAGTTATGTATTCTTTGGACTCTAATATTCTTGTTTTAAAGTCTTTACCTTGAGAAGCTATCAGGTTAGGGATTCCATCACGCACTAGCTTTTCATATACGGGCACTTAAGTTCTTCCTTTCTACTTGATGTTCAGACTGCCCTCACACTTGATCTGACCCCACCATTAGCCGTACTACAAAAGGAATATCTGCAGGGGCAAAAGTGAACTGACCGAGTGCAGTTGGAAACACCCACCTATATTCATCGTGATCGACAAGTTCAATTACACCTCCCAGATATCGGGCTTTCCAAGCAAACAGTCTGATCTCGACACTTCCATAGTTGTGCTCGTTCACGCCAAAGCTTTCATAGGGAAGGATTGTTATCCCCATCTCCTCCTGAAGCTCTCTTTGCAGACAATCTGCGATGCTTTCATCCTGCTCTATTTTGCCGCCAGGAAATTCCCACAGACCTGCCTGAGATTTACCTTGCCTGCGCCGAGCAATAAGAATCTGTCCTTCTTCATTATGTATAATCGCTGCCGCCACCTGGATCACAAGGAACACCTCCTTTATTGCTTTTTATTAGACAGATACTTCTATTAAAACATACATTTCATTCCAAACCAAAGAGACTCTCCCAAAAGCTATTAGGCCCGGGAAAGTCTCTTCCGTACAGTTTCTCTATAAATTGACAGCAACATCTTCCTTAAGGAAAGACTGCTGCTATTTCTTCAGCACAAGCTCTAATCGAACCTCAAGATTGTTCTCCGTATCCAGCACAACGGTGTGTGGATTGCTTAAGCCAAAATCAGAAAAAGCCACTGTTGTTGTACCCGACAGCATCAGCTGTCCACCACTGTACGCTGCTTGAGACTGGAAGGTAACATCCTTTTCTACACCCTTCACTGTAAGCGTTCCTTGCATTTCAACCGGCACAGTGGCTCCTTCGGTCCATTCCGTTGGCAGCTCCGAGAATGATTTAACGACAAACGTAGATTGTGGAAATTCCGTAACGGCTAGAAAGTCTTCCCCTTTTACATGCTCATCTCTTTGACCATTACCAGAGTCCAGAGCGCTCATATCTACTGACCCTTCTCCAACCATCGAAGTAGAATCTTCTATATTAATTTTCCAGGTACCTTGAACTTTGTTATCCACGAAGTTTACTGTTTCTTTAGAGGTGGTTACTGACCAATATACTTTAGAAGCATCCGTAACCGTCCAATCACCGTTTAATTGGTCGGCTGTGACCGCCATACCTACTGGTGCTCCAGTGTTAGTCGTGCTTTCTCCATTACCGGCTGTTGTGGCTTGCCCTGGAATCACGGACTCGATCTGTACATTATTGCCCAGCGATTTATCCAGCAATGTATAACCTGTGACTACTCCTACGATAATGACTCCGGCAGCGATCAAGGCTATTCTTTTTCTCTTCATCCTGTTCCCTCCAATATTCAAAATATTCTGTATATTTTCAAGCTCGTCCCTCATTCTAACAAAGCAATAAGTCGGGAAGAAGTCAGAGCAGAGCGAGCTATGATGTGTTAAACTTGTCGTAATTTTATAGATTGGAGGACCACCACATGATGAGATCCATTCTAATTGTTGAAGATGAGGAAGCTATCTCCAGGGTCCTCAGTGCCTATCTGAAAAAAGCAGGCTTCCATGTCACCCGTGTAGCCGACGGACGTGCTGCGCTGGAGTCTTTTGCTATAACACCTCCCTCATTAGTATTACTCGACATCATGCTGCCAAACATGGACGGCTTTGAACTGCTAAAGCTGATCCGTGAAAAAAGCAGCTGTCCCGTGATCATGCTCACCGCAAGGGACGGGATCAATGACCGACTAGCCGGTCTCGACGGTGGTGCGGATGATTATATGTCTAAACCCTTTATTCCTGAGGAAGTGGTGGCACGCGTGAATGCTGTGTTACGCCGTCCTTCGCAGTGGTCCGATGGTAGCCGCAAACGGCATTATGGCAGTTTGTTTATCGACTTTACTGCACGAGCTGTCTTTTTAAATGGGGTTGAGCTGAGTCTTAGTCCACGTGATATGTCGGTCATGTTATTTCTGGCTGAAAGACCTAATCAAATATGTACTCGCGAGCAATTAATAGAACATGTCTGGGAGATGGATTACGAAGGAAGTGACCGGGCCGTGGACTTGTCAATCAAAAGACTTCGCCAAGCGCTGTCGCATTGGCCAGTAGATGAGGGGGAAATCCGTACCCTGAGAGGGACAGGATATCAATTATGGACAACCTAAAGAAAAGCAGCCCCAAACGCACTTCGATTCTCTCCTATTGGACGATTCGTTACCTGCTCATCATTAGTGTTGGCCTCCTGCTAACTGCACTAACGACGTTCTGGTGGATCCAACAAGAAGCTATGAGTAACCGGATGCAGACTACTGGATTATTAGCACAGGAGATTGCCGACCGGAGCGTAAATCGTGAGGGTTCAATAGAGATCAGCCAAAATCTTGGAATGCTCATTGAAGACCGAAAACGATTCTTCAAGTTAACCGTAGAAATGTGTGTAATCATTACGGATCAGCAAGATCAGATGCTGTTCTCTATGCCACCACTAACTGAAGATGAGATGAGGCATAAACTTAATGATAGCCTTAACGACTCTCGCAGTCCGGAGTTCAAAGCTGCAGTAGCGTCCATACAATCGGATGGCAAAACGCTTGGACAGGTGATTGTCCTTCAATCCAAGAAATCGCTGAGGCATATCCCTCAGGAGGAGATCATTTTTTTCTCCATCCTGTTGCTATTTCTAATCATATTAAGTTGGCTAACCATTTACCTCTTGTCTCGTAAACTGGCAAAACCGATCCAGAAAGTAGCCAAAGCAGCCGCTCAAATCAGTCATGGCCGTTATGATATCGTTCTGGATAAGGACGCTAAAGAACGAGAAATCCATGAACTGATGTTGTCTTTTGAAGAGATGGCAGGCAAGTTACAACAATTTGAGCAGTCCCGTGCGGTTATGTTAGCCGGTGTATCCCATGAACTAAAGACACCAGTAACCTCTATTAAAGGCCTAATCCATGCCGTTCGTGAAGGGGTTGTCGAAGACGATGAAGCTGTGGAATTTCTAGATATTGCTTTGCAGGAAGCTGGACGATTGCAACGGATGGTTGCCGATCTTCTGGATTACAACGCACTGACTGCAGGAATCGTCTCTGTCCGTCACGATCGACTGGATGCCGTGCCACTGTTATCAGAAATCGTGTATCAATGGAAGCTGACACAAGCGGATGAAGTTGCGGAGCCTATGCTCCATATGCCAAGAACTCCCTTATTTTTGTGTGGGGACCCGCTACGTATCCAACAAATCATCGTCAATTTACTTAATAACAGTGTACAAGCCAAAGCCCCAGACCGAATGGTGCAGCTTACAGTAGAGTTGCTTGAACAGCAAGGTCATGGCATGGCGGAGATTCGTGTTCAGGATAATGGGCTGGGCATCTCATCGAATCATAGTGAACACGTCTTCGAGGCTTTTTTCCGAGGTAGCGACAAACAGAGCACACTACGTGGTCTGGGACTCGGTCTCACCTTCAGCCGTCTTTTGGCCGAATCTATGAACGGAAGCCTCGTGCTTGAGAAGCACTCCCAGGAAGGCTGTACCTTCGTGCTGTCTCTGCCGCTTGATCACTAAAAAATAGTCTGCGGGCCATCGTCATGGTATAATCATGTGCACAATCACACCGAAAACCGGAGGCTGTATATGCTTACTTTTGAACAAAAATTAGCGATTCTCGACTCTTACCCCCAACTGGAACGTAAAAACGTATCCCTTGGGCGCGTGAACTATCACTACGAGGAAAGCCAGCATGATAAGAAAACCGTTGCTTACCATCTGCATCCTAATGGGAATGGTTATGTGTTCGCAGGCTTATTGCGGGGCTATGAGGCAGATGATAAGGGCTTTGTGAACATTCGCGACTACTCGGAATCCGAGCTGCGGAGTCTGTTGGATGCCTCCATCACCTCACTTTCTATTTACATTCCAGACGCCCCTGTAGCCAGCAAAAGAAAGAAAAAGGCTGCGGCAGCCGCCGACTCACTCTGGACTAATGATGAGGGCCATACACTGACTCTAAAGCTTGAGGATGATTTATGGTATGTCTATGCCGACCTTAATCTAGAAATGGCCTTTGAGACCCTTGAGGAAGCTAAAGAATATTTAGCAGAAGAGGGATTTACAGCACAGGAGTAAGCAGGGGTAATAATAACTCCTATCAGAAAAAAATAAAAAGAGGTGTCCTAACAGCCATTTATTTTGGCCATTTGGACACCTTTTTTCAGTTGCGCGCTTGCAAGCTCTACCCAAAACTTCGCTAATAAAAAACATTAATATCCCCTCTAACTACCGAGACCATCATTCAATAATTTGTAGTATAAAAAGAATACTACCACTAAAACCCAAATTATGGTTAGATGAAGGGGAAGCTATATCCTAAAGGGAAAGAAGCGTGAACGCACATGAGTTTTGAAATCGTAGAAGCCACTATACCGGAGATCCAAGCTGCATTAGAAGCCGGAGAACTTACGTCAAAACAACTAGTTCTCATGTATTATGAACGCATAGCTGATCATGACAAAAATGGCCTGACGATTAACTCTGTGCTGGAGATCAATCCTGATGCATTATTTATCGCAGAATCTCTAGATGTTGAACGTACGATCAAAGGCTCCCGGGGACCCCTGCACGGCATACCTGTGTTATTGAAGGATAACATCAATACAGGGGATAAAATGCATACTAGCGCGGGCTCGCTGGCTTTGGCGAATTCTTTTGCCGGGGAAGATGCATTTATAGTTACCAAACTGCGTGAAGCCGGAGCAATCATTATGGGTAAAGCCAATATGACCGAATTCGCCAATTTTATGACAACCGGCATGCCCTCCGGATACAGCTCCCGCGGCGGGCAGGTCCTTAACCCCTACAATATATCTACACCAACAGGTGGCTCCAGTGCTGGTTCCGCGGTAGCTGTCGCTTGTAACTTTTGTACAGTCTCTGTCGGCACAGAAACCTCGGGATCGATCCTTAACCCTGGCAACTTGGGCTCCATTATTGGCATTAAGCCAACCGTTGGACTGCTCAGCCGTTCGGGAATCCTTCCGCTATCCAATACACAAGATACTGCTGGCCCTATGGCCAGAACCGTTCGTGATGCCGTTCTGCTGCTAAACGCTATGCTCGGCAATGATACTCAAGATGCAGCAATGGGAACGAATATAGGTAGAATCCACAAGGATTACACTGTATTCCTAGACGAGAATGGCTTGCAAGGCGCCCGAATAGGTATCCCGCGTGATTATTATTTCGAGGAGCTGACAGAAGAACAACTTGCACTGTTCAATGCTTCTGTAGATAGAATGAAAGAGCTTGGAGCTACTATTATTGATCCTGCGGATATTAAGACCGCCCGGGAAATTAGTTATTCTTCTGTGGTATTGAATGAATTCAAAACAGCTTTGAACGCTTATTTATCTCGTTTGGGCCCTGGGGCACCGATGCGAACGTTGAAGGATATTATTGATTTTAATCATGCACATCCTGTGGAGACTTTGAGATATGGTCAAGCTACGTTAATAGATGCGGAATATACCTCTTCCGGCACACAAACCGAACCAAAGTATTTGCTGCACCGTGCGACTGACCTAAAACTATGTAAGGAAGAAGGCATCGACGCCACCATGAAGGAGCACAATCTGGATGCCCTGCTGTTCCCCGCCGATTTCGGCGCCAGAATTACCTCCAGAGCAGGATATCCGTCCATCGTTGTGCCTTCCGGTTATACATCAGCCGGCGCCCCCTTCGGTGTAACTTTCTCAGCGAAAGCTTATCAGGAGCCTACACTCATCAAGCTCGCCTATGCATATGAACAAAACTACAAGGTGCGAAAAGCACCATCACTAAAGAGTTTTATCTGATCACTTCTTATATCAAAAAGCCCGTAAACGGTGATGGTCTCATTCACTGTTTACGGGCCTTTACTTTTCCAAAATCTACATATACTTACTCATAGTCACGTTGATTCTCTTCATCGGCAATATTCTGAATTTCATCAGAGTGAATTAGAAACAACTCATACTCTCCTTCAGCATGCAGCTTCAGCGCCCGCTCTTTAAAAAACTTCGGACTCCCCTCCGCCGCATCCTCATCATAAAAGAGCAATATTCCGTCACTTTTGCGGAACAACAAATCGTCTCTAGCCCGAAACTGCCAGCTACCGTCATAAGGAGCATTACTGACCGCCCCGAAGAAATCCGCACCCGCAATAATACGCCGATACTCGTTCTGCTTTTCTTCTTTCCATTTCTCTTCCTGTCCAGTATGCGCTGTAATGATCCCAAGCTTTAAGTCCGGATATTGCAGCTTAAGTTCGCTCACCACTTCGCATGCCCACAGATCCACACCATACTGGCCGGGCGTAATCACCCATTCCACGCCTTCTTCGATCAAAGGTTTTAATCGGTTAGCTAGTGCCTTTTTGATATAAGGAATCCCTAGATGCTTATTGTCAAAAATACCGAGCTCGTGCGCACGATACCCCGTTACTAGTAAAGTCTTCATGTGCTGCCTCTTTCCTGGTCGTTAGCTTATCCTTTAAGTCTACATATTTGTTCATTATATAACATTTGCATATTTCATTTCTTTAGGCAAACTCTCAGTAGAAATTAAGCAAACTTTCAGAACTGTTTGTTATATTTCTCCTAATCTATCTTTAACCTACTAAGGAGGAATAAAAAATGAGAAAGTTCGTCCCTATTCTAATATCTGGAGCCCTACTCGCTTCTCTATTATTGGCTGGCTGCAGCGCGAATTCGGAGGCTGAAGGAGCAACTGCTGCAAATAACCAAGCAGACAGGGGTTCAGCAGCCAAACAACCACAAGCAAACGGCGATCAACAGAATGGCGGACCTAATATGTCCATGAATTACGGTAAGATTAAGAGTGTAAGCGATACTACCCTTACCATCTATAAATCGGACATGTCTATGCCCCGACAAGGTGCTGGAGAAGGTGACGGGCAGAACAGTCAAGGCGGTACCCCACCGGAAAGACCTGATGGCGATCAAAGTACAGGACATGGCGCTGCGCCCGAGGGTGGGATGCCACAAGGGGAAATGCCGGAAGGTGGCGGAGGACAAGGCGGTGGGCCACAGGGAGGTAGAATGCAGCAAAGCTTCTCCGATGAAACCACAGACATTACGATTGATGCGGATACTAAAATCGTAGCGGTTACCTTCGACAATGGCACGCGTCAAGAAAATGCGATCACCTTAGCAGAACTGAAGGCTGATGATATTATCCAATACACACTTAAATCAGATTCCACCGTGGCGGAGAGCATTACATTAAGTAATAGCAATCCGGGTGGAGCTACTCCAGATGACAGCGCGAGCAGCAGCAGCTAATGAAATGCTGCACCACAAAAAAAGATCTCCGGGGACAAGCTGGTTCCCCGGAGATCTTTTTATATATACTACGAATTAGTTCTTATCCGACAAAATCAATACTCCACGGGCTGGCACAACAGCAGAACCGCTAACTTTATTGCCAGTCAGAAGATCCGTACGCTCAGTAGCACCAATATCCGCACTCAAATCACCAGTGGTGTGGTTCAGCAAGAATAGGTAGGATACACCTTCCTTCACACGTTGCACAGATTCGATACCTTCCGGTGCAGTTACTAGCGGCTGAATGTTCTTGTCGGCACACAGATTGGCTAAGAATCCTTTCAAGAATCCCGCTTCTGGGCTGGTAGCCACGTAATACGCTTTACCTTCACCAAAGTTATTCACAGTCAAGGCTGGCATTCCTTTATAGAAATCAGATCCGTACTCTGCCAAAACCTCAGCACCTTCGGCATGAATCAGATCGCAGAGCAGATCACATTTGTAAGAACCACTCAAATTACCCCACGCTTTGTCCATCACAATCTCATTACTCATCCCTGGCAGCAGTGCATCAATTTCCTCAGCCCAGATCCCTAGTACGTTGCGCAGTTCCCCAGGGTAGCCACCTACGGTTACGAGGTCGTTCTCATTAACAATCCCACTGAAATAAGTCGTAATGAATGTACCGCCTGCTTTTACAAAAGCTTCAACCTTCTCAGCAAAACCCGGCTTAACCATATACATCACAGGTGCGATTACAATCTCATATTTGAACAGATTCTCTTCTACACCGATCATATCGGCTTCGATATTTTGTTGGTAGAGTGCATCATAATATTTATGAATCTCATTCACATAATCCAAAGCTACGGATGGTCCGCTTGAAAGGTTGATGGCCCAGCGGTTTTCCCAGTCATAAATAATCCCTACTTTAGCTGCACTCCGCGCATCCAATAGCTGATCTCCAAGCTGTCCCAGCTCTTTACCTAGCTCAGCGCATTCACGGAATACACGCGTATGCTCATGCCCCACATGCTCAATAACAGCTCCATGATACTTCTCACATGCACCAATTGAACGACGCAGTTGGAAGAACAGAACAGTGTCTGCACCACGCGCAACAGCCTGATAACTCCACAAGCGCATAACCCCTGGACGTTTCAAAGAGTTATAGGGCTGCCAGTTCTGCTGGCTTGGCGTTTGCTCCATCAGCATGAACGGTTGTCCATTCTTCAATCCACGCATGAGATCATGCGCCATGGCTGTGAAGCTGACCGGTGTATCCAGCGAAGGATAGTTGTCCCAAGAAATGACGTCCATATGTTTAGCCCACTCAAAATAGTCCAATTCATCATAAAAGCCCATCAAGTTAGTGGTAACAGGTACGTTAGGACTGTGCTCCTTAATCGCATCGCTCTCAATTTTGTAGCATTCCAGCAAGCTATGAGACATAAATCTACGGAAGTCTAATGAAATGCCTTGGAAGTTGGTGCGGTTGCCATCCCATTCTTCACTCAGCTCACTAGGCAGTACAATTTCTTCCCAATCATAAAACGTATGTCCCCAAAAACGTGTATTCCACGCTTTGTTTAATGCATCCAGAGAACCATAACGATCCTTCAACCAGACACGGAACGCCGCTTCAGATAAATCAGAATAATCATAATTACTGAACTCATTCGAAACGTGCCAAGCTACAAGCGCCGGATGATCCTTATAACGTTCAGCCAGCTTTCCTGCCAGCTTCGCTGCAAACTTGCGGTAAACCGGACTGTTTGGATTCGAGTTATGACGTCCACCGAACTTGCGTTTTCTGCCCTTCACATCAACACGAGTAACTTCAGGATAACGATGAGCCATCCAAGCTGGGTGCGCTCCTGTACCTGTTGCCAGACATACGTAAGTACCATTTTTATATAGTCTATCCATTAATTCATCTAGTGATGAGAAATCATAAGTGTCTTCGGAAGGTTGGATCAGCGCCCAGGAAAACACATTAATTGTGGCAACATCAACTCCTGCCAGCTTAAACATACGCTCATCCTCTGCCCATACAGGCGCATCCCATTGCTCTGGATTGTAATCTCCACCATACCAAATCTTAGGTAATTTATCGTTAATCACACTTCGCACATCCTTTATAGTATAATTATATATATATTGTAATCGGTTAACCTTACGCTATAAATATAAAATAATCTTCCCAGAATATAAGAATATGGAACTAAGAGGAGATGGAGTCATTGAAGGGAATCGTGCATCGTAGAATTGTGTTCCCCCATGAGGGTGGACAGGATCTACCTATTACATTAGACAGTATCGGTCACAATCATCAACAGGAAAAAGTATCCCGCTTAGATGGCTACGAAACCTATCATTGGCTCCAAACGGCGTCTGGTGAAGGGGTGATTCATTTTGAGAATAAAAGCTTCTCCCTTCCCGCAGGCAGTGGTGTATTACTCCTCCCCTATACTCCACATCGCTATGAAGCTTCGGCTGCTAACTGGAGCACCTCTTATTTAACGTTCGGAGGCAGCTCTGCAGGGTCTATTTTGGAGACGCTGGGGATGAATATGAATTCTTTTTACCGCTGGGAAAAAGAGGCGCCTCTCTCCAAGCTGCTAAGAGAAATACTTGATCAGTATGATGCCTCACAGGACATGTTTGGTCTGACTGCCTCCACTGATGCTTATCGCTTTCTGCTTACTTTAAGCAAATATGGGCAACTGCATAACAATACAACGATATCCCGCAATGTGGATAAGCTGCAGCCGCTACTGAAATGGATGGACAGCCATTATGGTGATCCTGATCTCGGACTTAACGATCTAGCCGATCAGCTTGGCGTCTCAGGGCGATATCTCAACAATCTATTCATACAAACCTTTGGGCTATCTCCTTATGCCTATTTCGTACGGCTACGTATCCGTAAAAGCAAAGAAATGCTCGTAAGCCAGCCGGATCTTACTGTAAGAATCATCTCGCAGAGAGTAGGCTTCCGTGATGTTAGCCATTATGTTGCCACCTTTCGCAAGCAGTCGGGGACTACACCGGAGCAGTTTAGACGACTTCACTAATACTCTAAGGTGTACAGCTTAATCGCCTCCTGCGTAGTGAAATATTACATAAGGTTTCGTATGATAGAGCTCATCGCTGTGTAGATCTCATTAGTATGGGCATGTGTGTCAGAGTAACTGCATTTTGTACACTTAAATCAGCCTGTTCAGCACAAAATATCCATATAAGTGTATTCTGTGCAGTTATATTCTCAGCATTTGGCTGTGAACCGCGATACTTCGCATTATAGCTGCACTAAATACAACTAAATCCATTTCATAGGCCGAGAGCATAAAATAAGTGTAGAAAGTGCAGCTATTCCGCACCGTACAAACTCACCCTCTACTCCAAACGCATCATTCTTCACTGCACAAACTGGCTTGTCTCGACAGCTCTCCCGACCCAAGGAGTTCATTTAATTGCACTTCGTGCAATCACATATCACAAATCTCAATCTCATCTCAATCACAAGGGTTAACCCCCAAGGAGATAAAGCCCTCTCCCCATCAGCAATTACTTAAAATCTTTTACATTTCCAGAATTTCCACACCATACGGCTCAAGCTGCAGCTCTCCTGAACAAATCGAGTGGTTCAGCAGACTGTTATACTCCTGCGGCAACGGGATCGTCACAGACTCCCGGTTCAAATTAAGCAAGAATAAGAAGCTTCCTTGATCTCCCGAGCGCACAGAGGCCTGTACTCCATCCGGCAAACCCTCAAATCTAAACAGCCCCTGCTGTTTGGAAAGGCGCTCCAATAAAACTGACCAGAATCTCTCTTCCATATGAGTCCCAAAGTAATAAACCTGACCTTTTCCAAAAGCATTGACGGTTACAGCCGGAGTTCCACTATAGAAATCATCGCCATACCATGCAATCGGCCATGCCACAACAGGTCTCAGGATGTCGCACCACTGCGTGCATTCATATTGGTTCCCCTCAGCATCAACGACCTTATGGGTTTCAGCACCTATTGGATCATACTCCAGCACTTCAACCCCTGTGCAATTGCTCAGTAGCCCCGGTAGTGGCTGCATGACTGCGATGTTATTTGTAGTTTTCACGCCACTTCGATTGGTAATAAGCAAAGTTCCGCCAGCTAGTGCAAAATCCTCCAAACTACGTACGATCTCCTCATCCAGCAAATATAAATTCGGAGCAATCACTACTTTATAACCATCCAGCGATTGTCTAAGATCGATAACATCGCAACCCATACCGAGCTTCGTCACCGCACGGTGTATCTGTTTAATATTCTCATAATAATCGAATCCTTCAGCCTGAGGCTGAATATCCAGCGCTGCTTTTTCTTCATGAGAATGGAGTATAGCTACTTCATTCTTTAGCGTCGTTCCAGTCAGCTTCTCCCCTAGTGTATTAACCTCATGGCATAACTGAGTGAACTCCGCAAACCTGCGTCCTGGGACATTGCTGTGATCAATCAGTCCGTGCCAGAATTGCTCTGCTCCCGCGACTGCACTACGCCAGCGGAAATGAACGACGGTATCCGCACCTCTGGCTATCGTCTGCCACGCATAAGCACGAATCATCCCAGGATACGGCGTTCTCCACATCGGCATCCAACAACCTGGTGAACCACTTAGCTGCTCCATGATCCAGAAGTTTTGACGTTTAATACCACGGGTTACATCTAGTGAAAGTGCTCCGCTATATGGTGTTGTCGCTTGCTTGGTTGGCGAAGTATTCGGATAATAGTCAAATGCAGCGACATCCAGATCAGCACCGACTGCGTACATATCCAGACGCTGCGGATAGCTATGAAAGTTATGAGTGATAAAATGCTGCGGACAAACAGACCGCAAAATATCAATCTGGGTCTTCTGGAATGCTACCACCGAATCCCACTGAAACCGCTGATAATCTAGCAGGAATGATGGATTCTGATGTGGTGATCCGCCCAGTGGAACAGTAAGCTCATTCCAATCGCTATATTCTCCACTCCACACAACCGTTCCCCACTCTGCATTCATTCGATCAAGGCTGCCATACTTGGCTTTCACCCAAGTGCGAAAAGCTATATTACAAGCATCACAATGACAATCTAACATCCCGAATTCATTATCAGTCTGCCAACCAATAACGGCAGGGTGTTCACTATAGTGCTCTGCAAGTCGCTGCGTGATACGACTTCCGTATTCGCGCAAAGATGTACTATTATAGCAGCGGTGTCCGCGTACCCCCGGATGAAAGGTCTCTCCCTTCGCAAATAGCGGCAAAACGTCCGGAAATTTCGTAGTTAACCATCTAGGAGGTGTAGCTGTGGGCGTACCAATCACAACCTGTAATCCATACTTATGAAAAAGATCCAGCGCGCGGTCCAGCCAACCGAACTGGTAATTGCCCTCCGCTATCTCTAACCGGCTCCATGCAAACTCGGCGACTCGAACTACCTTGACACCTGTTTCCTTCATTAATTTGATATCTGGTTCCCACATGGATTCTTCCCAATGCTCCGGGTAATAGTCCACACCTATCTGAATAAGATCATATCGCTTCACCGGCGTCCTCTCCCCCTATCTTGTTATCACCAAAATAAAAGGCGCTCCCCGTCTCATAATGATGAGGTATACGGAGAACGCCTTTGTTAACCACTAGTCCATTTTAAACTTCTTTATGAACGAGCTTCACTTATTTCTTAAGCTTGTCCCAAGCTGCTTGCATGCCTGTCATCCAGCCATTCACATCAACCTTGCCAGCGATCATCTGTTGAATCACACTAGCAAATTCTTGAGTTACACCGTCAGGGAATTTAGAGGATTGCAAACCATACACTTTGTCTTCTTTTACATAGTTCCATACGTCAGATCCAAGCTTACCGATATCTTCAGGAGTTGCTTCGATGGTGGACAACGCAGGGATGAATTTCCATTTTTTAACGATGTACTCTTTACCCATATCTGAAGTTACCAACCAGTTCAAGAATGTTTTAGCTTCTTCTTTAGATCCGGAATCTTTGTTGATAACAAGGTTTGCAGGAATACCTACAGTCATTTTGTCATTCTTTGCAGCATCTTCATTGATTGGCATAGGGAACATACCGATGTTCATGTCAGGTGTAATGTTATCAACAAGGGTTTGTGCCCAGTTACCTTCTTGCATCATTGCAGTTTCACCTTTAGCAAACATAGCCAAGTGAGTGTTAGCATCTGTAGTCAACGGATTTTTTTGTCCGTATTTCAAAGTCAAGTTGAGCAAGTTGCTCCAATCTTCAAACACTTTGTTACCTACGATTGTACCCGTACCGTCATTCAAGCTCTTAATGAAGCCATTTACATCATCTTGTTGAGCGAATGCTACGCTGATCCCTTGGTTACCAAGGAGCCACCATTCTTGATACGCATTACCAAAAGGAGTTACGCCAATCGCTTGCAATTTCTTAGCTGCATCTTCTAGTTGTGACAATGTTTTAGGAGTTTCAGTGATGCCTGCTTTTTCGAACAGGTCTTTGTTATATACAAAACCAATTCCTTCAAGGTTCATTGGCATACCGTACACTTTACCGTCTTTAGTCATTGGCTCTGCTGCCATAGGAATCAGATCTTTCACCCAAGGTTGATCGGACAGATCTTCCATCTTATCTCCCCAAAGCTCCATTTCAGCATATCCACCATTTGAGAAAATGTCAGGCGCGTCGCCGGAAGCAAACTTAGTCTTCAGTGCTGCAGCGTAATCGGCACCACCACCAACGGTTTGAATATCCAGCTTGATGTTAGGGTGTTCTTTTTCAAATTCAACCTTAAGCTCATTAAGACCTTCAACGATTTCAGTTTTGAATTGAAAGATCTTAACTGTCTTTACTTCACCTTTATCTGTGCCAGCGCTTCCATTTTGTGAGTTACTAGAAGCGTTATTGCCTCCACCGCATGCTGTTAATGCTAAACTCATAGCCATTACTGCCGAAAGTGCAACTGCCGAGCGTTTCTTATTCATTATATTTTCCCCCTTAAGATAGTGGACTACTTATGAAATATTTGGAACGGAGGGCTCGGTGTTAACCTTTCACCGAGCCAGCCGCTATTCCCTCAACAATGTAACGCTGCATGAACAGATAGAAAATGATAATTGGAGCAATCCCGATTACGAGAGCCGGAAGCGCCATATCCCATTGTTTGGTGTATTGACCAAAGAAGGAGAAGGTCGCCAGCGGAATGGTCCGAAGTTCTGGTGCCTGAAGAATCAAGGAAGGCAGCAGATAGTCATTCCATATCCCAAGTGCATTAAGCACGATCGTTGTCATTACCATTGGCTTCAGCAAAGGAAGTACTATGCGGAAGAATACGGTAATTGGATTACATCCATCAACTGTAGCCGCCTCTTCAATTTCAAGCGGAACGGACTTGATAAAGCCGTGGAATAGAAAGATTGCCATTGGAACACTGATCCCTAGATTCGTGATAATCAAACCCAGGAAGGAGTTGTTTACTCCCATTACATTTACAACTTTCAAGATTGGAATCATGATCGTTTGAAACGGAACAACCATTGCGGCTACGAACAACAGTAACAAAAACTGATTAAATTTCGTATTCGCCCGAACCATACGATAAGAAGCCATCGCACTAAACAGAGAGATTAGAATAACACTGATAACAGTTATGATAACCGAATTTCGGAAAGCTTCACCGAAACGTGCCAATTTCCAAGCACTTGTATAGTTCGACCACATAAATGTCTGTGGCCAGCTTGCAGCATCACTCAGAATTTCACCGAACGATTTCACTGAGTTTGCTAGCAAGAAATAAAATGGAGACAGGAAGAGCAGGGCCAGAAGAATCATCAACACTTCCACGCCGATATTCCATCTGCTTTTTGTCTTGGCGTTCATTAAGCTTCTACCTCCTTGCTCTTCGTAATACGGACTTGAATCAGAGTGATAATCGCCACGATAACGAAGAACAGCAGCGCTTTAGCAGTACCCAGACCGTAACGATTGTTCAGGAAGGCTTCATTGTAAATATTCATAGCAACTGATTCTGTAGATTTGAACGGTCCGCCTTTCGTCAAGGAAAGGTTAAGGTCAAACATTTTGAAGGACCAAGAAATGGCCAAGAACAAACCAATGGTTACAGCCGGCATAATCAACGGAACTACAATGCTGCGTAGTACCTGCCAACGGGAGGCACCATCAATATCAGCCGCTTCCAGGACTTCTTTCGATACGTTACTGAGAGAAGCGATGTAGATAACCATTAGATAACCGGAAGACTGCCAAACAAAAACCATTACAATCGCCCAGAAGCCGGTTGTTGCATCACCCAGCCAAGGAAGATTAAAGAACGACCAGCCTGTGAGTTCTCCCATTGTTGCGAACCCTTTGATGAAGATAAATTGCCAGATGAACCCGAGCAACAATCCCCCAATAACGTTCGGCATAAAGAAGATCGTCCGAAGCATGTTACGTGTCTTTAATGGTTTCGTTAACAGATAAGCTAGGAAAAACCCTACCACATTAGTCAAAATTACACCTAACACAGTAAATCTTACGGTAAACCAAAAGGAAGACCAGAAGTCGGGGTCATTCGTAAATATAGTGGTGAAGTTTTGAAATCCTACCCAACTTACATTACCGGATACACCGTTCCAGTCTGTGAAGGAGTAATACATCCCCATGATAAATGGGATAATCGTTATTAAGGTAAAAAACAAAACTGCAGGACCAACGAAGAATACCTGTTGACCTAACTGGGACAACTTAGTGCCGCGCATTTATTGTCCCCCCCTTTCTTTTGCTCACTTACTTGTTTATGCTTTATACACATATTATCTGTTTTTTTGAGCGCACCTCACACCTACGGAAGTGATCTTTCAGGTGTAAAATATTGATCGGATGTGACAAATTTCGATGAAATGGAACACGATTCGCACAAAAATGATCGTTTTCATCCTACTTCCAACACTAATTTGTATTATGGCCACGATGTTTATAAGCTACCACTTTAGTACTCAATCCTTAAGAACAAGAGCAGTAGATGAGAATACGAACCTTCTCTTTCAAGGTACTAGAAACATTGAAAGTCTGATTCAGGAAATCAATCGACTCTCCCTTATCGTCTATTCAGATTCAGAATTCTACAGATCTCTCGAAGCTGGATACGAGGATATGCTAGCAAATGCACGAATTTATTCTTCTCTGAATTACATTTCATCATCTATGCCTGACATATCTCAGGTCTATTTATACGGTGTCAAGGACAGCAAAGCCACTCTGCTCACCCAAAATACACCGAAACGTTGGCAGGGTGTTCCACCTTATCCTGATTCCAAGATCACTACCGATTCTGCGGTATCCTTACAGAGTACGCATTTAAGTCATAGCTACGGCCTAACGGCACCGATCCCGCAATTTATACCGGAGCCAGTGTTTACCTTACACAGAAGAATCGAAAGAGTCCCTACCACAAAAGCGCTTGGCTACCTGTCGATTGATGTCAAGCTAACGGCTCTAACCGACATCATCAGTCAGTTATATGATCAGAAGCAGGAGAAAATCTGGCTGCTGGATGGCAACGGAAACATTGTCTACGGGGACAATAGTGAAGAATTCGGCAAGAAACTGAATGCAGCTTGGTACGATACGAATATCAGGGACAAGCAAAGCTCACAAGGATACTTTGAAGAGGATAAAGCTATGTTTATTTACCAGAATATCGAAGGTCCAGGGTTAAATTGGACGCTGGTGAAGCAGATTCCCGTATCTTATCTTTTCCGAGAAGCCAATGAGGCGGCAACGATCAATATAGCACTGATGGTCCTGCTGCTGATTACAATTACAACGCTAACGATCCTAATCTCTTTTCGAATCACCGCCCCGATTAAGCAGTTGACCCGCTATATGAATCAGGTCCAGACCGGGAAGCTTGATATAGATATCCGTCCCATGGGCAAAGACGAGATCGGTGTCGTTACAGAACGGTTCCGCAGTATGATGGATACGATCAACAATCTGATCCTAAGAGAATACAAGCTGGAATTAACTAATAAAACGAATGAATTGCGGGCTTTGCAAGCGCAAATCAATCCGCATTTCCTTAACAACACCTTGCAGATCATCGGTACGCTTGCCTTGGAACTTAAAGTACCCCAAATCTACTCTCTTCTTTCTGCACTAGCGAAAATGATGCGCTACAGCATGTACAATGAGGAGAAGGTTGTCACGGTTAAGGATGAACTGGATCATGTCAAAGCTTACATCGAACTACAGAAGGAACGTTTTGAAAATAAATTCAGTTTCCGTTACGATATGGAGGAAGTTCTTTTAGAGACATTTATGCCTAAGATGATTCTGCAGCCTATTGTAGAAAACTATTTCAAACACGGTTTTAACCATTCCCGCTCAGACGGATTTGTTGAGATCACCGCGGCCAAATTGGGCGACAAGCGAATGGAAATCTGTATTCAAAACAATGGAAATGCTATCCCTTCAGCGAAACTGGATCTTTTGCGGCAGAAGCTTCAACATTCCACTAGAACAGATATAGATTTATTAAGAAATACAGAGCAAGACAAGGAAGCTACAGGATCTGGTATTGGTCTGCCGAACGTTCTGGCTCGGCTCAAGCTCGTATGCGGAGATAGCGCCATCTTGACGGTGGACAACCTCCGAGCAGGTGGAGTGGTTGTAAGACTGGAAATAGACATTATAGCGGAGCGTGAGACGATATGAAGGCGTTAATTGTTGATGACGAGGCGAGAGTTAGAAAAGCTGTTAGACTTCTTGTCGACTGGGACGCACATCAAATCAATGAAATTCTGGAAGCCGGAAACGGAAATGAAGCTATTGAGATCATTCGGCAAGCGAAACCAGCCTTGGTCATTATGGACATGATGATGGAATCCGGTAATGGCGTAGAATTAATGACATGGGTTAACGAATTTGCCGGCAACATCAAATTCATTGTGGTCAGCGGACATAATGATTTCGAGTTCGTGCGCCAGACTGTTCGTCATGGTGGAATTGATTATATCCTTAAGCCCATTGAAGCGGAGGCAATCAATGTAGCAATCGCTAAGGCAGTGACTGCTTGGCGTTCAGAGGAAGCTGACCGTAGAGAACGACAGAAGCAGAACATTCAGCTTAATGAGTTCAAGCCCATCTACGGAGAAAAACTGCTATCCGCGCTAATCGATGATCCGATCAACTCGGAATTATCTCTTCGAAGGTTGCGAAGCGATGGCATTATTCCGGACAACGTCCTCTCTTCGCGCCTAATACTGGTGCAGACAGATACAGGAAATAATCTCCTACTTAACCGTTTTGGAGGAGACACCGGTCTCCTGAACTACGCTATCGTCAATATTTGTAATGAATTTTTGCAAGGTCAGCGTAAGGGTGTGGCTTTTCGTTACTGGGGAGGTCCTTCTGAGATTGCCATCATTCTATGGGATATCCAAACGTCTGTTGTCGAGCTTATAGGGAGAATTAATCAGGGGATCTACTCTACTTTGCAGGTCCGAATGCATTTCGGAATTAGCTGCATCGGCAGCCTGCCTAAGCAATTATCTTATCAGCGTGCAGAGGTGGCTGAGGCCTTACAGCGTAGAAATTTATTAATTCATGAGGATTACTGCCATTTTTCTACTTCCTCCGAAGAGTTTAAAGAGCGCAATGAAACCGCAAAGACAGAAATTCAAGGACATGCATCGCCGACGATCTTCGCACATGTGAAGGAAGATTGGAAAATGGCGGTCATCAGCGGAAGCTCTGATGTATTGTCCGCGGCAGCACAGCACTGGGTGGACGAGCTTAGCCGATGCGGAATTGTTACACCGGAGATTCTAAACTCGTGGAAGAATGATGCACTCTTATTTCGTTCCCAGTTGGTACGGGAAACGTTAGGTCCTGATGCCGATAGCGCACTTGCCGAGTTAGAACAGGCCGACCAGCTTCACCCAGCTCCTTATACGAATGGGTACTCGTTCTCCTTATTTGCTTGGCGTGACTGGTCATTTGATCTGATGGAGCGAATATCAGAAGTGATAGCCGCTAAACAAGCTAAAGAAAGCAATCCTATGCATGATATCGTGAAATATATCGAACTTAATTATGCCTCTGATCTATCCTTGCAGGAGATTGCCGGAAAGTTCTTTGTTAGCCGCGAATATATTTCACGCCGATTCAAACAGGAATACGGCATTAATTTCTCCGATTTCATCGTTAACGTCCGGATAGATAAAGCTAAATTGCTTATGCAGAACCCTCGTCTAAAGCTGTCGCAAATTTCCGAAATGGTGGGGTTTCATGATGTGAAGTATTTTAGCAAGGTATTCAAGAAACAGGTTGGTGTATCACCCAAGGACTATCGAAACCAGTTTAAAATTTAATTAATACCACGCTACGAGAAAACGGTTGTCTCCTTTATGGAAGACAACCGTTTTCTCGTAGAAATATAAAGATAATGTATAGCGTGAAACTTATATTTTCTTATATTTTTAAAAAGGCGTCCGCGACCGTCTTACCGGCTATGCCGTTCGGATGCGGGTCGTCTGTTCCACTCATAAACTCTGGTCTGATCCGGTGATCGTCTGGTGCAGGCAATGACAATAGGCTTGCTATATCAAACACCCGGCTCACACCTATACGCGGATTAGACAAAATCTCACGATTCACCTTGCGCCAAGTTTCTTCTCTTTCACCCTGAAAATTGAACGGTGGCACCGTACTTAGAATAATATTAGCTTCAGCATTTGCCCCCTTGATCTTAGAAATAATGGTCTGCAAGTCACCAAGAAGCTCGTCCGCCGAACGGCAGCCAATATCAATATCATTTACTCCGAGTACGATCATCACTTCATCACTTTGCTTAGTTTTGTTTAGCCATGGACCATCCGCGGCGACATCATAAGCTCTAGCCCAGCCAGAGCCAAGATTCCATACACCAATATCCGTGCCAAGGCCATCCGCAATTCTCGCGACCCAATATTCGTACTCATCCTTTAATGTCCGCACACCTTGAGTAATCGAATCCCCCAAGAATACTAGTTTCTTGGTAACAGATTTCTTATACCCAATGAAGCTTGGCAGTACCAAAAGATTATCAGACGCTGTAAAACCATCCGCTGATTGTTGTGCGGCAAGATTTCCGGGCGCGTCATAAGCTGAAACCAGCATCCCTTCAACATTGAAAGGAATCGATTTACCTGCAGTGAGTGTCTTAATCGTCCACGTAAACGCCAAGTAATGACCCTCCGGCAGAACAATGCTTGTCTCATCACTCCAGAAACATTCGCCAGCCGCAACGGTTTTTGAGGCTTTGCCCTCAAAGGTAAGCTCATGCTGTGTATTCTCAGCTATTGTTCCGTCTGGTTCTGTTCCTCCGTCAGCGATATAAGCTGTCTCGATAACCCAGTCGCCTCCAGGTTCACTGCCTACAGCTTCTTGCCCTTGATCCCATGTAGAATCCACCGCGTTGCTATGCCAGAACTTTAACTTCAACGTACCATTTTCCCTTAAACGAATATAAGTCCGGAAGGTATGCGTAAATGGTTCTTGCCTATTCATTATAAAATTCGCTGCTGTTGAAAGAACCGTTGCTGAGGTATATTCCGTCTGGTTCAATACTCCACTTCCCTTTGTTAAATTAGTATCCATAACGTTCCCCCGTTATTCAGTAAGATTGTAACACTAAAACCTCTCCAATAAACCAAGGGAACAGATCGTCCACCCAGTTTACAAGAGAGGTAATGGCTATATCAATATGCTTTAAGAAACAATCTTATTTCAATGTAATCGTAAACGATACGGTTTTTGCACCTGCGTTTACTTTTACTGTAGTTTCATCTACTTGCTCTGCACCTTTTACAGAAGCGATAGCTCCCAGATCTTTAAGTGAAAGCGAGAATTCTTTACCGCTACCTTCCGCAGTAACTGTTACCGTACTGCCTTTACGGTCAGCCTTCACAGTCAATTCAGGAGCACCTTTGAGATCACGAACGGTTGCAGAAGTCGTAGTGCCATCTTCAAGTGAATATAAGCCGAATTTAACGCCATTCGCATAGTCGTAATCCGGTTTGTTATCCACACTGCCGATTGCCAGCAAGGAATTCTGACGAACGAATAGTGGCAGGCTAAAGAAATCATATTTCTCTTTGCGCCATGATCCACCTTGTACGGTTTCACCAGTAAGCAAGTGAGTCCAGCGACCAGCCGGCAAGTAGTACTTCGCTTCGCCGTTTTCTTGGAAGATTGGGGCTACAAGCAAGGATTCACCTAGCATGTATTGACGATCCAACACTTCGCAAGTAGGATCTTCCGGGAATTCCATAACCATAGCCCGCATAGAAGCCCACCCATGTTCATGAGCCTGTCCTGCTACATCATACAGATAAGGCATCAAGCTACATTTGAGTTTGGTGAAGAAACGGGTAACATCACAAGCTTCATCATCATAAGCCCAAGGCACACGGTACGAAGTGCTACCATGCAAACGGCTGTGACTGGACAATAGTCCAAACGCCAACCAGCGTTTGAATACATGTGCCGGAGCCGTGTTCTCAAAGCCACCGATATCATGACTCCAGAAACCGAAACCAGACAATCCTAGAGATAATCCACCGCGAAGGCTCTCTGCCATGGATTCATAATCTGCGTAGCAGTCACCGCCCCAGTGAACTGGGAACTGTTGGCCACCGGCAGTTGCAGAACGTGCGAACAATGCCGCTTCATTTTTACCAAGCTTCTCTTCTAGCACTTCAAATACAACCTTGTTGTACAATTGAGTGTAGTAGTTGTGCATTTTCATCGGATCAGATCCATCGAAGTAAACTACATCTGTAGGAATACGCTCGCCGAAGTCTGTCTTGAAGCTATCTACGCCCATATCTACCAAATCACGCAGGTAGCCGGCATACCATTCACAAGCCGCAGGGTTGGTGAAGTCCACCAGTGCCATACCTGCTTGCCACAAATCACATTGATAAACGTCACCATTAGGTTTTTTGAGCAGATAACCATTTTTCTTGCCTTCTTCAAACAAGCGGGAACGTTGCCCGATATAAGAGTTGATCCATACGCAGATCTTCAGCCCTTTATCTTTCAGTCGTTTCAGCATGCCTACTGGGTCAGGGAATACGCGCTCATCCCACTGGAAATCGGTCCATTGATATTCACGCATCCAGAAACAATCGAAGTGGAATACGCTCAGTGGCAGATCGCGCTCTGCCATACCATCTACGAAGGAGTTTACGGTTGCTTCATCGTAGTCGGTAGTGAAAGAAGTCGTCAGCCACAGGCCGAATGTCCAAGCCGGAGGAAGTGCAGGTTTGCCAGTAAGTGATGTGTAGTTGCTGATAACTTCTTTGATGGTAGGACCATCAATCACGAAGTATTCTAAGCTTTCTCCAGCAACGCTGAATTGCGCTTTTTTCACTTTTTCCGAAGCGATCTCATAAGAAACCAACTCAGGGTGGTTAACAAATACGCCATAGCCTTTGCTGCTTACATAGAAAGGAACATTCTTATAAGCTTGCTCGGAGCTAGTACCACCGTCTTTGTTCCAAAGATCTACGGTCTGTCCATTCTTTACAAAAGCGGTAAAACGCTCGCCCAAACCGTAAACGAATTCACCTACACCGAGATCCAGCTCTTCACGCATATACGTGTTGCCGTCTTGATCCGTGATATAAGCCATGGACTTGAAACCGCTGCCTGTAATTCTCTCGTCTCCACGATAGAAATCCACAGCCCATTGTTGGCCTTTGCGAATCACTACACGCAGTCCGCCGCTGATCAGCACAGTCTCGGAATCGTTTTCTTCAATCTTAACGTGATCTCCAGTACCTTTCGTGAGTTCGAAGACTGGACCGCGTTCTTGTACGCCATCATGATGAATAATCTTAACCCCTACCACACCTGGAAGCGGGGAATGAAATTTTACAGTAAGCAGGGTTGAATTCAGCGTCGCTGAACGCCCTGTGATTGGAGTTGTTTGAGTAATTGCTGTTAATCCATCTGGAGTCTTTTCTACAACATAATTTTGAACTGCACCGTTAATCGTGATACCATCACGCACCAGCCAGAGACCATCAGTAAATTTCATTGTGTACTTGCCACCTTTCAATTTGGTGTTTATAGTTGCATTATACCGATAAAAAATAAACAAAACTAATACTATATAGCTCATTTATAACACTATTTTGATGTTTTATCCGAAAGGAGTGGCATTTATGGACCGTACAACCCAGAGTTTGCTAAAAGAAGACAGAGTGCATGGCGATAGCATGTTTCCGCTTGCAGCTTATTGGATAGAATTACCAGCTGGAACACATGTCCTCGATACCCATTGGCATGAAGAAGCGGAGTTTTTTATGCTGCTCGAAGGAGAAATTCTGTTTCAGGTGGATACCGAATATTTCCCACTTAAAGCCGGTGAGGCTGTATTTATCGAGTCTGGTGATATTCACGCTGCCTATGTACTGAACGAAGATACGCCCTGCAAATTTTGTGCGCTCGTGTTTCTTCCTGATCTTCTCGCTAGTGCCCAATATGATACGATCCAGCAGAACACCATCTTACCCCTTCAGGAGAAAAGACAAAGCTTTCCTCGCCACCTAACACCGGCTGTGAAATGGCAGCATGAACTTCTCGGGCACTTAGAACGCATGATGGACGCCTACGCTGCGCAATCTCCCGGGTTTGAAGCTTTTATTAAAGGCACGTTACTCATCATGCTCTCGCTGATTGCTCCAGAGGATCGTTTTGTAAACCGCAGCCAGTTGGATGACGCTGATACTACTAAGATCAATCGACTTAAGAAGATTATTCTCTATATTCAGGATAACTATCAGGAGCCGATTCGAACTCGGGACCTCTCCGACCTTATCCCCATGAGTGAAGGACAGTTCTGCCGCTTTTTCAAAGAAATGACCCGTAAGACTCCAGTAGATTACATTAACTCTTACCGAATTCGCCAAGCCGCCGATCTACTTCAACAAAGCAACAGAAAAATATCCGACATCGCATTCGAGGTCGGATTTGATAATGTGAGCTATTTTATTAAAGTGTTTCGCAGAGCGATGAAATGCTCGCCTTCGGAGTTTAGGAAGGGGTCCCGTTGACATCTTATTGTTCGACTTCTATTCATCGGTCGCTTCTTGAATCCAAACTGTCATCTCACCAATCCCGCGGTTTGCCCAGGTAAAGTATGGGATGAATTTCAACTCCGCAGGTTCCATGCTCCAGAGAGAATCACTGCGGTATAGTTCATCCGCCCATTCCTCCGTGGGTTTCATACGCTGTCCGGCTGCCCGAATCACTTTCACGCCTCCTGGGGAGCCCATCTGTTCTGAGATCGTAAACTCCGTCTTCCGTGGAAGCTGAAGCTGATACAAACCTTTACCGTTATCCACCTGCTCCATGCAATATACGAATGGCCCACGCTGCAGTGCGACTTTGCTAAACGTCTGTCTGACTTGCGGATGACTCTTCATGATCTGGACCGGCATAGAGAATGAGATTTCAACCTCTTCTCCAGGTTTCCATTCACGAGTCAGCTCGATATAACCATTCTTCTCTCCTGTAAAATAAGTCTTGTTCCCTCCATCCACTGTAACCTCAGCTTGGTCGCACCATTCCGGCAGACGAAGTGCGAGCGTGAACTCACTGGTCTGTTCAGGAGTGATAATAAATCTGGATTTTCCTTCAGAGATGTATAGAGACTGTTGCTCAATTCTAACCGATGCCCCGTTTATTACGGCTTCCATCTGCCCGCCAATGTAAAGCTGCACATAAATAGAAGCATCTTGAACGGTATAAACATACTGTCCGAGCGAAGCCAGTAGACGAGAGACGTTCGGAGGGCAACAAGCACAGCTGAACCACCCCTGACGTTCGGCCTTCACATGGTTATAATTTTTATTTTTACCAAGTACCTCTGGATAGACCTCCAGCGGATTCACGTAGAAGAATTTCGTCCCGTCCAGTGACATCCCGCTGATTACGGTATTGTATAACGCCCTCTCCATCACATCTGCATATTTGGAGTCTTGGTGCAGACGCAGCATACGCTTGGCGAAAAATATCAGTCCAACTGATGCACAAGTCTCAGCGTAAGCTAAGTCACCTGGTAAGTCATAATCGGCAGTAAAAGATTCTCCTTGCTCCATTGAGCCAATGCCGCCGGTGATATACATTCGTTTATTGACGATGTTATCCCATAATTCGCAGCAAGCTGCCAGCATTCCAGCATCCCCGGTTTCAGCAGCGATATCTGCCATCGCTGTACACATATAAACCAAGCGTACCGCATGTCCTTCAGCCTTGCCCTGTTCTCTCACAGGCAGATGAGACTGACTGTACTGATGATCGTGAACCATCGACAATTGAGGAAAATGTAATCCTCTTCCCCTCTTCTCCCACTCCTGCTCAAAATAATGAGGTTTCTCCCCCCGCTGATCCAAGAAATAGCGACTCAGGTTCAAATACTTCTCATTACCTGTGGCATGGTACAGTTTGACGAGAGCCAGTTCAATTTCCTGATGCCCATCATAACCCTTCAGCTTCCCTGGCTCCTGTCCAAATACCGTATCTATGTAATCCGCAAACCGCGAAACGGCATCCAGCAGCTTTCTTTTACCCGTTGCCTTATAATAGGCTGTCCCAGCTTCAATCATATGCCCTGCACAGTATAGCTCATGGCATTCCGCCAAATTACTCCACTCACGACCTGGTTCCTTAAGCGTGAAATAAGTATTAAGATACCCATCCTCCCGCTGAGCCTTGACGATAATATCAATAACACCGTCTACGACCTTCTCCAGCACAGGATCACGTTTTTCCTCTATTAAATAGGCTGCTGCTTCTAACCACTTGGCCACATCGCTGTCCTGAAACACCATGCCGTAGAATTCGCCCTGCTCAAGTCCAGCGGCGATTTTAAAATTGTGAATGGCATGACTTGGCTCTGCACCTGGTATACGATCGTTCAGCGCCTCCCATTGATAGGGAACCATAACCTCACGCACTAGACGAATATATTCTGACCAGAACGGGTCCTGAATTTGATTTTTTCTTACCTCGTGTGTTGCAACTGACTGACTCATGTTAGAATCTCCTCTCTTCTCTGTAGGGTGTAAATTCACACTACATCTGGTCTATCCCTTGACTCCGCCAACCGTCAATCCTTCAATAAAGAAACGCTGGAAGAACAGAAACAGAAGTAAAATAGGCAGGATGGCTAGCACCGCACCCGCAATCAGCGCATCATAATTGTTACCTAGTGGGGACACAAATGAAGCGAGCCCAATGGGCAGAGTGAATTGTTCGGTTGTCCGTAGCACAATAAGTGGCCACAAGAAGTTATTCCAGCTGTTCATCGCTTGCAGAATCGTAATTGCACCAAAGGCCGGAGCCATCAGCGGCACCATGATTCTGAAGAAGATCCCGTATTCTGTGCATCCGTCTATTCGACCAGCATCCATGAAGTCTCGCGGTAGACCCAGTGCAAACTGGCGAAAGAAGAATATCGGCAGCGGCGCCACCACAAACGGCAAGATAACGCCCCAAATGGTGTTAATCAGCTTCAGTGAGATGGTCAATTTATAAAGTGGAAGAATAATAATCTCCACCGGAATCATCATTACAACAAGAACGAGCGTAAAGATCAGGCTCCGGCCTTTGAATCGGTACATTCCTAGCCCGTAACCTACCATGGAGGAGAGCAGCAAGCTCAACAATGTAAAGAGTGTTGTAATCACTGCACTATTCTTATACCATGCAAAATAATTACCTGCCGCACCCACACCTGAAAAAATACTCTTATAGTTATCCAAACTCATCAGATTGAAATCTAGCCTGACATTCAATCCATAGCGGAATAATTCTGTAGCCGGTTTAAGGGATGCTAGAAATAATGCATACAATGGAAACAGCATGAACACTGCAAGAATAAGGAACAAGAGTAATAGTAGTATGGAGGCCGCAGAAAATTTATTTTTTTTGTTATCCTGCATCATCTTATTCCTCCTTCTTAAACAAGCCGGTAAGTGTTAATTGCACCAAGCTGACCACCAGTGTAATCGCCAGCAGTGTAATGCCAATTGCCGCCCCAAAACCGAGATCGAAATACTGGAAACCTTGTTGATAGATGTAACCTACCATTGTAAGCCCGATATTTTGCGGCGATGGCTTACCCGCCCATAGCATATAGCTTTCTGTAAACATGGCGTAACCGCCATATATAGTAATCGTCACGACATACACCGTGATCGGTTTCAAAAGTGGAACCGTAATCCTCATGAATTTACGCATTTTACCTGCACCATCGATTTCAGCTGCCTCATAGAGTTCACCGGGAATACTCTGCAGTGCAGATAAGAAGTACAGTACATTAATGCCGATCCATCGCCAGCCCGCCAGCACAAGCAGTGCAAACATTGCTAGATTCGAACTGTACAACCACTGCTTGCTCTCGAGCTTAAACAAATGAAGAATCGTGTTCATCAAAGCCCCATCCAGTTCACCGAAAATGAGACGGAAGATCACACCTGCAACAACTACGGAAGTCAAAGCAGGAATAAATATAGTCGATCTAAAAAAATTACTTGCTACCATTTTCTTCGAATTCAAAAATACAGCCAGCACCATCGGAACTGGTATCAGAAGAAGCAACGTCCAGAGTGTATACCTCGTGCTGTTAAACAACGCTGCCCCGAAATTTTCATTCCATAGCTTTTCATAATTATCTAAACCCACGAAGGATGTTTCTCCGGGTAATACTTCCTGAAAGCTCATGATGACAGCGTTAACCAGTGGATAAGCAAAGAAAATAAGAAAAGACAAAATAAAGGGCAACACGAATACATAAGGCGCTATTTTTTGCGAATTGCCCAGTTGATATCTTCGCTTTGTAGTGCGAACGATCTCCCTTTCTATTTGCATAACGTTACCTCCAGTCGGGTTAAATCCCCCCACATCCGCGGGTTCTTTCGTCTACTTATTGTCTGTCACCCCGGGTCTCGTACTCGCTCACTTATAACGGTACTCTTTATCGTGCAGGGGATGACAGACAACCAATAGAACATGATGCTTTATGATTCCTACTTCAGACTGGCCTGCACGTCTTTAAGTACTTGGGCCGGATCTTTCAGATCTTTAAAAATTTCTGGCATCGCCTTATTGCGAACGGCATCAAATACTTCAGGTGATTTCTCACGGATATTGACTGGAGCGATCTCATCTTTAACGCTAATGAGCGTATCAAAAATATCAGTCCCAAAATAATCAGTGAATTTATTCGCTTCTTTCATCGCCGGATCTGTCCATACATCCGTACGAATCGGGTCAAACCCGAGCTGCTTCCAAATTTGAATGTTGCCTTCTTTAGACAATTTGGCATAAGACAAGAATTTCTTTAGTAAAGCCTCTTCTTTGGTTTGGTTCGTAATAGAAGTTGCTGTACCGCCCATCCCTGCTGAACGATTACCGCCTTCTTCCCATGCTGGCATTGGACGAATAATCACTTTTCCCTTCAGATCAGGAATATGGTCTGTAAAGCGATTCATAAACCAGAAAGGCATAAATACCGAAGCTGCACTGCCGGAATCCATGTATCCAAAATACTCCTCAGTATCGTGACCCGCGCCCGGAGCTACAGCAGCAACACCCTCCTTCACTAGCTTTTGAAAGAACTCCATCGTCTTCACATTAATCGGATTGTCAACGGTTACATTTCCGTCCGCATCCACTTGGTCTGAACTCTGTTGACTAATCGCTGGCCACCAAGACCAGTTTCCGTTCCCTTCAAAAGTAATCATCGGCTTGCCTGTTTTCTCAAGCACCTGTTTACCTGCAGTTTCCATATCACTCCACAGCTTAATATCATCTGCGTTCACACCGGCTTGATCCAGGATTTCCTTGTTGTAGTACATTACAGTTGCGCCTACATGATAATCAATCCCGTAATAAGTGCCGTCTTTACTGTATATGTCTACTCTCGATTTGACGATATTTCCGAGCTCAGGCTCCAGTATGTCGTTCAGAGATACAAGCTGCGGTTTCCCTTTCATGAAATTCGGAAATTTACTTTGCTCAATATCAACTAAATCCGGTGCACCCACGCCTGATTGCAGTGCCAACAGTAGCTTGGTATGCATGTCATCATAAGGAATGGTTGTAGCTTCTAGAGCAATCTGTTCATCCGGATGACTTTCATTCCAGCTGTCCGCCATACTCTCATAGAATTTTTGGTGCGCATCCACAAAGGTCCAGAAGATGACTTTTTTCGGTTCCGTCTTAGTGGCGGTATCTGTACTCCCCTTGCTTTCGTTCGTTTTTGCTGGCTGGTTGTTTGAAGTTTTTTCTTTATTTCCTCCACCGCAACCGCTGAGCCCCATAACTACAATCAACAATATAACCATCGTGAAAAGTGATGCCTTTTTCATTCAGCTTCCTCCTTGAATGATTTATATACTTAACCCCTTAGGGAGTAAGTTGGGTAGCGCTTACACAACGTAGCTTGTACCAAAGTACCGCTTCAACATTGTGCATTGGATTACATTATTACAACATTAAAAGGAAACGCTTTATTTATAATAATACATGTTATATCATGAAAATAAACGATCGATTACAACCTGATTTTTAAAAATTACAACCTTTTGGAGGTGTAAGATGAGCTCCCCGATTCTCCACTTTATCACACCACCTATTCCTTATTTCATAGACTGTGGCCGTGCCCATTACGATGCTGGAGACTATCATATCAGTCGAAACTGCATCGGTGTGTTTGATCTCATCATCGTTAAGAAGGGCATCCTGCCAATCGCAGAGAACGATTTGCAGTGGGAATTAAAAGAAGGCCAATTTCTCATCCTTCGTCCAGACGCACATCATTATGGCTTCGCCCCCTGTCCTATAGAAACCGAAATCATTTGGATTCATTTTCAGACCTTTGGTAGCTGGAAAGAGTGTCAGGATATGAACGAATGTCTGGATAATCAGAGCGAGCTCATCGAGAACCATAAACAGAAAGCATATTTGAATCACTGTGATGTATGTTCGATCTTTATTCCGAAACATATGGAGATCTCACAAAAAGCAATGGAGGTGCTGGAGTTCTTTTTTCAGCTGGAACAGGAGCCCCAGTCGATGCGTAACTGGAAGCGTCAAGCCTCCTTCCAACAGTTCCTGCAATTCTTAGACCGTGATCTTGCAGAGGCGTCAGATGCAACCGCCATTCAACTGGCTGAGAAGATTGAGCTGTTCATTCGGCAAAACTACACACGTGAGGTGACCAACTCCCTCCTTCAAAAGGAGCTCAACTATCATCCCAACTACCTCGCCAAAAATATGCTGAAAATATACGGTGTAACGCCTATGGGATACCTTCTGTCCTATCGCCTGGAGCAATCCAAAAGACTGTTAATCCAGACCTCCTGGTCCATTGCACGTATTGCTGAAGAGGTTGGCTTTCATCATATTACTTATTACTCTTCCTGCTTCTCCAAGAAAGAAGGGATCTCTCCCTCAAATTTCAGACGAAAATTCACCTGTAAATAGACAAGAAGAAACGGTTGACGCCCTTAAAAGGACGTGAACCGTTTCTTCAATTATTCACTTAAGCACGTTGCAAGCGAATAACATTCCAAGATAATTTAGATAAGGACGCCGTGAGGTGCCCGTCGACCGCTTTTGCATCCCCACGATCATGTGGTGTTACCATAGCTTGCTGTGCTACTGTATTTACTGCTTTTACATCCGCGTTCTCCAGCACGGTATGCTGAATCACACGATATCCCTCAAATCCTCGAATATCACATTCCAGCAGCAACATGTCTTCCAGACTTTTATTTACCGCAAAAATAACCAGTTCCTCATTCTCTTCGTTATAAACTACACTGGAATCTAGCAGCGGTACATCCGTATAATCCTTACTGTCATATAAAGGTGAAGACACGATAGGATGCAGCACCGTTCCCCGGCCATACAAGGACGTATGCATATAGGGATAGAAAATACTTTGACGCCAAGCTAAGCCTCCACTTACGGTCATTATAGGTGCAATCACATTAACCAACTGAGCCAAGCAAGCAATCTTTACTCGGTCGGCATTGTTCAGTAGCGTGATCAACATACTTCCGACCATCAGTGCATCTTCAAATGTATACTGGTCCTCCAGTTGAGCTGGTGCTACTTGCCAAGGGTCAATCTGCTTGTCTGACTCCAGGGTATGAAACCAGACATTCCATTCATCGAAGGAAAGATACATCGTCTTCTTGCTGCGTTTTTTTGCCTTGATATAATCACATACAGCGACGATTTCTTTTATAAAAAGATCCATATCCAGTGATTTAGCAAGATAGTTTGCCGTATCGTTCTCTGCATTTCCGTAATAGGTATGCAGGGACAGATAATCAACCTGCTCATAAGTATGATCCAGCACAGTAGCCTCCCACTCAGCATAGGTAGGCATGGAACGGAATGAACTTCCGCAAGCCACCAGCTCTATGCTCGGATCAACCAGTCTCATCGCTTTAGCGGTTTCGCTTGCTAGTCTCCCATATTCGGTTGCTGTCTTCTGGCCAATTTGCCAAGGACCGTCCATCTCGTTGCCAAGACACCAAGTCTTAATGCCATGCGGCTCCTCGAAGCCATGAGATCTTCTCAAATCGCTATAATAAGAGCCAGAGGAATGATTGCAATATTCAAGCAGATTTCGTGCCGCATCTACGCCTCTCGTCCCTAGATTGACCGCCATCATAACATCCGAACGGATTCCTTTTGCCCAGCGAATAAATTCATTCGTGCCTACTTCATTGGGTTCTGTCGTTCGCCACGCTAATTCCAGTCTTCGAGGACGATCTGCTACTGGTCCTACTCCATCCTCCCAATTGTAACCGGATACAAAATTACCTCCAGGATAACGAATCATCGGCACACCAATCTCTCCGATCATTGAAGCTACATCTTGCCGAAATCCGTGTTCATCTGCTGAAGGATGGCCCGGATCATATATCCCTCCATATACCGCACGGCCCAAATGCTCAATGAACGAGCTATAAATTCTAGGATCTACCTCAGCCAGTTTGAATTCCTTTTCTATGGTCATCTTGGCCTTTTTCGACATGGTCATCACTCTCTCTCGTCTTTAGTTATGTTGATTAGTTCCACTACTTAAACAATTACAACCTACAAGTAAGCGCTATATAACTAATATTAACAACATCAGTGTGGAATGAATATCAAGATATTGAACTACTTTTTTAAAATTTCCAACCACAATTTCTTTATTAATTCTTCCTGTTCATCTACCGATATATTATAGATAGATCTTATCGTCGTAGGAGGAGAATGAGCTATGCATATAACGAATATGACCTCTGCTATGGGAACGAGACTTAATGTAGCTGTTAGTCACCAAACTAACGATAAAACCATAAATTCAAACAGCAAGACAAGTGGTAGCGGAGACCACTTATCGATAAGCAAATCTGCAAAAGCAGCTTTTCATAATCAATCTAAAATGAGCGGAATGGTTGATTCTCTACTTAAACAAAAACAGAGTATCATCGATAGCAAGAACAGCCTAATTGAAAGAACCACCAAAAGCTCACATAACCTTGATTCTATTCAAGATCAACTTAAGGAATTCGATAAACAGCTCCAAACGATTGACCAACAAATTGCGAAGTACACCTTTGAAGAGCAACAAAAGAACTTAGAAAAAGCTCAAAAAGAAGATCTATCGGATAAACCTAAAACCGAGCAAGAGATACAAAACGAAAGATTGAATACGATTGTTGCTATAAGCCAAAATGTTTCACAAATGGAGGTAGTTTCTTCTACCCATTCTAAGATGCATGGCGAGGCAAGAGTTCTGACCAAGGAAATCGAATCGGATGAAGCTCGTTCTACTCATTCTGCAACAGCCAAACGTGAGCAGTTATCCAAAATCGAAGATAGAATATCGGAAATGAATGAAACGTTAGGCGATACCATAAAAGACACCGGAGATAAAATTAAAGATCAGGAACGGACTGAGAAATTAGCCACCTACCAAGAAATTCAGCGTTTAGCCGAAGATTCTGATAAGTCGCAGCTAGAAATACTAATCTAACAAAGACAAAATTCTCTATATAGAAAAAGCAATCGGACCTCTACCACATCAAAGGGGTTGCCGATTGCTTTTTTATATGCAGATGATGTTATCTTTCAACAACTATTCCTTCCGAATCACGATAAAGCAGGTGCTGTCTGGCAAGGCCACTTCCTGTCCGCTCTCATCCATGAACCTTACTCTATCGCGCAGCGCTTCGGTATAACCTTCTTGCAAGTAATGCCGGAAGACTTCAATCTTCGCTTGCTTTCCTAAAGTCTGTTCAATAAATGAGGCAAACTCCGTAGGGGTAAAATAACCAAACTGTTCCTGTACTTCATGAATGTAAGCCTCTTCGCCCCAGGTATACGTATATAAAAACTCCATGGCATCATTAACAGGCATGAGTACTTCTTCTTCCCCTAATCTCTGATACTGAAGCTGACGTCCGGCAAAATCCTTCGCATAACGCTCCAGCCACGCCATACCGTCCTCCTCCAGAAAACGAACTTTCCGCAGCAATGCTGTGGGTTCGGTCATTATCCCATCGCGGATAATGATAACCCCGCCCACTGACAATACATCAAAAGCACTTCGCAGGGCGGCCGAGACGGTGTCATGATTGAACTTTTTACCATTAAGCGGCACATAAGAATATAGCTCATGCAAAATCGAAGAAAAAATTACCGTACCCACCGTTCCAGCCTCCACGAAATCTTCAAGGTTCAACGCATCTCCCTGCAGGACCTCCCACTGACGACCTTCCCGTTGCTTGCGCTGCCGCAGAGCTTCCACTACATTGCTCGATATATCAATGCCGATAGGGGTAACCTCTGGCATCCGCTCTTCCAGCAAATCCAGCAGCACACCGCCGCCCGGGCCGATATCCAGCACTTTTTTCCCAATGACATGCTCCAGAATCACAGCCTTATAATCTGCGGTATTATTCATTTGACTTAAGTAGGTATCTTCATTATGAAAACGGTCGAAGGCGTCTCTGCGTAGCTCGAACAAGTCGAATAACAGCAACACAGCACGTTCATACAAGGGCGATTTTTCAGCTTCCATACAGAATTCGATCAGCTTCTCTGCCGCTGCCGAGAATTGAAACTGAAAAAACACCGTGTCTGGCAGATGTTCCTTAGCATATGGACGAGGCATTAGATGAGGATTCTCATCAGGTAAAATCCCTTTTTCGATATCCTCCCATCTAAGCTCCGATAAATATTTTTCTATAATCCGCTTCTTATAAACATTGATCTTCTTAACACCCTTGTAGTCATAGTAAATGCTGTTCATAACCTGCTCGAAGCTGATATGACGTAGGGGTTCATTCTGAGCCCTTTGAGCTGCAAGCAACATCACCTTCAGAAATTGCTCCAACGAGAAAGTCTGCATTGCAGATTCCACATACCAGAAGATAGTGTTACTTAAAGACTCCAACCGTTCCGCATGGAAGCCTTCCTGTGTCAGCTTTGCCCACTCCGTAGTGAAATCCTCTCCTCTAGAGATCGGACCTAGCCGCATTCTGCGCAGTCTTTCTTTCATCGGCATTGGACTAGCAAGTTCACCGGATGAAATCAGAGCGATAAGCTGTTTCACTTCATGCTCTACATTCAGCCATAGCTCGGGAGATACAGCTCCGATGATGCAATGATTGAGTACGGTTAGCAAACGTTCAAGTTCCTCGGCAGTCAGTAACTGTTCCTCCACAAGATCACGAAGCGGCTTATTTACTTCCGGAGGCACCTCCCCACGGATTTGCTGTCCTATCAGTCCATGGGTTTCAATAAGCCGATGAACCAGTGCGCTTTTGTCAGAGACCGTACCGCTCAAATATTTCCCGTATAACTGTGCGGAGCCAATGTTATGTACAAAACAGTTAATGCCTTCCTCCTGCCAAAGTAAACGCTCCTTCAATGTGCCACCCTTAGCTGCTTCTGACCAGATTAATGTTTCTTCCACAAGCTCTTTGATCCAAATCGAACGGGGAAGCTGGTCTAGCAGCTGCAAACTGCGTTCCACATAATCCAGCACGGGATTCCTGCGGTCCAACTCCTCCAGAGATTCCACTCGCTCCAAATTTACAATCTGCTCCTCGGCTTGGACAATAAGCTTCAGCCAGAGGTTATCCTCCAAATGATCTTGTATTCCTTCACGGTATAAGGTGATGGCTTCCAACGATTTCAGCATATACTCCTCCTTCGCTCCAAAGTGGAGACTATAAAGACTTATTATTATATATACACTCCCGTTAATTAAAAAACAGAACCAGGATTCATGAAATTGCCATGTCCCGGTTCTGTTTATATTCCAATCCTCAAGTTCCGAACCGTTGCCGATATCCGCACTTGCGGCACAGCTCTTCTACTGCCTCTCTACGAGAGAACCCGTAAAACAGATTGTTCGCTCGCTCACCCTCTACGATTTCTGAGAAAGGAGTCTCATGAATGTTTCCGAGGTTAATGACTCCTTCACCATCCAGACAGCACGGTACAACGGTACCATCCACAAGGATTGCCGCTTGGCTGCGTAGTGCATGACAGAACCCTTTTCCGTCATCTTCCGGCTCATTCAGTGCAGGCCATCGGAACTCATGGTCCTGATTGAGATATACCCGTGGAGCAACCTTGACGCCGCTGCCAGGTACAACCTTTTCTTCGATCTTGAAATCAAGGTTAAAGGCTTCCTCCAGCACAGCAAGGGTCTCACGGTTCCGATTCTTCTCCAGATTGGTCAGATTATCCTCCGTCAAATTCCACAGCCGGAAGGAAATAATGACCCCTTGCGCGGAGGCTTCCCGTACAAAAGAAATAATCTCCGACAAATACCCTTCGCGGTTCTCAGATCCTTCATGCCCATCAAAGCTATGCAGAGAGAAGTTCATCTGTCGAAGTGCAGGTTTGCCGAGAATCTTAGGGCCAGCCTTATGAATTAACGTACCATTGGTAGTAATATTGACCTTGAACCCTTTGGCATGTGCCGCATCCAGCAGCTCACCAATCTTGGGATGCAGCAATGGCTCACCTTTTACGTGAAGGTAAATATGATTACTATGTGGCTTAATTTCATCTAATATCGTATTAAAAGTATCGAGCTTCATAAAGTTCTTCGTTCGGGCGGTTGGTGGACAAAAGCTGCAGGCCAGGTTGCAGACGCTTGTTATCTCAATGTATACCTTTTTAAAAGTCTTCAAGTGCTGCTCCCCATTCTATTTATAGATCTGCGGCATAGCGGAGGCCGATCTGTGCTCTGGCTTCCTCCATAACTTCTGCTACTGCCAAGGAATTCGCATGTGTATTAACTCTGCTTTCCCGTTCACCATTCTTAATTAAGTTGATAAATTCCTCAACCTCATAATACATAGACTCGAATACCTGAGGCTGCGTAAGTTCCTCAACGGTTCCGTCGCGATAATGAATCTTCACTTGGTAAGGTTGGTTGATCTTATCGATCACCATTGTACCACTTTCCCCTTGAATCTCGGCTGGCAAATAGGAATCAGCGATCTTGGAATGCATCACAACTGCATCCATATCATCATATTGCATGACAATACTTCCTTCTCCATCCACTCCAGAAGAGAGCATTAGACCCACGGCCTTTACAGACTTCGGTTTCCCGAACAACACTACCATAGGATACAGACAGTAAACACCAAGATCCATCAACGAGCCATTAGAGAAGGCTGGGTTAAAAGCATTTAATACCGTTCCCTGTCTATAGGCGTCATATCTCGATGAGTATTGACAATAGCTCGCAAAATAACGACGTACTTGACCAATCTTATACAAATTGTCTCTGATCACTCCGAAATTCGGCATGAAGGTCGATTTCATTGCTTCTACCAACAACACATCATTGTTCTGAGCGGCTTCAATCATTGCTCTAAGCTCCGCACTGTTTGAGGCAGCTGGTTTCTCACAGAGCACATGTTTGCCATGATTTAAGCACATAATCGCCTGCTCAGCATGCATGGAGTTCGGGCTTGCAATGTAAATAGCATCGACATCTTTACTGGAAACCATATCTTCCAAATTCGTATAAATTGTAGCTCCAGCATATTTTGCAGCAAAGGCCTGACCCTTCTCCATTGTGCGGGAGTACACGGCTGTCAGGATAAACTCCTCATTCTCCAAGCCGGCTTGCACGAAGCGGTCTGTAATAAAGTTTGTTCCAATGACCCCGAAACGAATTGTCATGATAATCCCGTCCTTTTTAGTTCTTACTAAAGCTCTATATGCTATTTTCTCACTCTCAGGGTAGTCATGTCTACTTTTCAGGACAAATTTCCGACAAATTCCGATAGATCCACTTTGTGAAAAAAAGCACCACTCCTTCATCTTTTGTCGATATCAAACTATTCATAGTAAACAGCGACATTATTTGTCGAAAGATGCAGTAAAGAGGCTCCCATTCTTAACTTAAGAACAGGAGCCTGCTGAGCCATATGGATTTACAAATTATTCATAAAAAGCCTGCAATTGAAGCACAATTTCATCCTTGTCATGATCCACTACGGTTTGGTGTTGTGGCATCTCGAACAACGCTTTAATTTGTGCCGGGAATTCCTGCTTAATGTCAATCAGAGTAATCGCCTCATCAAACTTAGCTGGATGTGCGGTCGCAAAGGTAATCCCAATCTCATCCGAGCCATTAAAAGCTTCGTAAGCTGCGATTCCACATGCAGTATGCGGATCAAGTAGGTATCTATATTCTTTTTGAAACTTAGCAATTGTATTCAAGCATTGGTCATTCTTCACGCCAAGCGCTGCAAAATCCTTCTGCACCTGCTGAAGCGCCTCGCCTTCAACCGTAATCTTGCCCTCGGTTTGCAGTTTGGACATATACGCGGATAGTTTCTCGGAATCCTCGCCTACCAAATAATATAGATAACGCTCAAAATTGCTCGCCACTTGGATATCCATCGAAGGACTGTATGTGCTTGTGAAGCTGCCCGGTTTGTATTCACCCGTGTTCACGAAACGCTCCAAGATGTTATTTTCATTCGTAGCAATAATCAGTTTGTTAATTGGTAATCCCATTTGCTTCGCCAAATATCCGGAGAAAATATTACCGAAGTTGCCGGAAGGCACGCTGATGTTAATCTTCTTCTCACTGCTGCCATCGACATGCAAATATGCATAGAAATAATAGACAGTCTGCGCCAGAATACGTACAAAGTTAATGGAGTTGATCGCACGCAGATGATAGCGACTCTTAAAGTCGAGATCCGCGAACAGATCCTTAATCACCTTTTGGCAATCATCAAAGTTACCATGAACAGACAGGTTCAGTACATTGCTGTCATCAACCGTAGTCATCTGTAGCTCCTGCACTTTACTAACCTTACCATGCGGATGAAGAATACAGATCTTGATTCCTTCTTTGCCGCGGACACCCTGAATCGCAGCCGCCCCAGTATCCCCCGAGGTTGCTCCGAGGATGTGGATGATCTTGTTCTGCTTTTTGGAAATATACGAGTACAGCTCACCCATAAACTGCAGTGCTACATCTTTGAAGGCAAATGTAGGGCCATGGAACAATTCCAGTACATACAGGGAATCATTCACTTGGTGAATAGGCGTTACTTCCGGCGTGCGGAAATTGCCATAACTAGTATTGACCATTTCCTGCAAATCTTCTAAAGGAATCTCATCATTAATGTAATAGGCGAAAATCTTCAGGAACAATTCCTGGTAGCTAAGACTTCTCCACTCTTCTAAAGTAGCTGCTGAAACGACAGGAATCTCGGAAGGAACCATCAATCCGCCGTCATCGGCAAGTCCCATCAACACCGTATCGATAAAGCCTTTAGGTTCCACATTGCCTCTTGTGCTTATATACTTCATGCTCATCCTCCTGAACCCCTCTATATACTATATATAAATATAAGTTTCACTTAATCGTTGCCTGTTTTCCCTATATACTACCACGTTTACGCGCTAAAGTCCGTTAATTCTTTGTCTTATTTTGCAGCTCTTTCCAGACGGTTTTGTTGCTGTACTGCCGTTCCGTGCTGACATCCTTGCCGAACCATTCCGGCGCCTTGAAGCTTTCCGCTTCCTCCAAAGATTCAAATTCAACCTCCAGAACGGACAATTTCAACTGAGAATAGACGTCGATCTCAACCGTTGTGCCATTCCACACCGCCGTAATCCGCTCTTTGACCAATGCTACCGCATTAACCGCCTCAATCATCTGATTATATAAACCCTCTGAGATAAAATATTCGATCTCTTCGCGCTTGATCCCTTTGCCATCCTTAAACGTGTGTGTATACGTTACCTCACCTGAGTCCAGATCCGTAATTTTACGCACACGCAGCTCTTGTCCGCCGTCTATCGCCAGATAGGTCTGATCGATATTATGCCGGGTCACAATCTTCAATTCGCCTTCTTGAATAAGCTGCTCCGGAAATTCCGGCAGCAGAAACTTGCGTTCGATCTCCAAAGCCATGATGTTTCGCTCCTCTTCGTGCCATTTATTTTATATTAATAATCATCATAGGGGTGAGACAAACCCAAGTCAATGTAGATTATGGGGAAAAAGGTCATGTTCTTATCGAATTACCTCAATAATAGAAACAGCGGCAGTCATGGACGTGGAAAAGCAAGCCCTAAACTGTCGCTGCTAATTATGGAGATTCTAAAGATTTCCTAACAAAGCGGACATATTTTTTTGATTTTCTGCAAGCCAAATCATTTCCTTCGCAAAGCGAGCTGGCGGTACACTATGTTGATCCATGTTAGCATTAATCCACCATGTGCTTTCCATATACCACAACAACTGTAATGAATGTGTTAAATAGCCCTCTACCACGTCGCGTTCCTCACTGTACCCTTCCATAAACGCCGAAGCCAGGGAGACATCTAAATTATCATCTAAGGCACATGACATCACAGCACGAGCTACATCAAGTTGCGGATAGTCATATTTTAGTCGATCAAAATCTAGAATTGCAGATAAACCGTTATCATTAAATAAAAGATTATCTACCCAAAGGTCACGATGTGCCCAGCCTGTTTGAAGTAAGTCGAGTAGTTCTATATTCATTTCTTCAGTAGCTTTAAATTGAGTTTCTATATCAGCAAGCAGCTGAGGTTTACCAAGTCCCTTAGTCTTTTCCCAAACGGAGTTCCAATGTGCTAAACGCTCCTCACGACTTGGAGGAATAAATTGCGGACTATTTTTAATGCCAAGTGTCCCGTCATTTAACAATCGATGCATTTTTCCTGTTGCTCGACCTAAATCATATATTTGATGGACATTGATTTTACCTGGTGAAATTAATTTTCCCTGGCAATACTCCATCACCAGGAAGCGTTCTCCATTATCAGATTCAAGCAAAATACTTTCATTCTGTGATAACACTTTGGGGCACGCTAGATCTTGGTCATACAATCTAATCTGTTGAGAGAGTGCTAACAATATCTCCTCTGACTTATATAATTTATATCTTTCTTTGTTGTATTGTTTAAGTAACAATTCCCCTGCATCCGTCGTAACTTTCCACTTTAAGTTTAACCAGCCTCGTTTTATCGAAGTAGTTTCAATTACATTCATACCGAATAAACGATGAAATGTTTTTAGTAGGTCATCCAAGATCATTTCCTCTGTTAATATTGTCTCCATCTGGTCAACTCCTATATTTATAGTGAATAAGTTTTTATTCCTTATGGAGACCTATATAACCTCTGGGATTAAATAATCAATCTGTTATTAATTTTGAATACATATTGAGATCTATAAACTTTCCGTTTACTCTTTCATACCTTCTTAAGGTTCCCTCAAACATAAAGTTCAGCTTTTGCAAGACTTTTACTGAATTCACGTTTTCGGGTTCCACTTTTGCTTCGATTCGATTCAGCTTCAAAGTTGAGAATGCGTAATCTAACAAAGCACTTATAGCTTCTGAAGCATAGCCTCTTCCCCAAAATGCTCTAGCAATGTCATATCCAATCTCCGCTTTCTCATTTTCAAAGTCTAAGGAATTAAAACCACAAGAACCTATGATTTCATTGGATTCCATTTCAATGATAGAGAAACGAATAGCTTTATTATCTAGAGAAAATTCATCAAGAAGTTTTATCATATCTTTTGCCTGATTTCCATCAGTAAAACTATCAATATTCATGAACTTGGTAACCTCTGGATCAGACCAAATTTTAAACAAACTTGGCGAATCCGATACCTTCATTTTTCTTAAATGTAATCGTTCTGTGTGCAACTCTGTAGTTAACATTATTTTTACCTCCATTAAATTTTAATAGTTGGTTTAAAAATAATGATCTCTGCGCATAGTTCAGTCCCTTCATTTTTCATTCCCCATTAGAATATCACACCATCGTTAAAACGAATAATATACCTCTTTTCCCTCAAGAAAATCGAGGCATAGGGTACTGCATATTTTGGAGGCGTGCTCTTTTATCCAACCGTTCCTCTCAGAGTCATGAATAAAAAATACGTAACTAATAAAAATATCCATAAATATTTGTCCTTCAATGTACCGAATCTCATCAAGCGAAAAGCTTGATTTAGAAGCATAACCCTCCAAAAGCGTTTTGCGGAGCTCACTTTTCAACATGGAAGATGCAGAGCCCAAATCAAACAGGTAGTAACCATAACCAAATAAACAATAATCTATTAAGATAGGATTTTGTTCTGACACAACGACATTGCCCAGTTGAAAATCAGCATGAATGAATCCCCATGAGTTGTCCCTAGCGTCTAGTTCTGCAATTTGTTCTTTTACTACGAGTAGAACGCTACTAATAACTTCGTAATCCTCCTGAATAAGGGCTCCATTGTCTGTTCCCTTTCCAAGTTCTATTAAAGTTTCATCAATCTTTGTGACATTGTATACAGGTCTATGTAACTCCAAGGGCATTAGCATTCGTGAGAATTCATGTAAACTAGCAAGATTTCTACCCAATCTATAAACAATCTGTTCAATGTTATCTTCATCTTGGGTTAGCGTCGAGCCTTCGATCCATTCTAAAAGAGTGGCCAAACTAGCCCCAAATTGCTCCGAACTATATTCAGTAACCAGTTCCCCTTTTTGATTTAGAACAGGTCTTTGAACTTTTAGTATGTTCTTCTGATCGATTTCTCGCAGAAAAAACATTTCTGCCTGTAATCCATCTCGAGTATGTTGTAAGCCTGAGAACCCTTCCGATATTGGTTTATGTATACGCAACAAATAATTCTTGTTATCCGTTTTGTCGGTCACTTTAAATGTAATATTCTCATTATGTCTAATGAATTCAATGATGGGATCGATGAACGAATACTGCAACAATACTTTCTCAGCTTCAATGATCATAAGACTTCCCTCCTTCAAATCTAGAATATTCTTTATATTGTACCTGTTGCTCGTTGTATTTTGTTGGAATTAATAACTATATTTAAAAAGTATCCTTTTGAATATCTTCTATAAAAAAATAGAGTTACATATTAGTTCTCTAATACGCAACTCCATTAATATCATTATTTATTCATAGCGTTAATGTAATATCAATACACCAAAGCCTTCCATAGTAACCTCACCCGATAACGTTGTCCCGCTCAGTAAATCCATTTTGGTCTCATGAAGATGGATCGCGACAGGAGCTTCACTATAATTAAGCAAAAAAGTATAACTGGAAGAAGTCCCGTTACGAACTTGCAGCTCTACATCTTCAGGGAGCACCAGCCAATCTACTGGCGACTGCAGGCTGACTTGATCTATGATTATGGACGCTGCTTGTTCATTAAAGACTGCTCCGTAATACCAAACCTCGCCTTTGCCGCGACGATTTCTTGTAACCGCCGGTTTTCCCGCATAATAGTCCGAGGCATAGACCGCCATGACTTCGACCGAATCATCCTCAATCCGGAGAATATCATTAAAATCATCTGCCCCAGTAACCCCTTCTGCCGCACCCGACCAGCTAATCGTCGTTGGCTGACGACTACCTTTAACCATTGTGAATTCTTCGACTGTGATCCCGCATAGATCTCTAGCAGCACCTGGGAAAGGACGCATATAACATTGACCGCGTTCATCCTTATAGCCGGTTCTGCATCCGAAGATCAGTTTTCCACCTTGCTGAACGTATTCATCCAGAAGCGACGCTGTCTCATCTGTCATAATTGCCGGGTGAGGATAGATAAGCACATCGTACCGTGCGAGCTCTTCCAGCGTCGTCTTTTTGCGTAAATAGAGTACGTCATTCGGGATATGCTTCCGCTGGAGTGCCTTGTACCACTCCTTATTGCTCTTCCACATAAATGGACCATGCCACACATCATACTCTCCATCCCACTCATTAGCATAATCACGAACAATAGCAACGTTAGCCTGATTACGGGTGCCGATAAGTGCTTGCCCTGCCCCCGCCAGCTCTTGACCAATCTGTCCCGCTTCCCGTACTCTTCGGTTCGGCTGGTTATGGTAGTCGTTAATGCCATGCCAATAAATTTCATTGCCCATCGTGGCTGTCCGCCAGCGGAAATACAGCACCATATCTGCGCCATGAGCGATCGATTGATAGGTCCATAACCGCATCTGTCCCGGCTTCGGAGATGGCATATCCATCCGGTTCACCCAGCCACCCGGTCCCGACTGCTGCTCCATAATACAGAAATTAGGGGAAATAGAACGGACAACAGATAATGAAAGTCCCCAGCCTCTGTCATTCAGCGGATTCCGCTCATTCGGATCATAAAAAATAGTCGAGAACTGCGGATAGGAATCATAGCTGAAGAAATCCAGTAATTCATCCGTCAATTCATGGCTGTCGAGATGCCCGAACAGACCGTTCGTTGTTACCCACTGCTTAGGGGCAAGTTTACGGATGATGTCCGCTTGGTTTTCGGCAAAAGAAATCGTATTATCCGATATAAACCGCTTTTCATCCAAAGCCTGATGGGGATTGGGCTGCTTGGGTGACGGGGTAGGACGCGGAAGATACACTTGAGACCAATCACTATAACTCTGATTCCAAAAAACAGCCCCCCAAGCCTCGTTTAGCCGCTCAAGCGTGACATATTTCTGCTGCAGCCATTCCCGGAAAGCCTTATGGTCACTCTCTGAATAAAATTCACTGATCTCGCAGTTGAGCTCGTTATCAATTTGCCAACCGACCACACCTGGATGATTGCCATAATGTTCAGCCATCTGTTCCGTAATCCGAGCACACAGCTCACGGTATTTGGGGCTACTGTAATTATAATGACGGCGCATGCCATGCTGTAGGGTAACACCTTCATACGTCACGTTTAATACTTCTGGATACTTATGGGTCAGCCAAGCTGGAGGTGTTGCCGTCGGCGTACCGAGCACAACCTGAAGACCATGTTTATGAGCTAAATCAATCGCCCGATCAAAGAGCCCGAACTGAAATTCACCCTGAGCAGGTTCAAAAATAGACCAAGCAAACTCCCCAATCCGAATGATTGTAAAGCCTAGTTCCCTCATCCGGCGATAATCGTCCTCCCACATGCTTTCCGGCCAGTGTTCCGGATAATAACAGACGCCAAGCTCGAATTTTTCTGTTGCGACAGGTTTCTTCATGATTACCTCCAAAGTATTAAAAATATGCTTTCAGTATTTTATAATTCTATTGTAGTATCAGTATTAATAAGGCTTATATAACAAAATATTGCGATCATATAACTATCTTGCGTTAATTACCTTAATCCAACTAGCGCTCTGATGCGCGACAGAAATGAGTGCCATATAACATGAAGAAACAATGGTATTTACCGACACCAGCTTTTTCAAAATATGTCTGTTATCCTGAATTTTTGGGACATTACAGTCACTTTCCACAGCATACCGAGAGAAGAAGTGAAGGATTCCTGGGAAGCTATAACCTACATTTAATCTTTGGTGGGAAGGGTTATGTATTCCATGAGGGCGAACGTATTCCAATGAGCAGAGGACGAGGGTTTCTTTACCCTAAAGGCGCCTACCAGCAGTACGGCTCTGATCCCGGAGAGCCTTGGGATGTTCGTTGGGTTCATTTTAGCACTCAAATTGTACTCCCCTTATTAGAAGAAGTGGACCAGTCTAGTGCATACCTGTTCACTTTTGATTTGGACGCTAAGCTGGACGAGCTATTCGAGGAAATGTACTTGCTGAGCGCTTCCTATGTAACACGTAGTGAGCCAAGGCTATCCGCGCTTCTGTATGAGCTTCTAGTGAAATTGCTACAGAATTCCGAACCGCTTCACGGCTCAGTACCGCACGAGGTCAGGCAGTCTATCCGCAGTGCCGCAGATATCATTCATGTCGAATGTGCCCGTCCTTGGTCACTGGAGTCGATGGCAAGACTAACCGGGTATAGCAGCTATCATTTTCTACGGCTGTTCCGAATGGTTATGGGCAAAACACCAAACCGTTATTTAACGGATTGTCGACTGGCCAGAGCCAAGCTTCTACTGGTTTCTACTGGACTCTCCATTGCTCAGGTTGCGACTCAGTCCGGTTTTGCCCAGTCCAGCTATTTCATTAAAGTGTTCAGAACGTTCGAGGGGATGTCCCCCGTAAAGTACCGTCAGGCTTTTGGATCATAATTCCTTAAACGAGAAAAAACCGAACGACAATCAGAGAAAACCCTGAAGTTCGTTCGGCTCAAAGAGTCATTTACTTAGCTTCTTCCATAAATACTCTGAAGTTTTCTACGATCTCTTTTGCTTTAGTACGATATAAATAATGTCCTTCTTCAAATGTCAGCACTTTTCCATGTACAGAGTCTTTTACTTGCTTTTCATGCTCTGGTATCCATCTATCCGTTGCTGGTTGATTCGCTTGTATAAAGAAAATAAGAGGAAGATTTTTAGGAAATGTTAAGCTTTCAGCTGATTTAAAATTAGAATACATCATTCCAGCTTCATTTAATTGGGTGGGATTAAATATGTTTTTGCGATTGATCAGTCTCATTTGTTCTTTTGTTTTATCATCAAATGGTAGTTCAGCAATGGGGTCAGCACTAAATTTCATTTGCAATCTGATTAAACCGGATTTTTTGAGCAGATTTATAGTTCTTAATTCCGAAGCTTCGATCTTCCTCTCGCTTATCGATGGAACACTACTATCAAGCCCGACAAATGCACTCACTTCATTTTCATACTTGTTAACATAATCTAGTCCATATATGCCTGAAATAGAGTGGCCCATTAGAATATAACGGTCAATATTAAGAGCCTGTAAAGCTTCATGAATTTCACTTACAATATTCTCCGTGCTGCGCTCCTTTTTGGTCAGATCACTTAATCCATACCCAAAAGGCTCAATCATGACAACTTTGTAAAACGGCGACAGTTCATCTATTAATGCTTTAAAATCAAGAGCTGGCGCTGCTGTGCCATAACCCGGTAGTAGCACGACTGTTTCTTCACCTTTTCCTTGAATATAAACATTCATGTTTTTCCCATCTACGGGTACTAACTGACCATAGGGTTCTATTTTATTTTGTTCCGATTTATTGCTGATCAAATTAACTGTATAGACAATAGCGAGAAAAAGCACGATTGCGATGATTATTGCTCCTACTACTTTAAGTAGTATGTTTAGTATTCTACTCGTTCTCGTGCCCGCCTTCATTTTCATTCTTTCTTTTATTTCCACTCGTATCTTCTCCTGTCATCAGCTGTGTTTTGGACTACCATAACTAACTGCTAAGCTAAGATTAACCAATGAAGATGTACTCTCTATGACGTTAACATGAACGGAGTATGAATAGGAAAAACAACATTTATACCAGCACACAAAAAAACAAACCAAGAGCCGAGCTCATGGCTTGTTTCCTTTTGAAATAAATTATCTCTCCTTAAGATTTACAGTAAATCTTCGCTCACAAAATCAACCATCGATTGAACCTTCAATCCCTTAGGAGCGCCTGGAATCCAGTCCCTTCCATCGTTCCCGCGTTCCGAGAACGTTATCGTCTTGGGTTGCCCTGGGAGAAGATCAAAGTAATTGTCAGAGAATATTCCTTCATCTTCTGAGGTCAGGTATACGCCTCTAGCTAATACATCGCTTGTCACAGTGAAGCTTAGACCTCCGCTATCTGGAGTTTCCATTATGTTAATTACTGAACGCTGCAACCGAATTTCTTTTTCCGGGATAAAATAGTGCACCTTACGATCTATCATCTCACCATTAGCCTGCAAGCTGATCTCAAGCAATACATCGTTCGATCCATGACCTTCTAACAGTTCCGTCACTGGAGACGAGAATACGATAGCCGCTGAATCGGCTCCCAGCTCAACGGGATATGTCCACTCTCGCAGTACCGAACCGTTAAACTGATACAATTTAAGCCCCAAATCAGCGGTGACTGCTGTTCTTAAATCAGATACGACATGAACGTCAATCCGCTCGTGGTCGGTACCGTCAATAGACAACAGAACATCTTGAAAGCTTGAGCGCACGGTATATTGCAATGCTTTCCAGCGTCCGTTGTAATCCATCCCCGCCCAAGAAGCGACTGGCCAGCAATCATTCATCTGCCAGTATAAAGTACCCATACAATAAGGTTTATTTCTTCTGTGACTTTCAATCGCGATTCGAATCGCTTCGGCCTGGAGGATTTGACTCATATACAGAAATGCTTTAAAATCCTTCGGCTGCGGCAGATACATATCCATGTATTCCTTGATCAGCAGGTTTCCGCGTCCATTCTTCTGATGCGCCAGCATCACCTCTGAGGTAAGCTCCAAATCCTGCTCTTCAGCATAGCTCATTACGGTCTTTAGTTCCGGGAACGACTGGAATCCGTATTCACTCATAAAGCGGCCAACCTTGGTATTATAATTCTCAAAAGGCTCAATCCCGTGCCACACGCCCCAGTAATGCACATCCCCATCGCCCACAATCCGCGTCGCGTGTTGATTCATATCTCCAGTCAAATTCCGCATCGGTGAAGACGGCCAGTAGTCCACACCTGGATGGAGCGCGGCTACAGCCTCCGGTAGAATCCGGTGGAATATTTCCTCATAATCAGCCCACATTGTAGCTCTTTGCTCCGCGCTGAGTTTTTCTTTCCAGCCCCAGCCCATATTTTCCTCGAACTGTGACCAGGCCGAATCAATCTCGTTATTGCCACACCATAAGGCGATGCAGGGATGATTGCGCAATCTTTTGACGTTATACTCAGCCTCTTTCTTCACATTCGCAAGAAACTCTTCATCCCCCGGATACATGCTGCAAGCGAACATGAAGTCCTGCCAGACCAACAGCCCGTATTCATCACAGAGCTTGTAAAATATCTCCTCTTCATAAAAACCGCCACCCCACACTCGCAGCATATTCATGTTTGATTCTGCGGCCGTGGCAATTTCATGCCGATACCGCTCTTCGGTAACTTCTGTGATGAAGCTGTCATTCGGAATATGATTGGCACCTTTGGCGAAGACCGACACACCATTCAGTACAAAAGAAAATGAAGCCCCTTTCGCATCATGCTCCCGAATCAATTGAATGCTCCGGAGTCCAGTTCTTACGCTTTTGCTAACTTCAACTTCCTTACCTTTCACCAAATCCGCTTGGAATGTATATAAATGAGGCTCGCCCAGCCCTCTACACCACCAGAGCTGCGGCTGATCTACCACGATATCCATCTCTATTTGTTGCTTGCCACTCTTTAAGGAAACCGCTTGCATCGACTCTAAACCATCAGCACTCATTCGCAGCATTCCCTGCCATGCCGCAGGAGCATCTACTTCAATAATTGCGGTTAATTGAGCCTCTTCCTTTGTGATCACATTTTGGCGGATATAGAGATCTATGATTTGAACTGAATCACGTCCCTTAAGGGCCGCCTTACGCCATATTCCACTGGTCAAGAAACGCGGACCCCAATCCCAGCCGTAATGATAAGGTGCTTTGCGGGCAAAAACACTAATCCGCTGGTCCTCTAGTCCCCCAAGCTCGGATTGATCATTCGGTGCAGGTAACGCATACCCCAGCTTCTCTAGCTTAGGTAGATCCTCTTTAACTACAGAGCGGAATCTCACTAGTATATGGTTTTCACCAATCTTCAACTGATCTTTAACATCCACTCTCCACGCCAAAAACATATTGTCTGCAGCGAGCACATGTACATTATTCACATACACGTCAGCATATGTATCAAGACCTTCAAAAATAAGTTCTGTGCAAGTAAGCTCCAACCACTCTTCACCAAGCTGCAAAGTGGTTTGATATTCCCAATCTTTCTTATCAATCCATTGTAGGTTATGTTCATTTGTTCCATAGAAGGGATCTTCAATCTTTCCGTTCTTCAGTAAATCCGTATGGACCGTGCCTGGCACAGTAGCCGGAAGCCACTCCTCGTCACCACAGCTTCTAAATTCCCACTTCGCAAGATTCATCTCTAGATGTTTCATAATATCCTCCTAATTGCTAAAAGTTTTGTAGAGCATATGCTTCTCCAAGTGACTTCGTACAAAACTCACTTCGGAAGCGTTCGCTTAAGTTTTGTAAGCCTATTCATCTTTCAAAATAACATACCTCTTCTAGCATTTCATTGAATCCACTTGTTATTCTTGGTATTTTGTTATCCATTCGTTAGGTATACACTAATTATAATCGTTCAAACAAAACAAATAAAGACAATAAATAATAATACAATACATTTCTAAACGCTTTATTTAAAGCTATAATGTTCATGTAAACGCTAACAAAATAATGAAAAGGGGATTAAGTTATGAGAAATAAGTTATTTTCGTTATCTTTTGTTATGGTTATGATTTTATCATCAACGCTTGCTGGCTGCGGCTCGAACAATGGCAACAGCACCAATAACGGGGCTTCTGCAACCGATAAGCCCGCAGCGACTAACACAGAGACTACCGGCGGTGACACGACAAGCAACGCAACAGCCGAACCTGCAGCAGGAGCTGACATTAGCGGCAAAATCACCTTCCTGACTAACAGAACAGACATGATTGGCAAAGAATACGATGAATATTTAAAGCGCTTTAATGAAAAATACCCGAACGTTAAAGTCGAATTCGAGGCTTCCCAGACCGACTATAATCAACAGGCTAAAGTCAGAATGGCCAGCGGCGAGCTTCCTGACGTTATGTTCATTCCTACCATTCCTAACTCCGACTTACCAAAATACTTCGCTTCACTGGATGATCTCGGCCTGAACGATCAAATCACCTTTAAAGACTTCAAATCCTTTGATGGCAAGCTGTACGGAATTACCACAGGGAACTCTACATCCGGGATTGTTTATAACAAAAAAGCATTTACGGATGCTGGCATCACAGAAACCCCTAAGACTTGGGATGAATTCCTGGCTGCCTGCGAAAAGCTGAAAGCAAAAGGTGTCATTCCACTGTCCTCTAACTTCAAAGATAAATGGCCACTGGGTACATGGGCTTATGATACTCCGCGCCTAATTGCAGGCACCCCCGACTTCCCTAATGAGAAGCTGAACTCTGAAACACCATTTACCATGGACAACGGCTATGGTAAAGCCTTTAGCCTGCTCAAGGAGCTCAACGAAAAAGGGTATCTGGAAAAAGACATCAACTCCACCAACTGGGAGCAATCGAAAAAAGACATCGCTTCTGGTAAGTTCGCCATGTACTATCTCGGCAACTGGGTCATTAACCAAGTTATTGGAGTAGGAGCTCCTTCAGACGATGTTGGCTTCTTCCCGTTCCCTTATGACAATTCAGGTAAACCATCCGCTACTCTTAGCCCTGACTTCTTCTATGCTGTTGCTAAAAACAGCAAAAATTTAGAAGCTGCCAAAGATTTCGTAAAATGGATGATTGAGGATTCCGGCTATGAGGACTTCGCGGGCTTTATCTCCCCACTAAAAGGAAAAGAATCTAATCTGGCTCAGCTAAAAGAATTCCAAGCTACCGGAGTAGAGTTAGTAGAAGGAACTGTTGACGATGCGAAGGTTACAGAAATCGGCAACAAGGCACAATTAGATCTCCCTGCTGTTGTACAGGAATTTGTGCTTGCCAAAGATCCGCAAACTGTATTAGACAAATGGAATAAAGCCTGGGCTAAAGCTAAGAAAGATCTCGGCTATTAATACAAACTTTTGACCAGAAGTACAACACGGTGCAAAATGGATTATCGCCCTTACGGATAGTCCATTTTGCCTTTCCATACCAAGCTTTTATGAAAGAAGGGCTAGCGATGTTCGGAACACTTTCCTATAACAAACAAAAAATGATAATCATTGTATCATTCCTTACGATCCCATTGTTGCTCCTTGCGACATTCACGTATTATCCAGCGCTTAAGCTGATCTATTACAGTTTCACCAATTGGGATGGCTATAGCCCTGAGAAACCATGGGTCGGACTTGCTAATTACCGCGAGGTCTTCTCTAATCCTGATATTTTCAAAGTATTTACACATAACTTTGCTTACTTCGCTATGGGAATTGTTCAGAACATAGTCGCCATTTATTTTGCGGTTGTTCTGAATAGTAAGCTCAAAGGGAAAAACGCATTCCGAATCTTACTTTTCCTTCCTTACATCATGAACGGAGTTGCCGTTGCTTTTATGTTTGGTTATGTCTTTGACACTACTAACGGATCTCTGAATATGTTCCTGAATAGCATCGGTCTAACCGGACTAGGACAGACCAGCTGGCTTGGAACAGAAGGACTGGTCAACTATTCTCTGGCATCCACAGGATTTTGGCGTTTCATGGGTTATAACATGGTCATCTACATCGCCTCCTTGCAGGCCATACCAAACGATATCTATGAGGCTTCAAAGATTGATGGTGCTGGACCTTTCCAAACCCTTTGGAGAATTACTTTACCGAATATGAAGCCAGTCATTCAGCTTAACTTATTTCTTACCGTCACAGGAGCACTGGAAGTCTTTGATCTCCCATTCGTATTGACCAAGGGTGGTCCTGCAGGCGCCAGCGAAACTTACGTACAGAAAGTTGTAGACACTGCATTTGCTTACAACAACTATGGTCTCGCTTCTGCCATGAGTATTATCTTGCTCTTCTTTGTCGTCATCGTACTATTAGTACAGCAACTAGTTCTTAGCCGGGGAGGAGACAAATAGACATGACAAACTCCAAATTCCGCTTTACAGATGTTATTAAATACTTCTCGCTAATCATCGGCGTATTTGTCGTGCTTTTCCCTCCTTATGTAGTTATCGTAAATGCCTTCAAATCGACTGATGAATTTAACAGTAGTAGCTCCATGGCACTGCCAAAAAGCTTTTTTAATTTCGATAATTTCATTGCGGTGTTCCAACGTGGAGGTTTACTTAACGGATTTGGTAACGTATTAATTATTATAGCTATTACTTTAATTCTGAACATTCTATTTGGAACTATGGTAGCATTTGTACTGGGACGCTTCTCTTTTAAATTAAAGCCTGTTGTCTTTGGTGCTTATCTAATAGCCACTATCATTCCTAGCATCACGACGCAAGTAGCCACTTTTGGTATCATCAAAAGCATGGGGCTTTATAATACACTCGGCGCCCCTATCGTGCTATATATCGGAGCAGATGTGATTCAAATTATTCTTTATTTGCAATTTATCCGTAACATTCCCGTGGATCTAGATGAGAACGCGATGGTAGAAGGTGCATCTCTTTTTAAAATCTATCGCTCGATTATTTTTCCATTATTGACGCCGGCTACGGCTACTTTGATTATCTTGAAGACGATTAGTATCTATAATGACATGTACATCCCTTATCTATATATGCCAAAACAAAGCCTGGGCGTAGTTACGACGATCCTGATGCGTTTTCAAGGGGTCAATTCGGGCGAATGGAATTTAATCTGTGCGGCCATTCTGCTTATCCTGCTCCCCACAATAATTCTATATTTCTTCCTACAACGTTACATCTTTGAAGGCGTAACCAGCGGCGCAGTTAAATAAGGCAGTTCACTTTAAGAAAGGACAACGCAAATGGTATCATTCATCCGGCTAGCCTTAAGAAAAATGTGGTTGTTCCTTGCCAATCTTCCGATGGAGCGAAAACTGATCGTCGTATTTGTCTTTCTGATCTCGCTTCCAATCACTTATGTTAGTTATTTGTCCTCCCGCTCCATGTTCAACTCTGTTCTTGTGAATGCAACGGAAGGCGCGAACCAAATGACATCGAATGCCTCTGATACCATTGACCGTTATGTTGCCGATCTAAAAAGATACACAGCCCTACCGCTGTATAACACCGATGTACAGTTCTACCTAACTCAGCAAAATACCGACTGGGATAAAAGTACTGGCATGGCGATGTTCCTGAGCTACTTGAAGCATACGAAGGAAGAGATCATCGCCGTGTACATGGTGGATCAGTATGGCTCTGTTTTTTATGATAGAGTCCCCGGGATCCACGAGCTGTATCCTGAAGAACGACTAGCCGAATGGAGGACCTTAAGTGAAGAAGCCGGGTCCGCTCCTGTCATTCAAGGCAGACATACAATACGTATAAACTCCAATGTCCATAGAGAGGTTTTCAGTGTACTTCGCACCATTAATTCTGTAAGCACGCTAGATAATATAGGAATTCTCGTATTTGATGTAGACATCAATTTGTTTAAGGGGATCATTGATCCCGTAAACGCAGTTACACAAGGCAACACACTAATTGTAGATAATACCGGAGAACTGATCTATGACGGCGAAGACGCCTCAGACTCGATACAAACTGGCGAGGGGCAAAGTCTGAACACGCAGCTTTTGCTGCAGCATGTGAATCAGCAACAGGATCATTTTCAAATAGAAATGAATGGCCAGTCTTATCTTGCAGTGTACACTGTCTCGAAACAGACAGGTTGGACGACTATGGTTACGATTCCTTTGGCCCGGATCCTGTCACCTGTACAGAAGAATCGCAATGCTCTTATATTAACTACACTGATCATTATTGCTTTTGCACTTTGTGTTGCGACGTTCATCTCACATGCGCTGACCAAACCCCTTAAATCTTTAGTCCGTCTAATGAAACGGGTACAGCACGGTAATCTAGATGTCTGGCAGCACTCCAAATATAATGATGAGATTGGAATGCTTGGCAGTCATTTTAATCGAATGATCATAAGGGTCAAGGATCTGCTACAGGAAGTATCCCTCACTGAGAAGCGTAAGCAGAAGGCTGATATGAAGGCACTTCAGAATCAGATCAATCCCCATTTTATTTATAATACGTTGGAGTCTATCCGTATGCTGGCAGAGAGCAATGATGACCCCCGTGTAGCGAAACTCACCTATTTGCTTGGACTTCAGATGCGTTACAGTATTGTCCGAAGCGAAGAAGCCGTTACGATCAGACAAGAGCTGGATCATGTACGAAATTATTATCATCTGCTACAAATCCGGTTTCCAGATAAGTTCAATCTACACATTGATGTGCCAGAGAAATTTCTACATCTTCCTGTAATCAAGCTTGTCTTCCAACCCATTGTGGAGAACGCAGTTTTTCATGGCTTAGATCAAAAAATAGGTCTCGGTACCTTAAGCATCACCGCATGGAGTGAGCATGGAAAAGTCGTATTCTGTGTAGAAGATGATGGCATCGGTATGGATGCAGCTACCCTTCGTTCCTTAAATAATAGTCTGCAAAATGGGACTGAAAGTGAAATGTTTGGTATTGGCCTACGAAATGTGAATGAAAGGATCCGTCTGCATTACGGCAGCTCATTCGGGCTCCTTGTAGAGAGTAAGCTCGGAGTGGGTACTCGTGTTACGCTGCGCATTGAGGACATTACCTTCACTACTCATAGTGAAGATGATATGAATTACGGAGAGGAGATGCTCTGATTGCTGCATATTGCAATTGTTGACGATGAAATCCTGATCCGCGAAGGTCTGGCCCGAATGATCAGCAAAGAAAACACTGAATTTCTGGTCATCGGCACCTACTCCGATGGGAAACATCTACTTGACGAGTTACCTTCACTTCAACTTGATGTTGTGATTACTGATATTCGTATGCCGCAAATTAACGGCTTGGAATTAATTAAACAATTAAAAGCCAGTCACCCACAAATCCGCTCCATTCTAATGAGTGGATTTGTTGAATTTAATTATGCCAGAGAAGCCATACGCAGCTCTGCAGTAGACTATTTATTAAAGCCAATCGATAAGGAGCAATTATTCGAGCTGCTTTATCAATTAGAGGAAGAGCAGCAGTTCTCTCGTGACAAGGAGGTACGTCACCGTTCTGGTCTCTTACTGACCCTTCTTCAAGGCGACGAGCCCCCTTCACCCTTGCTTTTGTCGAGCCTTACTTTGCCCCAGCCTTATTTCTCAGTCTTTGTGTTCAAAGGAAGATCAAGAGAACCCGTCTGTTTTTGTGTAGACAGTCTGCGGCAAGTGATGGCATTTAGTATCGACAGCTTAGAGATTCAAAATGGACTGCATGTCTGTATCCTGTATTCTACAAAGCAACTCTCAGACAGCGATAGGAATGAAATCGGCGACAGAATCCGTATCTCTGCCAATGGTATGATACTGCATGTAGGTACTAGCAGTTCCTATAATGATACCGCCAAGCTTAGACAAGCATATCTAGATGCTAAGTTAGCCTGCAGCGTCGGCATCTATAATCCTGACCGACTGCACTATGCAAATATTCAGAACATTCAGCAGTCTGAGATAAATATCCTTGAGCCTTTTAATGCGATCAAGGAACCATTAATCCATGATCTGCAGATCCTGAATATGGAGGGTGCTTTAGAACGCGTGCATAACTTATTCTCAGTGCTGAAATCACAACAAGCTGTGCCCGATCAAATTCTCCGTGTCTGTCGATGGGTTATTGAATCTGCGCAGAAAGAATTGCAAGAATTTGAGGCCCTCTACAAAGGTGCACCCTATCATGGGCTGGATGAAAGCATCGCGTCCAGTATGAGCTTCAGTGAAATCGAGCGTAGTTTTACCAACCATTTCTCAAGCATTCTATTTGAGATCAGAGCCCATCGCCTAGAGATGTCCGGTACAGCTGTAGAAACCATAAAGCGCTGGATATCAGCCAACTATAATCAACATGCGGATCTGAACACCTTAGCGAATATGGTTTTTTTGACACCAAGCTATTTAAGTAAGCTGTTCAAACAAGAGACTGGACTTACATTAACGGACTACATCACGGAAATCCGGCTACGTAAAGCCAAGCATCTGCTTAAGAATGCCCCTGACCTAAAGATTCACGAGATTGGAGCAGAAGTTGGATATGGTGATCCTGCCTATTTCAATAAGCTTTTTAAACGTGTAGTCGGCGTTACACCCAATGAATATAAACGAATTTCTATCGTATAAGGAGTTTGATCACTTGCAATCACAGATTCACACGAGCAGCGATAATCATGAAATCACCGTCTATGACACCACAGATCTATACGGTGAACAAGGTGCGTTCCGCGTCATGCAGTTTTCCAATCAGGCCATTCAAGGTGCGATGGATCTCAATCACCCAGAACGAGTTGTGTTTGAATATCCGCGAGCCATCATTCACTTGATGGAATGCAATGCTCCCTCTTTCGAGGATGCCTTTCTTATAGGTCATGGGATTGGAACGATTGCTGGGCATTTTATAGACAAAAGATTTAAAGTAGCTGAGCTAGACAGTGAAGTAGTCGAATTAAGCCGCCGCTATTTTGGATACAACCAAGATAACGTAGTGATCGGGGACGGACGTCAGATCCTTGAAGGTGAAGAACCACAGAACTATGATTACATCATCTTGGATGCTTTCACCGCCGCGGGCACGCCGAGGCACTTAATCTCCAGTGAATTTTTCAGCATCGTGTATTCAAAACTGAATGCCGAAGGGTATCTACTAATGAATCTAATGGGAAAAGGTGAAAATGACCCACATATTAACGCGATTCACACCACGCTCGCGGAAGAATTCACCTATATCAAATCCTTTTCACTGCCTTCAGATGGGGCTGCGGATATCAAAAACATCATTATTATAGGTGGATTTAAGCCGATCCGCTTTCAAGCTCGCCACATGGCAGGCTTTAAAGAAATCCAGCTTGGGCAAGGATATCTTATTCGGGATTAAGCTATGCATATAAAAATGACCTCATCCTCCACTTCACTGTGGGTTTTGAGGTCATTTTTGGGTTGTTACTATCTGATATCCTTTACACCGGATTAGGGACAAAACTGCCACCTCGGCAATACTTCAAATAATTTAGTGCATGTACTTGTCCAGTCATTTCTAGTTCACCCTGGTAGACAGGATCATGCCAGCCTTCAATATCAATAGTTCCCTTATAGCCGGCTTGGCGCAGAATCGATATGATATCCACCCAGTTCGTATCTCCGAAGCCAGGCGTCCGGTCCCACACATAAGGCTTAGGTCCATGAATTCCGTATTCCTTGACGATATCCCAGGCAATAGTGGCATCTTTACCATGCACATGGAACACCTTGTTCACCCATTTGCGTAGCTGCGGAATCGGATCAATGAGACCTATCAGCTGGTGGCACGGTTCCCATTCCAGACCCAGATTGTCTGCTGGTACAGCATTGAACATTTTCTCCCAGGCTGAAGGATTGTGAGCTATGTTCAACTCTCCGGCCTGCCAGTTTCCACCCATAGAGCAATTTTCAAAAGCAATTCTTAAGCCACGATCGGCTGCCCTTTTGGACAATTCACTAAACACCTCTGCAAATCTCGGAATCGACTCGTCAATCGAAGAACCTGGAAGACGTCCGGTGAATCCACCGATAATATCTGTGCCGAATAAATGGGCATGATCAATCAATCGCTCCCAACTGGCGAGTGTGTCAGCATTGTCTCTATCTCCTGAAAGTGGATTGCCATAAATCCCAACAGAAGAGATGACAAAATCATGTTCAGCAGCCAGTTCCCTAAGTCGTGCAGCTGTTTCTACAAGATTGGTTTCACCGGTGGTCTGCCAAAAGTTCAAGTTAAAGGACTCAAACCCATGCTGAACAATTTGCGGAATAACGGCGACGGCCTCCCCGCCACGAACTAGAGTACCTATTCTTAATGTGTCTTGCATTTGGGTTACCACTCCAATGATAGCGTTTATAGTCAGTATTATACCTTAAGTGTTTTGAGCATCTTGCAAGAGCCTCGTTTGAGCAATACCGCATCGTAGACAATATGCTGATGGCCTGATCGTCCAGAAATAAGATCAAACAGGACGCCCACGCTAGATAAGGCCATTTCTGTACCCGGTTGGCTGATCGTATCGAGTGAAGGATGAAAATATTCAGCCATCTCAATTCCGTCAAAGCCAATGATTGAAATATCATCCGGGATAGACAACCCCGCGGTAAGTACAGCTTTGGCAGCACCGATAGCAATCGTGTCAGAAGCCGCAAATATTGCGGTTACTCCCTTATTCCTTTTAAGCAGTCTTCGTGCTGCATCAAATCCCGAGCTAGGACTGTATTCACAATCCTCTACCAGCTGTGGATCATAAGGCAGATTATGTTCTTCCAGTGCTTTTTTGTAGCCCAAATATCGCCGGTTCCCTGTAGTTTCATCCAGCAGTGGGGACTTGGCTAGAAAACCAATATTCTCATGCCCAAGTGAGATCAAATAATTGGTGGCTTTATATGCTTCTTTCAATTCATTAATGGTGACACTAGAAAAGATATCAGGGTCCACCTCTTGTGTAGATGTGATCGTTGTCAGTACAAACGGAACCGTCAGCTGCTTGAATTTCTCTTCGGAATGATTGTAGGTTCCCCCCATGAAGATGATCCCGCATAGATTTTTTTCTTTGATCAGCTGAATCGCCGCATTGATTTCATCCGTACCGTCCTCTACCTGATGAATAAGGAAAGGATAACCTCGCAGATTAGCCTGGCGCTCGATTTCTTTGATCATATTGGAGAAGAACGGATTCGTAATCCCCTTGACCATAAGTGCAATGTTCTTAGACTCCGTAGTTTTTAAATTTCTTGCATTCGAATTGGGAATGTAATTATATTCCTTTACAACATTTAGAACCTTTTCCCGTGTAGCCTTGCTCACCAGCCCCTTGTTGTTGATGACCCTGGAAACCGTCGAGATGCCCACACCGGAAATCCGCGCGATATCCTTGATATTTACGTCCACTATACTCCCCCACTTATGAATAAGGGAGCTATATGAAACTATAGCTCCCTCACACCTTTTAACGTTCTTTAGTTCACCGGAACAAACTCAGCCAATTGCTTTTCTACTTCGGCAATAACCTTGTCAATTCCTGCTTTTTTCAGTTGCTCACGGTAATCCGCTACAGCAGCTTTAGGATCTTTGCTTGTTTTACCAAGCATCAATTGAATACCAAGCTGGGAATTCACGTTGGAGATGGAAGCAATTTCTGTAGTTACATTCGCTGGATCGAAAGTAAAGCCGTTGTATGGATCATTGATAGCCACTTTATCCCACTCTGCGAACAGAGAGTTACGGATTGGGTTCTCTGTGTCCGTAGGAACTACGAATTTGTCATTACGAAGTGACCAAGCAGCGAAACCTCCGCCGTCTGTTTTTTCGTTGAAGCCTGCAGGCTGCTTTTTAACTCCATTTTCCATGACATATTGCTTACCTTCAATACCGTTTTGGATGAGGTTGTAGTAGCTTTCGTCAGTCATGAACTTCTCGATTACCATCAAAGAACGCTCTGGATTCTCAGAGTTGACACTAATTACGGTAGAGTTATCAACACCCATTTTACGTTTAATCTTCTTGTTAGCTTCTGCAAAAGTATAGAAATCAGTTTCTACCCCTGGTAGTGCCGTCTTATCCCCGCCATATTGACCGAGCCAGTCCTGAGTATGCGTCAAGTAACCCGCGGAGTTTGCTGCTCTGAAGTTATCCTTGCTTCCAAGTGATGAGGACAGTACATCTTTGCCCCAGTATCCCTTGTCTGCCCATTCACGCATCTTCACAGCCCAATCTTCGAATTCTTGGGTGTAGGCTGGAGAGAACACTGTTTTGTAGTCCTCTGCGCTCTTAGTCACTAAATTGATTTCATTTGTTGAGATCCCTGGTGCATTAAGCCACTGACCAGTAGTATCTACGAGCATTCTGAACATATTTTGTGCATCTTCAGCTTTACCATTAATAGGTGGGAATGATTCATTGGCAACTACATTGTCCATGTATTTAACCATATCGTCGATAGATGCAATTTTTTCCATACCGTATTTTTTCAGCAAGTCTACACGATAAGCATAACCGCTTGGTGTATATTCGCTATAAAGACTCGGAACACCATAGATTTTACCTTTGACCTTCGTATTTTCCCACACACTTGCTGGAATTTCTGCCTTCAGCTTAGGAGCAACTTTATCGAGCATGTCAGTAATGTCTACCAATGCACCTTCACTTGCTAATGTATAGTAGTTTACCGGTGCTCCAGGAGAAGCATGTGACAAATCAAATGTTTCACCAGAAGCAAATAGCAATGGATATTTCGTTGCAATATCTGGCCAGTCGATATATTTAATTTCTAAAGTTGTATTGATATCTGCCTTGAGTTTTTTGTTAATCTCAGCTAGAATCGCCTTATTTTGAACACCTTCACTGCCCCACAAGTAGTACGTCAGCTTAGCTTCTTTGGAAGTATCGACTCCTCCTGTATTGTTAGCAGATGTTTCTGGTGATTTAGTAGCTGCTGCATCATTGCTAGAAGCATTGTCTTTGGATGATGAGCAAGCTGTAAGTGCCCCCGTAAGCATTAGGACAGCTAGTAAAGAAGACGCCGTTTTTTTACCTTTCATTAGGTAAACCTCCCTTTTTTTCTGTTAATAATGATTGCTTGATTTATAATAAACGCCCTATGAAAAGGAAACGTCCATTAACCCTTTACTGCCCCGATTGTGAGGCCTGTTACGAAGTAACGCTGCACAAATGGATATAGAAGAATAATAGGTCCAGTAGCTAGCACAGCTGTAGCCATTTTAATGGATTGCGTCGGAAGATCAGCAGTATTGATTACCGCCCCCGAATTGACTAGCGCTCCGAGATTCGCCTGATTGACCATTCGCTGCAAGAAGTATTGAAGCGGATACTTCGTCGGATCGTCGATATACAACATTCCGTTATACCATTCATTCCAAAAGCCCAGTGCCGAGAACAATCCAATCGTAGCTAAGGATGGAACTGCTAGTGGAATGAATATCCGCCAATAGATGCGGAAGTCACCGGCGCCGTCAATTGTAGCGGATTCATATAGAGAATCCGGAATAGCTTTCATAAAGTTACGCATTAGGAAGATGGACCAAGCGCCCACTACACCCGGAAGGATCATGGCGAATAAGCTGTCCTTCATATGAAGATGTTTGACCATCAGGATATACGTTGGAATCAAACCACCGCTGAAAAGCGTTGTAAAGTAAATCATAAAGGAGAAGAAATTACGATATTTGAAATCTTTTCGGTTAAGTACGAACCCAGCCATTGACATCATGAATAGTCCAAGTACCGTACCTACTACGGTGATAAAAATCGTAACCTGATAAGCACTTACTAGTTTGCCAGAGTTATTTAACAGCAATTCATAAGCCTTTATTGAGAATTCCTTTGGCCAGAGCTTATAGCCTTCACGGACAATTTCCTGTTCATTCATGAACGAGGAAGAGATCATTAATGCAAAAGGAAATACACAAAATAGTGCAAAGATTGTAATGCAGAGATAGCTGACCGCTTTAATGAGAATACTGCCAGAATCCTGCTTGATTTTTGATTGTTCCACTGATATCACCCCTATTTCGTTTCTGAATTTAGAATAATGCGCTGTCTGGTTCGACCTTACGAACAATAAAGTTTATCACCAGTACCAGAATCAGACCGAATAAGGATTGATAGAAGCCGACTGCCGCACCCATGGAGAAGTTGAATTGCCCCACTAATGAACGGAAGACATAGGTATCAATGATATCCGTCTGCGGATACAGCACGGAGTTAGTACCAATCAGGTTGTAGAATAGGTCGAAGGAGCCTTTAAGAATGCCACCCAATCCGAACAACAGCAATAGAATAAAAGTAGGCTTCAGAATTGGAAGAGTCATGTAGCGAATCCGCTGCCAGGTCGTAGCCCCATCCATATAGGCCGCCTCATACAAATCATGATTAATTCCTGTAATGGTTGCCAAATAGACAATCATACCGTATCCAGTTCCAGCCCAAATCTTAAAGGCAACAATGATATACTTCCAAATCCCAGGGTCAGAGTAAAATTCATAACGATCTAACCCCAAGCTTACAAACATCGTATTAATAAAACCTGAGTTGAAGTTGAACAAGTTGTAGGCAAATACACCGACGATAACCATTGAGATAAAGTTTGGAAGAAGAATGACGGACTGCGTTATCTTCTTGAACCACTTACCTGCTATTTCAGATAACATAATGGCGAAAATGATTTGAATAATATTCCCCAAGGCAAGAAATACAACATTGTAGAGTAGTGTATTTTTAGTAATATTCCAGAGATCACCGTTTTGAAACAGGAACTCAAAGTTCTTAAGGCCAATGAAATTACTACCGAAAATACCTTTATTGAGCTTGTAATCTACGAATGCGACGTAAGCGCCAGGCATTACCGCATAGTGAAAAATAATGAAGTATAGGATTACAGGCAGCAACATTAGAAAAAGCACTTTGTTCTTAATGACTTCCCGGACAATATTTCCACCCGCAAGCTTAATTCTTGCCAATGAGCCCACCTCCAATTTGAAAAATGCATTTCGTCAGATGCATAACTTAGCTTCCTTTCCTGTCCCGCAACCAGCTTAAAACTGATTGCTCATCCTTTATGATAAAGCGTATCGGATGATATAGAAACGTTTCCATAATTTCTTTGAAACTCCCTGTACGAAAATCATACTCCCTAGATGTATGCGCTGTCAATTCATTTTATTTTTGTTTTTCTAGTAATAAAAATCACATTTTACAACCTAAATATAATGAATCGGCCGATTTCACGAAGATAATTGACTTTTTATGGCCTTCGGACTAAGATCGATATGTATCGTTTATGGAAACGTTTCTATCTGTTCTTTCATAAACATGTCAGCCTCTATCTATGACGTCTGACGTTGAACTCCCCGTACCGATCTATTACATGTCTCATCCAATAATATTAATCTGCGTATGCACACGGAACAGGGTATTGAAAGCTATCCTTTACTCGGAATCCTCTCCCGCTTAAAGTAGCGGCGAACAGAAATCGCAAGCGCTTTCTTATTGGTATAGCACATCTAATTTTCACAATAACTATCAATGCGCTCACGAGGAAGGTGTTAACCATGACTAAATCTTTTATCCAAGATCTTGTGAACGATATGACTCTGGAAGAAAAACTGGCCCAATTAACCCAGCTAGGCCCTCACTATTGGGGCTTGGATGATACCGTGGATTTAACCGGCCCATTTAAAGAACTGAACATTCAGCCACAAGTAATGGAGAACATCGGAAGTGTTCTGAACGGTATTGGAGCCAGAAATGTGATTGATCTGCAGACCCGGCATTTGCAAGCCAGTCGTCAGAAGATTCCTCTGCTCTTCATGGCGGATGTCATTCATGGCTACAGAACAATTCTTCCGATCCCGCTTGCGATAGGTTGTAGCTTTGATATGGAAGCTTGCGAACGATTTGCTGAAATTGCAGCCAAAGAGAGCGCAGCTGCCGGCATCCATCTCACTTTCTCACCTATGACGGATCTCGTACGCGATCCGCGCTGGGGACGGGTGATGGAGACATCCGGTGAGGATCCTTATCTAAATGCCCGTGTAACTGAGAGCATGGTACGGGGCTATCAGGGCAAAGACCTAAAAGAAAAAGGGCGGATCGCTGCCTGTGTGAAGCACTTCGCCGGTTACGGCGCTCCCGAAGGCGGTCGTGAATACAATACGGTAGATATGTCCCTCGGCGTATTACGTGAGTTCTATCTACCAGCCTATAAAGCTGCTGTAGATGCTGGTGTAGCCATGGTGATGGCCGCATTCAATACGATTGACCGCATACCAGCAAGCGGTAATTCCAAACTTCTCCGGGGAATTTTGCGTGAGGAATGGGGCTTCAACGGCGTTACCATTGCCGACTTCAATTCCGTCAATGAGCTAATCCCCCATGGTGCAGCTGAGGATGGCCGTGAAGCAGCGGAGAAAAGTATAGCTGCTGGACTTGATATTGAAATGATGTCCACCCATTATCTAAACCACGGTGCCGGTCTGGTCGAGGAAGGCAAGCTGGATGTCTCTTTGATCGATGAAGCCGTTATCCGAGTGCTGGAACTTAAGGATGCCCTCGGCTTGTTTGACAATCCGTTCAAGGATGCAGACCCGTTAGTAGATGAGGCGCCCACGCCGAGCACGGAGAATTTGCAAGCAGCTAGAGAGCTGGGTGCCAGCTCAGTGGTACTGCTGAAAAATGACAATGACGCTCTGCCCCTTAAACGCGGTATGAAGATTGGATTGGCTGGTCCCTTCGCTACCTCTATTCATGTGCTGGGCGGCTGGTCTGGAACGGAAAAAGACCCGGCCGTATCACTCTACAACGGCATTTCTCAAAAAACATCTGCCGCAGATATTATTACGGCCATGACTGGTGAGCTGGGAAGCATGCTGGAGGGTGTTTTTGATGTTGAGGATGAAATCGAAGAAGCCTTCCAGCGCCTAAAGGATTGCGATGTAATTCTCGCTGCTGTAGGTGAGAATCAGCAGGATACCGGGGAAGGCGGAAGCAAAACCAATCTGCGCTTGTCGACCAATCAGGAGAAGCTGATCTGGCGTTTGAAAGATACCGGCAAAAAGATTGTTACCGTTGTATTTAGCGGCCGACCACTGGAACTAACCCCTGTTCTTGAGGCCAGCGACGCTTTGCTGCAAGCCTGGTTTCTGGGTACAGAATCCGGAAACTCACTAGCTGATGTGCTGTTCGGAGATTATAATCCATCCGGTCGTTTATCTATGAGCTTCCCTTACTCGGTTGGACAAATTCCTATCTATTACAATGCCTATCAGACGGGGCGTCCCTATGATCCCCTATATCCCAATGTACGATATGTAACTCGATATCTGGATTGCCCTAATGACCCTCTCTTCTGCTTTGGCTATGGTCTGAGCTATTCCAGTTTTGATTACAGCAACTTCAATGTTGATGCTAAGGGTCGGATTGTTGCCTCCATTGAGGTGGAGAATACTTCAGACATCGCCGGTAAGGAAACCGTTCAACTCTATATCCATGACGTCAGCGCAAGTGTCGTTCGCCCGGTCAAAGAACTAAAGGGCTTCCGGCAAATTACACTCGCAGCGCATGAGAAACAAGTAGTTTCTTTCGAGATCACTAGAGATATGCTAATGTTCTACGGAAAAGACGATCAATTGGTCTACGAGCCCGGAGAATTTGATATTATGATTGGTAGAAACTCCGGAGATCATTTCACACAGCGGATCTGGATCGGCTAACAATATTACACAGTAAGGGAGATACCCCCCAATGAGACACAGCTTATCATTTCAGCAAGATGGAACCTTGAAAATTGTACAGTTCACTGATCTTCACTGGATGGATGGAAGAGCCGAAGATCAGCGTACTCGGGAACTGATGGAACGCGTTCTGGAAGCGGAACAACCTGATCTTGTGGTCTTCACGGGAGATCTGATTTACACTGCCCCTGTCTCACCTGGTGAACAGGCGTGTGAAGACCCTGCCCAAGCATTTCGGGATGCTGTCGCTGCTGTTGAGAAAACAGGTACCCCTTGGGCCTTCGTATTTGGCAACCATGATACAGAAACCCTGATTTCCCGCAGTGAACTGATGCAGATTGCATTGGAACATCCCCACTGTCTGGCCGAAGCCGGTCCAGAGGATCTTGAAGGCTCAGGCAATTACACACTTGAAATAAAAGATCAGGATGGCCATGCGGCCGCTGTCCTTTATTTTGTTGACTCCGGCAGCTACTCCGAGATGGAGCATATCCCTGGCTACAATTGGGTTAGCCGAAATCAGATTGACTGGCTAACTGCTGAATCCGCTAGATTGAATCCTAAAACTGCTGAGAACAGGCTGCCTGCATTAGCTTTCTTCCATATCCCGATTCCCGAATATCGTGAGGTCTGGTCTACACAAGTCTGTCATGGGTATAAGTATGAGCGTGTATGCTCACCTGAGGTTAACTCGGGATTATTCTCGGCTTTGCTTGAAATGGGTGATGTGCTGGGCACCTTCTGCGGACATGACCATATCAATGATTTTACGGGCAGCCTGTATGGCATACGTCTTTCCTATGGCCGTGCTACCGGCTACAATACTTATGGAAAAGAAGGCTTTATGCGGGGCGCACGCGTCATCAGACTGACCCAAGGCACCCAAGACTTCGATACCTGGCTTCGTCTTGAAGACGGATCTGTCCTGCTGGAACAGCCAATTCATCAGCCTGAACCTGCTGCCGGTTCAGAACATTAATCGTCTTACTTTATTGTCTGCAATCTTTTTGCTCATTAATAGTTATAAAAAGAACCCGCATAGTGCTGGTTCTTTTTTATGTTCCAATATTAGCTTGTTCCCATATTCCCCATTACATCGCTTTTTTTGTTAAAATAGAGTAGTCGACGTATTAAGCACTACAGCGTCAGTCATGGAACGGAGGCAAGTACCTGTGGATTATATTATTCTGGACATCGAATTCAACGGCCGTAAGTTTGCCAGCGAGCACCCTATGGAGGTCATTGAAATTGGAGCTGTCCGGTTAGACTCTTCATTGCAGTATAAGGATGAATTTTCTTCCTTGATCAAACCCATATATTTCTCCACCCTTAATTCTTTCATTAAGAAAAAAACCGGTATTCCTCAAGAGGAAATCGATATCGCAGCCCGCTTTCCGAAAGTAATCACTGCGTTTAGAGAGTGGCTTGATCTAAGTACGGACGGAGTGCTGCTGCTTACTTGGGGCGGCGAGGACATGAAGCGAATCATTCAGGATGTGCGTATGCACAAAATGGACGATTCCTACTGGATGTCCGCAACGTATTTTGATTTACTGAAGGGTGTGCTGCGAGCTCGTGGCCTAAGCAATGATATCAGTGTCGAAGGTGCGATGGCTTTATTTGAACTTGAACCGTCTGGATCTGCTCACCGTGCGTTGGATGACGCAAAGATGACTTCGGAAATCTTCCGCGCTGTGTTTAAGGATCTGGATTTTGAGCGCTCACAGCATTACGTAGATACCTTTTCTAATGCCAAAGAACGCAAGACGGTCAAAGTCGCCATTAAAGCGATGAACTCACAAAAAATAGTACCTACCTGGGACCTTGTTCTCGAACATTACTTCTCAGACAAAACAACCCTAGCTGATTCTCGCAAATTAGAGGAATTACAGAATTATTTTGCGGTGCAGATGGGTCAAAAATAACTTCAACATCAGCAAATCATAGCAGCGGCAGTCTTCCCAATGATCTTCAGCGGGTAACTGCCGCTGTTTGGGATACGCTAAAAAAACATTTGACCTTCACGCTACGTAAAGGTGTACATTGAATTTGTGGGAGGTGATACTACGGAATACACAGTACAGAAGCTCGCTGAGCTAGCTGGAATCAGTACGCGAACCCTGCGCTACTACGACGAGTTTGGCATTCTTAAGCCGGCGAGAATCAACTCCTCGGGGTATCGTATCTATGGCCGCACCGAAGTAGATCTTCTACAGCAAATTTTATTTTATCGAGAGCTTGGCTTAAGTCTGGAACGTATCAAAGCTATTATGACTGAACCGTCATTCGACGGAGCCAAAGCGCTACGGGAGCATCATGACAAGCTGCTTGAAAAGAGACATCAATTAGATCTATTAATCGCTAACGTCGAACAGACGCTGGCTCACCAAGAAGGGAGAATGACTATGAGTGACGCTGAAAAATTCGAAGGCTTCAAGCAAAAGCTGGTAGAGGATAACGAGAAGAAATACGGTCAAGAAATACGGGAGAAATATGGGGACAGCACCGTAGAACAATCCAACAAGAAGCTTAAAGGTATGACTGAAGAACAATATGCGGCTATACAGCAGCTTGAGGAGGAAATGTTCGAGACACTTGTGCAAGCGATGGAGCATGGAGATCCTGCCAGTGTATTGGCGCAAAAAAGTGCTGATCTACACCGCCAGTGGCTCTCCTTCTACTGGGATTCCTATTCCAAAGAGGCACATGCCGGTGTCGCGCAAATGTATGTGGATGATGAACGTTTTACCAAGTACTACGACAAGCATCGCCCTGGACTTGCAGCGTTCCTAAGAGATGCCGTTCACGTATACACGGGAACAAAATAATAAAATAGAAATAGAGCGGCACCGGAAATCCGGTCGCCGCTCTATTTCTATTATCTGAACCTCACTGATAGCTCCTATAGACTGCGATGCAGCAGTGACAGTATATTTCGCAGCTCAACCACAGCTACCTGTCCAGGCGCAGAGGGCTTATGCGCCGCTCCAAAGGTAAGCGCTGAACCGAATATTTCACCGGCTAGACGGCTAATGACCCCAGCTCCCGCCATGGACATTGTAATAATCGGGCGATCTGCATATTGTTCTTTCATCATATGGGTAGCTTCTAGTAAAGTCAGTACATCCCCCGCATCCTGAGGCATCACCGCGATTTTAGGCAAGTCCCCGCCAAGCTCCTGTGCCTTGCGTAATCGCGAGATGATCTCCTCTTGAGAAGGTGTTCCATGAAAATCATGATTCGAGATAATGACAGACACGTTATGAGTATGAGCAGTCTCGACTAGTAGCTTTACATCCTGTTCCTCATTGAATAATTCAACATCAATTATATCTACTAGACCACTTTCAGCTGCAGCTATATTCAGTGCTATGTAATATTCTGTGCTAACCTGCTTCTCGCCGCCTTCTTTGGCACTCCGAAAAGTAAAAATCAGCGGTAACTCTGGAATTACAGAATGGATTTCTTTTAGTGCTAAATTGACCGCCTCTACGTCTTCAACTTCATCAAAAAAATCCGTCCGCCACTCCACTAAATCGGGACTAAGCTCTTTTAATGATTCGGCTTCCTGTTTTAGTTCAGACAAGGTAGCTCCAATCAACGGAACACATATTTTAGGGATTCCTTCGCCAATGATCACATTTTTAACGATTACTGTCCTGCTCATTATTTCAGCCCCTTATCCAGTCGTCTGCTATAGATTCTGTATTGTTTATTTTACTGCCGATACATGTTTTAGAAACTGTTCAACCTCTGATAACTGCGGCAGCGATGGGATCGCGCCTTCTTTCCCTACAGCCAGTGCTCCAACAGCATTAGCGAAGCTCACTGCCTCCTCCAACGTTTTGCCTAAGACCAATTGCTGGGCTAATGCCCCATTGAATGAGTCTCCGGCAGCAACCGTGTCTATCGCCTTGACCGGGAATCCAGGAACTGACTTAGCGCCTTCAGCATTAACGATCAGTGCGCCTTTAGATCCCAAGGTTACGATCACATTTTTAACACCTTTTTGCAGCAAAATACGGGCAGCCCGCTCAGCCGTCTCTATACTATCGACAGTCATCCCAGCTAGAATTCCTGCTTCCGTCTCATTTGGCGTCAAATAGGTTACTTGACTTAACATCTCATCCTTAAGCCTTCTGGCTGGTGCAGGATTTAAAATGATTGGAATCCCATAACCATGGGCAATAGCAATAGCATGCTCACTCATCGCCAGTTCCATTTCAAGCTGCATCACAATCATCTCAGCCTGGCTGATTACAGTCTCTAACGCCTGTATATCCTCTGCAAAGAGATCAATATTCGCTCCGGGTACAACGATAATCCGATTCTCTCCATCTTCTTCAATAACGATTGAAGCTACACCTGTTGCCTCAGTTTCACTCACTGAGATATGTTCTATATGAATACCTTCCTGCTTAATAATCTCCAGCATTTCGCTTCCAAAGGTATCTTTTCCGACGCTGCCGATCATACTAACCTCAGCACCCAGACGTGCTGCGGCAACGGCTTGATTCGCTCCTTTTCCACCGGGAGATAGAGCAAATGCTTGTCCCATAAGCGTTTCTCCTGCATTCGGTGCCCGGTTCGTACGTACTACCATATCCATATTTAAGCTTCCAATCACAACTATACCCAACTTAAACACCACCAATAATTATTTCTTCAATCTCTTTATCTTAGGGTCTTCCCTTCACTTTATCAATCACTTCCGTTGATTTTGCCCCTAATTGGCTATTTTCACCAAATTGACGTTATGCTTTTGTAGATAAAGTGTGCTAGAATGATGGTGCAATCGCTTCCACAACGATTGATGACTGTTTTTTGAGCAAACGTTTGCATCGTAGATAATGCCAGCAGCTTTACTGCAATTCAATCTAATCCGCGATTAGGAGGCTTATCAAGTGAACGAACAAAAATTACCATCAGTAGCTTATTTCAGTATGGAGTACGGGTTACATTCCGATTTTAAAATGTATGCTGGAGGGCTTGGAATTCTCGCCGGTGACTACATTAAGGGAGCTAAAGACATCAATGCTCCTATCATCCCTATCGGGCTGAAGTGGAAACAAGGTTATACGGATCAAAAAATTGATGCGAACGGTAATCCATACGACTCCTATCACAATTATGTTTATGATTTTCTTGAAGATACAGGGGTGAAGGTAACTGTAAAAGTCAGAAAGACCGATGTGGTGTGCAAAGTATGGAAGACTGATTATTTTGGCAACAGCACGTTGTATTTACTGGATACGGATATCCCCGAGAATAATGATGCATGGATTACTGGACAATTGTACGGCTGGTTCGGTGAGGAACGGATCGCTCAAGAGATCGTACTCGGGATCGGCGGAGTAAAAGCTATGCGTGCTCTCGGCATTCCGATTGATGTCTATCATTTCAATGAAGGCCATGCAGCCTTAGCAGCCATCGAACTCATTCGTGAGAAGATGTCCGGAGGCAGCACCTTTGAGGAAGCTTGGAAAGCTACTCGGGAAGAGGTTGTGTTCACTACACATACGCCGATAAAAGAAGGCAACGAAACCCATCCACTCGACCGCCTAGAGTATATGAGTGCATTCAATGGCTTAACCCGCGACCAGATGGAGCGTATCGGTGGTGAGCCGTTCAACATGACGGTTGCCGGTCTGCGACTCTCCCGTATTTCTAATGCAGTGGCTCAGCTTCATGCGGATACAGCCAATAAGATGTGGAAAGAGGTTGCCGGAAGATCGGACATCATTGGCATTACTAATGCCATTCATACCCCTACCTGGGTAGATGAAAGAATGACACAAGCCTATGAACAAAATGGCGATTTATGGGCAGTGCATAAAGAAATTAAGGGTGAACTGATTGATTTCATCAAAGAACGGTCCGGCATTAGTCTAAATGCTGACAATCTACTCATTGGCTTCTCACGCAGAGCTGCTCCTTATAAACGCAGTGACCTGATCTTCTCGCAGCCGGAAATTATTGAGCCTTATCTGGAGTCCGGCAAAATACAAATCGTCTTCTCTGGCAAAGCCCATCCACTCGATGATAACGGCAAAAAAATCGTCAGCAATTTAGTGGCGATGATGAAAAAATATCCGAAGAGTGTTGTCTTCTTGGAGAATTACGATATGACTATCGGCGCACAGCTGACACGCGGTTCTGATATTTGGCTCAACAATCCGCGTAGACCATTGGAAGCAAGTGGTACCTCCGGGATGAAGGCAGCCATGAACGGCGTATTGAACTGCTCTATTCTAGATGGCTGGTGGCCGGAAGCCTGTATAGATGGCGAGAATGGCTGGCAGATCGGAGACGGCTTCGAGACTACTGACTTCGAGGTTCTGGATAAGCATGATAGTGATGCGCTATACGACACCCTATTGAATCGAGTACTCCCAACCTATTATGAGAATCGTGAACAGTGGGTACAAATGATGAAGAAGAGTATCGAAACCACTCGCACCGAATTTGCCACCAAAAGAATGCTGGATGAATACTATAACAGAATGTACATTAAAAACTAAGTACAGAAAACGGATATTCCTATATCAAAATAGAACAGCGCACCCTCCAGTGATGGTAGAGGTGCGCTGTTTCTTTTTTAACTCTGCTTAGTAATTAATCACTCTATCTATCATATATATCTGAATGGGACGACGATTACCACATACTGTAATGTGTCAATTATTCAAAAAGTGTTGCATTTTCCCCAAAAAACATTAATATAGAACTTATACTAAATCTAAAATCAAATCTTACGAGGTGATTCTATTAATGAGCTCCAATAATAATAATCTTACGACCAGCTGGGGTGCTCCAGTAGGCGACAATCAAAATTCAATGACAGCCGGTGATCGTGGTCCTACTTTGCTGCAAGATGTCCATCTGCTTGAAAAATTAGCCCACTTTAACAGAGAACGTGTTCCTGAACGTGTCGTTCATGCTAAGGGTGCTGGCGCTCATGGGTATTTTGAGGTCACTCAGGATTTAACTCAATATACAAAAGCTAATTTTTTATCTGAGGTAGGCAAGCGTACCCCAATGTTCATCCGTTTCTCAACGGTAGCTGGGGAGCTAGGTTCTGCTGATACTGTAAGAGACCCACGTGGTTTTGCTGTGAAGTTCTATACCGAAGAAGGAAACTATGATCTCGTAGGTAACAATACACCTGTATTCTTCGTTCGTGATGCAATCAAGTTCCCCGACTTTATTCATACACAGAAGCGTGATCCACAGACACACTTAAAGAACCCTAATGCGGTTTGGGACTTCTGGTCTTTATCGCCGGAATCTCTACATCAGGTTACGATTTTGATGTCAGATCGCGGAATCCCAGCTACGTTGAGACATATGCACGGGTTCGGAAGCCACACCTTCAAATGGGTAAATGCCGAAGGCAATACCGTCTGGGTGAAATATCATTTCAAAACAGAACAAGGCATTAAGAACCTTGCTCCAGATCTTGCCGCCAAAATAGCTGGGGAGAACCCAGATTATCATACAGAAGACTTGTTCAATGCTATTGATAAAGGAGATTTCCCAGCGTGGAAGCTCTACGTGCAGATTATGCCGATCGAAGATGCGAACACTTACCGCTTTGATCCATTCGATGTAACCAAAGTATGGTCGCAAAAAGATTATCCATTAATTGAGGTTGGCCGCATGGTACTGGATCGCAATCCAGAGAATTACTTCGCGGAAGTAGAGCAAGTTACGTTCTCTCCTGGCTCTTTTGTCCCTGGTATTGAAGCTTCTCCTGATAAATTGCTACAGGGTCGACTGTTTGCTTACGGCGATGCTCATCGTCACCGTGTAGGTCCTAACCATAACAGCCTGCCTATCAACCGTCCAAAAGTAGAAGTGAAGAACTATCAACGTGACGGTGGCATGGCACTCGGCAACAATGGCGGATCCGGTGCCTATTATGAGCCTAACAGCTTAGGCGGACCTAAAGAAGCACCACAGTACAAAACATCACCTTTCGAAGTATCTGGAAATGCCGACAGTGTCTCCTATAATAGTGATGACCATTATACACAGCCTGGTGACTTGTATCGCCTGATGAGTGAAGAAGAACGTACCCGTCTTGTTCAAAATATCGTAGGCGCTATGACACCAGTTGAAAGTAACGATATTAAACTTCGTCAAATTGTTCATTTCTATAAAGCTGATCCAGAACTGGGACAGCGTGTTGCATCCGGTTTAGGATTATCCGTCCCAGGCGAATTATAAGACTGTAATTGCACTTATACAATCAAAGAGGACCTTTACCCGTAAATGGGAAAGGTCCTCTTTTTTCATAAGAAAAGCTAAAACATATAATATATAAGAACGATCACGATGCATAGCGTGGAGACAACAGATAAGCACGAAAAAAAAGTATTCCAGTTATTGCCCTTCATTTGTCTTATACACGACCAGTATACTGCTTCTTTGATGCTCTGCCCCATCACGTGAAGATTTGACTACCGAACCGTAACAGATATTCACAACCTGTTCCTCACGCAGCCCTGCCAAGAACTCATTCGCCTTATTCTCAGCATACGAATTATCAGCATCTACAAACTCTTTTACTTGAATCATCCTGATCTCTCCTTTAATAAATTATAGTTACTTTTTATGTCTAGATTCTATAGGTGAACTCAACGAAATGTACATGGCGTATCACTCCCCTGGTAACATTTAATGTAAAATTATCTTCGAAATATAGTATAGGCATTCCGCAGTTTTCTACGAAATGCCTATAACATCAGCCTATCATAGCACCCAACTATACAATAGTCAAACGTTTTAAATACAATATTTAGTAAGAATTTATTGCCTTTGCAAAATGGATTGGATTTACATATAGAAGCTGTTATACTGATCAGAAGGTTCCCTCTAGGGGACCTCTATTTGTATAGGAGGGATTTTAATATGGCAACGCGTCATAACAAATTTGCAAAGAATGTGCTACTTAGAGGGGGTGAAATCTACTATGAACCATAGTCTAATTTATGAAGGCTCAAGGACACAACTGGTCCAGCAGCTTATTTATTTTGATGAGGAAAAAATCGCATTTCTAAATCAGTATTTCCCGGAACGAAGCAAACAAAGAAGTAATGCTGAAACGCTGTTGTCCCGTTATTGCTCCGAGCTGGAACAATTACTTTCCCGTTTCAATGGTGAAGAATTGAATTCACTCGTATTGATTGGAAGTCAGCTTCAGCTACGCTACTTAGACGACAATACTACAGATACCTACACCATCGTATTTCCAAACCAGGCAGAACCCAATGATAACAAGATTTCAATGTTCTCGCCTATTGGCATGCAGCTGCTGTTAGCTCAGATCGGCAGTACATGTCAGCTAGCTATTCCTTCAGGTGAGTTATCAGTAAAAATCGAAAGTATTAAGTTTGTGAATTGTGGTGAGGTGGCCGTTCTTATTTAAGCCCACTCGCACATATCACCAACATTAACAGCGTCCCTTTCCAATCTTATGGAAGAGGACGCTGTTCATCTATTCAGCCTGTTAAGCACTTCTTCATACTTTTATTTGAGCCTCAATCCTTCACCCAGTTTACTGACTGATTTTTCGATACGAGATGCTCTGGTTTCAGGTCTTTTCGCCGTTTCGATCCAAGATACATATTCCTTCTGATAAGAATAAGCCAGACCGTTATAATAAGCTTCTGCCTGCTCATGGCTACTCAACGCATCAAGGAAATCCTCTGGGGCTTCTACCTCCCGTAATTGATGATCTTGCTCCATCGTCACCTGCACAATATCACCAGGTTGAGCTTTGGCTAGATCCCGTAGTTCCTTCTTTACCACCATAAAATGCTTTCCGTTTCCATGGGGCATAAGCGTTCCTCTATAGGGGATTCCATTTACACTTCCTTTTACCTGTATTCTGGACTTTGTTTCAAATATTTGTTCGGCATCAAAAGGGACGTTAAGATAAGTCCAGCTCCCACTTGCATCAGGTCGCACTAATTTAGCTTCAAATTCAAACATTGCTACCTCCTCAACTAAAAGCCCTAAGTTCTATTGTATCCATATGAATGTAACTATACAAAAAAAACACCTGCCTATAATAGGCAGATGTTTCTTAATTATAAGCGGGTGATGGGAATCGAACCCACGCTATCAGCTTGGAAGGCTGAAGTTCTACCATTGAACTACACCCGCAAAGGTATAAAATCGGGATGACACGATTTGAACATGCGACCCCCTGGTCCCAAACCAGGTGCTCTACCAAGCTGAGCTACATCCCGTCAAAACATGTAATTACTTAGTAATAAAAATGGCGCGCCCTGAGAGATTCGAACTCCCGGCCTTTTGATTCGTAGTCAAACGCTCTATCCAGCTGAGCTAAGGGCGCAAAAATTATGGAGCGGAAGACGGGAATCGAACCCGCGACCCTCGCCTTGGCAAGGCGATGCTCTACCGCTGAGCCACTTCCGCAAAATATGGTGCGCGTGAAGGGACTTGAACCCCCACGTCGTGAAACGCCAGATCCTAAGTCTGGTGCGTCTGCCATTCCGCCACACGCGCACACTTTGAAAATAATGGTGAGCCATGAAGGACTCGAACCTTCGACACCCTGATTAAAAGTCAGGTGCTCTACCAACTGAGCTAATGGCTCTCATAAATGGCTGGGGATATAGGATTTGAACCTATGCATGACGGAGTCAAAGTCCGTTGCCTTACCGCTTGGCTAATCCCCAACAATAATTAACTAAATGGCGGAACCGACGAGATTCGAACTCGCGATCTCCTGCGTGACAGGCAGGCATGTTAGGCCAACTACACCACGGTTCCATAGACATAATGCATAAGAGTAAATTGGTTGCGGGGGCAGGATTTGAACCTGCGGCCTTCGGGTTATGAGCCCGACGAGCTACCGGGCTGCTCCACCCCGCGTCATTTAATAATTATATACTATTCATTTACACTACGCCAGCTAGTCCCAAAACATCATGCTTAAGGAAAATTTGGTTGCGGGGGCAGGATTTGAACCTGCGGCCTTCGGGTTATGAGCCCGACGAGCTACCGGGCTGCTCCACCCCGCGTCGTTCTTAAATGAATATGGTGGAGGCTGAGGGGATCGAACCCCCGACCCTCTGCTTGTAAGGCAGATGCTCTCCCAGCTGAGCTAAGCCTCCATGTTATGACCCGTATGGGATTCGAACCCATGTTACCTCCGTGAAAGGGAGGTGTCTTAACCCCTTGACCAACGGGCCATGCTAATAAACTTTATGGCGGAGAGAGAGGGATTCGAACCCTCGAGACGCTTGTGGCGCCTACACGATTTCCAATCGTGCTCCTTCGGCCAAACTCGGACACCTCTCCATAAATGGCTCCCCGAACAGGACTCGAACCTGTGACAACTCGATTAACAGTCGAGTGCTCTACCAACTGAGCTATCAGGGAATATGGTGGGCCTTAGTGGACTCGAACCACCGACCTCACCCTTATCAGGGGTGCGCTCTAACCAGCTGAGCTAAAGGCCCTTTTTAAGACACATCAATATTAAGGGCAAAAAAAATACCACGGGTAATGTGGTTGTCCGCTTGGCGACGTCCTACTCTCCCAGGACCCTTCGGTCCAAGTACCATCGGCGCTGGAGGGCTTAACGGTCGTGTTCGGGATGGGTACGTGTGGAACCCCTCCGCTATCGCCACCAAACGGGCATTTACATCGTAAATGCTCAGGCTTGAGTCGCCTGAAAACTGAATCCGAATTGAATTTGCATTTTAAGTATAGGATAAGCCCTCGACCGATTAGTATTGGTCAGCTCCATGCATTACTGCACTTCCACCTCCAACCTATCTACCTCGTCGTCTTCAAGGGGTCTTACTAATTGGGAAATCTCATCTTGAGGGGGGCTTCACGCTTAGATGCTTTCAGCGCTTATCCCGTCCGTACGTAGCTACCCAGCCATGCTTCTGGCGAAACAACTGGTGCACCAGCGGTACGTCCATCCCGGTCCTCTCGTACTAAGGACAGCTCCTCTCAAATTTCCTGCGCCCACGACAGATAGGGACCGAACTGTCTCACGACGTTCTGAACCCAGCTCGCGTACCGCTTTAATGGGCGAACAGCCCAACCCTTGGGACCTACTTCAGCCCCAGGATGCGATGAGCCGACATCGAGGTGCCAAACCTCCCCGTCGATGTGGACTCTTGGGGGAGATAAGCCTGTTATCCCCAGGGTAGCTTTTATCCGTTGAGCGATGGCCCTTCCATGCGGTACCACCGGATCACTAAGTCCGACTTTCGTCCCTGCTCGACTTGTAGGTCTCGCAGTCAAGCTCCCTTATGCCTTTGCACTCTTCGAATGATTTCCAACCATTCTGAGGGAACCTTGGAACGCCTCCGTTACTCTTTAGGAGGCGACCGCCCCAGTCAAACTGCCCGCCTGACACGGTCCCCGTACCCGGTAAGGGTACTAGGTTAGAACCTAGATACGATCAGGGTGGTATCCCAACGGCGCCTCCACCGAAGCTTGCGCTCCGATTTCTACGGCTCCCACCTATCCTGTACAGATCGTACCCAAATTCAATATCAAGCTGCAGTAAAGCTCCATGGGGTCTTTCCGTCTTGTCGCGGGTAACCTGCATCTTCACAGGTATTAAAATTTCACCGGATCTCTCGTTGAGACAGCGCCCAAGTCGTTACGCCATTCGTGCGGGTCAGAATTTACCTGACAAGGAATTTCGCTACCTTAGGACCGTTATAGTTACGGCCGCCGTTTACTGGGGCTTCGGTTCATAGCTTCGGGTTACCCCTAACCACTCCCCTTAACCTTCCAGCACCGGGCAGGCGTCAGCCCGTATACTTCGCCTTGCGGCTTCGCACAGACCTGTGTTTTTGCTAAACAGTCGCTTGGGCCTTTTCACTGCGGCCCCCTCGTGCTATTCACACTACCGGGGCACCCCTTCTCCCGAAGTTACGGGGTCATTTTGCCGAGTTCCTTAACGAGAGTTCTTCCGCGCGCCTTAGAATTCTCTTCTCGCCTACCTGTGTCGGTTTGCGGTACGGGCACCTTCTCCTGGCTAGAGGCTTTTCTTGGCAGTGTGAGATCATGACCTTCGCTACTATAATTTTCGCTCCCCATCACAGCCCAGCCTTAATGATGTGCGGATTTGCCTACACATCAGCCTCACTGCTTAGACGGACATATCCATCAGTCCGCGTCACTACCCTCCTGCGTCACCCCATCGCTCATAGCGGATTACGGTGGTACAGTAATTTCAAACTGTTGTCCTTCGACTACGCCTTTCGGCCTCGCCTTAGGTCCCGACTTACCCTGAGCGGACGAGCCTTCCTCAGGAAACCTTGGGCTTTCGGCGGATCAGATTCTCACTGATCTTTTCGTTACTCATACCGGCATTCTCACTTGTATGCTGTCCAGCGCTCCTTACGGTACACCTTCAACCCACATACAACGCTCCCCTACCCCAGATACATACGTATCTAGCCATAGCTTCGGTGGTGTGTTTAGCCCCGTTACATTTTCGGCGCAGAGTCACTCGACCAGTGAGCTATTACGCACTCTTTCAATGGTGGCTGCTTCTAAGCCAACATCCTGGTTGTCTGTGCAACTCCACATCCTTTCCCACTTAACACACACTTGGGGACCTTAGCTGATGGTCTGGGCTGTTTCCCTTTTGACAATGGATCTTAGCACTCACTGTCTGACTCCCGGCAATAAGTATATGGCATTCGGAGTTTGACTGAGCTTGGTAATCCTTGCGGACCCCGCACCCAATCAGTGCTCTACCTCCACTACTCTTATACCGAGGCTAGCCCTAAAGCTATTTCGGGGAGAACCAGCTATCTCCGAGTTCGATTGGAATTTCTCCGCTACCCCCACCTCATCCCCGCATTTTTCAACATGCGTGGGTTCGGGCCTCCAGTGCGTGTTACCGCACCTTCACCCTGGACAGGGGTAGATCACACGGTTTCGGGTCTACGTCCACATACTAAATCGCCCTATTCAGACTCGCTTTCGCTGCGGCTCCGTCTTCTCGACTTAACCTTGCATGTTAAACGTAACTCGCCGGTTCATTCTACAAAAGGCACGCCATCACCCATAAATAGGGCTCTGACTTTTTGTAAGCACACGGTTTCAGGTTCTATTTCACTCCCCTTCCGGGGTGCTTTTCACCTTTCCCTCACGGTACTGTTTCACTATCGGTCGCCAGGTAGTATTTAGCCTTAGCAGATGGTCCTGCTGGATTCATACGGGGTTTCACGTGCCCCGCACTACTCGGGATCCGTCTCGGAGAGAACACAGTTTAGGTTACAGGGCTTTTACCTCTATCGCGGGCCTTTCCAGACCTCTTCACCTACCATATTCCTTTGTAACTCCATGTGAGACGTCCCACAACCCCTAAGAGCAAGCTCTTAGGTTTAGGCTGTTCCGCGTTCGCTCGCCGCTACTGACGGAATCACTATTGTTTTCTCTTCCTCAGGGTACTTAGATGTTTCAGTTCCCCTGGTCTGCCTCTACATCTCCTATGTGTTCAGAGATGAGTAACTGCGAATTACCACAGCTGGGTTTCCCCATTCGGACACCCCCGGATCAAAGCTTGCTTACAGCTCCCCGAGGCAGTTTCGTTGTTCGCCACGTCCTTCGTCGGCTCCTGGCGCCTAGGCATCCTCCGTGTGCTCTTATTAGCTTAACCTCGATTTTTCCTAAGAAAAATCTCACTAATAACATTTACTTGTTTGCACAAGTTGCTAAAAGATGTTCTAAAACGCAAATTCGTTTCGGTATCCAGTTTTCAAGGATCAAGTTTAAAGATGAGAGCTTAAACTCTCAAAACTGAGCAACGAGTGAGTAACAGGCCTAAACCTGAGATTTGGAAGTTTAACTTCCGATTTGAATGTCTTCATTGCAGAAGACGATTCTCCATAGAAAGGAGGTGATCCAGCCGCACCTTCCGATACGGCTACCTTGTTACGACTTCACCCCAATCATCTACCCCACCTTCGGCGGCTGGCTCCCTTGCGGGTTACCCCACCGACTTCGGGTGTTGTAAACTCTCGTGGTGTGACGGGCGGTGTGTACAAGACCCGGGAACGTATTCACCGCGGCATGCTGATCCGCGATTACTAGCAATTCCGACTTCATGCAGGCGAGTTGCAGCCTGCAATCCGAACTGAGACCGGCTTTGATGGGATTGGCTTCACCTCGCGGTTTCGCTTCCCGTTGTACCGGCCATTGTAGTACGTGTGTAGCCCAGGTCATAAGGGGCATGATGATTTGACGTCATCCCCACCTTCCTCCGGTTTGTCACCGGCAGTCACTCTAGAGTGCCCAGCCTTACCTGCTGGCAACTAAAGTTAAGGGTTGCGCTCGTTGCGGGACTTAACCCAACATCTCACGACACGAGCTGACGACAACCATGCACCACCTGTCTCCTCTGTCCCGAAGGCCGCCACTATCTCTAGTGGATTCAGAGGGATGTCAAGACCTGGTAAGGTTCTTCGCGTTGCTTCGAATTAAACCACATACTCCACTGCTTGTGCGGGTCCCCGTCAATTCCTTTGAGTTTCAGTCTTGCGACCGTACTCCCCAGGCGGAGTGCTTACTGTGTTAACTTCGGCACCAAGGGTATCGAAACCCCTAACACCTAGCACTCATCGTTTACGGCGTGGACTACCAGGGTATCTAATCCTGTTTGCTCCCCACGCTTTCGCGCCTCAGCGTCAGTTACAGCCCAGAAAGTCGCCTTCGCCACTGGTGTTCCTCCACATATCTACGCATTTCACCGCTACACGTGGAATTCCACTTTCCTCTTCTGTACTCAAGTCACCCAGTTTCCAGTGCGACCTCAGGTTGAGCCCAAGGTTTAAACACCAGACTTAAATGACCGCCTGCGCGCGCTTTACGCCCAATAATTCCGGACAACGCTTGCCCCCTACGTATTACCGCGGCTGCTGGCACGTAGTTAGCCGGGGCTTTCTTCTCAGGTACCGTCACTCCGATAGCAGTTACTCTACCGGACGTTCTTCCCTGGCAACAGAGCTTTACGATCCGAAAACCTTCATCACTCACGCGGCGTTGCTCCGTCAGACTTTCGTCCATTGCGGAAGATTCCCTACTGCTGCCTCCCGTAGGAGTCTGGGCCGTGTCTCAGTCCCAGTGTGGCCGTTCACCCTCTCAGGTCGGCTACGCATCGTCGCCTTGGTGGGCCGTTACCCCACCAACTAGCTAATGCGCCGCAGGCCCATCCCTCAGTGACAGATTGCTCCGTCTTTCATTCTTTCTTCAGGAGAAAAAAGAAATTATCCGGTATTAGCTACCGTTTCCGGTAGTTATCCCAGTCTAAGGGGCAGGTTGCCTACGTGTTACTCACCCGTCCGCCGCTAAGTCACTTTGAAAGCAAGCTTCCAAAGTGACTCCGCTCGACTTGCATGTATTAGGCACGCCGCCAGCGTTCGTCCTGAGCCAGGATCAAACTCTCCAATTAGTATTGAAAAGAGCGATATGCTCATTTTGAAACATCTGACGAGAAAATTAATTCTCTAATTTTGGATTTCACTTTCGTGATTTCCTACTCACTCGTTGTTCAGTTTTCAAAGATCAAGTTCTCGTTGGCGCCGTTTAATGTCTCAGCAGCAACTCTTATACTATATCATGTTCGGCCGTTTAATGTCAAGCTCTTTTTTAACTTCTTTTTCGAGCTCGGCATGTGTGTTTCTTGGCCGGACTTAGAATATATCATGTATAGAGATTCATTGCAAGCATTATTTTAAAATTCATATTATTTTGTACTCTGTTACTTCTTCATCATAATAGTCCACTTCCTTAGTGATGTTTTCCGGCAAAGTGATGGCCTCTTATACAAAAAGCATTAAACACAAAAGAGCCCCAGCAGATAAGCTGAGACCCCTTTGTTCGATACAAGCTAAGCTTGCATTCATTTCACGCAGATAATAGTTTACTTCTGCCCTTTTTCTAATAATGCAAGGATTATGGTAACCGCCTCTGCTCTTGTTGCCTTCTGGTTAGGTGCAAATTTATTCTGCCCTATACCATTCACAAGGCCTGATTTCGCTGCCGCTGCAATATACGGCACTGCCCATGCTGGTACATCCTTAGCATCATTGAAGGTTAATGTCGCTTTAGGATCTACCGTAATACCAAGAGCGCGAACAACCATAACTGCTAATTCTGTACGTGTTAGCTCCTGTGTAGGACGGAATGTTCCATCATCATAGCCACTGATAATTTGCAGAGATACAGCCTGTGCCACAAAAGACTTAGCCCATGCTGGAATCTTCGCAGAATCCTTAAAGCTTGAAGTGTCACCATTCTCCGGTAATTGTAATGCACGTGCCAGCATTGTGATAAATTCAACCCGATTTACTTTCTGATTCGGACGGAAAGTATCATCCGGATAACCACTAACGAAGCCAGCTGCTACTGCTTTCTCGATAACAGCAGCCGCCCAGTGATTGCTAGTATCCGTTAAAGATGGCTTACTAACTGGCGTCGCAGTTGGTGAAGGCGCCGTTGTCGGTGCTGGTGTAGCTGTTGGCGCTACTGTTGGTGTTGCTGTTGCTGTCGGTTTTGTTGTTGGTGCTGTTGTTGGTACTGTTGTTGGTGCTGTTGTTGGTGCTGTTGTTGGTGCTGTTGTTGGCGCTGTTGTCGGCTCTGTTGTTGGCGTTGGTGTTGGTGTTGGTGTTGGTGTAACTCCACCATTCTCATCGCCCTTAACAATACCGAACTCTTCAAGAACATATGGTTTAGCCTCATTAACATTCTGATCAATCTCATAAGATACAGCTGTCAGCTTCCCTGCATCTACAGTGATACCAACAAAGGTCTGAACTTGACCGCGCATTGGACGCGTAGCATCACTTGGGTCCGCTCCGTATTTAGCTGCTGTATTCTCATTGGCTACTTCAAAGAGATTATAGTAAGCATCTCCCAATTCTTTCTTCATGTTCTTATAGTAAACCTTCGCTCCTGCCGTAGCTGGAATCAGATATATTGTTCCATCTGGGTTTACTGTGTACTCCACAGTTTGACCATTGAAGCTTTCCTTGATCTTCACTGTGTCTGCTGCAGTTCCGTCTGCCTTGATTGGCTTCGTCCGTGCATAAATATGGTCGTGGCCTTGAAGAACCAAGTCAATGCCCAGTTCAGCCATCATTGGAGCGACTTTCGCTCTTTCTCCATTAGCGCCCATAATATCTTTGTCAGTAGCGTGGTTAGAGGTTGTATATGGTCCTTTATGCATAGCGACGATAATCCACTTCGCTCCAGCAGCCTTCGCTGCTTTTACATCGGCCTTCATCCAATCCAACTGTGCTTTGCTGAAGTTAGCATATTCATCCGAATTCTCATTCGTGTTCAAGACTACAAAGTGCGCATTGCTGTAATCATAGGAATAGTATGCTCCTGTTTCTGTTGGTGAGCCTGCGGCTTCCTTAATATTGTAGTGCTCATAGAAGGCATTCGCTTTATCCTCATGGTTCCCCGCAACTGGAACAATAGTAGTATTGAGCAAGGTTTCCTGCGAATGGCCAAGCAACCAATTCCATTGTGATTCGTTGGTTCCAGTATCTACGATATCTCCGTTAATCGCCACAAACTCTGCATTCGGGAATGTCGTAAGTGCTTTTGCCATCGTTTCTCCAGAAAGAATAGCCTCATCTTCCGTCTTAGCTTGTGTGTCCGCCAGATCGATGAAAGTAAATGCACCTGTCTTAGCAGCTGTTTCGAAAGTTCCCACTGCACTCCACAATCCCAGTGCTTTATCACCTACACGGAAGTAGTATTTCGTATCAGCCTTAAGGCCAGAAGCTTCAGCTTTATGAACTAATTCATCCTTTGAATTTCTGGAAACAGCTGAACGGCCTGTAAATTCAGCAGCTTTTGCAAAGTCTGGAGTAACGCCCGTATTCTCCACAACCTGTAGGTCGCTTCCTGCAGATTTCAACGCTGTGTACCAAGTGAATCCTTTTGCACTCACTGGGTCGCCGTTAAAGGTAACTGTAACTTTTTTGATAGAATCGGTAGAAGCAATTTTAGCTTCTGAATTGGTTCTGTCACTTACCGCTTTGATAACAAATTGATAGGTTTGGTTCGGATTAGTATTTTCTACAGTGTAACTATAAGAAGTTTGACCTTCTGCATTAGGAACACTGACCGTCCAATTTGCAGATACCAGATCATTTTGCTCATAAATGCGATATCCCGATACTGGTGCACCGGATGCAGGAGCATCCCAAGTTAACGTGATTTTACCGCCATCTGCTACAGTAGCTTTTGCATTCTGCACAGGTTTAACAGCTACGTCTGACTTATGAATGCTGTACTTATCATACAAGTCTGTAGTTCCACCAGTTGTTGTGGTGTAGGCTTCGTACGAGAATTCATCGTTAGTTACAGTCATTCCTGTGAACATTTCCTTACCAGGCTGCTCGTATTTAGCTGCAAAAGGAAACGGACCTGCGCCAACATTATATTTTTTATTGCCCGCTGCATTTGTAATCAGGTATAACGTACCCTTAGGATCAGTTACCACTCCGTTTTTGTCCGGCTTAATATCCGTCAACGGCTGATTGTTGTACATTTGATAGCTTCTAGTATAGGTGTGGTCATGTCCTCCGATAACCATGTCAATACCAAGCTCATCAAATACCTTTGTCAAATTAGCTCTGTAATAGAGTACATCTGTATCATTTGTGTGACTGGCAACAGAATAAGGTGATTTATGCAAGAGCACAACCTTCCACTTCTGGTCGCTTTTCGCGGCTTCACTGCGCAGCCACTCTACTTGTTTTTTGTAAATTTCGTTATTCTCAAGACTTGAGCTAGCACCATAATATTCTGTATTAATAACCATAAAGTGTGCTGAACCGTAGTCAAAAGAATATACAGAGCCATCTGGTTTTGCGCCCGTATTCGAGACATTAGGTAAATTAAAATGAGTTGTGTAATTGCTATAACTCTTACTTTCATGATTACCTACCAGTGGAACCAATGGAATATTTGCTAGAATATCCTTTGGTTTATTGAAGAACCATCCCCATTGCTCCTCAATATCACCGTTGTCTACCAAATCACCGGAATTCAGAATGAATTCACTTGTCGGGAATTTAGCCAATCCCTCTTGAAGGGTATGATTCCAAATATCAAAATCACCTTCAGTTGTACCTTGAGAGTCCGTTGTATATAAGAACTTAAATGCCTGATTACTGGAGCTTTCTGTTGTAAACGTTCCGATGTCACTCCAATTGTCAGCTTGTCCATCCCCAGCACGGTAAGCATACTCCGTTCCCGGCTGCAGATGATCAGCAATGACCTTATGACTAGTCAGTACTACTGGTTTCTTGGCTGACTTATCCGCTTTGGTCATATACACGCTTGTTGTAACCGATGTTCCTTCGTAAGTTTGAGCACCTACCGGGAATTGACCGTCCACTAATTTAGAAGCTTCTACTACTTCAAGCTTGGTACCCGTCACCCTCTCAGGTGCATACCAGTTGAATCCCATACTAGTCTGAGGGTTTCCGTTAAAAGTAAGTGCGATAGACTCAGGCTTCCCAACTCCAGGGTCTACAGGCTCTACTACCGGATAAGCAATCAGGTTCATATCCCAATAGAGGTCAGAACTACCATCACTCGACTGATGCACCTCAGCTGAAAGCTCATTACTTCCGTCCTTCAAGTTAGCCTTTACTACTTCGGTAAGGTCTACCTTGGTATATTCGTTTGGATCACTTAAGTTAGTTGAACTTTTTGTTTGAAAATTAATTTCGCCCGCTGGCATAGCCTCACGGTAAATTTCTTTACCGTTCAAATATAGTACAGCTCCGTCATCAAATGCGAAGTTACCCAAGATTTTATCGGATTTCGCAATCTCATCCTTATTCACCGTTACGTTTGTACGGAAGTAAGAAGTACGATATTTCATACTCTTATTAGAACCGTAGCTTATATTTGTGTTCAGAGCACCAAATTGCTTACTGCTGACTCCGGATCCACTATCTTTATAACCAAGCGGTGCTTGGCCAGACGCCCATGTTGAATCATCGTACACGGACCGCCATACCGTCCCTTGATCTGTTCCGTGATCTAGATACTTCCACGTAGAATTCCCTGCCAATAATGTAACAGGCTCTAACGATTGTAATTGCAGTAGTCCAGCATCCCCATTGCTGTCTTCAGCATAAGCTGGTATTCCTGTGAATGTAATTCCCAGTACCATAACGAAAGCTAAGGTCATGGATACAGCTTGTTTAAATAACCTGTTCATAATCAGTCTCCCTTACTGTTCTATGAAATGCTTGCATCCATTTATAGTAACTATTAAATATTTTCGCAATGTCTTTATAAACATAGAAGTTTGTAAAGTACATCGTGTATGTATTCTTACAAAAGTGGTTACAGTAACGGCAAGGTTGCCAATCAAGGAGGATAAACATGGACGATACTCATGCTTTTGTAGAAAAAGTACACGATACCCAAAAGAAAGCTGAAAAGAATAAAGAAAATCACGGTAAAAGTACACCAAGTCAAAAGCTGCCAAATAAACAGCACAGTAAGTAAAAGCGTTTAAATCATTGGCTCCCAAACACGACAAAGAAGCAGCAAGCCTCTCCAACTATGGGAGACTTGCTGCTTTACTTTTTAAGGCACAAAGATAAGTGCTAATGAGGGCTTATTTCGTCCATTTCACTACATTCACTGCTACTTTTTCTAATTGCGTCTTACTCAGTGTTTTATTCGGGGAACTAATAGTAACAAAACGATCATCCAGTTTATAGGTCAAGAACAACGAATCGGTGGATGGACTATACCATTTAGCTTCGGTTCCGTTAGAGAGCTTTACGGTTTCACCTTTATATTCGTAAGCGTAATCACGAGGAGAAATGTTCACCTTCATCTGCTTAAACAGAAAGTTCACACCATCATCTGAACCCACTACTTTTTGAAATGCGTCTCCACTCACCATTTGAGTAGGTGCATAGGCTGTTTCAAAACCTTGGAAATTGGCGAAGGCTTTAACAATCTCTTCTTTCTGAGTGTTGCTGTATTGTACTGGAGTCAGAGAAATAGTGTCAGTCACCGAGCCTCCTGTGCCAAGAATAACCTGATTGTTCACCGCATCAAAGGTCACAGGCACCTTCATCACATCAGCAATCGCACGTACAGGAAGATAGGTTGTATTGTTATACGTAATTGGTGCCAGTGCATTTCCTTTATTATCAACTGGCGTATAAGCCGTGCCATTCACCTTAAATCCAATGCTGTGATTGAGATATGCCGTAATTTTCTGAAGTTTAGTTCCTGCGTACACACCGGCTGATCCTGTGACTACCATCCCAAACACCATTGTTGCTATAATTATTTTTTTGTTTTTCATAAGTAAGCCCTCCTCGAAAGTTCAATCTTTGTTCTTACTTTAGCTCAAACAAAATAAGATTATGTCTCTAAGTTGTTTCTTACTTGTACCCATTTTGTAATTAAAAAAATCAAAATATCATTAATTCAAAAAAAATAAAAACAGCAACCCGCTTGTCCTAAAAAGGATCGTACGGATTGCAGTTAGATTAACTTTGATACGGCGTTGTAACCTTATACACTTCTGTATATAAAATTTCTCTATAAAGATTGAATTCTTCTACATCGACTGGGTTAGGGTAAGTCATAATTTGAAGCGGTAAATCCGCATTTCCCTCACGCAGAGGGGGCTGCACATACGCATAAGGATTCAAATGGAAGCCCAGTCGCTCATAAAAGCCAATTCTCCGTTGTTCCATTTCACCCAGTGGCGGCTCTACTTCAAGAAGCACAGGCTTGCCCGACTGACGGATATATTCTTCCATCAGCTTTTTACCAATGCCCCCACCTCTTATACTTGGGTCCACGGCAATATGTTCTACAAATCGAAATCCTGGAAACTCCCAGCAAGCTATAAAAGCAATGATTTTCCCCTCAGCATTCACTTCGGTAATCAATCGGTAATGTGAAACATCCAATAACTCCTGTTGTCCCTCATAGGTTCTGATCTCGGAGGTAGGAAAAGAGGCTTCCATAATGGCGAATATTTCATCAAAAGTTGTGTGATTCATAACATAGTTCTCACTTTCTGGATTTATATTTACACAAGTTATCTTAACCTTCTAAACCCTATGATATCAAATTTAAGCCTCAAGGTACTAGTACCTGGTACTAGGATAACGTGCTATACTAAGCATAACAGTTATACACATCTTGTTTTATATAGGAGAGGTTCATATTGGATAATCAGCAGTGGATCGCACCTGAGTACTACAATCTCACTTCGGAAATGGAACGTCATGCTCCGGAAAAGATTGCGCTTAAGTGGTTGAATGAACAAGGAGACTACGAGGAGATCACTTACGGAGATCTTCGCAAGCAAGCTAACCAGCTTGCCGGAGGGCTCGCAGCACTCGGCCTTCAGCAAGGGGATCGTGTTCTTGTAATGGTCCCCCGTCGAATCATCGCTTATGTCATCTATTTAGCATGTCTGAAGCTAGGACTTGCCATTATCCCTTCATCGGAAATGCTTCGCGCAAAGGATTTATCTTATCGTCTGCGGCATTCCGAAGCCAGAGCTGTTATTGCCTGGTCCGAGGTCACTGATGAAGTTAATAAAATCTCGGACGATCTGCCTGCTCTGGATTACCGTCTTTCCGTATCCGGCGACCCTGACGAGCTCTGTCATGGATGGCTAGATCTGGAAGGCCTAATGATTGATCAGCCAGATAAATTCACAGCAGTCGAAAGCCACCGCGACGATATGGCGATCTTGGCATATACCTCTGGAACAACTGGCAACCCTAAAGCAGTCGTTCACAGTCATGGCTGGGGTTATGCTCACTTACGTATCACATCGCCTCAATGGCTTGATATCAAAGAAACCGACACCGTTTGGGCAACAGCAGCACCGGGCTGGCAGAAGTGGATCTGGAGCCCCTTCCTAACCGTCCTTGGCAACGGGGCGACCGGCTTTGTATATAGTGGATCTTTTCATCCCAAAAAATATTTGCAGCTGTTACAAGATCACAACATCGAGGTATTATGCTGTACGCCAACCGAATATCGCTTGATGGCCAAATTAGAAAATCTCAATCAGTATGACTTGTCCCACCTTCGCTGCGCGGTTTCCGCTGGAGAGCCTTTGAATCAAGAGGTTATCAACACCTTCCAGCGGGAATTCAATATCACGATTCGTGATGGTTACGGTCAAACAGAAAGTACGCTTATTATCGGTACTCTCAAAGATACACCTATCCGAATAGGTTCTATGGGTAAGTCTATTGCTCCTGGTCTAATTGAAGTGGTAGATGAGGACGGTATTCCGTTACCTGCTGGAGTTGTTGGAGATATCGCAGTGCACCTAAGCATGCCAGCGTTATTCCATACCTATTACAAAGACCCTGGCAGAAAAGAAAGCTCTACTCACGGCGAGTTCTTCATAACTGGTGACCGGGCACGGAAAGATGAAGAGGGTTATTTCTGGTTCGAGGGCCGTGGAGATGACATTATCATTAGTTCGGGCTACACCATAGGTCCTTTCGAAGTAGAAGAAGCCCTTATGAAACATGCTTCGGTTAAGGAATGCGCGGTCGTAGCAAGTCCGGATGAAATCCGCGGACACATCGTTAAAGCTTTTATTGTACTAAAAGATGAGACCGCCGCTTCTCCAGAGCTTGTGAAGGAGCTGCAATCCCATGTTAAAGAGTGGACCGCTCCTTATAAATATCCACGCAAAATCGAGTTCATTCAAGATCTTCCGAAGACAACCTCCGGAAAAATACGGAGAGTAGAGCTTCGCGAGCAGGAGAAACGTGCTGCGCAGGAGTAACATAACAGTAGATATTTAATAAACAAAGAGCAGCTAGTCCGTAATAGGACTGCTGCTCTTCTTTATAGGGTATCAGCTTGTTACTCGGACCAATATTTCGCATCCGGGTTTAGAGCCGCGCCTACTTCGCCCTCTTTTACTAAATCGCAATCGAGGTAACCCTCTTCATCCAGGAAATAAACCTCCTGCTTGTAGAACTCACATAAAGTCTCCAGGAACTTTTCAGGTGATTCATACATGACAATCAGATCCCCAAAATCATGCAGCAGGTCACATACACGTTCCACACCATCTGCAGATTTATAGTAACAAATGAAGTCGCTACCGTAGTTCGTTAAGATCGGCAAGATAACGCCATCCGCTTGATGGCCTTTTTCCTCCAATATTCCAGCTAAAATCTTCATCTCTGCTTCATATTCATTAATATGAATTAGACGATACCCTGGAATAAATTCGATCAGACTTGGTTCTTCTTCCTCACTGCTTGTACCCGAAACTGTGTTATAAATGGCCTTCAGCAGTTCAGGGGCTTCCGGAAAAATCGCCGTAATCTTCGCTTCATTATCACCCTTACCTAAGCTGGCAATATAGTCAGGACGTAAGTCAGCGGAAAGCTTGAGATATTCTTGAAATTGTTCTGTCAATTTGTTAGTTTGCATGTTGTCATCCTTTACTTGTTCGAGGAATTCCACATCTTCATCAGCCAAGCATCAAAGTCAGCGCCCTTTTCGCCTTCGTAAATATCGTACACGTCGATTCTCATCTTCTTCAGTTTCTCTTTGAAATCTTCGTACGAATGATCTCTTGGCAAGCTCTTCTTGATTCTCAGGAGTATTTTGGATACGCCTTTTACTAGCTCTGGTTTATTCTTGGACGGTGCTTTAACATCTTCGCCGAATGCCTTCAGTTTAAGGTAAGCCGCTTCTTGAACTGTATATACAGGATCGCTCTCCATTAAACGCGTCAGGATATCGATAATTTGTTTGTGGTTAGTCTGTCCCAGTTCTTCAACAGCTTCTAGACGGGCTCTCCAATCCGCAGAGCGGTTGGCAGCTTTCTTTAATTCCTCGTAATTCTCCGGTAGTCCATTATTGTTCAGTTCTTCGATCATTCCGTTCAATCCCCTTCTATTCAAAACTATCTATCTAACATTAACAGTATAACCAACCATTGCGCAAGCTAAGAGAGGAAGATCTTTGCATGACCTTTTCCTTCAAACATATTTCCACAAAATTGGGGTAAAGTATTCGAAAGAAAGTGTCCCGCAACATTCTATATACTCTTTACGTTAGTTAACTAGAGAAACGTAGATCAAACACACCAAGGAGAGTGACCTAATTGAAAAAACATACCTTCATTCTAGCGTTAACTATTGTATTAAGTGTAATGCTTAGCGCCTGTTCCAGTAGTAACAATGAAGCCGTTGTCGAAACCAATCTGACGCCGAAAGAAATGATCGACGAGATGCTCGCAAAAGTGGAACAGCCTTCATTAATGGAAGTTGAAGAAGATATGGTGGCTCAGCTGTACCATCTAGCTCCATCATTACTTGAAGATTATAGCATTAGAATGCCAATGATGAATGTGAAAAGTAACGAAATTGCCATTTTAAAAGTTAAAGATGCAAAAGATATCTCTACTGTCGAAACCGCCGTCAAAGAGCGTGCGACTGATATTCAAAAGCAATTCGAACAATACCTTCCGGATCAGTATGAGAACGCCCAAAATTATAAGCTGGTCACAAAAGGCAATTACATCTTATTCGTGATTTCGGAGAGTGCTGATCAGCTGGTGACTGAATTTGATACCTTGTTTACTAAAAAATAATTAGCGATGGTATTCAGCAGCCTACTGTTCCTATTCCTGTTCCTGCCGGCTGTCCTTGCACTCTACTATGTTTCGCCTTGGCGAATCAAAAACCTCATATTGTTCTTAAGCAGTCTGGTGTTTTATGCTTGGGGCGAACCCGTCTACATTGTAATTATGTTGCTGTCCACCATTACGGATTACGGCTTTGGTCTACTTCTTAGTAGACCGAAGCTAACTAAGGTACAGCGCAAGTGGATTGTGGTTAGCTCTATGGTTATTAACCTAGGCTTATTGTCGTATTTCAAATATGCAGATTTTCTCATCCAAAATGTAAATGAACTCCTCGGTACTCATATCCCATTAACTGATTTACCACTACCTATTGGGATTTCGTTCTATACCTTTCAATCCATGTCGTACATCATTGACGTATACAGAGGAACTGCTAAAGCACAGCGAAATTGGATTGATTTCGGAACGTTTGTAGCCTTGTTCCCGCAATTAGTAGCCGGTCCTATCGTTCAATACAACACCATTGCAGAGCAATTACGAGCGCGTTCGGTGGATATCCCCATGTTCGCAGAGGGTGTACGAAGATTCATTATCGGACTAGCCAAAAAAGTGCTGCTTGCCAATAACATCGGTTTGCTCTGGCACACCATCTCCAGCTCCAATCTAGATTCCATGCCTGCTTTAACCGCCTGGATTGGCATTATTGCATTTGCTTTTCAGATCTATTTTGATTTCAGTGGATATTCGGATATGGCGATTGGCCTCGGACTTATGTTCGGCTTCCGCTTTAACGAGAACTTCAACAAACCTTATATTTCACAGAGCATTACCGACTTCTGGCGGAGATGGCATATTTCCCTTAGCAGTTGGTTTCGTGACTACGTATATATCCCGCTTGGAGGCAACCGCCGGGGTTTAGGCATTCAAGTGCGCAATATCCTCATCGTCTGGCTGTTGACGGGAATCTGGCACGGGGCGAGCTGGAACTTTCTGTTCTGGGGATTATACTTTGGGGTCATTCTTATCTTTGAAAAATGGTGGGGACTAAAACTGCTGAGCCGTCTACCGCGCTGGACAAGGCATCTCTATTCCATTGTACTTATCCTTATCGGATGGGTCTTGTTTGCCTTTGAAGAACTTCCGTTGGTGCTGAGTTATTTGCAAGCGATGCTCGGTTTTAGTGGCCAGCCATTGTGGAATAACACAACTTTATACTTCACTTACACAAACGCGATTCTACTTTTGGTACTCATATTAGCATCTGTACCTTTGAAACTCTCCAAGCGTATGGATGCTGAAACGATTCCTTCTCTGGTTTGGTATGGCGTGCTATTCTTCCTATCTGTCGCTTACTTAGTGGATGCTACCTTTAACCCATTCTTATATTTCCGATTCTAGGGGGTGATTGTTTATGAAGCAGAGAACGGATCGAATACTAGTGGTGGGATTTGTCGCGACGCTGTTTCTGGTGGGTATAACCTTTTTCTTACTGCCTGTTCAACGTTTCTCTGAGCTAGAGAACCGATATTTACAAAGCGCTCCCCATCTGACATGGGACAATTTATTATCCCACACCTATGCGGAAGAGGCGGAAAGCTTCGTAACCGATCACTTCCCTTTTCGCGCCAAATGGGTATGGGTGAAATCGGCGATGGAGCAAATGAGGTTGCAGCAAGAAAATAACGGAATATATAAGGGGAAAGACGGCTACTTATTCGAAAAATTCGAGGCACCTGATCACAATAAGTTTCAGCAATATACAGCGGCTGTGAAGCGTTTTGCCGATAAAAATGCTGAAGCCAAAACGACCTTTCTGCTTGCGCCGACATCGGTAGGCTTGTACAACGAGCGTCTTCCCTGGTTAGCACCCGTATATTCGCAAGCCGAGGTGAATCAAACGATTGCTGAGGATGTAGGGGATAGCCTTACTTTTATAAATGGATTTAATGTTCTTGCTCCTCATGCCGCAGAGGACATTTATTATCGGACCGATCATCACTGGACAACCTACGGCGCTTATTTGGCTTACGTAACTTATGCTAAAAGTATGGGATGGCTGCCTCTATCCCAGAGCGAATTCGAGATTGAGACGGTAAGCGATTCGTTCCTTGGAAGCTACCATACGCGGAGTCAATTCATTGGAGTGGCACCAGATTCCATTCAAGTGTATAAGCCTGTTCATGATGTATCCACCAAGATGCATATTGTAGATACGGGTGAGACTTTAACAAGTATGTACGATCTAAGCTATCTGGAGAAAAAAGATAAATACTCTTATTTCCTAGGCGGCGTTCATGCCCTTATGAAAATCACAAGCCAGCTTGATCCTAAAGTGGTCAAACAGGAGAAGTTGCTCGTCATCAAGGACTCCTATGCGCATAGTGTCATCCCTTTTTTGACTCAGCATGTGCCTGAGATCCACGTGATCGACATCCGTTATTATAACGGGAGTATCAGTGAGTACATGGCTCAGAATGATATCAAGGATGTATTGATGCTGTTTAATACAGCTACTTTTGTTGATAATGCTTCGATCTTGAAGCTGAATTGATGGTAGGGCGATGTATATGGTGATTGTGTGATGAATATGGTGACGGGGCTAACTGTGGGAAGTTTGGACTTTCGGTCGCTGTTGTCTCCAGATGTTTTTGATTTCACCGCTATCAGCGGATAACATCCGGAGACAATGGCGAACGCTCCGCTCCTACAGTTCCAAAATTCCCTCCGTTACTTTTCACCATATTTATGGGTTAAATCTAAAAACCATTCACGATTATGTGTAGAATCGTGTCTCTGCCGATAGCTTTAAAGCGAATGAATCCTCCTTGAAGGAGTGCTTCATTTATTATGAGCTGCAATTCAATTCCACTAGCGTTGCATTAAGCTTCATATCACACCACTTTGCGGATTAGGGAAATCCTCCCTAAAATTAGTCAATTATCGGCTCAATTTGTGACTTTTAAGGAAATCCTCCCTAATAAATACGAGAATACCCTCTTTATGAATGAAACACCCTGATAATTGGGGAGATTTTCCCTAATTATCGCTTGGAGCACGATTAATCTCACATAATTAGGGAGGCTTTCCCTAATCTAAACATTTAATCATTGATAGTGCCTGATACATATTCATTATGAGGTTGATTAAGAGTGAAAGAGTTGCCACAGTAACTGAAGATTTCTTAAGGGACATTTTCCTCCCACTAGCAATTATTTTCTGTAACCTCTACATCAAACCAAACACTAAAACTAATATACGAGTCCTCTAATGTGGCTTCATATTTTAGATCATTCTTAGCTAGAATCTCCGCGACAATAGACAGGCCAAGTCCAGTACCGGAGATTTCTTTATTCCGAGACTCCTCGATGACATAGAACGGGTCCCAGATATACGCTAGATGATTCTCTTTTAGGCGCGTGGTTTTATTAGTAATGGTGAATTTCAAAGTGCCGTGGATATCATTCTCTACTGAGATGCTAAAGACATTCTCTTCCCCATATTTAATGGCATTACTAATTAAGTTGTTGAATACAATTTCTATCTGGCTGCTATCCTCCTCAACGATGGATCGTTCAACCGAATGGAAGTCGGTCTGTAAGATCAGGTTTTTATTTTTGAACGTAATGTTATATTGTGAGATCACTTTGAGCAGAAGCTCTTTAAGATCGAATTTTCCTTTATGCACTACGGTCTTTTGGATCTTGGATAGTTTAATTAAGTAATCCACCATATCAGACGTATACTTCACCTGTTCCAAAATGATATCCGTATAGGTGCCATCATCCAGATCGTCTTGAATACCAATGGTATACGCTTGGATTAAGGATAACGGTGTTTTTACCTCGTGTGAAATGCTTGAGATCAGTGTGTTTAAGCTTTGATTTTTCTTTTCCAGCTCTGCATGGGCGCTTTTCAAACGCTGACTCATCTGGTTAATGCTCTTTGATAATTCTTCGATTTCATCCCCCGACTTAATCGTCACTTGTTTAAAATCAAGATTGGAGATATCCTTCGCTACATCCTGCAATTGCTCTAACGGAGTAATGATTTTCCTCGAAAAATAAGCCACTAACAGCAAGCTGATAATAATCCCCAAAAGAATAGAATAGAAGCTGAATTGGTTTACGATGTTTAAAGCATCTGTATTGTGCACAACCACTGTGCCGATGAGGATTAAGCTACCATCCTGCTCATATATTTTCGTTAACAGGCTGGACTTCAATTTCCCCTGATTAAATAATAGATTCACCGTTTTTCCTTCATTTACCTTTTGCAAAACTTCTTCCGTAATCCAGAACTTATTAAGTGCCACTTTATCTTTGTACAACGCAAATTGAATGTTCTCGTTGATTATTGTTGCGCTTCCGTTGTTCTCAACCCTAACTATCGTTACATTGTTATTGTTCTCGATCGCTGTTTCTTTCTCCATGAGCTGATCCAGACTGAGATCCTTTACTTCGTCATAAATGTCGTTAATTTTGGTTTTCATTTTATAAAGGTAATAATCAGACGAGAAAAAATTGTGCAATGAATAGGACGTCCCAAACACAATCAGCAGAATAATACTTACCATAATCAATAACTTCGTGCTTATTTTATTGATTTTTATCATGGAAGCTGTACCCCATTCCCCTGTGTGTAATTACGTGGTCAGCCCCAATCTTATCGCGTAATCTTTTGATATGTGTATCCACGGTTCTCTCTTCACCAAGATAATCCATCCCCCAAACGGAAGATAACAAAGAATCTCTGGACAAAATCCGGCCTTTATTCTCGTATAGGAAGGTTAGCAGTTCAAACTCTTTTTTATATAGGGACAGCTCCTCCCCATTCTTGAACACTTTTTTTCGCTCAAAATCAATTTCTAAGTCCCGTATAGCAGCTACTTTTTCGGTACCCAGCATTTTTTTGATTCTCAGCATTAAGATCCGTGGATCGAATGGTTTTCTTATATATTCATCTGCACCGATATCTAATGCGCTAAATTCATCGTCATGGGAAGATCGAGCGGTCAACATGACCACCTTAGCTAAACTAACCTGCTTGATTTCATTGCACACCTCAATCCCGCTTCGCTTAGGCATCATCCAATCCAGTACCACAAGGTCGATCTTATTCGAAAAAAAGAGCTCCAGCGCCTCCTCCCCATCCATAGCTACCCAAACGTTATAGCCCTCTTTTTCGAAATAAGTCTTCAATATAGTAGTCATGTGTTTCTCATCATCCGCAATTAGAATGTTCAAGTAGCATCATTTACTCCTTTCCTTCAAGTCCTTTCTTCAATACTTCCCATATTGGGCTATCGACTACTTTTCGAGGAGGCTGTTCGCCATTCTCTATCGCTTGCCAATATTCCCAGGTTGGGGGCTTACTTCCCAATTCATAATCCATACCGTCCCAAGTATCCTCGCGGAAAGCATAAAACGCCCAGTGCCAGCCGAAATCATCAAAAATCGAAATTAAATCAGCCATGTATTGATCTGCACCTTTTACTAATCGATTCGTTCCAAACTCTTCTGCAACAATCCGATTTGCGGGGATGTTATTTTCCTTTGCCCACTGTGCAACAGGTTCCAGAAATTCCTTTAAGGCTTCCTTGTTAAAAGCTTTTTCCGTTTTATTATCCCCGACCTTTACCGTTCCAGGATACTCATAGGTAAACCCTTTTTTCTTATTTTGACTGGTTAGCTCGTAAGGCTCGTACATATGAAAAGCATACAACACATTCTCATCATCGATCGGTTTTAAATATTTAAAAGCCCAAGGTGTAGCATACAGCCCAGAATTTACGATAATTGGTGTCTTCGTATCTACGGTACGAATAGCGGTCACTATCGTCTCATATAAAAGATTCAAATCCGCAGGGGTATTCTCTACTGAGCTATACCATTCGCTGTAGTCCTGTGTCCAGAAGTCATTAAATCCCGTGGCGGTCTCTGGATGTGGCTCATTTATCAGGTTATAACCGATTACCGCAGGATGATCTTTCAACCGGCTTGCTAGATCTCTCCAAAACACTGCCGCTTGTTCATGATAACTGAAATCTTTCCATATCCGGTCATCATTTTTGTAATTATTGAACTGCCTCCAGCGATCTCCGGGGAGACTGAGGACGGTCAGCACTACTTTGGAGCCCCGAGCCTCGGCTGAATCTAAGTCCGCTTTTAACTCGGCAAAATCCTCCTCAACAATCCCTTCATACTTATCTGCATTCCCTATTAGAAAATCTTTATCCGGGTTCGCATCCGGTTTGTCATTAAATAAATAGTCACTGTCTTTTGCCCATTTATCTGGTGCCAAACGAATGAATTCAATATTTTGCTCTTTGGCAGCATCATAGTTTTCCGGTAAAGATTTTGAATTCATGAAATTAGTTCCTTTTCTCTGGCCCTCCCAGAAGGCTAACTTCTCATTCCTTTCTTTCGTTTCCTCCTTCTTCTCTTCTTTCTTCAGTTCTGGATTGGCTTGTGATGGTACCGAACTGCATCCGACAACCAACAATAAGATCAACACGATAAAAGCTTTAGATTTCTTCATTTTCTCACCTCGTAGCCTATCGTAGCGAATCTCTGTTACAAGAGTGTCACAAGGGGTCGGAATCAAGCTCTACAAGTAGGTAGCTGATGAATTTCATACGAATCCAAGAATCAAACCTTACTCTTTCATATTCTATTTCTAGGAGGTGAGTATAATATGACAATTCAGTTTGTAGATTTAAGACTTTCCAACCAAGCTGCTTCGGATGCTACACCAGCAGTTATTCCACTAGCAGCGACTCCCCTTGTTTTTGGGGATATTGGTATTCAGACCGCAGGCGTATCGGCAGATAATCAAGGCAATGTCCGCATACTTTTGACTGGATTTCTAAAAGTAGAAAACAATCCTCTTTTCAACACTAATACCGTTAATGTTCGCAGAAACGGAACCATCATTTTCACCACAACATTTGGTGTTGCGATCAGCAGAGAAAACGAGGCTTTCGGCTTTACAGCAGTAGATGTTCCACCGCCAGCAGCGGTCGCAGCAGGTCAAATTCAGTACACGGCGGAGATCTTCACTAATGCTGCTGCAACAGATCCCTTTAATAATGTCCAAGCCAGAAACTTTAGTGGCGTTGCGGCAGCGGGTAACTTCTAGCATTAATATGCAGCGGGTGGATGAGTGAATTGTCTCATTTAAAAGCAGAAGCTCAACCAAAAGTACTGGTTGAGCTTCTGTTTATTCCCCAAACAATAGATCCAGAATTCGTTCATCCGCTTGACGGTTCTTGCCTTTAAAAGGATAACAGTGGATATGAATCGCTGGATTAAAATTGATCTCAATAATGCTGTAATTGGTATCCTTCGCCTCTTCCCTAATATCATCAATCATCATGTCTACTCCACAAATAGTGGCCCCTGCAGCTTTAGCTGATTGAATGGCTAGATCTTTATAGCAGCCCGGAATCTCATCAGTAAAGTCTAAGCTATCTCCACCGGTACTAATATTTGAATTCTCCCGCAGGTAGATGATCTCATTCAATGGAGGGATATCGCTCCAAGTCATAGTGTGATTCTTCAAAAACATCTCTTCTGCTTCGCCAATCCGAATCTTCTCAAGCGGAGTTTTGTAGCCACGACCTCTTAGCGGATCCTTATTCTTTTCGTGGACCAGCTCTTCAATCGTATGTACACCATCACCGACCACATTCGCCGGAACCCGGTGCAATACTCCGACTACTTCATCACCCATGACTAGAAAACGATATTCTTTCCCCGTCATAAATTCTTCAAGCAGCACTGTTCGATCATGCTCGAAGGCGATTTCGAAGGCTTTTTGATAATCTTCTTTGGAGAAATCATCTGTAAAAATAGTAATGCCGAGTCCAAAGTTGGTTGATTTGGGTTTGATCACTATTCGCTTATTACGATAAGTGCCATATGCATTCATTGCCGCTTCCAGATCTCCAAATGCCTCACCTGAGGGAACACGAATGCCTTGTTGTTTGAGAACTTCCTTCGTAACAATTTTATTCTCCATAATTAGTATCGTGCTGTAAGAATCCAGGGATGTCTTCGTAGCCTGCTTAACGTATTCTTTATGATCGCCTTTCGTAAGTACAACGAAGTTCTCTTCCCGATCGAGCAATTGGAACTTAATCCCACGTTTAACCGCTGCCTTCAGCAGAAGCTGTGTAGATAGCTCCAAATCCTCATATCCTACAAATCGGTATCCATTCGCAAGACTTTCCTTAGCATATTGTTTGGCTTTATTCAGATGATATTTAATAAAAGAGGATTGTTGAACTTCCGACTTCACAATCCCCGCAAAGCTCTGATCTGGATTTAGAATCTTATCCTTAGCTCCGTTCAGAACGTTCGAGAGCTGTTTATCCTCTGGGTTCAATAGCTGAATCATATCCTGCATTTCTTGCATACAAATTAAAGCCTTCTGTTCCATTGTCCCGCAAGAATCTCCGTAATCATGCAAACAGCCTTTGATCCCCTCCATGATCAATTGATCATGATTAAGATTCGCCATCTTCTGATCCTCTACTCCGAACGGTTCATCCTCTTTTAATAGCATATACAGGATAAACAGATGAATGAAAGTCATTGATTCTTTGCCAATTCCTATTTTATAGAGTGGATTGAGATCAATAAAACGAAGCTCCAAATAGGCAATCCCATCCTGCAGCAGCTCCTCTAACGGATGTTTACCTCTTGCCGTCTTCACTCTAACCGGGCTATAGAACTCTTTTACACTTAATAATTCTTCCGATTCAATCAATGCTTGTAAATCATGTACATATTCGGTAAGCGAGTCAAAAGATACATAGAGAGGCTTTTCATTCCGATACCCGCATTCGCTATTTCGCAGGGAATTCATATTCAGATAATAGAAGCTTTTTTCATCATCTGATTCACCACGTGCCACACATTGCTCCATATAAGTCTTATCAAAAACAGGACTAGCACCTGTTAAATAGATTAGAAGCCAGCGGTATCGCAATAGGTTGCGGGCTATTTTTAAATAGGTAGCATCTTTGAAATCTTTAAAGCTCTTTTGTGGATCAGCGATATCATGAAGCTTTTTTAGAAATTGTTCATCAAAAGAGAAATTATAATGGATCCCACTCAGCAATTGTCTTTTACGACCATACTTATCGGCTAGCTGATGTCTATACTCGTCCTCTACCGGATTACCCATTTTGGCAATGGGAATGTCCTTATCATTCGGCAGCATGGGAGGATTACTACTCGGCCACAGATATTCTTCATTAAGCTCTAGCGACACAATATCCTGCAGCGCCTCCAGAAAGTTATAAGTCTCTTCAATAGAATCAAAAGAGGGTGTCACCATTTCAACCTGACTCTCTGAGAAATCCGTTTGAATATAGGGGTTCTCCAGCTTGTTTCCAAAGGCTTTTGGATGTGGTGTCAGCGCAAGTCTTCCCTCTGGATCCACTCTGACATTTTCTTTTTCCAGTCCAAATTCTCCGTGAAAAATCTCCTTATTCAAATGGTTATCCTTTAAAAGCTGTATGAGTTTACGATTTAATAAAGCCATTCCTACGCCCATCCTTTGCTTAGTAATTTGCCTGCTGTTTATTCATTCTGAACAAAGATCTTCTAAACCAGAATACAAGAATAACACCCTTAAACACACTGCTTAGCGCAATCGACATCCACACCCCATTCAAGCCAAAAGGTTCGGATAAGAGTAAGGCTAGTGGAATTCGGAGTGCAGTAAATGAAATACTAAAGATCGGCGGGATGTGGGTTTGACCCATGCCGTTAAAAGCACCTACTGTCATCAATTCCATACACATGAATAATTGTGAGTAACCGATGATCCGCATATAATCTGCGCCCAATTCCAAACTTGTCTGGTCTGATAAAAACAATGAAAATAGCTGCTGCGGGAACGCAATAAATATAAGCGACACGATCACGCCAAAAATGGAGGTTAAAATTAAGGCCTGACGATACCCCTGCCCAATACGATCGAAGCGACGTGCTCCATAATTTTGACCAAAAAAGGCAGCAATAGCTCCCTGTAGTCCGCCAATGGTCATATAGGAAATGGATTCAATTTGGATTCCTACTTTTTGAACCGCAATAGCATCCGCTCCAAATCGTACAATGATCTTGGCAATGATGATCGATATGATCGTAAAGGTGACCCGTTGGATCGTTATCGGTAGCCCCATGCGGATGACTTCTTTCATTTGACGACTGTCCCACGCGGATGTGTTTGAAATGAGTTCTGACTTTCTTGTCTTCACGATAAAAAGAGCCGTAACCAAAATGTTCGCCGTTAATGTTGCAATAGCTGCCCCCGCTACTCCCCATCCTTCAAAACTGCCCCAGCCAAAAATCAAAAATGGATCAAGGACAATATTAACCATAAGACCAATGGAGAAGATCTGAAACGGTTGTTTACTATTTCCCATAGCGTTTAAGAGAGTTGCGAATAACGTATTCACGATGGAAAATACCGATCCAAATATCGAAATCACTAGAAATTGTCTAGCCATCCGCTCTACTTCATCACTTCCAAGATCAAAAAAACCAATCAACTGATTCTTGGTTAGTAGCACTAAACTCATATAGAGAAGTCCTAATAAAATAGACATCATAAATCCGTTCTTTATATAAGATTTAGCCTTCTCTAACTGACCAGATCCCATACAATGCGCCACCTTAATCCCTGTGCCGATCGTAACCATAGTCGATAAAGCAATCGCTAGATTAATGAAAAAACTCGCTGTACCAATCGCGGCAACCGGACCACTTCCTAATCTTCCAACCCAAATCATATCGACTAGACCATAAGTAGTAGAGATGAAATTCGTCGCAATAATCGGAAGCGTTAATTTCATTAAGGTAGGCATAATAGGACCCTGAGTCAAATCGTTTGTGTCCTTCAAGTCCTTCAAGTCTAATTACACCTTCTTCATCTAATTTCAAATCCATTATATAACCACGCACTTATATAATCAATTGATTATATGTGAACAATATTTTGAGTTCGGATTTTTCGGCGAAATGGCTATTGAAAAGAACGATTAGTTCGTTTAGAATAAAACCAACGATCAGTTCTATATTTATAGAACTGATAATAAGTTCAGTATTTCACTGAAAGAATGGAGCAGCTCTTGGATTATAAAGTAGAGGTCGATTTTGCACCCATGTATGAATGTGTTAGTAGTATGACTGCTTTTCTAAGTAAGCAGAACCATACTGCCATGGATTCCGGTAAGCTCTGGGTACGCGATGTTCAAGCCAGATTCGCGCCAATGCTGCTACGTAAAATGCAGGAAGTCGTTAAGAAACTTGATGATTTCAGTTTGGCTCCCTATATTTGGTGCTGTCCGGGAGAGCGTTCGGTAGAGGGGTTTTTGGAGTGGTTCGATGGTTTATCTTCGGGCGAACTGTATGAAATATCCGGACGTTTCGGCCAATCGGTCCCTTCCAATCTTGCGGAGCTTAGGGACACTGCCGCTGACATCCTCCGCGAATGGAACTCAGGTTACTTCAGTGGAATCGATCCTAATATCATCAAAGGGCTTGAGCAAGAAGCCGAATCAAGACGCGCGATGCTAAGCGGGAACAATGATATGGAAGTCTTTGAAGCAGCTACTGCTGGAATGCGCCTTTATCCAACCGAACATCTGAAGCAGGTCATTATCATTCCGCAATATCATGCTCGTCCATTGGTTACGACCGCTATGTATGATGAATTCGTATTCACCAGCTACTCTTGTGATGTTCTCCCTCCGGAAGCTGGACGGCCTGCGCCTGCATTACTCCGCCTTACCCGTGCGTTGTCAGATGAGACCCGGCTGTATATCCTTCGTTTGCTCACAGGCAAGCAGCTCAATTTCACAGAAATCGTGCGTGAGGTAGGACTTTCTAAAAGCACAATCCACTACCATCTTATCGCACTGCGTGCAGCTGGGCTGGTCATTGTCCATACCAATGTTAGAAACGCATCGTACAGCCTGCGATTAGAAGCGTTAAACGGGCTGCCTCAGCAGATTGGGGCGTATCTGGAGAGTTAAGCGTATTTGCGAGAAATATAAGATAGTATAGGCGCAAAACTTATACTTTCTTATTTTAAGAAAGGAGCTACCAAGCAATGATAAAACGCAGCTATTATGGTCTACTCTCCACCATCACTTTAAGCGCTTTTGGAGATGCTTTTGGCTTACTGGCTATGGAATGGCTCGTCTATGAGCTAACCGGTTCTAAGCTAGCGATGGGAGCACTCGCGCTCAGCTCCGGCATACCTGAGCTGCTGTTGCGCTTGCTCGGTTCACCGTTGTCCGATCGGCTGCACCGGATCCGTTTTATGGCCTGCTTGGCAGCCATTCGCTTGTTGGCTATAGCACTGCCACTCGGCATGGGCCTGGCTGGCCAATTGCAGCTGTGGCATCTGTTTGTCGCCGCGGGTCTCAGCGGATCTTGCGCCGCATTGTTCATGCCAACAGCGATGGCTGTTATTCCTGGCGTTGCCGACAGCCGGAAGCTGGTGCGAGCTTTTGCTATCATTGATGGCAGCAAAAGCGCAGCAGTCCTGCTGGGGCCTGCCTTAGCAGGTGCGTTGACCGCTGCTAGTGGAGCGCTGCCCGCCCTTGGCACCAACATGATATGTTACGCAGCCGCCATCACTACCTTGCTGTGCTTACAAAAGCTACCGAAACCTTCTCCAGCCCCAGGTAGTTTCTCCATCACCGTTTACGTTCGCGAGATAGCCGAGGGTTTTACCTTCTATAAACAATTTCCTGCAATGCTTACGATTATGATCATGGCCTCCATCAGTAATTTAAGCTCAATTGCCGTCTGGACGATGATGGTCCCTTTTGTACGTGAAGTGCTCCACCGCGATGCGGCCACGATGGGCACGCTAAGTACAGTTTTCGCACTGGGAACCTTAGTCGGGCTAAGTGTGATTTCCATGATAGGGGAAATTAAAAAAAGACGGCTTGTCATGCTTAGCAGTCTGGGGATCATAGGTTTAGTGACTACCTTATGGGGGTTATTCCCTAGTTTTTCTTTTGCTCTCACCGCTGTATTTGCTACTGGGACGTTAGGTCCCTTCTTCGGTTCCTTAAGCTCTTCACTCCATGGACGTCTAGTTCCGAGCCATCTGCAAGGAAGAGTCAATTCTATTCGCTTTCTGATCGGTGGCGGCTTGCAGCCTTTTGGTGCTTTTGCCGGTGGCGCGATTGCCCAGCATTATGGGGTGCCCGCACTTTTTGTAATCGCCGGACTGCTTCCAATGCTCTGTGCTAGCGCAGCCTTGCTGCTCCCCGGACTAAAAGCGCTGGATGGTGACCTTTCCACCCTTGAGGCTACCCATAGGCGACCCGTTGTGGAAGTTCCGTCACAAGGTGTTGTAACTGAACGATAAGTAGGGATATGTAGAAGAGTTCACTGATTCTAATAGAAACAGCGGTAGTTTAGGACAAGGAAATCCCGTCCTAAACTACCGCTGTTTATTTTAATTTATCAGGCAAAAAAGGAAACCGGATTTTTAATTTTTTCACAATAGACTACCCACTGTCGTTGATGGCGGCGGATGGCAGTCTGTTTTTTTATAGTCTTGTTAACGTTCCATTCACACTACTCTGATAATGTCTATAAGCGTTAGGTGGATGATCATCCAAACCCAATAAATGATGATGTGGAGGATAATAATGTTAACTTATATAAAAAAAAGACTGATCGTTGGTCTAACCCTATTGGCTGTGATTAGTGCCGGATTAGGCGCAAGCCTGGTGTTGCCCGGGTACCAGGCATCGGCCGAGACCAAAACGGATCAAACCGTGCTACCCATAACTCAGACTGAAGAACCCGCCAATCTCGATGATACCGCGAGTCTGACTGCCTTCGTTAATGGCATTATGGAACAAGATATGAATCGGCTGCAAATTCCGGGAGCGGTCATCTCGATCGTAAAGGACAACAAGATTATTTTGGCCAAAGGTTATGGCAGCTCCAATCTGGAAAAGGCAGCACCCGTTGACCCGACAACCAGCATGTTTCGAATCGCTTCAACGACAAAGCTCTTCACCTGGACAGCGGTAATGCAACTGGTCGAGCAAGGCAAAATTGATCTAGACACGGATATTAACACCTACCTGAAATCAGTGAAGATCCCTGCTACTTATCCTGAACCTATCACTATGCGCCATTTGATGACACATACAGCAGGGTTCGAAGAAGGTGGAGTTGGTTATCAAATCACTACAGACCCTGCCAAATTGCCGGGGTCAATCTCGGAAACACTCAATAAGCATATGTTGGCACGAGTAAGACCACCCGGACAGATAAGTTCTTATTCGAACTACGGTGCTACACTCGCAGGTCTAATTGTAGAGGAAGTTAGCGGTGTTCCTTACAATGATTATATAAAGAAATATATTTTTGATCCGCTCGACATGAAATATTCGACTGTAGTAGAACCTTTACCGGAGTCATTCATGCCCAACAAAGTTGTGGGGTACAACAGCGAGAACGGCAGTTTTATTCCAGGCACACCTACCTTCGAGGGCGGCTTTCGTCCTGCCGGCTCGGGTACAGTATCAGCAGTCGATATGGCGCATTTCATGATCGCCCATCTGCAGAACGGCAAATATGGTGACCAGCAGATTCTGAGACCCGAGACGGCAGAACTAATGCATTCAACGGCGTTTCAATTTGATAAACGTCTGCCGGGGGTGGATCTTGGGTTCGCAGAGAAACAAATCAATGGGCTCACGCTGATCACTCATGGTGGTTCTGACCCCATGTTTAATACGGGATTGTATCTTGTGCCTGCCAAGCATGTAGGCATCTTTGTATCCTACAACGGCGGTGAGGGCGGTGATTCCGCAGAAGACCTCATCCAAGCCTTTTTCAACCGCTACTACCCTGCTCCTGATGCGAGTCAGCCTGAATTCATCGCTTCTGATGAATCTATTCAAAAATATGCAGGAGCCTATCAATTTACACGCCGAAACATCAGTGATATTGATAAGTTTTTCAACTTTTTCGCTCAGCTGAATGTCTCGGTTGAGGATAATAAGCTATCCTTGGGAAGTGGTAGTGAACAACAATTGTATAATGAAGTCAGTCCGAATATGTTCCAACTCGAGGGAGGTACCGAACAAATTGCCTTCCGCACGAATGAGTCCGGTAAGGTTACACATATGATCTTAGGGATGGCACCGGATATGCCGCTGGAGCGTACGCCTCTCTTGGATCAGAATAAATTTTGGTTTATCGTACTAGGGTTCTCGGGGTTGATTTTCATCACTGCATTGCTCGGACTAATCTTCTCCAGACGCAAGATTAAGGCGATGACGCCACCTGAAAAGTGGGCCATCCGCCTATCTGCGGGAACTGCTGGTTGGGCGCTGCTATCTTTCGTCACGATATTTATGGTGGTTATGTCCATGGACATGATGCAGAAGTTCAGCGGGATCAGTCTTTCGCTTTCTCTCAGTTTAGTTATGCCAATCATTTTGGTTGGTCTGACTTTAGCTTTGCTAATCTCGGCTATACTGGTTTGGAAGAATAAATACTGGACAGCTTTCAAGCGTGTGCATTATACGTTAGTGGCGCTTTCGGCTGTGGCGATGACTCTGTTCTTCTACTATTGGAACCTGTTAGGTTGGCAGTTCGGATAACACCATTACTTGCCAAGTACAAATCAGATATAATGAAAGCTTAATAGAGGAGGAAAATCGTGGCTACTATACTTATCGCTGATGATGATGATAACATCCGAAAGCTAATGTCTTTATTTTTGCGAAAAGAAGGTTTTGAACTCAAAGAAGCCAGGAATGGTACCAAAGCTCTGTCCATTATACAGAACTCGCGTGTCGATCTCGTCATTCTAGATATTATGATGCCAGGATTGGATGGTTGGGATCTATGCAGAGAAATCAGGCGCTGGGATGCCAACATCCCCCTCCTCATGGTGACAGCTAAAGCAGAATCTGCACACAAAGTGAAAGGCTTTCAACTTGGTACGGATGACTATCTAACGAAACCATTTGATCCGCTTGAACTGGTAATGCGAGTAAAAGCTTTGCTTAAACGCTCGCTGGTCGTTTCTTCCCAGTCCGTACAGTTGGGTAATGTGGCGCTCAACCGGCGCACTTTTCAGGTCACGCGTGGTGAAGAACCGGTCACAATTCCTTTGAAGGAATTTGAGCTGCTGTTTCTGCTGGCCAGCCATCCTGGGCAAATCTTCACAAGAGAACAGTTGATCCTTCAAATCTGGGGATTGAATTATGAAGGAGACGGCCGGACTGTAGATGTGCATATAAGTCGGTTGAGGGAGAAATTCAGCGGCAAGGGCGAGCAATTTCAAATCGAAACGGCCCGCGGCCTGGGATATCGGCTGATCCCTATGCCATGATCAAGACATTGTATGTACGCGTCATTCTCACGTTTCTGGGCATCATCATCTTTAGTCTAATCTGTTCCTTTTTCATTGGCTTGTATGTCTTTCAGAAACAAATAAGTTATGAGGGACAGAATGAAATGATCGTAGTGGGAAAAGAGATCATTCACCGCTATGATGACGCCAAACCTAAAGATACGGACGAGTTCCTGAATAGTATGGTTAAGGTATCTGCACACCCTGTCCACCTGTACAATCATGCCGGAGAACATACCTTTTATGGGCTCAAGGGTAGTCCGGCTGTCACTGTCCCCCCCGAAGCTGTCAAACAAGTACTGCAAGGAAAGCTCTACCGTTCCTCCGCGGAAGATAAGGATATTTTTATCGGGATGCCTTTTATGTTGGACGGGGAGTGGCGCGCGATGTTCTTGCAGTATTCTGCTGAGAACGAAAATATCGTTAATCGGATGGTGCTCTTTGTGCTTTTGCTCGTGCTTTTGCTGGGTAGTGTATGCATTCTTATTGCCGCCAGATATTTGGTGGAGCCGATCAAAGCACTGACGAATGCAACAAAAAGACTGGCCAAGGGTGATTTCGAGGTGGAGCTTAAAGTGAACCGAATAGATGAAATCGGGGAATTGACACAAAGCTATGTGGAGATGGCAGGGGAGCTGAAGCAGTTGGAACAGATGAGGCAGGATTTCGTATCCAACGTTTCTCATGAAATCCAGACACCGCTCACATCTATTTCCGGCTTTGCCAAGGCGTTGCAGAACTATGATTTGATCGTGGAAGAGGAACGCAGCGAATATCTTGATATCATCATTGCGGAGAGTGAACGTCTGTCGAGGCTAAGTGATAATTTACTGAAGCTCGCTTCCCTGGATTCTGAACATCATCCCTTCAACGCAAGTCCCTTCAATCTTGACGAGCAGATTAGAACCATCGTTGTGACTTGTGAGCCCCAATGGTCAGCCAAAGGCATTGTTATCGATCTTGAATTGCCGGAAGTGGTCAAAATTAAGGGTGATGAAGATCAGCTGAAGCAAGTATGGATGAATTTGCTCAGCAATAGCATCAAATTCACACCGGAAGGCGGGAATATTCGCATCAGTATAGTTAGTAGTGCAGCAGAAGTATCTGTCACCATCATCGATAATGGAATCGGGATGTCCCCGGAAGAGTTCAACGCCGTATTCCAAAGATTTTATAAAATAGACAAGTCGCGGAACGGAAACAACAATGGCAACGGTCTCGGACTTGCGATCGTTAAAAAAATTGTCTCTCTGCATCAGGGAAGGATAGAGGTAGACAGTGCTATCGGAGAGGGAACGACGATTATCGTTAGGTTGCCCGTCTCCCCGTCTGCTCCCAGCCGAAAGAGCCTTAAGCCCTTTGAAGATACCTCAGCGCCTATGGATATCGTAAGGGAATAATCAAAAAACAGGCGATACCGGTAGACCGGAGCATCGCCTGTTTTTTAAGGTTAGATCTAGGAGCATCGCTACTAGAATTCCATACCGATTGTAATATCTTATAGTGGCCAAACCTCCAGCCACTAGGTACTACCGCCCCCCTTCGGCTAAAAACCGAAGGGGGGTTCTTTGAGTCTTTCTTCGATGTAGAGTTTGGGTTTCGCGCTGATAGCAGCGGAGAGAACGGACTGATTGTGGAAAAGCGGAGCGTTCGCCTTTGTGTCCGGATTTTACCCTAGGGGGAAAAATTCAAAAAAATCTGGACACAACAGCGATTGTAACAACAGTCCGTTCTCGGAGCGTCCGCCAGCGCAATGCGCAGCACTTAAAACGCCAAACACCCAATTCCAAAACCTAAGGCTCAATCAACCCATACTTCGTTTTTATCCGATCCAACTTTTCAATCATAGGGTTAGCAATGAAAAAGAGGAACACCACCGTCGAGACCGCATGCACCATATCAAACCAAAAGGCGGAAACATAAGTCGTCATCAAAGCCGATAATGAGAACTCAGAAGTGAACATCATCAGCGAGCCTATATTGATAATGCCACCATATACCAAGAACGTCGCTAGCCCCCCGAATATACACAGCGATAGCTTAGTCTTTTTAAGCAGACCTTTCTTGAAGAAAATGCCCGCCAGGAAGCCAATGATGCCAAAACAAAACATTTGCCAAGGCGTCCAAGGTCCCTGCCCAAAGAAGAAATTGGAGACGAAGCCCGCAACAGCACCGACCAGAAATCCTGCCTCAGCTCCCAAACTCACCCCTGCGATGATGACAATGGCAACAACCGGCTTAAACTGCGGCAACATGAAAAAGGCTGCGCGTCCAGCAACGGCAATAGCTGCTAGCACCGCTATGACGATGAGTTCCCTCGCCTGCGGCTTCCGATTCTCGAACACCAGCGCAAACGGAATCATCGTGTAGAGGACGATCAATAGGCTGATAAAGTAATATTTGCGATCGTCTAGGACAAAGATACCTAACAAAATTGTAGCTGGAATAACTATAAAGATTAGCAGTCCTGCTAATAAAGTTCGACGACTCAAACGACGACCCGTTACCTGCTTCGTTGACATAAATCAATCACACCCTCTATCGTTACTCCCTCGCTCCATACATGACGCGCCATACGGTTGGCGGCAGTCGTATAGAAGCTGTTTCCAGCAAAAAACTTCTGGGCTTCATTCGTAGTGATGATACTTCCATCAAAGAACATGGCGCAGACCTCAGCATATTTGGCACAGAATTCAACATCATGCGAAACCATTACGATGGTAACACCTTCAGCATTAAGCTTCTGTAAGAATAAAGCTAATTTCTCTTTAAAAGGTCCATCCAGTCCCTTAGTCGGTTCATCCAGCAGCAGAATCTTTGGTTCTAACAAAAGCACCTTAGCCAGCGCCGCCCGCTGCTGTTCTCCCCCGCTAAGATCATACGGATGCATGGAGAGAAGATGTTCCAGTTCTGCGAACTTAACCACGGCCTCAACTTTAGCCGTCTTTTCTTCCTTCGTTAAAGGGAGCTGGGATAACATTTCGTATAAATCTAACTCGACTGTTTTCTTCACAAATAAGGTTTGCGGATTTTGCGGGAGGATGCCCATATTGTTAGTAAACAGTTCTTTGGCATTCATCTTCGCAGGGTTGTTCCCGCCAATTTGAACCTTGCCTCTATAGGGCTGAAGAATACCGCTCATTAGCGACAGCGTCGATGTCTTGCCCGTTCCGTTTCCACCAACAATGCAATAGAACTGTCCCTGCTTCACTTCAAAGGACAAATCTTTAATAATATCCGGTCCGTGCTTATCATATTTAAACCATACATCCTTGAACTTTATGACTACTGGGCCGTCCTCTTTCGTGCTTGGCTGAGATTCCGCGATCGTTGCAGGTGTCTTATCCTCTAGAAAAGCATCCAACCATTGGCGTCCTTCCTTTACTGTAACAGGCCATGCTAAGGCATTCTCTACGCCTGCGTAAATTTGCATCGGTGAGGGCATGGAAAGAAACATCGGATGGTTCAGCTTGCTTAGAGCTTCTCCCACCCTTTGCGGGGTATCATCAGCAATCACGATGCCCTCATTCAGCACAATCAGCCGATCTGTAAGCGGAAGAACATCCTCTAGACGATGCTCGGTCATGATAACGGTTGTTCCAAGCTCGCGATTAATCTTTTTGACCGTCTCCAAAAAATCGGAAGCGGCGATGGGATCTAGCTGAGAGGTAGGCTCATCAAGGATTAGAACCGAAGGATGCATAGCCATAATCGCTGCTAAATTGAGTAGCTGCTTCTGGCCACCCGATAGCTCAGTCACACTTTTATGGAACCAGGTCTGAATTCCGAAAAAGCTCGCCATCTCAGCCACGCGCAAACGAATCGTAGAATTGTCATAACCTAAGCTTTCAAGGCCAAAGGCCAGTTCATGCCACACCTTGTCTGTCACAATTTGATTGTCCGGACTTTGGAGTACATAACCGATTTCCGCTGCTTGTGTCCGTTGATCGATCTCTTCTACAGGTTGACCCTTATAATAAATCGCCCCTTGGCGTTTGCCATGTGGGGTTAGGATTGTTTTCAGTTGTCTTAGTAAGGTACTTTTGCCGCAGCCTGACTTTCCACAAACAGTAATAAAGTCTCCGCTTGCAATCGTAAGATTGATATTCGAAAGAGCCATCTGCTCTTGTTCAGGAAAAGCAAAGCTTAGTTCTTCGATTCGATAGATTTCCATTTCATTGCCTCCACCATATTGATGAGCACAGGGATCATACATAGCGCAAAATAAGCGATATATACAAGGATACTAAAAGGTGTAATTGCGCTCGCTTTAATCGACGGATAATATCTCATCGTGTTCTCACCCATTGCTGCGCCGATGGCTACCATCGCAATTAAGCCTGTCATAATCAAGAGGGCTACTTTGTCCCGGGCATCTAGACGGAAGATCGAAAAGCTTGTACGTCCAGGCAATCCATATCCTCTTGACTTCATGGAATCTGCCGTTTCAATCGCATTTTCCAGAGCCCAGGTGGTCATTATCGATAGGATCGTAATCCCATTTCGCGCTCGCGCGAGAAGATTTCCCTGCGTGACATCCCGGCCTATACATTTTTGAGCATTCGAAATCACCTTGATTTGCGCTAAGTATCTAGGAACAAAACGAAGCACCATCGAAAAAATCAACGACAGTGCCGGCAGTATTTTTCCGAATATATAAATAAACTTATCCGAGGTCATCACGACGTTATAACAGGAGAACCATATGATTACCGTCACAAACATGCACGCCGCTGCTACACCATAAAGAATGGATTCCTTCGTGATGGGATTTCCATTGTTCAAATAGAACAAGATCGTTACCCCTTGATGATTAAAAACAGGGTTCATAATCGCCATAAATAGTAGAAAAGGAACCATGTACAGCAGATTAAATCGAACGGCTTTCTTTCCTTTTAACATAAAGGAGTAGACCACTGCACTGATAAGGGCAATCACCTGAAATATGGGATGCATGAACACCATGCTAAACAGCAATACAACGACAAAATATAGAAAATTCACAAACGGATGAAAGGTAGAAAAGCTATCCTTCATTATTTCTGAGCTCCTCCTGTGGCTACATAACCACCTACATCTCGACCTAAATCACAAGTGTATACCCATTCAACGACATCGCCATCCTTAAGAACATAACGACTGCTGCCGTAGTTAGGGAACCAGCCATTTACTTTGTACATCCATCCACTAAGCTCTCCAGCATCAAATTCATACAGATTGTTTATGCCTTCAATATAATTACTGTTATAGATCGGCGTCATGCTGAATTCCATATGGATTTTATTCTTCTTCATCTCTCTTAACAAAACATCAAACACAGACTCACCTTCATAAAAGGTTACCTTCTGCGCTTTATAAATGATACCATCTGCCGGCAATACTTCAACCTTATCCTTATTGAAAATATCCATATTATCTAAAATCGTTGCTGCCGACACGGACAAAGTAGCCGTTAATTGCTTCTTCTTATCTACCGTTGCATCTTGCCATTCCACGGGCTTAGGTTTCCCGCTCGGTACTGGATCGGTAAGGAATTTATCCTTTTTCGGTTCCTGCTTTGTTTCTGTTGTCGCTACTTTTGAATCCGGTTTGATTACTGGTTTTGCCGTTGCTTTCGTTTCCGGCGCAGACGTTTTAGCCGCTTTTGGTGTTACGGTCGGTTGTGCCTGTGTATCCGATTTAGGTGTTGCAGTCGGCTTTTCAACCTCTGTTACCGCAGTTTCGGTTGGCGTTACCTCTTCAGTTGGTTTTACCGTTTCAACGGGCTTAGGCTTAGCTGTTTCACCAGGTGTAGCTGTAGGAGCTATCTCCGTTGTCTCGGCATCACTTGAGGTTGTAGGCTCTACATCAACATTCTGATTGGAGGCCGTATTGGCTGATTCTACAACTTGAGACTCAACACTGTTACTCGCAACCTTGTTCGGGCTCTTCTGATAATTCCCGCCCCAAAAGAAGGCAATCGCCAACACACCAATAATTAGTATCGCTGTTAGCCATTTTTTCTTGTTCATTTCTTAAGTTCCCCACCTTAAATAATAAGCAAGGGTATACACGCTACCCTTGCTTATCTCTTTAAATAAAGTTCTATTTAACGTCTGTCATGTCATAAAGACTCGTCTGACCCTTAACCAACCGATCATAAGCAACCAGTGCATACATCGCTTGATCCGTAGCCATAAGATCTACTTCTCCGGGTTTCGCGCCTCCGTTGCCTACTCCACCCTGCTTCACGTGATAAAAACCACCTTCAGGTGCAGCAAAGCCAAGCAACGCATCTACCGCTGAACGGCCATTTTTAATGAATCTGGAATCCTTATGTGGATCTATACCAAGTCCAGCTAAAGCTACGATCACCTGAGCAATGCTCTCGGAGTTCGTAGACTCCCAGCTTGCATAACCTCCGTCTGCTGTTTGCGTTTTGGATAACCAAGCAATTCCACGATCCACAGCAGCCGTTACTTTAGCATTCGTTTTGTAATAAGGGGTCAAGCCTTGTATAACCATTCCCGTAATATCCGGATCGGCCGCAGTAGCATTACTGCCTAGTGCCCAACCCCCGCCGTTGATCTCTCTACCTAAAATGTAATCAATGAGCATCTCTCTAGTTGTCTGCGTCTTTACATCCTTAACCACTGGAATGTCGTAATGATTACTATCCAGAGCGATCAGGGCAAACACAGGTCCATTAATGCCTTGCTTGATTACAGTATCAAAATCAGCGAGTGGTTCAAGAAGGTTATAACCCGCCACTTTATCAATATTTTTGCCGATTGAAGTTAATGCCAAAATAACTCTATCATATTCCGTATATTTTACGCTATGCAGCTTCCCAGCTTTTTCTTTAAGGGTGGCTTCTACATTCGCATAGTACTTAGCGTAATAACTATCTGGAACCTTCACACCAGAACGTGCCAGCCCGAACACTGTCCAATCCCCGCCAACCGAGGATATGACCGGGTTTGTCACTGTTTTTTGCAAAAAGGCTGCTGTGTTCTGAATGTATGGACTAACTGCTTTGTCGCCACTCTTATAATCATGGGTTCTAGTAGCTACAACAGCTGCCATTTCTCTAGTTACAAGCTCTTTAGGCTTAAACTGATTATTGTCACCTAACATAAGTCCGGTGGCAACAATGGTTTCCACATCTGCTTTTGCCCACGCAGACACAGTATTGATATCTTTAATAGCTGTCCCAGGCTTCGTAGCCGGGATTGATAATGCTCTGACAATAATGGCTGCCATTTGTTCGCGAGTAATCTTATCATTTGGCTTAAATTCATTATTAAAGCCTGTAATTAACCCTGCTTTATGAGCAGCATTCACATATGGATAGAACCAATCTCCCAGAGCGACATCCTTGTAGGTAATTCCTTTGTCACTCTTGATATCAAGTTCCAATGCTGATACTAGGATCTTAGTAAATTCTGCTCTTGTAATGTGATCTTTCGGATTTACCTGACCATTGTTACCTTGGATGTACCCTTTTACTGTAGCTGTTTCAATCGCTGAGAACGCCCAGGATGAGATCTTATCGGCGTCTTTATACACTTGCTTGATATCGTTAGGAGTCGCTGTTGGCGATGGACTCGCATTCGGGTCACCCGGTTTAGCAATATTACCTGGAGCTGGCGTACCACTTGGTTTTGGTGTAGCAGATGGGGTTGGAGTTGGGCTCAAAGTTGGCATCGGTGCATTTAGATCCACACCCAAATTCGTAGTATAACGCCACTGAATTCTATCCCCGGCACTTAGGTTATATGAAGATGCACCATAATTAGGATATTTTCCATTCACATTATACATCCATCCACTACCGCTACCATGGTCAAATTCTCCATCACCAGCTATGGATTCAACATATACACTTCCAAATGTACTGTTCCAAGAATATCTATAGTCGATATCGCGGCTATCTAGCACTCTTTCTAGTACAGACCACACTGTGTCACCAGATTGTAGCTCTACCTGTACAGATGGAAGAACATATCCCTTCTTAATCGTAAGCTTATCCACGGATAGGGTTACATATGGTTTCGATGGAGTGGTTCCTCCACCATTGCCACTACCACCGTCGCCACCAGGTGTCTGAACTACACTGGATGTGTACGCAATGTAATCAGTGAAGTGATTGGTTTTTACGATTAAATCATTTCCATTATCGTAGGCATACTCTGACTTGCCGCTTGCCAAACCTAAGGCGTCACTTGCAAATTTTTGAATCGCATGAGGTGCACCATTTTGAATATAAGCTACATCTCTTCCTTTAAGGTCCTTAAAGGTTAATGTGATAAATTGACTGAATTCTACTCTTGCGCTGCCACCCATAGAAAAAGCTTGAATAATGCTCTCCAGCTTCTTATCCTGGGAAATAATCTGATTCAGACTATCTTTTAGTGCAGCTTCTGTGCCTGTTAAAGGTGACATTAGTTCAATCGCTGCGGCATTTCCACTTGTAACTTTTGCACCCTTAGGAATGACTACAGATACGTCACCTTTGGTAGCCTCAATCTGAGGAAGATCGCTGTTATTAGGTAAACTAACACTAACCTTCGATTGTTGACTTTTAGGAATAACTACCGTTATTTCCTTGTTGCTATCTCCTGTGCTGATCGGAACGATATAATCATGAGCATCATCATTGATTACAACTTCCGGCTTATCACCAGAAGGTAACGGAAATTCTTTCGGACCCTCTGGTTGTACAGGTGGTTGTTCAATTACCACATCATTCATATCAAAGAGACGGTTACTGTGATTAATCAGACGATCATAGGACACAAGTGCATACGTACCTTGGTCCGTAGCCATCCCATCTACTCTTCCGGTGAGAATATGCTTAAATCCACCATCCGGATCAGCAAAGGTAAGCAGTGCATCAATCAGTGAATTTCCCTTTTTAACAAACCTTAAGTCACTGTGCGGATCTATGCCTACGCCAGTTAAAGCAACAATGACCTGCGCGATGCTCTCACTGCTTGTGCTTCCCCAGCTTGTAAATCCACCTTGATCATTCTGTGTGCTTGATAACCATGCAATCGCGCGATCCACAGCAGCTTTTACATTAGGATCCTTTGCATAGTAAGGCGCAAGTGCTTGCATCGTCATTCCAGTGATATCGGTATCGGCTTTAGTACCAAATAACGCCCATCCACCAGTTGGTGCTTCTTTTTCTAAAATATACTGAACCAGTTTTTCTCTTGTGGTTTGATCTGTAACGCCTTCTACTACAGGAATATCATAGTTATGACTATCTAAGGCAATCAGCGCAAATATGGGACCATTAAGCCCTTGCTTCTGAACATATTGAAAATCTGCAAGTGCATTTCTTAAATCATGCCCTGCAACATTCGTGATATCTTTTCCGATCGAGGTAAGTCCTAGAATCGCTCTTGAATGCTCTGTGCTTTTAGAAGGGTCGAGTTTTCCATCCTTCATTAGCTTAGCTACTTCAGCAGCTACATTATTATAATAAAGATTGTAATAGCCACTTGGAACCTCGAAGTTGGCCCGTGCTAGAGAAAGAATCGACCATTCCCCACTACCTGTTCCAAAAGACGGATTTTTTACAGTGTTTAGGATATAGGCAAGGTTTTTATTTAATTGTTGTTTGGCTACAACGGTAGTAGGTTGTTCAAATGGAACATCATTCATGTCATAGAGACGGTTGCTATTATTGATCAGACGATCATAGGATACGAGCGCATATGTACCTTGATCCGTAGCCATAGCGTCTACTTTACCGGTGAGAATATGCTTGAAGCCACCATCCGGCCCAGAGAAGCTAAGTAAAGCATCTATAAGTGAATTTCCTTCTTTAATAAACCTAGGGTCACTGTGCGGATCTACGCCTACGCCAGTTAAGGCAACAACAACCTGTGCAATGCTCTCACTGCTTGTGCTTCCCCAGCTTGTAAATCCGCCTTGAGCATTTTGTACACTCGATAACCATGCAATCGCCCGATCCACGGCAGCTTTTACATTAGGATCCTTTGCGTAATAAGGCGCAAGTGCTTGCATCGCCATCCCGGTCATATCGACGTCGGCTTTGGTTACACCTAAAGCCCAGCCCCCGGCATCTGCTGCACCTTTTTTAACTTCTCTATCTAAGATGTACTGAACCAGGTTTTCTCTTGTGCTTTGATATATAACTCCCTTCTCATCAGGATCAGGGAATAATACTGGAATCTCGTAGTTATGACTATCTAGTGCAATCAGAGCAAATATGGGACCGTTGTTCCCTTGCTTCTGAATATATTGATAATCAGCGAGTGCATTTCTTAGATCATGACCTGCAACATTCGTGATATCTTTTCCGATAGAGGTAAGTCCTAGAATGGCTCTGGAATTCTCTGTGCTTTTACTAGCGTCGAGTTTTCCATCCTTAATTATCGTTGCTATTCGCGTAGCTACATTGTTGTAATAGAGATTGTAATAACCGTTAGGTACTTTGTAGTTCGCACGTGCTAGAGAAAGAATCGACCATTCTCCGCTACCTGTTCCAAATGAAGGATTCTTTACGGTGTTAACGATGTAGGCCAAGCTTTTATCTAACTGTTCTTTAGCAGTGATTTTATAAGTAACCTGATAGGTTACATTATCTGCTTTGTTTCCTGCGCCATCTATAGCTGTTACTGCGATTACGTTACTACCTGGGTTTAGAGATGCTTTGTACTCACCATTAGTAGCTGACAGAACGACTTGGTTCAGCTTTACTACTGGAATAATGTCTTTATAGACATTGTCTGTAACCACTACTTTGAAGCTTACATCTTTACTGGATACTTCCTGTTTATCTTGTATACCTTCTATTGAAATCGTAGGCTTCTCTGTATCTGGCTCTTGTACTAGCGCATTAATCTGCTCTACTAGAGCTTGATCAACCTCTGTTGTTACAACTGCACTATCGGCAATTGCTTCATTCGCATGAGCCGGGATTACACTTGTAGAGAACGTCGTGATAAATACTGCTACAATAAGTAACCAAGCTAAAAACTTATTTTTCTTCATGTTTCCATAACCCTTCCCTTCTCTTCCTATGTTAAAAAACAGAATAAACTTTCATAGCACTACAAAAAAACCACTCAACATAACGTCAAGAGGTTTAAGATAGTGAACCGCAACAATAGCAGGCATATACTATATCAAACACCTCTCTATCGCTCGTAGAGTTTAACGGTGTATCAGAAATAGGCAGATATTCTGGCTCAAGTATCATCACCCTTGCTACCTTCCCAGTTTCCCAGTGGTACCTTGCAAGGACTCCTCTTTCACAGCGGCGGGACCGTGCGGGATTCACACCCGCTTTCCATTTAACCAATCTATGATTGTATTTCCGAAACATTCATAATTGGCACCTATTGCTAATATTAATTTTTCCATGCTTCATCATATCTAATATATATGCTTTTGTCATGCAATATTTGTTTTTTGTATAACGAGTAGTTAGCGATAATCCTATTGAATATCAAATCATTTTAACCACAATATACTCTTTTTCTCTCAACTCAAAACCATCCTCCAGTGACAAAGAGGCCAAATCAAAGATTCGATCATACTTTTTATTACGTGGGAGCCCTTCTTCCTCAGCCCAGCATGTATAAAGCTCAAACTCGGCACCAGATACCCCATAATCTGTCATAAGCCTAAATAACTCCCGACAACACTTGAGTGAGGCGTTATATGATCCCGGTAGAGTATCTTTTAGCTTAGGGGATACAGAGAAGCCGCCCCAATTCGGTGAAATCCGGTACACATATGGACTCCGAAAATGCTTGCGAATCTCATCGTTCCAATACCCAAGTTCCTCTATAAAAATACCCGCTGCATCTTCTTCCGAGTCGTATACAAGACAGTCCTCATCTCTTAAATGAGATAGATCTGCGATGTCATCCAAAGGAATTATGCCTTGCAGGCGCAGAGCCTCTCTTTGTTTCTTATACTCCGGGGAATTTTTCACTTCATTATATGTCTTTGCTGACGGTACACTGCCTCTTTCTCCTAACGGAAGCTCTGTAGCCGAGCCTATGTAATGAAATCTGCTCACTGGATTGCCCTCCATAACTTTGGAAACACTGCAAATCACTAATTCATATATGAATTTACCACAAATTAGTAAGGTACTCGTTGAAATTATTTTATGTTAGGGTATTCGGTAAGCGTTTACAACAAATTCATGGAGGTGTACGTATTCATCTAAGCACCAAAGTACTACGGAAGGTCAGGTTTAAGCATCCTCAAAAATGATCTTACAAAGGAGAATTCAATGACTACTCGAATCCAGAAATCATTCTTATCATTGACCCTTGTCACCGCTCTTCTGCTCTCTTTGTTCTCATCCATTGCCGCCGCTGCCACTAAGGACGAGCAACAAGCTAAGGCAGCACCAAAGAGTAAGATCCAATCCTATGTAGACGATATGCAGCCCGGATGGAACCTTGGCAATACTCTAGATGCTACAGGTGAGGATGAAACCTCCTGGGGCAATCCGCGTGTGACCCAAGAACTGATTAAGAAAATCGCCGCACAAGGCTACAAAAGTATCCGGATTCCTATCACTTGGGATTCACACATAGGTGAAGCACCGAACTACACCATTGATCAAACTTACCTCGACCGTGTCGAAGAAGTTGTAGACTGGGCGCTAGACGCCAAGTTATATGTAATGATCAATGTCCATCACGACTCCTGGTTATGGGTAAGTCATATGGAAGAGAAGCATGATGAGACGCTGGCGCGTTATAATGCAGCATGGACTCAAATTGCTGACCGCTTCAAGGATAAATCCGATAAGCTGAGTTTCGAAAGCATTAATGAACCTCGTTTCACAGATGGCGGAAGTACGGATGAAGCGAAGATGGAACAGATGCTTGCAGAGCTCAACAATTCCTTCCATCAGATCGTTCGAAACTCAGGTGGAAAAAATGATGTCCGTCCGCTAGTGCTACCTTCATTAGAGACTTCTCCTACCCAACCTAGAATGGAACAGCTCTACAAGACGATTACAGCTCTTAACGATCCGAACATAATTGCGACCGTTCACTACTATGGCTTCTGGCCGTTCAGTGTGAATATCGCTGGTTACACCACGTTTGAAAAAGATACAAAAAACGATATCATCCAAACTTTTGATAACGTTTACAACACATTCGTAGCCAAAGGAATCCCTGTTATCGTTGGTGAGTTTGGACTGCTAGGATTCGATAAAGATACAGGTGTGATTGAACAAGGCGAGAAGCTGAAATTCTTCGAGTACCTTACCTATTATTTAAAAGAAAAGAAAATGACCTCCATGCTCTGGGATAATGGGCAGCATTTCAACCGCAAAACGTATAAGTGGTCCGATTCTGAGCTGCAGGGTGTATTAATGTCTGGTCTGAAGGAACGTTCCTCCAGCACTGAAAGCGATCTGGTCTATCTAAAAAAAGGTGCAGCGATCAAAGACACCAAGGTGAAGCTGAACCTAAACGGCAATAAGCTAACCACGATTAGTGCAAATGGGAAGTATCTAACAAAGGGAAAAGATTACACCTTGAATGGCGAGGAGCTCACACTCAAAGCCAGCCAACTCAAAAAACTCACAGCTTCCCAAAAATACGGTGAAAATGCTGTGTTAACGTTGAAATTCAACAAAGGTGTTGCGTGGAGACTAAAGATCATCGTGAATGACACTGCCAAATTAAGTGATGCCAAAGGTACGACTGAATCGTTTGCGATTCCAACTACCTTTAATGGTAACCAGCTTGCCACGATGGAGGCTGTCTATACCGCTGGTGGCAATGCAGGCCCGCAAGACTGGACACCATTCAAGGAGTTCGGCAATACGTTCTCACCCTCTTATAACACGAAAGAAATCAAGCTGCTTCCAGCCTTCTTTAAAGATGTTAAAGATGGAGAGGTCATCTTGAAATTCCACTTCTGGAATGGTGATATCCTTACGTACAAGATCACGAAGAGTGGAACAAACGTTGTAGGAAAGTCTTCTTAACTTTCGCTGTATAACATAAAAAGAAGTGTCCCTTCACGGGGACACTCTTTTTTTTAACTACATCATACATATACTTCTTCATACGTCATCAACATCAAGCGATAGACCAGATATACTCCAAGATATGCTCCCGTTAAAAGAAACATTGGATTCAAAAAAATCGCATGGATCGAGGTCATAAATACCGTGTTATCTCTTAATATTTCATATATAGCTAGGGCAGAAATATTACCTAAAATAAGCGTAGACAACACAGAAGTTACATTAAAAACAATACGCCACTTTATCCATTTCCGTTGTATCATTAGCATGGCGACGGGAACCACTATACTGCCAAATACGATTAGAAATTTCATTTAGCCAGCCACCTCAGTATCTCTTTAATCCTCCAGTTCAACACTTTCGATTTGCCCCTCGGCATTCACTGTCCACTCGATATCAACACCTGGCATCAGTCCAAGCTTGTCCTCATCTTCGATCACTACATGATCGGGGATGGTTAGGGTCTGCTCTCCCCCACCTTCGACTTTAACGGTAACCTGTTTACCATTAGACGTAGTAATCTTCCCATCATATTCAATCTGCTGCAAAACAATCTTTTGGCTCGGATCCGTAATGGTAACCCGCTTGCCTCCGTCTGTCAGCAGCTCAATCTTTTTATGATAGCCGTCCTTTAAAGTGACTTCCTTAATGACTCTCTGAACGCTAACATCCGCCGGAAGTCCCTCTGTATTTGTACCGGATGATGCATTGGGTTGTTCTGTTGCATTGTTCGTAGTCGCAGGTGCAGTGGCTTCTGTTATAGGTGTTGGAGTTACTTGTGTGGTTTCATTGGCAGCTTTAGAGCAGCCACTTAATAGGACGGTGCAGGCACAGATCAAACAAAGAATTGAAGTTCGAATCTGGCGTTGTGAATTTCCTTTATTCTGTGTCATCATTTACCTCCGCATTTAAATTTCTTCCAGTTCTATTTTGTGAACATAGTTTTACCTCTTCCCTTCCTTTTATTCACCAGAAAATGGACCATCTGAATTAATCTCTGATTATCACAGCGTCATAGCACGCCCATATCTAGCCAAATACTCTTCCTTCTCCTTATAATCCGGCATGAGGCTTCCAACCTTTCGCCAAAAAGAGCGGTCATGATTCATATGAAGTAAATGACACAGTTCATGGATGATTACATAATCGATAACTTCCACTGGAGCCATCGCTAGGCGATAGTTAAAGGTTAGCTTTTTATCCGAGCTACAGCTTCCCCACTTGGTTCTAGACTCAACAATGTCAATCGTCTTTGGCTTTACTCTAAGCTGCGTCTGATATTTATTGATCCGTTCAGCTACAACCTTCTTACAGCTAGCGAAATAGAATTTCTTCAGCTTAAGTTTAAGCTCTTCCTCATTTAAATCCCCTGTCTCTATTAGCTCTTGCAGCGAATAATATTTGCCTAGATACAGGAACTTACCCTCGTCTTCATACTCTTTGAGCTTTGGTGTTTCTCGGTTCGCTTCAATACTTTGCAGCTTCTCCACTATTAATTTCCCATTACGCTCTACCACGCTTTTGATCGTCTCTTCACTTGTTTTCTTGGGAGCTTTGAGCGTTATACGCCCTGAAGAATCTATGTGAATGGAGATTTTCTTGCCGTTTCCATATTGAACATTAAACTCGATCACCTGATTGTCGTACTCAATCTTCATACCCACCATCGTTTCTATAAGGTTATTCGCAAAAAAAAAGGAGAACGCGTTTAAGCGTCCCCCTATTTTAACATGATTCATCAATACACTGGATATCCTGCCACAAACATCGCTAAATACAAAAGACTCCCCGCAACAGAAACTACAGTAAGGATAGCATCCTTTGATTTCTCTTCAGTGAGCGCGACAGCAGCAAAAGCTAGTGGAAATGCAACAAGCAAATACCGCGGGGCTGACAGCAGCCAGGTAGCTCCCACTACGAACGCAAAATACACGATGAAATAGGCGGTGTATGAAGGTCGTATCTTTTTTGCACCCATGAACATGATAATTAGTGCTGAGAATATAGCGATTAAATTAGGCAGCCATAAGCCGAGAAAAGAACGGCTATCTCCACTCTTAAAGGTGCCCACAGCGTATTCCATCTGATATCTTACCGTATCAAAAAAGAGATAAAACCGCTGAGACCAATGCTCTCTCTGGTAAATACTGAACTGAAACGCATTTCCCGTCACGTGATAATTAATAAACAGATAGGCCAGCAAGCCCGTTGATATAATAGCGAGAAAACATACAGCGCTGATGATTCTATGTATAAAGACTTTTTTACTTAATAGCTTATAGTTGCCCATCAGATCCCGTCCAAATTCAATCGCAACCGGTACAATCAGAAGCACTCCGGGAGAACGTGTATAAGCTGCAAGTGCACCGCATAAGCATCCGATCAGCCATTCCTTTTTTCTCACAAAATATAAACACATCAAAGATAATGCCAGAAATAGAGCCTCGGTCATCGGAATGAAGAAAAAGAACGCGGCAGGGAATATGAAAATGTATTTCACGACCCGCATGGCATTCTTTCGATGCATGTCTAGTGCAGCAAGCTCATAAGCGACCAGGGCTGCGACAATTGAAGTGATATTTGAAACGATGAATCCAGAAACGAGATAATTCCCTACGAATGCCTGAACTACTCTTATTAAATTTGGAAAAAAGGGAAAGAACACGATATGGAATCTCGCATCACCCTCGGTCACGTATCCATTCTCAGCAATGCCCAAATAACTAGAAGCATCAATTCCAGAGATATGCCAAGTCTCTGCCATTTTGCTAAGCAGACCACCTGAATAGCCATTCTGTATGATCAAAAATGAATACCCGATGAGCATAAGCAGGATACGACTCGCCAATATCCATCCAATAATATAAAGCCAAGCCTGTCTTCTATCCTGCTCCTTACTCTTCCAAGTCACTTCAGGTGCTGGATTCGTCAAAACAAAATCCGTCAATACAGGTATAGTGCGGAGCCCCAATAGCACAAAAAGCCCGAAACAGACCACAGAAGCGAGGGTGCCCAGCATGGTCCAGCTCTGAGTCGAAATGGCCCAGTAAATAGCCGTCACCATCATAACAAGTATGAAGATGAAGGAAATGATTTTGTCGTGCTTTTTCATTTGATCCTCCAGTTATTTAGTCCGAACAATTGTTTAGGAAAAAAAGGATATAATTCCCTATAGAAATATAATAGTCTTTGTGTATTTTTTTGTAAATCACATCTTATTTCTTCGTTCCTTACTCCCCCTCATAGCTGAAATAAAAGTTCAAAGGCAATTCATCATCACTTTGAAAACTGGTCGACATTCTGTAGATTATATACAATTTATCCTCGTCCTTGCCGTATGACCATGACTCTTCGATAGAGCCTGTTAATGGCTTTAGCGGAAGAGCCATCCTGTCAATCGTTTGGATGGATTTTTCGACTTTGTCAGCCGCCTCCTCATCCGCAGGTTTGTATTGGTTCATAAAAGCAAGTACCAGTTCTCTCGCATCTTGATAACCACTTTCCGATCTGGGAAAGACCGTTCCTACCCGGTAACCAACGATTTTATTGGTCTTAACATCTACCACAATCTGCTGTATAAACTCCTTTTGATTCACGGATAAGATATCATCCTGCATAATTGTACCCAAGGTTGTATCGTATTCACCCACTGCATCCGCAATTTACAAAGCAGCAAGCCCTGCTTCACGCGGCTGCATGAACACAGCCCGATGCTCTTCCACATGTGTGAAAAGCTCAGCATACTTGGGTCCTTCCTTACTGCATGCAGTGAATACCAGCAAAAGAATGACTATTCCACAAATGAGATTGAAATATGATTTTTTCAAACGAATACACCTCCTGGCCTGACGAAACCGGTTTGGTTGATCCCCCTAAACCTTACCATATATTTGAAAAAAGGCACAGATATTCAAATCTTATATTAGGAAATGAAGCCTGCCCACGGTAGTGGGCCCCAAAGAAAAAGCCCGAGCGTTTATGCTCGGACTTATTATCATTCAAATGGATAGATCCAGAAATGCTCTGTTCCAAAACGATCTTGGATTTCTTTATCCTCTAGCGTTTTGCTGCCTAACAGTTCAGCGGCTTGGAATTGGGATTTATGCGCCTGAATGGATGCCATCTTTTGCTTCAGGAAATCTTTCACTTCAATGATTACCTGAGGCTTTCCAATCTCTTCAATATTATTGGCGAAAGCTATACAGTGAACAGGAGGTCTCTCTGCCTTGGGCATTCTTCCAACCGTTCGAACCACTGCAGCTCCGGTAGCATCATGATCGGGATGAACGCTGTACCCCGGATAGAATGTAATGACCAGTGAGGGGTTAAGCTCCTTCAGAAGCGCATCAATATGGCCCTCGAGCAGAGCTTGATCTTCAAATTCAATCGTTTTATCGTGGAAACCAAGCATTCTCAAATCCTGTATTCCAATCGCTCGGCAGGATTCTTCCAGCTCCTTTTTACGGATCTCTGGGAGGGTTACCCGATTCGCAAATGGCGGCACGCCCATATTCCGGCCCATCTCTCCAAGTGTCAGACAAGCGTAGGTGACTTGGGTGCCGTTTTGCACATGCTTGGCAAGCGTTCCGGATATACCGAAGGCCTCGTCATCCGGATGCGGTAATATAACTAGAATATGTCTTTCCACTGAACTCCTCATCTCCTCTACCATTAGAACGGCTCCCGGCTTAATTGCAAGGATACGACCAGTTTGCCTTGGCTGTCATGACCGGCCAGAATTAATCTTTCGGTCTCACTCTCTTCATAGTGAGTTAGTCCTTCCGAGTACACCCAGCCTTGTGACATTTTTAGGCCTACGCGATAAGGTCCATGACCGGAAATCGAACCATGAGAATATCGGATCACAGCATTAGTAATGAAAGTAGCCGCTGGGTGCTTAGAACTATCGAAATGGGCAGCGTATGCTCCCGTCGTCATCTCAAGATGGATATATAGATCCTGATCTTTAAGCAGGTCGATCCTCTCTTGTATTTCGGATTGATTAATTAGCTGCAAGGTTACGCCTCCATATCTGAATGAAATTATACCTACGAAAAATAAGATCCCTACCCTATTAAGGACGGATCTGTTAAAGGATAAGCGGGTCCGTATTTCTCATCAAAGTATAACTTCCAAAGGTTTGTAATTCAATGGTCACTCCTGAGAAGAGGCCTTACACATAAAAAAAGAGCATTAGCCCGCGTAGCTTGATCAAGCACTGAGATCACAATATATGGTAAAATCATTGTGGAGCCTTTGAATTAGGAGAAAGGATGGAGTGACTTGGGATTTCATGAAACGTCTCTTTCAATCAAATATCCAAACGTAATGAAAACACTAATTGCAATGTGTTTTTTAGAAGTTTCCTTAATAATTACTATGTATAATAGTACTAGTCGCATACCTGACTTCCTGTTCTTCTTTCCAAGAATATGGTTCATCTTTATATTCATTATTATCATATTTTCACTCTATCGATTGCTCAGTTCCAAGAGTATTACACTTGGCGACAATTTTATTATTTCTTTAAATAAGAAAAGATACGATGCGGATGAAATAAGTTCAGTGTTTATCGATGGTGAACGAATTGGATTTAAGACTGTTGATAAAAAGTTAGTTCCAATACAGCTGTACTTTACTTTTAAAAAAGAGAATACGGTTAATGGCATGAACGAAATTAGGGAGTGGGCACAAAGAAACAACAAGCCCATAAGATATAAGTTCTTCTTTGGATGGATTTAATGCAGGTTATGTTAGAAGGAAAAGCGAAAGCCTACTTCAATGCAAAGGGGCGTCCTATATCCATTTTACATGGATTTTTGGACAGCCCCTTATATATTTATTCACACTGCTGTCCAGATTGAATTACTTATGAAAATTGTATTCAGCCATTCATTCTTTCAGCCTTTTATCCAGAATTGGGCGGATGAACCAGATATAATAAACCAGACAGAGAAGCAATACTACAGATGTCAGAAAAAAGGGGATTTCATAATCCTGTCCAATCAAAATCCATCCCGTAAGCAGAGCGGCGCCGGATGATCCGAGGCTCCGAAATACGGATCTCATCCCTGCGTAGAGATTCCTCTCCCGCTCCTTAAAGGCAGACATCAACTGACTATCCAGCAGATTAGACAGCATCGTAAGCCCTCCCCCGCGAACCAGAAACACGATTGTGAACATCCAGACCGGCATAGCCCAGGATAATAAGGCGAACACGAGTATGTTAACCAAAAAGACAGATACGATCGCCACATTGTGGCCGAAACGCTCTAATACATAAGGCGTCATTAAAGAAGCTGCAAACAAAACAACTCCGCTTACCGCCAGCAGAATGGACACTTTATCATCCATCCAGTTCAGTCTATACTTCACAATTACATTAAGAAATGACCCAGTGATGGCTATCGCTCCTCCGAGCAGGGCCATGAATACCGAGAACAGCCAGAGTGTGCCGGAAGGCAGCTTTTTCCTCAAGCTAGAGACTTCACGGTTCACTTCCAGAACTTCAGAGGTTCTAACCGTTTCGCTTTCCCTCCCCTCAGAGGGAAGCCAGAGTCCTCTAATCATACTGTGAACAACGAAAACCAGTGCAGCAAGCAGCAGCGTTAGCCCATACCCATCCCCGCTATCAGCCGAATTCGGCAAGTATCCGGCAGCCAGGGTTCCTGCCCCTGTAAATGCCGTAAACACGGCAAACATCAGGGAGAAGGCACTTGCTTCTTCCTTGCGCGAGCCACAATAGTGAAATAGCAACTGCACCTCAGTCGTCTCCACAAGAGTAAGGCCAATCGAGACCAAAGTTTGAGCCAAATAGAATATGCCGGAATGATTGCCAATCGCATAAAGTGCACTTCCTGCCGCTATAAACATGATGCCGGATACTAGCAGCTTTTTACGACCTATACGGTTTGCCGATATGGATACAGGAATAGCCAATGCACCCATGATCAGTATACCTATGGACATGAGCAGCCCGATTTCATCCTCCTTCATTCCTTTGGACAGCAAATGCAAATTAAGAACTAGCGAATACATACCGATGCCGATGCCATACATGGCTTCGGTCATAAGAAACCGGCGGACGCCGACAGACAGGCGCAGCAAGTTCCTCATATACCCAGACATACCCATAACCCCTTTCTTTGGTGATACAGTCAAATAGGAAGGGCTCCAAACGGAGCCCCTCTACTTTCAAATGTATATTTTAATTGTAGGGACCAAGCCCTATTCCGGCTGTGTCTTCTTTAGATAAGCCCGCCATGTAATACACCACTTTGCAGGATCATCAAGAGAAGATTCCACATTCCGGTGAACGGTGCTGTTGTGCGGAGCTAATTTGACGATATGCGGCTGCGTGTAAGCTTCATTCGAAATATGGGACAGCGCCTCGATATATTCATCAAGATCTTCCTTCGAATAAGATTCAGTCGGCTCCAGGGTGAACGGCTGCGGAACGATGTACGGATGATGGGAAGTCCAATAATGCAGGCCGAAATCACACATCCGGCGGGTGATGTCTTCTGTCGTTACCCCAGTCTCATCCGTAAGCTGCTTCCAACTGTACCTTACCTGTTCAAGACGTCGACCTTTGATGTAAGGAGCGCTGGCTCCGCGGATTTGCAGAATTTTGTGATACAGGTAGTTATTATTCAGTACAGCGATTTGGGCCACATTCTTAAGACCGTCTGGCCCCAGACTCATAATCCAAGCGTAGGAACGAAGTACAGTCTGGGCCACGCCGTGGAAGCTGCGGACTTTGCCGATGCTATCACCGCTTTGCTCTACAAGGACATAACGACTGCCGTCCCAGTCAACAAGCGGACCGGGCAGGAAACGCTTAAGGGAATCGGTTACCCCAAGAGCGCCTGTAGCCGGCCCTCCACACATGTGAGGTGCCGCAAAGGTCTTATGCAGGTTGAAGAAGCACATGTCAAACCCGGCTTCCTTGGCCCGGGTGATACCCAGCAGCCCATTCGCGTTCGCCTGATCGTAGAAGCAGATTCCTCCTGCTTCATGAACCACGTCCGTGAACTCACGGATACGATGATTGTATATACCTGTGTCTTCCGGATTGGCCACGACGAAACCCGCCGTGCGTTCAGAAATGGCATTCTTCAGCTTCTCAAGATCCGGGAATCCGTCTTCGTCAGGATGCAGTGTGATAATCTTATATCCTTTAACAGCTGCGGTCGCCGCTTGGGACGGATGTGAAAAGATCGTCGTAATGATCTCATCCCGCTGGTCTCCCTCGCCACGTGAATCATGATATGCGCGTACAATGGAAGCCATGGCCAGCAAGGCCTGGGTGCCACTGCTTGGCTGGAACGAGAAAGCATTCATCCCTGATATTTCACGCATCGCCTGGTCCAGCCTATAGTAGATTTCCAGAATTCCTTGAACGGATCCAGCATCCTGCAGAGGATGCAGTTCCATCAGATTTGGGGTACGTATAAGCATTTCATTGATACGGGGAATATATTTCATCGTACATGTCCCCTGTCCGATCTCTACATTAAGGTCGGAACCCAAAGTCTCTTGAGAGAGTCTTAAATAATGCCTAAGAACTTTGGCCTGACCGATCTCGGGCAGCGCCGGTGCTTCTTTTCGCCGCATCGCTGATGGAATTCGGGCGGAGCCTTGACCGACAACCTCGGCAATCCCAGCCTCGGTGCCCGGCGGGATCACTCCGCGCTCACCCGATCGGTGAAGCTCGAAGATCACCGGTTCATCCCATTTGGCCTGGTGAAAGCGGCGTACCTTATGATCTCTACGAATCCGTTTCATGGCTTTCCTCCTACTCTTCTGTACTATTAATTCTTGCAGACAATGTTCTCGATAGCTGAGGCAAGCCGGTCCAGATCTGCCTGCATATGAATTTCAGTTACGCAGTACAGAGCACATTGTCCCCACTGGGGATATGCGGAGGATATATCTTTTCCTCCGAAAATCCCTACTTCCAAAAGACGCTTGTTAATCTCAGCAACAGATATTCCAGTCTCGTTGAAATCTAAGACAAATTCTTTGAAAAAGGCTGTATCTTTAAAGCGCAAAGAGACCCCGGGAATGGCACACAGCTTATTCGCCGCATATTGAGATTTCTGTATAATGGTCTCCCCTACTTCCTGCATCCCCACTGGTCCAAGCAGGGATAGATAAACTCCGGCGGTAATTCCCCACAGGGCTGTCTGTGTTCCCACCGACTCTTTCCCCTTCTCCCGTTGGGCAAAGGATGTACGCTCATAGGCTACATCACCGAAGCCATATTCACCTTCCACTTCAGTAGGAACAATACCGAACAGGCGGGACGGATATTCCATCACATAAGTCTCTTCATCCCGGGTAGCGATGAATCCGGCTTGACCCCCACCATAGTTCATATGCATGCCCAGCGGCTGCAAATCCCCACAGACAATATCAGCGCCATAACGGCTTGGAGGTTCCAGTACGCCAAGGGAGATCGGATCAACGCCCACAATAGAGATAGCATTTACCACGTGCACAAGCTCAGATATTTCAGCACCCTGATCCTCAATAATTCCGAGATAACCTGGATTCTCGAAGTAGAACGCCGCCGCTCCTTCCTCAAGCTTGCCCTGCAGATCATCCAAATCTATTTTTCCTGTCACCGAATCAATCTCCACGTACCTTATCTCCATTACAGGTGTACAGTAATTGGTAATGATCTTGGCTTTATCCGGATCGACGGATCTGGAGAGCAGCGCAATCCTGCGGCCTGTAATCCTACCTGCCATTCGGATGGCCGTGGAGGCTGCCTGTGCCCAGTCGAAGGTAGGGACATTAACTACGTCCATATCGACGAGTTCGGCCATCAGGCTCTGATACTCGAACAAGGACTGAAATCGGCCGTGGTCTTCGTAAGGCTCTCCTGCATAAGCCGTCACGAACTCCGAGCGCTGATTAATTTCGTCGCATACAGCCGGAACGAAATGCTGCCAGCAGCCAGCCCCGAGAAAGTTGATATAATCGGCGCCATGCTTGTTCTTCGCAAGCAGAGCCTCGATATGTCGACGAAGCTCATATTCATTCATAGCTGGAGGAAGATTCATCTCCCGCTTAAGCTTCAGACTGTCTGGAATTGCATCATGCAGCTGGTCGACGGAGCTCAGGCCGATTTCCTTCAGCATTGCCTCACGGACTTCCGGTGCTGTATTCGGGATATAGGGATGGGCATAAGTTCTGTGTTCAGACAAGGTTAACGCCTCCGTCCTTAAAAGGTTGATTTCTAGTATTTATTTCTTTAACCGTTAGGCAATGCCGCCGCCATCCACAACAAGTACGCTTCCGGTGACCCAGGAAGACAGATCGCTAGCTAGGAACAATACCGCATTTGCGATATCACGTGGTGTACCCAATCGCTCCAATGGACGTCCCCCAGCAGAGGCTACGAGGAAAGTAGCTTCGTCCTGTTGAAGCTGCTTGGCTTCATCGCGTAAAAGCGGCGTATCCGTGTCACCTGGGGACACGCAGTTCACGCGAATGTTCGCGGGACCGTGGTCAATAGCCATGGCTCGGGTGAGATTGACCACTCCAGCCTTGGCTGCACAGTAGGAAGCGGCACGGTCCCCGCCTTTAAGGCCCCAGCCGGAGCCGGTATTAATGATACTGCCACCGCCTCCGCGCTCCATCACCGGGATTATATATTTGGAGAGTAGATAAACTCCCTTAAGTGATACATCCATTACCAGATCCCAGTCGGCTTCCTCAAGCTCGACAACGGTCTTACGGCGGATAATCCCCGCATTATTGAACAGAATATCGACCTTGCCGTACGCGTTCTCAATCTCTGAGGCAGCACGCTTACAGTCCTCCGAAGAGGAGACATCGCAGCGGTGGAAGCTTGCTTTCCTTCCCCGCTCTTTCATCTCATGAACAGCCTGCTCCCCTTGCCTTACATTGATGTCCAGCACAACCACATGTGCTCCGAAATCCGCAAGCAGTCCGGCCGTAGCAAGGCCAATACCTGAAGCACCTCCGGTAACAACAGCTATCTTTCCGCTTAAATTGAGTACATCCTGTGTGTGGAGCATACTGTCCCCTCCTCTCATTGATGCGATTGTGGTAACCCGTACAGCATTTGTCTACCAAGCCACTCTGGCGTGGTATCTTCTGATAAAAACGGAGTAAGCAGAATACGGAATGTAAAAGCTTCCGATGTTACCTTATGATCCGGCATCTGGGCAGGTCCACAACTGTTGCTGCCCAGCCCATTCTGCCGGTAATCCAGATTCAGCGTGACGAAGTCACGCGGAACAAGCTCGCTTGCATGTTGTGCCTCTTCAAGATCCTTGTCCGTATAACGGCGCGCGCTGAATTCAAGCGTCGGAATACCCGCAGCAAGTAGACCAAGTCCGGATGCGTCTGTGACGGATATCCATCTGACATCCATCCGGTTCCCATTCTCCTGCGGATATATATATGGAGTGAATAGTCCATCAATTGAAGCTGTGTACACTCCAACACGGCCTGCCTCTTTGCTGTCCGAATAATTCTCACCAGGTCCCCTGCCATACCATTTCACCCGATCCATGTCGCCCGGAATCTCCATCTGGAGTCCAATCTTAGGCAGCATTTCTGGCGGCTTGCCCTCCGGTGTGCCCTGCACATCCATAGTGATTTGCCCTATACTGTTTACGGTATAGGTGATTACACACCGGAAACCCCAATCAAAAACTGGCGGAGCAATCCTTGAACTCACAGTGATGCGGATGTTCCCTTCATCAAGCCAGGCCCAGCTAACCTCATCAACACGTTCTGTTAGCCGGTCCAGGTGTGCTTTGCGCCAGTCCGGTAGCACATACATGTCATTGTCGATCGGTGCACGCCAGAAATTCAGCCGCGGTCCGGCTTTCATTAGTTCCTTGCCATTCAGACGAAGCGAATCGATTCGCCCGCTCCGCGTGTCAAAGATCATCCGGAAGTCCTCATTTGTGAGAATGATCTGTCCAGCAGCTTCTGTGCAGTGAAGATTCCGCCTGATCTGCTGACTTCTCATCCCGATAGCAGCATTGGAATGGTCATCTGAATGCCCTGTATGATTATCGCCAACACGATTTCCCAACTCATCCTGCATTAGAAACTGAGCCCAAGCCACTTCATGCCCCTGCTCCGCCCAAAGACAGTCAGCGGCGATCGAGAAGCTGATGTTCAGCCACTGTTCCGCATCCTCACTGCGAAGGAGAGCATCAAGACTGTGGTCATAAGGAATCTCCACTTCTGCCTGTCCGCCCGCTTCAATCTCTGGCAGTGCAAGAACCCCGCTTTGAACGGTACGTCCATCCATGGTAATGCTCCAATCAGCATATAGGTGATCCAGTGTCAGGAAATCATAGCGGTTAATCACATTAACCTTGTTCCTGCTTATATACTCAACGCGAACCGGCTCGATAATTTTCTTATATTCAAGCAGGCCCGGTGATGGCGTTCGGTCCGGCCGGACTAGACCATCTATAACGAAGTTGCTGTTATTGGGCACATCCCCGAAGTCCCCGCCATAAGCATAATCAGCCTTCCCATCCGCTGTCTTCCAGCTCAGCCCGTGGTCAATCCATTCCCACACAAAGCCGCCCTGCAGTCTATCGTACTTGTCAAAAGTATCAAAATAAGGTCTTAATCCACCGGGGCCGTTGCCCATGGCATGCGCGAATTCACACAGAATATGCGGCTTCGGATGATCAGTCAACTGACCGAAGCCTTCCATCTTCTCAACGGAGGAGTACATCGTGCTTACCACATCACAGACCTCAGCTTCGCGATCTTCTTCGTAATGAATAAGCCGTGTTGGGTCAGCTTCTCTGCACCACTGCGCCATCGCCCGGAAATTGCAGCCGAAGCCGGACTCATTCCCAAGCGACCAGAAGATCACGGAAGGATGATTCTTGTCGCGCTCAACCATTCGCTGAACGCGCTCCACGTAGGCTTCCTGCCAGGCAGGATCATCGCTGAGTCTGGAAATGTTGCCTAGCAGTTCGAATCCGTGTGTCTCCAGATCGGTCTCTTCCATAACATATAAGCCGTACTCATCACACAGATCATAGAACCGGGGATCATTCGGGTAGTGCGCGGTTCTTACAGCGTTAATATTGTGCTGCTTCATCATCTTGATGTCCTGTAGCATGGTGGAGACGGTGGCTGTGCGACCTGTATCCGGGTGATGATCGTGACGGTTGACTCCTTTGAGTTGAATCGCCTTTCCATTCACCAGGAATTGTCCGCCGCGCACCTCAACTGTGCGGAATCCAACCCGCTGAGCCGTCATCTCTACCGTATCTCCACTTTCATCCAACAAAGTGATCTTCAGATGGTACAAATTGGGGGATTCCGCACTCCACAGTTCCGGCTGTCCTACCGGCATTATAAGCTGCACATTCTTTCCTGCAGTAACCCGATCCTCAGCCCATGCAACAGATTCACCACTTCGTTTAAGCAGTTCAAGCCGCAGACTGCCCTGTTCAGCAGCTTCCCCTTGTATGTTCACATGAACAGACAAGATCCCATCACGGCTTGATTCATCCAGTTCCGTTATAATCCGATAATCGGCAATGCGGAGCGAAGACGGCTCGGAGAGCAGATACACATCTCTGAAAATTCCGCTCATCCACCACATATCCTGATCTTCCAGATAACTGCCGTCCGACCATTGGTACACTCTAACGGCTAAAGTATTGTGGCCCGGTTTCACATAAGGAGTGAGATCGAATTCTGAGGTTAGGCGGCTGCCCTGACTGTATCCGACCGGTTTGCCGTTTACCCAGATATGAAACGCGCTATCCACCCCGTCGAACTTAATGGCGACATTCCGTCCGTTCCAGGATTCAGGCAGCATGAACTCTCTAACATAACTGCCTGTCGGATTCTCGTCAGGCACATGCGGGGGGTCTGCCGGAAACGGATAATATAGGTCCGTATAATGTGGAGTTCCGTATCCCTGTAGCTGCCAGTGCCCCGGAACCTGAATCTCATCCCAGCCGGAAGTATCATACGCCTCCTCGTAGAAATAATTCGGAGCCCACTTTGGCCCTTTTGCATAATTGAACTTCCATATGCCATTCAAGGATTTAAACCAGGGGGAGCTTCCCCTATTGTAAGTTAGTGCCCCTGACCAGTCAGAATAGGGGATGAAGTAGGCCCGGCTTTTGGCCCGCCCTCGCTGAAGGATGCCAAGATCATCCCAATCCCTCCCGATAGTTTGCTGTGACATGGTTCATTTCTCCTCTCTTTTCTCTACTCTGCGCTGTGTGCTGTTATTAGATTTCCGAACCCGCTACGGCGAATTAACCTTTAATGCCCGTAGTCGCAATGCCGCCAACGATGTAGCGTTGAGCGAAAAAGAAGATTGCCAGCGGCGGGATCGAAATCAGAACTGTAATCGCCATAATGGACTGCATATCCACACCGTACATCCCTTTGAACTGTGAGAGCCCTAGGGTCAATGTGTATTTCGTCTGGTCGTTAAGGAAAATGAGCGGCCCCAGATAATCATTCCAACATCCCATAACCTGAAACACAGCGACCAGGATCAGCGAAGGCCCCATCAGCGGGACAATAATCCGTGTTAATACGGTCAGCTTATTGGCTCCGTCGATTGTAGCTGCTTCGTCTAGCTCCCGCGGGATGGTGAGAATGAACTGCCGCAGCAGGAAAATGAAATAGGCGGACCCGAAGAAAGACGGTACAATAAGAGCTTTGAGCGTATTAATCCATCCCAGAACGTTGAACAGCATATACTGTGGGATCATAGTGACTTCCCAGGGAATCATCATGGTTGCCAACACAACCAGGAACAGAAAATCCCTGCCCTTGAACTGGAATCTTGCGAATCCATAGGCTACGAGCGTGCATGAAATCAGTTGACCAAACGTCGACAGGATGGTAATAATCAGTGTATTTTTCAGAAACATATTGAAAGGTTGAATGTTCCACGCCTCTGCAAAATTGCTGAACTTCCATACAGAAGGAATCCATTTAGGTGGAAAAAGATACAGCTCGGACTGTGACTTGAGCGCAGTCGTAACCGCCCAGAACAGCGGAGCTATGAACAACAGTGAAAACAAGAGCAGCAGAACGTATACGAGTATTTTCTTCACAAAGAACGTCTCCTTCCTTGAGCCTTCAGCTTCTCCTGAGGATTCTTCTTCATTTCACCTTCGTAGAACACCCAGGCTTCCGAGGATTTGAACACAAGAAAGGTCAAGCCGAGCACGATCAGGAACATGAACCAGGCGTTAGCTGCCGAATATCCCATTTTGAAATACTTAAACGCATTCTCATACATGTACATGGCATAAAAATAGGTTGCTTTCATTGGACCGCCTCCGGTCAGCAATAAAGCCAGAGTCAGCTGCTGGAAGGCTGCAATGATGGATGTAATTAAGTTAAATAAAATCGTCGGAGTGATCATCGGAATCGTCACACTGAAGAATTGTCTGAGCTTACCTGCCCCATCAATGGAAGCGGATTCATAAAGATCTCTTGGAATCCCTTTAAGGCCAGCCAGAAAGATCAGCATCATCGATCCTTGTCCCCAGAGACTTGCAATCACCATCGCTACTAATGACCATTGCTTATCATTGAGCCAATCAGGGCCCTGAATACCGATCAGGGACAGGAAGTAATTCAGAATCCCGTAATCACCGCTGTACACCCAAGACCAGATCATAGCCAGAGCGACACCGGATATAACGGAGGGAATATAAAAGGCGGTTCGGAATATAGCACTGCCCCGTGTCTTCTGATTCAAGAGAATCGCAAGCCCAAGCGCCACAATGATGTTCAATGGAACGAACAGAGCTGCAAATTTGAGGGTGACCCCGAGTGAGGTCCAGAATAACGGGTCATCCGTAAACATTTCCGCATAATTACCAAACCCGATAAAGTGTACTTCGCCGACAATCGGCCAATCAAAAAAAGAGATGATAAGGGAAAATAACAATGGCCCCAAGGTGAACACGAGGAATCCGAAGATCCAAGGAAAAATGAAGAGGTAGGGAACAGCCCTACCCCAACTACGTTTTCGTGTAGGCTTGAGCTGGGCCATAGGCTCCCCTGCTTGATGCAGAAAGGTCTGAGCCATCTCTTAACCTTCTTTCTGTAAATGTGTTATTTCAAATAACGTTGACTATCTTTAACAGCCTGATTCAGCACTTCCTGGGCATTGCTGCCGTGCATAACCGCTTCCACCGCAGCAGAGAGCTGGCGGTTCACTTCATTCCATTTCGGATTGAGCAGGAACGCAGGTGTATTGCTGGAACGCTCCAGCATCGTGTAGTACGGTTTATAAAGCGGGTCCTGATCTTTCTTCAGCTCATTTACGACACTGACCCTTACAGGCAGATCCGCCACACGCATCTTGATCGAATCATTAGACACATAGAATTTCACGAATTCCCAGGCCAGATCTTTCTGCTTCGAATCCTTGGCGATGGACAAAGCGGACTCCGCAAGCACCCCTTTGACCGGTTTGCCTGGGAACGCCGGGATTTCGACCGTACCTACATTTATACCAGCCGTCTTGAACGATTCCAGCGGCCAGATACCGCTCTCCCACATAGCGATTTTACCTGCTTTAAAAATGTCATCTCCGCTCTGCTGGCCTTTGCCTCCGGTCAGCACAGCCGAGCCGTTCTTAACCATGTCGCCGAGCATCTGGATAGACTCAGCTGTCTCTTTGCTGTTCATAAATCCTTCAATCGTTTTCCCGTCATCAGAGATGAACGAGCTTCCGTTGCTCCATACGAAGCTCTGAAGGTCATACGTATCGTTCTCTGCCCGAACCCCGAACCCGTACTGCTTCTTCGACTTATCGCTGAGCTTGGCCGCGATGTCCTGGAACTCCGTCCATGTCCATCCATCCTTCGGATAAGGGATCTTGGCATCATCGAACAACTTCTTGTTGTAATAGACCACACGTGTGGTGAACCCTGCCGGAATGCCATATAGCTTGCCGTCAATTTTGCCATAGTTGAACAATCCCGGATAGAAATCTTCGATGTTCAATTCTTTATCTTTGCTCGAATAGCTGTCCAGTGGTTCCAGGGATTGATGATAGGTCGGGAAATCCCACATATACATCACATCTGGCGGATTGGTTGCCCCGAATCCGGCGGCAAGCTTCTGGTCAAAACCGTCTGCATAAGCCTCTACCTGAACCTTCGTACCCGGATGGGCTGCTTCGAATTTCTTGGCGATGTCTTGCTCAATCTTTAGCGCGTCTCCGGTATCCCATGTCGCAAAACGAAGCGTCTTCGTCTCCCCTGAGCCTGCAGCACCTGTGGATGATGAAGGCTCACTGTTCCCCCCGCAAGCTGTGACCATAGTTGCCATTAACGTAGTGGCAAGTACAATAAGAGAAATTTTCTTTTTCACTGTGGCAGCCTCCCCTTTGAATGAGGTAATAATAATTGAACCGCTTTCATCTTAACTTTTATGAAAGCGGTTCAAAACCGATATCTATTCGAATGTTTGAGTACTTTTGTTCGATTTACAGATCGGGGTGTCCATCTGTTCGAATCACGGCGTCTTTTTGTTGTATGCGGTAATAACTAGGCGTCTGACCCGTGCAGCGCTTAAACCATTTGCTGAAATATTTACTGTCGCCCAGCCCTGTCCGCTCCGCAATATCCTGCATCGTCAACTGCGTATCCCGCAGCAATGCCTTGGCAAGCTTAAGCTTCCTTTTATATTGAAAAGCCACAAAGCTGTCGCCAACCGTCTTCTTAAATAGGATCGAGAAATGGCTTCGGCTAAGTCCCACCTGGCTCGCCAAATCGCTAACCGACCAATCCGCTCCAGGGTTCTCATGCAGAAGCTTCACGGCCTTCCAGATCGGTTCAGGCCAGTCCTGAGACGAAATACCATGCAGCTTCTCCACTTCCGCTTCCTTGTGAAGCGCCATGAAGGCCTTGCTTAAATCTTCAGCGTTGCCCAGCGGTCCTCTCTTAGCCCATTTCAGCTTCTCGATTTGGCTTTTCATCTGAACGAGCAGACTGTCCGCAATTTCCTGCTCGTCACCAGGTACAATGCAGTAGCAAAGGTCCTCACCGTAAGGGATGATAACAGGTGCACTGTGGGGCATCCGGCTATTCTCATCCTCATTAAGCTTGACGAGATCCAGATAAGTACAATCGCATCCACAGGTCTTGATCAGATAAATGTACAAGGGCTCCCTATTCAGCGGCAGCTTCTCCCTAATGAGCTTATCTATTTCGTCAACAAATTTGCTGCTGTGTCCACTCTGCCAGGCAAACAAGAGAGAGCCTAGACGTTCTCCATAGATTTCGCTTGTTTCAGCATCCGCTACGGGAGCAGACGATGTCAGCTCCCTCTGGAACTTCTCCAGCATTCCTTCCAGCTCTTCATCTTCAAAGGCCGTCTTAAGCAGATATCCTGAAGCCCCAAGCTTAATTCCCTGCTGAGCAAATTCGAAGTCACGGTGACAGCTCAGCAGAATAATCCGGGTGTCCTTATCGACCTCTTTAACTTTGCGTAACAGTTCAATCCCATTCATCTCCGGCATGACAATATCGGTAATCACTATTTGAGGCAGGTGAATCTGATAGGCCTCCCAGGCTTTAAGGCCGTTCGGCGCATCCGCCACCACTTCCATCCCATACTTATGCCAAGGAATTGTAGAGCGAAGTCCTTTGCGCACGATACTCTCATCATCTGCAATTAACACTTTAATGGTCTTGGTTGTCTCCATGCGGACTCTCCTCCTTCTTGGGCCACCGAATTACGATAGTAGTGCCTTCACCTTTCGTAGAATGCACCGTCAAGCCATACTGCTGTCCGAAATGAAGCTTGAACTTCTGATTCGCGTTCTGAACACCGAGTCCTCCGCGTCCCTGCGGTTTGCTTTCCGGCTTTGCACGCATAAGCGCCTTCAGCTTCTCTTCAGTGATCCCTGCACCGTCATCAGACAATGTTAACAACAGATGCTCGCCTTCCTCCCGTACACTTAACGAGATGTTACCCTTCCCGTCTTCAAATCCATGAAAAAAGATGTTCTCAAAGAGCGGCTGAAGGGTCATACGGGGAATCAGATACGGCTTAAACTCTTCGTCACAGGTCTGTTCATAACTGAATGCGGACCCATAACGGATCTCTTGTATTTTCAGAAAATGCTCAATCATGCGGAGTTCACGGCCTAGCGTGATCAACTCCTGAGAGATATCCAGATTACCTTCGAGCACCATCGTCAGATGATAGAGCATCTGGCGGATATCCTCTGCCCCTTGGAGCCTTGCTTTCCACTGGATAGAATTCAGCGTATTGAAGAGCAAATGTGGATTAATTTGGTAGTGAAATGCCTTAAGCTCGGCCTCCTTCTTCAGCCGCTCACTCTGCTCCACTTCCTGGACAAGGGATTGAATTCCCCCCACCATACGGTTGAAGCTGGTGTCCAGGCTGCCGAGTTCATCCTTGCCTTCCACCAAGGTCCTCGTGTGTAGCTTGCCAAAGCTGACCTTCTGCATCGAGTCTTTCAGCCTGCGAATTCGAGCTGTGAATTTCGATGAGAATATATAAGCTAGCCCAAAGGCAAGCAGACAAGAAACAATGGCTACAAGTACTGTGTTGGAGCGGATCAGGCTCGAGGAAAAATAAAATGCTTTGGCCGGCAGCCTTGCTTCAATCTTCCATCCGTTGGCTGCAAGTGTCCTATTCCACACCACATCACTATCGTCTGGAGTGAATGGAGAATCTGACTGGTAAATGGGTTGCCCTTCAGAACCAGTTATCGTCAAATGCGCTTTGGTATCTTCCTCAAACATATGGAACATATCTAGAAGAACCTGCGCATTCTCTTCTATTAAGATCGTGCTTCCATGCTGGGTTCCAGCCGGATTATTAATCCGTACAGCGAGCCCCAGTATAGGTTCTCCGGTATCCGAAGCTTCCATGCCATGATTCATAGGATAGAAGCCCAGCCAATAGGGCCCTTTGGATGAATAAGTAATGGCCCGCCAGGCGGGGATATCATTAAGCTTACTGACATCCAGATTATTCTCTCCATAGTAATAGCCAGAACGGGTAATCAGATAAATACCTCTTGTCAGATCCGTCTTAAGTGATTTAAGCAGCGCCTCGAAGTCATCTTTATCCATAATCTCCTGATACGTAGTTGGAACGTGATCACCTAGTCCCACCCGTGCAGGATCAAGGAGATACGAATAGATTGTTCCTGTCGTCTGATTCATCCGGTTCAAAGCGGAGCTGATCTGCTGATCAAGTTGTGCCACGGTGTTCTCCCCGTATCTCCCGAATTGAGAGTTGATGACTATAGCGGATTGATAATAGTTCAAGGCTCCCAGTGACAGTAGCGGAATAATCGCGACAATAAGAAAGCAAAAGAGCAGCTTAGTCCGGATGCTGAAATAAGAGCGAATAGAGAAGCGATGATATAACTTCTTAAAGAAATGACTCCACATGACTTCTCATCCCCGCCTTATATATTTCATTTTTATAGTTGAAGTGTAGCACGGACTGGCACGCTCGGGAATATCTCGGAAAATGGGAAAGCACTTCCCCTCACGCCGGTCTTGACCAAGAGGAAGTGCCCGTATATTTTTAAGTTGTATACTCGTGCCCTAGGATTAAGAAGACACTTGAGGTCCAAGTAAACGCCCTGTCGCGAAGCCCTTGACCCGTCAGGGCATCGAAGTTCTCGGCCATGCCACTCTTGTTCAGCATATTGCAGAATCGGCGGGCTACCTCGCTTGCCAGTTCAACATCCCCCGCCGCGGCCACACCTTCCACGAGCAACATGGTTGATGGCGCCCAAATCGGGCCCCGCCAATAGCCATCCGGCGTGTAGTAAGGGCTCTTCACACTCTCTGTAGCCCAGCCGTTCGGCGTCAAGAAGCGGCTCTCATCCCGCAGGCCATCCAGCAGTTCGCGCAGGATTGGCTCCGGCAGCCGCTTGCCAAGCAGAATGGGCACGAAGAGCAGCAGGCTGTCGCCGTCGGATGCTTCGTGAGTTCCAGAACGGCAAGCGGTGAACCTTCCATCCTTCCAGAAATGACGCAGCATTTTCTCCAGGGTCTCCTCGCCTAATCGTCTCCATGCGGTGCTTTCGTCGGTAAGCCCCAGAAGCCCGGCAATTTCGGCAAGCAGTTCAATCTGCAAGATTAAAAATGCTGCCAGATCCGGACTCTCCACCGGAATCCCGTTATTAAAGGCAGTACTGTTGTCCCACCCCGAATCGTTTCCATGATTGTACTGTGGTATACCGTCCTTGTCGTTATCCCGGTAATGGAACCACCAGTTCGTCCACTTGCTCAAGGGCCCATATACTTCACGAAGATGGGATTCCTTAATATAATTCGTCCGCTGCATCATCCAGGCCAGCGTCCAGCCATGAATAGGGGGTTTGTTGCAGTTCCAAAGCTCGTACTTGTCGTTGATAAAGTCCGGAATCAGGCCACTCTCATCCTGGCGGTCGAAGAAAATCATAAACTGGTCCCAGGCCAGCTCCGGGTGATGTCTGACCAGAGCCATCGCATTGAAGCAGTGATCCCAGCTCCAAATATTCGTCATCCAGTTCTTCGACATATACATTGCTGGCCGGGTCAAACATCCTTCCGCGGGAACCAGGCAGGACCAGGTAATATAAGCCGCCAGTTCACGGCCGTCTTGCCAGCGTTCGGGAACGGTCAAGCTGGCACCCAGCCATTGGTCATATTCCTGTTGCACCGCTAGTACCGCTTCCTCCCATGGTGTCCAGGCATCACGCCGTTCCCATACCGTGCGGAATTCTTCCACCGCGAACTCGGCAATTTCCGTACCCGCTTCAGGAATGAACTCCGCCACAATGCGGGAACTTTTGATTTTGTCCCAAGGTACCTCCATCCGGAGAGCCCCGGTTAACCGGGTGAGCATGAACCGGCATTCATGGGTGAAGCTGTTTACTTCCCAACTGCCTGCGCTGTGTTCATAAGCATAATCATAGGCTGAGGTACGGAAGGTGAGGCGAATGCCACATCCTCTGCTCTTGAAACGGACCGTACGACCATCTGTGATACAGATCTCCGCATAGATATTGTCGGTATCCGTATTCAATCGAAGCAGTGCAGGCTCTGCCTTAGCCTCGTACGGAATATACTGATTACTCTCGTCCAGCAGTTCAATTTGAAAAGCTTCACCAAATTTATCATCCCCACCACGCACGGTCCGTAAGTAAAGTCCCTCCGCCCTGACATCCGATTCAGGTAGTTCAGAAATAGCCAGAAAGGTGCCTCTTCGGCTGAAGGGTACCGTGTTAAGATTAAAGTTCATATCGTTGGACTCCTTTCCAAAGGAAGTATGCGCTTTCAGTTTATCCAAGGCGTCAGAATTACGAAACAGACAGGTGTTAGCGATGGGGCGTCATATTGTTGGAGTGAGAAGTCTGAGGCGTACACGGGTGTCTTTTTGTTAGATGATCAGGGGTACAAATGTTAGCACGTCTTTGTAAACGAGCATATCGATAGGGAAACGGCATATGAGTTTGGTAGAAAAAAAGGTTATCCGTAATACCTCATGTAGGCATTAACGGGATAACCTTTTGCTGGTAATTTAATTTAATGGAATAGAATAAAACAGTCGGGATCCTTTGTTGTTGGTATACCATACAATTTTGTCGCCGCTAACAATAGGGCTGCTTTCTGATAGTACAAAGTTCTTAATCGTTTGGATACCGCCAGTGGTTGCACCCTCTCCATTTATAAGAACATATTTCAGGTCACCCGGATGATTCTCTTTATCAAACTCCTGCCACAGCACCATCATTTTGTCGTCTGTTATTTTCACCAATTTAGGAATGGAAGCGATCTGGTTCGTACCAACATATTTAGCCAAGGTGATGTGGTTCACTGCTGTGCTAGACAGGTTGGCTATTGGCAGAACACTAAGAACGATATCTCTCTGATCCTTCTCTAGTCCCACCATCTCATAAGACGTATATTCTTTGACAAGCGAATGGTCAATCGTATTCATAGCGACAATATAGTTCGCCGAAGACATCTCAAATCCGCCTATAGAAACGCCTGTGGTGTTCGCTCCGATTTTGCCGGGAATATTAAACAGGTCTACCTCGTTATAGCTGGTTCCATTTCCTTTATTCAGCACAATCGAACGAGGATAGGCATCACCATGATCCACTAGAACATGAGTAGCACCATCAAACAATACATATTGATCAAAAGAGTGGCTGACATGATTCTTCTGGAATCTTCCCAGATCATTCGTCACGGTCATTGTTTGGGTATTCACGATAATGGTCAGCTGGGATTGATGATTTAGTTTATCTTCTGTCGTGTACCTTGTACGTGAAGTGTGGAATACAAGCGTATCACCAGCCTCGGCCATACTACCAGAGCCAGAATCAAAAGGGCTAACCGTATAACTCTCGCCACCCTTAACGGAGACACTGTCTACTCTATTGAAGCTTTTATCATAACGGACAATACGAATCACTTCTTTGCTATCATTCTCTTCGCGATTCTCTTGTCCAAAAGCAATATAGTTATACTTCTCCCCACTATAGAAACCACCAAATATCGGAAGCTCAAAAGGGATACTCTTATTTCCAGTTAGTTCAAACTTCTCATTATATGATTCAATCGTAACTTCCTTATTCGCCTCAAGGACACTTACAGTCCCATCATTATTATTCACAAGATAAGAAGTGGCCGTACTTTTCCATCTGGGAAAATAAGAAGATACAGCGTTACTTTCGGTTTTCACCGCCGTCTTTACCCGGTAAGCATGATCTGGAACTTTTGAGAACAAGGATATTCGATCAGACTGAACGTCATATTCGATATCGAATGGAATTTTCCCCGCCAAATCTCGCAACTGAACATAGTTATTCTCGTCAATATTGTACGCCGTAATCGACTGTAGCTGTCCGTTCACTAGCACTTTAGAGGTCGACAGCGTAGCTGAATAATTTCTATTGCGACTATAATAGTTGCTGCTAGCTTTCTTTTCAGGAGTATAGGCTTGCCCGGTTATGATCTCTATCGCATTGTTTGCTTTATTCCAAGTGATATCAAATTGACTGGCTGTTCCCGAGAAATACTCCGCTACATCGCGCAGCCGGAAATAATTGTTGTTCGAGATATTGAATCCGTTCAGGTCCCTTTGTTCTCCGTCAAAATATGTACTGCTCTCGGTTACCTTAGCCTTCACCGTACTGCTCGCAAAGGTTGTAGTGCCTAGCGCTGGTATAACCAGTAATACAATTAGCAAAACACTAAAAATCCTCTTCATCCAACTTTTCCCCCATTTATATATAAATAAAAATACTATAATTTTTATCGGTATTTTATTCCTATTCCTCCACCACATAACTTACAAACGCCAAGCGCTTACTATCCGGAGACCACGAATTCACGTTAATCGTTCCTTGTCCTCCAAACAATTGTACTAGTGTGCGATAATCTCCTCCCGTACTTGCCATCAATCGAATCTCAACATCCTTATTCGCAGGGTGATCGCCAGGATCTACATCCCCTTTGCGGTAACTCAGGTAGGCAATCGTCTGACCATCTGGCGATACATGCGGGAACCAGTTATTACTCTCATCAAAAGTCATCTGTGTTTGCTCAGTGCCATCGGCATTCATTCGCCATATCTGCATCAGCCCTGTACGCACCGAATTGAACCATATATGTCCCCCATCTGGTGAATATTCAGGCCCATCATCCAGCCCAGGCGAATCCGTCAGTTGTACCTCTACTCCCCCGTCTACTGGAATGGTATAAATATCATACTGACCATTGCGCTCTGCACAGTAAGCTAACTCAGCACCGTTTGGAGACCAACCATGTAAATAACTTGGAGCATTCGGTGTAACTAGAACCGGTTCGCCACCCTCCATGGGAAGAATATATATACGAGATTTACCATCTTCTTTCGTATGGTGACTAATTGCAATCTTAGTGTTGTCAAAAGACAGAACATGATCGTTATTACATTCCGCAGCAAACCCCGAGTCAATTTGAACAAGCTCACAGGTTGCGATGTCGAACGAATAGAGACAACCTCGACTATTATAAATAAGACGCTTACCATCGCTAGTCCAATTGGGTGCCTCGATTAAATAATCAAATGAGCGGAGCGCAGTACGTTCCCCAGTCTGTACATCTACGATTTCTAATGTGCTAATCACTTTCATTGTCCTCTCTCCCATCGTTAAAATATGTACATAACCCACTTCGACAGCTATTCTAAATCCCCTTTCTTTCTTGGTAATGCAATTATAAAGACAAAAAGATCTGCCTCGAAGAGAGTTCACTCCTCAAGGCAGATCCATAATCATCTTATAAACGTCCAGCCGCTTTTACTTTTACCAGCAAGGCATTGCCCGGCAAGTATGCAATCGGAATATCCTCAGACAATACGATCTGAACGGTATCGCGATCTGCACCGGCTAGAACAGCTTGCTCTATTGCATGGCTGCGGGCATCTTCCTTAGCTTCATCATAAGACATTTCGTCCAGGGAATAAATCCGCTCTGTCTCCCCGCTCACCTCACCTAACGCAGCGCCAATCGCATTCGCAGCATCATAGTGATCCGGTCTCACAATCCGTGATACACCTTCAAGCTTGTCTGCCACAAGAATACTTCCGCCACCGACCAAAATGACGTCAACAGGATCTGAGCTTGTCTTCATCCGATCAATCGCTTCCTCGATATCCCGCGTAATGATCTCATCTGCTCTCTTGCAGATCGATTCATCAAGTACCTCTGTCTGCACATCTTTCCACTCGTATCGATTAAGCTTCACCGCCACATCGGTTGCTGTGAGCGTATCACCACCAAAGATGAGGCCGCGCTTCAATAGCTCGTATCCCACGCTATCCGGACCCACTGTTACCTGATCCTGCGTTTCATCCAAGCGAACGATTGTACCGCCGCCGATCCCGATCGATAAGATATCCGGCATGCGGAAGTTCGTTCGAATCCCGCCAATCTCAACCGCAGCGGAGGATTGACGCGGGAAGCCTTGCATCAGGACGCCGATATCTGTCGTGGTGCCACCGATATCAACAACAAGTGCATCATTCAGACCTGACAAGTGTGCCGCGCCCCGAATGGAATTCGTCGGACCGCAAGCAATCGTCAGAATCGGGTAACGAAGCGCATATTCACTGTACATCAGTGTTCCATCGTTCTGACAGATGTATAGGCTCGCGTCAATTCCATAAGTGTGAAGCGCCTCTTCGAAGCCCTTTACGACTCCAGCAATGACGTTAAGTAATGCGCCGTTCAGCAACGACGCGTTCTCACGCTCGAGCAATCCAATACTTCCAATCTCATGAGACAACGTCACAGGCATATCTGTGCCAAGTACTTGCTTTGCTAGTTCTTCGACACGTTTCTCCTGCGAGGTATTCACTGGGGAGAACACACCACAGATCGCAACCGCCTCGACTTCACCCTTCATTTTCAAAAAGCAGTCTAGAATCTCTTCTTCATCCATTTCAACAATCGTGCGGCCATCATATTCATATCCGCCATGAACAACATAAGCATGTGGGCAAACCGTTGCCTTAAGTGTATCGTCCCAATCTGCAAGTGGAGGAACCGCAGTTGTTGCCGGTGCCCCGATTCGAATCAAGCCGACTTTCCCCAAGTGTTTGCGCTCCACAATAGCATTCGTACAGTGCGTAGTTCCGAGCATTGCATAACGAATCTGCGCCGGATTCACACTACTCTCTGCTAACAAACGACGGATGGATTCAGTAATGCCTTCATTCACATCACGTGTGGTATGCACTTTTATCGTATGAATGGTGTTTAGCTTGGAGTCGAGCAAGGCTGCATCTGTATTTGTCCCGCCGACATCAATCCCAATGCGGTATATTTCTTCCATGTTGTTTACATTCGTATGAGACATTACTCTGCTCCCCCTTTCTCTGCTGCCAATTGTTCAATTGGAACATAAGGTGCATCATAGCCAAAATATTGTGGACCTACCGTCTCGAGGCCCTTTGGTGAACGCCATTTCTGATCACAAGAGAAACCAACCACACTCACCCGGGCACCGTATTTCAAATTCTCAGTCGTGATTGGCATACCGGTATCCTGGTCAAGCACTGAGATCAGGTCAGGAGTAATAGCAATTGAATGTCCATCTTCTGTGGCAAGAAGGAACTCATTCTGGAAGAACAAAGTCATCGTACGTCCCTTTTTAGCATCTGTACCTTCGAAGATCGCTTCACCGCGTGTAAATCCGCCTTCTGTACGACGGCGAATGTCTACTGCCTTCCCCTGGAACAACGCATATCCATTCAGCTGCTTCAGCAGCATTTCAATTGGATTCTGCTTCAATTCCTTGGACTCGAACAATGTTTTTCCGATTTCATACGCAAGCGTCAAGGTATGTGGGATTGCGCTTTGCTTTACCTGCGCTCCAGTTACCGGATAATCACAAATCGAAGCTGATCCGCCCATTTGAATCGTAACCGCACGCGCCATCCGCTCTTCCCAAACACCGTCGATCGCATGCATAAGCACACCGTTGCCGCGTTCATCTGCCATCGTAATCGGACTGCAGTCAATACCGTCCAAGTAGAACGTCACCATTTGCGATTCTGGAAAAGCCCGTCCCATGGCATCCGCATCTACGATAGGAATATTGCGTTCCGCAGCCGTAATTACGGGAACCAGAGAGTTACCGCCACCGACCTCAATCGGCATAATGGCGCTCACCTTGCGTCCAAGCTCTTTCTCAATCATATCCAAAGGCTTGATCATTTGCTGAATCGAAGGAATCTTCTCATTCATAACCGTAGGTGCGCCAATCATGGATATGGGAACAACCAATGCATCGTCCTCCAGATCCTCAGGACTTAATAAACGAACAGGACCATATTTGCGAATGGCTTCCATCGCCATCAATTTACCAATATGCGGGTCACCGCCCCCGCCTGTTCCAAGAACGGCTGCACCAACAGCAATGTATTGCACCGCTTGTTCATTTAATTCTGTTAGTTTGTGATTTCTCATGTTGTTATCCCTTCTTTGTCATGATTTTGCCGACAATCCACTGCACGATAAAGGCGAACATAAACGCATCTAATGCCGGTACGCTCGTGATTTGGAACCATCCAAATCCATCTGGCGCTGCGGTTGTCATAAAAGCGAACAACGTAGCTGCAACCCACACCGCTAAGGAGCGAATCACCCAGTTCTTATTGCGATCCAGACCTTCAAAAGTGAATTTCTTTCGATCTACAAGCAAAAATTCGGACGTGTATATCCCCCCGATTGGAGAGACAAACACCGTAATAATATTTAGGAAAGATAAAAACTTATCATAGATGCCAAGTACGGCAAGCAACGTAGCAAAGATACCTGCCACAATAGTAATTAGCTTTTTCGGAACCTTTTGGAACACGACAGAGAACCCTAGCGAAGCAGAATATAAATTGTTCGTGTTTGTCGTCCATTGGGCAAGGGTTAAGACGATAATGGCTGGAAGCCCAAGTCCTAGCGCAATGAAAATATTCGTCAGATCATCTGTGTCCATAATTCGAGATAGAAAAATAGCTACAATCGTCATGAAGCTGTTACCCACAAAGAAGCCGATAAAGGCCGCGGTTATAGCATGCTTGGGTGTGCGCGCCCAACGAGCGATATCCGGTGAAAGCACCGTGCCGACAATAAAGATACCAATAACAAGCGAGATCGCTGTCCCCATCGGGATCGCTGCTCCGCTAATCGGTTCCCACACGGCTGAAGCTCCTTTGGTGTGGAACGCGGAATAAATAGCCACACCGATAAACAAAATAAGCAATGGTACGGACCAGGTGCTTAGTCGTTCAATAGATTGATATCCCCAAATAGCTGTCGACATCATCAAAAGCCCACCTATGAATGAAAGCACCCCTAAGGACAGATGAATATCCCATAATTGACTAAAAGCAGTCTGCATATTCGAAGCGAAGAACCCGACCTGCACCCCAAACCAACCGAGTGAGAAAATACCGAGGATAACTGCTACGACACGTGCACCCACATTTCCAAATAGAAACCGAGAGATCATCGATGTCGATAACCCTGTTTTCGCTCCTACATACGCACATAACGCTCCGATCACCCCTAGGATTAACGAACCGATTATTGTTGCTGTGAGTGAATCCGTCAGATTCATTCCATTGCCAAGCTGAGCACCCAAGAACATCGCTGATAGGTCAATCCCGATGGCGATCCAGACGAGCGACATAGATAGCCATTTTTTACGCAAATGCGCTGGAACCGGCTCTCTCTCAAAATCCCCCGAGCTAAGCTCGTTCCCCTTTACTTCACTTACTTCTGCCATTCTCCCCATCCCCTTGTTGTTATCTTCTTCTGTAGCGCTATGAGGACGCACCCTTCCAATACATTTCAAACGCATGGTTTAGCTTACGCTCATAAATTCCTTTAGAAGTGTAATAGAAATACTGCATGCTTAATCCATCCATCAAGTTGAGAAAAGCATCTGTGAGAAGCTGCACGGATTGATCGCGAATTACGCCCTCTTCCATCCCTTTTGAGATGAATTGTTCAATGATCTTCGTCAGCATCGCGTCGGACTCTAGGAATGCTTCCTCAATCGTTTCCTTTAAGAATGCCGGTGGGAAGACCACATACCTCAGCACAATTTTGCTTGCTTCAGGACTCTTCTGATAGAACTCATACTGTCTAGACAATATGCCTCGTAGACTTTCCTGGGCACTCAGTACTTTCTGTTCTTCCGACAGCTCTTGAATATAAGTGTTATAGGACTGCATAGCCTCACGAAAGACCGTCATAAACAAATCCTCTTTATTCTCAAAAAAGGCATAGATCGCCGGAGTCTTCACGCCAACTTCCTTCGTAATTTCAGAGAGAGCCGTACCCTCGTAACCCTTCTCTCCGAATAGTCGCATCGCTACTTCTTTCAACTTGTTTTTGGTCAAGACATTCCACATCCCTTACTTACTTAATTAACGTTAATTAAAAAACACTATACATCTTTATGCATAATAATTCAATATTTTTCATAAAAAATAGCCATCAATACATACAAAAAAGCCGACCAACATCAGGATAATCCCTGAATTATGATCAGCTGAACGGTGAACTGGGTTTACTTTAGAAGCAAAGTTGTTACTGTAATCTTTCATCAAACATGAGTTGAATTTGAATACCAAAGGGATCTTCAATGATACCGTAGGCTTTACTAAACACATTACTAGATAAAGGAGTAATAATTTTCACGCGCTCATCCGTGATTAAGCTACTATAGAAGTGTTCAATTTCCTCTAGGTCAGCACTTTGAATACATAATGAAGTGTTATTACCCATTGTATATTCTTCACTTGGATTCATGGTTTCTTCTGCGATCATTAGTTTGGTTTTGCCGATTAACAAGACAGAGTGAGTAATATAATCCTTATTTTCATCCGTAAGCCGTATGGAGCTGTCACGTTCTGCTAGTTGTTGATAGGTAACACGTAACAATTCCTCTGCATTAAAATGCTTTTTGTAAAATTCTATAGCTTCCTTGGCTCTTCCCTTCATCGATAAGAAAATAGCTACTTCTAATGTTGTACTCATAGTGTAAATCTCCTTCGTATATTTGATATGTGATCTTAAACTTATTATCATATATAAAGGTATCAAAACATGACACCTTAATAAGGAGTTTTTTATATGAAGAAATCCGAACGCTTAAATGACATGATGAGATACTTAAACGGGCGAGAGTTTTTCAATCTAAGTGACCTTATGGAGAAATACAATATTTCAAAAAGCACAGCGCTACGTGATGTTACTTCATTAGAACAATTGGGTATGCCTATTTTCGCGGAACATGGAAGACACGGACGTTATGGTATTTTGAAAAATAGATTGTTATCTCCTATTATTTTCACGATAGATGAAGTCTATGCACTGTACTTTGCTATGCTGACGCTAGAATCTTATCAATCTACACCTTTTCATTTAAGTGTTAACAAGCTAAACGAAAAGTTCGAGCACTGTCTATCGAGTACACAAATCAACCAGATTCATAAAATGAAAAAAGTTCTACAATTCGAAATGTATCAGCATAAGCATGTCAGTCGTTCTTTAGATAAAATCCTGGCAAGTATTCTAAATGAATGTGCCTGTAACATTGAATACACAAAAAATAACCAGACAAAAAGCTACCCTGTACAATTCTTCAGAATTTCCGCGAAGTTTGGTCAATGGTATGCTACTGGAATAGAGTTAAATACGAATACATATAGAGTGTTTAGATGTGATCGAATAACCTTCATTGAAGAAGAGGAAAGCACAGCCCGCTATTCTATAGAAGAACTTCTTAATCGTTCCTTAGAATTTTATCAATCCGAGAACAGTATTCACTTTGAAGTTGAGATTGCGGAGCAAGCCAAAGATATTTTTTATAAAGAGCATTATCCCTCTATGGAAATAGAAGCTGGACCGATAACCGTCATTAAGGGATTCTATAATCCAGGCGAAGAAGAATTTCTAGCTAATTATTTCATGCGTTATGGTCAGTATGTTAGAGCGGTGAAGCCTGAAGGCTTGAAACAAATGATTCAGGATAAGCTAGAGCAACTCTTAACTCACTATCAGAAACTATAAAGCTACTCAAAAGAGGTAAAAAACACATCTTGGAGAATGGCTTTAGCCTTTTTAAGGTTGCGTGTATCAAGTTGGTTAAGCATGTCTACGATTTGACTCATTTCATCGATTTCCATTGCCTCAAGAGATTCTCCAGCATTTAATGGTTCTTCTTCAGCAACCGATTCCGGATGAACCCATGATGCTTCTAAAGTATCCTCGAACGCTTGGATCAGAAATAACAATTCATCTGTGTTATATCTCTGTAGAAACCGATTTATCCCTTTATTCATCTCCTTATGTAGTGCTTGATGCAAATCGAATATTTCTTTTCCAAGAGGTGTTGTAAGAAACAGCACTTCTTTTTTATTATCGGGGAGAAACTCCGTGCGAATAATTTGCTGCAGAACTAATTTTCTAGTGATTTTGGACACGCTACCTTTCGGAATTCCGAAATGCTTCGAAATGGTAGTGCCATTCACCGGCTCAAGCTGTCCAATTGCATCGATTACATGCAGCATCATGACTGTGGAGTCTTGGAGGAAATCAATGATAAGGGGATTACTACAGTTCTGAATCAGCCACGCCTTCTCTTCATCATCCTCCGATTGAAATCGCTTTTGTAATTGGGGAATCATATCTATCAATTTTTTTATCATAATATCCTTATTAGGTAAGTTCTCGAAAGAATGCGTCACTGTTAAGTCTCCTCGTAAATTCATCTTATGCTCATTTTAACAAGACACAGCTCATAAATAAAGTTTCCTAGAAATAATATTGACAATAAGGAAACTTAAAACGTATTATTGTTTCCATGGTTAATATTTAATTTCTAGGAAACAATAAAACGAAGAGAAGGTATTTATATGAATGTCTTAGTTATTTTTGATCATCCCTACGGAGCATCAGCGTCCGAGAATATCCCACATCAGCGAAGCTATTCCGCAGCCTTATTAGCCTCCGTAATGCGAGGTCTTACCACCAAAGGTCATACGATTGATCTTATCGATCTGCATGCCGATGGATTTGATCCAGTCATGTCGCGCGAAGAACTTGCTGTTTGGCGACAAAAGAAAACCACCGACCCCCTAGTCGCCAATTATCAGCAACGGCTTTTGGCAGCAGATCATATCGTCTTCCTATTCCCCATTTGGTGGGAGGCCATGCCCGCTCTCACCAAAGGCTTTCTTGATAAGGTATTCGCAAAAGGTATTGTCTACGAGGAAATTAAACCTGGAAGGCCCTTCAAATGCTTGCTCACGAATCTTAAAGGAGTGTCACTGCTGACCGTAATGAACACGCCCGACTTCTTTTATCGCTGGATTTTTGGCAACCCCATCACCAAAATTCTGTTCAGAGGGACCTTCCGCAAAATGGGAATACGGAAGAACCTCCGTTGGTATAATTATGCCGGGATGTCAGATCGCAGCTTAGAAGAACGGGTGAAGCATCTTAATAAAACAGAACAACGTTTTGCACGACTAGAGTAGATTAGATTACTGAAGCTGGGACTGATTTCGAGAGCTGAACCTCGGGTTTGTTCGCCTCCCTGAGCACCAGCAATCCGATGAATAAGGACACAACACCAATAATGATCAGCAGTGCTCCCAGCTCCTGGCTGTAGGCTGTTAACGCCGCATCCCGAAAAGCCATCCCGCGTATAAGGCGATTAAGCCAGTTCATCGGCAATGCCCAAGCGGAAATTTGAAAAAACTCCGGAAACGCTAATGGGCTCAATTGGATTCCAGTGGCAAGAAACGACGGATACAATACGAAATTAGTTCGTAAATTAACTTTGGATACGTCTTTGGCAGTATAACCAATCAACAGGCCCATAAGTGACAGAGCAAAGGCATACACAAACAGCGGAATAATAAAAAGATAAGGCTCTGCTTCAAAGCGCATTCCCCCTACCTGCTTTAATAAGCCATAACACAGGAGCAGCGAGATCGTTGATAAAACAGCGTAAGGTATACTACGAACCCAAATCTGCCAAGGAGACTTCCCGTTTGCAAAAAGTTTCCCCTCCTGCCGTAAGCGAGGGGCAATTGAACCTGCTGCGCTTGTTGTAATCATCAGCACCACAATATTCACAAATCCAATGACCATAAAGCTCACATAACTTGTGGTCGGATTAAACAACATCCGCTGCTGCAGGGACAACGGAGAAGCAAGTCCTTTAGAGGTTTCGGCATCCATCCCCTTTTGGAGGAGACGGGTCATAGAAAGAGTCATATTTTCCGTCTGGATGACTTCCTGAATCGCAGTTCGGATGCCGGTTAGACCTGATGGCATGGTGTTATCCATTAAGATGCCGAGATTCGTTGATATCCCCTGCTGCTGATGCAGCCCTAACGCTTTGGGAAGGGTGATGACCGCGACAGCCTGCTCATTTGCCAATAATGTTTCTGGATCTAAGGGGCTGGCATACACATTAGTTACCTTCATATATGGAGAAGCATTTATTTTAGAGATCAGCTGTCGTGAATACGAGCTGTGATCCTCATCAATGACTACAACATGCGATTCGCTGATTTGATTCTTCGAGAACATCAAGCCAAAAAATATAGCCGCGATAAGTGGACCAATAAAAATCAGGCGTAAATACTTACTGCCCGCCACGTACTTCCACTCGTCAATCAGTGATTTCATCGAGCTTCACCTCCGCTGTCATCCCCGGAAGCAAATCAGCATTCGCATCCATAGCTATACGGACAAGAAACATGCTTAAATCGGCTTGCCCTTTTTCACGTGACATGCGCAAGCTCGCAAATTGAGGGGCGGCTGCGATGGAAGTAACCACACCCGTCACCTCGCTTGGATGGTTCAAATACGGAAAATGAACGTCGATACTTTGATTCACCTTTAGCTTTTGGATTTCGCTCTCCTGTATGTAAAGGTCTGTATAAAAGTTGTTTTTTTGTAAAACCGCCATTGGCATTCCTAGCTGTATTTGATCTCCCGGCTTTACAACAATCCTGTTGACCGACCCGTCCTCCGGCGCGAGTACATCTGTTTCTCCTTCTTCAGCGGATTTAACCTTGAACAATACCTCTCCCTGTTTTATAGAATCACCTACAGCCACACTGACCTCTACAATTGACCCTGGACTGTTCTGATAAAATATTGTCTTCTGCTCCGCATCCAGAATCCCTTGTTTCCTGCTCTCAGCCTGACTGACTGCATCCTTTCCTTTTACAGCAAGAAGCGCCCCACCAACAATCAGCACAATCGCAATTCCTATATATAGCCCTGCTTTTATCTTCATTTTCCACTCTCTTTCATCACCATTTTTTTAACTGCATTTTCAGCAGCCTCCATAATTACTTCTCCCAATGTGGGATGAGGGTGAATGGTCATCGCCAAGTCCTCCACAGTGGCTCCCATCTCAATAGCAAGAGCAAGCTCCGACACGAGTGTGGATGCCTCTACTCCAACGATTTGTGCACCCACTACGACTCCTGAATTTAGGTCCGCTACAAGCTTGACGAAACCTTCCGTTTCCCTCAAGGCCAATGCTCTCCCGTTAATCCCAAAAGAAGATTTGCCAATAACCAGCGGGATGCCTTTTGCCTTTGCTTCTGTTTCACTTAAGCCAACACTGGCCAGCTCTGGATCAGAAAAAACAACAAGCGGAATGGCTCTATAATCAACCTCGGAGGAAAGACCTGCTATGGCTTCTGCCGCAATTTTGGCTTCATAGGACGCCTTGTGAGCAAGGGCAGGACCCGACGTAATATCTCCAATTGCAAAAATATTCGGGATAGCCGTTCTGCACTGTTCATCTGTCTCAAGGAACCCCCTGCTCGTCACTGGCAAACCTATACGGTCCAGCCCTAAATTGCCATCTGTATTTGGTTTTCTGCCGACAGTGACTAACACATATTCCGCTGTCACATGCAGCTGCTCCTGATTTTTCAAATAATGCAGTGTGATGGCGTCTGCACTCTGCACTACGTTCACAGCTGTCGCTCCGGTAATCATCTTAATCCCATCAGCTTTCAACTGCCTTCCAACAGGGCTCACAAGCTCCGCCTCAAATCCAGGCAGCACTTGATCTCCTCCCTCCAGAATCGTTACCGTTGTTCCAAATTTGGCATACATTTGCCCCAGCTCAACGCCTATATATCCACCGCCAATAACTACTAGGCTAGTTGGAACTTCACGGAGCGACAGAGCTTCTGTCGAAGACAAAACACGTCCGCCAACTGGAAAGGCTTGCAGCTCAATCGGACGTGATCCTGTGGCTAAGATGGCATTTTTAAAAGAAATGCTTTGCTCTTGTCCGGACTGACTGATAATAGCGGTATGCTCATCGACCAATCTGGCCTCCCCTTCCAAAATGCTCACACCTGCAGTCTTTAATAAATAGCCAACTCCACCTGCCTGCTTATTCACAATTCCTTGCTTGAAATCCTGAGCATTCTTAAATGACACTGCCGCATCCGCAGAGCTGAACGGTCTAAGCAACTCGTAACGATGGGATTCAGCAATTAATGCTTTGGAGGGAATACACCCAACATTAGTGCAGACCCCACCTAGCTGATTACGTTCAACAATCGCCGTTCTCATTCCAAGTTGTGAAGATCGCAGCGCCGCCACATACCCACCCGGACCTGATCCAATGACCAACGTTTCTACGAACTCAAGATTCCCCATCTCCTGATACCTCCTGTACCTGCTATTTTAAAATATGATGATCGTAATATATTATTACCATCATATTTTAAAACCGTCAACAACCGTGTTTATCCTTTCATAAGCAGACAGTGCTCAGAATCGTTAAATTGACAGGCTTTATTATGATGCATATAATATTTTAAAAGTAGAATTATGAAGCTATGGAGTGATTATGATGCCCTATCCCAAAGGCCATAAAATAAAAGTACGGAATACGATTGTTGAAAGTGCTGCCCAGGCTTTTCGCACCCATGGCATTCATGATGTAAGTGTTCCATTCATTATGAAGGGAGCCGGATTGACTCACGGCGGGTTTTATTCACATTTCGACAACAAAGAACAACTCGTCGCCGAAGCCTGCCGGTATGCCATCAGCGATACCATCGCACTTTTGCAGAAGGTCGCGGACCAGGAAGAGCAGAACCCCAAAATCAATGCGGTCATTGACTATTATTTAAGTCCGTATCACCGCGACAAAACAGAGATGGGCTGTATTATCCCTGCCCTTTCTGCCGAGATATCTCATTCTTCCGAAGAAGTTCGGCAAGTATTCACCCAGGAACTGGAGCGGATGACTGCTTTTATCTCCGATCTGGCGGGAATTGAACCCTCCAAAGGTAGCGCACTGTTCAGCACCATGGTTGGCTCTCTAGTTCTTGCAAGGACTGTAAATGACCCTGAACTGAGCGACAGCCTTCTTTCGTCAGGCAAACGGTATGCTAAAGAGCTGGTTACGATCTAAAAACAATAAACACCCCAAACAAATGAATCCAACTCAGAAAATTTTCGTAATATTATGAATTATAGATAACTGAGGGGTGTATCCAATGAACGAGCAGTATGCTGCAAGGGTTGAATTGTTCGCAGAGAACGCGCAGAGGATCAAAAAGGCTTTTCCTTGGCATAATGCAATGGTTAGCCGTTTGGCGGGGTTACTGTACACAGCAGAGAATAAAAGTGCAGATGAGGATGCGATTCGTGCGAGCCACGAGCTTATTAAAGAAAATACCGGAATGTTTTCTTCGTTTAGGGGGAATTCGGCAATCAGTATTGCTACTATGCTCTCTCTTTCTGCTGACAAGGAACAACAGCTTGCTAACACGCTGACCGTGTATGACTTATTGAAGGATGTCAAATTTAGAGCCTCTGATTATCTCGTCGTTGCCGCTTATCAAATCGCCGCTAATACGACAACAGATCAGTATCAGCGTACGGTAGAACGCGCAAAGATGTTTTACGATAGCATGAAAGCGAAGCACCGTTTCCTTACCGGACATGATGATTATATCTTCTCTGCCATGCTCGGCCTTTCCGATATCGACGTGGACAGCGGCATCGACCGGATGGAGCAGCTTTACACTACACTAAAGCCTGAATTTATGTCGGGGAACAGTGTGCAAGCTCTGACACAGGTACTGGTTCTTGGAAAAGAAGCTTCAGAAGCAGCGGATCGTGTACTGGCATTACGAGATGCGTTCCGTGCACATGGCATCCGGTTAGATAAGGAATATACCCTTTCTTCGCTGGGCGTGCTAACTTTGCTCTCCTCCAACAATAAGGACATGGTTACGGAAGTCTCAGAGACCTTCGAATTACTGCGTACCAAAAAAAGCTTTGGCAGCTGGTCCATTGTAAAGCAGGAATTGCTACTGCTGTCAGCTGCGCTGGTAGCCTTCAAATATGTAGAGGATGTGCAAAGCGGCATTGTAACCTCGATGCTTTCCACCAGCATCACTAATATTGTGATCGCACAGCAGGCTGCTCTTGCTGGGGCTGCGGCTGCGTCGGCTGCGGCTGCAGCTTCATCTTCTTCGAATTAAGTGGAAATGTGAGGGAAGACATGGACTCGATACAACCAATCACCGCTAGAAATGAAGAATGTTTATACCGTCTACTGAATATTTGGGAATTATCTGTGCGGCATACACATCTATTCCTGTCTGAACAGGACATTGATGCGTTGCGGCCACTGGTTATACAAGGGATGGAGCATATAAGTCATCTGCTTGCTTTTATAGATGACCATGACCAATCGCTTGGATTCATAGGGATTCAGGATAACAAGATTGAAATGCTATTCGTAGAACCTGCTGCAATGGGAAAAGGAATTGGTAAATCGCTCGTTGCTTATGCTATACAGACACTGAACGTACGCTACGTTGATGTAAATGAACAAAATCCGCAGGCCTTAGGTTTCTATGAGCATATGGGTTTTCAAGTTTATGAGCGTTCTGCACTGGATGAACAGGGCAATCCTTTTCCTATCCTGCATATGAAGTTATCGATCGACTCACGTTAAAAGATTCCATCGCCTCTCAAAGCAAAAGAGACCGCTTCGAGTAGCCATAACAATGGCTGTTCGAAGCGGTCCTTTGTGTTTAAGTAGGATCAACTTTTGTTTTTGGTGTGAAAGCTCCGCTTATTCTACCGACTTCAACGCCTCAATCATATGAATCCGTTTGAGCTTAATATGCATGAAAGCCATGACTATGCCTGAGAACAGCAGTGTTAATAGCGCGGCATACACATAGCTTGGCCACTTAATAATCGGCGCGAACATCGTCGCATCCAGCTCAGCTGTATTTAAGACGAAGCTGTGCAATATAATGCCAAGACCCGATCCGGCTACAATACCAAGTAGGCTTAGCAGCATATTCTCGCGGTAAATATACAACGTTACTTCCTTATCATAAAATCCCAATACCTTGATGGTTGATAGTTCCCTGATCCGCTCAGAGACATTAATATTGGTCAAATTGTAGAGGACGACAAAAGCCAAAGCAGCAGCTGATACAATGAGTACCAAGGTTACAACATCCATACTCTTCATGGTGTCATCAAAGGCAGTACCTACGTTGCTGGAAAAGCTGACCGCGGCCACTCCCTCATTGTCCGTTAGCTTCTCGCCGAACTTGTCCTCCCATGCTTTATCGTGCGTGGTATACTTCAGCAGCTCTGTGTTGAACACCGGTTCTTGTCCAAATACGGAAGAATAATACGCAGGTGTCATATAAACATAGTGCATTACATAGTTCTCTGTAATCCCTATGACCTTAATCTTGAATGTCTCGTTATCCTTGTCCACCACATTCAACTGGTCGCCGGGCTCAAGCCCGTATAATTTAGCCAGCTTCTCCGAGATTATAGCGCCCTCGTCCGAAAGCGTGCGTTTTTCTCCACTCACTCGATCCCGCAGCTCCACATAATCGGATATCGCATCAACAGATGCAGGGATGAACATATGCACATCCTGATCATTTACACCACTGCTGTGCGCTTTCATCGTTTCCTGTGCCACACTTAGTGATCCAGTTATAGTGGACTCGCCAGTGATCAATTGCTCGTAGGCATCCCGCGCATCAGCAGACGCATCTTCATGCAGCGCTACAAGTGCATCATATTTCATAATCGTGCCGAACTGCTGAGGGGCAATGCTGCCGATCGAGTCTTTAAGACCAAACCCGGTCAGAATCAGCGCCGTACAGCCGGCCACGCCGAACACAGTCATGAACATCCGCTGCTTGTAGCGGAATAAATTCCGTGCGGTAACTTTCTGAACAAAGCTCAGCCGTTTCCATACAAACGTAACTCTCTCCAGTAGAATCCGCTGCCCGCTCTTTGGCGCCTTCGGACGCATTAACACAGAAGCATTGCTACGCAGCTCTACACGTGCGGCAATCCAAGCCGTCAATGTAGTGCAGATAAGCGCCACTATAATGGAAATGATGGAATACGACGGATAGAAGCTTTTGATAAGATCCGGCAGATTATAAAGCGAACTGTACGCATTATAGATAATGGTTGGAAACATGGTAAAACCGAGCGCAAGTCCCGCAACCGAAGCCGTCAAGCTGGCAAGTGTACCATAAACCAAGAATTTGGCCATAATGTCACGGTTGCCATACCCAAGCGCTTTAAGTGTCCCGATCTGCAAACGATGCTCCTCGACCATTCGAGTCATAGTCGTCAAGCTGACCAGCGCAGCAATCAGGAAAAAGAATACCGGGAAAGCACTCGCAATTGCCGATAATCGATCAGCGTTGTCTTTATATTCGGCATATCCCGGATTGGCACTGCGGTCAGTGACATAGACCTTCGGGAGCCCTAGTTCTGCAAGCTTTTGCTCCCCTGCAGCCAGTTCCGCCTTGGCAGAGACCAGCCCATCAGCAATGGCTTTCATGTTTGCAGCTTGTCCCTGCTGCACCACTTCTGGCTGGCGCTTTAAATCGGCGAGCTGCTTCTCGGCGGCGGCCACCTTGCCTCGTCCACTGGACAGCTCTTTCTCACCTTCCGCGCGCATCTCCGCAAGCCGAGCTTCCGGCACACTCGACATCGCCTGCTCTACTGACTTGGTATGCTGTTCGATCAATCCCTCATACTCTGGTGAATAAGCCTTCACTCCGGTTGTATCCTTGAAGGATAGATAGGCCTCCGTATAGACCGGGAGCTTAAAATCCGACTCTGGGATCGCTGCGAATGCATCCGCCGTCCCTTTACCAATTCCGCTGGTGCCCCGGGTACTCTTCTCTATAAATTGAGGACTTCGCACAAAGCCCACAACAGTATAATTCAATGTTTCAAAGTTGTTCGACAAAACCGCATCCGTTCCAGCTCCGCTGAACGTTATTTTGTCGCCTAGCGCATACTTTCCAGCCAGCTTGTCATCCAATACGATTTCTCCGGAATCCTCTGGAAGACGTCCTTCAATCATACTGTACTGGTTAAGCGGTTTATCTGAATTGTAAGAATGGACTTTGAGTATCAAAGCATTATCGCCACTGAACACATCTGCGCTGTAACCCGGCTGGACTTCATCGATCCCCGGTACATCGCTCAGCAGATCTATGTTATCTTTGGTCAAACCATAGTTGGTCTGCACCTTCAGATCCATCAGTCTCGTCTCTTGATAAAAGGTTCCGGCTGTATCCAGCATATCTGGACCGGCTGACTTGATGCCAGAAAAGAAACTAACGCCCAGCATGATAATTGCAAAAATCGAAATAAATCGGGCTTTGGTATGCCTAATTTCACGAAAAATATCTTTCCATAACGCGCGCTTTTTCATAGATGCCTTCTCCTTACCATTCGATATCTTCAACGGATACTGGCGAAGGATTGGTTACCATCTTCCGTACCTTAGCATTATTAATCTCAATAACCCGGTCTGCCATTGGCGCAATCGCCAAATTATGCGTGATTACGATAACCGTAGTACCTGTGTTACGGCAGGTATCCTGAAGCAGCTTAAGCACTTGCTTACCAGTATTGTAATCTAGCGCACCTGTTGGCTCATCGCAAAGGAGCAGCTTCGGCTGTTTAGCTAGCGCTCTGGCGATAGCGACACGTTGCTGCTCACCACCAGACAGCTGAGCCGGAAAATTATCCAGCCGTGCACCTAATCCCACATCCTCCAGCACCTTACGCGCATCTAGTGCACGCGGGGAAATCTGAGAAGCAAGCTCAACATTCTCCAGTGTGGTAAGATTCGGCACTAAGTTATAGAACTGGAACACAAAACCCACGTCATTGCGGCGGTAGCCCGTCAACTCTTTGGCACTGAACTTGGCAATGTCCGTACCGTCCACAATGACCTGGCCTTCGTCAGCAGAATCCATCCCGCCAAGAATATTAAGCACCGTCGATTTGCCCGCACCGCTGGGGCCGACAATCACTGCAAACTCACCTTTATTTATCTCAAAATCAATTCCGTCGTTGGCAACGATCACACTTTCACCCATTTTGTAACGCTTGTACTCATTTTTGACAGCAACAAAGCTCATTTTCCATCCTCCTGTCTCTATCCAAACCAAGCCTAATCACTTTACATTGTTTCAGTTTATCATAATTAGAACGCCCAAGCCCGAATGGCAAACCCTCATTACTCAAGGATAAATTCACATCATTAATAAGTTCATTTTTTTGTAACAATAATGTAACAAGGAAATTTTACCGTAAACGATACTTAGTCAATTGATAATGTTATAATCACTTTGTTTTATTCACTCTTTTCAGGCAAGAGTGAAAGAACAAGAACAATCAGAAACAGGTGATCAGATGTTCGAACTGAAATGGCTATGGCAGAACTTAGAGGGCAACCGGACACGGTACATTCTAGCGCTCTGCCTCTCAGTAGTGGGTTCAAGTCTTACGATTGTAAACCCTTACATCAGTCAGCGCATTGTCGATACGTTTATAGCAGGTGACAATGCGCTGCAGAATCTTACACAAGAACGGCAATTATTGATTATGCTCTGTCTGGGCATGATTGGATTTTCTCTACTGCGCACAGGACTTGCTTATATTACAACCATGCAGTACGAAAGATCCTCGCAAAACATGATGTACAATATCCGTATTTTTTTGTACAACAAGATTCAAGGACAGGACAGAGAATATTACGACCGTAACCGTACCGGTGATCTCATGACCAAGATGACCGGGGATCTGGACATGGTTCGGCACTCGATGGCATGGATTTTCAAAACGATCATTGAATCGCTAACGATCTTCATTGCTGCTGTTATCTATTTTTTCACTATAGATGCTCAGCTAACGCTGTGGATGCTAATCCTGTCACCGCCCATTTTTATCGTGGCTTACATATTCGCTAAACGCGTCCGTCCTATGTATATTGACCTGCGTGAGCGGCTGTCCCAGCTTAACACGACTACTCAGGAGAATATTTCAGGCAACCGTGTGGTTAAGGCTTTTGCCCGCGAAGAGTTCGAAGTTCAAAAATTTACGGAGAAGAATGTCAATTACTCTACAGCGAACAAAAAGGCCGCCCTTGTATGGCTTGATTACTTTCCTTTTCTGGAATCCTTCGCTCAGGGCTTCAACGTCATTCTAATGCTGGCTGGTGGTTTGTTCCTGATGAACGGCCGGATCACCTTCGGTGAATTTACAGCTTTCTCTTCACTGATCTGGGCTATATCCAACCCTATGCGCAACATTGGTATTATTATCAACGACATTCAGCGCTTTTTTGCGAGCTTGTCCAAAATCATTGATATCTATTACGCAAAGCCTAATATCGTAAACGAGCATAAGTCTACTGACAAACGCCGTTACGAAGGCCGTATTGAGTTCGATCATGTTCGCTTCAAATATGACAGCGCTATCGTACTTGACGATGTTAGCTTTACCGTAGAACCTGGTGAAACCATAGCAATCATGGGCTCGACCGGATCAGGCAAAACAACAATCATCAACCTGATTCCTCGCTTCTATGACGTAGCCGAAGGACGTGTACTCGTCGACGGCGTTGATGTCCGAAAGCTGGAGCTCGATGAGCTGCGCGATAATATCGGCATGGCGACCCAAGATGTGCTCTTGTTCTCTGATACTATCGATGGAAACATCGCCTACGGTGATCCTGATCTTCCGGAAGAAGATGCGATAAGCTTTGCCGAGCTCGCAGCCGCACATGACTTCATTACCAAAATGCCTGAAGGTTATGATACAGTTGTCGGAGAACGAGGAGTCGGCTTATCTGGAGGTCAAAAACAGCGTATCGCTTTAGCACGTGCTTTGGCAGTTCGCCGTCCGATCCTCATTCTGGATGATACGACCTCTGCTGTCGATCTTGAGACGGAAGAGCATATTCAGAAAAGTCTACGCGAGCTGGATTATCCTTGCACGAAGATTATTATCGCGCAGCGTGTATCTACGACCGCGCAGGCTGACCGTATTCTCATTCTGGATAACGGGAAGCTGGTTGAGGAAGGCACCCACGCCGAACTGCTAGCGAAACGGGGCTACTACTACGATGTGTTTAAACTGCAGAACGAGGGTATTGGAAGGCAGGTGACCGCAAGTGGCAAGGAATAAATTCGACGTCGATGAGAATCTGGAATCGCCGTTTAATATAAAACACTTCCGGCGTGCGATGGTATACATCAAACGAAAGAAAACGCCAATGATTGTTGCATTTATCCTCAGTGCACTTTCAGCGGCCATTTCACTATCAGCTCCACTGATCATGCAGCATGTGATCGACGTGACCATTCCGGCAAAAGCGAAGCTTGCGCTACTGGGCTGGGCTGGACTGATGCTTCTGACCATTGTGGTCAGCGTTTATCTCGCTACCATACGTTCACGTATCATGACGAGTGTTGGGCAGGATATTATTTTTGACATCCGTACAGATTTGTTTAAGCATCTGCAAGAGTTGCCCTTTAAGTATTATGACGACCGTCCGCAAGGCAAGATTCTCATCCGGGTCGTAAACTACGTTAACGCCGTTTCAGATGTGTTATCCAACGGTATTATCAACTTTATTCTGGAAATCGTGAATTTGCTCTTTATCGCAGCCTTCATGTTCGCTGTTGATGTGCGTCTATCATTTGTCATCCTTGCAGGGCTGCCAGTATTCTTTGTCATCATGATGCTGATCAAAACTCGGCAACGCCGGGCTTGGCAAGCAGTATCCAATAAAAGCTCCAACCTAAACGCCTATTTGCAAGAAAGTATCAGCGGTATTGGTGTGACGCAAATGTTCTCCCGGGAACAACGCAACGAAGGAATCTTCACACGTCTCGCGGGTAATTTCCGTACAGAATGGATGAAGGCTCAACGTTACAACTTACTTATTCCGTTCTCCGTAGACAACTTGTCTACGATCGTTACATCATTGATTTTCCTTGTAGGCCTACTAACACTGAGTCCTCAAGACATGACCCTCGGCGTCATTCTGGCGATGAGCAGCTACGCTGCCCGCTTCTGGCAGCCGATTCTGAATCTTTCGAACCTGTACAATAACTTCATCAACGCCGTTGCCTATCTCGAGCGTATCTTCGAGACGCTGGATGAGCCCGTTACCGTCAGTGATATTCCGGATGCGAAGACACTGCGGCCTGTAGAGGGCCATGTCACTTTCGACGATGTGACCTTTGCCTATGACCCAGGACTCAATATTCTGGAGAATATCTCCTTTAAGATCAAAGCGGGAGAAAGCATCGCTCTAGTGGGACCAACAGGTGCAGGCAAAACTACAGTCGTCAATCTGATCTCGCGCTTCTATAATATTTCTAGCGGTAAGATTCTTATCGACGATCAGGATATCTCGCAGGTTACGCTGAAGTCCCTGCGCAGCCAGATGGGGATTATGCTTCAAGACAGCTTCATCTTCTCCGGTACGATCTTGGACAATATTCGTTACGGTAAACTCGATGCCACCGAGGAAGAAGTGATTGCTGCGGCGAAAGCCGTGTGCGCCGACGAATTCATCCGTGAATTCGATCAAGGCTACATGACGGAGGTCAACGAGCGTGGCTCCAAGCTGTCTCAGGGACAGCGGCAGCTCATCTCGTTCGCAAGAACGCTTTTGGCTGATCCGAGAATTCTCATATTAGATGAAGCCACTTCATCGATCGATGCGAAGACTGAGCGTTTGCTGCAAAAAGGTCTGAATGAGCTCCTTAAAGGACGTACCTCATTCATTATCGCGCACCGCCTGTCCACCGTAAAAAACTGCGACCGCATTATGTATGTGTCTAACAAAGGTATCGCAGAAAGCGGCTCACATGATGAGCTTATCGCACAAAAGGGGCTTTACCACCGCCTTTATACGGCGCAGAAGATGGAAGCTTAATTGAATAAACACCAAAAAAGCTCAGGCCGAATTGTAGCCTGAGCTTTTTTGGTGTTTATATTTTATTAAAAATATGAAAACTAATCTATCACCGTCCAAATATTTAGCGCAAGTGAGCGAATCGCAATATTCGTGTGATTTCTGTACACCCTCAAACGCTCCGCAGGCTCTGGACTCCAGAGTAGAGCACTTCCGGCAACCTCAAGCAACGAAAGTCCAATATACTGAGATTCGTAACTCCCCTCAGACCCTAGCACATCTACAATTCCCAATAAAGTCTCCGGACTCCAGTAGCCTGTGCTGTCTTTTAAATTATAAGCAACCTGCTTATAGCCGTCGCTCAACAGCTGCGGCTGATTTGAAATACAGTTAACCATCTGATTCAGATAAGCGGCGGATTCCTGCACATTATTCCAGTCTATTACTGCTATATACAGCTTCATCACAACTTGCTGTAAAGTCTCATCCGATGTTAGACACTCAATCAATCCCGTATACAAAGGTTTAAGGTGCACCCGGGTGATTGTTGGCAAAGCGTTCAGCTGGTTGATAAGTTTCAGGAGACGTTGCCGATGAGGCAAATCTCTACTGGTAGTTGCATTCCATTCATCCCTTATCGCCGCACTAGCTAATTTCTGACAAACGCCGATTACAACCTCATTGATCTTACCATCGCGGCAGGTTTGTATTAGCGTGTTCATGGCAAATTCCCATCTGTTGCTGTCTTCCAAATCCATAATAGCCTGAGCGGTGGCAGCTGCAACAATGCCTTCATTTCCATTGGTCCACCACATCATAGAACTGAAAGCATACTTGCCGACAAACCCATCCGGATGATTTCCGATTTCAATGATTAATTTTAAATAGCGAAGTCTATAGTCTAGCGGAAGATCATTAGGCCGTTGGGATAACAAGCTTCTTGCGATATCACTTTCTGATGAAGCAGCCATTGCACTTAAAATCTCCCAAGCGCGCTCATCATCTAAAAGCTGTTTTGCAGCATGCCCTATGGCAATGATTACATCCTTGTGTGCATTTGGTTTCTCGAACTCGTTCATCAATAGCGGAATGCTGTCATCGCTTCTATAAGTACCCAGTAAGCGGATGGCCTCTTTTCTGACAGTGATCTTCAGCTTATCCCGATTCAGAAGCTCTTTCAGCATGGTAACCAGTAACACCGGATTCACCCTGCGGATGCATCTGGGTATCGAGTACATGGCTACACGTGCCCGGTCCCCATCCAGATTCTCCAGCAGAATGGGAAGTGCCTTCTCCGGTTCTTCCATAAGTGAAAAGGCATGAAGTGCAGCTTCTACTACAGTTACTTCCTTATCCTGCATAAGCCCAAGTAACCTATCCGAACCGAGATCAGGCATGCTTGCCATGATCTTAATAACTCTTGCACGCTCCCAAAGATTACGTTCGGCATCGTATGCAATTTTTTCTAATAAGGCACTTAATGCTTGTTGCTGACGTGGCAGCCATCTGTGGAATCCATCCGCGGCCGGCACAAGATAGATAGTTTTGCCTGATAGGAACTTGCCCTTAATGACAGCCCCTGAAATAAAAGGATCGAGCCATTCTTGACGCTTCAGATGCAGATGCTGGAATACTTCATGGATCGTAATATACGATTTATCTAAAGCTAATAATTCCTTAACTCTGGCATCACGTGTTGTACGAGGCGCAAGCCAGTATCTGGCTGCTTGTATAGCTGTAGAATCTGCCTTTGCCCTCGTTGCTTCCTTTAACAGATTCTGAAGTTTTATGATGCCGTAACCTCTTTTACCAAATGAGCTAGCCAGGCTAAGCACCAGATTGTAGTCTTCTCTTTTGTTGCCCTGTACAGCTAATGTATAGATTTCATCAAAGATGACCTCTTTTACTCCTTGGGGTAAATTCTTCTCCAATGATGGAAGTGAAAGCTGTCCGTTCTGCTGGGCCAGTTTCCGGATCGTATTTAAAGAGAACTTGAACAACTCACTGTGAGGATTTAATGCGTTATGCCGGAGAATAGCAAATGCCAGTTGTTGAACGGAAAACTTCGTACCATATGAAGTATCTCTGGCATCTATAACACTATCAACAAGCATAGTAAGTTCTTGTACATGGGCATCGGTGAACACAGATGCAGGACTTTCTGAAAGCTCCTTAAACACAAAACCTCGAACAGGATCTTGCTCATTTCTAATCCGGCCCAAAAATACCAAAGTCTCATGCATACCCTGTCTCGACAGAACCGTACTTCTGATCAGTTGCATAAGCGCCGTGGAACGTTCTTCTGAACTGGATACCTTTGTTGCTTGTTCAAGCCCCGCTCTTGAATGAAGAATCGAACGGCAAGCGGTGAGTCTGATTGTTCTCTCCCGGTCATCATTGATTTCACGAAGGCCAAGCATCCGGGTGGCTTCCTTGTCACGCAAGGCATGCGGTAATACATAAAGTAATCTTTCCGGAAAAACATGATCTTGGCGTTTATCTTCTTCATACACGGCATCAAAAATCACTTGGCGGTTGGAAGGTGCAATATTATGCAGCAACTTCGCTAAATGCATTGGGTGATCTGCGAGTAATTTCGCTATCTCAATCCATTGATTCATGGATAAATATTTTTTTCTTTGTAGTACCCCTTCAGGCACACCATAAGAAATCAGATCGCTCCGCGACTCCGTTCGTGTCAGCAGCTGATACACCATATTCGGATTTTGGCGTACTAGCGTGCCAAGTTGTTCCTTTAACGCAGGATGTATGATACCCTCGGGTCCATGATTCATCGCACACGCAAGTACCAGATCTGCCTTCAGATTGCATAGAATCTCCACAGCTGATGAGAACCTCCACCAGACATATCCCTTTTCCCTGAGTGGTGTGCTTTCTAGCGTTGTTTCAAAGTATTCCGCTACTACGTCAAGATGCCTGCTGGCTAGTTTCTTCCAGTCTTTTATGGCATATCCGATATCAGCAAGCCACTTACTAACTGTTTCCGAGTAACAGGCCTGCAGTACAATCGCTGCCTCCTCCGCTCCCCACCGGTCGTACACCACAGGCAATAAACGTTCCGCCAATTCCTGACGGTTAATCTGTGAAATACTGTGCAGCAGCTTACGGCGGCAATCATATGATAAATGGGGGAGCTCACGTTCAATATCAGCATCTGAAGCCACCTTTGCCAAAAGACCCGCAGCCGTATTTCTGATACTTGCCATGGGATGCCGCAGGGCTGACAGAATAATAGGGGCATCATGTGTTGCAATGGCACCAATTAAGGCAAGACGTGCTTCATAAACGCCATCCTCCAGCAAGGAGGCTAGTAATTGGGAGTACTGGACAGATCCAAGATGATCACGGCCTAATATCGCTACTTTTTTGACTCTGTCGGAATAGCCTAGTGAATCCAATTCTTTAAGTAAGCTCTGTTTGTCCAATGGATCTCTTTTAAAAATCATAAGCCCTCCTCGGTAATCTGTTCTTATTCCATCCGAACTTTATTCTCTATACTGCAATCTATCCCCTTTAAAAAACTAGAATTTCCCATCTGGTTTCGTTGACCAAAAATAAAGGTAACCCTGAAGCTGGTTGTTCAACCACCTCCAAGATTACCCGTAGTACTACTTACTCTAGTCATTCTTTTTCTGAATAAACACATACGTACTCTCATCCGACAGCTCCTCAGCAAAGCTGAAATCAAACCCGTCGAAGCCTTTGATATCCTCCACACAGGTGATTTGCCGCTCAGCCATGAAGCGTACCATTTCACCTCTGGCCATCTTGACCAGGGTCGCTCTCTCAACGATCTTACCGCCGATTTCTTGCCCGAATACACAGCTAATCATTCGAACGTTTCCGCCAACATACGGGGAGATGCACTTGCTATATTCCTTAGAGGCCAGATTCAGAATGATATCAGTCTCCGAAAATAGCTGATCTGCCAGCTTCCTGTTCCAGAACTCATAGATAGACTTGAAACTTGGTCCGCTTAGCTTAGCCTGCATCTCCAGCCTGTACGGAACAACGCCGTCAAATGGCCGGACGATTCCATAGAATCCGGACAATATCCGTAAATGCTGCTGAAGATATTCCAGCTCCTCCATTTGAAGTACCCCTGGTGCCATGTACTGGTACTGGATACCCTCATAAGAAAAGATAGCGGGTGTAAGATTCCGTGTTACATCCATATCCCGAATTCGCTCCACATTCAGCGTGGCGATGGCATCATTGCATTTCCATAGCGATTTGGCTTCTTCATAATTCAACTTTTGTAATAAGGCCAGAAGAGTCTGCGACTCGCTTATGAATTGCGGCATCTGGCGGCAATCCATAAAATCCGTATCCATCTTCATCTTCTTGGCAGGCGATATAATGATTCTCATGTTGCTCCCTTTTCTCTTTTCTTACCCCCGCGGGGAATTTAAATGTAATCTTATCCTATCACACTTAATCTTCGTAGGCTCGGGGCAAGTTCATGAAATTTGTTCACTGTCGCCCACTTTGCCCGCTAACTCCTCCATCTGTACCTTGGCTGCCGTTTCTTCTTGTCCCACCATTCATGCCGGGAGAGCTACCTCCATCTTTACCCCGACCACCGTTAAAGCCCTGTCCCCCGTTCGCCCTTGAACCAGAATCTGTACTTGATATCTTCTGAGCGGTGATGGCGTCACAGGAGATGAGCACCATGGAACAACTAAGCACTACTATGAGCAAAGTGAGATATCGCTTGATCCGCATCTTTGAACCCCCTCTTTCCGAGCAAACATTGTCAACGTGGAAAATATCTTTTTAACATATAATCATATACATCGTTAAAACCCATGTAGGATAACACGATCAGCAGCGGATATACCGGGTAAATATATCGAGACTTAATCTCCCATAGTAGATAAAATCCGATAAAGCCCAGCACCACAAGAATCAAAGAGGTCTCTTCAAATCTTTTGGCTCTTATTCCACCGATTAAGCGAACGAGTATAAAAACATACATCAGAAAATTCAGGACATACAGCAACCACAGTAGCCCGCTGCGGTAGCTCGAATCCCCCTTAAATAGATCCGTAGCAGCATTAGTGTAGCTATAACGGTCCATGACAAAGCCCATTCTTCCACCATTACTGGATGATCCATCATTCCCAAGTCCATATCGTTCCATCTGGTATGTTCCTTCTGTCCAGGTCCAAACGATTTTTTTATAATACATTTTCACTACGTCGCTTAGGCTCGCCTCGGAGAGTTTATGGCTGATTTCCTCTTTAAATAGCTGCGTACTTTCTTCCTTATTATAATTGGCATCCTGCTGGTAGATCGTATAGCTCTGCCAGTTATCCCAGAATCCAAACGTCTCCAGATTGATCCCCATATTCAGCCACATATAGACCGGTGCGGAATTTTCGTTAATCGGTTCACCTACGACATTCGTCGCCTGCAGCACAGCATTTTGCGCCCAACCTGGAACATTAAACAATAAAGCCGTAATAAACAACGCGCTTAGAGCCTTTTTCACCCCGATCGCACGCATGTTGAACAATAGACTGACTACCACAGCAATCAGAAAAATAACACCAATACTTCGGAAATAGTTGCCGACTGCCAGGAAGATGGCTGCGAAAACAATATCCTTTATGGACTTTCTTTTTATAAATTTCACAGCAAAATATAAAGCACTTGTCAAAAAGGCAGTCGCGATCACATCGTTATAAATTAAATTACTCATAAACAAAGAAGGGATATAGGTAGCGGCAAACACGAGAATGCCATAATCATGATCCTCAGACTTACCCTTGAGCTCTTTATACAGCAGGTAAATCATTAACGAGGTTAAGAGTGTAAATAGAATATTGAATATTTTGATTACCAGATAATTATCCGGAAATAACTGTAGCAACGTCTTTAAGTACACAACAATCGAGAAGTTAAACGGGAACATATGCAGATAACCTGTCGTGTCAAAAGATGAATAATCATTTCTGTACAGCATATCGAGTGCCAGTGAAAGCACCGTCTGCGAATCATCCGTCGGCAAGCGAGGAAATAGAAAAATGATCACGATCTGAATGGCAAAAGAACATAGCAATATGGCTGGAATGACGATTTTCCAACTGTACTGATTAAGCTTCAGGCATATTTTATACAAAATAACGCTTAACGCCAGCACCACCACAATCCCTAGAATAAAAAGGCCGAGCTGTTGCTTCTCCAAAACTGGCGTGTCCCCATATACGAAATAATTATATTTCGCCCGGATAAAAAAGGAGGAAGCGATAAACAGTCCTATGAAGCATGCCAGTATGAGATACAATGTTTTTTGAATTGCCCTTACCATGGAAAACCTCCTTTTCACAGTCGAAGTCTATACAAGCACATCCCCCGATTCATAAAAAGCATTATAAACACCCAAACTGAATATTGAATGAAAGCAGCGAACAAACGTAAATAGACCGCCTCCCTCGCAAAGGGTTGCGGTCTGTATTGTAATTTTTTTAAGATGAAGTTCATTTAAACCCTTGGAAATCCAAATCTTTCAGGAAGCGATTACTTCCCAGTATGCTCTTTACCCTCTTCGTTACATTAGGTCCTTTAGGTGTACTGCCTCGTCTATTCAGTAAGATCCATCTTAGACAAGCCCATGCTTCGAACACCTCAAGCTCTTCCTGTTCCATAAAATTCTCCAATAGATAAGCAGAAAGGAACATATCAGCGTAACGCTCGGAGATGTGGACTTTCAGCAGAATAAGTGACCATGCAAAATCATATCTAGGGTCTCCCAACTGGCCGTTCGTCCAATCGATGACGGTAAATCGCTGTTGTTCCTCTACTATATTTCCTAAATGAAAATCTCCATGAATGATACGATCTTGTCTCATAGGCGTTTGCTCCACTAGAGAAATCACAGCTTGATTAAGGTCTGTATGCTCTCTCACTTCAGGAAAAAAGTAGTCGATGAAATCGTACTTAGGTAGTTGTATATGTTCCAGCTCAGCGATATCTATTTGATGAATTCTGGCTAAAATGCTCGCGAGCTCCTTCATTGTCTTATTATTCACTTTATGAATTGGCGTTCCGTCAAAGCTTGTTAACAACACCTTATTCCCGTCCGGATTGATTCCCCAACCCACTGGTTTAGAGACGGCTACCCCTCGTTCGGTCAGGACCTCCAATAAACGGTATTGAAACTGAACATCTGGTTTGGAGCTCTTACTCCATGTTTTCAAGACATAGCTTTCCTGATCTAGATTGATCTTTAGAACCTCAGCTTCAAAGCCATCATCCATCGGATGCGTGGTTAAGCTGGCTTCATGATAGAGTAGCTCATCCATGATTTCATGGTGTTCAAGCCAGTTTACATTGGTTAGAGGGGTTCTCAAGAGCAATTCTTCCTTTCGGGTGATTGTATATATCCAATTATTCTTGTGGAATGCCAGCTACGATCTCAATGCCACCATCCCATTCTATAACACCGATTTCCATGAAATCCATCTACTCTTCTAATTTTTCCTTTTCTGATCGTAGACATAGTAACATAGCTGGTAAAAGAATGAAACGAACTATAATAATAAAAAGCTCTGTAGAAACTCTACAGAGCGCTCTAAGCTTCTCTACCTATGTCACTGAATAAAATGCTAATCCGATACTTGAAAAGATAAGCAACAGTATAGTAATAAAAACCGCAGATCCTATATACTTATTCTTTCTAGACTTACCCGTAATTGATATTCCTCTTTTTCCAATAAGAGAATATAAAATGAATCCCAATATGGGAGTGGTCGCAATCATTAAGAATACCCAAATCCAAGGATTTATCCCTCGATACAAACAATCGTTGTAGAGCCATAGACATGATAGCGTTATAGTCAATAAAGCAAATACAACAACTAATACAACTAATGGAATCATAACGTTCTCCCTCCTTGCTTTTCACCAAAAAGATAATTAAGCAGGTTCAAGTTTACTCCCCTTGCTCCTGCTTAAAAGTACTAACATACTGTTTTTTTATATTTCTAACTGGTTAACTACTTTGAACGAATATCACAACTATTGTTACCAAGAAAACCTAACCAGTTAGAAATATTTAGTTTAGATTAGAAACAGAAACAGAAACACAGTGAGAAACAAATGGAGAAGCAGAAACAGCCATACTCTTCTCTCGTTTCTAAATTTTCTACGGATTCATCAGTCCAGAGGGATTCTGTAGCGTTTAAAGATTGCATTTACCTTCCACTCCTTTCAATTTGAATTAACTGAAACAATTGAAACATTTGCATAAATGATTTCACATACAACATTCATATTTATTTTGGTTACTATAGAAAAGTAACAATAGTTGTCGCATTTGTCGTATGAATAATTAATTTCATTCTCTAATCACTTCTAAATCATTATTTTTCCTACTGTTAAGGCATATATTTCCTATAAGGACAAAGAAAACAGATATTAATATAATAAATACATACATACTTCCATCAATAACTACATTCCCATTGGACATGGCTGAAACAGCAACGGATATAACTACAGAAAATAGAACCAACGACATCGTAAGCGAACATATTATGCTAATTATGGCTTTGATCACATATTGCTTCACAAGAATTTTCTTACCTATGCCTAAAGACCGGATGATTGCATACTCTTTTCTATTGAGATCATTCATTAAACTAAGTAAATTAACGTTAAATATGACTGCTGCCATGATGAAAAGAAAACAGATATATTTAAAACTAGTTAAGAATGAATCCATTTTAGATAACAGGTAATCTCCTACTACATTCATGTTAGCAATATAGCTATCCTTCACTTCATTAAGGAATCCATCATCTATTGCTCTTACCAAATAAATTGTATCGCTATATTGATTTTCGGAAGCTTTCAAGATCCAATTATTATTGATACCAGCAGAATCGTATGTTCCCTTTACTCTATAATTCTCAGTTTTCTCTTCGTTCGTAATTTCTAGGGTATTTCCAATATTGATTTTATAGGCGTCTGCATATGCTTTTGAAATGAGTATTTCTCTTGGATTTCCTTCAAAGACATCTTGCCCCTCGGTAATTTTAAACTTTGATGTATAATTCTTTTGATCAATTTCATTGATACGAACTTGTTTGTTGGAGACCTTATCATTTTCTATCTTTGCATCCATATAGTGCATTATCGTGAATGTCTTTATATCACTGGAGTTGACCAACACCTTATTTAGAGCCTCTTCATCACTTGTCTTCATTAAATAGTTATAGGGTAAGGATTGTTCATATCCTACATCAACAGATTCCTTTAAGGTATTTGCTAGTCCAAAGCCTATTAAAATAAACCAAAGCATCATGGTTAAATTTAAAATCCCTATTACAAAAACGAGCTTATTTTTTTTGATTTCTTTAAATGTATATAAGGTACTGCGATGATATTTCCATACTGGAAGTCTTGTAATCAGCTCAATGAGCAGTAATATCCCTATAAAAATAGCGCATAACGTAATTAATAAAATAAAGTTACTCGCCATGGATGTACCACTACCCAATAAAACTGCATATACGGAAAAGACAACTGGGAGAGATAGAATAATCCCAAAATTTCTTAGCCTATTCCTTTTAGGGAGACCATGATCTCCTTTGACAATAAGAACAGGATCTAGATTGACCATATACTTTAGAGCAACATTTCTGTACAAAAGGAATACAAAAATATTAAAGACTACAAATTTAAGAATATTTATCATATAAGCGGCTGTGTAATTAACACTAATATCTTCCGCAGCTAAAATCATTTTAGCGAGTGGAATACTGAAAATAACGGACAAAATTAATGGGGTAAAGATCAAAATATTGATCTCTAATTTCATTGCCTTAATAATGTCCTTCATCTTGATAGGAATTAGCATTAACGTAGCAATATCTTTTTGGCTTCTCACAATCAACATCGTAATCCCACTAATCAACACGGCGATTGCTAATAAGTACCCCACTGTACTAATCAAATTCAAAGCCATAATCTGTTTATCTAAGTCTGAGAATAATTCATTTCTTCTATCTTCAATTGTTTTGTATTTATAACCAGACTCCATGGTTTGCAGTTCTTTTTTCAATAACTCTCCGGATTTACCGGAAATAAATACTAATCCAGCGTCAGAATGATAGGAGGACTCTAAATTTTTAGTCTTTATATAACCAGAAACCTGGGCATCATCCACAACATCAATAGGAAGATATTCTATTCTTGTGATCTTTAAAGCTTTGTCTTGTTCCTTAATTCCTATTAGTTGGATTGTATCTCCTAAATTTAAATGCTGCTTGTTGGCCAATCCTTCAGAGATTACAACCTCATCCTCGGATAAATTTTCGTAACCTGATAGAAGATAAAGCATCATTTTGTTATTTTCATTTTCAAGATAGACAGGTGCTGAATGAACAACGGAGGTTTGAATACCTTCCTGTTTATATGCGCTAATAGCTTTATCAAAACTCTTAGAAGGAAAAGATTGTGTGACTACAAGATCAGCAGGATTAGATTCTTGCATAGCCTGATTAATGTATTCCTGCTTACTCATTCTTATTTGAGGCAAAATAAGTGAAACGGTCATTGTAATTACGATTGAAAGGGCTATAAAAAACATTGACCATTTATTTTGGTTTAGGTTTTTAAGATTATAGAGTTTAAATAATTCTCTATATTTCATTTAACAACCCCTCATTCATTAAATATTGTCGTTTACCCAGACTTCCAATGGAATGATCATGAGTAACTATCACTAATGCACTGTTATAAGAAGCATTCATTTCTAGAAGGAAGTCCATTATGCTCTTACCAGTGGTAGCGTCTAAAGCTCCTGTTGGTTCATCACATAGAATCATCTTGGGATTATTAATTAAGGCCCTCGCAATGGCGACTCTTTGCATTTCCCCACCAGAAAGTGTTGGTGTCTTATGACTATGTTTGCTTGTTAATCCCACTCTTTCTAGCATTTCCATTGCACGACTCTTTTTGTTTGCATATGATAAATTTTCATGAATAGCAATAATCAAATTTTCTAATGGTGACAAACAGGGAATTAGATTTGAATTTTGAAATACAAGTCCAATGTAATCTTGTCTGATCTGTTCAATCTCGTTTCTATTCTTGGTATCAATAGGTCTACCCTCAACGATTATTTGACCCTCTGTTACCTCCGTTAACAATGAAATACAATTTAAAAAACTCGTTTTTCCACTTCCCGATTTCCCCATTATGGTGATGAAGTCGCCTTGCTCAATGGTTAAATCTATTCCCTTTAGAACGTGCTGCACATTTTTATCAGTGCTAAAATCTTTTTTAACATTTACACACTCAATCATTATGCCTTCAAGCCTCCTTTAATTTTCAAAGTGAGGTACAGTCTTTTAAAGAAGGATGCTAACAGGCTAACAACAAAAATCACCGGTATAAACAGAATAAATAGGTTATTTAGATCAACTAAAACATTAGATATATTTCCATGTATTATATTTTGCTGCAAGGATATAAATTTGTTAATTAACAAATCATGATTATGAATTAACCCTATGACAGAATACAGAAGTGACAGGATAATCAAACATGTAGTAAGTACATATACACTACTGTAAATACCATACACATATACAGATTTACTGATCGAATAGTGTTCATCCATTTTTCTTGCTCTCTTTGCATTTATTATTTCTACAGCCATCTCTTTGATTGATTTAAATGCCTTAACCTGAATATTTTGAACATTTAGATAATCCGACAACAACCAGTATCCGTCCATTCTTAGAAATGGTATAAGGTTCATCGCCGACGTCATTAGAATAAGAACAATGGCGATAAGTAAAGAAATATTATGTGATATCATATAACACACAAATATTGGAATCGTAGTGAGGACTTGAAAGTACATCCCACTGACATCATTGATAATTCTTTTGTGTTTATCTAACCGCCAAGTATTTGTCATATCAATGAAGAACACAAAATAGGTTAAATAAATTCCGATACCTATTTTCCCAACGCTAACATCGTACTTATAAGCTGCTGTTGCATGCCCCAGCTCATGAATAAACATGGAGAGATACACTAAAAAAATTACAAGAATAGTGTTCAGGGTATTGAAAATGTCCGTTGGATATTTTGAAAGATGTATCACCGAAAATACTCCACAAATACTCACAATGATTAGCAATGGGAGTACAACCCATCGACTATAGAGTAGATATTTCAGTATTGAATATAGTCCACGAAACTTCGAAGACTCAATGATCGGAAGGTGTAACCAAAGGTAGCTTTTTTTTTTCTCACCAGATTTACTAGAGGAATTGGCCATCATATTTTTAGGAACAAGAAATTTTTTAATAAAATAATCAAATTCCTTATCTGTAATGCTAATGCCTTTTGCATTGAGATCATTAATAATCTCATCATTGGTGTTCGTTCCATCTAACTTATCAATGATTTCCTTTGCTCTAGGTGATACTTTGATATGGCTAGATTGATCAAACGATAATATATAAAAGCTATTACCGTCTACATCAAGTTCTTGTCTAGTTTCATATTGCTTTACTTGTAACAACCCCTCCATGCTCATCACACCTTTTGCAGAATTTCACGCTTTCTGGTATTCACAAAGGCTTTCATTGTATTTTCTATATCACTGCATACAGGACAATCAATATCCTGATTTATGTCTATGGCTGCTATAGGGCAACCACCACCACAAATCAGACCGTATTTGCATTCTTTGCATTGTGGAATTCGTAGTATGGTTCGATCTTTCCACATTCCCTCAAGTTTTGGATCAAGCTTTACACTTTCCTCGTCATAGGAACCAATTTGATGATGCCCCTTACCTGCTAACATTAAGCAAGTAGAAATATTCCCATCGGGAGAGAATACTAAGTTACCACCAGAAGTAGCCTCACAATAATTTAGTTTCCAAGGTTTCATTTGATTATTTGAATCAAAGAAAGACTGTAAGTAATTCACACATGGAGAAACGACCATTTTAATAATTGAATCCTCAGATCCTAGAGATGGTTCAATTTCAAGAACTCTAGCGTACAACTCACTTTCTTTCATAGAATTATTCGAACCATCGCAATAATCTAATACGGGCGCTACATAAGGATAAACATAACCCGATTCCACCCATTTCTTTTTCTTTATAAAATGAATTAATTCGCTTAAAGAATCGATATTATCTTGATTTATATTTGTTCGCAAATGCGTTTTTATTTTCATTTCAGTCAGTAAATCAACACTTGATTCGATGAGATCAAAGGTTCCTCTCCCACTCACTCCAATTCGTCTGACATCATGAATAGGCTTTGAACCATCCAAAGTAATCTGAATGATGACGTTATCATACATTTTCAAGAGTTTACTGTAGTATTTTATTGTTGTTCCATTCGTTACAATTCTTACTTCGATATCCCTTGCCTTTGCAAAATCAAGTGTCTTTTGTACAATTGGCATGTTTTGAGGTAACAAGGGCTCTCCTCCAAACAAGGAAATCGATGTTTTTGGCGTGTCAGTCTCTGTTTGTGTATTAATGCAAGTATCAATATAATTAAGGATTATAGTTAATTGTTCTTCAGTCATTACTTTTTTATTACTTAGATTCTCGTCTCCCTCAAAGCAGTAGGTACATCTTAAATTGCAACCCATCGTGGGACAAATTGTAAAGCTGCGAACTAAATTTTTCTCAATATACTTTTGATGTATATCAGCATACTTTCTTATGAATTCTTGTTCTTTCTCTTTTTGTTCAAACACGTAACCCCTTTTAATTAAAGTTTGCATCAGCTCATCTTTATCATCAAAATTGGAATATCCCTTCTTTATTTCCTCAATCCGTCCATAAGTTTCGGAATCAATAATGTCAAATGCACTAGAGATTGTATTTATTAATAAGATACTCTCATCATCAAGCTGGAAATCCATTACTCTATCCGTGAAATACAATTTTTCCATCCTCCTATTTCACTTTTCATTACTTATATTGAAATCATAAACCAATATTTTTTTGTTTTTTGATGCTCGTTGTAATCCGCAAAATACTCGTTGTAATCTGCAAAATAAAAAAGCGATTTCTCATTCTTTTGAATGGAAAGTCGCCTTTTTTTATTTTATGGAATTGGTAAGACCACGATTGAATTAAAATAGCCCTCATCGTACGAAAAGTCTGAGTATCCTTTTAACTTTTTGACTCGTTCATTGATACTGCTGATTCCAATGCCGTACCTATTTTTCCCTTTTTCAGAGATTAATCGCCCATAGGAGAAATCCACATTCACATGATTCGACGAATTTACAATGATTATGAATAATTTACCCTCACTAAACTTTATTTTGATTTCAATTTCCTTTTTTATTTCTTCTGTTAATCTAAGTACTGCTTCAACGGCATTATCTAAAAGATTCCCTAAAATGGCCGCTAGGTCAATGGTATGTTCTATAAATAAGTCATGAGGAACTTGGAGGTCTAAAGTGCATTCTATATTATACTTTTTGGTTTGTTCTAGCTTACTATTAAGAATGGCATCGATGGGTATACACCCGGTTAATAATCTATATGAGAATACATTGGTTTTCAATAACTCCTGTAGCTCCTCTTTTACCTCGTCTGTTTTTTTCCTCTCCAATCCATAGGCTATATTTAATAAAATATTTTTCAGATCATGTTTTAGCTTAGACATTTCCCTTTGATTCTCTAAGCTCTCTTCGTAATATTTATTTTGTGTCTCCATTATGGAGTACTTATGTATAAGAAAATTTTTCCCTTCTAAACTATTGTAAATCAGCATAATGCACACATTCACAATTAACAAAAAAACACATGGAACGAATTGATTGATATCTTTATACTGAAAAATCCAATATATACTCATTAAAGATAGACAAGGCACAATACTTAATAACAAACATTCCTTATTACTTAATCCGATCTCATTATCAGATCTAAAATAGAGTAACAGCTTTGCCGACAACATCACAATTAACAACGATAAAAAGTTTGCACTAAAATATACGACTAGCATAATGAATAACTGGCCTTCAAATTTTTGATCATAATTATATGTAATAATAGACAACGCCAAGTCTGCAAGTGTAGTGATCAGCGTAAAAAAGATAATGTGGTAGATCCTTTGAGCCATTGATCCGTAGAACGAATACAGTATACAGATACTCAAAAGAACAACAAATAAAAACAACTTAACCATAGAGTTTGTATCACTAGACAATAATTTTATGATTCCCATAGAGACAAAGGTTATGGAATAAAATTTATACTTTGAAATTCTGAGGTTAAGAAATCCATTGAAATAAATAGAAATCGATGTTACCTGCACAAGTGTATAGAGAATCGCTAGAACCGCAATGCTAATAACCTCAATATTTCTCAAAAGCCGATCCTCCTTTTTATGAAATGGTTATAGGCATCTTTAACTATTTTCCTCTGCCCTCTACTAATTGCGAAATTTTCTTTATTGGTGAGAATAATATCGGTTCCCGAAACAATATGTATGTAATTTAAATTTAAAATGGTGCCTTGATTTACTTTTATAAAGGATAATGGATCAAGCATTTCTTCAATCTCTTTTATTGTGCCATAGAATGAAAATTCATCATCAACGGTTACAACGTGTATAATCCTACCTTTCTCAGATGAAATGGATAGAATCGTCTCACTTTTGATTTGATAGTTAAGATTTTGAGTTTTGAAGAATAAATACTGATTATTCCTTCTAACCTCATCAATTGCGTGGAGTAATACTTTACTTATTTGCTCTTCTTGTATTGGTTTTAGTATGTATCGAAAAGGAGAAACTTCAAAGCTTTCCATGGTGTAATTGTCATAGCTGGTAACGTAAATGATAATCATATTTTTATCTATTTTTCTAATTTCCCTAGCGACCTCGATTCCATTTAAAATCCCCATTTCAATATCTAAGAATAATATTTGGTACTCTTCGTTTCTGGCATTTAAAGCTTTCAATAATGATTTTCCGGACTCATAAATGTCAATATCGAACTCTATGTTTTGATACAAGCCTGCACTATCCATAATAATCTTCTCTAATTTGGAACTATGTAATTGCTCGTCATCACAAATACAGATTCGTATCATTCCTCTAAACTCCCTCTGTTGAACAAAATAAAGAATTTGAAATTTCAATATATGCCTATAGTTATGTAAATATTACCTTATTAGTATTAATTCAACAAAGTAGGTCAGAAGTCCTTGCACAATAAAAAAAAGACGACCAAAGTCGTCTAGTAAATGCTTGTTAAACTATTTCATAGCCAACTGTAAATCTTGAACCGTATAATTCATAACCAATCTGAGTATATAATCGAATAGCTTTCTTATTATCTCCATGCGTGCCTAAGGTGGCGATTGTTTTACCCTGCTGCTTTAGATAGTGCAGATGATGTTACGGGCGACACTTTTTTTCTGCCATTCAGGAATAACGAATACATTCTCCGTTGCACTTCTCTCCTCTGTAGTTCTCCAGGTTGAGGTGTTACCGATCAATTGATCGTCATGAAACGCACAGAAATTAACGATTTCGGGAGATCCCTGCATCCATCCCAAATGGTTTAGACTCCACGCCACACCGTCAAAGGAAGCGAGTTCAGCTTGACGATATTGTTCCTGAGCTCCACTATTGTTCAGTGCAGTTTGCCTCACCAGAACCCCTTCTGGTAAAGGATACTTAGGAATCTCCCTACTCAAGTCAAATATTAGTCACCAATAGTTCTAATCATCGTATCAAAAGGATCTAATTCCAGGGTTTGCTGTCCATATTCCGTATGAATCGTAGTGCTTTGAAGCTGATCGCTATTGTTAATGACCACGAGTATTTTGCTTTCTGGATAATAAGCGCACTCTGTATATAAGTTGTCCGTAATGTATTTTGTTTCCCTGAATTCATTACCCGCAAAACGAATCAAATTCAGCAGCAATCTTGTATTCTCAAAGCTGAATTGGAAAGATGGAAGGTAGATCCCCTTTCCTTTACCGAAAGCATGGGTGGACAGTGTTATTAGACCATCCGTTTCAGTCACAACCGCTGCTGCTCCATCGGTAAGATAAATGTTATTTTCGGGTGTTATGCTAGCCCCAATAGGCACTAAACCAAACTCATCCTTCACTTCATATGTCCATTTTCCATGCGCTACTCTGGAGCCTGTATCCTCATCTACACCGAGCACATGTGCCATTCTGAAAAAGCTGTCATACCCTTCAAGCGCCGAAGGCTGATTCACACCTATAAAAGTACCACCTTCATAGACCCACTTTGTCAGTAAGTCCACACACTTGTTGTCCCTCCAGCGTTCTCCACCACTCCATGCTGAGCCAGCAGATCCGGCATTGATCACTACATCACAATCTTTTAAAATTCCCTGACGGATATCCTCAAAATCAATGAACTGTATTTCAATCGGCAATCCGGATAAAGCCTCGTTGATATGAATCAAATCATGCATATACGTTTCATGGAAATGCCCGGACAAGGTCCACGATCTCCATTTGCCCCAAGCGTGCAGAATGGCTACCTTCGTCTTAATATGATACGGTTTGCCTTTATGATGCAGCTCTTTAATTACTCTGAACTCATCCGCAATCTTTTCGATATAATCACAAAAATCCGGATAAGGCTCTACAAGATGCAAATATCCACCCAATCCAATTCGATCTATAGGCTCTCTGAGTAGAGCACGCCGAATATTGATCCAATATTTTTTGGCATCTAGTGTAGGGTTCCCTCCCTCCATAAAGGTAGGCAGACCACCTAAACCAACCGGAAACAAGTAGGGATGCAGCCGAATCTCATGGGTATCTACTTTTACACCTGAACACATTCTTGCCTCGAACCCTGAGAACACACATTTAATCATCCCGTCAAAGCCAAACTCCTCGAAACGATCATTGTAAGGCTCCATGCCAACCCAACTGTCATCATAGAAGACATATGCCAGCTTGTCGTGCCCATGCACAATATCAATTAATTTCTTACTAAATTCGATGACAAAATCATTGATAAATGCCATCCAGTCCAGTTTGCGCTGCTGCGCCGGGATATGACTCACACGATATTTTCCACCATTCACAAAATCCTCGGCCGTGAGCGAATACCCATATTTTTGAGCAAACAGATCAAGCGCTCTTGAGCTTACCGTAAAATCATATGAACCCCAGTCTGAGAACAAATGGCGATTGCGCTCATTGCTGCCCCAGATCCAGGCGAAATTATAAAATAGGGACGTAAACCGAACCACCGTTGTTTCCTTATGCTTACGGCACCAATCTTCAAGGAAGTGGAGCAAATACTTTTGCGTTTCAACATAGATGGGATCAATCTGCATTAAATGTTCTTTTTCCCAGTGATTCGTGGTGTGATTGTACATGGAGATCTCTTCCCAAATCCGGTAGACCATGAAGCTGACCGTATATTTGTGCCAAGGCGCAATTCCAGTAATGACTACATTTCCTGATTCCCGTTCATAATTCCACTGTTCTTTTGGAACCTCTTCACCAGTAGTTCGGTCAAAAACCTGCCAGTACTTAAACGCCTCTTTGGAATCATTTACTCGGAATTGCTCAGCGAAAAAGTCCTCCATCAAATAGATGGATAAATAATCTTCGACCGCTACCTTCGGATTAGTAATTAAAAAGCTTTGCTGTAGCTTATCAGGGTTTTGAGATGCCCATTCGTTATGATCTCTGATGATACAGATTGTAGAATAAATGCCGTATCCTGCGTTGATAATCTCATCGGACAACTGTGTACCGTCACTGTCACGGATGACATCGGCACCCCACCGTTCAGCTAACTCTAAGGTCAGTGCCTCATAACCGGATTCGCCCGGTAGTGTAAAGGCCCCCGTTGTTTGCTTGGACAACTTGGATCCCTCCTATTTGAGCATATCGGACAGAAAAGAGAGTGCTAAGCCTTGGCCCCAGCCTTGAATCCAGTCTTTTGGAATATTGCGATAGCCTTCCCGGTCTTTCATAACCGCTGTTCCACCCGATACACCCAGTACTCGTCCATCCTCGCTGATATTGCTTAGAACACCCTTCAGGGCCTTTTGCACATACTTGGTATGCAGCGGATTGCCGTTATTGATCATTGCAGCCGCTATCCCGCAAGAGGCAGATACTTCTTCATAAGATTCTTCGTCATCAAGCACTGTCCGCCACAGGCCGTTCTCCGTTTGCAAAAGCTTGAGTGCCGCCAATTGATCGCGCAGCGAACACTCCACGTCCATACACGCCGGATACAAATACCATTCTTTCAAAAGCTTTTTGACTTGCGACATGGTATATGCGCCCCAAGCATTTGCTCTGCCCCAATATAGTCCGGACATATGATCCTGCTTCACATTATTGTAGCCATGGTACCAGAGGCCGCTGCTAGGGTCTTGCAGGTATTTGATATGCCAGTAATATTGATTCAGGGCATCCTGGATCATTTCCTGATCGTTTAATTTACTTCCAACACGGAGCAGAAAAAATGCCGCCATAAACAATGTATCTGCCCATGCCTGCTCTGGAAAATCATTAGAGACGGATACGGTATGCTGCAGCACATGATCTCCGAATCTGAGCGCATGGTTCTGCAGATAATCCACCTTGCTCATTACAATATCCCAATATTTCTGATTGCCTGTTTCTTCATATAATGTGATCAGCATATGCCCCATGGCACAGGTGTTTACCGTCCAGTCCGGCAGGCCCAGCTCAATATATTCATCTGCCCACTGGACAAGCATATCCAAATACTCTTTATTGCCTGTCGTTTTATAAGCTCTGGATACCCCATAATAAGCCACACCACAAGGCCAGTCCCATGTTAAATCCATCGTCATTGTTTTTCTAACGACTTTGTCGATAACGCTTAGAATCTCTTCTCTGTCATAAGTTAATTGAAGCATCTTGATTCTCCTCTCTTTCGCACACGCCCCCATTGGCGCTGAGAGCTGTCCGTCCTATGTAAACGCTTTACTAACTCCATTGTAAGGAGTAAAATGGTCTGATTCTAAGCATAATCATAACTAAACTGTGCAATTTCAACCATTAACTAGTGGTTCTTATATTTCGGGATTGGCCGTGACTACAGAGAATGTTTGGACTTCCGGCCGCTGTTGTCTGCAGATTTCTTGATTTTATACCGCTCTTCGCGGTGGAAATCTGCAGACAAAGGCGGACGCTAACGCTCCTACAGTTCCAAACTTCTCCTCCGCCACTTTTTTCCTGAATTGTATAATATCAAGTTCTCTTTATATAGTTGAATTTGATATAACGTTAACCTATAATCTACTCAACCTACGTAATAAGAATGGGAGTATTGAGAATATGCCCAGAAAAAAGAAGCCCGTCATTGAATACCGCCACTACAGCTTGCCGATAAACTTCCCTATTTTACTGCTAAGCGGTGAACGTTGGAAGATTTCCGATATCAAAAGTGAGCATCTCCATTTTCATAACCATTTAGAGATTGGCATTTGTCATTCGGATAGCGGCATCATGGAGATCAAAGGTGAATCCGTACCCTTTAAAGCCGGAGATGTGACCTTCATCCCTAGGTATCTGCCTCATACAACGTATAGTTCGCCAAATGAAGCCAGTCTGTGGTCTTATATCTTTTTCTCGCCAGAGGAGCTCTTTCAACATTCATTCAAAAGCGCTTATAGTGACTTCGAGCCAAATTTGTGGGCGATCAAGGGAATGAATTGTATTTTGAACAAGGAGGAACATCCCAAGGTTTATACCCTTGCGACGTCGGTCGTAGAGGAGTTGAAGCACAAAAATAATTTCTATCAGGAAAGCGCCTACGGCTTATTGTTATCCCTTTATATAGAACTGCTTAGAATTCATTCCCGGAATAAACCCTTAGTAGAGCAAGAAACAGACCATAACCTGAAAGGTGATTTTGTCATCTCTCCAGTTCTGGAATACATCACCAAAAACTATATGATACCTATTACCATCAATGACCTAGCTGATCTGTGCCATCTAAGCACCACTCATTTTCGTAGAAAATTCCATGAGATCATGGGGACCGCACCTCTAGATTTCCTAAACAGCACCCGTATTGAAGAGGCCTGCAAGCAGTTGAAAAGCACGGATGCTTCCATCCTCTCCATCTCTGAACAAGTCGGTTTTCAGTCCATTTCCAGCTTCAACCGATGTTTCTCCAAGCTTATGGGCGAATCTCCCAAACAATGGCGTAAAGGCGCACATTCCGAAGCCCAATCTGCAAAAGCATCTATATTGGAGTTTACGGGGTGGGTATAAGGAAAGGGAGTCCCTGTTTACTTCACTTCACAAAATCTACTTAACACATGAATGATTTGATCCTTGCTCATAGGGGCGTCGTGCCCTGGGATATACGTAGTGAATGAAAGATTTTTTAAAAACTCAACATATTCCTTCATTTTTATGGGATCAATTTTACCTTCTCCATGATAATAATCTCCACTATGTGCATCACCTGCAAATAAAACCTCCGCTTCTTTAACATATACAACACAAGAGTCGGCTTCATGCGGCCCTCCTACCTTGAGGATTTGGCAAGTGATGCCCCCTAAATCCAATGTTAAAGAATCCTCGAAAATAATCGATCCTGTGCTGACCGAAATCTTATCGAACGTATCATATTCTTTGTTCATACAGTTATAGGCGAATTCTATTTCTTCTTTTGTCTCTAAACGTTTTACAACGGACTCTTCATCCCATTTCCACGCTTTCAATCGCTTTAGTACCTCATTCGTTGCTGAAGATACTATGGTTTCCCCCTCAAAAGCATGCATACCAAAGGTATGATCCCAATGCCAGTGCGTAATCAAAGCATATTTGGGACGAGATAGATTGTGGTCATCCAAACCCTTTATAAAGGCATCAAAATGCGATTTTGAATTGCCACAATCAATCATAATTGAAAAGTTCTCACCTACAACATATCCCAAAACAGGTCTGTCTGTTTCCCTAACATTTTCTAAGTAATAAATAAAATCATTTATTTTTTTCAGTTCCATTAGATTGTTTTCTCTCCTTTAGAATAGCGGGTCATTTTGTAATTTAATAATGGATCCGCAAGACTTATTGAGCAAGGGAGAGTTTAGTTTTAGGCGTTCTCACCAAGAGCACAAGTCAATCCAACTCCAAAAAAAAGAGAGTCCCCCGGTAGCCACTTTTTTATGGCTACTGGGAGACTCCCTCACAATTAGGTTTTTGCTATAAGGTTATTTCGAATTCTTCATAGTTGTCGAACGAACTTGGAATGCTCCGTTTTTGTAAGCAAGAACAGAGGTTTCTACGCCTTTAATTACGGAAGTAGCTTCACCACGAATCGTTTTTGATGCAACAATCTCATAGACTCCGTTTTTATCTACATCAGAAGCCTTCATTGTATTGTAGAGCGAACGTTTGCCATTCACTTTCACGTATTCGTTTAGAAGAACTTTAACACCACTGTCTTTGAAGGATACTACGTAAGCATTGGTGCTACCGCTGTTACCGCCAGAGTATACAGTAATCATGACATCTTTAGATTTATCACCATTGAAATCGCCAACGAAGTTGATCTTTGGTTGGTAACCCGAGAAGTCTTTGATATTACTGTTGATCACTTTTTTAGTCTTACCTTCTAGAACGACGATATTGATATCTGTAACCAGATCACCATTAGCGGCATCCTTGTTACCAATCAGTAAGACATTATCCGCAACACCATTACCAGTTACATCCACTTGTTGTTTCGCAAGCAGAATTGTTTTTGCTGTTGTTGGAATTCCCTTAAGCTCAAAACGTTTGCCAACGGTGTAATCACTTGTTGTAGTTGTAGCTGGTGTAGTCACTGATTTGCTATCGGATTTAATGGTTTCTGTACCCACAACCTTGAAAGCACCGTCTTTGAATGTGAATGTTGTTTTTTCCTCACCTAGAACTATAGCTTCAGCGTCACCGCGAATTTTTCTAGTTCCCACCAGATCATATACACCATCTTTATTAAGATCTACTTGCTCTAAAGTGTTGAAAAATGCTGGTTTACCATCCACAACAGGTTTTACACTCAAAAGTGGTTGTACCTTATCACCTGTGAAAGACAATATGTAAGCATCTGTTGTACCATTGTTACCACCGGAGAATGCTGTAAACATTACATCATTTGCTTTGTCCCCGTTGAAATCACCAATCCATTGAAATTCTGGTTTAAAGCCATCGAAACCGCTGATTTTTGCATCCTTCAATGTATTTGTTTTGCCATCGACAACAACCAGGTTGATATTGCTTACATAACCAAGTTCATCTGCTTTGTCACCGATCAGATAGATTTTATCTTGGACACCGTCTTTATTAACATCGTTAACTTGTTTTCTGATAAGAACAGTCTTATCTGTTGTGTTAACACCTTGCAATGCGAAAGGTTGGCCAACAGTCAGTTCTCCAAGTGCAGGTTGTTTAAATGGATCTTCTTTAGTAGTTTCTGTTTTGCTAACTTGGAATTCGCCGTTTTTGTACGCAAACCATACTTTTTCATAGCCTGTTACCACTGAAGTAGCTTCACCATGGAGGATTCTGATTCCAAGCAGTTCGTTCACGCCATCATTTTCCACATCGACTGCTTCTAATGTTCTGAATAATGCCCGTTCGCCTTTCACCTTCAAATCCCCGCCCAGAATAATAGAAGGGGTATCATTCTTGAAAGTTACGATTCTAGCATTGGTAGAACCTTGGTTGCCACCGGAGTACGCAGTAATCATCACATCAAGTGCATGGTCATTATTGAAATCACTTACATAGCTGATTTTCGCGTTCAAACCACCAAAGTCTTTAATCCCTGCGTTTAACACTTTGTTTGTTTTGCCGTTTACAACGATGAGATTAATGTTGTCGAAATCAGGAGATTCATTTTTGTCGCCAATGAGATATAAAGTGTCTTTCACGCCATCCAAATCAAGATCAACCGTTCTTGTTGCTATCAATACTGTATTGGCGTTCGTCTTAACACCAGCTAGTGTAAACTTTTGTCCTACTTGATTAGTGGATGGTGCTACGGTTGAACTGGTTGTTGTTGCGACAGGATTGGCCATTGCTTGAGATGAGAAAGATGCGACTGCTGCTACACATAATGCAACGGATAATGTTCTCTTAATTTTCATTGTGTTTCCTCCGATGGTTTATAAAGGTTGGTGTCGAATACAATCTCATTATATTCCTAGAAACATAGGACAGAGTGACGGTAAGGTAACATTATCCTATTGAAATAAAACAATAACTAAATAAAATATCCAAATCAGAGGAACTTCAAGCACTAAATAATGCCAATTTCTTTGGGGGATAACGGTCGAAAAATCAATAGAAACGCTTTCATTGGCTATACCATGGGATTTGAACAACCCTACTTTTTTTTAATAGTTTGATAACAATTCTGTAAAATCAGTTTGATTCAAACGACGCGCAAACCTATTCAAAGGCTACAACGCTTGGAACTCCTCCAACAAGACGACCTCTTCTCCTTGTTCTTGTCTGATTCTAATATTTTCTTTTCCCCAAGAACACATAACGTCAACGATCTTATTGGCTGTAACGCCATATTCCGTGAGGCTATATTCGACTTTTGGCGGCATCTGCTGGTAAACGAATCTTTTGACAAGTCCATCTCTCTCAAGTTCACGAAGCTGCTGAATCAGAACCTTTTGTGAAATGCCCTGTATATTACGCTGTAATTCACTTGTTCTTTTGGCACCGGACATCAATAAGCAAATGATCAAAGCTTTCCACTTTCCGCCGATGACTTCTAGTGTTGCCTCTATCCCTAGATTATATTGTTTCATAGAATAACACCTCGTTCATACAGATCTAATTAAACTTACCCAAAACTTCATTTTTGCATATATTTTTTTGTGAGTCTAGTACGCACTTCGAAGTAACCATCTTACTTTATTGTTTGTATTTTCTTTTATTAAAACCTGCAGGATAATGATGATATTCATAAAAATAAGGCACAGCATTTTGAAGAAATACGCTTAATATAGGCCTGGAATGGAGATTCATTATGAAAACACTGGTGATTGTGGCACATCCCAACCTTGAGAATTCGAGGGTCAATCAACGCTGGAAAGAAGAGCTACTGCAATATCCAAACGATATTACCCTTCATGAGATTTATAAAGAGTATCCTGACTGGAACATTGATATTCCTAGAGAGCAAAATCTAATGGAAGCCTATGACCATGTGATCTTTCAATTCCCTTTGTATTGGTATAGTTATCCGCCTCTACTGAAAAAATGGTTTGACGATGTGCTCGCTTACGGATGGGCTTATGGATCATACGGTGACAAGCTTAACGGGAAAAAGTTAGGGCTTGCTATATCCATCGGCGATAAAAAAGAAAATTATCAACCTGATGGCTCTGTTTCTTTTACCGTAGACGAAGTAATTGCACCCTTTAAAGCCAGTGCCAAACATGTAGGTGCAGAAGCATTACCGTACTTTGCTGTTTTTGGAGCTTCTTTTCAAGCCAGCGATGAAGAAATTAATACTAGTGCAAAAGAATATATCCACTATATCTTTAAGTACCATATTTGATACAAAAAGGGCTATCCCAAGTCTTGATCAAAGACTTTAAGGATAGCCCGCTATTAAAAAATCTAAAGCGTTTCTGTAGTGAGTGTAAATCCTTCGATCACAGCATCTTCGTCAACCTCAATCAAAATGCAGCGTCTACCTTGATAATTCACTTGCTTCACATATTTCAAATCCTGTGGGCTGACCGAAATCGTAGCTACCTTTGTTTCGATCTTTATCGATTTTGTAGTGAATTTTGGCATCACGCTACTTGCCTTCATCTCATAGTGCTTGTTGTCTACGATGGTTTCAAACGCACGTTCCACTTTTTCCATCGTCACGTCTTCAACACCGCTTACCTTCAGCACACGTTCTACATCTCTATAGTCGAGTTTAGGAGGTTCTTCTTCATCTTGGTTGGTTTCAATGACCTGGTGGATTTCCTCGTACAGCTGAGCAATGGTGGTCGCGTCAAGTTGTTCGCCCGCCACTTCCTTCACGATGTCTTCGAAAATAGCTCTCTCTTCCAGTGCCGTCACGGATCTTTCGGCGTTCAAGACCTGCTCGATGAAATGCGGATCTGGAAAATTCGATTTTCCCGTACAATACAGAATGCGGTTCACATCGGAATAATTGTCCGTCACGCTTGGGTAAAAGAAGCCCTGCTCCGGCGTACTTAACTTGACGATCGGATCTACAATGACATTGTACTTAAATTCCCTTTCCACATAATCAAATAAGAGAGCTTTCCGTTGCTTCTCCGTGGAATTCACGCTGCATAGAATAAACGGATGCGCGAACATTTCGTTTTTCTCACTTTCCTCGGCTTCATCGTTTCTATCTTTGGTCGGGCGGTAATACTGTCCGCGAACAAAAGTGATCACCGTATCACGTTCATAATGAGTATCCGCCATCATTCTGTCCACCAACAGCAGCATCAGGTCCTGCCATTCATCTGGATCCCCTGTCACCAAAGCTTGGTGAAGCATCACCTGCGCTGGCTCCTCCGCTTCCGCCTGAAACTTCAACTCGAACAATTTCTGATCCAGTTCGCCGGTCAAGAGTTTTTTGAAATTGCCCATATACAGCTCCTGCTTCTCTCTGTCCACCATTCCAAACGGCAGGCGCTCCCAATGATAGATCTCATTGCTTTCCTTCATAATATACACGTTGAGAATATCGTAAATACTCATTAAATCGTGATCTAGCTTAAATTGCTTGCGTATATGCGCGACTTCTTTCTTTATCATGATTCGTTAGACAACTCCTAGGAAGATAAATTGGTCTTTTCAGTATAAAGGATAAAAAAAACCTTCGCTAGAAGGGGTTTTTATAGGTTACTTCTTTTCAGTACCGTTCCAAAGCAACAATGCAACGCACTTTACGTCATAATACTAGGCGGTTTAATCAGTTCAGACTCACGAATCGCCTGTGGGCGCGATAGTTTTGACCCTCTACTTATGCAACAATGCTCTCTTGGATCCAAAAATAATAAAACTGATCGCGGCCAAAACCCAGACACCAATACCGCCATAGAGCATCACCAAACCAAAGCCGTGTACAAGTGATGCATGGATGATAGCTCCGGATGCATCCAGTGAGGATAGTTCTGGAAAACCCTGATGGAGAGACGAAGTGTTTCCGGCAGCTGTTTTTTCGGCCAAAGATCGCAATTGTAATGCATCGACAGTCTCAGGGAGAGCCCTCTTCAAATAAGAAAAGATGCCTTCCTGTAAAATGAAGCCCATTACGGCGATGTTGATGGCTAGGCTGATTAATCTGGCACTCATGTCTATGCCGGAAGCCATGCCTGCACGGGTACTAGGTACCGAGCCGGTAGTCGTGTTGGTCACAGGCGTGTTGGTTAATCCCAGCCCAATACCAGCCAACAGAGAGCCGGGGAGCATAGTCAACCAGCTGGCGTGATCGCCGCCGCTGCCATACTTCATCAAAATGAAGCCCAAGCCGATAACGAATAGACCCAATGGGATAACTATGCGCGGTTGATAGCGGAGCGAAAATCGCTCTGCCAGAGGCGGAATTACCAGGGTGGGCAGTGCATAAGCCAGAACAGACAACCCGGCGATTACGATGCCGTAACCAAGCCCGCTCTGGAAATAAATCGGAAGATAGATCATGAATGGCCAAAAACTGAAATTCATCCCGATGGAGCCAAGGAGAGCACCAGAAAAATTACGTATCTTGAATACGGAAAAGTCGAACATTGGATGGGCACTGTGCTTCTCCGCAAATAGAAATACAATGAAACTTATCGCCACTGCAACAAGGGTGCTGATGGATGCTGTACTGGTAAAGCCAAGTTCCGACCCTTGTGTGATAAAATAGACCAGGCCAAAAACCGTCAACGAAAGCGTGACGATGCCGATAATGTCCAGCTTTTTCGCCTGTGGATCGCTGGACTCCTCCACGCCGCTGAAGACAAGGATCAAAGTAAAAATGGTCAGTGGGACATGGACCAGAAAAACCCAATGCCAGTTCAATACAGCCACTATCATACCGCCAATGATAGGTCCAAAACCGAGACCGATACCGAACACGATCCCCCATGTGCTAAAGGCTTTACTGCGTACTTCTCCTTCTTGAAACCGATGTGAAAGAATGGCTATCTGGCAAATCTGCATCGCGCCAGCACCCACGCCTTGAAGAAACCGGCTGACGATCAGAACCGATGTGCTTTGCGCCAAGCCACAAATCAAAGATGTAATACCGAACAAGATGAGGCTGATAATAAAAATACGCCTCCTTCCATACCGGTCAGCCAGCGTTCCAACAGCCATCAGAACTGTCGCACAGGCAATGGTGTAGGCGTTCATAATCCATTGCATATCCTTGAGGTTGCCGTGCAATACCTTTTCCAGGGTAGGCAGTATCACAGGCACACTGGAAATTTCGAGGCCAAACATCAATGCGGACAAACATATAGCAGCTAATGTGATTATATTTTTGCGGGAGTGGGAGAGGCTCATTGGGGGTTTCCTCCAGACTCATCAATACATGCCTGTAAATCTTCTGTACCTACCTTATTTAAATCAAATTTTCTCAATGGTAGCCATCCTCTCTAACTTTTCAAGTGTAGATCATCATTTTGGTGAGAGTCATATTATATAATGTAAATTATTCATTTTACATATTAAAATCAATCAATTATGATGATCTAACAAAGTAATTAAAGGAGTTTTAATGAATTACCTTAAATCTAAAGGAGGGCATCCAAAGTGGATCATGTAGACAAACAAATTCTCTTCTATCTTCAAAATCAAGCGAGGATTTCAATGACAGAACTGGGGAAATGCGTAGGTCTGTCCCAACCTGCTGTAACGGAACGAGTTAGAAGAATGGAAGAGAAAGGAATCATTGAGGAATATCGCACCATCATCTCCCCTGAAAAAATCGGAAAAAATGCGGCAGCCTATATGTTGTTTCGGACTAGAGACTGCCTGGCATTTCTTGATTTTGTCCATGCATCTCCCCAAGTTGCCGAGTGCCACCGTATAAGTGGAGAACACAGCTATTTATTAAAAGTAGTGACCGAATCTACACATGCTCTTGAAGAGTTTGGCAATCAATGTGATAAGTATGGAACCTATACGATCCTGATTGTTATGTCTTCACCGATAGATCATAGATTTCTCATTCATTCTCTCGAAGAGGCATCTAAAGTTGACTAATGCCAAGCAGAAGAGCACCGAGTTTACAGAGAAGTAGCTTTATTAAGAGCGTCTTACAATAAGCAGGAATATATGTTTAGTTAGAAAAAAACGACATCTCTGTCGTTTTGAGGAATACGTATGGTGGCACTTTAGCGGATCGAATCGCTGACCTTCCTTTTTTACTACTCATTAATCGCATGCTCTAATGCATAATCTTCAAGCGGAATATCAACCTGTTGATTCATGGCTAGCTTGGCTAGCTGCTCACCAAGAAAGGGTCCCATCGTTAATCCCGATGAACCTAGTCCATTAGCAACAATTAGTTTATTCCATCCTTGAACCCTACCCAACACGGGAAGAAAATCTGCTGTAAATGGACGGAACCCTACTCTTATTTCATTTAGGCTACAATCTGCAAGACCGGAAGCCGTTTGAAGTCCTTTATTTAAAATTTCTTGCATTCCACCTGCGGTTACAGAGGTATCATAACCTACGACATCATTTTCGTGAGTAGCACCTACCACGATATTTTGATCCGCAAATGCAAGGATATATTGATCTGTAGGCGGCATTACCACAGGCCATTGCTCGGTACTCGCTTGTTGAGCAAGCTTCAAGTGCATAATTTGAGCCTTCTGATAACGCACCTGGAGCATGATCCCAAGCGGATGAAGCAAAGCGTTAGACCAGGCCCCTGCACACACAATCACTTCATCCGCTGTGAATGTCTGTTCTCCTACGCTAACCCCTTTAATTTCATGATCATCATGCTCAAGAATAGCATCTCCCTCAATCATCTGCGCACCATTACGCTGTGCCGCTCTTAGCAAAGCATCACGTAATTCACGTCCGTCCACTCTTGCTGCACCCGATACATGCAGCGCATGATAACCTTCTGATAATAATGGAAACTTCTCTTGTGCTTCAAGATCCGTCAGCATCGTAAGCTCACCTATTTCAGGGGCGTCCTCTCTGCGAAGCTCCGCTCTTTCTTTCATCGCGAGTAACTTTTTCAGATCATCATGGATACATATCGCTCCAACTTTTGCGTATCCAGTCTCGGTTTCTCCTGCCTCTTCCAACTCTTGAATAAGTGCTGGATAAAAGCTTGCTCCCGCTTTAGCAAGACGATACCATGCTTTGTTTCTGCGTTGAGACAACCATGGACAAATAATTCCTGCTGCTGCATCCGTTGCTTGTCCAACATCTTTACGATCTATTATTATGACTTCAGCACCTAACTTGCTTAACTGATAAGCTGCTGAAGCCCCTAATATCCCTGCACCAATTACAATAACCTTGTTCATGTCCTAAGTCCTTTCAGTTATTCACTTTTAATTAATACATTAACACATCCACTATATTTCAATGTAACAACCCGAATGATGATTCATTCACAACTTACCAGTTATATCTTAAATTTGACATTTATAATGAATTATCGTACTATAAATCTCACTCAGTTAAAAGTACTTTAATTAGAGTACTAAAATAAAAGTGTTGTTCAGAAGAAAGAAGGTATACAGTTGAAGTTTTCACAGTTTTTGAAGTCCAAAGGGGCCATTGGTTCTATTTTTATGGGTGTGTTCTATGCCATTGCGATGCTTGGTATTTTCTTACCAGGGTATACAGCACTTCCAGGGAACATGGATGATTTAAAAATTGCTATCGTCAATGATGATGCAGGTCAATATGGGGCTCAGATTTCGAGTCAGTTTTCGGAGAGCTTACCATTCAAAACGATAAAAACCGATGTGTCGAATAAAAAGGCGATGGATGAATTAGAGCATAATAAGTTAGCTCTAGTTGTCCATATTCCAGAAGAATTTTCCGCCAACGTTCAAAGCGGTAAGGTATCCGCAAGTATTGATTTCACAGTCAACGAAGCCTCTGCCACCATGGTATCTTCAGCCATGTCTTCCGTTGTAGGAGAGATTAACAAACAATTAAGCGCGAACTTCTCAGAGCAAACCGCAAAAGGTGTGTTAATGAACTTTAACGTACCAGAAGAACAAGCTACCGCAATGGCTACACAAATTGAAAATAGTTATGTCGGGAATTATGTTGTTATCAATGATGTTCCAGACGGCATGCATAACAACATGCTACCTATGTTCTTAACTATGGCTGGTTATGTTGGGGCAATGATTGCCTCCATGCAATTAGTTGCTTCTTTTAAAGCGAACCGCGGGAAAGCAAGCAAGACAAAACTGTTTATGTTCGTTCAATTAACAGCTTTATTAATCGCTATATTATCAACAGTCGTTGCTTTAGCCATTGCATTCTCTATTGCAGATGTAGACCTATCCTTACTGTTACCAGTTGCTGCTCAGCAAATTCTAATGTATATGGCTGCATTTAACGTATGTGCGATTATGGTCTTCCTAGTTGGCGAAGGCGGTATGGTCTTAAATATTCCAATCCTGCTCATGCAAACCATCGCCAATGGTGCTACCATGCCTCGTGATATGATGTATACACCATACGATTGGTTCGGCCGCATTACACCGATGTATTATTCTGTACAAGCTTATTTGGCACAAATGTTTGGTTCCATCAGTCCAGCACCCTTCTTATGGGGATTAGCAGGCGTATTTGCCGGGGCTATGATGATTAACATTGTAATCGTCCGGTTTGTTCATAAACCTGTACCTCTGACTAAAGAAACTATACTGCCCGTTGAAGTTAAAAATACAGCTGAAATAACCGCCTAGGTTTGGTAAGATAGAGTTTAGCCAACAATTAGGAGTGGGTTCTGTGATGTCAATTCAAATTTATATCTTAAGTAAGTTAATGGATGAAAATAATTATCCTTATAAATTAAAAAAAGAACTATCCACCCCTATTCCATTTGATAAATTGCTCAATCTATCTGAAAGCAAACTATATTATCACTTTGAATCTCTTTCGAAACAGGGCTTAGTTGAACAGGTAGAGATTATAAAAGAAGAACATCGCCCAGACAAACAGGTGTTTTCCATTACTGATAAAGGGCGCAAGCAACTCCCGCTCAAAATTTATCAGGTAATAGAAAATGCAGAATCTATTTCAGATATGATTGTCGCTCTTGTGAATCTTCGTTTTGTAGAGACTGATAAAGTGATCCCGATTATCGAGAAGAAAATTGAACAGTCACTGATAAAAAAAGATCATTTAAATCAAATTTACCATCAAATAGATGTGAAAAGCTCCTCTCGTGAAGTCGTAGATTTCATGGAAAGCTACTACGTTTCTCAACTTGAGCAATCTATACACTGGTGGAAAGTTCTTTTAGAAAAGCTGAAAACGAAAACGATATAAAAAAGAATGCCTTGGATTATAGCATAATCAAGGCATTCTTTTTTATATCCAGCACCAATCGCAAAGCTTTTTTCAATTATTCACTTTTAATCAATAAATATAAAAAGTATGGGGCACCGATTAAAGCCACGATCACTCCTGCTGGTATTTCAGTATTGGCTACTACCATTTTACCAAGCGCATCTGCAATAACAACTAATCCTCCACCTATTAATAGGCATGCGGGAATCATTATTTTATGACCACGAAAGAGTCGTCTAACTAAATGTGGAACCACTAAACCTACAAATCCAATACTCCCACTAACGGCAACCGCTGGTGCCGCCAATAATACACTACACACTAAAAACCAAACGCGATACTTATTTAGAGATACCCCTAAACTAATGACTACAGGATCGTTAAGCCTTAGTACATCCAATATAAGATGATTCCGAATTAATAAAGGCACAATAAGAAGTAACCAAGGCAGCATAGCATACACGTGGCTCCAATTACTATTCCCTATGTTCCCTGCCAGCCACACCTTAATCATCTGATATTGCGAAGGATCTAGTACGAAGGTTAACACAATCATAAATGCACTAATCGCAGCCGCAACAGCAATACCAGTATAAATTAATCGAATGGGAATAATGCCTTGATTGCGATCATAAGAAAGCATAAATAATAGAGCGACAACGATAAATCCGCCCAATAAAGCATACAGTGGCTGAACATAAGTATGTAAGCCGGTTGAGCTATTTTGTAAGAGTAAAAATAACATCATGGATAATCCAGCACCAGCATTTATCCCCAGGATGCCCGGGTCGGCCAAAGCATTTCGGCTTATGGCTTGTAGCAGCATTCCTGCTATTGCCAACGCGCCACCTACTAGAAAACCCAAGATCATACGAGGAATACGAAACTGAAAAAGTACAAGCTCCTGCCTCGGTGTTCCATTTCCTAATAGGGTCTGCCATAACTCTTGTAAGCTTAAGCTGCTTTGACCAGTAGATACACTATATATAAAGCCTAGCAGTAAAATGATTGCTATGATTATAGTTTTCCATTTTAGCTTCACTATAGTTCCCGCCTTTCTTTACGTGCCAAATACAGAAAGAACGGAACTCCAATAACTGCAATTACAGCACCTACAGGTATTTCATAAGGGGCATTTACGATCCGTGCCACTAAATCAGCAAGCACAACAAGGATGGCCCCCAGAACTGCGGATAATGGAATAATATAACGATAATCTACACCCACTATGTAACGTACCAAGTGCGGAGCAATTAAGCCAACAAAGCTTACAGAGCCGGCCAAAGCACATGAAATCCCAGCTAACATAAAGGCGGATAAAAGCGCGAGGTTCTTGATAAGCTTAATATTAACGCCTAGCCCTTCCGCTGTCTCATCCCCTACAGATAATATGGTAATCGACTTTGAAATTACGATGGCAAGTAATAGCGCAAGGAGCATCCAAGGCAACATTTGCTGTAAATGGGCTATGCTAATGCCACTTAAACCTCCTCCATACCAAAAAGCCACCTGCTGTGCCACTGAAAAAAAGATACTTATTCCTTCACTTAGGGCAGTTAGCATAGCAGATATGGCAGCACCCGCCAGTACAAGGCGAATAGGTGTCATTCCTCGTTTACTTAATAAGCCAACACTAAAGACTAAACCTGCTCCCAATCCTGCCCCTAGAATACAGAGCCAAAGTGTGCCTGTAAATGTAAGCGTCGGCAGGAAAACCATAGCAATAACTAGCGTGACACCTGCTCCAGCATTTAATCCAAGAATCCCCGAATCCGCTAAAGGATTGCGACTAATTCCTTGAATAATCGCTCCACTTACGGCAAATCCAGCGCCCGTTGCCATAGCGGCAAGTACTCGGGGTAAACGAATCGACTGGATCACCTGATGAGTAGACGCCTTATCATCAAAAGCAATGATCGACATGAATACATCTGCAAAGGGTATTTTTTTCGCGCCAAGGGCCATAGCAAGCACTAATACGCCTATTAATAGGAGGAGCATGAAGATTAGCAATAATAAAAAGGAGAACTTTTTTTCTCCTGTTAGAGATGATTTCTGAACATTCGCGGCCAATGTTTCCAACCCTTTCCCTTCACTTTACAAAAAGAGCCAGCCAAGGGCCAGCTCAGATGCAAACGAATATGATTTCTAACGCAAGTCAGAGGATGTGGTAAGCATAAATTTGACGGCCCGACTAATCGCACCCGAGATTACGCTCACATGCTCCTCTTGCTCAAGCAATGCCCAGCTTACTTCAAAGCTTGGAATGTGTAAGGCCATCATACTGTTACATAAATCCAAGCTATCCTTGACCATATAATCCAGCTCTTCTCCACCGGCAATCATAAGCGTTTTAAGTAAATGACTTAACGTATTGCTGTGTAAATCAGCTTTAAAATTCTCATACTCATTTAATAGTGAATAATCATTCCACCAGATGGAAGCACTACTTGCAATATAATGCGAAAACAAGGTAGGTTGTGTAAACAAGGCATGCAGAACAAATAATCCGCCAAAGGAATGACCAAACAATGCTTGCTTCTGCTCATTTATAACGAACCGCTGGGCAATGGCTGGCATTAACTCTTTTTCAAAAAAAGCAAGCAGCTCATCTGCCCCGCCAAATTCAGGCCAAGGCTCCCCGTTAGGACGTTTCGGTAAATTCGCAAGCTCGGCTGGCATGGTTAAATCATAGGTTCGACGCACTGTATCAAACGCTTCACCCCCAGGATAGCCGATGCCGACAACAATCGCGGGTGGATATCCTTTGGGCTTACGCGTCAGCAATCGGGTGATTTCAGCAGCGGTTTCAAAAAGTCCATTACCATCTAGCACATAAATGACGCCGTAGCCATCTTTTGCAGGCTCATCTAAAGGTTTGGCAATAAAGATTTCATAGTCCTTATGATTAGCTTTACTCGTAATCAGCATCGTTTCATAGTTGGGCTTTACATACGGTTTGATGATCATGGCTTTAGGAACTTCACGATATCGTCCATCGTCTTTTGATAAGCAATTAATCCGCTGGATCTCCAGTGATCGCCATCCACCTCGAACACTTTACCCGCTTGGACTGCAGGCAGCGCTTTCCATAAAGGACTAGCTTTAATGTCTGCCAGGAAGGCATCCCCGAGACCATCATTATCGTTAATAAAGATGTAATCAGCGTCTAAATCAGACAGCATCTCCAGCGAAATATCCGCAGACATCTCACCTTCTACAAGAGTACTTTGAGCAAAACCTAGCTCACTCAGCACATATCCCCCGTAATGGAAGTTACCCACTAAAAAGATCTTACGGGCATTCGCGTTAATATAAATCGCTTTTTTACCGGCAGAAACGCTAGCTAGCTGTGCTTTAGTCTCTTCTAGCTTTGTATTATAAGCAGCAATAGCTTCTGTTGCTTTATCCTCTAATCCTAGCAATTTCGCAATCGTTTCTGTTGCTTCCACTACGTTACCAAGTGCATTCTTAAACACGTAAGTTGGAGCAATTTGCGAGTAGTTTTCATAAACACCATTTTGTGCATAAAAAGCAGTTGGGAATATAATTAATTCCGGCTCCAAATCCACTACAGATTCTGGAGAGGGAATACCATTAGCGAAGCTGATTTCTTCTACACCACTTAACGTATCCTGTAGATATTGCTGCGGTCTTTCACCCGTGGACCATTGCGCTACCGGGGTTACACCAAGCGTTACTAAGTAGTCCTCTAGACCAGGCGCATACACTTTTTGTACAGTTCCGGGAATGTTTACTGTATTGCCTACTTGGTCAGTTACTACAAACGCTTCTCTAGCCGCTACTTCCGTTTCTTTTACAGCTGGTTCCTCCGTTGCGCTCGCTTCGCTAGTTGTTGCTGGAGTATCTTTTGCTTGCTGATTCGCTGCATTATTACTGCCGCAAGCTGTTAGTAGAATGGATAATAAACCAACCATTACAACATAACTTATTATCTTTGTATTAAACCCCTTCATGATTGACCTTCCCTCTTTCCTATTTTCTCAATAATAATCATTCTCAGTATTGAGTGTATAAGAGATAGGGCTCATTGACCATGTAACATCTTATGATTCCTCATGTACATTTTCAAGGTATCATCATCACAGCAACTTCTTCTAGCATCCGCTTTAAAGCTACAGGCGAATATTCGAACCAAGGATCTGAATGAATGACATAGATTTGTTGCTGTTTAATAGCCTCTAACTGTTTGAATCCAGCGTCTCTCTGCAAATGATGCCATGTTGCGCGTGACTCATCATCGGGGCATATAATCGTAAACAGCTTATCTACCTCCAACTTACCTAGCTCATCAAGAGTAATCTCGGTATTATATAGACCAGGCTGCTCATAACTAGATACCGCTCCCAAATCCTGAAACAAAAGATGCTCGATGCCTGTATTGCAATAAGCAAAGATTTGCTGCTGATAAATACGTATAACTAGAACTTTAGGCGGTGTAGAGGTCCACCCTAACTTGCGACGAACGTCTTCCAATCTTGCCCTATACTGCGTGATCCATTGTTTCGCTTCTTCTTGTTTATTTAATCGGGCAGCAAGTTCAGTTAACGCTATTAAGCAATCTTGTTTATCATCCAACCAATAGATTGGAAAATGATCCTCTATCTGTTTTACCAGCTCTGACGACAAATCTTTGGGAGAAATAAGCAGATCGATTGGCAAATGCAATAGCTCATTGGGGCTGCAATAATTTTTGTTTTGGGTCAAGGTTACCTTATGCTCGATTTCTTGCGACCATAAATTATAGTAGTACGGTGTCCATTTTGCACTTAAGGGTGCAGCAAACGGAACTACTCCTGCCGCATGTAAATACCCCATCATGTTCCCAGTTACAACACCGATATTTGATTTTTGCTGGCTGGAATACATCGTTGGGGATATCCCTTCGACCTTTTTGAACACTCGGCTAAAATAAAACTCATCACTATATCCAACAGCCTCTGCTATAAACTTCAAGCGAACGTCTTCCTTTTGCAATAACTGTTTAGCCTTTTGAATCCGCAGCTGGGTAACGAACTCCATTGGACTTTGTATATATTCCTGTTTAAACGCTGAGGAAAAATAACTGGAACTAAGACCAGTAAGATCAGCTAAATGAGCCAAAGATAAGGGCTTCGTGAAATTCTTTTCTATGTATTTTCTAACCTCACTTAAATCTGTCTTTTGAGATTGTTTTTGCATTCTGTCACCTCTTTACTGCTTGGATGAATTTTATTAAAATCGCTGATTGATAATTATTCTCAATTATACTTTTGTTTTGGGAAGCTAGCAATGGTTGGAAGTATATAGCCTCGTAAAAAAAAAGACGCTCAGGGGAATCCCCTCGCGTCTTCTTTGTGTGTATCTATGGGCATTTCTACCCTAAGTAGACCATCTTATTTTGAATCAACAACCGGAACGGAAGCTGGAGCTGCAACTACTCCTTCATTCTTCTGTAAATTCTCTTTCACTTCTTCAGTCCCTAAGGACTGTACAGGAGCACCGATGCTAAAACTACCGATGATCTTCCCAAGTGTAGCTTTGTCAAAGTCTTCTTGAGCGTAAAGTTCAATGGTAAAGCCATCTTTTTCCCAAATCACAATTCCATTTGCAAAATAAACCTTAGTCCCGTTAATTACTTCTGTTTTCACTTCTTCTGTAGTGCTGATCCCATTGTCACCGCCCTTGGAGATTAGGAAATTAACAGCTTTATCCCCGGAGTTATACTGCACTTCAACCATGCTGGTCCCCTGAAGAACAACATTCACAAACTCATAGTCTGCCATCCAGGTTGGTGCCGGGAAGTTCATTCCAAGCTCCGCACGTGCTTCATCCAGGGTCAACTTGGGTGCAACCGGCAATTCAATGGCAACATTCTCCCCGCCTTTCCCCTCTTCAGATGGAGTCATTGACTGTGCAGCCGAAGGGATTTCCTTATCGTATTGCGTGATTTCGAGATTTCCTACTTCAAACTTTGCCATGATTGATTGGAACATATCCTGTGCATAGGAGGTTGCAGAGAATGCTCCACCTAGACAAATTACTGCACTACCAATCACTATTGCATTTCTCCAGCTACTTTTTTTCATCGTTATCCCGTCCTTTTTCTCTGATTTGAGTTCAAGAGCTCCATGGTCCAGCTTGTATACTAAACGGTTATAAATTCTTTCTTTGGCGGCTGTGTTATCCTGTTCAACATTCTCAAGCAGCTCTATGGTTTTGCTGAATTTTGTGAGATCATCATTTTTCTTATTCATGGTTGAATCCTCCTGCTTTTAAGGAAATATGCAGTTTCTTCAGACTTCTATGCAATACGACACCAATATTGGACTCACTGACGCCCATGATCTGTGCGACTTCGGAATTTTTCAGCCCAGCCCCATATTTCATTGCAATGATATTACGTTCCTTCTCACGCAGCTTGGAGAGCGCCTTAAACAGTGCTTGATTATTATCCTCACGAATCGCCAATTCCTCCGGAGACGGCTTGGGAAATATGAGCTCCAGCAAAGAATCTAGTGAGGTGTAGCTTCTTTTCTTCTGCCCTCGGAAGTAATCCGTCACAGCGTTCCTTACAATGGCAAACAGCCAAACCTCAAAATTCGATTTTTCTTCTGAAAAGCTGTAATACTTACACATCACCGTCTCAAACACCTGACTGCAGATGTCCTCTGACACGTGGTGGTTATTAATACGATAACTAATATATTTGTAAACACGTTTGTAGTACGTATCGTACATCCGGGTAAATTCCTCTTTTGACATCATGGCACCACGTGATCTTTCGATATTCTTGTAACGGTCCGCAGTACCCTGGATAACTTCCATCTTCACCCTCCTTCCACCTCACCTTCATCGAAAAGCTAAACAAATTGCGCAATTTGTTGTGAAGAAACTTACATAAGTTAATACGTAGAAAAGCCCAAACCATTAACAAATGTTTTGATAATTGTGGGATGGTGAGAGACGGCTGAAAGATTACAATCTGCGAAAGCGGCGATACTTGCGTTGCGGGGTGAATATATGTGTGGGAGAGAAGGGGAGAATCTCAGCGCTACAATTCAATGATTTCATAATTATGTACTTCAAGATTTTCAGAATCTATACAAAACACTTGTACATCCAGTGCATCTATAAGCTTTTCCATGTGATCTCTTTCTATATAACTGTTATCATAACATGTTCATTCCAAGTACCGTTTATTAACAGGATGTTTTGTATTTGCCCAATTTAAAAATCCTGCCATTATCCAGCGGGATGCTTGATAAATGGCAGGACAATAACCTTACTTCATTTTCACTAGCTTTAAATATTCCGAACTTCAACAACCTTCCCTAAGTCCACATACTGGTCATGATCCACCTTCACTTTTACTCTGCCCTTTCTACGCTTCTCACGCCATTCACGAAGATCTTCCTCCGTTTCTAAGCGAAGCTCCGCGATTTCCAGCGCTCGGTCTAGGACATATTTGCTTGTGTAAAGGACTGTACTTATTCCCTGTCCCCCTAAAGCAATGTGAGGCTTTAAAGGTATCCATTCCTCGACAGTGAATCTAACATAATCTTTCTCTTCCTTATGAGGCTCAGGGACAATCTCCTTTATTTCCTTTCGTTTCACCACTTCCCAATCTACCACTTTACCCACCCAATGAATCCCTGTCTTTGCAGGATCGAAGAATTTCCTTCTGGATTGACACATAGCTACATATTCGATCTGGGTTATTATCTTCTGGCTTGCAAGGTTCTCCACAGGTACATGGTAAAAAGAATGCTGCCTGGCCACCTCCACTTGTTTGGGGCCACGAACAGAGCCGACAAGAACATTTTTACCCGCGAGTTGGTTGGCATAGTATTCTTTCGTACCGCGTGGACGAGTAGATCGTTCATAAGCCTTTTCCGGACTATCTTGAATAATCTCTTCCAAGAATTGCTCCACCAGGCTTTTAGAATTCGGTAGGAACGGCAAAGCGCCAATATTCAATAGCTCGATGCTTTTGTAGAATTGGTGGGTCTTATACCGCTCCTCATCCGGATAGGGAAATAACACATAGGCGCCGAACATGCTTCGTTCGTATTCCCTCGAGCCTTTCTCCTGATACACTATGGCATCCCGATAACGGTGCATGGTGTTGATGTCATCCTCTTCAGGACCAGGCTGCCTATAAGTGCGGTGATAGGAAGTCCCTTCATAAGCCGGATTTAATCGGTATTTCGCATCAAAAACATACTTATACTCTTTGGTTTTTCCAGCATCCTTCTTCTTCAGTGTCAGCACATTATCCGGACGCTGATTGAGCGTCGGTGCCTTATCCGAGCTAGGAATCGCATTATAATACAGGATGAACTGCTCTCCGTTAACTGGATTCTCGTACACCATCTTAGCGCTCTGCGAGCGGTCAAGTGTAACAAAAATACCATTCCGATTCACCTTAATAATATCCTGCTTCACCAGCTTATACTTCTGACCCAGAAGCTGATTCAACTTGAGGAAGCACCAGTATTCATAGAGCTGCGCGACATCCTTCATAGACAGGCGCAGCAGATTACCTTGGATCGACAAGCCTTTGAGCAGCATTAGATAACAGCGATAGACCTCGCGGTATCCAGGGGCCATCTGCAGCACCAGTGTAACGGACATCTGCCTCAGTACTCCAACCTCACGCAAAAAATCCATCTTGAGCACCCGCTCTAGTTGAGTGAGCATGTTGTCTAACCTTTTTATAAGTAATGGATCTGGGGTTCGGTTTTTAATCTTCCAGCGACCCTTGAGCTCTTTCAGCTTTCCATGAATGCGTTCCAGCATCCAGCGGATGAACCGGTTCTCATTAGTATCATAGGCGAGGCGTCTTCGTGTCTCCATTAAATGTGTGGCTGTGTAATTTCGGCTGCCGATGGTCAAGAATCCATGGTTCATGTCTTCTCTTAATCGTTCGGGATGCTTCGCGAGCTCGCGGATGTTCTCTCTTCCTGCCTTTTTGACCCGATTGGCATCCACTAGTCGGCGGTCCTGAAGCAGAGCGTAATTGGGATTCTTGTTAATCCGCTCAACGGCATCCAAGAGCTGTCTAAACACATGCTGAAGTATGGTGAAAAACTCCGTCAGGCTCTGATGCTGCGTCTCCCGCAAGCCTGTTAGTTGGTAGGTTTTGCGCAAAAAATCAAAAGCCAAGTTATAAATCTGCTCATTCACTTCATTTAAAATATTCTGGTAATCCAGCTTGTAATCCATTTTAGAGGGGAAGATCTCCATCTCTACCCGCAGCAAAGCCTGTCCCGAACTGCGGATCTCCCATTCCGTCAAACCGACCTCATTCCCAAAGTTCAGCACACCCGCAAGAATAGACTCACCTAGGGGCTTAATTGCCTGCCGAAGCAGCACATTGTCATGATAAAAAGAGAGGTTAGCAGCGGTCTTCCTCTGGATCACCAGCTCATACGACTGTGTCTCATAAAAACAAGGAAAAACAGACTCCCCCGGCTGCCAGTCCACCATCCCGTGAGCTTCAGGAGAAAACACTTTAATCTGAACATTACCAAGCCGTTCGGAGCAAACAAGCCCAAGCTGCGCATTCACCCACTCCTGACTAGAAGAACGATGAAGCTGCAAGGTCTCCACAGTAGGATGATAAGGCCGTCCTTGCAGAAAAAGCGTAAAAAGCTCCGTTTCTACACGGAGCAATTCTACCGCCTGATTAAGAGAGCCAGTATGAGGTGAATCCATCTTCCTCCAGCCTCCTAAGCATAAAAGCCAATTTACGCGCACTTTGTGGATGTTTGGCTGTAGGGGGAGTTTGTCCAGCAGCCCATCTCAGGTAGAGTGGAGAAGCATCATTGTCCATAAGATCTTCAATATTTACCGTCACACCAGATCCGGTACCAAGAGCCCCTTTCATCAAGTTCAACAATACCCGGCGAACCGAAGAATGGCTCCCTTGAATACGCGGCAGTATCTTTTGCAGCAGTTGCCAGTCAAAAGCTTCTTCCTCACTCATCAGCTTGTACCGTTCGTTATAGATCATATAGAAGCAAATCGCATCCCGCACCCGAAAACCTACATGAGCGTGGATATCCTCAAGCAAAGCATTGATCTTAACCAATCTCTCTGTCGTCCGTACAACAAGCTCTTTGTTGGTATCATAGGCATCCACTAGCTGCAAATAATCGGAGCGCAGAAAAAGATGATTCAGTTCGGCAACGTCAGAGCTATCACTGGTCTCTACCTGCACATTGAAATCTGGATACTGCTGCAGATTAATATAATTGAATTCTAGTGTATTGGCTCGATCCAGTACCTTTTTGCTAAAAGGATGCGTCGTTTCGTCCATGTTCACAGTCCCGATTAAGAACACATTCTCCGGGATACCCAGGCTACCAAACTTCACTTGATCCTCAGGCGCTTCCAGCATAGTAGAAGATATGAGATCCTGTGTGTGGATCCTCCCCTCCTGCCAGTCCTGTGTTTCCAGCACACTTAACAGGTCACTGAAATAATGCTCTACCCGCGCCAGATTCATCTCATCCATGCAGATAAAATAAGGCTTATGCTGATTCTCCGGTTTCCGCGCCTCTACTAATACTTCCGTGAGCGGACCCGTTTTGAACCTGCCCGAAAGATCCTTGTACCCCAACAGATCCGCAGGATCACTCCAATCCGGCCGCACTGGGATCAAGGTAAACTGGCCGTTATTCCCCGTTGCACCAAGAGCTTCTGCAAACAGCTTTACCAACCGAGTCTTCCCCGTGCCCGATATCCCCGCCAGAATGACAAAAGGCTTAGTCTTCAGAGAGAGGTAAAAGTTCTCAATGAGATGCTCGGGGAAGAAGAAGCCTTTGCGGCGGATATGGGATTGGATTTGGTGGAGGAATGTTGTAATACTAGAATCTGATGGCGGTAGAATAGGAATCACCTCATGCGGGCTCTCCGTATTGGAGGCCTCATCTTGATCTAGAATGCTAAAATCAGGCCAAGTGACCTCTGCAGTTAGCGATTGAAGCACTTGAAGTCCTTGACTTGAAAAGCGAAACAAATATCCTTGATTAACTCCGCCTCCAGAATGAAGCGGACCTTGGGTTAAGTTCACTTGCATAATTTGCTGATTAAACTGTTGTAGCATAATGGGTGGGGTGAGCTCCACATACTCTGTTCGAACCAAACGACCTTCCTCTTGCCAGTTCGTATTGGCCATAGAGCCTGGTTTGGGTGCTTCCACCGCCGCATCTGTTACCTGGCTTACATAACGAATAGCTTTATTTGAATAATGGAGGATGATATCTCCTTGTTTAACTTCCTTCATCGTCTCCCAATGATATAGCTTTCGGCCTTGCGAATTCAGTAAGGGCGCCCATAGAATCCCCTCTTCCTTCTCCGCTTGAATAGTCGTTCCTTGATTCACCCACCAAACATTAGGCTTCGACTTAAACGTTATAAACTCTAAACGGTATTCGAAAGGAACTCCTGTGGCAAAGAAATCTATGTATTCAGCTTGATCTTCAGGAACAACAACCTGAGGTCTCTTCGCATCATCTGCTTGTTGGTTCGTTCTCTCTTGCATAATGTAGGAATAGGAATGCGAGAAGGTTTCAATTAACAAATTCTTCAACGTTTGATTTCCATTATAGCGGAGTTGGAGAGCTTCCCGACCAGCAGATACTTGATCAATTTTAAATAATGTGGCTTCATAGTTCCGATCTTCATGGATCAGCTTAACTTTTCGCCCTTCACCTAAACTAGGCTGTTGACCTTGGTTAGCTTCCAAAAAATCCGGATGAAACTCAACAGGAATATGAGTACCGTCACGAAAAATGGAAAAGTCCACCTTTTTTCGACCGATTAAGTTAGGGATCTCTGTATCCTTCCACCAGCTTCGTAGTTGTTTAATCATTTATGTTAACTCCCTTAGTACAATGATAGGTAACTCACAGGTATTTCTAGATCTTCCCCTTTATTCTCTGTACATGAAGCTTGCGAATCTCCGCATCGGTTATATTAGCCTGAACCAAATGATCGTATATGGTTTGGGCCTGCGCCGCAGAAATTGGAGGTTCAGGGGTTCCCGTTTTTAAACTAATCAGCTTCCTAGAGATAAACTCCCTTAGTTCCACATCATAGACAACCAGTTCGTCCGAGTGGATTTTCCGAAGCTCCGGGTCAATACTAAACCGACATCTCATCGTGAATGAAACCATAGAGATAAATTTCACTGCAGTTACACCTTTTATCAGACTTTCGATAGCCTTTATATGTCCATAGTTTTGCTTTAGCGGATTATACATCTTGTAACGGTTGCTAACTGTCCATTGTGGGTCAGTTCGTCCACCTTTAATTTCTCCATTATAGTTTTTCGTCTCAATGACAAATAAGCAATACTGGGAAATAACAACATGATCAATCTGGGTGTAACCTGTTCGAGACTTAGGATTCGGGAGCATTAGATCGCTTAACGATTTACACTCCTTAGGTAGCTGGTCGAGTTGAATATTGATTTTATGCTCACCTAACTCTCCAATTCGTGTGGAAGCAACCTTCGGTTTCGACTTGGGAGTTTGTGCCTTACGCACTGCCTGTGGTGGCTTAGTGTCGGATTTTTTAAAGATAGACAATAGCGCTTTAAACATAGCAAAACCTCATCTGATCTAGATTTACAATATGTATGGTTATTCGACAATATGGGAAGATATCCCTTTATTCAAATCATGAATGGAGCTCTGCCCTCTTTTTGGATGAACAGCATCTAAAAAAACAAAAGTTCCAAATATATATAAAGAAAAAAAGACTGTCGCATGGACAGTCCGAAAATAAAGTATGCGTATATCCCCTTTGGTTCCGATACCTATGTGCTTTTCCGCTACCCACAGGGCATGTCTTAGTCCGAGAGAACTGAAGGGGCAGTAAGGGCATTTGCAAGCTGCATGCCAATCCTTTAGTCCTTGAAGATATAGACGTTCATAAAGAACGGCTTGCTTCGATTGAAGCTTATCCTCCCAGTGCTCTAACTCTGGCATACGTGCAATGTCCATGGAGTCAAACAACGCTTGAAAAGCTTTGCGCTCTTCTTCAAAAACATATCTAGGCTCGGATTGATGTTCAATCTGTGCGGTCACCTCATCCAATCGACCTTGAATCGTCTGTAAAAACCATGCAGGAAAGCTCAACATATCCCCTCCAAGATAAAAACTCAAACGAAATGATGCTGCATGTCCGTTTTTTTCTTGGTACATCCGATTAATGAGTTCGTCAACCTTACGACTCTGAGCCTGAACTGCTTCATTGCTGCTTAACGGAATTCCCTGCTCCAGTGATTTCTGTCCGATTTCATTCAGCTTACGCTTTTCCTCCTCATATTTGCGCATCAGATGTTGCATTGCATCCCCACCTTCCTGGAAAAGCTATGTCTGTAGACGATGTATAGAAATTTTAATGCGTTTATCGGTTTATTTTATTTTAATTCGATATTCGCATTAAAACAACCGTTACCTCGCATACAATTTGGTTAAATTGTGAGGTGACACCGAAATGAAGCATCGTAAAGAGCCACCAGGTGACAAAAATATCATAGGAACCCGAGTAGTAACCATTCGAAAAGCTAAGCGAATGAAGCAAAAAGAATTCCTCGCCAAGTTACAAACCTTCGGCTTAGATATCAGCCCAACCAGTTTATCGCGATTGGAAGGTCAATATAGACTCGTGCAGGATTATGAGGTGGTTGCAATAGCGAAAGCGTTGGATGTTTCTGTTGGGGAGTTGCTGGGGGAGGGTTAGTGAAGTGATGGTGGGGGATATCTCTGTTTCTGGAAGAGATCGTTATTTTCATTTAAATAGGTACTACATTGATCTGCGAATTTTTTATGTAGAGGGGATTTGGTTTTCGTACCATTCCTTCTTTCCTGACCTACCTGTACTGCTAGGATAGATGGACTGGAAGACTTCTGCCCCATTTAACAGATTACAAAATAATCTAAAGGGGAGTTCTTCAGAAACTTCCTTCTGCTTTGTGTTCCATTCTTGCTTATAATCTGGCTTTAGACGGAGTATTAGTCTTTGAATAACTCTGTACAAATTGTCAAATAAACTATACAAATCAAAGCAGTGCAAGAAACTATCTATTTATAAATGCGAATTATTGCTAGCCCTAGAATATACTAATTCTGAGAGAGTTTTTTATTTGTTTCTCGAAAACAAAAATACACCACTTTAATCAAGAGTTGCATCTTCCATTGTCAGAGAAAAATAATGTTTTAGGCTGAAAAATAAAGTACTACACTGTCGAGGGCATTAAACGAGCAGAATAACGTAAACCATGAGATTTGAATAAAATGATTTTATATCAATATATACAGACAACACCAAAAATACCGTTCCTAATATATGAGTTGTTAGGATTAAAAATCTTCAAATTCAATATTCTGTGCCACCAAATGATCTCTAACTGCTTCATCTTGAATTGCACAATCATGTAACTCTATATTGTAATCATTTATAGTATCTATATGATTACTCAAATCCTCAAACAAATCTTTAATAATATCATGTGTGGGAATCAGTGATTTAAAATATAAGTTAGCAACTATCAAAATATTGTTAAAAAACTCCTGGTAATCTATTTTCATTCTCGGAAAATCATTGGTAATATTTTCGAAAAAGTAGCCAATGATATTTATACACCTAACTAAAGGATGGGGGTGGGAGTATTTCTTTTTATAAAATTCCAACCTTCCAGCTAATAAAGGGGAATCAAATTGATCCATTATTCCGAAATAATGTAAACATTTGGTGATTAGTATACTTGAGCAGCCAACATACATTAAACATTTTAACTTTTCATCAGATTTCACTTCAAAATTAGAGTATATCCTAAATACATACTTTAACACATTAAAACTTGCCATTCGATCAGCATCATATTCCCAGACATGTCTTCTTAAGTTAAAATCTATATCTTCCAAATTCTCATGCATAAAAAGACTATTATTCAAAGATTTGAAATAATTAAACTGAATAATATGTTGAAATTCATGTCTAAAAGTAAAGTGTATTGAACAATCTATAAAGAACTTACTAAAGTCAAAGTACTTATCAGCATATAAATCGTTGTATGCTTCTCGCATAATTTTTGTCATTAGGAAGACCAGCAAGAACAATGCTCCTAAAGTATTCTTTGTCCATCTTCTTACTAATAAGAATTGGATAACCGTTAGTTATTCCCATAATGTTATAACCTTTGCGTTTTGTAGCAAAAGCATTGCATTTAATTTCATTATTAATGTAGAAACAGTGATCCCTGATGTTAAAAATATTTGCATAGCTTTCATATAAATTTATAAATGAACTTTCAAAATACGAATAAGTCTGTAATGTAGCCTCGTCAATATCCAAATCTCGATAATCAAAAACGTCATTTATTATATTGTGTTTTACTAATATTTGTTTTTTTAAAGAATACATAATTCCCTCGCTTTCATACTTCGACACAAAGGTTACCCTTTATTTCGTTATAACAATAATATTTTCCCAATTGCAGTTAGGGAAAAAAAGTTCTAAATCATCTCTTGTACAACCAACATATTGATCATTTTTCATTTAAATGAAAATTCGGTAAATTTACTTTTGATTTGACCATACCAAAAGTAGGTAGCTTATTCAACTAACGGAGAACGTAGGTTTAATAAATCAATGCCTGTCTAGGGATTTATTTTCCAGTTCAAAACTCCCACCGAATTTTATATTGGAGCCAGTCTTAATACTTTATTTTCTTTGAACAGTTACACTTAAATCGATATGCACAAACACAAAAAAAGAAGACCCACAGGAGTTTCCTGGTGTCCTACTGTCATTTAGGTTGAAATTCGGTGGATTATACATCAAATTTACATCAAGTCTGTTCTACGCCGACTGTACCACCAACATTTTTAATCTGGAAAACCCCAGTAAATAAAAGGATTTCATTTCACTGTACCATCCCTCAAAGCTACCGATTCTACGTGTGTCGTGTATACAGTGTAAACAAAATCTATACGATGTGCACCTACAATAAAATCCTGACTACCGAATTTTTGAGGCTCTCAGGATTTTTATTTTTATTTCTCTCGTTAGCGCCATCACCTTATTTCTTTTACTCATACAACAAAGCAATTGTAATTTCCTAAAAAACCATAAAGGGCCCGAGACATAGAAGCTGCTCGGGCCCTCGTATTATTCTTCTTCAAACTCCGTCGTGCTAAATTTTAGTTGCCCACCGTTCTCTCGGATGATCCGTTGGAATACCTCATCAAAACCACTCGAAGACGTTGCTTCGATCTCGATAGAGATGGTAACCGACCCATCGTGTTTAAGTGCAAAATGATTCAGCACTTCATCGTATATCTTCGCGAAGTCCATCTTCGCAGTAGTTGATTGCAAGTTTACCTTACCATAGAATCTACGCTTAACAATTTGTACTGGAGGTGTTACAACAGGTGGTACAAGATTAATGGAACCGATAGGATGATACGTACCTCCCCCTAGACTAAGAGGTGGATTACCGTTCGTAGGAGTTACCACAGGAGTCACTCCTTGCAATTCTGCTTCTCTTAGTGCTTTCAATTGTTTTTGTACGGCATCATAGGCTTGAGCAATAGTTGGATGAATTAGTAGTGTTGATCCATCTAAAATGACACTTCCGCTTTGCTCCAGTACAAATCCTTGATACTTCTCGCCTTCTCGACCATAAGCCACTCCGAAGAAGTCGCGGCTACGTATACCCGTATCAACAGCTTGCCGATAAACAGCCTGATTGTGTAATCGTGGTAGATATAAGTATTGGCAAGTCTTTTTCCAGACATCAAGTGCAGATACGTCCTTCAAATCATCTTTCCAAAACCATGTATCCAACATGGAGTGAAGATGAACAGGAGACCACATTGTAATGAGCATCTCATTTTCTTTAAGCCTTTTTGCAATTTCTAACATGGCATCACCGGCATTGGGCTGAATAGAAATTGCCTCCCACGCCACTTCTAAAACTCCTTGACCTTGCCGCGCTTCTTGATAAGGTACCAAGAGCCATTTGTATGCTTCTCGCAAGATCCGCATAACAACCTCTTGGGAACGCGCAAGCTGCTCTTCCGCCTGCTTCTGTTGAACGCGATCTAGATTGAGCCTGGCATCTTTAATGTCTACGACAATGGATTGCCACGATAAATACGTGCGGACACTCTCACGCAACCGTTGCATGGCCTCATAATCGGCCGCCAAGAAAATTAAACGATTCTGATAGATACGCGGCTGACTACCACGCTTAGTTAAGATCTCGTTAGCAAACACTTCAGCTTGATTGTGTTCAGAACGGCTGAAGGCACCGTTCGTTGGCAGAACAACAAGACGCAGTTCTTCATCATCGGGAACGTCTCCAGATGGAGTGAAAATGTGTACACCTGTGAACTCTCGTCTTGATTCCAATAGCTTGCTAAGACGAGTACGAATCTCTGGATCTGTTTCTTTAAAGCGCGACTTACGATCTTCCATCTCGCGACGCAAATTAGGCCTAGTATCATAATAAAATCGGTTGTTGACGTTATTCAAATAGTGCAAAACGTCGCTCATTCGGCGTAATACATCTTTATAAACGCTGATAGTTTGTCCTGGCTGAACGCATCCTAGGAGAATTCGAGTTTGATCCACTCCACGCTGTGATTGTTGGGTTACACTAGGCGCACTACCTAGGAAAATTGTTCGTGCTACCCGTCGCGCCGCTTGATAAGCACCAAATCGAGAATCGCGATCAATTGTAATTGTTTCAGCGCGATGTCCATCAACATCACGTTCAAGTACTGGATCCCATCCTTGAGGTAAGTAATACACCATCTCATTCCGAACATCCTGATCGTTCAGGGGGAGGTCACTGCACTGAATCATTGGTGAGGCATTGCCTTCAGTCCATAGCTGATGAATGACCTTCGCCATAAGTTTTAACACTCCACGTGTTCGCTGAAACTTATCAAGGGACGACCAATCCTCATATAGTCGGTCAAATACTTCAGGATGAATAGGGTATGATTGCTTTAGTCGATCCAGATAACGACTCTCCTGCGTCTCGGTAGGGAATTCCGTACTATTTTGCACATAAAGCTCAGCATACGCACGACAAACCTCTTCAACCATGTGCACATCAGTTATGTTTGTGAATAACCTGCGTCTAACGATCTCGAATGCTTCCTCGGTCGCTACAGGCTTCCAAAGCGCCTGCACACGTCCGAAATACTTCTCCAGTGCATCCAGAGCTTGCTGTCCACGTATGCCGCCGAGTTCAGCATATGATTCAGGAAGGGATGCAAGCATCATAGCTTGAGGCACAGCCTTTAGTGCTTCCGTCAGAGCTTGAATAAAGGACAAATTGGAATCGAATGTGCCCCCAGCATATGATTTACCCTCTTCAAACTGACGTAGATACGCTACTAACTCGTCGATAAGAATAACACAAGGGGAGTATCTGTCTAATAATTCTGCCAAAACAGCCTTACCAGGCGAAGTGCCGCTTATGTCCGCTTCTCTAACTATGTTATATGCTTCAACTTGTCCAAGTTGCCATGCGAGTTCACCCCACATGGTATGAACTAACGTCCCGTTTCTGTTACGTATCTGATTCGGTGACAGTTCATTTCCGTCAAGAACGACCACTCTAGCTTTTGGTACATCAATAATCCCAGCAGCGTCAACGATGGACGCTAACCCTTGCAGTTCACTTACAGGAGCTTTACCGGATGCCAAGTGGTAAACAGCAAGCATAGTATGCGTTTTACCGCCACCAAATGCTGTTTGTAGTTGGATTACAGGATCTCCCCCACGTCCACTTAGCCGCTTAATAACAGAATCCAGTAACAAGCGCATACCTTCTGTAATGAAAGTGCGCGAATAAAATAGCTTTGGATCGCCATACTCCATTGAAGCCGTCCCCTGATGTACACGGCTTAAATCGGCAGCGAACTCCGATTGTTGAAATGTTCCTTGTAACACATCTTGATGCGGTATAGCTATCTCACGCCAAGGTTTTATACTCATAACTGTCTATCTCCTTATTAACTGTGCTTCAGTTAAAATAATTCAATTTGTGATCCGTGGTGTCCAATTTCATGAGCAACTGCGTCAATTGCATCCCAGCTCGCTATTAGCTCGTTGTAAGCTCTGGCATCCTCCGACCACCCTTTACGTTCACACAAGGTGTAAAGACGATAAGCAAGGTTACGAACGACTTCTGCGCGCGCTGGCATTCCTGCAAGTAACTTTCCTGCCGCCTGCTCACCTAGTTGTTGTAGAGCACTAATCATTTGATGTAATGCTTCCCACACTGGAGTGCTGTTATCTTGCTCTGGCTGCCAATGGTTAGGATATTCCTGCCACTTTAACAAACGCACTTTACCTTGTCCAGATTCTAAGACTCCAGCTGACTTCAACCCCTCTACAGTAGTTCCCTTAGCTGTAGCCAAGACTTCCGCTTGACCAAAACTCCCTTGACTCCAACCATACTGTTCAAACCAGTTCAAACAATACAACGTATCTGCATCCAGCTCACCATCTGATGCATTTAAATAAGAATCTACTACCCGATTGATAAGTTGTAATGCCGTTCGAACTGTCATTTGTGAACCATCAGCCTCTAATACAGCAGCATACTTTGAATACACCGACATTCCTGGACCAATTGAAGCTTGTTGCAAGTCTACAGCTGCCACTGGTGAAGATTCTCTTTTGCCACCAACCATTGTCTCCAGTGCTTCTGGCACGGCTTCATTAAGTTCTCTAATAAAAACACGACGAGATATAGTCTTAGCTTCTGAAGAACGTTGCCGACATACAAGAACTATGCTCGAAGCTAGAGCATTTGCACCAGAACCAACCATGCGATTTGCTAATTCAGTTCTCATTGGCCATGTACCTGTTATTGCAAATCCAGCCTTTAGAACAGCCTCTAAGAAGGTTACCCACCCAGTCGAAGATGTTCCATCATCAGCAGTTTTAGATTGTTTAAATGCATAGTAAATAGTTACAGGGAACGCAGGCTGAACTTGTTGAGATAAATTACGTAAAGCACTTGTCATACCGTCCATAAAAAACTCATCAGCACTCTCTTTGCTGCCATGACGATATGGAGTCGCAACTAATTCTTCAGCCTTCGGAACTACCATTGTTCCGAATAGTGATGGAAATATATCTTTTAATGATCGACGAAGCCAAATGTAAAAGTAGTCCGATAAGTCAGCATATCCAATGTTATCATAGTAAGGCGGATCAGTTGACACTACTTTCCCTAAACTAACGTTTTGATTAGAAGCATTCCTTTGAAGCACGCTTCCAGAGGTTTTATTTATCGGAAGCCCCTCCAATACTCGCTCGGCCCAATCAATTCCACTGAGGAAGTTTCCTGTCGAACTTGAAAAAGGATTTGCTTCGGCATAGTCCCAAGTCATTGGAATGGCTTGGCGGCCGAATGTATTTCGCAAGCTGTTTCTTGAAGAATCCCAGGAGCAGATCGTGGAGCCCCTGTCTGCCATTTTGTTGATTGCGAATGCTAAGTAAACTGTAATTGCATCAGCGTACGCTTGTGCACCAGTTCCGCCATTATCGTACAAAGTGAAATCACGATCTCTATTTGCAGCAAGAGTGTCTTCCAAAACCTTTTCTCGGGCTTCTAAAACTACATCTGCAAAAGTATTTAGTGTGACCAATTGTCTGGGAGTAAAAAGATCCGTATAAGTAAGTAGACCATACAATTGGGTTCTGATATCGCGAGGATTATGATTTATTTTAATATCTGGCTTCCAATAAGAATCAGCAACATGACTTAAATCTACATCTTCCCCACTCGGAGAGACGAAAAACAATCCATTTTTACTTTCTACAACAATAGCCATTAGTCTTGCACCCATCCGACCAGCTTTACCTTCATCACGGATGTAATTCACATTAATTGGGGCATCAGAAACGAGACACTTAAAATGGCCACCTCTACCTACTTTTGTTCCTGCCTTTACGATCTCTAAATTCTTTGGCTTACCATACTTTACAATAAAGTCATATGAATCGCCTTTAATAGCTGGCTCAATATAAGCTTCGCTACCGACTTTTGTAGACAATAAATATGATGATATCAATGGTACTTCAACATGGCTATAAGCAGGATTCGGACTTTTTACAGTTCTTGCCCAAATCCATGCAATAACAGTGCCTTTCCCCCCCCCACGTTCATCGGGCAATTCTACTTCAGGATACAACTGACCAATGCGCTTATAAGCTTCATCTTTAACCCATTGACCATAGTATCGGACATCATTCGCTAAACCACGAGCACCTTTCCAATCATCAACTGTCTGAACCAGATTAGCTTTAACCATTGGGTTAACAGGTACCAAGCCATTAAATTTAGAAGGAATCTCGATCATTGCTTTATTAATCATTACCGCTACGGGATTGAGGTCTGAGGCGTAGGACTCAAGTCCAAGACGCTGAGCCTCAAGCGGAATTGCCCCCCCTCCAGCGAAAGGATCATGGAATGCAGGTAGCTTTTCTGGATCGAAACCAGAAATACCTTTATTCAGTTCGCAAGTCTCGCGCCAACTCTTCCAGATTTCTTCCCGTGCTTCATTTAATACTTCTTCATTGTTTATGTTTTCCCACTTAACGAGACGTTGAATAATACCGAACAGACGCTCTCGCTCTTTTTGCGCAGCTTCCTTGTTTACTCCTCGTCCCAGGTGCCGCTCATAACCAGGATCATTAACCAGTTGAGCAAATAGGACTGCACGAGCTGCCGCTAACGGCCGTCTTGCCCACCATAAATGTAGTGTAGATGGATGTCCGTGGCGAATGGATTTCTCTCGTGCAGCTGCTACATTTATATCATCAAGTGGCAGTGCCACTTCAATCAGTTTTTTCGGTGTTTTAATGTTAGCCACGTTTATTATTCACTCACTTCAGTTGTATTGGTTTATCGTTCTGCTCGCTCTAACAGTAGCTTAATATCCAAGTTCTTGCTGACCTCCGCCCAATCAGGTTTCTCTTGAAATGGGTTACGTATGTAATACGGTCCGTCAACGGTGTCGCCATCGACAATTACGATAGCAAGAATGAACTTATCTCCTTGGTTCAATCCATATAACATCTCATTTCGCGTCACGGTTAGGGTATCTTGACCTTTGGCTCGGCCTTTAACCTCAATGTGACGATCCAGTCCATATTTCCCACCACCAAGAGGTACACGAGCGGTAACATCCCATCCACATTTATCAGCAGAAACGTCTATGACTTCATGACCCAGTTGCCTCTCCATATCCATGACAGCTTTCATCGCTATTAGTTCAATACGTTTACGACTAGCGGCATCAACAGATGGCTGTTGTCCTCGCCTTTGAGCCAATAAGCCTGCTGGAATAACGAGAGAGCCTCCTACAATAATTGGTGTCGCAGATACGACGTGACGTTTAGCTTCCAGCTCATTGCGTCGTTGTTCTAATCGGGCAGTCAGATCGTCAATGGTACGGCGAACGTTTTCGAGTTGAACACGCGGTTGTTTCCCTGCTGCAATGTCTTCCTGGAGCTTAAGATAGCGGTCTTGCCAGAAATTAATTTCTTTGACCAACCGTTCATGCACCGCTTGAAGTATTCTCTCCACCTCATGTTCGCGGCGATTACGCACTTCTTCGTAATGTGGTGCTCCAATATACTTAGCGGCATAACGAGTTGCAAAGGATTCTAAGTCCCCTGCCAGCCATAGACTGCCCATGATATCTGAAACGATTACTAGCTCTTCAGCAGATGCTTTACGCAAGTCCAAATGGGGTGCATACCCAGCCATTGAGGTCTGGCCCTGCTCATCAATTGCTACAAACTGAACGCGCTTTGATACTTCTAGCGCCGTTTTCGTCACCTGCTGCTCGCGCACAGCGTGCTCCACCATGAAGAGCATGTAAGGCGTTGTACTCTCATCATTATTATCAATGAAGATCGCCCCTTGTTTCAACTTTGCACGCTCACGTTCTAAGATCATATCCGTTACCGATTGCATAAGCGGATGACCCGTATGAACCAAACCGGCCATCGGCTTATTCGAAACGCGGATGAGTTGTTTCTCAAAGCAAATGCGCTCATACTTGGTTAGCACGGGTTTACGATTCCCTCGATCTCGTCCACTGATTTGGCGATCTCGCTCACGAATCGCAGCTGGAACGTGGGATATTTCATATCGTTCATGCTCTCTTTCCTTTAGCTCGCCCCCCAAGCGTGCAAAAGCTTCCCGAAAAAACGCTCGAATAAAGTATGGCTGTAGTCTCCGTGCTTGAGCCTTCTCCATTTCTTCCTTCACCTTGAAAATCCGTTCTGGGTTCATGACTTCTTCACATAGTGCGTTGCGTTCCATAATTCCCCTTAAGTGCTCCGAATCCAAAGCCCCTTCGACTTGTATTTCCAATCGTGCACGTACCTCAGGATTGTCGCCGTAACGAATGGCCTCGATAAGAAGCTCACGTAAAGATTTATGTTCAAAAACTTCGCCCAGTATATCAAATACACGTCCACCAAGCGCTTCTCGTTCGATTTCCAGCTTGTTAAGGAGTTTTTGATACACGTCACCCTCCCGTGTCTCAGATGCAACGAGATTCCACAAATGACAAACTTCCGTCTGCCCAATCCGATGAATACGACCAAAGCGCTGCTCCAAGCGGTTTGGATTCCATGGAAGGTCGTAGTTGACCATCAAATTGGCATTTTGTAAGTTGACCCCTTCACCCGCTGCATCAGTAGCAACCAGAATTAGCGTGTCGGGATCATGACGGAACAGTTCTTGGACTTTGCGGCGATCCTCGCGCTTAACTCCACCATGAATGGTTACTACCGCATTTGACCGTCCCAACAATCCATTGATTTTAACTAGAAGGTAATTCAGTGTGTCTCGATGCTCTGTAAAAATGATTAGTTTGCGCCGGTTACCTGCAGAATCGTGCATATTGGGCTCATCGAGCAACAATGTAGATAATTCTGCCCATTTAGTATCTTGATTAGATTGAACGACTTCTCTTGCCAGTTCCTCAAGACGCTGCAAAGCTACAATTTCGTATTCTAGTTCCTGAATCGTCTGAGCGGCGGTTGCTTGGGACACTACTTCCTCTTCAAAGTCTTCATATTGATCGTTGTTCATTTCATCTTCAGACTCATAAACGTCTTCAGGTACGTCATACACATTATTCCAAACGACTCGACCGCGCTGCTGTAACTTCATCTCTTCAATACGCCGCTGTAGACGCTCTTTGCGGTTTTTGAGCGACTGATAGATTGCCTCAGGGCTTGATGCCAGCCGCCGCTGTAAAGACGTCAAAGCAAAACCAACTGTTCCCTTACGCTTCTTGTCCTCCAGTTGGTCTGCCTTATCCATTTCTTCTTTAACATAAGTAGTAACTTGGGCATACAACGCTGCTTCCAAGTCAGATAACTGATAATTTACCGTTATGGCACGTCTTTCTGGAAATAACTTTGTGCCATCAAACTTATAGAGATCTTCCTTAACCATGCGACGCATAATATCGCTAACATCGACCTGATGTGCTCCATCTCTGAACTTACCATAGAATCGATCGGAATCAAGAAGAGATAGAAATAGTTGGAAGTCCTCTTCCTTCCCGTTATGGGGAGTTGCCGTCATTAATAGAAAATGTCGTGTAATACTGCCTGCTAATTTCCCGAGCTTAAACCTCCTCGTTTCATTTACCTTCTGACCGTACCAATTAGCCGACATCTTATGCGCCTCATCCACGACGATTAAATCCCAATTCGTTGCTTTCAGCTTGTCTTGCAACTCTTCACTACGACTTAGTTGATCCAGACGTATAAGGAGTAGGTCTCGTTCTTCAAACGGATTGCCCATTAAGCTAGAATTCTCCATCTCACGTGAGAACAGCTCAAACTGCATGTCGAACTTCTCATACAATTCATCCTGCCACTGCTCTACAAGACTCCCTGGCGAGATAATAAGAATACGCTTCGCGTCAGCGCGTATGAGCAATTCACGCATCAGTAAACCTGCCATTACTGTTTTACCTGCACCTGGATCGTCCGCAAGTACGTATCTGAGCGGCTGGCGAGGAAGCATCGACTCATATACGGCTGTTATTTGATGTGGCAGTGGCTCTACGTTCGATGTATGTACCGCCATCATAGGGTCGAATAAATGAGCCAGATTAATCCTGTACGCTTCAGCAGCCAACTTGAATGTGTCTCCGTCAGCGTCAAACGACCACGGACGGCCTGCTTGGGCTAACGACAAGCTCATCTCATCACTACGAAAAAGCATCCGTTCTTGCAGAACACCGCTTGATGATTTGAAGTAGATTGTTATGGCATCCGTTCCAACGGTCTCCACGCTTAAGATTCTTACAACTTCATTCGAAAGAAGTCCGTTAATGACTGAATCTTTCTTTACATCCTCAAGCTTTATCAATCATGAACACCTACTTTGTATATGATTATCGGTAGTTCTTACGATCTAGTATTCGACAGATCATGGTAATCATTAAGTTCGTAATTGTCATCTTTTATGCCTATTGTACCATCATTTAATAATTCAATGCTGGAAATTGATTTCCTGCACAATGGCTCATAGGCAGAGGGGATTGGAAGACTTTCATAATGAGGGCTTTTCATATTCGATCATATCCCAGCCTCTTTTTGTATATTGATACCCATTTGTTCATATTATTTTATGATTAACCCCACCTATTATGGCACCTTGCACCAGTCTTTCGATTTAAGTGAGGTAACGAACCTTAGTGAAAATTCAGCAAAGAAGACAATACTTTTATAGAACACAAATTAGGACGCTTGCCTATTACCTAGGTACCGTCCTAATTAGTGTAGCTCTCTATTCATTTCTAATCTTTACACTCTAAGAGAAAATCAATCATTTTAATTATACCTTGTTGTTCTTGCAGGCTCCCGCCTTGAACCTCATTATCAGTATAGTAGCAGCGGTAAAAAGGCTTATTTAATACCTAATAAGCAGCTTAAAAGATGGGACGGAGCTATGCTCGTAGGAATGCTTACTGAAGAAATAGATGCTACAGTGTATGAAAACGGGGAATCTATAGTGGAGCCTGACGAAGTTTTAGCTAGGCTGGTTACCTTCAAAGATATTAAGTTGCGGCCAGCAGTCGGCTTTGAATATCCTGGTTTATTTCCCCCGTAATACTTACCGAAAAATATTCGAGTGGTTTAGGTTATGCAGGAGACGAAGCCAATATGAAGGCTGTATATCTTTACTCTTTGATCCAGAACGACATCATGACTAGTTCAGTCGATAGGTTCCGCCCAACGGATAAGGTGACCCGAGCGGAGGCTGTAACAATACTACAACGACCGTATACAATATTTGAGATTCAATAAAAATACCACCTGCCCATATATCAGACCGTATTTTATCTACCTTGTTGCGAACTTCTCCTGTTAGCATCCATCTTGCTCCATTCTATTCCATAATCATTCTTTATTCGTTTATACTTCCTATATTATACACCTATCTCCTCAATCAAAGAACCTAAATTCCCATACTTACACTACCCTTATTCAAACACAGCGTTCTCCAAGGATAGACCAGAGAATAGGCCCAGCCAAACAACAAAAAAGCGAATTCAGCCCTATGCTGAATCCGCCTTTCCATTTTTCATAATGTTCTAATCAATAAGCCCCGACTTCTGCAGCAACCGCTGAATCAGAACTGCCACTTCCGCGCGGGTTACATTAGCTTTTGCCTCCAGCTTATTGTCGCCACGGCCACTGATCAAGCCAGCTTTGGCGGCAAGTGCCAGACTGTCCTTAGCCCAGACGCCTATGTTGCCTGCATCTTTAAAGGCAGCAAGTACGCTTGTCACATCCACTGTGCCTGTCTGGTCTGCAAGACCTGTTAACTTCATCGCTTTAGCGATAATGTTCATGGCTTGCTCGCGAGTGATTGGAGCATTCGGTTGGAATGTCCCGTCCTCAAAACCAGTGATCAGACCGTACTCGGATGCCGTTTCAACCGCACCTGCATACCAGCTATTCGCTGGTACATCCGCAAAGGCTGTCTTTCCTTCACCAAGTTTCATTCCCAGACCGCGTACAATGATCGCCGCGAACTCCGCCCGGGTAATATCTGCGTTCGGGTTAAACGTCGTTTTATTCACTCCATTAATTACTAGACGAGATCCCATATCGTTCACTGCGTCCTTCGCCCAATGATTCTCCACATCCGCAAACATCAGCGGATGCCAGATCACCGAATACGAGCTGTTCGTCACACTCTTAATAACTGCGTAGTATTTGCCGTCCTTCAGAATGAATCTGGTCGGCACATGGCGCACTGTGCCATCTGGCTCCACAACGACTCCAGTCGTAATCCGATTCGGATCAATACCACCTGGAAGTGCCACTATCCGCTCTACGTAAGCATTGAACTGACTCACTTCCACTGTCGATGTACCGTAAGTAGCGGTAACAGTGAAATCTAGTGACGGTGCAACGAGTGTGAAGCCACCACTGCTTGCCGCACCCGCCACTACCTGGTTCATAGATGGCGAAGTCTCACTGATCGTAATCTTCAGTGTGATATCTTCCAGCTTCAAGCCATTTCCAAGTTTCTTAGCTAACACACTGATGTTGATTTCGTCAGCTGGCAAAGTATAAGTACCTTTACTTGTCTGAAACACTAGGGTAGCCGATGCGTTCTCCATGTTCTTAATGATTTGACCGTTTAACTCAGCGACGATGATGTTGGAATCCAGCGTCACAGGAACGGTCACCACCGCCCCATTACCTTCCGCGTCCAGCTTCGCTTGGAGTTTAGCTGGGTCAACGACGATAATAGTCGTTCCCACGTTTCCTATGGTCGTTGTTGTTGCTTTGCCCGCATTCTCTTCCTTACCGTTAACAAGCACGATCACATCGGTAACAACTGTGTTCGCATTACCAGGGGTTGTTCCGCTATTCGAGTTGCTTCCGGATCCTGGGCTGACCGGATCAGTACCCGGTGATACGGGATCAGCCACCACAGCTGCTGTTGCACTACCGTATTTCACCACTTTGCCGTCAGCATCTACCTCTGCAATCCCAATCGTATCCCCATTGGCCGCAGGAACCAATCCCTCACTGCCTACAAGCATGTATCCAGTCAGGACATCTCCCACATTTGGTACGACTACGCTACCAGCGCCAAAGTTCTTATAAAAAAGCTTATGTCCTTCAGCCAGCGCAGGTATAACGGTGATTTGTGTATAGCCGTTATTTGCCGAGCCACTTGGATCGATGGCGTTCACGTTCAAGCCACCCGCAGGGTTAAGTATATTAATTGTAAAGGTAAGCGTGGTTGCCGGTCCTGCCGGAACGGACCCGCTAGCTACCACCCGTACCTTAACAATGTGCTCACCACTCAAGTCCGGCAAGTTGGTTCCGTCGAACCGTACATAAGTTCCGTCGTCCAATGAAAATTCCATACTTGTGTCCAGACCAACAATCGTATTGTTCTGATCATCTGCCGTGACTTCAGGCGCGGACGGAATGACCGCATTCGAGTCATGAACGATAACCTGAACAGCAATAGAAGCGAATGCTGTTGCCATTGCCTTTTCCCGAACATAATACGTGTCCGGCGCAAGGTCCGTAATCATTGTGTCTGTAACTTCTGTCCAAAGACCCGTGCTGCCTATTTTGTATTCCATTTGGACTGTCAGATTCTGAATGGTGCCATTATTAGCCCCATTGTACGTCACATCCGTGACAGTCACACCTACCGGAGCCGCTGCACGAGATGGAATGCTTAACGTCTGTACCGCACTATCCGTAGTTGTTGAACCGTCACCTTTCTTAAGGATGCTCAGTGACGTTCCCAACCAGCTGCTATCAATTTCCAGCTTGCCATCAACTGGCACCGTAATCGCTGTATCGTTTACCATGTATGAGCCACTTGGCGTCAGGCCCACCAATTGCTCAGTAGCATAGTCGATGACGGCCGCTGGCGTCGCTTCTGGCATTTTCGTGAATGCCGATACCGTCACTTGCACCGAAGCCGAGGTAAATGCCGTCGCTGTTGCTTTCGTCCGCACATAATACGTGTCTGGAGTGAGCCCCGTCACGCTTGTACCAGGTACATCTGTCCATGCACCTGCTGTACCTTTCTTGTATTCCATTGCAGTAGTAACATTGATGAGCGTACCATCGTTTGTGTTCAATCCCGTTTCACCCGTTGCTGTCACACCAATCGGCGCCACTAAACGGGACGGAATGCTTAACGTCTGCGCCGCGCTATCCGTTGTCGTCGAGCTGTTGCCCTTCTTCACGATGCTTAGCGATGTTCCTATCCAACTACTATTAATGTCCAGCTTACCATCTGCTGTCGCCGTAACCGCTGAACCATTTACCGTGTACAAGCCACTTGGCGTCAAGCCTGTCAACTGCTCTGCCGCATAGTCAATGATGGCTGTCGGTGTTGCTTCCAGCGTTGGCACGAACGCAGCCACCGTCACGATCTTCGCTTCTGACGCAAATGCTGTCAAAGTCGCTTTCGTCCGCACATAATATGTGTCCGGAATAAGTCCTGTCACGGTTGTGCCTGACACATCCGTCCATGCACCTGCTGTGCCCTTCTTGTATTCCATCACGGTTGTTACGTTCGTCAATTTGCCATCGTTGGCATTTATCGCCGTTTCATCCGTCGCCGTTACACCAGTCGGCACCCCTGAACGGGACGGAATGCTTAACGTCTGCGCCGCACTATCCGTTGTCATCGAGCCATTGCCTTTCTTCACAATACTCAGCGACGTTCCCAACCAACTGTTACCAATAGCTAATTTGCCATCAGCTGTCGCTGTTACCAAAGCTCCGTTTACTGTGTACGAGTTGTTTGGCGTGAGACCTGTCAATTGTTCAGCCGAATAATCAATAACAGCTGTCGGTGCCACTTCCGGTGTTGCTACAAAAGCAACCACCGCTACTTGCACTGAAGCTGACGCAAATGCCGTCGCCGTCGCTTTCGTCCGCACATGGTACGTGTCCGGAGTTAGTCCCGTTACGGTTACACCCGTCACTTCCTTCCATGCACCTGCCGCACCCTTCTTGTATTCCATTTCGGTTGTCACGTTCGTCAAGGTACCATTATTAGCATTTATCGTCGTTTCGTCTGTCGCCGTCACACCTATCGGCGCCCCTGGACGGATCGGAATGCTTAGCGTCTGCGCTGTGCTATCCGTTGTCGTAGAACTATTGCCCTTCTTCACGATGCTCAGTGACGTCCCCAACCAACTGCTGCCAATAGCTAATTTGCCATCAACTGTCGCTGTCACCAAGACGCCGTTTACCGTGTACGAGCCGCTTGCCGTCAAACCTGTTAACTGCTCAGCCGCATAATCAATGGTGGCTACCGGTGCCGCTTCCGGCGTTGGCACAAACGTAGCCACCGTCACGCTCTTCGCTTCTGACGCAAATGCCGTCGTCGTCGCTTTCGTCCGCACATAATACGTGTCCGGATCAAGTCCCGTTACGGTTACACCTGCTACACTCGTCCATACACCTGCTGTACCTTTCTTGAATTCCATCTCGGTTGTCACGTTCGTCAATGTACCATTGTTAACACTGATCGCCGTTTCATCCGTCGCCATTACACCAGTCGGCGCCCCTGCACGAGGCGGAATGCTTAGCGTCTGCGCCGCGCTATCCAATGTCGTCGAGGCATTGCCTTTTTTCACGATGCTCAGCGACGTATCCAACCAACCACTGTTAATGGCCAGCTTACCATCTGTTGTCGCTGTTACTGCCGTACCGTTCACCGTATACGAGCCGTTTGGCACCAGACCGGTTAACTGCTCTGCCGTATAATCAATGATGGCTGCCGGTGTCACTTCCGGTGTTGCCACAAACGTAGCCACCGTCACGCTCTTCGCTTCTGACGCAAACGCCGTCACCGTCGCTTTTGTCCGGACATAGTACATGTCCGGATCAAGTCTCGTTACGGTTGCACCTGAAATATTCGTCCAAGTACCCGCCACACCCTTCTTGTACTCCATCGCAGTTGTTACGTTAGTCAATGTACCATCGTTAGCACTTATCGCCGTTTCATTCGTCGCCGTTACACCAGTCGGTGCCCCTGGACGGAATGGAATAGTCAGCGTTTGTGCCGGGCTATCCGTTGTCGACGAGCCATCGCCTTTTTTCACGATGCTCACTGACGTTCCAAACCAGCTGATGTCTATAGCTAGCTTACCATCCACTGTCGCCGTTACCGCCGTACCGTTGTTAACCGAGTAGGCGCTGTTTGGCGTCAGTCCGGTCAGTTGCTCCGCTGCATAGTCAATGATAGCCGCTGGTGCCGGAGCTCCCGTCTCAAATATTTTAGCGGTTATTCTATAATGATCAGCATCCGTATTATCGGTTGTCGCCAAGACAAGCTTGTCACCAAAGGTGGGATACAATTTGAAGCTTGGATAATATTCCACAGCGTACATCCAAGTGGCTTCATTGAAACCCTGCATAGCCACCGGAGCGGAATCCATCGGCTGATCCGATGTAAAGACTAAGTTACCGTCATTGTCATAATAATTCAGGTAAGCATACTGCGTTCCCGACCATTCTTTAAAGTTGTTGTACGCATCATTGATGGCATTGGTAGAAGTGGGGTCCGTACTTACGGTTACAAAGCCCGGATTTGCACCATCCCTATAAATAGCAGCCGAAGATTCGCCTAGAGAGCCATTTACCGTAAAATCACCTTTGCTCGTACCGTTCTTATCATATAAGGAGACTGTTGATGTGCCGTTTCTATAACTATATTGACTGAACATGAAATTGCCGTTGTTCAACGTTGATAGAAACAGCTGTTTTTCATCCGTTCTTATTCCTTTATCAATCGTTTTTAACAGAGTCCCACTATTACTGAATATCTTCAGATGAATAGTATCTGTCTGGGGCCCTACTCCCGAATTATAAGCAACCATATATACACCGTCTCCAGCGGATACATAAGACATGCTCGCATTATGGGAAACCAGCAGTGTTTCGCTCGAGATCGGGTTACCCGTAACAGAGAACACACGCGTAGCCATGCTAATATTGTCGTTTCGTTGCCAGGAAAAAGCTATATTGCCGTCAGACAATTCTGTTATAGAGACAAAGCGCGTGAGTGCCGGGGTACTGGCGGCAGAGTATGTATTAATCTGCGTTTGACCGACCACCTTTTGTCCTGACTGGTTTAGCACCATGAAATAGGCATTGGGAGTACTCTCCCTAACGGTTCCCAATTGCAAATTGTTATCGCCGCTGTCGCTTTTATGGTAAGTAATCAGAATCCTTCCATCACTTAGCGCAAGCATATTCACATCAGTCATTTTGTAATAGGTATCCATTAAGTTACTTAGAGGAACATCCGCTTTAGGAGCTCCCGTGCTGTCAAAAATCTTCAAAAAATAAGAATAAACGTAGGAATTACCTTGATAAGCGAATGTGTTCAACACTACTGCGGTACTTCCGTCAGGAAGAACATCAACATCAGAAACATTCTTACCCGAGGCGTTTGTAACTGGAGGCTGAATGGGAAAGTCCACCGTTTTGGTGAATGAAGGTGTGGCAGCGTATGCCTGGAGTGAAATCATCGGCAGTAGCCCAATGACTAAAATAAATGCCAATCCAATCTTGCCTAACTTTTTTAACATCGCTTTCCTCCTTGTCGAATGACTATTCATATAATTGTTAACGCTTCCGTAATTGCAGTTACTACAGAAAAGAAGATTTCTATCCTATTATATCGACATTCACTAGAAAATAGTTTATTTTTCGACAAAAAAATACGCTAAATCACGAATTTAATATGACTTTAGTCATATGTATTTGTGTTCAAAGAAAAAATCATAGATTCGCACATTAAAAAAGCCCTCTCTGTCTATTAAACAGATTAGGCCGTCACGTTTTGAATTCCTCATCCTGATTGCCGATGGAAAAAACGATCTATGATCATAGTTCTAGTTCATACAAAAAAACCGAGAAAGGCACTTTATTTAAAAGTGTCTATTCCTCGGTTATAGTTTATTCGTCCGTTACGTTAACTAGCTAGATTGCCCTTCCATCGCTCTAATAGATTCATCAACCTTCACCATCATGGAACATTCGACCCTCTTGCGGAAGATGTCACAGCTGAAGTCATAGGTTCCGACCAGGGAACCCGTCGCGTGTAGCGCATTGGCAGGACAACCGCCGCTGCAGTAGAGTTTCGCCCAGCAGTCTTTGCATTCCGGCTTCGAGTAGCAATTACTCTCTTTAAATTGACATTGCAGCTCAGGCTTTGTGATGCCATCCCAGAGGTTCCCCATGCTGTATTCTTCATCCCCTACGAACTGATGGCAAGGAAAAAGCTCTCCCCAAGGGGTGACAGCAAGATATTCGGTTCCTGAACCACAGCCAGTGATTCTCTTCTGGATGCAAGGTCCTTCCGAGAGGTCAAGCATGTAATGATAAAAGGTAAATCCCTTGCCTTGCTCACCGCGCCCAATCATTTCCTTGGCGAGAATTTCGTATTGGTTGTATATCTCCGGGAGGTCCTCCTCGGTAAGTGCATAAGGTTCCCTTGGATCACAGATGACCGGTTCCATTGAGAGCTTGTCAAAACCAAGGTCAGCGATATGAAATATATCGTTGGTAAAATCGACATTGTTGCGAGTGTAGGTTCCTCGTACATAGTACTCTTGGTCTCCGCGCTTACGAACGAATTCCTGGAACTTCGGAACAATATGATCGTAGCTGCCTTTTCCGTTAACCGTTTGGCGAAGTCGGTCATGAACCTCTTTTCTTCCATCCAGGCTTAATACGACATTGTACATTTCCTGATTTAAAAACTCGGTGACCTCATCGTTCAGCAGCATCCCGTTCGTCGTGAAGGTGAAGCGGAACTTCTTTTTGTATTCTTGTTCTTTGCTTCTTGCATAAGCTACGATCTGTTTAACCACTTTCCAGGCCAAAAGCGGTTCCCCGCCGAAAAAGTCGATGTCCAGGTTTCGATGATGACCCGAATTTTCAAGCAGGTAATCGATAGCTTTTTGTCCAACCTCATAGCTCATGATTGCCCTATCTCCGTTGTATTTCCCCTGGCTAGCGAAGCAATAGTCGCATGACAAATTACAGGTATGCGCAACATTGAGGCAGAGTGCCTTAACATAAGTTTTCCGTTTTTTTAAATCGAGCGAGAGGTTCTCATACTCATCTTTTGTAAAGAGCTGGCCATCATTTTTAAGTTCCTCGATATCCGCGATGGTTTCTCGAATGTCGCTCTCGGAAATGCTGGAATCATCTTTATATTTATCCAACAGCGTTGTCACGATTTTTTCGGCAGAAGTTTTCTCATAATCCGCTATAATTTCATATGCTAGGTCATCAACAACATGCACCGAGCCACTATAGGTATCGAGCACGATATTGTATCCGTTTAGTTTATATTGATGAATCATACTTACTAATCAAGCTCCTTTTGCACACAAGTAGAAACGGCTTTGCCATCCTTTAGGGATAGAATCCATTTCTTAAAAATAGCCGCCCATCAGCGGAGCAATGGGCGGTAAAATTCCGAATCCTATCTGTTCATTGCATTTTCACACTTCTGGTTTGCAACGCCGCAGGAAGTTTTACAAGCGGATTGGCAAGATGTCTGGCATGCGCCGCATCCGCCGTGTTTTGCGGTATCCATCAGTTTGCGGGTGCTCAGTGTTACGATTCTTTTCACGATAAATAACTCCTTCTGTAATTTCTTGTGATCACTTTCACTTAATTTCCATGGAACATCGTAGCAACATCACGCAAGTACGTCTATGATTCCCGTCACCTAGCAGAGCAGAGCAGAGAGAGCTTGAACATAAGCATCAACGCTAATTATGCTGCAGTCTTCGTACTTGTGATCGTAAGATGCGGTAGCGGGAACCAGAGTCAGCGCAATACTAAAAAAGTGAAACAAAAAAGAGACGGCAATGATGCCATCTCTTTAACAACGATTTTTCCTCATACTTGTCCGTAAAGTCCAATAAATATAAGGATTTCATAACACTGTATCCTTCCTTACCAGTAGAGCGACACTCTCCGATTCCATATGCACTATATGCGAACATCCCTCTCATTATCATGGCTATTGTTATGGTGGGAAGAAGTCGCGTAGAATTAGGGATTTTTGTAGGGAGTGTTTCTTGAATATTCAATGAAGTTATTTATTTTTATAATGTACTACGCCTTAGTTCATAAAAATATTGCACACTTGGATGCTTTAACTTCATCTTCTCGCTCATGTTTAAAATTCGCTTTTTTCCAACTCGTCTGTCCACTAAGGCTAGAATATTCAATAAGATATCGTCACTTTCTAAGCTCTCCTCTATGGAAATAGATAAATACTTAGTAGCTATAACAATAAAATTGGATTTACTTAATGACGTCTGTGCTGACAAAAGCTCCTTTGCAACTTCTGATATTTTTCTGCTTCTTGCAATGACTATTAAACGATCCTCCGGGATGATCCCCTTGCTATCTTTTCTAACCGCTTCAATTTCTTCATGGTTGATAGGAATTTGAAGATCTGAATCATTCTTAATCTCCTGCTCCGTCTGATACCATCTAATTGAGCTAGTTCTATCATTCATATTAAGTACGTTCTTTTTATCTACCGAAATATAACAATTCCCTGATTTATCAGGTAAATAACGGTAACTGCTTGCGCGATATTCAACCCTGCCGTATAACGCAGGACAGAGAAAACTCTCCAGTTGTTGCTTCAATTTGCTCCAGGACATGTATCCTCCTATGTTTTATGTTATAAATACCTGTTGAGGCAGTCGTTCTATTATACAATACATAATACAATCCCACTAAAACCTGAATAATATCTTGATACTGTACATAGAAACAAGCCGATTAGGTATAGACCCCGTGGTCTGGTACCTAATCGGCTTGTTATGTTACGCCTCAAACGTTTTTACTTCGGTTATTAGTCTTACTCGGACAGATAATTCGATAACCGGTACAGGAAGTTTCAGCGCGGGTCGTATTGCTGCTTGGATGATTATTTCTCCATTACTTATCGTGACCTTTACCCGGGTTTTCTTTTGAGTATTCAAAGGTCACTTTTACAGGCTCGCTCATATAGCCAGTCGATAGATACGCCTCATTGGTTCCCTTTAAATTACCCGTAAGTTTGAATGTGAATTGGAAGCTTCCCGCGACTGTACTCTTCGTCTCATCTTCGAGTTGAACCTTGCCTTTTGGATCAAGCACCTTCAACTTCACATTTGTAAGGACGCCATTCATCAGCAATCCATCAATCGTTACTTTTTTCGCTTCCTCGTCAACCTTTACTTGTATGCCCTCAATGCCTTTCACGTCTACAGCGCCCGAGAGGTTATAGACACCAAACTCGTAGATGGAATATCCGTAATCGGTTGCTCTTTTTATGCCTTGTAACTTCATGTATCTTGCCTTGACCGGGTTGAACTGAATCGTTTCTTTGCCATCATGCGCGGTAATAATTCCGTCATTTGGCATGACATTGATCCAGTTCTGCTTATCGTTCGACACAAAAAGTTTGTATTTATCTGCACGAGCATATTCCCAATCGATTCGAACTGTATCCATTTCCTTCACTTCACCGAGATCGACCAGGAACCAAGTATTGTCCACGTATTCGCTCGCCCATCTTGAAGCAGGGAATCCATCGACGGCTTTAGCCGGTGCATAATTCGCATTATTGCCTTCGGTCGACGAAGCTTCTACCGTTTTATTCTGCGCCAAATTGCCTATGAGGTAATAGATGCTTTCCTTCAGCGTATTGTACGCCTCATCTTTTATCGTACCCGCCTTCTTGAATTCATCCAGCTTTGCGTTAAAGCCTTTGAGATACTTGGTGACTTGCGCTGCATCGTTCCCTTCATAGCGCTTCATCATTTCCAAATAGTTGTTCAAAGAACGCACCGTTGCAGAATTGGTAAATTGCTTCGCTTTTTCGAAGCGGTCGACTAACGCTTTCATACCAGATGCATTTGTCGTTGCTTCGATAACATATGACTTAGTCACCATATGCCCCGCCGTAACGGTAATGTTAAGCTCATGCTTGCCAAGCTTGCCTGCAAGCGGAATAACGGTACCTGCTGTATAAGGCTTGCCGTCATACGTCGCCGTCACTTTCGTCAGACCATCATCAGTTCTAAGCTTCCATGTAAAGGCTACGGATTCTGAATCGGGCAGCTTCATCCCGCTCTGGAACGGCTTGCCGTTCATCTGCACGTCTACCTCGGAAGGCGGAGCCTCGTTGATCTGATACGTTCCTTTAACAAATTGATACAGCCAGTCGTAAAGAACGCGTGTCGCTGGATCTTTACTTACCGCGGTGTTATAGACTGCATTGTTGCCTTGGTAATACGATTTGAAGCCATCCTTCATAAGCCCTGTCTTCGCACCGCTGTTCAAGTAATCGATATACCGCTCGCGGAACACGCCGTCCGTCAGCATCCGATCATCGAACTCGAGTTCATTGGACATGCCATACTGCTTCGCCAGATTCGCAGAATCCTCCAAGCGCTCGATATCCGTCGGCTCGAAGAAGTAGTTCGGTTGGATCGTCACCGCATCGAAGCCGACATCCTTCCACATGAACGCTTTATAAGCGAAGAAGTGCGGAATCCAGAAGAACTTCAGGTCCTTGCCGCTAATTTGCATGTCATGCAGGGTGCTGCTCACCGAACGGATCAGATCCGGTCCGGATTGGCTTGTGCTGATTTGCTCTTCGAACCAGTACATACCTACAAGCTCGAGGTTAGCATAGCCTTTTGCTTCCCATCTCGATTTGACTTGCTGCAGCCACCATTGAACTGCTTTTTCACGGTTCGCAAGGGCTTTCTCTTTGCCAACGGAATCATTAAAGTTCAGCGATTCTCCACCTTGTTCAATAGCTCCGAAATTAGTGATCGATTCACCTGGATCCGGAATCATGAGGACAACCTTTTCCTTCACGCCAGACTCGTTCAGCGCATCGGATACTTCCTTAGCCGCTGCGTTTAACGCATCCATATCACCGCCTACCGCAAAGGTCTTATCCAGATACCATTGCCAATCTTCAAGATAAGCCCGCCCGCCGAAATCACGACCTGGATTTGGAGAGTTAATGCCAAGATACAGGACGCCGTCGAAGAGTCGATCCTTAATCTTGCCGTCCTTATCGACATAACTAATGTTCGGAATGATCCGTTCTTTTGTCCAGATGCCTAAGTCATTCGCATATTGCCCGTTATACAAAAGTCCAAGATGCTCTATACCCGCTGTCGCTTCGCCTGCCGCCAAGAATTTCGGCGTATGCGTTGGAACAGTTACGGCTCCGGCAACTTTGCCCTCTTCACCGAGGATTTCAATCTCATCCACGAAGGTCATTGCACGCGTATGCATTGTGAATGTTACTTTCACGTACCGAGCATACGCGATTTTCGCATCTGGGCCGATCGCTTTAATACCGTCCTTGCTGCCATCCCACACATAGGTCTCCGTGTATTTACCATCATTCCACAGCTTCTGCGTGGCATTGTCTTTGAGCAGTCCCCAGTTCACCTTGTCATCAGAGACGTACATCGATACCGTGAGTGGCACGAGTACATTGTTCGTTGGCCAATCTTCGAGGAAATTGGCTTTAATACCCGTGAGTGATTTCTTCGCCCCCAAATCAAACACAACTTCGCGTGTCTTACCCAAATGATGTCCAACCCATGCTACGTCGGATCTATTGCTTGCCCCATATATACCATCCGTAAGTTTGTTGCCTTCATCCGGATTTGAAGCTTCCGGCTCTTGCGACCACTCATAAGATAAGCCCGCTGCAAGATTGTGATATACCGCCCCATACACTGACGCAATAACACCCTCCGTACCCGCTCCCGGTAGGTCTGATGGATTCGTCACCTCGACCGGATCGGCTTCGCCCGGCGGGTTCGTTGGTGTCTGTTCCTCTGTCTGTGTAGGCGGCAGCGCCTCTTCCGCTTGCGCGATCGGCATCATCGTTACGATCATGATCGCAACCATAACGAGAGCTACCCATTTTCTACTCCTCTTCATATCGTACGAACTCCCTTCTGATTCTTGAGTCAAGAAACATCAATCTCCTAAATGGTATGCGCTTCCATTTCAGCTTACCTCGATGCTCTTTCCTCCCTTCCGAGATTCCGACACGTCATAGAAGCTTATAACATATGTCAATGTCCTTATAGTAACATTATGAAAAGTGGCCTTTCTTTCAAATAGATAATTAATGACATTGGGTATACACTTGTTGACATGAAGGCCTTCACGTCGCGTTTTTATAGGTATAAAGATAGCGCTTACCTCCTAAGGTCCTACCTATTTTCTATCAATGTCCTCTAAACAATCCGCCACATAAAAAACGCAACCCCTCGAGGCTGCGTCGTGTTTATATATGGTGGCGCCTAATTACTGCGGCGTTCTACTAAATTGATGCCCTATCCATAACCGAACGGATGCTTTTTGTACTCTAAGGGGCTTGAGCCGACTCTATTTTTGAACACACGACTAAAATAGTACTGGCTCTTATACCCTACCTTCACGGCCAGATCCCCGATTTTGATATTCGGCATTACGTCATCCAGAATCTCCTTCGCCTTCGATATCCGGAGCTCGGTGACATAGTCAAGGAATGAAGCACCGATTTCTTGCTTCATACGCTTGCTAAGATAGGTTTGGTTGATATGAAATAGCGCTGCTACTCTAGTAATAGATAGCTCCGGATCCTGATAATGACTGTCAATATACTCGATCACTTTTTGGATAAGCACTGTTCCATCCCCTGTATACCCGGGAAGCCCCAGCTCCTTATCCACCCTGCTTTCATGTGAATGCAAAGGATATTTTGCCTGAAGATGCTCATCGATCCGATGAAGCAGCTTGTTCAGATCACTCTTCGGCACAGGTTTCAATACATAATCGAATGCTTGCAGTTGCACGGCTTGACGCGCATATTCAAAGTTATCGTAGCCGCTGATGATGACAACCAGAACCGACGGACAGCGTTCGCGCAATATATTCATCAGATCGAGCCCATTCATATTCGGCATGTTGATGTCCACAAGACATACATGTGGTGGGGCTTCCTCCACCATATTCAATGCTTCGTTTGCACTTTTCGCTTCTCCTGCAACCTCAAAAAGATACGGACTCTCCTCAATGTATTGTCGCAAGCCTTTGCGAATGATCGTTTCATCATCGACGATGACAATCTTCCACATCTTCATTCCACTCCCCGTCCAAAGGTATTCGAATGACCATAACGGTAATGCCATCTTCGCTCTTCACTGCAAGGCCATATGGCACCCCGTAAGCTAGTCGAATGCGATGGTTTACACTGTATAGCCCAAAGCCTGTGGCAGAACGATCATATTTATCATCAAGAAGGGCTTGATTCATCTGTTCAAGCTTCTCTTCAGGAATCATAACCCCATTATTTTCAACCTTAATGACCAAATAATCGACCTGTTTATATGCTGTGATCGAAATTTTGCACTTTTGATCCCCAAGTGGCTTAATCCCGTGATAAATCGCATTTTCTACCAACGGCTGCAGCATGAAGCGAACGACTTGGCACTGAGCAAGCTTTTCATCATATCGAAGCTCGTAGTCCAGAATCTCCTCATATCGTACGCCTTGAATATGAAGATAACTCTCGACATGGTACAACTCCTGATCAAGCAGAATGTAGGGACTGCCTGTGCCAAGCCCTAATCGAAAATACGCGCTAAGCGCTTCCACCATCTCCACCACATTGTCTGCTCCATGTTCCGTTGCCATCCACTGGATCGTATCCAATGTGTTGTATAAAAAATGCGGCTTGATCTGCTCATGAATCAGTCTGAGTTCCATCTCCTTTCGGTCCTGCTCCACAGCGTATAATTGAACAAGCATGTCATTGAAGCTTCGCCCAAGATCGCCGATCTCATCCGAGCGCGTAACATCTGCTCGTATGGTTTGGTTGCCGTTCTGCACATTTTCCATTACCTGGCGAAGCGACTGAATTGGACGAATAATGGAAGAAGCAAGCAGCATCAGAAAGACGATAAACGCACTACCGATAAGAACGCCTACCAGCAATGCAGTCCGCTGGGTTTTGATCACCGCTAGCGATAGACTTGAATTCGGTACTTCGAGTACTAGCTTCCAGCCTTCCACATTTTGAATTGGAGCCTCAAATACACTCATGTTCTTCTTATCTGCTGCATCCTCCGCTTCATCTCCTTCACCCAGCTCTCTGCAATCGATGATAAGCTGGCCTGACTGGTCATATAGCATTACATCTTGAGCAATCTCCTTCATCTTCTTGACGGAGACGGCTGCGGCAATATAAGCTACTTCATCATTCACCGATGGATTCACGCGATAGAGAATGACGACGATTTCAACTGCATTCGCTTTGGATACGATCGGATTACTCACCACATAATTGGAATCTGAATTTAGCAGTTGTTTTCGATAGTAGGGTCGGTTTAGTATCGAAAAAGGCTTGTCCCTTGCTGACCAGGAATTTCCGTGAATATCCACCACGCGTATGGATTCGTACTCTACTTGCTTCTTCACCTCGAACTTATCGATCTCTTGCAGCAATTCATCTCGTGTCCACTGATGGTCCGAAGCTAGAGAAGCAAGCATGTCTATCTCTCCAATGCGCTGATTAAACCAATAATCAATCTGGTCGCTGCGTGCATTAACCACTTGCTGCGTTAAGTTCTTATTCAAAGGGACAACCGTATGGTTCATCTCCAAATATATTGTTACAAGCAATGCAACGAACAGCAGCAAGAAGCAGCCTCCTGCGATTAACGTAATTTTTAAGTGAATTGATTTCATTGTAATCATAGCCCTTCACAATATCCGTTTCTTACATGCCCGAAAAAGACAAAAAAACGCTAATCTGTGCAAATACATAATGCTGTACTAAATCTATAATAGGTCTTGTGCATATTTTCACATGAAATAACATTCATGTCTAGGCTAGAGATAAGGGATTTGCCTAGCAAATCTTCCTCTCCCTAGTGTATGTAACCAATTCACAACAGAATGAAGGAGATATTATGCGAACTCACACGAAAAAGCTGTTATCTATTCTACTAGTCCTCAGTCTTATGTTCACGCTTGCTGCCTGCGGCGGTAAAGATGCAGCACCCGCTGCAGATGCAAACGGAGTTCAAGTCTTTGAAGGAGTTGGGCAAGGTAAACATGGCGATATTAAAGTACAAGTTTCCTTATTAGATAACAAGATCACTGACATTAAAGTAACAGAGCATAAGGAAAATGAAGTACTTGCAGAACCTGTTTATACGCAGCTCAAGCAAGATGTCATGGCAACTAACAGCGCAAAAGTTGATGCCGTTAGCGGATCTACGGTTACAAGCAAAGGATATCTCGAAGCCATTCAAGATGCAATTACGAAGTCTGGACTTACCCTTGTCGCTGGCGCTGCAGTCAGTAAAAGCAAAGACAAAGAAGAACTCGAGCAAACCTATGATGTTGTCGTCATCGGTGCCGGGGGTGCTGGCTTTAGTGCGGCTATCGAAGCGAAGAGCGCTGGAGCTAGTGTAGTTCTGCTCGAGAAAATGCCAGCTGTTGGCGGCAACACATTGATCTCCGGTGGTGAGATGAATGCGCCTGACAACTGGGTTGAACGTGCTCTTGGCATCACAGATGACACAGCTGACTTGTTCTATAATGATACGATGAAAGGTGGAGACAACCTCGGGGATCCAAAGATGGTTCGTATTCTTGCCGACAATGCTCTAACATCTGCCGAATGGCTGCGCGATGATATCAAGGTAGAGTTCTTACCTGATCATCTGTTCCAATTTGGAGGCCATTCCAGAAAACGTGCGTTGATTCCTGTAGGTCATACAGGTGTTGAATTGATTACTAAGTTAAAAGCCAAAACAGACGCTGATCAAATCACGATCAAAACGAATATGAAAGCCGAAACCTTGCTGAAGGACGAAAGCGGCAAAGTAACAGGTGTAACTGCGACTTCGGGTACTGGCGACAAGATCACATTCCATGCGAACAAAGGCGTCATCATCGCTACCGGTGGTTTTGGATCCAATGTAGAGATGCGTAAAAAGTATAACCCTAAAATGGATGAAAAATATATGTCTACCGATACACCAGGATCTACAGGTGACGGTATCGTTATGGCAGAAACGATTGGCGCCAAACTGACAAATATGGAGAGTATTCAAACGTATCCAATCTGTAATCCTGAGACAGGTGTTATTTCCCTGGTTGCAGACTCCCGCTTCGATGGTGCGATCCTGATTAACCAAGAAGGCAAGCGCTTCGTTGAGGAATTAGAACGTCGTGACGTTATTTCTAAAGCAATTCTTGCCCAAACGGGCGGATATACGTATCAATTATGGAATCAAGGCATTGAGGATATCGGTAAAACGATCGAAGTTCATCAAGACGAATACGATCAGCTCGTTAAACAAGGCTTGCTCTTTAAAGCCGATACGATTGAAGAGGCGGCTGATTTCTTCAAAATTGACGTGAACACTTTGAAAGAAACGATTAATAAAGTAAATGATTATGCGAAAACAGGTAAAGACCTTGATTTCAAACATCGCGGTGGATTGAAATCTCTTGAAAAAGGCCCTTACTACATCGAAAAAGCTGTACCATCCGTTCACCATACAATGGGCGGCTTGGTGATCGACGAGAAGACTCGCGTATTGAATGAAAAAGGCGAAGTCATCCCTGGGCTGTTCGCTGCAGGTGAAGTAACAGGGGTCATTCATGGTGCAAACCGTCTTGGCGGTAATGCCATCGCTGATATCTTCACATTCGGCCGGATTGCAGGTAAACAAGTTGTAGCAGAGTAATCTTATGTTTGTGTAACTGCTCTATTAATAAGTTAGTCTTAAAAACGTGCAAGATAGTTTGTAGAGTGCAGGTTGACTGCTAACTTTCAAGCTGCCCTCTATGACATAGCAAACCGCCCTGTAAGCAACATTGCGAACAGGGCGGTTTTTTATGGTGGAGCCTAGGGGCTACGCTCGTCTAACTCTCTGCTATTTTATCGTTCTCCGTTAGTGGAATTAATATTGTCCAATTATTTAGTGTCTACTTGACAAGGGTTCCTCACCAACAAAGCTACCGACTCCACATGCACCGTATGCGGGAACATGTCCACCGGAGTTACCTCCACTGTCTTATACCCGCCATCTTCGAGCACCCGCAAGTCTCTTGCCAGTGTCGACGGATTACAAGACACATACACCACACGTTCCGGCTTCATCGCCAGAATCGTCTCCAAAAGTCGTGAATCGCAGCCCTTACGCGGAGGATCGACCACGATAACATCTGCCGTAATCCCCTTCTCTTTCCAGTTAGGGATTACATCCTCAGATGCGCCTACCTCAAACACTACATTATCCATACCGTTCAAAGTGGCGTTCGCCCGTGCATCCTCAATCGCTTCACGTACGATCTCTACACCGTAGACCTGTTTAGCATGCTGTGCAAGGAACAATGAAATCGTCCCGATACCGCAATAAGCATCTATAACAGTCTCGTTTCCCGTAAGTCCTGCATACTCTACCGTCTTACCGTAAAGAACTTCAGTTTGAGCCGGGTTAACCTGATAAAAAGAACGGGCAGAAATCGCGAATTTCACATCGCCGATATAATCGTAAATAACATCGTTCCCCCAAAGGGTACGCGTTGTATCACCGAAGATTACGTTCGTCTGTTTAGTATTCACGTTCTGGCAGATGCTTGTAACAGCTGGGATTTCACGGCGGATCTCAGTGATCCATTCGTCCAGATGTGGGATGCGTTCGCCATTAGTGACGAGTACGACCATCATCTCACCAGTACGGAAGGCTTTCTTTACTACGACATGACGCAGTAAGCCTTTGCCGGATTCTTCGTCGTAAGCAGTAATGCCGCGCTTCCGTCCGATTTCTTTCACCTTGCGCACAACGTCATCGTTATCTTCATGCTGAATCAAGCATGTTTCCATATCGATGATCCGGTGACTTCCCCGCGCGTAAAAGCCACCCACAAGGCCACCTTCCGTTACGCCGATTGGCACCTGAGCCTTGTTGCGATAACGCCAAGGCTCGTCCATGCCCAGTGTTGGGCGGACGAGAATGCCCGCTGCCTGATCCGTTCCAGCGTCTCCGCCACCACCACTCACCTGGAGCTTCCCAATCCGCTCCAGGTTGTCCACCACCAGCTGCCGTTTCCACGCCAACTGTGCCGCATAGTCCATATGCTGCAGCTGACAGCCGCCGCATTGGTCATAGATCTCGCAGGGCGCCGCGATGCGGGCGCTGCTCGCCTCTACTAAATTCAGCAGCTTGGCGTAGCCATACTGCTTCTTGGTCTTGAGCACCTTTGCCCGGACCTTCTCTCCGGGAAGGGCTCCCTGCACAAAAAGGGTAAAGCCTTCTACGCGGCCTACCCCTTCACCTTCATGGGTCATGCCGATAATATCGAGCATAACCTCATCATTTTTATTCACAGGCAGTCCGGCGACAGGCGCCTTGCCGACTGGGCGGCTGGTGCTGCGTTCACTGCGGTGTTTACTCATTATTTATAGTTCACTTCTTTCATTATCATCGCTGTATAAACCCAATTATCATAACTATATATCCCACAATCATCTACAATCGCTCTTAGCTTAGTTATTTTCAGCAAAAATCCGCAAATGCTGTGGCAAAATCCGGAATCGCCCTGGCAATTCTCCACCCAGTTCGCCATCCAAGTTCAATTGGACATGTCCTGGAGAGATTACATCCATCGCATCCGTACGGAAATAAATAACCTTCTTATCATTCAAATGTTCGCCACGAAGAGCCAATCTGACCAAACGGACAAACTCTGCCAGGTTGCATTTTTTAACCGCTATAACATCTAATAGACCGTCATCGATCCGAGCGCCGGGAGCAAGCTTTTCGAAGCCGCCAACAGAATTCGTATTTGCAATCAGGAACAGCATAAACTCATCATGAATAACTTCCTGCCCATTGGCACGAATGATTAGTTCCTGAGGAGATAGGCTGACCATTTTTTCAATACCTTTTAAATAGTACGCAAGCTGCCCAATCATGGTCTTCAGCTTACTAGGAACTTCATATGTCAGTTCGGTTAGACTACCGCCGCCTGCTATATTAATAAAATAACGGTCATTTGCCTTACCGATATCAATCGGACGTGTCTCTTGGCGAATGATCAGATCACAGGAATCTTCCCAGTTCTTCGGGATCCCCATTGCACGTGCAAAATCATTAGTAGTACCAAGCGGCAAAACGCCGAGCGGGGGAAGATTAGGCTTCTCCGCCATACCATTTATAACCTCATTTAAAGTGCCATCGCCACCGGCTGCTATGATCAAATCATAACCGCGTTCTACTGCATCTGCAGCAGCTAGCATAGCATCGCCTTCTCCGGTTGTTGCATGGCAGGTAGCTTCAATGCCACCAATATCCAGCCGGTCCAAAATATCGGCGAGCCGCTTCTTCATTTCTTCCCGTCCAGAAGTGGGATTATAAATCAATCTCGCAGTTTTCATTACCGGAACGCCACCTGTTTTTATAATAGAATAACCTAATTGATTATACCTAATTCGGACCACTACAATCAATGTTAAAGGCCCTTTCATGCAAATATTCCATTATACAGCAATTAATGACACTAAGTTTAGAGAAAAACAACTATTTATATGTGTATGCAACAAATCCCGTATTATCCACAGATGTGGGCACTTTTTTTATGATTAAGTGTGCTCAAGGGTAGGTGCTTTATCGTTTCATTCGAATCTGTTCGAGGAGTGTCTCTACCTGTCTCTCAATCCAATGCGGAAGAAGGGGATGGGGCAGAAGCGTTTGACCAGAATACTTATAGGTTAACCCTTTAAGTCTGTTCGGAATCACATGCTTAGTAAAATAGCCTTCACTCAAAAAAAGCGGCGCCACCAGTACCTCGTGACCCTGCTCCTGCCAATACTCTACCTTGCTTCTTACACTATCTGGACTCAGCAGACCATAGTCGGCCGCCGCTACGCCACTTACCTCACGTACACGTCCCGCCAGCGAAGATATGCCTTGCTGCCAGCGCTGACGGAAGCCATCATATACACTGCCATGACCCACAAGCAAAATCGTCTCTCGCTTCGGTTCCGTAGACAGCTCACGTAGCTTGTCCCAGATCATTACAGCGATGTCCGGATCATCGTCGATAGGATAACCGTAGTGAACTTTAGCCTTCACTGAGAACAGCGCTAAATCCGTCTCACGTTCAGGCTCAGGTTTGGCGCCAAGTGCATATTCTATCTCATCGACATGTGTGCTTCCTGAGGAAACGAACAATGGGATCACAATAATATCTGTGATCCCTGCGTGTTCCAGCTCATTTATTCCATCTTGAATCAGACGACCCTCTACCAGCTCTAAAAAAGAGACCACAACATGAATCTCTTCACCTAGCGATAATCCGCTTACGGCTTCCTCTACGATTGACACCCAAGCCTTATCGCGAGAGCCATGACTGATAATAAGTACGCCCGGTACCATAAATTAGCGTCCCAAACGTTCCAGCGTTAATTTATATCCGTCATTGCCGTAGTTCAGGCAACGTTTTACACGGGAAATCGTAGCTGTGCTTGCGCCCGTCTCTGCTTCGATCTGGTTGTAGGTGGAGCCTTTGCCGAGCATACGCGCTACTTCCAGTCGCTGCGACAGCGATTGAATCTCGTTCACAGTGCACAAATCATCAAAGAACACGTAACATTCTTCCATATTTTTTAACGTTAAAATAGCTTCAAATAATTGGTCGATACTTTTATCATTCAACTTCTTAAGTTGCATCAGCTTTTCATCCCCTAAAAGTTCTATCAGCATTAGTTTCTCTAATTAAGCTCCGTACAAAACTAGCTCCGGAAACATAAACCTCATGCGACTATCCTGCCTTTACTATATTGCACTGGAGCGCATTTTTCAAGCATTAACGATTTCACGCTGTAAAGAGTGAAATCGATGGACAAACGTCCACCCGTGGCGCACACTCAATATGTATCAAACTACGTTTGTTTCTTCCTACATAAGAAATAGCACCTACACTATAGTACTACATAAGCGCCGAAAATCAAGCATGTACACGCTTTTTTCACTTCTTAAAGACGATTATAGGCATTCGCCCTTTTCCGCTCCTATCACGGGTAACCCGGGCATTCGTCTATACCGTATGTTCGCCCATGACATACAGTATAGCAAACCACTAACAAAGGAATGTGATATTATGCCTGATCATTACTATAATCATTCCCGCCGGAACCAGCGTTCACTGACCGATACTTATAATGCATCTGCTTACCCCGGGCTCAGTCCATATGCGCCTTCATCCTCCCCAGGAGAGAGCGGAATCCTTCCCGCTTTAGGAGCAGAAGCTGCCACTGAAACAGCTCTAGCGCTTCCTGCTGCTGAAGCTACAACAAAGGCAAGCGGCGGGCTTGCCGGATTGCTTAGCGGCTTAGGCGGTTTAGGCGGCGGGGGCGGAATCGGTGGGAATATGGAGCAAATCAAAGGTATCATCGACCGAATGGGCGGTATTGACGGGATCGTAAACTCCATGGGTAAAGTGCAGAAGGTGATGTCCGGCTTCCAGCAGATGGCTCCGATGGTTAAGCTCTTCATGGGTAGCTTCGGCAAAGGAAAAGGAGCAGCAGGCGCACTGGCAGCCGAAGAGGATGCCGCACTGTACAGCCCGAGTCGGCGCAAAAAAAGACGCTCCACCTCCGGGCGTCGTAAATCTACTACAACCACACGCCGGCGCTCTACTCCCCCTACCGGAAAACGTCGCCGCAAATAGCGGTGACGTTTTATTTTTACTTAAACCATCCACTACGCCGGAACCATCTGAACATGCTAACGCCCACCACCAGCATAAACAGCAGAACGCCAAAATACCCATACTTCCATTCGAGTTCAGGCATCACTACAAAGTTCATCCCATAAATTCCGGCGATCAGCGTCAGCGGCATGAATACGGTGGTGATTACTGTTAGTGTTTTCATGATCGAATTCATCCGGTTGGAGTTAAGAGAAATGTAGCTGTCACGTAGATCCGCAGTCATTTCTCGATCCGCCTCAATCATATCCGACAGTTTTAACAAATGGTCATAGATATCGCCAAAATAAATCCGTTCCTCACCGTTGCTCTGGACATGCTGCGAATTCACGATCCGGTACATCAAATCGCGCATCGGCACAATCGTCCGCCGCATCTTGAGCAGCCTTCCGCGCACATTAAACACTTGGCTCATCAAATCCTCCACCGACTCACTGCCGCCATTGCTCTCCAGATCCGCAAGCTCGTCCTCTAAACTATAGAGGCATGGAAAATACTTATCTACCAGCTTGTCCATTACAGTATATGCAGCCGCCATCGGACCACCCGACCAGCCTTTACGACTATGTATTTCACGCTTCACCTGCTCCCAAGCTTCATTCATCTCTGTTTTTTCCTGATGATGATAGGACACGAGGTAATTCGCACTCAAAAAAAGGTCAATCTCTTCAGCATCCAGCGTCTCTTCATTCAGCGCATGCAGTACAAAAAACTGTACTTCCTCATAATGATCCAGCTTCGGCCGCTGCAGCACATGCATACAGTCCTCAATCGCCAAAGGGTGAAAATGAAAATAGTGATCCAGCAGCAATGTCTCCTCTGCCGTAGGTGTAGCAAAATCTGCCCATATCCATGCATAATCCTCCCGCCGGATATCCTGCAGAGGTATGTCTGTCAGCACCTCACCTGTATGCGTCACCGCAAGTGTACGTATCATAAATGTTCCTCCGCTTCATCTTCTTCCACGCATCTATTGTACCGCAAGAAATGGAGTCTTCCAAAAATAACAAAAAAGAATCTCAGCCTAGAAGTCGTAGCTCTGAGGTTCCATTATTCTATAGCGTCCCATTCCGGAAAGGATGGAATACCCTTTAGTAAGTTTCGTTCAGCCTCTTCTCCCTCTGATCATTCGGCTCATAGTGTAAAGATGGCGGGGATAGAATGGATAGAGTAGATAGGTTTGGGTTGTCACCGAACTAATCAAATCATATCAAGTGATTTGTTTAAGGATTAGTTAGTTTAAATTCTAACCGCCGCCTAAATTCGACAGATGCACAAATAGCTACGCCCAGACATAAGCTCATAAGCACCTTATCCAAGCTTTAACCACTCTCGGTTGTACGAGCTAGACTCTGCAAATTTAGGGCACTTATCCCCTTCTTTATGCTTCTTCGACGTCATTCACCAATTCTGGGGCATTTATACCCCTCTTCATGCTTATACGACGCTATTTCACCAATTCTGGGGTATTTATACCCCTCTTTATGCTTCTTCGACGTCATTCGCCATTTCTGGGGTATTTATGCCCCTCTTTCTACTTCTTCGACGCTATTTCACCATTTCTGGGGTATTTATGCCCCTCTTTCTACTTCTTCGACGCTATTTCACCAATTCTGGGGTATTTATACCCCTCTTTCTACTTCTTCGACGCTATTTCACCAATTCTGGGGTATTTATACCCCTCTTCATGCTTATACGACGCTATTTCACCAATTCTGGGGTATTTATACCCCTCTTTATGCTTATACGACGCTATTTCGCCAATTCTGGGGTATTTATACCCCTCTTTCTACTTCTTCGACGCTATTTCACCAATTCTGGGGTATAAATGTCCCTCTTTTCCCTTCTTCGTCGCTATTTAGCCAATTCTGGGGTATAAATGTCCCTCTTTATGCTTCTTCGACGTAACTTAGCTAATTCTACGGGATTTATACCGCTCTTTGCCCTCCAATCGCCGAATCCCATCATTTCTACGGGATTTATACCGCTCTTTCTCCTCCAATTGCCAAATCCCGTCATTTCCACGGGATTTATACCGCTCTTCCCCCTCCAATCGCCCAATTCCATCATTTCTACGGGATTTATACCGCTCTTTCCCCTCCAATCGCCCAATTCCGTCATTTTTATGGGACTTATACCGCTCTTTCTCCTCCAATTGCCAAATCCCGTCATTTCTACGGGATTTATACCTCTCTTTCCCCTCCAATCGCCGAATCCCGTCAATTCTACGGGACTTATACCGCTCTTCCCCCGCACCACCCAAACAACAAAAAAAGATGTCCGCAGCCAAAGGCTAACTGACATCTTTTTATTAAAGGGATTTAAAAAATGATTTTGAAAATCAGACCGGCTAATACCGCACTGATTGGAATCGTAATAAACCAGGTAACTACAATACGTCCAGCTACTCCCCATTTCACGGCAGAGAAGCGTTTTGCGGAGCCAACACCCAGGATCGCTGAAGTGATCGCATGTGTGGAGCTGACTGGCAAATGAAGCAGTGTTGCCGAGAAAATAACGGAAGCCGCGGAAATATCAGCCGCAAAGCCGTTGATCGGCTCGATTTTGAAAATCTTCGTACCCATGGTCTTGATAATCTTCCAGCCGCCAATGGAGGTACCGAGTGCCATAGCCGTAGCCGCAGCAATCTTAACCCATAGAGGGATTACATCCATAGTCTCTTGGCGTCCTGATGTAACGAGGGCAAAGGTAATGATCCCCATCGCCTTCTGCGCATCATTCGTACCATGAGTAAACGACTGTAATGCCGCCGTCACAACCTGCATGGAACGGAAGCCCTTATTAACCGTATGTGGACTACGCTTTGCAAAAATCCATTTCAGGACTGTCATGATGATATAACCGATAACAAATGCAATAATTGGCGAGAAGATCAAGCCCTCGACAATTTCCACAAATCCGCCCCAGTTAATATGCGACGAACCTGCACCCACATATACTGCACCAGCCAAAGCGCCGATCAGTGCATGAGAGGAGGAGGACGGAATTCCGAGCCACCAGGTGATCAAATTCCAAATAATCGCAGCAATCAGCGTGGCTATTATGATATCCAGACCATTTTCCAGCAACGTGGGGTCTGTGATACTTCCGCCAATTTTCTTAGCTACACCTGTAAACATCAAAGCTCCGACAAAGTTCATCAGTGCCGCCATAATAATAGCTGTTCGAGGTTTTAACGCACGTGTAGAGACAGAGGTAGCAATCGCGTTGGCCGTATCATGGAAACCATTAATAAAGTCAAACGCAAGCGCGAGAAATATAACAATTCCAAGAATCCATATCGATGTTTCCATATTCTAGTACCCCTTATGAGTTGCGCATGATGATCGATTCCAACATGTTGGCTACATCTTCACATTTATCTGTAGTGGTCTCGAGTCGCTCATATAATTCCTTGCGCTTAATCAGCTCAATCGGGTCCTTAACGGTTTCAAATAGAGCTTTGGTACAAATACGAAGGACTTCGTCCCCTTGATTCTCAAGGTCATTCAAACGGATCGTATATTCACGAATGGCCAGCAGCTTCTTCTGGGAAAGCAAATGAACCGCTTTTTGGATTTCATAAGCACACTGACGAAGGATTTCGGCAAATTGTACAATGTATTCATCCGGGTCAAGAAGGTTGTACATATAGAAACGTGAGGCAGATGCCTCCAAGCCATCAATGACATCATCCATGCTTGTAATCAAGTCCATAATGTCGTCACGCTCAAGTGGCGTAATGAACGTCTTGTTCAGTTCCTTAATTACGGTGTGCGTGTAAGTATCACATTGGGATTCGTACTTCTTCATCTCTGCAGCGAAACTATCGACATTATTCTGGAGATCAGTGATATTCTGAGCAAAATAATCTGCAGCTTGGACAATGGTATCCGCCATATTTTCCAGCGTCTCAAAGAATATGTCCTTTTTTCTCAACTTCATTGTTTTAAACCCCTTTACATAATATTACCGTGAGTACAGAGTCACCCATATGTAAAAAGCATGAAAATGAATGACAACCCTTGTTATCTTAACATATCCGTAGAAGGTATAGAAGCTATAGAAATGAACTTTTTTACACTCTATTAACACTTACCCATAATTCCGAACACAAATCTGTATAACACTGGATATTCCGACTTTCTTAGGTTGCACTATCTGCTCCGCCGTATACCACATGACTGCTAAATGAAGGTGAATTAAGGACAACCAAAATATGGGTGATTCCTGGATACATTAGCTCTTCTTTACCATCCTTCACAAACCGAATCACATCACCTGGCTCACGCGACCATCTGCCCTTTGTGACCTGTCCTCTCTGAAAGAGCAACGCTTCTCCACCAAGCTCCACATCAACCTGAAGTCTTCCAACATCATCAAGTACTTTATGATCGGAACCCATCACCATCACATTTGCAGCTTCTACTGGCTTATTGTTATTCAGATCCAAATGTGGTTTACCATTCACGTAACGCTGATAGGTCTGGAGCTGAGTATCGTATTTATAGTCAATTTTATAGCTTTTAAGCAAGAAGTTTACGCTAAACTCAGCGGCCTGTTCTCCGCCTGTCGGTATGTAATCTGGATTGTTAAAAAGATACCCTGGCACCTTCACACTTTTGTCATAACCCAGCTTCTCGGCACCTTCCCGCAGCTTCGCTGCATTACTGTAGAGATTATGAGGGGCTTTACGTGCTTTGTCCCGCCAGAAATAAGCTCCGGCACGACCGATTTCGTCCATATCTGCTTTTTTCTCTTTTTGCAAAATAGCATAAGCCGCGGGGCTCCCCCCGGCATGCACCGTCACACCACCGTAGCTCTCGCCAATATCGAGCAGATAAGGGCGAATACTGCGAATCGGTCCGATTTTGACCACTCCGGTATGACTTTGAAAAATACCAATCAACCGCGTAATGCCACCTTCAGCAAGGACCTCATATAAAATATCCGCTTCACTCACCCCCGACTGTGGCCGGGCCGCTGGAGCATTATTAATCATAACAGCTAAGGGACGTGGGAGACTGTTTTCAGAAACGGGAAGACCTGTTAATCCGGAAACGAGTTCAGCAGTTGGATCTGCTGTAGGCGATGGTTGGATCGTTTCAATTGGCGCAGGATCTGCTGTAGGTTGCTGTGTCGGGGCAATTACATTATTTGCACTCTCTGTTCCGCAAGCGGAGAGCAATAGGGTACTTAGTACAAGGGCAGATAATAGACGGGAAGAAGAGCAGTTTACTTTCATAAGCTTGTAGTTCCTCCTAAACGTTTTATGTATCTTAACTGGTTTCTTCCATTTAATCACAGCCAGTCCCATTTGTCTTGATCCGCTTGCATCAAGTGTAATCGACTTCAGCGTCCTTATTAGGACGATATACGGTTAAGCGAGAAATATAAGGATAATGCATAGCGTGAAACTTTTACTTTCTTATATTTTAAAAAAGGGCACAGCCGATCTCCGGCTGTACCCTGCGTGCATCTTATCCATTTAGTCTAGCTTCCAGCAATTGAGGCTTAATGTCCCATATTGATACGCTTGAAATATTCGCTCTGCCTTCCTGCTGCCATCCGCTGTTCCCATCGCATAAAAGAGAGGTGCGAAATGCTCTCTTCCGTAAGATGGAACCGCATCACGAACATGCGGAGCTGTTTTCTCATAAGCAAACAGTGAAGGTAAATCCCAAGATTCTAACCCCTTGGCAATCCACGCATCGAATTCAAGCGCCCACTCTTCAGGCTGATCACTTTCATTAAGCATCCGCAAATTGTGAACAAGTCCACCGCTTCCTATCAGCAGTATGCCTTCGTCACGCAGAGGGGCTAACATCCGCCCGATATTGTACTGTTCCTTCGGAGAACGTAGTGAATCGACGGATAAAGCGACTACCGGAATATCGGCTTTCGGAAACATTTTTTTCAGTATTACCCAGACTCCGTGATCGAGTCCTCGCCCCAGAACGGGCTGATGTGAAAGATTGTTACCCTTAAAGAGCTCGGAAATCCGCTTGGTTAGAGCTGGATCGCCTGGGGCTGGATAGGTCAGCGTATACATTTCTTCAGGGAATCCGTAGAAGTCGTGTTGTGTTTCGTGCTTCTCATCCATGGTGAGTAGCTGTTCTGGGCTATCCCAGTGCGCTGAGAATACTACTATACCCCGTGGTGCTTCTAGTTCTTGACCAAGCCGCTCCAGAAAACGGGTATACTCGTTATCCTCCAGTGCGAGGAGCGGAGAACCGTGCGCGATAAAAAATGACGGTAATTTCATAGGATGCCAACCTCCATAACCCAGTATATGGTGTGCATCTTTATTTTACCGCTAATTTCAAGTTATTGCGAGTAAAGTCCATCACCTATATCATCCAATTTTGCCACTCTGTCTGCACATGCTCCTGTTCGTTCATCCACTCTCTTGTCCGCTTAAGCAGCTGCTGCTGTGCTTGCCCAGAAGAAAAGGTATGATCACCTTGAAAAATGATCTCTTTATCGCATCGTCCCTCAGGACGTGTCCAGAATAATTTCTGGTAAAGGAATGCATAATCCACGGGGATGACATCGTCAGACGTACCATGAATGACGAGCACATCACCGCTGAATTTACTAGCTTCTTGGAAAGGCTGGAAGGCCGCCAAAGAATTGAAATATACCGGTGTGAACGAGTAACCCACGTAATCCGCCGATCCATTCTTCACCGAACGGTCATACGCCTCCCGCCCTACGATCTTCACAATATCATTGAAGGGATATCCCACGGAGGCCCACAGCACGAGATTCTTCACGCGGCGATCACGAATACTTGTCAGAAGCGCAACCGCCCCACCCAGACTATGGCCAATAAGCGTCACACGCTGTGGATCCACATCGGCAGAGCTAATTCCGTAATCGAGCACCGCTCTAGTCTGAGCGATCATCGACTCCATATCCTCCCCGCCGTAATTACCGCTGCTCTCGCCGCAGCCCGCATAGTCAAATCGAATGACCATATACCCGTCTTGCGCCAGCTCACGAGCTGCTTTGACAAATATCCGATCGACTCCAATCCGGTTACCCACAAATCCATGGCAGATTACAGCTAATGGCAATCTGTCCTTGCAACGTGTGGAAGTTCCCTTCTCTTTACTCGGATAATGGATGCTCGCTGTCAATTCTTCGCCGTTATGCCGAATTACAATATTCCGTTCCATTGCCGTAACCTCCTATATTTAATCATTATTTTAATTTATTAGAATTCCGATTAACTTAGTGTGAATTATATTCTTATTATAAAGATTTCGTTCATATTGTCAACAGGAACGGGACAGATCTTAGTAATTTGCAAGAGCAAATTCGGAGTATAAACCGGAACGTCAAACGGCCAGTCTCCAAAATAATGAAGACTGGCTGTTTTTCAATCGCATGATGAGCTTCCAGGGTCGTCAATCAATCATAGCTGTCGTTAAACATCTCATGGGTTTCTTGACTGCCTTCCCAATCCTTAAGCGCACCCTCTGTTGCTGGTTCTTCTGTGGAATTCCACATGCTGAATCCATCAGAGCCGCCCCAATCCCCCATTGAATGATTGGGCGTAGGCTCGAAACCGTTGCCCATGACACTGTCCTGTTCTTTCTTGTTCTCATGTTCCATAAAGCTCCCAACCTTTCCCAAAGCTATATTGATCAAGCAACAACATTATCAGTGTTCACTCTTATAAAAGGATTATGCATAGGAAAATAGAAATGCTTGTCCTTGCGCTGACCTGTCAGGCAAACGTATACTCTAGGTTAAAGACTATACCGATTAACACTACTGGAGGTTTACATCCCTATTATGAAAGTGAAAGATATGATTAAGGAAAATAACGCCCTGCGTGAGCAGATGTCGCCTTTCAATCGATCCTATTTTGAAGATATGATCCTAACGATGCGGGCCAGTAGGGTTGAGGCTCTCCGCGCTGAAGAACTTTTACTGGATGCAGCCAAGCTGCTTCTGAAAGAACAAAAAAAAGGTAAAAACGCTAAACAGGTGTTTGGCGAGAATCCGGATGATTATTTTAAAGAAATCATAGACAGCGTTCCCACACGCTCAGCACGCAGCAAATGGAACTATTACTTGATGATTCCCTGCGCGGCTCTAACCTGTTTGTTCGGGATCTTTGCTATAGGTGGACTCTTCTTGCAATGGACTAACGGATCACCTGGGATGTTCGGAGAGATTAGCCTCTTCACCCTCTTCGCTGTTGGGGCAGGTTCCATTATCTTGATCGAACTTATTATGAAATGGTTAACCTCCTTGTCTGAGGGGGATGCACCTAAAGCCAAACCCTTTGATATCAAGGGCCTTGGCGTCTATATCGGAATCGCCGTAGTTGCCGTATTCATTGGCTTGTACCTCGACCGATTGTTTCCGGTCATAACTTTATCCCCGTGGGTAAGCTTAATTGTTTCCCTGATTGGGGCAATTGGACTAAAGTTTATATTTTTTAGAAAATAAAAGTCATGCTCCACCCATATTTCATCCGATAGACAGGGGGAACTTTCATGAATAAGAAGCAATATATTCTCTATTCTGTTCTAGCAGTAACATTGGGACTAGGCGCGGTACCTATAGGAACGATTCAAGCTGAAGGCGCTGCCAGCCCTCCTGTGGGAGGCACTAAGGCAAATGCTTTGACAGCAAACAATAATCATGCGGAGGCTATCTATAAAGCAGCATTGCCGCTGTTGTCTTCCTCTAACAAGTTACCCGAAGCTATTAAATATTTGAACGCCAATATGTATGCGGTAGGTTCGTATCGTGCCACGATAATGACACTGAAGCTTGAGAATTTGCACAAGGCGGCGCTTCCGGCGTGGGAGAGCAAATTCAGTACCAGCAATGTCCAGCGGAAGCTCACCGCCATCTATAAAGCTGGCGCAAGTATGAAGACCCTTGCTGATGCCACAGAAGATCTAACTCTGCGCACACTGCTGAAGAGTGCCAGCGAAAATGGATATAAACTGGAGACCGCGGAAGGCACTTTTTTCCCGGTGATCGATTATGAGGCTTACCGCAAATATAAACTTTATGTCACTGACGATATCAGCGCGTATCTATCCATTATGGCTACGGAGTCTGATCTGCCCTCCTCCAAGGATAACGGGCTTGTCATTGGTTGGACCGATGTAGCTGCGCGAGCACTATCTCAAGAGCAATTTATTCTAAATTATCCGAAATCGAACCGAATTTCAGCCGTGAAATCCTTATATTCTACCTATGTTAACAATACGTTTTACGGCCAGAATAACACGCCCCTTTTCCATTATGACAATCTTGAAATGGACTTGGAGGCGCAGAAAGCCTACTCTAGCATTCTCACCAAGAATAAAGACAACAGCCCATTCCTGCAGAAACTAGATGGCTTCATGAAATTGATGAAGGACAAAGATTATAAATTAACAGATGAAGTCGAACAATACCGTAAGACTGAATTACCTCTCTAGTATGATATACAAAAGGCCCGTCCCCATTCATTCTGGGACGGGCCTTTCTATGTTCATTAACGAAATGATTAAAGTGATGAAAGAAATTAAATAAGGATGTTAAAGAGATTGGAATCCTTATTGATTTCTACATAATCTACACCCTTCTGCTGCATCCGTTCGATAAGTGGTTCATAAGCTTCAATGGACAATAGCTCTATGCCTACAAGCGCGGGACCATTCTCTTTATCATGCTTCTTGATGTACTCGAAACGGGTAATATCATCCTCTGGACCGAGGATTTCGTCCAAGAATTCACGCAGGGCACCTGCCCGTTGTGGGAAGTTCACCATGAAGTAGTGCTTTAAGCCTTCGTAAATCAGTGACCGCTCTTTGATCTCCTGCATACGGTCAATATCGTTGTTACCCCCACTAATGATACAGACGACCGTCTTCCCGCGGATTTGATCACGGTACTGATCAAGTGCTGCGATAGGTAAGGATCCCGCTGGCTCAACCACTATAGCGTTCTCGTTATACAGCTCCAGAATGGTGGTACAAGCCTTGCCTTCAGGTACCATCACGATGTCATCCAGATGCCGGGAACAAATATCATAAGTCAGTCCGCCAACGCGCTTTACAGCCGCTCCGTCCACGAACTTGTTAATTTCTTTTAGCGTTACCACTTCTCCAAGCTTGATCGCTTCAGTCATTGAAGCAGCACCAAGCGGTTCCACACCAATCAACTTAGTAGATGGACTCACCGTCTTCACATAAGTGGCTATTCCTGCTGCCAGACCGCCCCCACCAATCGTTACGAACATAAAATCCGCAGGGTGATCCAGGTTCTCCATCACTTCCATCGCTATCGTTCCATTGCCTGCAATAATTCTCGGCTCATCAAACGGGTGGATCAATGTCATTCCGTGATCTATACAAGCTTGAAGCGCTTCATCATAAGCATCATCGAAGGTATCGCCCTTCAGAATGACCTCAACAAACTCACCGCCGAACCGTCGAACTTGCTTAACCTTCTGGTTAGGTGTAGTGCTGGGCATAAAGACCTTGCCCTTAATTCCAAGTGCCTTACAGGAATAGGCTACACCTTGTGCGTGATTTCCTGCACTCGCGCAGACAATACCTTTAGCTCTATCTTCTGCAGATAGACTACGAATCATATTATAAGCTCCGCGGATTTTAAAAGAACGGACAATCTGCAAATCTTCGCGCTTCAAATATACATCGCAATCATACTTGGCCGATAGTACGGCGTCACGCTGTAGTGGAGTCCGGATGATGACCTCCCGCAGTACGTGATGAGCCCGTACGATATCTTCCATTCCTACGATTCGGTCTTCCTCTTCTCTCATAACCCTCTCGCCTCACTATCATCTATTCATTCTACTTCTTGTAAACATACTCTCCCAAAGACATTTTTTCAAGCATTGTCCGCTGTATGCAATACAATTATTGATGCAAATCTTATACTTTCTTATATTAAAAAAGAGACTACAGGAATCTCCCATAGCCTCTTTAAGTTCATGTCCGTCCAAGATCTGAATTCTACTAATCCTGTTGCTTCAGCATCCACTTCAGCAGATCAGGTAGGCTTGTCCACAAACGCGAGTGTACAATCACATATTCGATAGCTTCATTAGCGTCGCCCATTCCCACAAAATCCGGAAGGTTATGCGGCAATCTTTTGATCCCTAACAAATAATCCGGCACATGCTTGTTCACATTCCGCGCTACGCGGTACAACATTTTCAGTTGGGAAGTAATCCCATTCTTCTTATATTCTAAGACCATCCGGTCGTAAGCTACTGTCGCCGCTGCATCATTTCCGAACTTTTCCAGCACCTTTTCTGTCTTCTTGAGCTTGTTGGTGTAGAGATACGCAGCCGTTAAAAGGTAACGCGCACCTGTGTTATCTTCAGGATTCAGCTCTAAAATGTGCTCAAGTACTTTTTGTGCTTCTTCTGCATTTCCGCTAAACCAACAAGAGTCGGCGTAGCTTTTGCAAATTCGAATGTATGGACGAGTCTCGTGGAGGTCCCAGAAATGTCCTTTGTTCTCAGCGAAAAAGGCTTCTCCAAGCTCACGTTCACCTGCATCCATCCCTGCTTTTAGAAAAGCACGAGCATCTGCTTCATTCTCTGCTTCCTCAGCCAAAATGAGATACGCATCCGGACTGTCCGGATAAACCTCTAGTGCAGCTTCAGCTAACTGTATCCGGCGGTTGGATGAATTGGTTTGCATAGCCTTTTGTAATAGTGCTTGCTCCTGATCCTTCGGACTGCCTGAGATATTCAGCAAAAGTAATTCTTCTTCCGCACCACCCATGCCGTATTCCTCAATGTAATTGAGCATCTCTTTGACCTTTCTAGAGATGGTAGGCGTAGTAACCTCATGCTTGGTAGCAAGATCCGCTTGTGTTAGGGAGAAGCCATATTCTTCAGACAAAATAAATTCGATCGCCGCACAGAAAGAGCCCATTTTCTTCACAGCAGGCTTAATCTTACGGGAATAACCATTCCACAGAACTAGAGCTTCCCAAATAAGCTCTCTATCATAGCTTTCTCTCATGCTCTCAATAAGGTGCAGCGCCAGTTGTTCATGTGCTGGATGCTCCCAATTCAGATCACGTGACACTTTTTTTCTGAGCGTAGCAAGAGTTAGCTTCACTTCAGGTTGTGCTACGGGTTCCTGTTTCTCAGCCACAGTCTCGCTAGCTGCCGCTTCTTCCTTGTTTACAAGTTGCATAATGGACTCTACTGCAGAAGTTTCTTTACCAAGGCAGCATTTCTTATATTTTTTCCCGCTTCCGCAAGGACACATATCATTTCTTCCAATCTTACTCAAAACGAATTCCTCCTTAAATCTGTGAGTAGCCATTCGCCATAAGCGTATCGCTAGTATGCACTATAAGTATCATCATTTCCAGGCACGAGGCATCCTTTATAAGGTTACTTCACAAAGTCTGAAGGACTCCGATTTAAAAGGGCCTTCCCATGATCGGAAAGACCCTTATCTGTATATATCCGCACATTTTCCCCCGTACGTGTAGTATTATAGCACTTCTTCTATCACTTGTCAGTCCTTTTTTAGGACTTTAAGCGCAAAAAATGCTAGATACAGTTCTTTATCCTTATACCAAAGCTTTCATAGCGATGTCGCTGCGGCTTTGTTTTCCGGAAAAAGAAATTCCTTCGGCTCTAGCGTAAGCTGCAACACGAGCTTCAGCAATCGTAGCACCTAGGCCTACCACGCCTAGTACCCGGCCACCATTCGTCACCCAGCTTCCGTCTTCACCACGCGCCGTACCAGCATGGAAGATCAGCCCTCCTTGGCTGTCTTCAAGACCTTCAATCGGTACACCCTTTGGATAAGGGCCTGGATATCCTCCCGAAGCGAGAACTACGCATACAGCCGCTTCGTCGCTCCATTCAATGTCGATATCTGCAAGTCTGCCCTCTGTGACCGCCAGAAAGATTTCTAGCAAGTCGCTCTTGAGTCTAGGCAACACGACCTGAGTCTCAGGATCACCGAAACGAGCATTAAACTCAATCGTCTTTGGTTTCCCTTCAGGAGAAATCATCAGTCCCGCAAATAGTACACCGCTAAAGGGACGACCTTCGTCCACCATAGCTTTTGCCGTCGGCTTAATGATGGTCTCGATCGCTTCTTGGATAATAGCCTCATCAATATGTGGTAAAGGCGAATAGGTACCCATTCCGCCGGTATTAGGACCTTTATCCCCATCAAATACGGGCTTATGATCCTGGGCAGCAGCCATAGGACGCACCGTCTCTCCATCGACAAAAGCCAGAATCGACATTTCCTGTCCAGCTAGAAATTCCTCAATAACAACCTGAGCGCCTGCCTCACCGAATACCTTAGTGACCATAATATCAGCAAGCGCTTGCTCTGCTTCTTCCAACGAATAAGCAACCGTCACGCCTTTTCCTGCAGCCAGACCATCTGCCTTGATTACGATCGGAAGCGGCTGTTCCCGCAAATAAGTTAGCGCAGCTTCATAGTCGTCGAACTTCTCATAGGCTGCTGTCGGAATATTATATTTATGCAAAAGATCCTTCATAAAGGTTTTGCTGCCTTCGATCTCCGCCGCATTCTTGCGTGGGCCAAACACAGGAATATCCTGTGCTTCAAAAGCATCCACAATCCCAGCAGCGAGTGGATCATCTGGGCCGATTACAACAAGACCTACTTCCTTCTCTTTCGCAAAAGCCGTCAGACGATCGAACTCAAATACTCCGATCGGCACACATTCGGCTAACTGCGCAATCCCGGCGTTGCCGGGTGCGCAATAGATTTTACCTGCCTTGGGGCTTTGGGATAGACTCCAAATCATCGCATGTTCCCGGCCGCCGCCGCCAACCACTAAAATATCCATCCGAATATGATCCTCCCAGTGCTCTAGTGTTTGAAATGACGGACGCCTGTGAAGACCATAGCAATACCATACTCATTAGCGACCTTAATTGACTCTTCGTCTTTAATGGAGCCGCCTGGCTGAATCACTGCAGTGATTCCTGCTTTTGCTGCCATTTCAAGCGTATCGCCCATTGGGAAGAACGCGTCGGAAGCGAGTACGGCTCCCTTAGATTTTTCACCAGCTTGTTCGATTGCAATTTTAGCTGCACCAACGCGATTCATCTGTCCTGCACCTACGCCAACGGTCATATCATCAGCAGCCAGCACAATCGCATTAGATTTCACATGCTTAACTACTTTCCATCCGAACAACAATTGTTTCAATTCTTCCTCGGTTGGTTTACGGTCCGTAACGACTTGTAGATCATCTGGGTTCACAGAGTGCACATCGCTCTCCTGTACAACCATTCCTCCATCAATAGAGGTAACTACAAAGCTGCTCTTACGCGCACTAGCCGTACTAAGGTTACCGATTTTGAGCAAACGGAGATTCTTTTTCTTCGTAAGGATTTCCAGTGCTTCTTCCGTAAAGCCTGGTGCCAACACGATTTCGAGGAAAATATCTTTCAGCAGGTTCGCTGTGTCTGCATCAATAATCCGGTTTGCTGCTACAATCCCACCAAAGATAGAAGTTGGATCCGCGTTGTAAGCTTTTTGATAAGCTTCGTATACACTTTCACCCACACCTACACCACAAGGGTTCATATGTTTAACCGCTACGACAGCAGGCTCTTCAAATTCTTTCACGATTTGTAGTGCTGCGTTAGCATCGTTGATATTGTTATAAGACAACTCTTTGCCGTGCAATTGTTCAGCCGCAGTGAGTGTATCCAGTGCCGCCAATGGCTTGCGATAGAACGCCGCTTTTTGATGCGGATTCTCGCCATAACGCAGATCCTGAATTTTCTCATAAGTCACGGTGTAGCGCTCTGGCAGAGGCTCGCCAGTAACGTTAGCCAAATAATCGGAAATCAAGGCATCGTAAGCCGCCGTATGACGGAACACTTTTGCCGCAAGACATTTGCGTGTTTCTAGCGTTGTATCTCCACCTGCGCGAACCTCTTCAAGTACAGTAGCGTAGTCATTAGCATCCACCACTACACTCACAAAAGCATGGTTCTTCGCCGCAGAACGCAGCATCGTAGGTCCGCCGATATCGATATTCTCGATGGCTTCCTCGTAAGATACGTCAGGTTTTGCGATCGTTTCCGCGAAAGGATACAGATTCACAACAACCAGATCGATGTAGTCCAGACCAAGCTCCTTCATTTGACGCGTGTGTTCCTCGTTATCACGAACCGCAAGCAATCCACTGTGTACAGCAGGGTGCAAGGTTTTGACACGTCCGTCCATGATTTCTGGGAATCCTGTCACATCGGAAATCCCGATGACTGGAACACCTTCTTTAGCCAAAAGCGTGCTTGTTCCACCTGTAGAGATAATTTCTACGCCTAATGCAGACAACTCGCGGCAAAAATCCACGATACCTTGTTTATCCGATACGCTGACTAGCGCTCTTTTGATACTCACTTTGAATAGTCCTCCTTCAGGTTGTACGTGCGATTTAATATGAAGAAAACCCACAACGCGACACATAACGCCGCTTATGCAATATTTCCCGAGAAATACCCTGAAACATCTCGGTCTGTCACCAAATGTCGATCCAAAACTTCGAATGGCTGCGGTGCAGCTTACTTTTCGCGGATAATCGTCTTTCTTCCACTCAGTTCCACTTTCCCGCTGGCAAAAGCACCAACCACTTCGGGATACAGCTCATACTCAACCTTATGAATACGTTCTGCCAATGAATCCGCCGTGTCGTTATCCTGCAGGGCTACGCTGCGCTGAGCAATAACAGGCCCGGTATCCATACCTCCATCGACAAAATGCACAGTAACACCCGTCAGCTTCACGCCATAATCCAGCGCTTGTCCGATTGCATCTTTTCCTGCAAAAGCAGGCAGCAGCGATGGATGAATGTTAATAATTCGTCCAGCATACGGCGTTAAAAGCACTGGCGTAATAAGACGCATGTATCCTGCCAGCACAACCAGCCCGATTTCCCGCCGCTGAAGCTCTGCTACAATCTCTGCTTCGTAGAGTTCACGGCTGGCGAAGTCTTTTGGCCGCAGCAAGAGGGCGGGAATGCCCGCATCCTCCGCTCGCTTAGCTACAGGTGCCTCTGGCTTGTCGGATACAAGCAACTCAATATTGCCCTCACCAAGCAAGCCTGCTCTCTGTGCATCGATCAGTGCAGCAAAATTACTGCCTTGCCCAGAAGCAAAAACAGCGATTCGACTCCATTGCATCACACTTCAGCTCCAGTAAAGGTTACTTTGCGTTCCCCTTCTGTCACTTTACCAATGATATACGCCTCTTCTCCGCTCGCTTTGAGCAGTTCAAGAGCATGTTCTCCATCAGCGCTACTTACTACCAGAACAAGTCCAATTCCCATATTAAAAGTAGTAAACATATCACGGTTGCTTACTTTTCCTTTGTTCTGCATCAAACCGAAGATCGGCAGAATCGGCCACGATCCGTAATTAATCTCCACATCTACACCGTCAGGCAATACGCGCGGGATATTCTCGATGAATCCGCCACCCGTAATATGTGCCATCCCTTTCACCGGAAGCTGCTCCAAGAGCGCCAGCAAAGACTTCACATAAATCTTAGTTGGTGCAAGAAGTACATCCACAAGCGGAGCTCCAAGCTCCGGAAGCACATCATTCAGGCCATAGCCATCATCCTCAAGCAAAAGCTTACGCACCAGTGAGAAGCCGTTGCTGTGCACGCCGCTAGAAGCTAAACCAATCACTGTGTCTCCAGCAGCGATGTTAGCGCCTGTTACCAGCTTCGCTTTGTCAGCAACGCCAACTGTGAATCCAGCGATATCATACTCACCCGCTGAATACATGCCCGGCATTTCAGCCGTTTCGCCGCCAATCAGCGCACAACCTGCTTGGTGACAGCCCTCTGCGATTCCTGCTACGATCGCTTCGATTTTCTCCGGTACGACTTTGTCGCAAGCCAGATAATCGAGGAAAAATAGCGGCTCCGCGCCTTGCACTACAATGTCGTTCACGCACATAGCTACAGCGTCGATCCCAATCGTGTCATGGCGATCCGCAGCGAACGCGATCTTGAGCTTCGTGCCTACACCATCGGTTCCCGATACGAGCACTGGCTCTTCATATTTATCTTTATTGAGGCCAAACAGCGCTCCGAACCCACCAAGATCCGTCATTACTTCTGGACGGTAAGTACGTTTTACGTGCTTTTTCATGCGTTCTACCGCTTCGTTACCAGCCGCAATATCCACTCCGGCGTTTTTATAAGCTTCCGACACTTGGGACACCTCATCTTATTTTAATTTAGAGCGCGTTTGTGGGGCATTCGGGATTTTTTTGGTGGTTATAGGGGAGCTATTACAAGGAATGTTTGGACTTCCGATCGCTGTTATGTTTGGATTTCCTGATTTAAACCGCTCTTCGCGGTAGAAATCCAAACATAAAGGCGAGCGCTACGCTTCTACAGTTCCAAACTTCCTCTCCATAACTCCCTCCAACCACCGCTTTCACCCTACTGCAAGCCGCAGTGCGCGCCTTGCACACGGACCTCAAGACCTCGGTGCATGAGCTGAGCCATGCACCTCCTTAAGCGAAACAAGCGGGTCCTGCATTTGCGCAGCAAACAGGGACGAGCTTGGTGAGCTGCTCTTGGCGCTTTGGGCGCAGCCGAGCGCCTACCTTAGCGAGACTAGCGGGTTCCGCATTTGCGCAGCAAACAGGGACGAGCTTGGTGAGCTGCTCTTGGCGCTTTGGGCGTAGCCGAGCGCCTACCTTAGCGAGACTAGCGACTAGCTTGGCGAGCCATTCCCGGCGGCGGTATGCAGCCGGGGGCGGAGCGCCGTAAAGCGTGTCCCGTCCGTGCGTAGCACACAGGGACAAAGCGAGCACTCGTACCCAAGTCTTCTTAGCAAGTTATAACCCAACTCCTACCGCCGAGCTTTCGGGTGGCCGGAGGGCAGAGCCCTTCGGAATCCCCCTTTGCAAGGGGGACTTAGGGGGATGTCAACACGAGCAGCCATCTTTCTCTTCCCCGCCAAAATCAACCTGCGTCGGGTAATCATTATCGAAGCAGGAAAGGCATAGCCCGCCTTTGTAATCATCTTTGTTGTGACCACCAATGGAAGTGATTAAGCCCTCCGGTGACAAGAATGCCAAGGAATCGGCATTAATCTCTTCGCACATTTCCGCAATGGACTTGTACGACGCGATGAGATCGCGGCGGTCTGGGGTATCAATGCCGTAGAAGCAAGGATTCTTGAAGGGCGGCGATGTAATCCGCACGTGAACCTCTACGGCTCCCGCTTCGCGGAGCAGATTGACGATCCGCCGTGAAGTTGTTCCACGCACGATGGAATCATCGATCATGACAACACGTTTGCCATCCACCACACTGCGCACGGCGCTTAGCTTCATTTTCACACCTTGCTCACGCAGCTCTTGGCTAGGCTGGATGAAGGTCCGGCCTGTATACTTATTCTTGATGAGCCCAAGCTCATAAGGAATGCCTGTCTGCTCCGCAAATCCAATCGCTGCCGAGATACTTGAATCCGGTACACCAGTGACGAGGTCAGCATCTACGAAAGCTTCTAATGCCATTCGGCTACCCATCCGCTTACGGGCGGTGTGCAGGTTAGCGCCGTTCATATCACTGTCTGGGCGAGAGAAGTAAATATACTCCATCGCGCATAGCGCTTTACGTTTTGGCTCGGTAAAACGGTCCTCTAACAGGCCATTTTTATCAAGCACGAGCAGTTCGCCAGGTTCGATATCGCGGACTAACTGTGCTCCGATAACTTCTAAGGCGCAAGATTCGGAAGCAAAAATATAGGCGTCGCCGATCCGTCCCATTACAAGCGGACGCAAACCATGGGAATCCGAAGCGACAATTAATTTGTCATTCGTCATAAGCAGAAAAGCAAATCCGCCAACCAGTTGTTTTAGCGCATCCTTAGCCGCTTCAACAAAATCCTTAGACGAACGCGCAATCAGATGCGCCAGCACTTCTGTATCACTTGTGGTTTGGAAGATCGATCCGCTTTGCTCAAGCTGTTTACGAATCAACGGTTCATTTACTATGTTACCGTTTGTAGCAATCGCCAAATCACCGTCACGATATTTGAATACGAGCGGCTGTGCATTAGTTAAGCGGCTGTCTCCGCTGGTGGAATAACGTACATGCCCGATGGACATGTCTCCAACCAGTGAGGCAATTTTGTCCTTGTCGAATACTTCTTTTACTAACCCCATCCCGCGGTGATAGTTGAAATCACGACCATCTGCTACGCAGATGCCCGCACTTTCTTCCCCACGGTGCTGTAAGGCGTGCAAGCCGTAATAAGACATGGACGCCGCTTCCGGGTGTCCGAAGACCCCGAAAACGCCGCATTCTTCTTTTAATGTGTCAAAAATATCTCCCGAGCCCGTTCCTTCATTGTAAAAGTCACCAGTCCACAGGATAGGAGTCTCCTGCTCTTTCCCGGTCTTTATTTCATAAGACATGGAATAGCATCCTCCCAAACGAATTTCAATTCTGCTACAGCTTCATCTAATACGGATGCACCGTCCAGATTTACGCGCAGTCTGTCTCCACCTACAGTTCCGATGATTTCCACTGGAACGCCGCTGGCAGCAATCGCTGCTTTCAGCTCTTCCGCACGTTCAGGTGCTGCCGTCAGCACGATACGTGATTGGCTCTCACTGAACAAAGCTACATCGGATCTAAGTCCATTAGCAGAAAGTTCAACGTTCGCACCAATACCACCACTGATACAGCTCTCTGCAAGTGCTACAGCAAGACCGCCTTCGGACAAGTCATGTGCTGAACGCACCAGACCGCCGCGAATCGAGGTAAGCACTGCGCTCAGCAGTGTTTTCTCAGTAGCCAAATCCAAAGCTGGAGGGCGGCCTTCGGTTACACCATGAACAGCATATTGAAATTCACTACCACCAAGCTCAGCTTTTGTTACACCTAGCAGAAGAATGGAATCTCCTTCTTGTTTGAAGCCTTGAGTCGTAATATGATCCGTATCCGTTACTAAACCAACCATGCCGACAACCGGTGTTGGGTAAATGGATCCCGTCGTATTTTCGTTATATAGACTGACATTCCCGCCGATAACCGGAGTATCCAGCACACGACAAGCTTCAGCCATACCATCAACCGCACGCTCCATTTGCCAGAACACATCAGGTTTCTCAGGGTTTCCGAAGTTCAGGTTATCGGTAATAGCAAGCGGTTCAGCACCCGAACAAACGATGTTACGAGCTGCTTCGCTGACTGCAATCCGTCCACCCACTTCAGGATCAAGATAAACATAACGCCCGTTACAGTCCGTGGTCATCGCAAGTCCTTTACGTGTACCATGAATGGTAACTACAGCCGCGTCAGATCCAGGTCGAACAGCCGTACTAGTCCGAACCATGTAATCATATTGGTTGTATACCCAAGCTTTGCTTGCTACGGTTGGTGATCCAAGAACAGTACGAAGTGCGCCACCTAGATCTGTAACTTCCGCGTAACGAAGTGTATCTACCGATTCATTTTCTACATAATAAGCAGGAACCTCAGATGGTTTGTTGTAGACTGGGCACTCATCTACGAGCGCTGTTACAGGCATGTCGCCAACAACCTCACCGTGATGATATAGCTTCAAGCGACCATCATCCGTTACTTTACCGACCTTACAGCAGATTACACCCCAGCGATCAAAAATCTCTTGCGCCTGAGCTTCATCCTTCGGTTCTACTACGAACAACATCCGTTCTTGCGATTCCGAAAGCATCATTTCATAAGGGGTCATGCCGTCTTCACGTTGTGGCACCTGATCAAGATACAGCTCCAGACCGTTGCCCGCTTTACTTGCCATCTCGGCACTAGAGCAGGTAAGTCCAGCCGCACCCATATCCTGAATCCCAATAACGATGCCGCTGTCGATTAACTCTAGACAAGATTCCATAACGAGCTTCTCCATAAATGGATCGCCTACTTGTACAGCTGTACGTTTTGCTTCGGACTCTTCACTTAGTTCAACGGATGCAAAAGTAGCCCCATGAATTCCATCACGTCCAGTAGGAGGACCTACGTAGAAGACTGGGTTTCCTACACCTTTAGCGACACCACGCTGGATTTTATCATGATCAATCAGACCGACACACATTGCGTTAACAAGCGGGTTACCGTCATAGCTATCATCGAACATGATTTCGCCGCCCACGGTTGGAATCCCGATACAGTTACCATAACCAGCAATACCCGACACGACATGCTCGAACAAATATTTCACGCGATCGCTTTCCAGCTTGCCGAAACGCAAGGAATTCAGCAGTGCGATAGGTCTTGAGCCCATGGAAAAAATATCACGAATGATACCACCTACGCCTGTTGCCGCACCTTGAAAAGGTTCTACCGCAGAGGGGTGGTTATGACTTTCGATTTTGAATACAACCGCTTGGTTGTCTCCGATATCTACAATCCCTGCGCCCTCGCCAGGTCCCATCAGGACACGTGGTCCAGTAACTGGGAAACGTTTCAACAATGGCTTAGAGTTCTTGTATGCACAGTGTTCGGACCACATTACGCTGAATACGCCGATTTCAGTATAATTCGGCAAACGTCCCATAAAAGACTTGATGAGCTCATATTCGCTGTCCGACACACCGAATTGGCTGTAAATTTTCTGCTCTGCGATCTGTTCTGCGGTCGGTTCCTTAACGGATACTTGCTGCGTCATGACGATCCCTCCAAGTCTTCAGTATAGATGTGAACATTCGTTTGCCATCTTCAGATCCGAGCAAGCTGTTAGCTGCACGCTCAGGGTGAGGCATCATGCCGACTACATTCCCCTGCACATTACTAACACCCGCAATATCAGCTACAGAGCCGTTAGGATTATCGCTATATGTGAACACAATCTGATTGTTAGCTTTCAGTTCTGCTAAAGTCTCTTCATCACAGTAGTAGTTTCCTTCGCCGTGAGCGATTGGGATGATGATTTCTTCATCCTTAGCATAATCAATAGTAAATGGGGTTTCGTTATTAACAACCTTAAGCACTGTATCATGACAACGGAACTTCATGGACATGTTACGACGCAGCGCGCCTGGCAACAAACCAGCCTCAGTAAGAATTTGGAACCCATTGCAAATGCCTAGCACGAATTTCCCTTGCTCTGCTGCTTTAGCAACTTCAGCCATTACAGGAGCAAATCTTGAAATCGCGCCGCAGCGCAGGTAATCACCATATGAGAATCCGCCTGGAACCAAAATGCAATCATACGCCGACAAATCTGTCGCTGTATGCCACACATAATCGACTGGTTCGCCGAGACTGTCCTCTACCGCCTTGTAGCAATCAATATCACAGTTAGAGCCTGGGAAGACAAGTACAGCAAATTTCATGTCGTTTAGTCCTCCAATTCGTAGCGGTAATCCTCGATCACCGTGTTGGCAAGTAGCTTTTCGCACATTTCCTTGAGACGTACTTCTGCTTCAGCACGGTTATCCGTGTCCAAAGTCAGCTCCATATATTTCCCAATACGCAAACTTTCAACTTCTTGAAAACCTACCGAATGAAGTGCTCCTTGCACTGCTACACCTTGTGGATCGAGAACGCTCTTCTTAATGGTGACATATACCGTCGCTTTTAACATATGCTTGTAGTTCCTCCTAATTTTTATGTGTATATACTTTCTGAAAGCTGAAACTCTACTAAAAGTAACTCTAGCTTTAAAAACATACACTTCATTTATTCCCATGAGTAAACACACAATGTTGAGCTATAAAGACTTGCCAGTAAGACGATGATAAATGTCCAGATAACGGCGCGTTGTTTCTTCAACTACTTCTAGTGGAAGTGGATCAGGTTTGCTATTTTTATCCCAGGAGGATGCAGATAGATACGTACGAACAGGTTCTTTATCCATACTATCAATTTCGATATCAAGAGCGTATTTGTCCTTAGCCCAGAAACGTGAAGCATCCGGCGTAAAAATCTCATCAATCAGAATCACTTTGCCATCCAGCAAGCCGAATTCAAATTTACAATCTGCTAGAATGATTCCCCGCTCAGCACAATACTCTCTGGCAAAAGAGAACAATTGCAAGCTCTTCTCCTGCAGCTCGAGAGCAAGATCAGCACCGATTAGCTCCTGCATTGTTTCAAAAGGAATATCCTCATCATGACCTACATCGTTTTTAGCCGCAGGGGTAAAGATTGGCTGTGCCAGCAGCGCATTTTTGCGCAAGTTCTTAGGAAGCTCAATACCATTCACTTTGCCAGTTTCTTGATATTGTCTCCAGCCCCCACCGGTGATGCACCCACGCACAACACATTCGATATCGATGCGCTCTGCTTTGCGTACCACCATAACACGGTTTCTGAGAGCTTCCTTGTCCTTAACGATATCTCCGAGCAGATCCACATCGATATGAACGACATGATTCTCCATTAGCTCTTTGGTCTTTCCGAACCAGAACGCACTCAGACGGTTAAGCACATTGCCCTTTTCAGGTACCGCTGGGTCCAGCACATAGTCAAAAGCAGATATCCGATCCGTGACGACGATCAGTACATTCTCCCCTAAATCGTATAGCTCACGAACCTTCCCTTTATAGAGCAGCGGCGCATTGATGAGTTCCACGGCTGTGGATACGGCCGACGATGTCATGACCTTTCCTCCCTTGAACTAATGATCTTGATTACTGCAACTGGTCTCAAAGGCGTAATTCCGAGGAATGTTTGGACTTCCGATCGCTGTTATGGTTGGATTTCCTGATTTAAACCGCTCTTCGCGGTAGAAATCCAACCATAAAGGCGAACGCTAACGCTTCTACAGTTCCAAACTACCTCTCCATTACACCATTCGACCAATTTCCTTTATATCTAACTCCTTAGTTCACCACTAACCTATCTTTTTTAGATAAGCTCTAGCTTGCGGAAGATGGTGTCCACATGCTTAAGGTGCCAAGAAGGGTTAAATGCATCTTCAATTTCTTCTGGGGTAAGAACGTTAGTGATCTCAGGTGTAGCTTCCACGATATCGCGGAATTGTTTTTGCTCTTCCCACGCTTGCATAGCACGCGGTTGAACGGTATCGTACGCTTGCTCACGGCTAAGGCCTTTATCGATCAGTTTAGTCAAGATACGACCGGAGAAAGGAACACCGAACGTACGGTTCATGTTACGCTTCATGTTCTCTGGGAATACAGTCAGGTTCTTCACGATGTTACCGAAACGGTTCAGCATGTAGTTGAGCAACATTGTCGCATCCGGAAGGATGATACGTTCCACAGAGGAGTGCGAAATATCGCGTTCATGCCAGAGTGGCACGTTCTCGTAAGCTGTAACCATATGTCCGCGAATGACGCGGGACAGACCGGAAATGTTCTCGCAGCCGATCGGATTACGTTTGTGAGGCATAGCGGAGGAACCCTTTTGACCTTTGGCAAAAGCTTCTTCCACTTCACGAATCTCACTCTTTTGCAGAGCGCGGATTTCAGTAGCGAATTTGTCTAACGATGTCGCTACCAAAGCAAGAGCAGCCATGTATTCAGCATGACGGTCACGCTGTAACGTTTGTGTAGAAATTGGAGCTGGGCTTGTGCCGAGCTTGCGGCAAACGAATTCTTCTACGAAAGGATCGATGTTAGCGTACGTACCAACGGCACCGGAGATTTTCCCGAACTGTACACCGTTCGCAGCATGGCGGAAACGCTCCAAGTTACGTTTCATTTCTTCGTACCATAGAGCCATTTTCAGACCAAAGGTAGTTGGCTCGGCATGAACACCATGCGTACGGCCCATCATCGGCGTATCCTTGTAAGCAATAGCCTTATCTTTAAGGATCTCAATAAAGTTGATGATATCCTTCTCTAGAATTTCATTCGCTTGACGAAGCAAGTAACCTAATGCTGTATCTACCACGTCAGTAGAAGTAAGACCGTAGTGAACCCATTTGCGCTCTGCGCCAAGGCTCTCGGAAACCGCACGTGTAAATGCGATAACGTCGTGGCGAGTCTCTTGTTCTATTTCATCAATGCGTGCGATGTCGAATTTAGCGTCTTTACGCAGTTTAGCTGCGTCTTCGTGCGGGATGACTCCGAGCTCAGCCCATGCTTCACAAGCGCAAATTTCAACTTCCAGCCACGCTTTGAATTTATTTTCCTCCGTCCAAATAGCTCGCATCTCAGGTCTGCTGTAACGTTCGATCATATTCTTTAGTTCCTCCAAAGTTTAGATTGCTCCACCCAGGACAAGCCGTCTCCGGTATCCTTGCAGAGCAGATTGATATGGCCCATCTTGCGGCCGGTCTTACTCTCAGTCTTGCCATATATATGAAGCTTAGGTACAACACCCAGCTTATTATCTTTTTCGTCCTGTGTACAGGTCGCTTTAATCGCGCCATCCAAATGCTGGCCTAGTACATTTACCATAACTACAGGTGTCAAAAGCGTTGTATCGCCTAGCGGCAGATTACAAATCGCCCGGACATGCTGCTCGAACTGTGAAGTCGCGCAAGCGTCCATGGTGTAATGCCCGGAGTTATGCGGCCTTGGTGCTAACTCATTGACGTACAATTGTCCGTCCTCTGTGACGAACATTTCTACTGCCAGCAGTCCAACCGCATCAAGTCCAGCGATTAATGTCTCTGCCAATTCGCATGCTCTCCGCTGAATGTCCTCTGCCACTCTTGCAGGCACAATGGACAGATGCAAAATATTATTCACATGAATATTTTCCGACGGTGGGAAGCTCTTAACCTCACCAGAAGCACTGCGTGCAGCAACAACGGATATTTCACACTTAAAAGCTACAAACTTCTCAAGCACCAGCTCCGGCACAACGGATCCGGGTGCTACTTGCCGGAAGGCTTCTTCCAGCTCTTCTACCTGACGGATCACGGCTTGTCCCTTGCCGTCATAACCGCCTGTGGCTGTCTTCAGTACACAAGGTAGTCCAAGTTCAGCCGCCGCCACTTTCAGCTCCGCAAGGCTATCCACCTTCCGGTACGGGGCGACGGGTACGCCTGCCGCCTCGATGGCGGCTTTTTCGCGCAGCCGATGCTGCGTCGTATACAGCAGCGCGCTGCCCTGCGGCACGTACGATTCCTCCGTCAGCAGCGCGGCAACGCCCGCGTCAACGTTCTCGAACTCGTACGTGATGACGTCCGAGCGGCGGGCTAGCTCCCGCGCCGCGTCCCGGTCGTTATACGCCGCTGTAATCTGCGGCGTGACTTGACCGCTAGGCGCATCCGGCGCAGGGTCCAGCGCCACGAAGCGGTACCCCATGGCGCTGCCAGCCAGCGCCATCATGCGCCCGAGCTGCCCGCCGCCGAGCACGCCGACGGTCGCGCCAGGCAGTAGCGTCCGGACGGTGTCCGTACCGGACGCATCCATAGCGGCTGGCGAAGTAGCGCCGCCAGCCTCCTGCAGCTTCAGCTCCTCCGGTCTCATAAGCTGTCGCTGCTTTCAAGGACTTCGTCGCGGATCGCATCCCGCCGCAGCTGCGCGCGCTGCTGCACTTCTGGATCGAATACTCCGATAATCTGTGCAGCCAGGAGGCCTGCATTAATGGCTCCTGCCTTACCAATGGCTACCGTTGCCACTGGAATGCCTCCTGGCATCTGCACGATGGAGAGAAGCGAATCCAGCCCATTAAGCGCCTTCGACTGCACTGGCACTCCAATCACAGGCAGGATCGTCTTTGCTGCCACCATACCCGGCAAATGCGCTGCACCACCCGCTCCTGCAATAATGACGCGAATACCCCGGCCCGCGGCTTCCTCCGCATAGCTGAACATCAAGTCCGGCGTCCGGTGCGCAGATACTACCTTCTTCTCATAAGATAATCCCAGCTCTTCAAGCACCGCACAAGCGTGCTCCATCGTATCCCAATCCGATTTACTGCCCATGATAACAGCTACCTGCACAGACATGATTCGACCTACCTTCCAGTCACTAGTATGGATATCTTTATCTTGTAAATTCGAATAAAAAAAGCCCGATGACCAGACGCATTTTGCTGCGGGAGGATCGGACTAGTAAAGAAATTAGGAAAAAATAATCCGCGTGCCTATCATTAGGCTGCATTAAGCGCGGAAAATGGCATAATGCATCATTCCGTTACCCGGACCGCATTGCCGCATTCTATCATCCTATTTCCTCGTAGTCCGGTAATTTACGGTTCCCGGGTAGAAACTTCCGGGCCATATCCCCGGTTTTATACGAGTTGCTCATGACATCAGTTTAACAATCCCCTACACAGGATGTCAACTCAAACACGAACATTGGTAAATTCCGATTAATAATCGTTCGCTTTTAGGCGTATTTAATTTCTCGATAGCCACTTATTTTGATGATAAAGACTTCTTTCCGTACACTATTAGCTCTAACAACAGATGTTATATTAACTGTAGAATAGGCTTCATGGAAATACATATAATTCCTCTACTGGATATGAATTTAGTCATTTCGTTTCTTAATAATCAAGTATAAACGCCTTTGGCGTCCCTGTATGACGGTTAGCGTTTATGCGAGAAATATAAGGATAAAGTATAGTTTGAAACATATACTTTCTTATATTTGAAAAAAGGAACGCCATAAGCGTCCCTTTTAACTTTATATTATTTTACAACCAGCACTGGAATGCGGGCGCTTTGTACTACATTGTGGCTCACACTTCCCAGAACAAACTCACGTATTCCGCCAAGTCCGCGGCTGCCGATAACAATTACATCTATAGCATGTTCTTTAGCATATTTCAAAATCACTTCAGCGGGTGATCCTTGTAATAGCTCAACCTCAGCATTCAAGCCTTCAGCCTCAAGGCGTCCCTTGACTTCTTCCGTAGTCTGCACTGCTAAATCATAATATTCTTTATTTACTGAAGCCGGTAGTGGTGCTAGAGCTTCTCCGATAAAAAATCTTGGAAATTCAAATGCGTGTACGACATGCATCGTAGAGCCCGGAGTTACTTTTGCGAGTTCAATTGCGCGCTCCAATGCTTGATTAGAAGCCTTAGATCCATCATAGGCGAGTAAAATTTTAGAGAATAACATGTACGCCACCTCTTTTTCTAGTTTGTAATCATTAAGACTATCACCTTAAAAAATAGCTGTACAAAAAGATATTCAGCAACAGAAGTAACGGAATTCCGATCCTAAAGGACATATGTCGCGTCTTGTGGCGCTTACGATACATGGCAATCAGCACGCCTAGTGCCCCGCCCATAGCTGCCAGCAGAAAAAGTGTCTTCTCAGGTACACGTTCTCGCCGTTTACGGGCTTTGTTCTTGTCTTCGGACATCACTACATATCCGATAATATTAATTACCACAAACCACAACATTATAACCTTGACCATTCTCCCGGGCTCTCCTCCTTGCTTCCTATCTATCTCTATTATATTCCTCTTTTTCACAAAAAACCAATCATCCTTACACGCTCTGATAACTTCGCTACCTGCCTCTTTCTTTTCACTGCTTCGCATCCTTCATCCATATCCATGACAACACCGCAGCCAACGCCGCCGCAATTCCACCCAGCCAGAACCCTCCGGTCAAGCCATAAAGAGCGCTCATCCAGCCTGCCACGAATGGCCCAGCCGACATACCTATTGCATAAACCGCCTGATAGAAGCCCATAGCTGTTGCACGCTTATATGGATCTACTTCTGACACCGACTTGCCTAGCAACAATGGGAAAATAAGTCCCTGCATAAATCCGTTTCCTATCTGAGTCAGACAGAGCGTCGCTAACGTCGGCATTGAAGGAATAAGAAGTGTAAACAATGCACTTCCCGCGAAGCCTAAGAGAAGCGTGCCCCGGTCTCCTAGCAGCCTACCAAATGTCCGTGAGCCATAGAGGGTCGCGACAGCATGCGGAATCATAAAAGCGAGCGTCAGCCAGCCCAAGCTTTCTTTACTTGCTCCGATATTCAGAGCTTGGTTTGGCGTATATCCGAACATCGTTATGAATAGCACACAGTGTGCCAACACTGACAGCAGAGAAACTCTTACCAGAAGTGGCTCCTTCATAACACCCGCTAAGTCCTTGATCTGGATCGCACTTTGCCGTTTCTCCTGTTTTTGTTCAGGCAGCCGCAGCGCAAGCAACAGCGCCGCAATCGCTACAAATCCACCAATCAGAAACGGGGTATTCCAGCCCCAATGCTCCACCATATAGCCACTGATCATCATACTGGTCAATTGGGCGATTACCGTAGTGAATTGCAGCATGCCCATCGCTTTTCCAGCTTCCTCTTTCGGGAAATATCCCGCGAACATCACAGTGTAGACAACCCATGCCGAAGCCGCTATACCGGATACCGCTCGTGCTGCCAATGCCCACCCAGGCTGTGCTCCCCACATAAAAAGAAAGCAGCTGGCTCCGCTCGCAATCAGTCCCAGATAGATAAACGGACGCCGCCGATTCAAATAATCCGAACCGATGCCAATCGGCAGTCGGAACAGAATCTGCATTAGCCCATATACGCCAAGCACCATGCCCACCATAAAATACGATGCTCCCAAATGCTCCACATAAGGAGAAAGCACCGGAACATAAATATAAGAAGAGAACCAAAACATAAATACAATAACGAGAAAGAAAAACTTACTGCCACCCTGCCCCTCTGGGCTACCTGCTGCTTTTAGTTGATCCACTTGTTGTTCAGCTGCCACCCTAATCACCTGCTCTAAGTATTTGCTTAACATTCTAATTCAAAGCCTATCTGTAGACCACAAAAACTTACGTGGACAGAAAAAAGGGCTACTGAGTACACTCAGCAGCCTTTTTATTACGATACATGCGATCCTTTTTACTTATCCTTCTTTTGCCCTTCAAGCGCTGCTTTCAGCAGTTCCCCAAGGTTAGAACCAATGCTTTCTTGCTTACTGTATTGCTGTACCAGCTTTTGCTGTTCGCGTTTATTCACATGCTTATGATCCTTATCCAAGGTTTCTGTGATTCCACAGCCCAAACATTGTACGAACATGCCTGCTTTACCCTCTTTGAGCTCCATTTTCTTATGGCACTGTGGACAGCGGCGATTCGATAGTCTTTTCTCTCCGGCACGGGTATAACCACAGTTATCTGCTGGGCATACAAGCAGCTTGCCACGTTTGCTCTTTTTCTCCAGCAGTCTTGTACCGCATTCCGGACAGTTACTGTTCGAGACATTATGCGGTTTATATTCTGCTCCACTAGTTTTGACGCCAGTTACCAGCTCCTGTGCCATACTGCGGATGCCTTGCAAGAAGAGCTCCGGCTTGCCTTGACCACGCGCTATTTTCTCCAGCTCAGCTTCCCAGCGCGCAGTTAGATCTGGTGTCCGTAGCTGTGTGGATACCAACTCAATAAGCTGCTTGCCTTTACCAGTCGGATGCAGCAGATTCCCTTGGCGTTCAATGGTATCGGAGCTTACCAGCTTCTCGATAATATCCGCGCGGGTCGCCGGGGTTCCAAGGCCATGCTTCTCCATTTGCGTCAACAGCGAAGCTTCATTATAACGCTTCGGTGGCTGTGTTCGTCCAGGACGAACCATGCAGCGGCCAATCGTGACAGTTGCTCCTTCGCGCAACTCAGGTAGCTTCACACTGCCCGCTGCCGGCTCGTCCGCAGATTCGTCATCGTCATCATTACTCATATCTCCGCCGTATACTTCGCGCCAGCCGGCATCTTTTACCGTCGTCCCTTTGACATGGAAGCTTTCGCCTTCCACATTGACGGTTACAGCTACCGCATCATAACGAGCTGGTGGGTAGAACAAGCTAATAAAACGCCGTACAATCAGATCATACAGCTTACGTTCCTCAGTACTCAGGCCATTTAACAATACGGTCTGTTCTGTAGGAATAATAGCGTGGTGATCGCTTACTTTGCTATCATCCACGATCCGCTTCGTAATCGGCAGCTGCTTGCGCAGCAATGGACGTGCTAACGCTGCATATGGACCGACCGCAACACTATCCAGTCTTTCCTTGAGTGTGCCCGTCATATCTGATGTTAAGTAACGACTGTCCGTACGCGGGTAAGTGACAAGCTTGTGCTGCTCATATAACCGCTGAAGCACACTGGAGGTCTGCTTCGCGGAGAAGCCGAACTTCCGGTTCGCATCGCGCTGCAATTCAGTCAGATCATAAGCGAGTGGATGAGGTTCGCTCTTCTCACTCTTTTGTACCTTAATAATACGGCCGCTGCGTCCAGTAAGCTTATCCTTTAGACTTGCCGTCTTATCCTTTTCAAATATCCGACCATCGCCGTTACTGGCCCGCCATGCCGCTTGGAAATCTCCAAAATCAGCAGTCAGCGTCTCAAAATCAACGGAACGGAAACCCGTAATCTCCTGTTCACGATCCATGATCATCCCTAATGTCGGCGTTTGTACCCGCCCTGCGGAGAGCGGCGAACCGAACTTACATGTCAAAGCTCTCGTGACATTCAGTCCAATCATCCAATCCGCCTCTGCGCGGCAACGTGCAGATTCATACAGACGATCAAAATCGCGACCTGGGCGGAGCTTTGCGAATCCCTCTTTAATCGCCTTATCAGTCTGCGAGGATATCCACAGCCGCCGGAATGGCTTTTTCCATCCCGCCATATTCATAATCCAACGTGCCAACAGCTCTCCTTCACGAGCAGCATCCGTAGCTACCACAAGCTCCTCAATATCCTGACGCTTCATTAGATGCTGAACAGCTTTGTATTGCTGGTTGGTCTCACGCAGCACCTTCAGCTTTGCCTTCTCCGGCAAAATAGGCAAATCCTCCAAAGCCCAAGTTGCAAACTTTTTATTATAATCTTCAGGCTCTGCCAGGCCGACTAAATGACCCAGTGCCCAGGTAACCACATATTTTGGACCTTCAATATAGCTCTTCTGTTTATTATTACATCCCATGACTCGTGCGATCTCGCGTGCAACAGACGGCTTCTCCGCCAATACTAATGTCTTCATAATGCTCCCCTTTCCACATCAAATTTCATTATATCATTAAATGAATGTTAGCAAATATCGTCAGGCCTTACCGGGTCACTCCGTTATAAACTAAATAATATCTGATACCCGAAAGGAGTCATAGTCAATGAATGAACAAGAAAGCTATAATATAGTACCTATAGGTTGGGTTACAGGTACGCCACGTAATTTACGACTGGAAATCAAACCGGAATTTAGCCCGGCGCTTAAAGGTTTATCTCAATTTAGTCATTGCCAAGTGCTTTGGTGGCTGCACGAGTTTGCAGATGATCAATTCCGCCAGACTACACAGATTCAACCACCTTATGACGAAACATTAACTGGAGTATTCGCTTCCCGTTCCCCTATTCGACCTAATCCAATTGGGCTTAGTGTAGCAGCAACCCTGTCTGTCGATGAAGCTTCTGGCATCGTAGAGGTGGCTGGACTTGATGCCTATCCTGGTACACCAATTCTCGACATCAAAGCTTATTTTCCTAGTGCCGATCGCGTAATGGAAGTGACCGTTCCCGATTGGGCTGCTAATTGGGGAGACTGGACAACAAATAATTGAAGTCATCGTGTTGGACACCATTTCTAACTGTTATGGGAGGGCATCTCTTGAACAATCGCCAACTAATCATTCAAGCATTAGATCTCATTGAGGATCGCTTAAACACGCTTCTTCCTGTAGCTGTCCTTTCCAAAGAAATGGGATACTCACTTTATCATTTCACCCGCCTATTTCAAGCAGTCACTGGGATAGCACCCGGCGACTATATAGCCAGACGCAAAATCACTGAAGCAGCCTTGGACATTCACCGAATGCCAGAACGCTCACTCCAGGACATCTCATTAGACTATAACTTTAGTAACTATGAGACCTTTACTCGTGCCTTCAAAAGAATGCTGCACACGACCCCCTCTCTTGTTCGAAAAAGAATTAATAAAACGAAACTCCCTTTGTTGCCTAGACTATATGAACAGGATCTACTTCAAGTCCCTTCTTATAGCGATCTTTCCCCCCAGCTCGTTGATTTCGGGGAAATTATACTTCAAGGACCCGTAGTTAAAATAGACCATGATTTCTCCGTCATTTCTGATACTTGGCCTTTGCTTTTCAGTAAGGTAGATACTATATCTGATAGGATACAACCTGAAAAATATTATCAGCTTGGCTTCTGGCCAGACGACTATGAGAGTAACGGTTTTTCGATCATGTGTGCCTGCGAACTTAATCCTATAAATGCAGACCACAATCAGACTTTCCCCCTTCAGATCTTACCACCTATACGTTATCTTAAATTCATCCATAAAGGCCGCTCTTGTGATATCCCTTCTACATATAAATATATCTACGGAATCTGGCTGCCGAAAACAGAATACAGGATGTCCATTCCATTTGAATTGGAATTTTATGGTGAATTGTATCTTGGACCAGATAACGAAAACTCGGTGAGTGAAATCTACATTCCGTTAGAATTTTTACAAGAAGAGACTACGTTGTCATCTTTTATAAATGACAACCGTTTCTCTTAGAAATATAAAGATATTATAGTTGTTTAGCTTATAAATTCTTATCTTTTAACAAAAAGCCCGTATCTGCTATGCAGACACGGACTTTTTTTGCTTATGGGATTAATAGTTACTCTTGCTCCACCTGAATCGTTTGTTCAAGCTCCGGATAATAATGTTTAACTTGTTTTCCTTCTTCATCTCTTAATGCTTTATGGCTCTCATCAATGGAGTAAGTAAACGGCTTAACTGTAATTGTTTTTGGTGTTTGTGGGAACGGACTGAAATCTTTGTCTCCCATAGGATAGACTATAGCCGGCAAGTTGAATGACCCACTCGAAGAAAATGCATTGCCTAGTTCATCAACAATTTCATAGAACATTTCAGAGGTTGTGTATCCATCCTTTTCTTTCACAGTTGGCGCTTTACCTTCTTCGCTGAGCTGTAATCTGCTTGTGGCTGGAGTTAATTCCAGCTTGGTAATCGTATAACTGAATTCTTCTGCCTCTTTTGTTTGGTTCAGATCAAGCTTGATAATTCCTTCCGTTACTTTTTTCACCGGCACCTTAATTTCAAAAGGCTCTGCGATTTGTGTAACCGGCACAGTGATGCTTAATTCAAATTCATTCCCCAAAGCCTCTACATTATTTAGATTTCTATAATCGTATAAAATAGCATTCTTTTTACCCTCAACATCGCCAAAAGACGACATTTGGGCCTCCAGATTCTTTCCATTCGGCAATTTCACTTCTGCTGAACCCAACAACCCTTTTTCGGACTGGTTCATTGTCACTTTCGCATACTGCTGTTCTTTTACCGCTGGATCGAATTCAGTCGGTTCAATAATCATTTCTGCCATCATCTTATCCTTATCAATGCCTTCCCGTTCAATCGCAAAAGCCAACCGCGAGCCGTCATAATAGGCATCGGTAACCTTCAAGGTCACTCCATCATGGGTAACGCTTTGGTTAGGCGCAGTAGATAATCCTTTTTCTTTAGCAGCATTTAGACCTTTATCGTCAATCCCCTTAAAAATACTTCCTACAACAGGAATCTGCTTTAACGTTTCAGCCATGACTGGGGATATAAATCCGCTACCGATTATTCCCGCACCCAACACTGCTGCTGCCGCGGCAGCCACCAATGATTTTTTCAGAAACTTATTCCCACTTTTTCTTGACGCTCGCTTTTCCATTCCCTCGTCTCCTATTCGCTTCATAATTGAATCGCTGAAACTGTCTACCGGCATTTCATGATTTTGGAATGTTTGACGAATGTGCTCCATCTTCTGACTTTCAGTTGGATCTTGCCATTTCTCCATGAGGGCTTCCTCCTTCATTCATTCTTTGCCGGACTAACTTTTTGCGTAGACGTTCAAATTTCTTGCGTAAAGTAGCTGAATTACAATCCATAATCTGACCCATTTCTTCAAAACTGTACTGCTCTACTACCTTAAGAATCAGAAGATTGCTCTCTTCAGCTGTCAGATCATCCATAAATAACTTCTGCAATGGCTCCTCATCGTTAGGATTATAATAGGCTTTCGGCTGCTGCTCTTTATATAGCGACAACAGACGGTTTCTTCGTTTGCGTTTGCGAACCTGATCCAAACAATGATGATAGGCCACTTTATACAGCCATGAATCAAAAGAGACTCGTTTCTCATAACGTCTGAGTTCCTGATACACTTTTACAAATATATCTTGCACAGCATCCTCTGCTTCTTCATGACTTCTCAAAATATAATAGCAATACGTATAAATCTTTCTTTCATAGGCTTGTATTATAGTTCTATAGGCTTCGCGGTTACCCGCAAGAACCTGATCAATAGCCTCTTCAATTATTGTTTGATTCACTTGGACCCCGGGGCTGCGACGTTCCAAAGAATCACCTCCTTGTTATTGACTACAACTATATAACGATTGTGATCCCTTTAATTGTGACAGGCTCAAAATTTTTTCCAAATATGTTATATACACCATCTGTTTTTCAACAAAAAAAAGCGACTACCCCGATAGATGCTCGGAGAAATCGCTTTTATAATAATATTCCATATTTATAAACTTTTTACTTATTTATATTTTTCAACTCAATACATGCTTCAAAAAATACAATATCACTATTCTGGCCACGGACATATATACCATCATCCGTTACAGCTGAGCGTAAAATAGTCAGTTCATCCCCAAACTTAGCTTCTTGTAGGTATGTAATCCGGAAGCGTGTGAACTCTGCATTATCCCATTCCGCTAAACTGAGTGCATCACAACATAAATCTCCGTATCGCGCATTATTCAGATGTCCGTTGCTATCCAGCCCACTATATCTTACCTGATACCGATAAGCTTCTTCCATAGTAATATCAGTAGGGATCGTTACCTTAACAGGCATATCCCCTACTGAATCGCCATTATAGTGCTTAACCTGAACTGGAAGAGCGTTCGGTCTGAGTATCTTTCTCTTCTCAATATCTACTAAAGCCCATATAGAACGCGCTGTGGCAATCTCTATATGATCTGCATCGAAAATACGATAATCCCGTTGCCATAGAGCCCCTTTAGTACCTTTACTCCAGGTATGTACGCTAAGCACATCATTTGGGCGAGGAATACGCTTAAAATCAAGGTCTAACGTAATCATCATCCAGCCCATTCCTGCACTCAGAATTTCTTCCACACTTATCCCCAAATTACCCACTGCGAAGTCTGCCGCACATTGCATGATATCCAGAATAAAGGATAACTTACCCTGTGAACGATAATCCGTGTCGCTCGCATGTACAGAAAAATCTTCTATCCACACAAGATTACTACTGTTGTCCATTGTTTATCCTCCTGCCATGCAAAATATCCTTGCATTTACTTGAAGTATCCACATATACCACTGCTCTATCCACATAAATTGGGGACTACTTTCATTTTTGAATATATTTTATTATTTCATCCACATGTTAGTAACTTTTATTTTCTCGTTATTTCCCCATGACTTATCCACATTATTTAAATTAAGCGATAAAGGGAACAAAAAAGCCATTGTTGATAAATCAACAATGGCTTCGTGTGCTTGGCAACGTCCTACTCTCCCAGGACCCTTCGGTCCAAGTACCATCGGCGCTGGAGGGCTTAACGGTCGTGTTCGGGATGGGTACGCGTGGAACCCCTCCGCTATCGCCACCAAACATGCGTCTGTGAAACAGACACTGCCGCGTGAAATTTCGTTCATCACCAGAAGTGAGAATGAATTTCTAAGCGTGTTACAGGCTTGAGTCGCCTGAAAACTGAATCCGAATTGAATTTGCGTTCTAAGTATAGGATAAGCCCTCGACCGATTAGTATTGGTCAGCTCCATGCATTACTGCACTTCCACCTCCAACCTATCTACCTCGTCGTCTTCAAGGGGTCTTACTAATTGGGAAATCTCATCTTGAGGGGGGCTTCACGCTTAGATGCTTTCAGCGCTTATCCCGTCCGTACGTAGCTACCCAGCCATGCTTCTGGCGAAACAACTGGTGCACCAGCGGTACGTCCATCCCGGTCCTCTCGTACTAAGGACAGCTCCTCTCAAATTTCCTGCGCCCACGACAGATAGGGACCGAACTGTCTCACGACGTTCTGAACCCAGCTCGCGTACCGCTTTAATGGGCGAACAGCCCAACCCTTGGGACCTACTTCAGCCCCAGGATGCGATGAGCCGACATCGAGGTGCCAAACCTCCCCGTCGATGTGGACTCTTGGGGGAGATAAGCCTGTTATCCCCAGGGTAGCTTTTATCCGTTGAGCGATGGCCCTTCCATGCGGTACCACCGGATCACTAAGTCCGACTTTCGTCCCTGCTCGACTTGTAGGTCTCGCAGTCAAGCTCCCTTATGCCTTTGCACTCTTCGAATGATTTCCAACCATTCTGAGGGAACCTTGGAACGCCTCCGTTACTCTTTAGGAGGCGACCGCCCCAGTCAAACTGCCCGCCTGACACGGTCCCCGTACCCGATTAGGGTACTAGGTTAGAACCTAGATACGATCAGGGTGGTATCCCAACGGCGCCTCCACCGAAGCTTGCGCTCCGATTTCTACGGCTCCCACCTATCCTGTACAGATCGTACCCAAATTCAATATCAAGCTGCAGTAAAGCTCCATGGGGTCTTTCCGTCTTGTCGCGGGTAACCTGCATCTTCACAGGTATTAAAATTTCACCGGATCTCTCGTTGAGACAGCGCCCAAGTCGTTACGCCATTCGTGCGGGTCAGAATTTACCTGACAAGGAATTTCGCTACCTTAGGACCGTTATAGTTACGGCCGCCGTTTACTGGGGCTTCGGTTCATAGCTTCGGGTTACCCCTAACCACTCCCCTTAACCTTCCAGCACCGGGCAGGCGTCAGCCCGTATACTTCGCCTTGCGGCTTCGCACAGACCTGTGTTTTTGCTAAACAGTCGCTTGGGCCTTTTCACTGCGGCCCCCTCGTGCTATTCACACTACCGGGGCACCCCTTCTCCCGAAGTTACGGGGTCATTTTGCCGAGTTCCTTAACGAGAGTTCTTCCGCGCGCCTTAGAATTCTCTTCTCGCCTACCTGTGTCGGTTTGCGGTACGGGCACCTTCTCCTGGCTAGAGGCTTTTCTTGGCAGTGTGAGATCATGACCTTCGCTACTGTAATTTTCGCTCCCCATCACAGCCCAGCCTTAATGATGTGCGGATTTGCCTACACATCAGCCTCACTGCTTAGACGGACATATCCATCAGTCCGCGTCACTACCCTCCTGCGTCACCCCATCGCTCATAGCGGATTACGGTGGTACAGTAATTTCAAACTGTTGTCCTTCGACTACGCCTTTCGGCCTCGCCTTAGGTCCCGACTTACCCTGAGCGGACGAGCCTTCCTCAGGAAACCTTGGGCTTTCGGCGGATCAGATTCTCACTGATCTTTTCGTTACTCATACCGGCATTCTCACTTGTATGCTGTCCAGCGCTCCTTACGGTACACCTTCAACCCACATACAACGCTCCCCTACCCCAGATACATACGTATCTAGCCATAGCTTCGGTGGTGTGTTTAGCCCCGTTACATTTTCGGCGCAGAGTCACTCGACCAGTGAGCTATTACGCACTCTTTCAATGGTGGCTGCTTCTAAGCCAACATCCTGGTTGTCTGTGCAACTCCACATCCTTTCCCACTTAACACACACTTGGGGACCTTAGCTGATGGTCTGGGCTGTTTCCCTTTTGACAATGGATCTTAGCACTCACTGTCTGACTCCCGGCAATAAGTATATGGCATTCGGAGTTTGACTGAGCTTGGTAATCCTTGCGGACCCCGCACCCAATCAGTGCTCTACCTCCACTACTCTTATACCGAGGCTAGCCCTAAAGCTATTTCGGGGAGAACCAGCTATCTCCGAGTTCGATTGGAATTTCTCCGCTACCCCCACCTCATCCCCGCATTTTTCAACATGCGTGGGTTCGGGCCTCCAGTGCGTGTTACCGCACCTTCACCCTGGACAGGGGTAGATCACACGGTTTCGGGTCTACGTCCACATACTAAATCGCCCTATTCAGACTCGCTTTCGCTGCGGCTCCGTCTTCTCGACTTAACCTTGCATGTTAAACGTAACTCGCCGGTTCATTCTACAAAAGGCACGCCATCACCCATAGATAGGGCTCTGACTTTTTGTAAGCACACGGTTTCAGGTTCTATTTCACTCCCCTTCCGGGGTGCTTTTCACCTTTCCCTCACGGTACTGTTTCACTATCGGTCGCCAGGTAGTATTTAGCCTTAGCAGATGGTCCTGCTGGATTCATACGGGGTTTCACGTGCCCCGCACTACTCGGGATCCGTCTCGGAGAGAACACAGTTTAGGCTACAGGGCTTTTACCTCTATCGCGGGCCTTTCCAGACCTCTTCACCTACCATATTCCTTTGTAACTCCATGTGAGACGTCCCACAACCCCTAAGAGCAAGCTCTTAGGTTTAGGCTGTTCCGCGTTCGCTCGCCGCTACTGACGGAATCACTATTGTTTTCTCTTCCTCAGGGTACTTAGATGTTTCAGTTCCCCTGGTCTGCCTCTACATCTCCTATGTGTTCAGAGATGAGTAACTGCGAATTACCACAGCTGGGTTTCCCCATTCGGACACCCCCGGATCAAAGCTTGCTTACAGCTCCCCGAGGCAGTTTCGTTGTTCGCCACGTCCTTCGTCGGCTCCTGGCGCCTAGGCATCCTCCGTGTGCTCTTATTAGCTTAACCTTGATTTTTCCTAAGAAAAATCTCACTAATAACATTTACTTGTTTACACAAGTTGCTAAAAGATGTTCTAAAACGCAAATTCGTTTCGGTATCCAGTTTTCAAGGATCAAGTTTAAAAATGAGAGCTTAAACTCTCAAAACTGAGCAACGAGTGAGTTGTGGAAGCTTAGCTTCCGATTTGAATGTCTTCATTGCAGAAGACGATTCTCCATAGAAAGGAGGTGATCCAGCCGCACCTTCCGATACGGCTACCTTGTTACGACTTCACCCCAATCATCTACCCCACCTTCGGCGGCTGGCTCCCTTGCGGGTTACCCCACCGACTTCGGGTGTTGTAAACTCTCGTGGTGTGACGGGCGGTGTGTACAAGACCCGGGAACGTATTCACCGCGGCATGCTGATCCGCGATTACTAGCAATTCCGACTTCATGCAGGCGAGTTGCAGCCTGCAATCCGAACTGAGACCGGCTTTGATGGGATTGGCTTCACCTCGCGGTTTCGCTTCCCGTTGTACCGGCCATTGTAGTACGTGTGTAGCCCAGGTCATAAGGGGCATGATGATTTGACGTCATCCCCACCTTCCTCCGGTTTGTCACCGGCAGTCACTCTAGAGTGCCCAACATTACTTGCTGGCAACTAAAGTTAAGGGTTGCGCTCGTTGCGGGACTTAACCCAACATCTCACGACACGAGCTGACGACAACCATGCACCACCTGTCTCCTCTGTCCCGAAGGCCGCCACTATCTCTAGTGGATTCAGAGGGATGTCAAGACCTGGTAAGGTTCTTCGCGTTGCTTCGAATTAAACCACATACTCCACTGCTTGTGCGGGTCCCCGTCAATTCCTTTGAGTTTCAGTCTTGCGACCGTACTCCCCAGGCGGAGTGCTTACTGTGTTAACTTCGGCACCAAGGGTATCGAAACCCCTAACACCTAGCACTCATCGTTTACGGCGTGGACTACCAGGGTATCTAATCCTGTTTGCTCCCCACGCTTTCGCGCCTCAGCGTCAGTTACAGCCCAGAAAGTCGCCTTCGCCACTGGTGTTCCTCCACATATCTACGCATTTCACCGCTACACGTGGAATTCCACTTTCCTCTTCTGTACTCAAGTCACCCAGTTTCCAGTGCGACCTCAGGTTGAGCCCAAGGTTTAAACACCAGACTTAAATGACCGCCTGCGCGCGCTTTACGCCCAATAATTCCGGACAACGCTTGCCCCCTACGTATTACCGCGGCTGCTGGCACGTAGTTAGCCGGGGCTTTCTTCTCAGGTACCGTCACTCCGATAGCAGTTACTCTACCGGACGTTCTTCCCTGGCAACAGAGCTTTACGATCCGAAAACCTTCATCACTCACGCGGCGTTGCTCCGTCAGACTTTCGTCCATTGCGGAAGATTCCCTACTGCTGCCTCCCGTAGGAGTCTGGGCCGTGTCTCAGTCCCAGTGTGGCCGTTCACCCTCTCAGGTCGGCTACGCATCGTCGCCTTGGTGGGCCGTTACCCCACCAACTAGCTAATGCGCCGCAGGCCCATCCCTCAGTGACAGATTGCTCCGTCTTTCATTCTTTCTTCAGGAGAAAAAAGAAATTATCCGGTATTAGCTACCGTTTCCGGTAGTTATCCCAGTCTAAGGGGCAGGTTGCCTACGTGTTACTCACCCGTCCGCCGCTAAGTTACTTTGAAAGCAAGCTTTCAAAGTAACTCCGCTCGACTTGCATGTATTAGGCACGCCGCCAGCGTTCGTCCTGAGCCAGGATCAAACTCTCCAATTAGTATTGAAAAGAGCGATATGCTCATTTTGAAACATCTGACGAGAAAATTAATTCTCTAATTTTGGATTTCACTTTCGTGATTTCCTACTCACTCGTTGTTCAGTTTTCAAAGATCAAGTTCTCGTTGGCGCCGTTTAATGTCTCAGCAGCAACTCTTATAATATATCATGTTGTTCTCAGTAATGCAAGCTTTATTTTTCGAAAGCCGTTTATATAACTCTCACAAACATTGCCTGTACGCTGTCTAACAACGCTTAACTATAATAACCTATCTATTCATAGAAAAGCAACCCCTAATAGAAAAATAAACAACTAGCTTAATAATTAAGCTGGTTGTTTATTTAATAGAGTTATGAATCTAGCGATGCAAATTAATAGTATTTTGCTGCAGTATACTTACTTGAAGCCTTAATAAAATCCGTATTCTTCTTACTCTTCGCTGACGATGCATCTACCGTTGTATCAATAGTAACCCATTTCCCATCCATCAACACTTCATTCCATGCATGGTATTGCGTAACGTAGCTAGTATTCCCCATCACCAATTTAGCAGGCACATCTACACTACGCAGCATTGCGGCAAAAAGAGAAGCATAGTCATAGCAGATTCCTTTTTTAGTATTCAAAGTGTTGTTAATGTTCGGAATGTAATCTGTTGTTACGTTATTAGCAAGAGAATAATCGTATTGTACATTAGCAACTACATAGTTATAGATTGCCTTAACTTTCTCTTCATCTGTTGTTTTGCCTTTTGTAAGCTCTTTTGCCTTAAGGATCGCTTTATCAGAAGAACTCCATTTCACATTCTGTACGGAGCCCAAATATACGGAATTCGAGTCACTCATGGTTACGTCTACTACTTCGGAATATAACGCTTTGTATTTATTGCCGGTTGTATTCTCAAGAACAGAAACCTTATAAGTACCATTACCTTGTTGTAAAGGGAAGTCCTCAGCTTGTTCAGAAGCATATAAGTTATATGTATAGCTGCTGTTGTCTTTAGTGATCATGAGTTTGATTCTTTTATCTTTCGGAATATCATAGTTAATTCCAATAACACCTTGAGCCACTTTCGATGTAATCAACCAGCTTGCATCTACACTTGCGGCTTGAGCTGTGCTTACCGGAACCGCAGTAATCAGTACGAACAGCGCCACCATCATAAAATAAACCTTTTTCACGGATAAAACCCCTTTCGGTAGCTGGCTGCCATCCTTTCGGGAAGGCCCTTTAGCTTTGCGTCCCTACCTTTCGATAGGTTTGCCGTTATCGTATAAGCTCTATCTGTTCTAATTTCACTAGACAAATTAACAGAATCAGTCCAAGTAGAAATATGAATCTAAGATTCTTATATATTTTATAAAAACAAAAAAAGCCTCTTCATTCGGTAACTGGCTGCCATCCTTACGGGAAGGCCCTTTAGCTTTGCGTCCCTACCTTTCGATAGGTTTGCCGTTTATCGTGTTTAGCTTTTATAGTCTTATACTACCATATTTATCCTCGTAAACAAGAACAAAATTGCTAGATTTACTATTATTTTATAGTTATTTCTCTGTATTTGAGTTTTCTTGTTATTTCTCGTCAACGATTAGGAAAGCTTGGCATGAACAATCAAACGATGTGTAGGATCTACTAGTGGGTCACACGTAATTAGAGTAAGAATTTTATCTTTGTTATTCCCGTCTAGAACAGACACATCACTAGGAAGTACAACAGAAATATCATAAACCTCGTAATTATAAGTCTGATCGCTAGTCTTTACCGTAATCGTATCCCCAATCACAACCTCATTCAGCCTGTTAAACAATCTGCCCGTAGTTCTAGCTCTATGTGCAGCTATTGCGGCGTTCCCTATTTCTCCTATTGGAGTTGTTTCTTTCATATGGGCCGCAGCATGCTTCATATTCGCTTTAGTAGCCCCTTCTAATACAGGTAGCTTCAGATCGATCTTATCGATCTCAATTAATGCGATAACTTTGCCACCCACTTCAATTTCCGGTTCCGGCTTTTCTGTTTCTTGCGGCTGTGCTTGTGCATCTAAAGCTGATTCCTCCGCTAGTAGCTGAGTGACCTCGGCATATCTGCTCTTTAGATCAGGTGGTGGAGTACTTTCACTGGTGCTCAGTTCAGCTGATTCTAATAGCTTATCCTGCTGCCAGTCGTTATACCATTCGTTAGCTTTTGGATAGAGCATGATAAGGATCCCCGCCAGTATGAGCACATACGAGAATTTACGCATGATTTTCACCTCCGTAGATTGGTTCTACTGAACTTTAGAATACCCATTTACGACTTCCGAAGAAGTTAATAATCACCGTCACAAACGTTACTAATACCTTAGAGATCAACACTTGAATGCCTAGTTTGTCAGTCAACAGATGCATTAGCAACAGCGATATTCCGAGTACTACCAGATTCAGTACGATAAACTTCAGCAACTGCGTCTTATCAAAACCCTCTTTATTGCCACGGTCACGATCCTTGAAGGTTACTTTTTTATTCAAAATAAAGCTGTTCGCTGTCCCTGCACTATAAGAAATCACCTGTGCCAACGCATATACCATCCCAAGTGAGTTCAGTAATGTAAAGATTACGAAATCAATGAGGGTATTTACCAGACCTACAGCATTAAATTTGAGAAACTGTATGAAAGCAGTCCGAAAGTTCTTATCTGACATCTTTGTAATCCTTCCGGCGATCCACTTCTTCTTCGTCACGATATCCTATGGTCTCACTGACAATATACAACGGTCTATCCTTAGACTCGTCATAAATCCGTCCAATATACTCACCGATTACACCTAGCAGCATCAGAACGATACCGTTAAAGAGCAAATTGACCCCTACAATGGAAGCCCAACCTGGAACCGTCCATGAGGTGAAAAAGATTCTTTGAAACAATACGAAGAATAAATAGAGAAAGCTGGAGAAGGAAAGAAAGAATCCGACATACGTAGCAATCTTAAGTGGCTTATGCGAAAAGGAAGTGATCCCATCCAGCGCAAAACGAATCATTTTCTTAAGAGGATACTTGGTTTCTCCTGCAAATCGTTCTTCCCGCTCATATTCCACCATCGTCTGCTTGAAGCCGACCCAGCTCACTAAACCTCTGACATACCGATTTTTTTCCTTGAGACCTCGCAAGACATCACATACCTTACGATCAATAAGACGAAAATCACCTGTGTCCGTGGGAATGTCTACACTTGTCATGCTGCTGAGCAATCGATAAAAGATCTTGGCCGTTACCTTTTTGAACATCGTTTCTCCACGGCGCTTCAGCCGCTTCGCATACACAACGTCATAGCCCTCTTTCCACTTCTCGATCATTTGCAAAATGACCTCCGGTGGATCTTGAAGGTCAGCGTCAATAACAACAACCGCTTGACCTTCGGCATAGTCCATGCCAGCTGTAATCGCTACCTGATGTCCGAAATTACGCGAGAAGTCAATTAGCTTGACGCATTCATCCCGATCACTGATCTCCCGAATCATCTGGGCCGAACGATCACGACTTCCGTCATTAACGAAGACTAGCTCATAAGTATCGCCGCATTCGTCCATTACTTTTTTCAAACGTTCGTAAGTAACGCTAATTACTTGCTCCTCATTGAACATGGGTACAATTACACTATATCTGGCTTTCACCTTTATTCCTCCTAAAAGCTTTATGGAGCGTTACATCTTTCTATTCTTCATAATAACGCTGTAAGCATAAACTTATTGTTATAAATATTTTAAAAAAATCTTAGAAAACCCAAGATGGGAACCAACGCAGCATATTCTTCACATAATCTCCGCTTACCTGCATCCCTGACAGGACAGGGTAGAACGCGACAAAGAGCAGTAAAGCAACAGCCACATAGACATAACTAACATAACGAGCCTCAGGATATTTGCTATCTAGCAACTTCATTATATATACAATACCAAGAATCATAAAAGGCACCATAGCAAAATAATGGTAGATAAAGGTTTCCCTTGGGACAAGCATCCACGGAACATATTGTGAGAAAAAGGCGATCCAGATCATATAGAGGGTCTTATCTTTGCGTTTCAGTGTAATCCACAGTGTTGCCAGCATTGCGAAAATCCCCGTCCACCAGATAAGCGGATTCCCCATAGTCACTATACTGCTGACCTGACCTTGCGGCAATCCCTCACTGCCACTGAAGAACCAGACGGGTCTCTTCATAAACGGCCATTGCCACCAGGAGGACGCAAAAGGATGTGTAGCTACAAGCTGACTGTGATAGTTGTACATGTTCTTTTGGGAATCAATCAAGCCTTTTATAGTAAAGCCCTCTGCGGATGCAGATAAACCCGGAACAAAAGATAAACTATAAATAATGACCGGTATGATTACGAAGAATGCAACACAACTAGCTAGCGTAATAATGGTATTCTTCCAGAACGAATTTACGGCTTCGCGACAGGTACCCAGCAGTTCCTTGTCTTTGATCTTCCCTTCCGCGAGCAACCGTCCCGATGCTTTATATTCTCTGTAGCGCTCGAAGAGCGAGATAGCTAGCATAATGGCCAGCCCAGCTCCTCCGTACAGTACAATCCACTTGGAGGCGACACCAATTCCGAAGAATAAACCGGACCAGAATAACGGAATTAGTGTTTTTCTTAAGGGCTGCCTGAAGAAATTCATAGTGTAATATCGCTGCATGAAATAAAACATTAACATGATGAAGAATACTCCGTATACATCGATCGTAGAGATTCTTGTTTGTGTGAAATGCATGAAATCCAGTGCGAACAATCCAGCTGCAAGTGCTGCGTATTTACTCTTTTTAAAGAGACGTAGTGCCATTACATAAATGAGAGGCAGCATGGCAATCCCGAACAATGTTCCGATAATACGCCAGCCGAAAGGATTGACTCCAAACAGTTCCATCCCTACTGCGATCAATAGCTTGCCTAGTGGTGGATGCGTGTTCTCATAAGGCACAATCCCGTGTGTATATTCATAAGCTGTCCGTGCATGGTAGATCTCGTCAAAATAAGTGCTATTCATAAAGTTAGAATATTCAGGGATGAGCGACTGCTCGTCAAAAAGATTGGCAGGCTCTCCTCTTTTAGCGACTGCATTAGCATCCGGTGTAACACCGGCTATAGAAAGAGGTACTCTTTCGCCTCCCTGCTCATAGAAGGCCATTTCATTTAAAGTGAACCCTGGAGAGGTGACTGTAAACTTCACGTATCTTGCTGCAACGTTCAGAGGTTGGCTTTTCCAGATGAAGACATTCCCAACATCCTCGCTTACATCCAGTGGACTACTCCAGACCTCAGGGGATTCACTGAATTCGAGCTTAAACTTCCCGGTACCTACGCCACCGAAGATATTCACTCGTTCCAATTGTTTGCTCTGTCCTAGATCTACATAGAAGCTTTCACCGCTGGCAGCTGGCTCCCACAAGGTCTCTGGAGATTTAGTAGAACCTAAATTATATAAAGCAATTGCCGCGTAAACGGCAGTAATGGCAAGAATACATATCCAATCTATACGTTTAAACTTCATCGCTTAAGTCTCCCTCCCTTCTGGTGCGGTCTTATTTGCTCGACGACTTTAAGGTCTTCTTCATATTTTTCTTCAGGTGTTGGTGGTGCTGGAAGAGGTTTTACTCCCCCACGAACATACACGTCATAACCGATGTAGAGCATGTATAGCAATAATGACAGGTTAGCAATAGAAGTGACCAAAACGATTCCATCTGCACCTGGATTTACACCTGCATTTAGATGGGTCAACGTATAAGCCACATTGATATACTGCGTTAAGCTGAATCCAAGGAATAGGGATAAAAACCTACGATCCCGACTCGCTATATAAGTGAACATACATAGAATAACTGCAGGGAACATATAACGTTCATGCATTTTGGTTCCAAGCACAAAGACTACTACAATGAGCGCCATACCGATAAAGTAGGATTTGGATAAATCCAAGCGATCTTTTTTGAAGGAATAAAACGTTGCTATGGCTACTGCCACTAAAATAAATATGAAGCCCCATACACGGTAAGTAATACCTAACCAAGTTAGGTCAAGAGATGACCACATCGGGTCAGTCAATGCATATAGATTAAATGCATTCACAGAAGAATAGGGATAGGAAGATAACGTACTCTTATACAGATTAATAAGGCCAACTAAACCACCGTTATTCCAGAAAAATGGTGCCGCGAGCAATCCGAATATCCCTAATCCGTACAAAGCTCCAAATCCAAGCTGCTTCCAAGCACGGTGATGATAGAAAGCAAACAATAATACCGGTGTGAATATTAACGCTTGTGGTTTAATTAAAGTTGCTATTGCAAACAAAATCGCGGATTGAACAAACTTTTTGTTCGCAGCGCCATGGATACTGAGCAACAGGAAAATCAGAAAGAACGAATCCGCTTGTCCCCACGCCGCTGAATTAACAAGCACCGCCGGATTAAACAGAAATAATAGCGTTAAGCCAAAAGCGATCCCTGAGCCGAGTTTTTTGCGGGACATTTTATATATGAAGAAACCCAATACCAAATCAGAAATAATCGCTGGCAGTTTGAATAGCAGATTCTCTCCACCCGAACCATGCGCAAAGCCAAATACACCGCGAATAAAACTAAGAATGTACAAAATGTACAAATAACCAGGAGGATAATCGGCAAAATACCCTTCTTCATAAAACTTGCCTGGACCTAAATCAACCATACGCTGACCCCAAGCTATAAAGGTATTCATGTCGTTCTGATAGCCTTGAGCAGTCAGACCAATCCAGACCCTTAGGATAAAAGCAACCCCGATGGCAATGCTCAGCCATTTGGAATAGACATTCTCAGGTTGCTTCATAAGCTTCTCACTGCGGAATGCCTTGGTATAAAGCACTGCAAAAAATACACTGAAAAGCGCTGAGATCAGCAGCATCTTGGTTGGAGATACCTTATGTGGGGTATCCGCTTTTTTGCCACCAGCATCCTGACTAACTGCTGCACTATCCAGCGAAATGACGTTGGCCCCTTCGGGAGCAGCGTCTAATTTTTCTACAGACAAATCATCAAAATAAGCTTTACCTTGAATCAAGCTGGAGTAGCCCCCCAAACTTGCACCTATGCCGAATTCTTTCTGCTTAGGTCCTGTCTGGCCTATGTATTCAAGATACTGCCACTCTCCTGCCGTATCCGTTACGCTGGGATAACCCCCGCCTACTCCAACGGCAAGTATATTGGCGCCCATTCCCTCGCCTGCGGTACTTACTACTTTGATCCATCCAGAGATTTTATAATAGCTGTCCGGCGTTGCCTTAATCGTCTGCACCCATTTCAAATGATTGGGCTCGATATTCTCAATGACTGCCGCTTTACTACCGGAGTGAACCTCGTCCGATTGGATTGAAAGTATGCCAGAGTTGTCTCCAGAAATCCACATATCCTTAGTCCAGTTAGAAGGAGCGTCCTCTCCTCCCTCCTCAAATCCAGGGTTCTGCAATAGATTTCCATCTGCATAAATGCTTGTTACAGGAAGCAAAAACAATAACAGCATCAATACAGTCACTGCGGCCGTACGTGTACTCTTGATCATCGTTCCAACCTCACCTCGTCTATGTTAATCCAGCCTTTACCGCCTTTAATAAAAATTTCAGTTTGCTCATTCTGACCGATAGATACCATTGGAAGTGTAAGCTCTTGATAAACCTCACTAGCAGGTATTTCAGCCTCCGCCCGCACTACGCCATTAACTCGGACGCCAACCCTTCCTTCTTCTCCACCAGCACTAACCATTATACCAAGCTTATATTCTCCAGGTTCTGCTATTCTGATAGATTGTGTAATCGTTTTGTCAAATCCCGGATCAAGATAAGCCAGATAACTTCCATTATAAGGATTATTGGTCGCCACACCCGTACCGGATGAGAAGCTCCAGCCTGATATCCCCTCTTCAAATCCTCCATTTGTAAATCCCGAGATTCCCTCTACTCCCCCAGTCTTAGCGGTCACAACAGTATAGTTGGCAAACTGTTTAACCGAATAATTATCGCTTTCAGCAGGAATGGGATCACCATTCCACAAGATATATGTCGCTGTCTCTCCCGGAACTATGCTTGAATGTCCAAATCTATATCTCCCAAAGGAAGACACCTGCTGAAATGCACCTCCAGGATTAGAATAATTAACGTTTGCTAAGAAATTATGGGGATTGATCTGCTCATAAAAAAGCACATAAATATAAGGCATGTTAACTTTATCAGTCACGTAGATGTTCCCAGCACTCTCTTCAGAAGCATATTGTATAGCCTCACCGAAGGATTCATAGAAAGCGGGTCCTATCTCTTTAGGATAATCACGGAAATAAACTGTAGTGAATAGAACAAAAAATAAGCTAAAGGTTACAGCCGACAGAATTGCTAATACTTTTACTTTCTTGCTTAACCACATAAACCCTGCAACAATCAGCAAAATGATTGGATAGAAAATCACATTCATCCGATTAATGTTTACGTTCGTAACAAAGGTCATCAAAACGGAAACAAACAGCCAAAGTAAAATAACGAGCATTCCCGTCCGCTCACGACCACGGTTCCGTATTGTCGTTAACATAAATATAAGTCCTATAAGTACAAAGGGTAACGCAATAGGATACGCGTATCCATAAGGTGAAATCGAATTCCAAGGCAAACCATCAGATCCGCTAATTAATATCTTCAAAAATTCCCGGAAATTGCTTAATGCTGTATGTAATAGTTGCCCTCCGAATATAGAAGTTACCTGTTCCACACGCGGCGTTGTCAATCTCGGAATTGAGAACAATGGGGTCAAAATCCCCTCTAGCGACAATCGATTGATCATAATAAATAGGAAGATTGGGAGTGCCATTAATATAAACAGAGCACAGTTCCATAGAATGGTCCGAAGCTTTAGTGCTCTTGTATAGAATAGAAGAATTCCAGCACCTAAAGCAAATATCGGCACAAAAAAATAGGATGTTCCATAGGCATAAAGTGAAAGGGCAAGCATAATTGTAAAGCCATAAGACCACTTCGGAATTTGAAATGATTTAAGTAACATATAAACGGAGAACAGAATCAGGGTGGGGAATAAATTAGATTCCAGTGCCCATCTTGACATCATAATATGCCAAGGATTAATTGCGATAAAAAACATCGCCACAATACCAGCAGTTCTGGAAGTAAATAGCTCTTTGGAAAGAAGATAGAATACGAGCATACCCAGTAGACCCATGATTAAGCTAACCGCACGTACAGACATTGGAGTAAGTCCGAACAATAATATGAAAGGCATTGATAAGTAAGCATAAAGTGCATTCTGTCCGCTTCCCCAAGCAATGAGGTGAATAGGTAAATGAATACCATTGCGGTCTATTCCATAATGAAGAATAGCGTAAGCGTCATAACCTATAGATGCCTCATCCTGATTCAAGCCACCTGGAATCGAACCAAAGTAAAAAATGCGAATCACAGCCCCCAGCAAAAACAATAAGAGAGGCCAAGGATTACTTTTAAAATAAGAAGACCAATTGCTAAATCTTGTGGACAACATTCATCACCTCTTCAACAATATAATCTAAATATTGGATGATGGAAAGGAAGAACATCCAACAAGTTAAGTAGGGGAATACATAATCCAAAATAAAAAAAACGGCCCCTTCAGTAATGAAGGAGCCCAAGATGAATTTCAGAAATACTGTATATATGTTAGCCCTCGCTACCAAGGAATACATAACGGAGAACGATCAGGATCGCAAGTACCCACATCATCCAGTGAATATCGTATTTCTTCTTACCTGCAAGGTTAGCAACAGAAGCAAGGATTACATAAGTTACGATACCAAAGGAGATACCGTTAGCAATATTATAAGTGAAAGGCATGATTACAAGTGTTAGGAACGCTGGAATTGCAACAACCATATCTTGAAAATCGATTTGACGGATCGATTGTGCCATCAGCACACCTACGACGATCAATGCTGCGGCTGTAGCAGATCCAGGAATAAGAGCAACCACTGGAGCAAGGAACAATGCAAGCAAGAAACATACGCCCGTTGTTACAGCTGTAAGACCTGTACGTCCACCTTCAGCAACACCTGCCGCGCTTTCTACAAAAGCAGTAGTAGTCGAAGTACCCAGTGCCGCACCACCTGCTACAGCAACTGCATCGACAAACATCGCATTACCTACACGTCTATTACCTTCTTCAGGGTTATCCATAATACCTGCGCGTTGAGCCGTACCTACAAGTGTACCAAATGTATCAAACAACTCTACAAATGTGAAAGTTGCAATCGCTGAAACAATACCTGTGTGCAGGATACCATCCCAGTCAAATTGGAAGAAGTTCAATTGTGTGAAGTCAGGAACCCAAGGCGTTGCCGGACTGGACAATGCACTGAAATCAACTACACCCATCAGCATACCAGCGACAGTTGTTCCCAAGATACCGAATAAAATCGCACCTTTAACGTTCAATACCATCAGGATAGAGATTAGAAGAAGTCCGATAATTACCAATTGGACATTGGAATTCTCTAGGCTACCCATGTGAATGATAGTTTCAAAGGAAAGGACATCTGTGAAAGTGTTAGCAGGAATGTCTTTACCGGCTTCAACACCAATCGTCATGAGTCCACTGTTCTTAAGACCAAGGATCGTAATGAACATCCCTATACCTACTGTAATCGCATGTTTCAAGCTGTCGGGAATTGCAGTTAGTAAGATCTGTCGCACTCGAGTTACAGTCAGCAAGATAAAGATCAAACCGGAAATAAATACGGCTGTCAGACCCATTTGCCAAGTGAATGGATGCTCTGATGTGGCGGAAGATAGAATTACGGAAGCAAAATATGCGTTAAGTCCCATACCAGGTGCCAATGCCACTGGAAAGTTTATGAACACGCCCATTGCGATGGTGAAAATACCTGCTGCCAGCGCAGTCGCTAGAAATACAGAATACCAGCCCATATCAATACGGCCAAATGCTGTTAAAGTACTCGGATTAACCGACAAGATGTAAGCCATTGCCATGAACGTGGTCAAGCCCGCCATGATCTCTGTACGAACTGTGGTGCCGTTCTCTTTCAACTTGAAAAACCGATTCAAATTGTTCTCCCCCTAAGGTATGTTGTGTGTCTGACAGCAACAAAAAGCCGGTATCTGTTAGACACCGGCTCGAAAAAAAGAGTAGCCTCCCATGACCATAGTCCTAAATTAAGGACAATGCGGGGTTGCTCTGCTCTTCTTAATCGTAGCCAGGTCATTACGGTGACCTCGTAGAAACTTCCAGGCCAATTCCCGGAAATATACGAAAGAATTATGTTGTTGTGCTCTATCATTTTAGGTGGACATCATATAAGTTGTCAATGATAAAAAGCGAACATTTTCGACTTTATTTTTTCCATTGTTCGTAAATCATACATTTTCATGCTTGTATCTACTATCAAACTCGTTCTTGCAATGCAGCTTATTAACTATCCGATCACTTTTTATATGGGTATATTTCACTATGTTTCTAGTTATTGATCTTTAGTGTACTTATAACTATGCCAAGAATTAGCTAAATGCCCTATTGCTAAACAAACTACTGCAATACTCAGCCAAATAGATTTTCCCCAAATCGCTGCCAATCCGAATGCACATACTGGGAGGACTGCCATCGGGATCGGAATAATTCCTAAAGGGTCCCATAACAATTTATATTGCCTCCCCTTAACGATATATCGAATCCAAAGACCATAATAAATAGCAATAAACAAGACAATAAAGACAGCAATTACGCCAAGCTTTACCTGTTGAAAGTTATCCTGTGACATCGCAAGAATACCTATACAACCCAATTGTCCTGCTCTCTCCAAGAGGGTATAGATTGGTTCTGCATCTCGCAAACCCGAAGGTACATTTTCAGGTGGAAACTTAATCATTAGCAAACTTGGGGCAAGAAGGATTAATGCCATTAGTGTGCCGAGAAGAGAAAATCCCATGTTAATTTCTCCCTATGATAGATTTTTCCCATTTTATCACATTCATATTGAGCAGCTATATAGCGTCTATCACATTTTTTTGAATACAAAAAAAACCTGCAGCCCCTTCTTCAATAAGGAGTTGCAGGTGTTTGTTAAGACTCTATCGCAAAAAATCCTTTGAGAAAAATTAGCGAGTGGATGCCCAAAAGGCCAAAGCAAACATTGTCCAGTCATTCATCACGTGCACTATAAACGATGTCCATATATTTTTAGTCTTAAGATATGGATATAGCAGAACGATCCGTGCAATACCAATACCGAGAATAGCTTGGACAATATTCCAATTATACGTTGGTAAATGGTATGCCCCAAATAAAATAGCTGAAACTATGCAGGCTAAAATTATAGCAGACTTTCTACTCATCTTAAGTTTCTTAACTCCAAATGATAGCACGACCAAGAATGGAAGTATCGTGATTAATTCTTCACCAAACAGCATCGGGATCGTTCTCAAGAAGAATGGAATTGCATCAGCAAAATTACCATTGAAACTATCGGTTGCGGGATTAGCGCTCGTACTAAACAATTTCGTAATAAGGAAACCGACAATACCTGTCACAATCAAATTCGCAACGTAAGTTCCAAGAATCAAAAGAATATCTTTAGCTACTAATTTTCTGAATAATGATGTCCATTGACTTCGTGCCACAAAGATTACTGCTGCTAAAGGAAAAATCACATTCATAAAGGGCTGTACATTGGGACCTCCAAACATAATAAGAAACAGAGCAAAACCAACCGCGACAGAAACGAGAAAAATGAGGCTGCTCTTCAAATTTAGACTAGGCGATGACAGTTCACTGTAGAACGGGAAATCATCATTTTTACGCTCAAATCTGAAAAAATCACTTTTATTATTCATAATAAATCAAATCCTTCCAAGGAAATATAAAACTTATGCTTCCATTAATCCATCTAACGTACTTACATCATAATTGCTTTTATGTCCCATTTCGACAAAGGTCTTATAAATAGGACCTTAAATTGAAGAAATTCCCAACGGATTCGATTTATTTACTAATATTTCCAATCAGCTCAAAAAACCACTATGAGCAGACTTTCAAATATCAAAATTTCGTAATCAAATTAGATTCTCTCTGAAATATAATAAAAGCTCACGATTTCAATAAGAGGGTGGCGAACGAATTGAATACCTACGGTGAGGTTGTTCGAAATATACGGACCAATAAGGGATTAAGTCAAAAAGAAGTGTATTTAGATATTATCTCGAAATCATATGCCATTGAATTTGAAAAAGGAAACCATGAGATCACATTAAGGCTGTTAGAACAAATTTTAAATCGACTTATGATGGGGATTGATGAATTTTTCTACATTTATAGAGGTTATAAACTATCTAAACACGATACATTTACCAACAAATATTCCAAAGCTGGAAACAATAACGATCTCGAAGCATTAATTGAGATTTATCAAGAACTACATCAGAGAGAGGATCTGACCTCAAAAATTCATCTGGCAGAAGTCAGGTCTCGTATAAGATTATTAAAGCACTTTAACTTGACGGGTCAGTTTGAGAAGAATGTCATTTTGACAGAAGATATCGAGACGATCACTAACTATCTCAACAATCTCCAATCCTGGACCCTCCAAGAAATGCAGCTGTTCACAAATACTTTAAATTACATAGATTACGATCAAAGAGATATACTCTTTCAAACGCTTATTAAGTCTATGAAAAAATATGAAGCCCACGAACGCGGACGAGATGTCATATGTGTAATGCTAACCAATATGATTTACGAATTAATTATGATCAATCAAATAAGCTATGCAGAGATCTTACTAGAGAACTTAAATAATATTAGCAGTCCTCAATATCAAACGCTGTTCTTTAAGATTGTATATAAGTATTATAACGGTCTAATTAAAATTAAAAGAAACAGTAAAGAAGAAGGAACGAAGCTTGCTCAATCAGCAATCGATGTATTATATGAATTTGGCGAGCCCTATCAAGCAAAAACATTAGAGTCTATATTGTCACAGATCTTACAATAGATTTTTAGCAAAAGTCCAGTATTTAAGACTTTCCAGCTAGTTGGAAATACATAATAATCTAGTAGAACTTAATTTATAATAAAAAAAGTCGAAAACCCTAAACTACAAGGTTTTTCGACTTTTTAAGTCTATTCCCACTTCATCATTACTTTGTATTTAGATCAGCTTGAGCAGTTGATCTATTCGTTGAAGCGTAAAGGTCGCTTCCTTGCTGTTCACCGCGTCACCTACCGCCGCAACTTCCATTCCTGCATGGACGCCTGCTTGCACTCCGGCTACCGCATCTTCGACAACCAGGCATGCGGATGCATCACATTCCAGCTGACTTGCCGCGAGCAAAAATACTTCCGGGTCCGGCTTGCTTCTTGAGATTTGATTACCGTCGACTACGACGGCGAACCAATCTAACAAGCTTACTTGTTCAAGAATGAACCGCGCATTCTTACTGGAGGACCCTACAGCGGCGGCGACCCCCTTCACCTTTAATCCTTCCAAGGTCTCCGTTACACCGGGTAAGATGTCAGCAGGTGAAAGCTGCTCCAGAAACTTACGATAAATCGTATTTTTCTCCTCTGCTAACGATTGCTTCTGCTCATCTGTAAATTGTTTGTCCGAAGCACCGGATAAAATAATATCCAGACTCTCCATGCGGCTCACACCGCGCAATCGGTTATTGACACCCTCATCGAAAGGAATGTTCAGCCGATCTGCTATTTGCTTCCAAGCCTTATAATGAAAATGATCCGTCGATACCAGTACACCGTCAAGGTCAAATATAACGGCACGCATCATAGTCTGGCTTCCCAATAGCCGCAGAACGGATCGACCGGATTGGTTCCTTTAAATTCAGATTTGCCTTGGATTTTGTCAACGATCGCATTCAAGGAATATTCATTTCCTGAGTATGCATTGATGAACGTCGGAATACGCGGCACATCCTGCAAATGGAAAGGGTTCGCCACGGATACGAACATCGTTGGCAATTCTTTAATAAACCATGGAATATCCCCACCATATGGCGGTGTATAGTTAATACGCAGATCTGTCTTATTACTCGCTGTCGCGTAGTTCGCGAAGTAAAGCGCGAAGTCATATTGTTTCACATAATCCCGAACCGACATGAACATGGTTTGCATGTCCATCGGATCATGGACGGTAACTTCAAATCCAGCATTCCGCAGCTTCTCTACGAATGGCTTATGGGTTCCTCCCGCGGAGAAGCTTCCTTCCTCATCACCTAACACGACGAGCAGCATTCTCTTATGCGTTTCCGGTGTAACCGGTAGTAATTGCTGCGTATCTTTCACTAATGTTACGGATTGGTCGGCGCAAGCCTGTGCCCATTGGTGATGTTGCTCAGAACCAATGACCGCTAAAGCTGACTCATCAGGAACCAAGGTATTCGTACGAGCTTGCTCATGCAATCTTAAAGATGCCTTCAAGCCAAGAATACGCGTTACAGCTTGGTTCAAGCGTTCTTCCGTCAGAATGCCGTTACGAATGCCGCTTAGCATATACTCTAGATCTTCCTCGAAGTTCCGATTGAAGAGGAAGATATCGCATCCCGCAGCAATCGCTTTTGGTACAGCCAGCTCACGACGTTCTGCTATTGTAAATCCGGCCATTAACGTGGCATCACTGACGATAACACCGTTAAAGTTCAGCTTCTCGCGCAGCAAATTTTGTAGAATTTCTGACGACAACGAACTTGGAAGCAAATCCTCATCCTTTAATTGTGGATTAAAATGACGTTGATAGGCTGGCTGCATAATGTGTCCGACCATGACCGTATTAGCACCTTCATCAATTAACGTCTGATATACATGTCCAAAAGTCGCATCCCACTCTTCTGTGGAGAGTGAATTTATAGATGTCAGTAAGTGCTGATCCCGATCATCGACCCCGTCACCCGGAAAATGCTTAATCGATACCGCCATACCGTTCTCGTGGGCTGCCTTCATGTAAGCAAGTCCCATATCAAGCACGGTCTCTGGACGATCGCCGAAGGTACGAACATTCGTAATCGGATTGCGGAAATTCATATTAATATCGACAATTGGTCCAAAGGACCAGTTCAATCCCACGGCTCTTCCTTCACTACAAGCCACAGTCCCTAGCTTATACGCCATATCCGGATCATTTGTAGCCGCCACTTGAAGCTGCTTCCCGAAGTAAGTGCCTTCCGTTGCAACCCCATCTCCCCCATTTTCCAGGTTCGCTGCGAGAAGCATCGGTATCTTACTGTTCTCCTGCATGGATTTATGCGCTGAGCGGATCTCTTGCGCTGGACCCGGACGATACATTAATCCGCCTGGCTGGTATTTTTTCACCATATCGATCAAAGCCGCGTTGTCACCCATCCCTACCGGGCAAAAGAGCTGTCCGACTTTTTCTTCTAACGTTAAGCCTTCTAATGTTTCTTGTACCCATGTAATATCTTGTTCGTTCAGGTTAAATGGTTTCTTCGTCAAATCTACTTGATGTAGCATATTGTTTTCTCCTCTCGATATCCTTGAATTTATAATGCAATGTTATTGCGTGCTTTCAAATCTGCTAGCATTTGACTCTCATCTTTATCTAAGGTATAGAACAATAGTGCGGTAATGGCTAAGACGTAACAAACAATAGGAATCCAAATAAAATTTAGTTCGATGGCCCGCAATGCCGAAGCCGTCTGCACTGCTCCCGCTTTATAACCGCTAAGTCCAAGCATCCAGGCGGATAACGCGCCGCCAATACCCATACCGAACTTTACACCGAAGCTTGAGGAAGCTGTCAGCAAGCCTTGTGCACGAACCCCTGTTTTCCACTCGCCGTAATCCACGGTATCCACGATCATAATGAACAACAATCCGCCTGCAAAACCGCCACCAAGACTAACAACGACGCTTCCAGTTATTAGTAATGTGATGCTGCTCGCTTGATCTCCCATGAACATGATCAGTTGACCGATAATTGAAACGATTAATCCGAATATCATGATATTCCGTTTACCTAATTTTTTGGTTAAGGACGGCACGATGACTAAGGTCAAGATCATGACTAGGTTCAAGCCCATTACCATTGGAATCAGGTCAGGTCTTTCAATTTTATACGTGAAATAATAGGTTGTCGTCTGGGTCTTCATGATGTTCGCCACCCAGAAAATAAAGTTTATGAATAACATGATGGCCCACGGCCAATTGCCTTTGATCGCTTTCATGCCCTCTTTGACCGGTAAAGATTTCTGAGAAGAAGCGGATACTACGCGCTCTTTCGTATTGAAGAATGCATTGATGAACAGCACAAATGCAATTGATGCAAAAATGATCATCGTCCAGGTAAAGCCTTTGGCATCATTGCCTTGCCCTAATTTATGAACAATCGGCAATGTAAAGGTCGTTACGGCAATCGTCCCTACCATGGCAAACAGGACACGAATCGTACCAATAACCGTTCTCTCTTGCGGATCACTCGATAGACTGGGCAGAATAGAAGTGACCGGCAAATTGATACCTGCATATAGAATCCCTAACAGGATATAGGTCACGTAAGCGTACACAATTTGTCCCGACGGACTAATATCCGGTACAGAGAACGTTAGCACAGCGATAACGGAAAATGGCAAGGCTAACCATAGGAACCATGGACGCGATTTTCCCCATCTGGTATTTGTCTTATCGATCATGATCCCGAAGAAAGGACTGTCAAAAGCATCGATAACCCGGGCGATTAAAAATAAAGTACCTACAGCAGCCGCACTCATTCCGATCGAATCTGTGTAGTAGAACAACAGATAGGTTGTTACTACTTGAAAGACGAGATTGGATGCAGTATCGGTAAGTGAATAGCTGATTCGTTCAAACCATGGTACTTGTTTGGTTGACATATGTGTTTACCTCCTGCTCATTATCATGCTTTCATTATAGTAAGCGCTAACAACAATAACTTCCCGCTATTTATCCCTGTTCCATCGCAAATTTAACCTCTTTGAAACCTACTTAAGCTTTGTGGAATTGTAGTAAGGTCAAATATGAACCTGTCAGAGGACAAAAAAGACCCCTACATGCCTGCTAGGGGTCGATTTATCATAGATTAGATTCTTTTCATTTCATACAATTGGACTTCATGCGGTGAAAGTTCTGCTTTGAGATTAAATTGCTGATCGATGAGTTGAACGAAAATTTCCCGTTTCGGAAGACTTACACTCCTTAGATAGGAAATATCCTCCGAATGAAGATGTACGGGGTGTCCCATGTCCACCCAACGATCGTAGGAGCTGCCCCATTGGCGGTTCAACACTGTTTTGCGAATCTGATAGCTGCCTGGCGCAAGGCCCGACAATTCCAAGGTAAGCTCGAGCGGATCGTTATGCTTGAAAATGCGATAGCGATCGTATTCATTCAAATGAGAGACATCATTACGACGATACAAGGCATCTGTATGTACATAATGGAATAAGAGCACCTGAATCTCATTCCCTTGTCTCGTAATACAATAGTTCTCGCCGCGCTGGATCATCTCAGAACCTAATTTGGCAAGCATTTGATAAGCGTGATAAGCAGCTTTCTCAATCCCGTTGTTCGTCATCAGCCCGAGTCCACCGTGAAACACTTGATTCGGCACAAGAAACTCTTCCAGAAAATCTGTACTCGTCCAATAACAAAGACTATCCACTTGGTCGATCGTATCGATGACGTTCTTCACGATATAAGCGGATTGATAGCATGTATCATGAATCAAGTCTCGTTGGTTGCCGCTCGAATTCCACTCCGTCAAGTGAATTTCCTTGATAATTGCTCCGGATTCAACAACTATATCACGCGCTTTGACGATGACTTGCGATAAATAATCTTCAGCCGCCGACAGTGTCCAATATTTCGACATTTCCTCTGCCGTCCAAACGAATTCCTCCGACATCCCCCCATCGAGCTGCATGGCATCATAAAAAATCTGATCGAACGGGTAGCTATGGAACGATATAAAGTCGGGCAAACAATGGTTTTGCATGCAGAAGTACAGAAAATCCTGTAACCAAGTATCATTAAGAATCGTTGGAGACAACAAGCTTGGCCCCCCCATTCTAAGCTTGGGATACTTCCGGATCACTTCATGGGTTGCCTGATAGAAGGTGAAATACTGCTCTTGAGTCCCGCTCCAAAAGGAGATGACATCAGGTTCATTCCATACTTCAACATACCAAGTAGTCACCTCTTCAACGCCGTATCGCTCGATACAGTGGTCAATCAGTGCTTCGACGAGCCCCATCCAGCGCGTTAATTGATTGGGATAGCTGACATTGCTCTTTTTCACGAAAATTGTCGCATCACCAGACGCCAGCTTCGAAGGCATAAACCCAAGCTCGATGAACGGCTTCAGGCCTATGCTCAGGAAAAAGTCAAATAGCTGATCCACATAAGTAAACAGATAATACGGCTCGCCTCGTCCGTTCTCATGATACACCATCATCTCGTCGTCGAAGATGCCATGAAACCGGATATAGGAGAACCCGATATCCTTCTGAAGCTGGATGAGCTGCCGCTGCACCTCTCCGAATAAACCCTCTTTCGCTTTGCCAATCGAAGTCAATTTTCGCCAAGTATGCATAAGTGGCGTTGAAGTATTTACATCGAGGTGGATGCTCTCTGTCTTTACGACCATTTTATCTTGCATAATAAAGTTGGATTCCTGAGATTCGCTCGGCAAATATTTGAATAGCTCCTTGAAGGCATCCTGTTGATTCATTTCCAGATAATTAGGAGTCTTCGATGCTCTGGCATTCGCATAAGCGGACATATCTCCCGCGCGCTTCGCGCGATACTCTCTCGGAGTTGCTCCGTAAAACTCTTTGAATACCTTATTAAATGATTTGATACTGGGAAATCCGTTATTCAGCGCCACTTGGGTGATCGTTAAATCACTGTAATTCAATTCATCTAAAGCATGCTCCAGACGCACACCGTTAAGGTATTGAGAGAAGGTCGTACCCAAAAACTTTTGGAAAAATCGAGACAAATAGTGCACCGACAAAAATTCTTGCTCAGCAATCTCTGTTAAAGAGATCGGCTTCGCATAATTATGTTGGATGAACTCGGTAATGGCCAAGAGGCGATCCATGAACTTCACATCGGATGATGCATCTTTGCCCTGCAAAGGCTTGGAATAATATTTAACAAGATACGCCATGAGCCGGAACAATAAACCTTTCAGCTCCAGTTCATAACCCAGTGCTTGTTTCGTATACGTCAGCATCATGTACGCCAACATCTGCCGGATCGGATCGAACTCGATCTGATGCTGATGGTCGTATAGATAAGAATCACAATGGAACTGCAGCTCTTTAATTACTGTAAACTGCTCTTCTATATAAGAATGAGACACCTGCAGCGCTAAGATCAAGCTGTTCTCATCGCCACTGATCGAATGAACCTCCTTCGAATTAATAACGGTAATGGCTGATTCGTGCAGAAGATGCCGCTCTTGTTGCCGAAACAACTCGATCGTGCCCTTTAGGACAAAAATAATCTCTAAATTTTCATGCCAATGCATCTGCACATGATTCGGGCGATGAAGCAATAACCGGAACGGAGTATAACGATTGGTTGTAATGACCTCATAGGTAGTTTTCATATGGACATTATTCCACATTTTTTTCGTACTTAGCAATCAGCTAGAGGGTGGTGATGATTTCTGTTGCATAAGGGAATCTTGACTTTTTTATCATGATTATTTTCTTATCCTGAGACCAGACCTGCTGACCTCCAGAAAAGAAGCAAAGAATAAGGATAAAGCAGATAAGTTTCCTATATTTTTCACTAACCTACTTTTATTATAATGGGGCTATCTGATGTAAGGAGGATTTCCATGATGACAGCAAAAAATTTCGTATGTTCCTCAGCAGAACCCATTGTACAGACCAAAGCTGGAAAAATGAGAGGCTTTCAGGTCAACGGCACTTATACCTTTCACGGGATAAAGTACGCAGATGCCAAGCGCTTCCAGATGCCCACAGAGGTAGCGCCTTGGGAGGGAATTAAGGATGCACTCGCTTACGGTTATGTGTCTCCCATGTTAACCCAGGATCAGCCTCAAATGGAAGTGCTGGTTCCTCACCGTTACTGGCCTATGGATGAGAATTGTCAGTATCTGAATATCTGGACTCAGAGCCTTGAACCGCAGGCCAAAAAACCTGTTATGGTATGGCTGCACGGGGGCGGTTTCGCAGCTGGCTCTTCTATTGAACAGGTAGCTTATGAAGGAGACAAGCTTAGCGAGTTCGGTGATGTGGTCGTAGTAACCTTAAATCACCGATTGAATATTCTGGGATACATGAACCTGTCTGCTTTTGGAGATAAATACGTCAATTCCGCTAATGCCGGAAATGCCGATATGGTAGCAGCTTTAAAATGGATTCAGGAAAACATTACAGCTTTCGGCGGCGACCCGGACAATGTGACCATCTTCGGACAGTCTGGTGGCGGTATGAAGGTATGGACACTAATGAATACTCCCGCAGCAGACGGCCTGTTCCATAAGGGCGTTATCCAGAGCGGATTAATTGATGGGTTTTTGGACACCCGCAAGACCGATAGTACCGCCATCGTAAAGGCACTGTTGACAGAGCTTAATTTTGGCGAGGTAGAAGTAGAAAAATTGGAAGCGGTTCCTTATCCTCAGTTAGCTGCAGCATATAATAAAGTTGCACCAGCACTCGCAATGCAAGGGGAATACATTGGCGGTAATCCTATGCCTAATGAATTCTATGTAGGCGATCCTAGAGAGGTGGGCTTTACCGAGCATGCGAAGACCATTCCGGTATTGATTGGTAGCGTATTTGGTGAGTTCGCTTTTGGTCCCGGTGTTCCTAACAAGCAGGACGCGACTGAGGAAGCCACCATGGAGATGCTGTCTCAAAAGTATGGCAGTCTTACGGAGAAGCTTGTCACACAATTTAGGGAAGCGTATCCGGATAAAAACTTGACTGACCTGCTATTCTTAGATACCTTCTTCCGTATTCCAACCAAGGACTTTATTGAGAAGAAGTCCGTACACGAGGAAGCTCCTACCTACTCCTACTTATTTGCTTATGAATTTCCTTTTGAGGGCGGCAAGATAGCATGGCATTGCGCTGAGATCCCTTTCGTATTCCATAATACGAAACGTGTTCCCGTGTGCCTCATTCCGGGAGTTTCCGATCGGATGGAGGAGCGCATCTGTGGGGCATGGGTAAGCTTTGCACGCTATGGCAATCCTAACATCCCTTCCCTTCCCCAGTGGCCGGCATGTAAACCGGGAGATGAGGCTACCATGATTTTTGACCGCAACTGTGTAGTAAAGCATAATTTTGATCATGCATTGATGGATACTTTATTGAAAACGAACCCGAAGCTGCCTTTCCTGCCAAACAATGAGGCCGAAGAAGAAGGATTTATTTTGCATTAAGCAATCACCCCTCGAAAAACTCTTTGATTCGGGTCAAAAAAACTCCCTTCTGTCTGCTAAATGTCGCAGATAAAAGGGAGTTTTTCTAATCCATTATTATTGGTTAACCTTTAGACATATTTAATTTTAAATTTGAGAACTGCTGTGGGATATAAAATTTATTATACATTAACGGATAATCTGGCTCTGTTTTGTCGTAAAGGGTTTCTAGTAGCAAAAAGCACTCGTTCTGCCCCATTAATTTATCTTTCCGATCTGCTAAGTTAACGGTATGCGTATATTTTATTTCAATATTCCCATGGTTAGCGTCTACATAAGCCTGATTCTCTAGAAAATCCAGCATTCTCTCTTTACTATCAAGATCCAAAGATAACCTCTCTACTGTTTGCATAGACATAAAAGTAAAAGCGTAAGCATGTAGCTCTCCTCCTACTCTATACAAACGTTCCAAAGCTACAACTGTAGCTGATTCTCTTCTTAATACTTGTTTGGTATGTTCCGTTTGCGGGTCCAGCCGATAATGTAGATCTACTTGGTCAAATGCGCTTATATGACATTTATGCATGGGGTTGCTCAGTTTCTCTAATTGAGTATCCTCTTGGTTAAAAGAAGATTCAAGTACAAAGTTCCCCTTACCACGAACATTTCTTACTAATCCATCATCTTGCAAAAGAACTAAAGCTTGCCGTAAAGTAGCGCGACTAACCCCTAGTTTTTTGGCTAAATCTGGTTCTGAAGGAAGCTGGCTACCTACGAGGTATTCTCCTTTGTTAATCTGAAGAAGAAGCTCATCATATACATTGATATAAAGCGGCCGTTTCAATTTATCTAGTTTATGCGTGTTCATTCATCTGATGTCCTTTTCTCCCCATTATGACACATCATTTTTCAAGCGACAAGGAATGTCATTCTCTGCTTCAATCGCAACGTAAAAACCTCCAAAAAGAAACTTTGGAGGTTTTTATGCGATATCAATTATTTAAGAAATGGCAGGAAAGACTCACCGTTGTCTGGCATATCAACATCAAAGTTATCTGCTATAGTCGCACCGATATCAGCAAAGGTATCATGCTCAGGTAATGCCCCACTGTCCTTTAATTGCTTGGAATAGACTAGGACAGGAATAAACTCACGAGTATGGTCTGTACCAGGGAAGGTTGGGTCATTTCCATGGTCAGCCGTAATGATTAACAAATCATCTTCTCGGATGGAATCGAATACCTCATCTAATCGTTTATCGAATTCCTCTAGTGCTCTTCCATAGCCTTCCGGATCACGACGATGACCGTATAAAGCATCGAAATCAACTAAATTCAAAAAGCTCATTCCAGTGAAATCTTTCTTAATTACATCAAGCAGTTTATCCATACCATCCATATTGTCTTTTGTACGAATGGATTCTGTAACGCCTTCACCATCGAAAATATCATTGATTTTACCAATGGCGATGACATCATAACCTCCGTCTTGCAAGCTATTCATAACCGTTTTATGAAATGGTTTCAAGGCATAGTCATGACGATTGGAGGTTCTCGTAAATTTCCCGGGTTGGCCTACATAAGGTCTGGCAATAATACGACCAATTAAATAGGCAGGGTCTTTGGTGATTTCCCGAACCTTTTCACAAATATCATATAACTCTTCTAATGGGATGATTTCTTCATGAGCTGCAATTTGCAGAACCGGGTCAGCAGAGGTATAAACGATCAGATCCCCTGTTTTCATTTGATGCTCGCCATATTCATCAAGAATAGCCGTTCCACTTGCAGGTTTATTCGCTACTACTTTTCGGCCAGTTATGTCCTCGATCTGTTTAATTAATTCGTCGGGGAATCCATTTGGATACACATTAAAAGGTTGATCAATATTTAAACCCATGATCTCCCAATGACCTGTCATTGTATCTTTCCCGACTGATTTTTCCTGTAATTTAGTATAATAAGCAAGTGGTTTCTCAGCTTTTGGAACACCCAAAATTTTTTCAATATTAGATAGACCCAATTTGGCTAGGTTGGGCAGATTTAATCCATTCATATGTTCTGCAATGTGTAATAGGGTATGGGAGCCAACATCGTTAAATTGATCCGCGTCTTTTCCTTCTCCAATGCCTACTGAATCCATCACGATTAAATGTACACGTTTAAATTTCTTCATTCTACTCTCATTCCTTATCTAGTAATTAAAAATAATATAACCGGAACGACTTTACATAACAGGCTTCCAATATCTCATGCTGTATAAACTTTATATCGTTTACATTAGTTTCACATAGAAGGAAAGCATTTATGCTAACTCTAATGCGATCTCCATCATTTTAGTAAATGCAGTTTGGCGTTCCTCCGAAGTGGTCTGTGCTCCTGTAATAAGATGATCACTCACTGTTAGAATGCACAGCGCTTTTACACGTGCTTGGATAGCGTTCCAATAGAGGGCTACAGATTCCATTTCAACACCCAAAATCCCTACATCCTGCCACTTTTTATTAGCTGCCTGATCCGCATTATAAAATATTTCACTGGATAAAATATTACCAATATGAACCTTTTGTCCTTTATCATCTGCTATTTTCTTAGCTTTCTCCAAAAGCTCAAAAGAAGCCGTTAGTGGATATTGTCCAGGTAAATTATATTGATGACCATAATTGGAATCCGTTGCAGCTCCCATACCAAAAATTACATCGTATAGCTCAATGTTTTCTTGCATTGCACCACAGGTACCAATTCTGATTAAATTCTTAACTCCAAATACATTGATTAATTCCCAAGAATAAATTCCCATGCTCGCTGGACCCATTCCCGTACCCATAACAGAGATTTTCTTCCCTTTGTAAGTACCGGTATATCCTAACATTCCTCTTACCTCGTTAAAGCACTGGTAATCTTCTAAAAAAGTTTCCGCAATGAACTTAGCTCTTAAAGGATCACCAGGCAACAGAATCGATTCAGCGATCTCTACCCCGTTCGGTTTAATATGAGGTGTCTCTTTGGAAATAGTCATCATTTTGATTGGCCCCTTTAGTAGAAAATGTACTTGTTTATCTTGTCTATTTCTTAGACAAGTACAATTTATCATAACTTTTCGAGGGTTGCAAGCCCTTTCAACAAAACGTGTTCATGAAAGATTTGTGAAAACGGCGTCTCCAGCACAACCCTTTACTTGAGAAATAAAAAAACTCTCTTTTATTTGCTAAATAACGCAAATAAAAGAGAGTTTTTTTGAAATCTATAGTTGCACCGATCCTATTCCCACTCGATTGTTGCTGGTGGTTTCGAAGTAATGTCATACACTACGCGGTTTACGTTCTCAACTTCGTTAACGATACGTACGGAGATTTTCTCAAGGATATCCCATGGGATACGCGCCCAGTCAGCCGTCATTCCGTCGATGGAAGTTACTGCGCGCACACCTACTGTGTAGGAATAAGTACGAGCATCCCCCATAACACCAACACTCTTCATGTTAGGCAGGGCAGTGAAGTATTGCCAAATTTCACGGTCTAATCCCGCTTTAGCAATTTCCTCTTGCAGAATGTAGTCAGAGTCGCGAACGATAGTAAGCTTGTCCTCTGTTACTTCACCCAAGACACGGATAGCAAGACCTGGACCAGGGAAAGGTTGACGCCAAACGATAGCACGTGGCATTCCCAGTTCTTCACCTAGTTTACGAACCTCATCCTTAAACAAGGTGTTTAACGGCTCGATCAAGCTGAATTTCATATCTTCTGGCAGACCACCCACGTTGTGGTGAGATTTAATTGTTTGAGCTGTAGCTGTTCCGCTCTCAACGATATCCGTATACAGTGTACCTTGTGCAAGGAATGCGAAATCTCCGAGCTTAGCCGACTCTTCGTCGAAGCAGTAGATAAACTCGTTACCGATGATTTTACGTTTTTGTTCAGGATCTTCAACACCTGCAAGCTTGCTCATGAAGCGCTCGCGTGCATCGATTTTCACGACATGAATATCGAATTTACCTACGAAGGTCTCCATAACACTTTCAGCTTCACCTTTACGCAAAAGACCGTGATCAATAAACATACAAGTTAATTGATCACCGATTGCACGGTGAATAAGCATTGCAACTACGGAAGAATCTACGCCACCGCTAAGTGCGCAGAGTACTTTTTTGTCTCCAACTTGGTTACGAATATCTTGAATAGCTTCATCAATAAACGATTCCATCGTCCATTTGCCGTCGCAGCCGCAAATTTGATACAAGAAGTTCGAGATCATCTCATTACCATGTACAGAGTGACGTACTTCTGGGTGGAATTGAACCGCGAACAATTTACGCTCATCATTGCTCATTGCCGCGATTGGAGCACTTTCAGTTCCTGCATTCAGCTTGAATCCTGTTGGAAGTTCAACCACATGGTCACCATGGCTCATCCATACCGTCTGACGGCTCTCTAGCCCAGCAACGAGTGCAGTACCTTCTTCAAAATCAATATCGGCTTTACCGTATTCACGTTTAGCGGAGCGTTCCACTTTACCGTCAAGTTGGTGAGCCATTAGCTGCATACCATAGCAAATACCGAAGATCGGTACTCCTAAATCATAGATCGCTGGATCTACATGTGGAGCATCTTCAGCATATACACTGCTAGGGCCACCAGAGAAGACAATCCCTTTAGGTGCAAGTGCTTTGATCTTGTCTACTGGCGTATTGTACGGCAAAAGTTCGCTGTATACTCCCAGGTCCCGAATTCTGCGCGCGATAAGTTGGTTGTATTGTCCCCCAAAATCGAGAACGACGATAATTTCATTTGGCTTATTCATTACGAGCCTCCCTTGATTATTGGATTCATTATACTCATGGTTAATTCTCATCGTCAAGGAAAGGAGAACACACTTCTCATAATAGGAGAGAGTTAAACTTCATGAAGAACATTCCTTTCCATGGAAGGAATTGTATAGCAGCATCAGCTGTTCTGACCGATTAAGTTAACCGGAAGGTGATGATCAGGCATTCGCGCATAAACGCGGACGCATCATGAGTAGTAAGCTCGCTGATCTCTGCAGGTGATGCTGGCGCCGCAGACATTGCAGGGATTGCAGATATCATCGACCTTGCTGAAATTCTAGACGTTGCAGATATTGTAGGCATTTCCTTCGCGGGATCGGCCGCGACGAAGGCTGAAGGCGCGGGCGCGTACGCCAGGGTCTCCCACTGGCGTACGAACTGCCGGACGGCTTCGCTTAGTCCGGCATCGTAGATCTGCAGGGAGTCCACATACTCCCTGCCAGTGACACCGGGCGGCGGCGGTCCATACCGCTCCGCCAGCCCGTGCCAAGCTAGAGAGGCAGCGCGCAGCTGCCTCTCGCGGCTCATGCTGCTGGCGCTGCGCGCGGCCAGCAGCAGAGCCAGGCTACGCCGCCAGCGCCAAGCGGCGGCGGGAAGCAGCGCCGCGGCAGCGAGCGGCGCTGCAGAGGTCCCGCCCGCCAGCGGCAGGGCGGGCAAGCCCGCGTTTCGCGCAGCTTGCGGCGCGAGCGAGGCTGCCGCAGGCAGCGCCGGTGCGGCGAAGCCGGCGGCAAGGGCGGGGCCAGGCGTTGGGTCGAATGGGACCCAACCGGCGCCGGCGAAATAGACCTCCACCCAAGCATGGGCATCGCCCTGGGTGACTAAATACTTCGCCGGCATAGTATCGTCCTGCAAGGTCCCAGGCCCAAAGCCTTGGACATAACGAGCAGGAATTCCTGCACTGCGCAGCAGTACGGTCATAGCTGTTGCAAAATGAACACAGTAGCCTTGTTTTGTCTCAAATAAAAAGTGATCCACAAAATCAGATCCGGATGGTGGAACCGTTGTGTTCAACGTATAGGAATATCCATGTTGTAAGTAATCCTTAATGGCAGTTACGGAGTCATAGCGGTTACCTGAAGAAGCTGTAAGCATCTCCGCCAGCTCTCTCACTCGTACGGGTAACAAATCTGGCAATTGCAAATACTTGCCCATAATTTCCTGGGGATCGTTACTGCTTAAACCACGAAGCAGTACTGGATCGCTCTCAGGAAGTAAGGATTCCACTGAATATTCTGTGATCCGTGCAGAGCCTATTGAATCAGGCAGACGAAAACTCTCTCTGTCTAAGTTAGACAGCACATATCCCAATTTACTTCCGCCCAAGAGTTCAACCGACTCAACATCAGTTATTATTCCCGCATTGAATAAAGGAATTCCCCCGGAAGAAGGGGTGGCAAATTGTATTCGCTGTTGAAGTGTTCGTTTCCTAGTTTCACCGCTTAGCATCAATGAAGAATTCTTTGGAATACCGGACAGATTAAGCGGCATAAACTCTTCGCCCCCCCTGATCCATCGGCGGCCATCATAGTAAGCAATGCTCTCACCTCGCCAGTAAGTACGCTCGCTAGTTATAGCTGTAAAGACTGGTTCAGTATTGCGGGATAACGGGGCTCCGAGTTCACCGTCATTCGAACTATACCCTGTTGTTCCAGAAGCATTAGACGCCTTATCATCTGGCAAATGGCCTGAAGCCCAAGTCTGCAGCTTCTGAAATGTCGATTGCAACGTAAGCTCGCTGGTTGGTCTTGCCCCGAGCAGCTGCCCACCGAACCATGCTGTTGCCATCACGACAATGGCTGTCGCCAAAGTCAGCCCTCCCCAACGCGCATAAGGCAGTGTAGTAACTCCCTCACGTTCTTGAAGACGCAGGAGACCACTCATCGCGTGCATCCAAAAAATAAGACCCATGGATATCACAATATCCATTGTGGTATTGACGTCAAAGCCCATATCCAAGATCAGCAAGTAAATGATTGTAACTGCTGTGAATAGCACTGTACTCCCTCGGAAGAGTGCAAGCTGCTGTACTGAGGATACCAATAGTCCCCAACCTACAATCAATATCAAAAGCCTGCTGATCTCGCTTAACTGAGAAACATGTCCAGAAAGAAGCAGAATGAGATCATTCGCAATTTCGTCCGCATAAATCCCTAACCACCCTATGCCTTCGCCCCCACTGCATAAGTAAAGCCATGCTGAAACAGTAATAAGAAATTGAATACTTAGCAGTAGCCACCCCGGAATCTGAAATATCCCCCATAACAGCAACACCGCCGCCAATACCATTAGAACTTGTAGCATCTTGGAGGTATCTTCTAATAAAGCAGACCTATATAAAGGGAGTAACCATTCAATAAATAGCCCCATAATGGCCAAAGAGAACAGCAAACGATAGTACAGAGGCACTTTTCTCTGCTTACCGGCATGTCTGTTCTCTATTTGCCCCAAATTGAACTGAAAGCCATTCATAGCCAGTTCTGTATCACCCGATTTTCCCTTACCGTAGTGTTGGTTTTCCGGATGATTCATGGAACTCTACCTCCCTGAATCTGAATGCTGGCAATGCATCATCCAGACAAAACATTCGTGCTCCAAGACGAGCCAAACTATCTCCGACAGTTCCCCTTCCAGGCTGGCGAGCCTCCCCTGGCTTCGGTGCTGATTGGTCCCAAGCATAATAAAGCTCCACCTTCACACCTTGCATCAAGAACTTGGCAATCACCTTGGCAGATTCCTCTTCTAGCCGTCCCGTAATAATGGCTACTGTCATCCCCGGAATCCAGCCGCGGGAAGCATCATCAAGCAGCAGCGACAGGTTTCTAGTGCCATCCAGGGAAATTTCAGTCAGAATATCCAGCACTCTCCCTGGGATTTTACCCAGACCTTCATGTCTAGCCATACCTTCTGGCCAACCGCCGCTAAACAACTGAACATAAGCACCTGAACGCTCAGCGGAGAGCAGCAGCCCCATCGCTGTCGACACCGCTTTCTCAAATGCTGGAGGCGAATCGTCTCGGCTCCCACGAGGTTTAAGCGCATCTGTAGGAACCTCGTAGTTGAGCGGGTCATTAGCCAATACGATACAGGTCATTCTTGCCTTTTCCCGTTCTGGAACTTTGCTCTGCAGCGCCCCCGTTCTTGCACTATTCTTCCAATGAATTCGGCTAAGTGGATCTCCTGGCTCATAATCCCTGGATTCCAAAGCCTCATCGCTGATGCTTCTTCCCCGTCTAGAATACAAGGTGTCACCCGTCATAAATCCGCTATCTGGTACAGTTCCACCAAAGTATAAAGGCGCTGGCAGCACCTTAAAACTCTGTCCTCCATCCGGTTCAGATCTTCCCGTGAACCAACCCGGAAAATCTCCCCAAGTTACTCTACAGCCCAGCAGATGATGATTGCCGCGAGATAAATTTTCAATCGTATATGTGTATGAAAAAGAACGTTTGAATCCAGGAAATAGCAGCTTCTGATGATGGCTATCACCCCAATAATCGGCAATGGTCATCCAAGGGAGAGGCAACCGAGAAGAGAAGCTCAGCTTTACCTTCACATGAAGTGTATTACCAGCCATCGGTCTCGCAGGAGTAATTGTACGAACTAGCTTAATCGTCCGTGGACCAGAGAGCTGAAGCATAAGTCCACCGAGCATAATAACTCCAACAACGATCAGGAGAAACAGCAAAGACGGACCTCCTCGCCAAACATATAAAGCACCTATAATTCCAGCCACAGTTAGCATCCTTAACCATTCCATCAGAGCACTTCGGCTACGCGGATAAGAGAAGCTTTTGACACTTCCGGCATCTTTCTTCAATTGATCAATTAGTGATGAAGAGGACAATGGGACACCCATCCTTTGGTCATAGACTTGTTCCTAGCTCAGGAACTTATTACTATCTATTCTTCCCATGAAAAAGGGTGCCCAGACATTTGTTTTTTCTTTTTACTAGACAGCCTCAGCTCTTCTTTCAGAATGTTTTTACCCGGCGTTCTACTTCAGTAACGCTTATATTAAGCGGAGGATGACCTGTTGTCTCCAGCAGTTCTCGTAGCGATACCCAGATCGATCCACCAATCATTTCTACCCTCGCATCGATTGTCTTTTGACCCTTATCAGGATGGTTTAGAATCAATTGTTTGTTCATTACATCGGCAATGACCGCTTTCCCGTTCCAATCTATTTCTCCACTTCGGCTATTCACATCCCAGCTAACTCGCCCTCCAAGCCGTTCAATTACAGCACGAAGCGGAACCATATACTGTCCATTTCGCACGGAATATTCCCCGGGATTCAGCTTCGTCTCCAGCTTTCCGACCTCCAGAATCAATGGCTTTCCAGGCGCAAAGAGCTCCGTATTCGGTGTGATATTTGAGGCGACCCAAGCTTCTGAAGGCTTTTTTCGCCCCAAATTAGCGGCTTTTGAAGAGACTCTAAATTGTACAGGTTCTACCGTTTCATCCAATAGGCCAAAGTCATATCCAGCCGCCTTATAGCGTGCAATAATGTCCGGCAGCGCTTTGACGCTCTCTTGATGACCGCCACCATCATGTAGCAGCAAAATAACCTGGGAAGACTTCATATCCATTGTGGATTCCTTCAAAATTTCTGAGGCTGGCACGCCTTTCCGTTTAGAATCGCCGCTATCCACCGTCCAATCCATCACCTTATAACCTGCTTGCTTCAATAAATTGAAATAGGTATTATCAAAATGATCATAGGTTCCACCTGGGGCGCGGATAAGCTGTGGCCGAACCCCTGTAATCCCCTGAACAATCTCTTCAGTCTGTTTAATTTGATTCCAAAATTCCGTGAATCCACTATATAAATCATGGTAATTATGATTATAGGTATGATTGCCAATCGCATGGCCCTGTTCCCATATGGAGTCGATGAGCTCAGGATGGCTTTTCGCTTGATTACCAAGAACAAAAAAGGTTGCCTTCACACCTTCCTGATGTAAAATTTCAAGTACATTGAAGGTGTTATCGCTAGGTCCGTCGTCAAATGTAATATAGACTGTTTTTTTAGATTTTTTGGCTGCTGTGATTGCAGAACTCGTTGTCGAAACCTTGGATATTTTCTCTACCCCATTAGCTTGAGGGAGTTGAGTCACAGTAAGGGCCGCACTTGAAGAGGAGTGAACTTCCGGAGATGCAGAAGCGAGTGGTTCTACTGCAGATGGCAAATCTTGCATCGTCGCTGCGGTAAGCTTATTCTTAACAGATACAGACTCGGCGCTAGCGGGCTGCAAGGATCGGAGCTCCCATGAATTCAAGTTTTTCCCTATACTCCATCCGAGCATTACGATGAATATTACAACCATAACGAGCAATCCGCTTATCAACTTTCGGCGGCTGTGTGCGCTTTTATTACCCTTCATCTTCTCTACCTCCAGCATTCTATTGGCTTAAAAGCCATTTGGTAGATTGTATGAAGACAAGCTGTAAAATAGAATAAGGCAACTGCCTCTTGGAGAGTGACAATCTTATGGAAATGCTGAGTTTTATACAAGAATTATTCACCAAATATGGATATAGCGTATTATTCTTTGGATTACTTCTCGAGTTCGTTGCCCTGCCCTTTCCCGGAGAGACCACTATGGCGTTTGCCGGTTTCCTTTCCTATACTGGGAGACTTGATTTCTTTACGCTAATTGTAGTTGCTTTTGCAGGCACCACAGCTGGGATGACCCTCACCTATTTTGTCGGATTAAAAGCCGGTATGCCCTTTATCCAGCGATATGGAAAATGGTTTCTATTCTCACCTACTAAGCTAGAAAAAACACAGAAATGGTTTGAGAAATACGGAAGCTTTCTAATTTTTATCGGTTATTTCATTCCAGGGGTACGGCACTTTACAGGTTATTTTGCTGGTATTATCGCGCTTCCCTTCCGTAAATTCGCCCTATATGCTTATAGTGGAGCCGTATTCTGGGTAGTACTGTTTCTTAGCATCGGAAAGGTGTTTGGTCCACAGTGGATGGGCATCTTCCATTTGTTCGAGTCATATGCGCTTTGGATTATTTCTGGTGGTGCAGTAATAGCAGCTCTTGTGATCATTTACCGTTATCGCAAAAACATTGGTGCCCGCCTCTTCCCTGGCAAAGCTGCCACTCGGATTCAGGCCCAGATTAAAAAACCTTCCAAGGAGCGGTGAATTCACCGCTCTTTTTACTACGTATCAACGCATACCCTGCCAACAGTATAGCAATTATAGAGAACCCTGCTCCCCCAGCAAAACCCAGCGCCCGAGGCTCCATCCATGCTTTATTTTCAAGAATTTGCTAAGATGTAGTACATCATTACATAACGAAATTATCCGAAAAGGAGGGCTCTACCTTTTGAAAATTGATCGATTGCTCTCTATCGTCATTCTACTAATGAACCGGCGTCTCATTCAGGCGAAGGAGCTCGCCGACATGTTCGAAGTGTCCGTGCGTACCATTTACCGTGATATTGAAAGTATTAATGGGGCTGGAATTCCTATCGTCACCTATCAGGGATCGGGTGGTGGTATCGGCCTTATGGAAGGCTACCGGTTAGACCGCAATGTATTGACCGACCGCGAGCTGGCTGATATTTTCTCCGCTCTGCAAAGCGTCTCCTCTTATGGCGGAACTGAACACACTCTGCTCATGGAGAAGATCAGTAGCGTAATCCCGCCCTCACAGACCGCCGCTTTCCGAAGCAAAACGACCCAGCTTATCATCGATTTCTCTCCTTGGGGTCTTCAGCCTATCCTAGAAGAGAAGATTGCAACTCTAAAAGAGGCGCTGGAAGAAAACAGAACTGTGGCCTTTGATTATGTCAATGCCGAGGGGCAGTCCAGTCAGCGTTCTGTCGAGCCCTATACTTTAGTCTTAAAAGGACAAGCATGGTACTTGTATGGTTACTGCCTGCAACGCCAGGATTTCAGATTATTCAAGCTGCATCGTATGAAAGGACTCGTTAAAGAAAAACGGGAGTTCATTAGAGAAGATAGGGACATGCATGAGCTGCCCTGGAGCACTGATTATCAGCGAGTGACTTCAACCTTAGTAGTGTCGCCAATCCTTCTGCACTTCACAGCTGAAGGCAGACATCTAGCGGAAGATCGCTTTGACTCCACTGAGCTTCAACCGGACGGACATGGTGGATATAACGTGTCCATCCATTATCCCGAGGACGGATGGCTCTATGGTTTCTTGCTCAGCTTCGGAACGGCTTTAGAAGTGCTAGAGCCGGAACATATTCGTCAGAAGCTTGGAGAGTTGGCTCTTGGGGTTGCCAAAAAATATGCAACCTCGCTTTAAACCTGACGGTATGTCGTCAGATTCATAGTTCTATAATGTACTTAAAGCGAGTGCTCATAAGCTTCGCATACTTTTAAAAGGAGTGCTGTATATGAATCAAGAGCATGTAGGGCAAATGCAAGGCGAACCGAAATTTTGTCAAAGCTGTGGGATGCCTATGCCTACGGAAGATTTACTTGGAACGAACAAGGAAGGGCAAAAGATCGAAGATTATTGTGTATACTGCTACGAAGATGGAGCATTTAAACAGCCTGATATTACGCTGCAAGAAATGTCTGACATTTGTACAGGCTACTTGGTTCAAGAAGGAATGGATGAGGCTGTCGCCCGCAAATTACTCGCCGAACAGCTGCCTCATCTGAAACGGTGGAGAGGCGTAGCCAGCTCTCCTTCAACAAACTAATAATCAGCACAAAAAAAGCGGACCAAGTGAATTCTTGGTCCGCTTTTTATAGGCACTTCGTCTATATGTTACCTTTTTAAGCTCAGGTCAAACTGTAGGAGCCTTCAAGTAGGGTCTGCTGCAGCGGTTTAAGTGATGGTTCTAAATCAGACACAGCATTCCCTTCCTGACTGCTAGCAATCGACATCATCAGCTTGATTCGATTCGCTTGGTTAACTACACTAACTCCAGCATCATAATCAATGGCGACGATATTCGCACCTGGATACAACTCCTTAAGGCCCTTAATCATCCCACGCCCGGTAATATGATTGGGCAAGCAGGCGAACGGTTGAATACAAGCAATATTATTCACACCATTATCCAGCAGATCCATCATTTCTGCAGTCAGGAACCATCCCTCACCCATCTGATTTCCTACGGATACCAGTCGGCTGGCCTTCTCAGCAAGACCATAAATATTTTCCCGTCCTTTAGCCAGTCCGGCATCCTCAAGAGCTACCTTTATCGGCTTGCGATAAATCTCCAGATAGGAGATCAACATCGGATTAATATATCCTAGCCGTTTACTTTTACCGAATTGCTCGGCTTTGTAGATCGGATTATACACGCAATAAAAGATGAAATCTAAGAAGTCTGGCATTACCGCTTCTCCGCCCTCCGCCTCAATCATCTCGATGATACGGTTGTTGGCGTCCGGGTGAAATTTAATCAGGATCTCTCCAACAATGCCTACTCTTGGTTTAGTAGCACCTGTAACGGGCAGCTTACAAAAATCAGCTACAATTTCACGAACCAGACGTTTATATTCTCGGAACGAGAAGTTGACTAGGCTGACCTTACAACGCTCCATCCCCTTACGGAATAAACGCTCAGCACTCTGTGGAACGACCTCATACGGCCTAAAATGATTTAGCAACCGCATCATTAGATCACCATAGCAAGCCGCAGCGATCAGCCGATTTGCCAGCTTAAGACTGATTCGGAAGCCTGGCTGGTTCTCCATTCCAGAAGCATTCAGCGAAATCACAGGAATCTGTTCGAGGTCTGAATCCTTTAGGGCTTTGCGGAGCAAAGAAATATAATTCGTCGCCCGGCAGCCACCGCCCGTCTGTGACATGATTACAGCGGTACGATTCGGATCATAGTCCCCACTCTTCAGTGCCGATAGAATCTGCCCTATCGTTACAATAGCGGGATAACATGCATCATTGTTAACGTATCTAAGGCCCTCTTCCGTCTCTTCAGGCCCAGTGGTTTCAAGGATCTTGAGACGGTATCCCGCATCGCGGAAGACCTGTTCAAACAATTCAAAATGAATGGGCGACATCTGCGGCGCAAGGATCGTGTACGTTTCTTTCATTTCCTTCGTGAATGCTACATTAGCCTGTATTTTAGGCGGCTTCTGAGGAAGCACCTTTCCTTTTTCCCGTTCGCGCATCGCTGCCAGCAGTGAACGCAGCCGAATGCGCGCAGCGCCAAGGTTGCTAATCTCATCGATTTTGATCAGCGTATATACTTTGTTATGCCTTTCCATAATGTCTTGTACGGCATCACAGGTGATCGCATCAATCCCACATCCGAAGGAAGTCAATTGAACAAGCTCCAGGTCGGTTCGGACTGCGGCAAGGCGGGCTGCGCGGTACATTCGGGCATGATAGGTCCACTGATTAACTACCGCCACATCCCCTTCACTTCGGTCCAGATGGCAGACAGAATCTTCTGTCAGCACGGCGAGTCCCATACCGGTAATCATATCTGCAATGCCGTGATTAATTTCAGGATCCGCATGATAAGGGTGACCACAGAGAAGTATTCCCTTGTTCCCAGTGCTGGCAAGATACGCAAGCGTCTCTTCACCTTTGGTACGCACATCACTTTTGGCGCGGTCAGCTTCAGCAAGTCCTGCCTGCACAGCATTCGCAATCTCTTCTCTCGGAATCCCTGTAAATGTCTTCACGAGTCCCTTAGTCAGCGCAGATCTATCGTCGAAGGTCAGAAACGGACTGACCAGCGTGATTCCATTATCCTTTAGTCCATCCATATTGTTGCGAATGACCTCAGGGTAAGAGGCGACCACCGGACAATTGAAATGATTATCCGCTGCTTCATCTTCCTTCTTCTCATACACTACGGCAGGATAAAAAATAAAATCGACGCTTTTACCGATCAAGCTCTGCACATGTCCGTGCGCCATCTTTGCAGGATAGCAGATCGATTCTGAAGGAATCGTATCCATCCCACTTTCATAGAGCTTCTTGCTTGATTTAGGAGAGAGAATTACCCGGTAGCCAAGTTTGGTGAAAAAAGTGTGCCAGAACGGGTAATTCTCGAACATATTCATCGTACGTGGAATACCGACAGTGCCCCGTGCTGCACCTGCCTCAGGTAATGCTTCATAGTCAAAGAAGCGTTCATACTTATACTGCATCAAATTTGGCAGTACATTCTTCTCTTTCCTGCCTCCTGCACCACGCTCACAGCGATTGCCTGTAACGTAGAAGCTCTTGTCCGGGAACCGACTGATCGTTAACGCACAGTTATTTCCACAGCGGCCACAGCGACCTGAAGATACCTCGTACTTAAAGTTGGCTATTTCCTCCGGTCCAAGCAGTGTACTTTTTCCGTCAGCCCCTGCTTGCTCACGGGCAATCAGTGCACAACCGTACGCTCCCATAACGCCAGCAATATCCGGTCTGACTACCGTTCTCCCCGTTAGGCGCTCAAAGGCCCGCAATACGGCTTCGTTATAGAAGGTGCCGCCCTGAACAATAATATTCCGCCCTAAATCCTCAGGGTTGCGAATTTTAATTACTTTTTGCAGGGCATTCTTAATTACGGAATAGGCAAGACCTGCCGAAAGATCAGCCAGCGACGCACCTTCCTTCTGAACCTGCTTCACTTTAGAATTCATGAATACCGTACAGCGGGAACCCAAATTAACAGGTTTGACTGCTTCCACCGCTGACTTCGCAAACTCCTCGATACCTAATCCGAGCGCAGAAGCAAAGCTCTCCAGAAAAGAGCCGCAGCCTGCCGAACAGGCTTCATTGAGCATTAGACTGTCGATAGCACCGCCGCGGATCTTGATGCATTTCATGTCCTGTCCGCCGATATCCAGAATAAAGTCTACCTCCGGCATGAACTTAGATGCGGCCTTGTAATGAGCAACCGTCTCCACTTCACCGCCGTCCGTCCATAAAGCGGCTTTGATTAACCCCTCTCCATAACCTGTTACATAAGAACCTGCAATATAACAGCCTTCCGGTAGAACCCGATACATTTCCTTCAGTGCCTCACTGACAGAATACAAGGGATTCCCCTTGTTGCTGCCATAAAAGGTATGTAGAATTTCGTCAGCAGAGCCGGTCAATACGAGTTTGGTTGTTGTTGACCCTGCATCGATCCCCAGATAACAAGGGCCACGATACACAGCCAGATCTGATCTGGCAGCAGAAGCTTTACCATGGCGCTGACGGAACGCAACAAGCTCTTCGGGGTTCTCAAACAGCGGTGGTAATTCAGCATCCGCTGCCCGATCCGCTGTAAAATCCACAGCCGCTATTCGCGCGATCCAGCCTGAAAGCGGCAAAATAGTAGGATCCGCTTCAGAGAGTGCTGATCCAATCGCTACGAAATACTGCGACCGCTCGGGGAAAAGAATATCTGACTCCGCAAGTTCAAGCGTCTCCGCAAAACGCTGACGCAGGGCTGGCAGGAAGGTTAGCGGTCCGCCAAGGAAAGCCACCCGTCCGCGAATTGGACGTCCGCAAGCGAGACCGCTGATCGTCTGATTAACAATACTCTGAAAGATTGAAGCCGCCACATCCTCCCGGCGGGCCCCCTCGTTTAATAGCGGCTGCACATCGCTTTTGGCGAATACACCGCAGCGTGAAGCGATAGGATAGATTCGCTCATGCTTCTCTGCCAATGCGTTTAAGCCCGCTGGGTCGGCCTGTAGCAGCGATGCCATTTGATCAATAAATGCTCCCGTTCCTCCCGCGCAAGCCGTATTCATACGCTGCTCAATGCCGCCTCGGAGATAGATGATCTTGGCGTCCTCACCACCCAGTTCAATCGCCGTATCGCATTCTGGAATCAGCTCGCCAATCGCCTTTGTACAGGCGATCACCTCCTGAACGAACGGTACGCCTCCCAGTTTGGATAAAGATAAGCCTGAGGAACCGCTTACAGTAAGGGCTGCGCCTCTCTCAGGAAATCTGCTCTGTACATCAGATAGAAGAGAGAGGGCTGCTTTTTTTATATCGCTATAATGTCTTACATAGTCCTGATAAACAATAGTGTTACGCTCTATAACAACCACTTTCGCAGTAGTTGATCCGATATCAAGGCCAATACGCAGCATTATCACTACACCACCTCGTCTTGCTCCAAATTTGAAGCAATTATGAGGAAACTATATCATGACAATACCTTATGAAAGCTGTTAAAAATGTAACAGACTTTTACAAAAAGTTATTAACAAACTTTATGATTTGGAAATCCCTGCTATGGCAGATGCTACATGACCTTTCACTCGTACTTTCCGCCATTCTTCCACTAAGATCCCCTGTTCATCGATCAGAAAAGTAGAACGTACAATGCCCATGAATTCTCTACCATAGAGCTTCTTAAGCTGCCATACACCGAACATTTCACTGACCTTATGATCCTCATCAGACAACAGTGGAAAGGGTAGACTGTTCTTCTCCGTAAATCTCATATGCGAAGCCAAAGGATCTGGACTGATGCCTAGAACAACCGCACCAAGCGTAATAATCTGATCATGGGCGTCCCGGAATTCGCAGGCCTCCTGCGTACAGGCTGGTGTCATATTTTTAGGATAAAAATATAAAATGACCTTTCGGCCCAGGTAATCACTTAAACTAACCTCTTGCCCGTTGGAAGACGGAAGAGTGAAATTCGGTATTTTTTGTCCAATAGCTACTACGTTCAAGTTATATCCACTCCTTCTTGATATTGGAGGATCGAGCATGAATTGCGCGTATCCCCAAAAGAAATTATAATGTAGAGAATGTGAATGCGAAAGGAAGAACGAGAAATGCCACCTAGAAAGAAAAGGCACGCAAAGACTGGTAAGTCAAAAAAGAAACCGCTGCTTTGGACACTGGCCATTATACTCCTCCTTATTATCGGTGGAGCCATTTACTACTTTACATCCATCTACACTGAGCTTGGCAGCATGTCGAACACCGAGAATTCACCATTTAAGAATGCTGAAACTGTTGATGTCGACACGCCAGAACCTCCAAAATGGGAAGGTACAGAGCCTGTTAATATACTGCTAATGGGCGTAGATGCCCGCGGTGTCAAGAAGGGAGAAATTCCTCGTTCTGATACAATGCTCGTAGCCTCACTTGATCCCGTGAAGAAGAAAATCAGCGTATTCTCAATTCTTAGAGACACTTACGTTCCGATTCCAGATCACGGCGAAAAACGTATTAATTCAGCTATCATTTATGGACCTAACACGGCGATGCAGACTGTAAGCGATCTGCTCGGCATCCCGATTCAATATTATGTCTACACGGACTTCCAAGGATTCATCAAGCTAGTAGATGCCGTTGGTGGTGTAGATTATGAAGTCGAGAAAGATATGGTGTACAAGACCATTGCAGATGGTCCCGAGTATGACATTGATCTTAAAAAAGGATATCAGCATCTCGACGGTAATAAAGCTCTGCAATATGTACGTTTTCGACATGACGCTACCTCCGACTTCACTCGGACCGAGCGCCAGCGTGCTTTTCTCAAGGTTGTGGCTGACAAGCTGATCAAGACCACATCCATAATCAAGCTACCGAATATCCTGTCTCAAGTTACGCCTTATATCGAAACTAATCTGACAGTAAATGATATGTGGAAGCTTGCAACCGTTGGGTACGATAGTACCATGGGCGGTAGTGAGCAAATTCCGCCAATGGATCTGCTCAAAGAGGAAACTACAAGTGACGGATCGCAGGTTATAGGCATTCGCAGTGAGAAAAAATTAAAGGAATTTGTTCAGGATACCTTAAATGGCCCTGAGCCAACGCCTACACCTTCAAGTTCACCAGAGACTACTTCAAATAGTAACACTAGCGGAACCCAATAAAGATCTGACAAGCAACGTTCACAAGTAGACACTACAGGCAATGGTATAATACGGGCGGACAGCGGAAACACCGTTGTTCGCCCGTTGCCATGAGCACCAACAATCGAAAGGATGATCACATTATGAATCGTTCCACATCTGAGCAACTTTATCACGAAGCCCTTCAACATATCGTTGGAGGTGTAAATAGCCCTTCCCGCTCTTTTAAAGCCGTTGGAGGCGGAGCACCTGTATTTATGAAACGTGCCAGCGGATCTCACTTCTGGGATGTAGATGGCAATGAATATATCGACTATCTCCAAGCCTATGGACCGATCATTACCGGCCATGCTCACCCACATATAACGAAGGCAATTACCACTGCAGCTGAGAATGGTGTTCTTTACGGAACCCCAACAGAGCTCGAAATTAAGCTTGCTAAAATGCTTAAAGAAGCTATTCCGTCTATGGATAAAGTCCGGTTTGTCAATTCAGGCACAGAAGCGGTTATGACTACCATTCGTGTCGCTCGTGCTTATACAAAGCGCAGTAAAATCGTAAAATTCGCTGGCTGTTATCACGGCCACTCTGATCTAGTGCTCGTAGCAGCAGGATCCGGGCCTTCTACGCTTGGCATTCCAGATAGTGCCGGCGTTCCTAGCAGTATTGCACAGGAAGTAATCACTGTTCCGTTTAATGATCTGGAAAGCCTGCAAGAGGCACTAGAAAAATGGGGCGAAGATGTCGCCGCTGTAATGGTTGAACCGATCGTCGGTAATTTCGGTATGGTGATGCCGAAGCCCGGATTCCTCGAAGGGCTCTGTAAGCTGGCTCATGCTAACGGCTCACTCGTTATTTATGACGAAGTCATTACGGCCTTCCGCTTCCATTATGGTTCCACACAGACATATGCAGGACTGGATAACCATGAAGACATTACTCCTGACCTTACAGCACTCGGCAAAATCATCGGTGGCGGTCTACCGATCGGCGCGTACGGCGGACGTAAGCATGTGATGGAACAAGTAGCCCCACTAGGACCGGCATACCAAGCGGGAACAATGGCGGGAAATCCTGCTTCCATTTCCGCAGGGATCGCCTGTCTGGAAGTGCTGAGCGCAGAAGGCGTATATGATGAGATGGAACGGCTTGCGATCCGCCTTGTCGGCGGTCTTCAGGAATCCGCTGACCGTCATGGCATTCCACTGACGATCAACCGCATCCGTGGTTCATTCTCTACTCATTTCTGTAAGCATCCAGTTACGAATTACGATGAGGCACAGGATACAGATGGCGAATTGTTCGGTAGCTTCTTCCGTCACATGTTGAACCGAGGGATTAACCTCGCCCCTTCGAAATATGAAGCTTGGTTCCTAACGACAGCACATACCGATGCAGATATCGACGCTACGCTGATTGCAGCAGAAGAATCATTCCGCGCTATGGCGGCTGAGAAATAAGACGTTATTTACAGCCACTAAACATACTAAAACCTACCACCAAGCTTCTGGTGGTAGGTTTTTTTTGCATAGGCACTATTCGAAGTCAATTTGCTTGTCCAATATAATCTCTGTCATGGCAGGTCGAAACATTTGGTCTCCTCCGGGTATTAAGGCAAATTGAACCGTATCCAGATCCGCTGGCAGCGGTGGCGAGACCAAGAACTGCATTTGTGTATGAGCTCCCCCTCCGTGTCCTCCATGCTGCTGGATTTCATAGGCTGCCTCGCTCAAAATCTCCAATGTTAGAGCCGGTTTAAGATAAACCTGCTCCACTGTTTCTTTTAAATACTTAATCTCCACAGTAACTATACTGAGCGTTTCATACTGCATAGCATGTGTAAGTGTATACTCGCAATCTGCGAGGACTGTCCGCTTCACAATTGGAAGTACGCCGAGCAGTAAACCAGGCTCTTCCCAATATTTCCGTCTGGGCACAGCCTCATTCAGACTGTGTATATACTGTACAATCTGAGAAGTCTCCATCTCGAATCTAGTTGACCATTCCTCAAGGAGCTCACTTTCGGGGGAGAACCGTTTTTTGCCTGTTATAGCTTTACGTTCCTGAATCAGAGTCAAAATCTGCTCATCAATCTTCTTAACCTCATCATTATATTCGTTGACCACGCCTCTTATTGGCATTCTACCCCAACCCATTTAATAACCTCCTTCTTATAATAAAGTTACTTTCTACCCATTAGCTATATGGTACCTCCTGTGGATTAATTTGTAAAATATTCGAAATCTTTCAATCTTGCAGATAGCAAAAAAAAAGCATGTACCCCTCAGCTTTATGCTGCAAGACCACACGCTTTATGATTCAGAGATTTTCTTTCACTCGTACAAGTTACGGATTTCCACTCCCTGAGGAAGCTTGAATGGATTTTCCTTGTTGATTCGGTCGTAGAACATGATCCCATCGAGATGATCAATCTCATGCTGGATAATGATGGCTTGGTAGCCCTTAAATTTAAGGACCACTTCCTTCCCCTCAAGATCATATCCCTTTACCTTCACAGATTCATAACGAGGTACAAAACCATGCACCGGTCGATCAACGGACAGACACCCCTCGCTCTCCGGTAAGTACACCATGGTTAGTGAGTGACTGATGATCTTAGGGTTAACCCAAGCATGCTCTACAATCCTCCCTCTCTCGTCCGTAGAATACATCACGAACATACGCTTCAACAGTCCGATTTGATTCGCCGACAGACCTACGCCAGAGCGTAAATTGTATTCTTCGGAAATCTCCGGGTCCTGGCTGTTCTTCAGAAACTGAAGCATACATTGCAGAGTCTCACGATCCTCCTCCTGTAGAGGAAGCTCCACTGGTTGAGCTACGGTACGAAGTACGGGATGACCTTCCCGTACAATATCATCCATAGTGATGATATATTCAGCACTAAATTTTGAACTAGACAATATTCCATCCACCTTTGCCTTACGGGCTTAATTTAAAGTACCTATGATATATTATGCAGATTTATGGATTTATGAAAGCCGTTCGCAGTTTGCTACTATAATTAACATCAAATCCAAGTCCGGTCGCCAATGCGGCAAGGGGAAGATAAGTTTTATCTTCTTTGCCTACCTTTTGCAGAAAAGCAGGGGTATCAATGGCTACATTCTGTCCATTCACCTTAATAAATTTGCTACCGATCGTGATTACAACAGTCCGGCCACCGTATTCAATAGTCGCACTGGAGGTCTTATTATCCCACTTTCCGTTAGCGCCTACGGCATTTAGAATATCTTTAAGCGCCAAGAAGTTCTGACCATTCTTAAGGATGGGCTTATTCGGCGTATTTAACTCTACACCCTTTACAACAATCGACATCGGTAAAGTATCCGTAGCCATCGCCGCTACAGTGGGAATGCGGTATTCCCCCCATTGTAATTCAGCAAATACTTTTGCAATGGTCTCGTATCCGAGCTGCGTAGGGTGAAAATCCGCTTGTCCTGCCCCGATAATATGTGTGAGTGATCCCTCTGAGCCGGCAAACTTTGCCGCTACATGAGCTACTACTACCTTTGCTCCCTCTTGATTCATACTTGCAGCCACACGATCTGCCGAATCCGTAAATTTCGCTGCTGCGGTCATCAATTTAGTGTACATCGCACCAAGAGCGATCTTAGGAGCAGGCTGGTATTGGTCAGCCAATATAATTGTTGCTTGAGGATTTATCGCACGAATATTCTCAAGACTCGCCTTCACATTCGTATTGTAATCCGCTAGCTTCTGCTCCAGCTGAGATTCAAAATCTGTATCTGTCAGCTCCTTCACCTGTAAGAAAAGACGGCTTACATCATTCCCGCCAATTGTAATCGTAATCAGATCGGCTTCCTTCAGCTCTGATGCGATCTGCGGGGTTAACTTTACGAATTGGTCAATCCGCGGATCTGGAAGACCTGACTGAATACCTTCAGCGGTAATCGCTGAGCCGTCCTTGATGGCTCCAGTGTAATTACGTAATCCAGCAGTGGTCAATCCAAGAATACCATAATTGGTAAGCTCGCTCCGGCCATGATACCACCCCTGCTCCAGTAGTCGCTCCGCATAACCGTAAGGCTTGGTATTCACATCCGTCATTCCCGGCTCGTATCCGGCAGTAATCGAATCGCCAAGAGCTACGATGCGAAAGACATCCTGACTTGCATCTTGTGTTATAGACGTGTCAGCTGCATTTGCCGATCCGGCACCTACGCCAATCAGCACAGATAACAAAAGCATACTGCTTGTGCTAGCTGCTAAAATTCTTCTCCACTTGCTTAGCATCGTATCCCTCCCAAAATGTTCTAATTCTCATTCTACCATCCCTGATAGCAACGCAAAAGAGCGGCCTCCCATATTCGGGAAACCGCTCTGAACATCACAATTATTATCACAGCTAGAAACGAATGTCTTATTCTTTATTTGAATCTTGTGAATTTAAATGTTTCCCGGCACGTTCCAGATATTTATCATAACGATCGTCTAGTTCATGTCCAATCTTACGATACCGCAGCGTCTCCTCCACAATAGGATCCATTGTGGTCTGGATACGAATTTCATACTTCGGAGAGATCTCACGGATTTCTTTAGCTATACGGTCACCCTGTTCCATCTCACCATCAACCAACATTTCACTTAGCTTGCGTTCCAGATCATCCTTCTCGCTCATGATGCATCGTCCTCCCTAAAGCTTATATCCTGTTGCTTCAGCATTCTTCAGTGACGAAACCAAATATTCGTGAATATGACCATTACTTGCTACTATATGACGAGTGCCAATATCGTATGGACGCCCAAGCGTATCCGTAATTCTGCCCCCTGATTCAAGCACTAGCAGTACTCCTGCTGCACAATCCCAAGGGCTTAAGCCTACTTCCCAGTATCCATCTACCCGACCTGCTGCCACATAAGCCAAGTGTAGAGCAGCTGAACCTCCTGCGCGAATACCACGAATCTGCGGAAGAATGCTCTGCAGTCCTGCCATATTTACAGGTTGCGCAAATTCACGGTCCGGCGGAAAGCCCATTGCAATCAAGCTGTCTCCAAAAACGTCCTCCGTAGAGACTGCGGTAGGAACACCATGCATGTAGGCTCCCTTACCTTTTTCAGCAACGAACATTTCATCACGAATCGGATCGTAAATTACCCCCACCGTTAATTCTCCACGAATCACTAAAGCAATGGAGACACAGTAAAAAGGAAATCCGTGTACAAAATTAGTCGTACCATCTACAGGATCTACAATCCACAGATATTCATGCTCACGAGCTTCTTCCAATGCAGCGGTTGCTGCTGCTGCTCCCGGGGAAACGCCTTCCTCACCGAGGATCGCATGATCTGGATAATGTGTCAGGATCAACCTGCGAATCATCTGTTCAACGCCTTTATCTACTTCCGTGACCAGATCCTGTGCCGATGTCTTTGTATTAAGTTCCTTCACCAGGCCCTGTCTGCTTTTTATCCATTCTCCTGCTTTGGCAGCAGCATTAATGGCTACCGCCGTATGTCCCTTGCTTGTTACTACATAGGGTTCACGTTCTTTCTTACCCTCTGGTTTTAAAGGACTCATATCTTCACTCCGCTTCCTTGAACATAATCGCCATTGGCATGAAATTTAAAGCAATCCTATTCACAATACCGTTCAATACGCCAAAACGTTCTCAAAGTTCCGCCATAAGGGATACCCATCTCTATGTTACCTTGAATGTTAATCGTAATAAAGTTTCATTCAACGTACCCTATTTCAAGTTACATATCAAGTCATGATAGGGCCCGTATTCGGGACCTATCGCCTTATTTTCATTGTTTAAGGTTCGATATTCACACTTGCCCCATTTAATACAGAAATTCCGTTACCGGCATCAGCCAGCTCCTTCATTGCTTCCATCAATCCAAATAACGCACCATCTTTTAGTTTTGCCTCAATCATAACATCAATAGCAGGGGTATCTGCAGCTATCCGCTTTAAAAAAGCTACTAATGGCGCAGGCTCCACACCATCTGCATGGCTGCGTGGATCAGACGGACTGCGCGGACTAGATACATGAATCTTAGGCGGGAAAAGCTCTCCAGATGGAACATCCTTCTGTGTAAGCCCGCTCCGCCATGTCTGCTGAATATCAGGCCACAGCTCCCAAGGGAGCTCTCCTTCATTATTCACCCATTGATGGTGAATATCCAGCACCATCGGCAGGCCTACGTTCTGGCAGACTGCCAGTGTCTCCGGGGCTGTGAAGGTCTTATCATCATTCTCCAGCGTAATACGTGCCTGCAGCGCTGCTGGTAGCTCGCGGAAATGCTTCTCAAACCGCTTGGCTGCCACCGGCTTGTCCCCATAGGCTCCGCCAATATGAATATTGTTCTTCGCCATGGCAGGAAGTCCCATGGCATTCAGCATGTCCGTGTGGTGCTGCAAATCCCGGATGGAACTTACTAGCACCTCAGGACGGGGTGTACTAAGCACTGTAAAGTGATCTGGATGAAAAGACACCCGCATCCCATGCTTTTTCACATATTGCCCCACTTCCGCGAATTCCTCAGCGAGCGCAGCAAACGGATTCCAATCCTGTAAATCAGGATGCGTCGCCAGAGGAATCAACTTGGAAGTGAGACGGTACACGAAGATGTCCGAACCCACATTATGCTTCATTAGTCGCAGCGTATTGTGCAGATTCATCCGAGCGAGGTTCTCCAAACGCCGAAGTGCCGCTTCACGGTCATCCAGCTTCTTGAAGGAGGCCATCGTCATAGTCTTGGATGGTGAGCAGTCTTTGATAACGGTGGACATCGCTACATATCCAAAACGGACAATCATCCCTGCGCTCCAAAAAACATTTCATCTGCTAGTGCAGTTTGCACTTTTGATTCTTCTTCATTCAATTTACGCACGAGTTCCATTTCGACCGCTGTAACCTCATGCCCCTGAAAATTAATCTCTGCGATCGAGGCTGAGATTTTGACGATCGCTACAGCTACATTCTCAGGTGTGTAGGCAATCACCTTCTGACCCGTCGGATACACGCGAAAGCCCTGCTTCACCATTTTGGTACGCCCATACTCCAGCAGCTCGTACAGCTCTTGTTCATTCTTGAACTTACAGACGGAATTAAATTCAGTTTGAAAACCCATATTTCGTCGCCCCTTTCCAGTCGGGATGAACCCGCTAGTAGCTTCAATTACTCGTTGTCATACTTAAGACCTTGTTTGAAATTATAGCGCTCTAAGGCTAACTCAATCATACGGTCTAACAGAGCTCTATAGGATACACCTGTCTCACGCCACAATAGCGGATACATGCTGTACGGAGTGAAGCCAGGCATCGTATTCACTTCGTTAATTAGAATTTTACCATCCGATCTCCGCAGGAAGAAGTCCGCCCGGGTAATCCCGCTACCCTCAATCGCTCTAAAAGCGGTTATCGCGGACTCCCGCAGACGATCAGCAACTTCAGAATCTACTGGCGCAGGAATCATCATTTGCGATTTACCGTCCGTATATTTAGCTGCGTAGTCATAATATTCTCCAGAAGAAACGATTTCACCCGGAACAGAGGCCTCTGGCTCATCATTTCCGAGCACACCTACCTCTACCTCACGAGCATCCACGAATTCCTCAATAATGACTTTTGTGTCATAACGGAAGGCGAAATCTATAGCTTTTACAAGACTTTCCTTATCAGAAGCCTTAGAAATACCTACACTTGAGCCCAGATTAGCAGGCTTTACAAATACTGGATATCCCAGTTTATCCTCTACACCCACAATCAACTCATGGCTTTTTCTTTTCCAAGCGCTGATGTTAAAATAACAATATTCACATTGATCCAGACCTGCATCAGCGAATAGCTTCTTCATAACAACCTTATCCATCCCTGCCGAAGAGGCAAGAACGCCAGCCCCAATGTAAGGAATATTCGCCATTTCGAACAACCCTTGAATTGTTCCGTCCTCGCCATACGTGCCGTGCAATAGTGGGAACATGACGTCCACCGCTTTATCCGCACCGGATAGTCCACTAAATACTACATTCAGGGCTGTACCCATATCTTCTGTTGCATCTGAAAGCTTGAGCTGCTCTACCTCACTATAAGGTGCCGATAACGTCTCTCCAACTTTCCACAAGCCCTGTTTTGAAATATAAAACGGGATAATCTCATATTTATCGTAATCAAATGAGTTCATCACGGCAAAAGCCGTCTGTAAAGATACCTCATGTTCTCCGGATTTGCCCCCGTACACCAGCCCTACGGTTAGTTTTGCGTTCCCCATACCTTTATAACCTCTTTCTGTCTTATAAATAGTCGTTAATATGAAAAAAACGGTATTTCGTTTGATCCGTCCATGCGTAGGAATCACGATAGTCCCAGAAGCGATGACGACTGCTAACTGTACGTGCATTCACAAGCGGCATGCCACCAGCATCAAAGGCTGTGACGATCGTGCTGTGCTGATATTGCCCGTTACCATCCCAGTCATATTGAATGATATCGCCCAGCATCAATTGCTCCGGCCGCTCCATGACTTCCGCACGCAAGCCACTGCTCCGGCTAACGCTCAAATAGCGCTGCAGACTGTCTGATACAGCCCAGCTATAACTCCACCATTCTTGTTTTCCTTGGTAGCCTTTGTACCACCAACCCGTTTCTCTTTTACCAGTATAGTTGATAGGCGCGCCCCCTGCAAAGAGGCATTGGGAGACATAATTCGTACAATCTACCTCAAATGTTTCGAACTCCGGATTCCCGTCTTTCCACCAACGATCGGCATAAGCCACCGCTTCTTCACGGTTGTAATGAACCTCTCTTGAGCCCGAGATCTCACCAAGAATATTCCGGTTTAGAAGGGGCTGTGATGGCAGCGGAGCAGGCAAAGCTTCCCCCCATTTGGACAACCTGCCTGATAACTCCGCCTCAGCTCTATGAACTGTATTCCTTTCGGGAATAGTTCGTTCTATAGCAGCGATTTCCCAGCCCCCTCTGTCCCGCACAAAGGTCAACCGCTCCAGCTCAACCCTATCCTCACGGTGGTTAACGCCTCCTTTTTCATAATAGAGTGCACTATGCAGCGTAACCTCTGCTACCACCTCAGTCGGAGTCTGCCGGACGGTCCGTAAAGTCTTTACACCTGTTTCCCCACGCAGCGGAGTGATCCCACGAGCGGTATACCATTCAGCGATACGGCGTGAACGTTCCCCTTGCTCCACCAGAAAACGTGGATCTTTAACGGATACTGACACTGTTTGCGATGAGGACTTAGGTTCCACCCTGGCCTTATTCACTTGATCTACATATACATATAGACTCTGCTTCCACTGTTGTTCCATTATACTCGCACCCCTTCATTCCCTTTTAACTACTGCTCTATGTATATGAAAGGAAACAGGCCGCTATACAGATCGCTTCAATTTACATGGTAGGGCATATGCTTTGCTTATAGCTTACGTTTTAGAGGTAACTCTAAATGGTTTCAGAGATGCGATATTCGGGCTTTATATATAGGAAAAAAAACTTTACTCCCCTCTTTGTAACCGTTATAATTAAATAACATGCAATGTGAAATTGAGTTTCAATAGATGAAACAAGGAGGCGCACATATGCCAAGCAAGGATCATTTCTCGTTGGCCCGCACCCTGAAATCAGGTGGCAAATCTTATCGCTATTATGATCTTAACTCCCTTGAGGAACAAGGACTGGGCTCTATCTCTTCCCTTCCTTTCTCGATCAAAGTATTACTTGAGGCGGCTGTTCGTCAATTTGACGGACGGGCGATTACAGAAGAACATGTGAAACAATTGGCTGATTGGTCAGGCGACATTGATCGCAATAAAGAAATTCCGTTTATCCCTGCTCGTATCGTACTTCAGGACTTTACCGGTGTTCCGGTAGTCGTAGATCTGGCAGCTATGCGTGATACTGTAAAGAAAGCCGGAGGAGATCCTAAACAGATCAACCCGCTCGTTCCCGTTGACCTTGTAATTGACCACTCTGTTATGGTAGATGCTTTCGGTACGGCAGACGCTTTGGAATACAATATGAACGTGGAGTTCGAGCGCAACGAGGAACGCTACCGTTTCCTTCGCTGGGCACAGACCGCTTTCAATAATTTCCGTGCAGTTCCTCCAGCTACCGGTATCGTGCATCAGGTGAATTTGGAGTATTTGGCTTCCGTAGCCACTACTAAAACTATCGATGGTGAAACTGTCGTTTATCCAGATTCCCTTGTTGGAACGGACTCCCACACTACGATGATCAATGGACTTGGTGTTGTAGGCTGGGGTGTAGGCGGTATTGAAGCTGAAGCAGGTATGCTCGGACAACCGCTCTATTTTGTTACACCAGATGTAGTGGGCTTCAAGCTTACAGGCAGCCTTATCGAAGGGGCTACAGCAACAGACTTGGCACTGACAGTGACTGAAATGTTGCGTAAAAAAGGCGTAGTCGGCAAATTCGTCGAATTCTACGGTCCTGGTCTTGCTAACATCAGTCTTGCTGACCGGGCAACGGTTGCTAACATGGCGCCAGAATACGGAGCAACGATCGGTTTCTTCCCTGTAGATGAAGAGACCCTTGCTTATCTTCGCAGCACAGGTCGTCCAGATGATCTGGTAGAGCTCGTTGAATCTTATTACAAAGCACAAGGCATGTTCCGCACTTCGAATACGCCAGATCCTGAGTTCAGCGATGTAATTGAACTTGACCTAGCTTCTGTCGTTCCAAGCTTGGCTGGACCAAAACGTCCGCAAGACCGGATCGAACTTACGCATATGAAAGAAAATTTCGAAGGTATTATCCGTACACCTGTAGACAAAGGCGGTTACGGTCTCAGCGATGAGAAAATCGCCCAAGTTGTAGAAATAGAACATAAAAATGGCACCAAAAGCAAGCTGAGCACAGGCGCGGTCGTGATCGCAGCGATTACAAGCTGTACGAATACTTCTAACCCTAGCGTTATGCTTGGTGCAGGTCTTTTGGCGAAAAAAGCTGTGGAACGTGGTCTGACCAAACCAGCATACGTTAAGAGCAGCTTGACTCCAGGATCATTGGTAGTTACTGAATATTTGGAAAAAGCAGACTTGCTGAAGCCACTTGAAGCACTGGGCTTCTACTTGGCGGGATATGGCTGTGCTACTTGTATCGGTAACTCCGGTCCATTGCCTGAAGAGGTTAGCCAAGCCATCACTGATAACGATATGACCGTAGCTGCTGTAATCTCCGGTAACCGTAACTTTGAAGGCCGCGTACATGCTCAGGTCAAAGCCAACTACTTGGCTTCACCGCCGCTCGTAGTTGCGTACGCACTAGCTGGCACTGTAAATATCGATTTGCAGACTGAACCGCTTGGATTTGATCCACAAGGTGAGCCAGTATTCCTGAAGGATATTTGGCCAACTACTGCTGAAATTCGTGAAGCTATCGGTCTCTCCCTTAGTCCGGAGATGTTCCGTCGTAAATACGAGAATGTATTCACTGCTAATGAACGTTGGAATTCTATCCCTGTTCCACAAGGCGAGCTGTATGAGTGGGATGATAATTCCACGTATATTCAGAATCCGCCATTCTTTGAACATCTGGCAGACGGTCTGGGAGACATCAAGGATATCAAGGATGCACGCGTTCTGGCGTTGCTTGCTGATTCAGTAACGACCGACCATATCTCACCTGCAGGTAATATCTCTACCTCTGGTCCTGCCGGCGAATATTTACGCGATCATGGTGTAGAACGTGCAGACTTCAACTCCTACGGCTCACGCCGCGGAAATCATGAAGTCATGATGCGTGGTACATTCGCTAATATTCGGATTCGTAACGCAGTAGCTCCAGGTACAGAAGGCGGAGTTACAACCTTCCTGCCAAGCGATGAAGTCATGTCCATCTATGACGCTTCCATGCTGTATCAGGACGCTGGACAGAATCTCATCGTTATCGCCGGTAAAGAATACGGCACAGGAAGCTCACGTGACTGGGCTGCCAAGGGCACGCTTCTGTTGGGTGTTAAAGCTGTTATCGCTGAGAGCTTTGAGCGGATTCACCGCAGCAATCTGGTTGGTATGGGTGTGCTTCCACTGCAATTCCAGGAAGGCCACGGCTGGAGCAGCTTGGGACTGACCGGACGCGAGACCTTCAACATTACCGGTCTCGATAACGAGGTGACGCCAAGCCAAGATCTAACTGTTACCGCCACCCGTGAAGACGGTACTCAGTTCGATTTCCCTGTCACAGCACGCCTCGACAGTACGGTTGATATTGATTACTATCGCAATGGTGGTATTCTACAAACTGTACTTCGCCAAATGCTGGCGGATGCCACAGATTCTTCGGCTGTATCTGTAGAATAGGTTTATCGCAAGACGCACAAGGGAGTGCTCTCTGGCCATTAAGGCTAGAGACACTCCCTTGTCTTATTATATTTGGATATTAAACGGCCAGCCTCCGATCATCCGGAGACTGGCCGTTTTTCTCATGTTGGGCTATGGAATCATCATGCCCATTTCACTTGCTGCTTCCTTCAAGATGGCGGCATACTCTACTAACGTATCCCTAGACAGGCGGCTGACCGGCCCTGACAGCGATAACGCCGCAATCACATTTCCACTACGGCCTGTGACTGGTACCGCCACAGCGGCCGCACCAGACTCACGTTCTTCGAAACTCGTGGCATACCCCAGCCGTATGATCTCATTAAGCTGATCTTTGTATACACTCTTCTCAACGTAATCCGGCCACTCCGAACTCTCCAGCAGCTCTCTCAACACCTCAGGTGGTGCATACGCTGCTAACACCTTACTCGACGCCCCTACGGATAATGGCAGCCTCGCACCGATCTGTGCAACTCTACGAATCGCTTGCTGGCTCTGTACCGCCTGAATACGTACGCGTTCAATACCATCCCGTAAGTAAAGGCTGACCGTCTCTCCGAGTCGATCTCTCAGCCGTTCCATAGATGGCAGCAATACTGCTGCCGACTCGTCAAAAGCAGGCAGATGCGTAGACAACTCCCAGATTCGTATACCCAACCTATATTTTTCTGTCGCCGGATTGCGAATAAGAAAGCCCTTTTCCTCTAGTGTTGCCAGCAATCTGTGGACTGTACTCTTATGTAAGTCAATCTTTGATGCGATCTCCGTTAACCCTAAATCTCTGTCCTGCGTAAAACAAAGTAATATATCAAGCGCACGTTCTACCGCGCGTACCGTTAGCTTTCGGTCCTCCACAGTAATCCCCCTTCGTGTTTCATCAAATGAAACGCGGTTACATTATAACTAACTCTATCTTAGTGCAAAACTCTACGGAAAGTCCAGTATATTCACTGAGCCGAAAAAGACTGGTCCGCACTTTACAGTTACATTACAAAACGGTCCAATTCATTGACTTTGTAAGTGCTTCAACTTACGATAAACATATTAAATATACTAATGCTTTAGTATCATTTTCGACAAATTATCCTAGGCACTAGTACTCACATCATACTTAGGAGGGGACCTTATGGATCTGACAACCAGCCGAGCCGGCACGTCAGTCTCCCGTCGTCCTAAACTACCTAAACAGGGCAGTTCATCACGACTATCGCTGCGGATGATCCGTGTTAAGCATATTATCGTTGCATTGCTATTATCTATATTTTTCTTTTTAGCATTTTGTTTTGTCTCGCTTCATGGCTACATCGCTTGGGTGCTATCCAATCCAACCGTCGCGCCACTGTACTCCAATCCTATGATGGCCAAAGGCCTCGCCTACGAGGATGTAACCTTCCCAGCTAAGGATGGCAGTCGCCTGATGAACGGCTGGTATATTCCAGCCAAGGATGCTACTAAGACTATTGTATTCAGTCATGGCTATGGTGCCAACCGCGAAGAGTCTTGGGTACCTATGTACGATCTCGCTCACTATGCACACAGTCTGAATTTCAATGTCGTAATGTTTGATTACGGATTTGCTGCCCAAGGTAATAAGGATATTGCAACCGGCGGCAAAAAAGAATCCCAGCAGCTTCTAGGCGCCATTGATTTCGCGAAGGAACGCGGGGCTAAAGAGCTCGTTGTTTGGGGCTTCTCCATGGGGGCTGGCACAGCACTGCAGGCAGGATTAGTATCTGAGGACATCGACGCGATGATTCTGGACAGTACCTTTTTGCTAGAACCAGACACACTGTATCATAATATCAAGCAGAATATCGATCTGCCGCGCCAGCCTTCCCTGGCGATCATGGAAATGCTGTTCCCGGTACTGAACGGTACGGGACTAGATCAGATTCCTTATGCAAAGGTTAAATCCAAAGATTATCCTTTCCCTATCCTTTTCATGCATGGAACCAAAGACGATAAAGCCCCTTATCCTATTGCCGAAGAACTAGCAGCAAATCAGAACAATCCGTTCTCTGATTCCTGGATCATCGAGGGTAGTCATCATGAGCTGTTGTTCCGCGAGCATCCCCGTGAGTATTTGCGGCGGGTCTCCGCTTTTTTAGGGAATGTCCATCTGGCCAAAAATAATAATGGCGATCAGCCGGCGATGGCAAGTAATTAACTAAGCGTTAATAACCATACAAACAGCCTCTTCCAGGGACAGAAAGAACGCGCCCTAGGAAGAGGCTGTTTTCATCCCCAGGAAAGAAAGAAGCCAAAGAGGCACTCTAAGTTTATGTTCTTCATAACCTTCCAAGACCGTTCATATAATGGACTGATAAAGACATATCACGGGAGGTTTTCTTGGCATGCTATATGTATACGGGCCGATGCTGCCAGTACGTATCCTGGAAGAAATCGTATTTTGGAAAACACAAGAGAAAGAGCATACCGAAGTCATCAAAGCGATCGTACCTAAATTAGAGGATCCTTATGTGAAACTCCTCGATGAATGGGCCGTTGTTTTTGGTGCAACTGAGCAGGCGGCACAGCAGCTATTGAATGCTGCCCTTTCCGCTTCTCCTCCGCCACAGGCAGAACTCACTGCGGAAACGGAGAAACTGCTACATATCTCCTGCAATCAATCCCAAGAGTTCGTCCGGCAGCTCTTTGCCATCATGGAGAGTAGCGCAGCGGTCAAAGCCGTCCCCCTTGCAACTACTGTGATTCTGCATATTATTCGCGAATCAGAATACTTCCTAGCCGTACTACAGACACTCAGCTCGCCCGGAAAGCTATCACAAGTCATGCGCGATTATACAGAGGATTATGTCGTAAACATCGATACAGACGATACTATGCGGAATGATGGATTCTCTACTTTTACTGACACTGTTCCTGATATCCGCGATAAAAACGACGCGGTACCCATTGGCGGCCATACGCTACCTCCCTTGCCTTACGCCTATAATGCACTAGAACCTTATATTGACGAAAAGACGATGAGAATTCATCACGATAAGCACCATCAAAGTTATGTAGATGGATTAAACAAGGCTGAAGTTAAATTAGCAGATTCCCGTAAGAACGGTGACTTCGATCTCGTTAAACATTGGGAGAGAGAATTAGCCTTTAATGGTGCAGGCCACTATCTTCACACGATCTTTTGGAACGTGATGTCTCCGCAAGGTGGGGGCCGCCCAACAGGTGCTTTACTAGAAGCTATAGAACAAAGCTTTGGAAGCTATGACAGCTTCAAGAAACAGTTCACCGAAGCTGCGAATAAAGTAGAAGGTGGCGGCTGGGCCATTCTCGTCTGGAGCCCACGCAGCCATAGACTAGAAATTCTCACTGCGGAAAAACATCAAAATTTATCGCAATGGGACGTTGTTCCGCTCTTGGCCTTGGATGTATGGGAACATGCCTACTATCTGAAACATCAGAATAATCGTGCGGATTATATTAACGATTGGTGGAAGGTCGTCAACTGGCCATATGTGTCAGAGCGTTATGCCGCTGCCAGTAAACTGGCATGGAAGCCTTACTGATCTCTTACCACTTCGTAGAAGACATCACTTCTATTCGCTTATATTGCCCCAAAAGGACCCATCGTTCACAAAAAGTGAATGATGGGTCCTTCTAATTTCGAGGTATAGACACCTCTATATACTATTCTTTAATCAAGCTCAGAAACTCCGCACGAGCGGCGGCATCCTCCCGGAAGACCCCTCTAGTAGACATGGTTACCGTCTTACTTCCTGGCTTCTTCACTCCACGTGCGCACATACAAAGATGTTCACCTTCCACAACGACCATAACGCCGTGAGGGCTTAGTACCTCCGTCATAATATCCGCAATTTGCGTCGTAATGCGCTCTTGAACCTGCAAACGCCGACTCACTGCTTCAACTAGGCGAGCTAATTTGCTGAGTCCAGCAATCCGTCCGCTCGGAATGTATCCAATATGCACTTTACCGAAGAATGGAGCCATGTGATGCTCACATTGGCTGTAATAAACGATATCCTTCACGATCACTAGCTCTTCATGAGACTCATCAAAAGTAACACCGAGCGCCTCGCGGGGATCTATCGAATAACCGCCGAATATCTCCTCGTACATCCGCGTAACACGTGCTGGTGTTTCAAGCAGTCCCTCGCGGCCGGTATCTTCACCGATTAATTCTAATATTTTCTCAACGTGATACTCGATTTGCTCACGGTTCTCTGATACTTTACCGTTCACGTATTCATTGATGTTCCCCATGATGTCTCCCCCTTCCGCACCCGTATAATTTCTATCCGGACCCGGTTACTTACTTCTACGTTTATTCCCTTTAGCTGCTCCTGGTCGGGCGCCTGTCTGGTTCTGATTCTTCATCATCTGTTGGGCACGTTGCATTTGTTTCCCATTCAGGTTATAACCCATTTGTTTCGCAACCTTTTGCAGCATTTCAGGATCATTCTGCATAGTTGTCATTTGTCTGCGCAGATAATACACACCGATAAAAAATCCACCGATGAGACCTACGACCAATGTAATAATAGGTAATGCGATATTCATCTAAAGCCCACCTCTACACTCTATTGTCTGCATCGCCATATGGCACGCGAATCTATCATAGCATTTCGAGAACTGGACAGCAATTGGGAATATGCAACCTGTCTATGATCTTTTTCCTTCATTAAACATCGCTGTCCTCTCGTGCCTGCTTCGCAGTAAGGAGCACATCCTGTGCCCAGCTCAGCATTTCTTTTACCGTGTCATGCTCTTCGCGCTCTAAAGCCGATTCAACAGCAGCTAGAGCCTCCTCACCACCGATGCGTCCCAGCGCCCAAGCAGCAGTGCCTCGCATCTCAGGCCGCGACTCTTTCAGAACAATTTCTGTTAGCTTTGGCACCGCTTCTACTTCCTTGAAATTACCGAGAGCGATGATCGCATTTCGTTGCATCGGCTTTTTGCCTCTCCAGGCAGCAGAGCTATTTCCGAATCTCTCTTTGAATTCACGGTTGCTAAGATCCAGGATTGGCATTAACAATGGCTTCACGATCTCAGGATCAGGCAGCATCTGAGGGCGATGATTCCAGTTCTTCCCACGATTCTTGGGACATACAATCTGGCAGGTGTCACAGCCGTATAGACGGTTGCCAATCTTGGTCATGTATTCATCACTCAGAAATCCTTTGGTCTGCGTCAGAAAAGAAATACAAGCCTGCGCGTTAAGTTGACCCGGACCCACCAGCGCGCCGGTTGGGCAGGCATCAATACACTTGGTACATTCCCCACAGCCTTCTTCAACAGGCTCATCCGGAGCAAACGGAATGTTCGTAACCATCTCCCCTAGATAAATCCAGGATCCCCATTTGGGCGAGATGATGGAACAGTTTTTGCCGCTGAAGCCTATTCCTGCTCTTTCCGCAACCGCTCTATCTACCAGCACACCGGTATCGACCATACTTTCCAGTACAGCCTCCGGCACACGCTCATGAATAAAGTCCTCTAGCTTACTCAAGGCCTCCCTCAGCACATGATGATAATCCCTGCCCCATGATGCTCTGGCGAGAATACCTCTTCGTGCACCTGGCTCAGACTTCGGAGGATTCTCCATTTTGGAAGGATAGGCCACAGCAATTGAAATAATAGATAAGGGCTTGTCCCCAGAGCTCAGAGCGGGGATTGTCCTTTTATCCAGATCCGGTTCCTCGAAACCAGATTCATATCCTTTGTCTCGGTGGTCTTGCAAAATATTTTTCAGATATAAAAAAGGCTCTGCTGTAGTAAACCCGATATCATCAATACCGAGTGACGTCGCAGCCTCCTGAATCTCCGCTTTAAGCTGTGCCCACTTGGAAGGCGGGGGAGCATACGGTGACTGAAATGTATTGTTCATTTCCGCCTTCTCCTTTCATGTTATCGATATAATTCTTATAACCCTTTCAGTTTAGACAGCGGCCACCAGATATAATCCGCCCTGCCTACAATCATGTCCTGTGGGATGGAGCCGAAATAACGGCTATCTTTGCTTGCTGAAGCATGACGGTTATCTCCCATGACAAAATAATTTCCGCTCTCCACAGTTAACGCAGCGAAATCCGGGTCTTCAATCTCAGTATCGATATAGGGCTCATTCACTATTTTTCCATTCACATATAACTGGTGATCCTTCACTTCTATGATATCTCCAGGTATGCCAATGACTCGTTTCACTAAAAAGTCCTTCCGACTTGGTCCAGTGCTAGGATCATGAAGAATGACGACATCCCCGTGTTTTGGGTTTACAAACATCAATGAAAGCTTATTAATAAAGAGCCTCTCACCTTCCACAAGCGTTGGCTGCATAGACTGACCTTTAACCGTTGATATATTGAACACAAAAATATTAAGAACCGACATTACCGCAAAGACAACTACCGCTGTAAGCAACCAATCCTTCAATTCCGCGGCCAAACGACCACCAAAGCCTTTGTTTGATCTGGAGGATCTATGTCTTTGCTTCCGATTACGCATGAACTCTACTTGGGACTCCTGACTCAATATGTCACCTCTTATTCTCAATTATTGATGTCTATACTTGCAGATATTATAACAATAAAAAAGCATATCTCCCAGCCATTAGTAATGGACTTCTGGAAAATACGCTTGAGTATGAATGAAACAGACTATATCATCAACTATAGTTCTTTATTTAGTAAATGTTTCCGCTTACGCATCTGAGTGATCAAAATTACCCAACAATGCTCAGCTTCCGGACAGATTTAAAAATTTGATTCTCGCTATATCCCATAGCTTCATACAATGGCAATGCAAAAGAATTATGCTCATCGACGGCTACGTAGATACCACTAACCTTACGAGCTTGAAACCTGGATTCCATAGCCGATACCAGACTTCTACCGACTCCTCTGCGGCGATAATCAGGATGTACAGCAATCCGGAAATAACAACCGTGGTTTTTCTCAATCGTACCAATCAGTGCTCCAACAATTTCTTCTTCATCTTCCGCAACTACAATGAGATCTGAATCCCATGAAAGCTGCCTGGAGAAAGGCTCGATAGTGTTCTCGAAACATTCTTCCGATAATGCTGTTTGCAGCAAATCAGTCACAGGGCTAACGTCGCTTAATTGAAAGGAACGAACGTGCATTCTTTAAAATCTCCCTTGTCTATGGCTTATGAATTTAACAAAAAGAAGGGGTTCCCTTAACATTGAGAAAATAAAAAAAAGCATCAAATACCGAGGAATACCTGCTTTTAAATCTATTAAAGCACACTTTTCTCGTGATATCATCATTTTTCTTTTGAAAGCGCTTAATATCAAGCGTTTACATTTTGGCTGAGATTCATTGTTTCATTATAAGGGTAATTATACAGAGTTATGTCTATGGGGTGACGGCTCTTTATTTTAACATTTTAAATACAATTGATGATCCTGTTTACACTCCCAACATACTTTATAAACATTTATGTTTGTTTAGTGTTGCATTATTGATCCAGATACTGTTTAATTAAAGTATCCTATTGGGAGATACCCTATAGTACATATCAACAATAAAGAATTTTGACGATAAACCGCCGAAGTTCTTTATCTATACAAATTCTAATATACTCAGGAGGGATTTTTCCATGGCATTTCAATTACCAGCACTTCCTTATGCAAACAACGCACTCGAACCACACATCGACGCTTTGACGATGGAAATTCACCATGATAGACACCATAACACATATGTGACTAATCTGAACGCAGCTTTGGAAAAGGCACCTGAATTGCAAAGCAAAAGCATCGAAGAACTTCTTACAGATCTGAACGCTGTACCAGAAGCTATCCGCACTGCTGTTCGTAACAATGGTGGCGGACACGCTAACCACACCTTGTTCTGGGAAGTTATCGGACCAAACGGCGGCGGCGCACCAACTGGCGCACTTGCAGCAGCTATTGACAGCGAACTGGGCGGATTCGAAAAATTCAAAGAAGATTTCGCAGCAGCAGCAACCACTCGTTTCGGCAGTGGCTGGGCTTGGCTAGTTGTTAAAGATGGCAAACTGGCAGTAACAAGCACACCTAACCAAGACAACCCAATCAGCGAAGGCGCTACTCCAATCCTCGGACTTGATGTATGGGAGCACGCTTACTACCTGAACTACCAAAACAAACGCCCTGATTACATCAAAGCGTTCTGGAACGTAGTAAACTGGGAAGAAGTTGGCAAACGTTACGAAAGCTCGAAATAAGGAATTAAATTACGGATAAAGTCATAGCCTTCAAGGCTGTGGATTTACCGCTTAACTAAGTATAAACAAAGAAGGTATCTCCGAGCCGTTATGGCTAAGGGATACCTTCTTTTGTGTTTGGGTCGTTTATTTGGGTGGGTGTGTAGAGAGTTTGTTTGAGACTAATTTCGTTTAGAAGCAGATTTGTTAAAAACAGGGTTCGTTAGAAACAGGGTTCGTTAGAAACAGGGTTCGTTAGAAACAAATAGAGTAGATCATTATCCTCGGACATCGCTTTTTTACGCCGCTTGAATGCAGATCAATGAGTGTGGAACGAGACTGCCCTTTATCGTACCGCTGTTGGAAAGACGCCTAAATGAGGCATTCTGCTTCTAATTAGGGAATAACTCCCTCTAATTCTGCTCATAAACACTTAAATACGAGTAATTAGGGAAATCCTCCCTCTAAATCATCCATATTGGAGCATAATACAGGTATTCACCCAAATTAAAGGGAGTTTTTCCCTAAAAAGATCAAAAACAGATCCCCACAGGCAGTTTATAGGGAGGAATTCCCTTTAAACTGACCACGGGGATGAGATAAGTGATCATGTTTAGATGCGTACGCCACTCTCTCTTCACACATAACTTATATATTCAACACATCAAACTGTATCAACTCACTCAGCACAATCGACGCATTCATCACATCTTAAACATCTACATATTCAACTCGCTCAGCACAATCGACGCATTTAACATATTTCCTACTCCAGAGACTTTGGATGCGTTTCTTACTCATCGACTTCAGCGTACTTTGCTTACTTCAGGCACTTCTCGTATATCTGCTGCTTCTCTTACAACTCATTCTTTTGCCACATCGGATAATCTGCTACTTCCCCGACTTCGCCAGCTCTTCCTGCTCATCGAAATAAAGGTTCAGCAGCTTCAAGAAGACATTAGGGAACGCATAATTAGCCATGTCGTCACGACTGATCCAGCGCACGGCTCCGCCATCCTCTGGACTAGCATTACCGTCCTCAAATTTCTCGACGGGCACGCTGCTGTCCATCTCTGGGAACAGGCCTGCATCCGCGGTGTAGGCTGCCCGTCCTTCTGCCGCTATTGGCAGCGGAAGGGCGTCCTCCTCCCTGCAGCGATACACCTGCAGGGTCCACACAATATGGCTGAAGATATGCTCAGCAGCCATCCAGTGCTCCTCAGGCCGGGCGGAGATCCCGGCCTGCCGCAGTGACCGGCGCAGCCGGTCCAGCGCCGCGGCCTCCGGCAGCCGCGCGCTCTTAGCGCCGCCTTCCGCTGGCGGCGCCTGCCAATGCGGCAGCTCCCACATGCGGGCTAACAGCCCGCTTTGTGGCCGCTGCCGGATGAGCACTTGGCCCGCGTGGGCACCGCTGCCCTCGATTAAGGCCGCCAGCCGCTCCTCTGGGCGCGGCGGCTTGGCCTTGGTCTTGACGGGCAGCGAAGTCTCGCAGCCCGCCAGGCGCGCAGCGCAATGCTCCATCACCGGGCAGGTTAAGCAGCTCGGTGATTTCGGGGTGCATACGAGCGCCCCGAGCTCCATAAGCGCCTGATTAAATGAGGCAGCTTCCCCCTCCGGGATCAGCTCAGCCGCCAGGCGCTCCATTTTCACGCGGGTGGGTCCCTTAGCGATATCATCCTCGATGAGGAAGTATCGGGACAACACCCGCATTACATTACCATCTACCGCTGGCTCTGGCCGATTAAACGCGATGCTGAGAATAGCCCCTGCTGTGTAAGGACCCACTCCCTTTAAGCTGAACACCGCATCACGGTCATTCGGCACCTGTCCACCATAAAGCTCCTTTACCTGCTTGGCTGCATGCTGTATATTACGTGCGCGGGAATAATATCCTAAGCCTTCCCAACACTTAAGCACGTCTTCTTCAGGGGCGTCAGCGAGTGACTCCACCGTCGGAAAGCGTTCAATAAAACGATTAAAATAAGGGATTACCGTATCTACCCTTGTCTGTTGCAGCATAATTTCAGAAATCCAAATATAATAAGGATTGCGGTGCCTGCGCCAAGGCAAATCCCGCTTCTGCCCTTGATACCACTCCAGCAAATAATAACTGAAATATTGCTTGGCCTCTCGTAACTCCTGATCTTGTTTATCTTGTCCTTCTTTAAAATCCAGCTGTTTTGGTCGTTCATCTTGATTTTGCAGATCTTGTCCTTTTTTTAACTCTCGTCCTTCTTCTCGTTCCTGCAAATCCTGTCGTTCTTGTTGTTTCATTGTAACTCTCCTTGCCCTTCTATAATCACGGTTCAATTCATGAACCTAGCTCCTCCACCACCGCAAAAGCTGAAGCTAAATCACGGCCATGTGTTATCGTAAGATGAATGGTATACTTCTGTCCTTCAGGTAGATCTAGTCTGCTCCAGGCTTCGCATGATAAGGTTACTTCCGGCTTACCTTTACGGTCAGGTAATATCTCAATATCCTGAAAACCAACCACATTACCAATGCCACAACCTAAAGCCTTCACAACGGCTTCCTTGGCAGCAAAACGCCCGGCTACGAACTCAGCCAACCTTCCACCTCGTTGCTCAGCAAGCTGGTACTCTTGCTCCGTTAGGATGCGCTGGTTGAATTTCTTACCCTGTCCCCTGCGCATTACCTCTGAGATTCGCTCAATTTCTAACACATCATGTCCGATTCCGTAAATCAAAATTTCACGCTCCTTATGGACGTGTATCCTATACTACTTCAATAATGGTATGATCATTATACAGGTCATTCATTTCAATTTTAAATTATAGTCCTATAAGATTCTTTCTGCTATCTTAAAAGAAAATGCTTTGGAAGTCTATCTAGGCGCCTTCGTGATGGACTTGCTGATTTACTTCATTTATATATAGAGAGAGGGGATTACCCTATGCAGCATCGTAATTTCGAAATACCCGCTGGTGAAGACGCTGTTCTCCGCTGCTCACACTTTCCTGCCCAAGAAGCACCTAAGAGCCTTATCGTTATTGCACACGGCTACAAGGGCTTCAAAGATTGGGGGATGTTTCCTTACATAGCCACTACTCTCAGCCAAGATCATGAAGTGATCACCTTCAACTTCTCTCATGCTGGAATCGGAGAGGATCTGCTGCATTTTACCGAGCTTGAAAAATTCGCCCGCAACACCTTTCGTCGCGAGCTGAAGGACATGGAAATACTGTTGTCCTACCTTAGCCAGCACCCGAAATTCGGCAGCTTACCCTTATTCCTTCTAGGACATAGTCTTGGAGGGGGAATTTGTCTGGTCTACACGCTTGACCATCCCAGTGAAGTTAGCGGGGTCATCTCCTGGAACGGGGTTACGAAGCTCGATTTGTTGACGGAAGAACAAAAGCAGGAGATGAAGCAAACAGGACGAACCCACGTCCTTAATGCACGCACGGGTCAACAAATGCCGCTGGATGCTGTTATTTTAGAAGATATGGAGAACCAAAAAGAACGTTATAATATCCTTGAACGTATGAAGACAGCGTCCTTCCCAGTTGTTCTTATTCAAGGCAGTCTGGATGGAGCGCACCTCCGGCAAGGATCTGAGCAGCTCACTGAACTCCGGCCCGATATTAACTGGGTTCATATTCCTGAGGGTAATCATACCTTCGGTACTGTGCATCCTTTTGCCGGCACTACCCCACAATTGGAGCTTGCGATTGCTTCGACCACTAATTTTATCGATCAAACGCTGGCTAACTAAGATTCTTGTAACTTATCCATCTCACAAAAAACCGCCACGAGAGCTGCTACAACGCAGACCCGTGGCGGTTTCTACTTCTACCTATTCTAAATTCCAGGAATGACATTGCGCTTATGCGCCGTTCTCCGGTAGTAATTCTCGAGTTTCTCCGCTACCTCTGGGTTAACCTGTTTGCCTTCCAAATAATCGCTATTATCGTCATAAGTAATGCCCAGCTCGGTTTCATCCGTCTGCCCCGGCCATAAGCCTGCCGTAGGTGCTTTAGTAACAATATCCGCAGGCACACCAATATGAGCCGCTAATTGACGAACCTGACGTTTGTTAAGTGTGGATAGAGGTGTAATATCTACAGCACCATCCCCCCACTTGGTGTAGAAACCCGTAATGGCTTCTGAAGCATGATCCGTTCCTACTACAATCAGATTGTTCTCAAAAGAGAGCGCATATTGCATAACCATACGTGTTCTCGCTTTAACATTCCCCTTGCCTTGATGGGTCATATGACGATGTTGGCCCAAGGACTTCAGGCTATGCTCAACTTCAAGCGCAATCTCATTTACAGCTTCCTCAATGTTTGTCTCCACGGTATGGGTCAGATTAAAAGCTTTTGCGACATCATAGCTGTGCTGGATATCCTCTTGAACACCATATGGCTGGTATACTCCAAGCGTAATATACTCTGTGCCTTCTTGAGCCGACAGCTCGTCCGTAGCCTGCTTACACAGACCCGCAGCTACCGCGCTGTCCACCCCGCCGCTAATGGCGATCAATAATCCTTTAGCACCTGCCTTCAGCACGTACGACTTTAAGAAATCAACCCGTTTGCGTACCTCTGCTTCTACATCAATCGTTGGCTTCACACCAAGATCAGCAATAATTTCTTCCTGTAAACTCACAAACCACACCCCGTTCCATCAGAAATGGTTCCATATCATCAAAATATCCATACCAAGTGAAGCTCTATGCTTCTAAGTATATTCTATCCCATTATCGCTCTTATATTTTGAAAAATCCCGCAACAGCCGAATTACCGACTAATGCGAGATTATATGGAATAACTTTTTTACTTGCAAAAACGATCAAAAACTTCTTTCAACTCAGCAGCAATTTCAGCAGCCGAACGATTCTCAACACTATGTCGTTCAATAAAATGAACGAGCTCTCCATCCTTCATCAATGCGATGGAAGGGGAAGATGGCGGATAAGGAGCAAAATATTCACGCGCTTTAGCAGTAGCTTCTTTCTCTTGACCTGCAAACACTGTGAACAAGTGATCCGGAGCGATCTCATTTTGCAATGCCTGAGCTACACCAGGACGGCATTGTCCAGCGGCACAACCACAGACCGAATTCACGACTACAAGCGCCGTACCTTTTGCGGTAGGAAGAGTGGCTTCCACCTCTTCTGGAGTCATAAGCTCCTGAAACCCAATGCTTGTAAGGTCATCACGCATAGGCTGAATCGAATCTCTCATATATTGATTAAAAGACATGGACATTTCTCTGCACTCTCCTTCACTGATTACTGTTTTGTCAGATAACATTACAGCAGTACTTACTAACTTTATTATACATTCATACTCTGTGAAAGCAAGAGATGCTACAGTAACCTGATTCAATCCGCAAGCATGGCTTCGCTATATTCTTCCTTTACTAAAGGGAATGTGATGGTAAATACTGTACCCTCTCCTTCTACAGAATCTACAGTTATTTTACCGTTATGCCTTTCCACAATACTGAGACACAAGGATAACCCTAGACCCGTTCCCTCCCTTTTTGTTGTGAAGAACGGGGAAAACAACTTCTCTCGTTGACTGTCCGACATACCTATTCCTCTATCCCTTACAATCAGCTCCACTTGTTCCTGAGTACTATGTGTTTCCAGTGTCAGAATCCCCTTGGATCCCATAGCCTCCATGCCGTTGCGGCCTAAATTAAGGATAAGCTGCTTGATTTCCCGAACGTTTAACTCCAATTCATGGATGGATGCGTTCAGCTTTAGCTCAACACTTTGACCACGAAGATTAGCATCCGCCCACAGCAGCGGACTGACTTCTTCTATAACTCGGTGTAATAGCACTTTCTCCTTATCAGATATCCGGCTTTGCGCCAGCGATAGGAAATCATTAATAATGCTATTCGCCCGATCCAGCTCCTCCAATACGATCTGATAATAAGAATCCAAGTCATCCGAGCTCTTTTCTCTCATTAGCTGTAAAAATCCGCGAACTACCGCCATAGGATTACGAATTTCATGGGTAATTCCGGCTGCCATCTGCCCTACTAAGCTCAAACGTTCCACATGATCCAGCTCTGAGCGGAGTTTCACTTCATCCGTAATATCCTGTGCAATGAGTACCACTCCACTCGTTAATCCTGAGTTCTTATGCATTAGTGGTGCTGAATAAATTTGATAGATCCGCGTTCCATGAATCATTCGCTCATGGGAACGCCGTTTATGCTGAATGTTATCCCGTACCCTCATATATGCATCAACATCCGCTGAACCATTAAAAAATTCCCTAACCGGCTTGCCAATAATATCTTCCCTTTTCAAATTGGGATAATGCATTCGTGCCATTCCCAACATACAATCATTGAGGTCGGTCACAACTCCGTGATCATCCAGGGACATAATACTCAGAGGTACTACATTTGTAATCTGCTGCAGCTTCTCAGACTCCCACTGGAAATTATCACTTATACTTTCCATATGTATTTTAGCCCGCCAACTACTCCAGACCATTTCAACAAAATAAACAAAAATACCGCCTAGTGCGATGCTGAAAAATAGATACAAAGTAATCAAAAGTGACTCGCCAGAATGAGCCTCATATATATTTTTTCCACCTATAATAGGCACAAGTGCAATGAACAACATATTCGGACAAAGAACCATCCATAACATACCTATCTTCTCTACCACTGTGCCTTTCTTAAAAGGCTTAGCCAGCCCAAACAGCAACGGATATAATAATATTCCTGAATTTAATATCATATTACTTATTCCTGCTGGCTCTGCAATGAATATATTACAGACAAGCAAAAAGATGGACAGCAGAATGCCTGAACGTACAGTTCCATATAAAATACCGATATAAGCAGGAATCATTCCTAAATTCAAATAAGCAATACCGAATAAAGTCGTCGAAAGAAGAGAGCATAACATAAGACTTAACGCACACGCCAAAACCAAAAAAGTTTGATTATCCGGGAAACTACCTTTTTTTCGAGCCACAAGCCCTCGGTCCACCCACCACTGAATCAGAAATAGAAAGGAGCATGCTGCCGATATTTGCAATAATATATCCTTAATTGCGCCAATAATTACAATCACACCCCAAAATGGACAAATTCCCCTACATGACTAGATTAAAGCACAGGATTACTCTCCTGACAACGATTATAACCAAGTGAGCGGACAAGACTGGTTACATGACAGTCAGAATGGTATGATTCCGTTAGGAAAACACGAAGTAACACCCGTGTCTTAACATGTAAAGGAGTAAAATTTCATGAGCAACTTCGATGTGATCGTCATAGGTGGCGGCCCTTCGGGATTAATGGCAAGCGTGGCCGCAGCAGAACACGGGGCATCCGTACTACTGATCGACAAGGGAGCTAAGCTAGGACGAAAGCTCGGAATATCTGGTGGCGGACGCTGCAATGTAACGAACGTCAAGGAGAGAGATGAGTTAATCTCCCATATCCCGGGAAACGGGCGGTTTTTGTATAGCGCCTTCGACCATTTTAATAATCAAGATATCATTGCCTTTTTTGAAGGCTTAGGCATTGCATTAAAGGAAGAAGACAACGGACGGATGTTTCCCGTCTCCGATAAGGCCTCCAGCGTCGTCTCCGCCTTAATCAACAAAGTACGGGGTCTAGGTGTGCAGATTATGACGGATAGTCCTGTTTCACGTGTAATATATGGAGAAGGGGCTGTTAAAGGCGTTCAGCTAGGCTCGGGCAAAACGATTTCCAGTGCTGCCGTAATCATCGCCACCGGAGGAAAGTCCGTTCCTCAGACCGGTTCTACTGGAGATGGGTACCCATGGGCTGAAGCCGCAGGCCACACCATTACTGAGCTATTTCCGACAGAGGTACCGATTATTTCACGGGAAGAGTGGATTAAATCCGGTGAGCTGCAAGGATTGTCGCTACGCGATGTGGCACTTACTGTATGGAATCCAAAAGGAAAGAAGGTCATTTCTCATCGCGGAGATATGATCTTCACCCATTTTGGATTATCCGGGCCAATTGCACTGCGCTGCAGCCAATTTCTGAGACAGGTCCAGCGTAAATCAGGGAATGACACGGTTGAGATGTCCATCGATCTCTTCCCTGATCTGAACTTGCAAGAAGTGGAATCATCGCTGCAGGACAAGCTGGACCAGGAGCCAAAGAAAGCGATCCGCAATTCACTAAAGGGGCTGCTGCCAGAACGTCTCATTCCCCTCTTGTTAGCTAAAGCTGACCTGGATGGAGATATTACGGGTCATCATGTATCCAAGATTGGATTGCATGCGCTAGCAGGTATCTTGAAAAGGATGCCCGTTAATGTTCATGGAACCCGCTCCCTGTCCGAAGCCTTTGTTACGGGCGGCGGCGTAAATCTGAAAGAGATCGATCCCAAAAGAATGGAATCTAAGCTTATGCAAGGGTTATTCTTCTGTGGAGAGGTACTCGATATCCATGGCTACACTGGTGGCTACAATATTACAGCAGCGTTCTCTACTGGATATACAGCAGGCAAACATGCCGCTGACCTTCGCCTTAGTTAATGCGTTGCAACTAAAAACAGCGTGACTTGAGAGGCTTCTCAAGTCACGCTGTTTTGTTTATCTATCTATCAATCTTTGCCCAATCGGAACGTACCAAATATTCTGCTGATAAAGAGTCCAACCATGTATCCAACCGGTACGAACAAGATGATCCCCCACCATCCATATAAAGAGAGACAGATTAGTGCGGAGGTAATCATTGTAAAGGGAAGTAATAAAATAGGGACCGCATGCATACCCGCTTCAGCCTTTTGTTCTTTCGTAAATGGAAGTATCCCAATGTAATCATCTCCAACAAACAAAGACCAGAACGAAAACAGCCAAAAAGTCATAAGCGATGTTAATACTACAAATCCTAGCCATTTAAATCCCGATGGAATGATAAGGATCGCTACCGCGGACACGGCAGTGAAAGCCAAGTAAAGCTTTAAATGGGCCGGATTCCGTATGAGTGCCTTAATTGCTGCCGCAGAGAAACGGCTCTCGGCAGTCTTTGACTTAAGCAAAGGCTGCGACTTCCGGAAAATCCATGGCTTATGGCGAGTCGGGCGAGGTTTATCCAGAACATGGCGGAGCAGTATGGCCGCTATCTTCATTCGCTGCTTGTAGTCCTCGCGCACATCGTTCATAAATGTCCCACGCATCAATAAGCGCCACCGGAAAGCAAATATTGCAACGACTGTGAATACAATTGCACTCAGCAATATGATGAGCGGGCGATCATTCCAAAGGCTAGCTACTCTGAAATAAATAGCGTTCGGGACGGAGATCGCCAAAAATAGCCATAACCAGCGACGCCAACCTTGCTTCTGTACTTTTACAAGATGTCCAAGTAACTTAACACACCAACTGCACGCCAAGGTCAGAGCGAATAGCGCCCATACCTCCGATGACGTCATCTCAAATCCCCGAATCAGAAAAGGCAGTAACAGTGCAAAAGCTACACAGAACTTCAGCGAGGTTACAATCAGGCTGTAGAGCAACCCGCGAAATAAGATCGTATTCATCCATCGTTGCCGTTGTCTAAGAAATAATAGATCGCCTTCCTGCAATAACAGCACCAAGCCCCCGTTGCAGATCAAGAGCACTAATAATGAAGGAATGAGCATAAACGGCAAATTCACACTCCAAGCCGGTAGCGCCTCATTCCAGAACCCATAATACAAACGCCCTCCCAATAATCCCCCGGGAATAAGAATATATAAAAGAACAGTCCAATCAGCCGCCGTACGGATAATAGCGGATTGCTCACGCCAATGAGAGAATAGCCGCCGTCTGAATAGTTGTTTAGCGTTAGAAAAAGCAAACGCCCGCTGTCCCTGCTTACTCATGTTAATTCGTCGAAGCAATCAAACAACGACGCCTCCGGCAGTCCAGCATAATCACGTATATCTTCGAGTGTTCCTGAGGCGGCAACCTTTCCCCCGGAGATCAATACGAAATCATCGCATATCTTCTCTGCTGTATCCAGTACATGCGTAGACATTAATACACCAGCTCCGCGCTTCCGCTCCGCTTCTAGCAACCGCAGGAAATCTTTAGTGGCGCGGGGGTCTAAACCAATAAATGGCTCGTCCACAATATAAACATCTGGCTGTACCAAGAAGCCAAGCATTAGCATCATTTTTTGTTTCATGCCCTTAGAGAATCCAGCTGGAAGATCATTGCGCACATGGCCCATACCAAACTGCTTTAACAGTCTTTCAGCAGTTTCTTCGAACTGTTCGTACTTCAATCCATAGGCAGCGGCCGCTAAATCCAAGTGCTCCCACAATGTCAAATCCTCATAAAACACAGGTTGCTCTGGTACATAAGCGTAAGATTTATTAACTCCACTAAAAGACACCTTAGCCTTGGTATTCTTCAACAAACCAAGCAGGGTCTTAATGGTTGTACTTTTCCCAGCACCATTAGGTCCGATCAGTCCGAGCAGTTGACCTCGCTTCACTTGAAAAGAAATATCGAATATGCAAGGATCTCCCGCTTCATAGCCAGCTTCATCGATCTCAACATCGAGCACAATGTCGTCATAGCTCTCGGTATCCACTGTAGTTTCTTCTTTTTCCATACTCTCCATCTCCTAGTACTTCTAATAAATACTATTATAAATTGCATTCCCTATTGCGTATATGAATGATATTCAAATGATCAACAGAGGCAATCGCAACTTATCTAATCGTACTATATATTTTTCCTAAAAATAATCAAGCTGCTTTTTTCACAATAATAACTTAAGCCCTGCGCAATAGCGAATAAAAGAAACCTCCCATCAAAGGGAGGTCTGTCCTACAAGGTCCATGTTATTCGTCGCAGCTATTCCTTCCTGCTTCTTGATCGCCGCTTCATCCCTGCGCTCGATTTTACCACGCAGCATTAACAGCCCTAGTCCTAGCAATCCTGTAAGCAAACCAGATAGAATAAAGGCAGATACCGGCCCCGATGCTGTCACTAAGGCTCCACCGGCTACAGGTCCTAGAATAACAGCTGCGCTTGTCAGGCTGCCTATGGTTCCAAATACACGACCCGTGTATTCCGCAGGTGTCCGCTGCTGGAGCATTGAATTGAAGGGGATAAACGCTAGTCCTGCACCCACACCCGCAAACATGAAGGACCCAAACAAATCAATGTTCATCCAGATTCCGGCTTGACCATGAGCAGTTACGATCCCTGCACTTGAGAAGACAACGCCCATGATTACAGCCCCTAATCCCATAAAAATAAGCGGATGCTTACCACTGCCTAATCGGCTTACAAGCAGTGCAGATAGCAAGGTTCCAAAGCCACTGGCTGCTACACACCACCCCAGCAGATCTCCGTTCACACCTGGAATCTCCCGGAATAACGTTACAATCTGAGAGTCTCCGATCTGTAGCATTAGCAGCACCAGTACCAGCATAACAATGCCACACAGCACTACAGGCATTCCTGCAATCACATGCAGACCTGCCGACATTTCTTGGCGGAAGGAGTTACGCACCTCCGTATCCCCCCTGCTTGTTTCCGTATCTTTCTTCTTAATCGCAGCTGTACGCGGTAATCCAAGCAAAATAATCGCCGATAAAACGAACGTAGCAGAATCGATCATATAACAAACAGATATGCCGAAGGCTGCAACTAGCAATCCACCAAGAGCTGGACCCACGATTTTAGTTATCTGCTCTATAGATGAGCTAAGCGCCATTGCTTTATCCATCTGAGCCGCAGGAACAAGTTCCTTAATCTTTCCGCTTTTGGCCGGAGAGAACAACACATCCATACATCCCTTAGCCAGCAGCAGCACATAAACCTGCCACAGCGAGCCTGCAAATACCAAGCAAATAACAACCGCTGCACGGGCTATATCCGAACCAATCATTAGTGCCTTGCGGTTAAATCTATCACTTAAGTAACCTGCAAACGGTCCTCCTAAGAGCAAAGGCACTGCCATACATAAAGATATAGCCGTAATTTCCCACGGTGTGGCATTCCATTTAAACCCTACCATTGTCAGTAGCGCTAGTATATGCAACCAGTCTCCTACATTCGATACAAGCTGTGCCGCAATAAGCAGCATGAATGGTTTATTTGCGGTTAGCTTACTTTCTTTTAAATCATCAATATGATGTTCCTCCATCCTTCCTTCACTCCCCGTTACTATTTCTCAATGAAATAATAGTAAAATATTGGGGATTGTCATTCATCCGTCTGGAGGCGTAAATAACACTGAACCGGGGGATGAAATTGATATCCTTTCAGAGACTGAAGTAAAAAAACATTCAATTTCAGCGTCTTCAAAAAATTGTTTGATTTTTAATAATTAAAAGTTGCTCATTGTGACAAATCACATGTTCTTCATTCGATCTTTCACGTATTCTATTGTTATCTCAAAGTTCGTTGCACAGGTAAACCGTGCACTAATTAATATGATTACAGACGTGCGACGAGTTCACATGATTAACGATAGAGGGTGGAGAAGCATGATACAATCTTATGAACGTGATACACAATTAACACTACATTTGTACCGGGTATTTGCCAAATCATTCAAGAGTATTAATGAGCATGCTGTTACCGGCAGCAAAATTGAAGGTTTTAACCCTACTGCCTTTGCCGTCATGGAAGTGTTGTACTATAAGGGACCACAGCCCATTCAACAAATTGGTGCCAAACTACTGCTACAGAGCGGCAACGTGACTTACGTTATCGACAAGCTCGAAGAACGCGGCTATTTGCAACGCAAGCCTTGTCCAAGTGATCGTCGTGTGATTTTCGCAGAGTTGACCGCGGAAGGCGAACGTCTCATGAATGAGATGTATCCGAAATACTCAGAGCGTCTTCATCTTGCTTTCAGCGGACTGAATGATGAAGAGAAGGAACAAATGATCACTCTGCTCAAGAAGATGGGTCTGCAAGCTGAGAAGCTTTCCCCTCTTCCCCGTAAGTAGAGCTAGAGGTTAGGCTGCTTTTTACTTCATATGTGTTAGACAAGCTGTTATTGCACGAAGAAGCCCGACCGGTAAATACCCGGTCGGGCTTCTTTATGTGATTTAGAAAATGAGTTATGCCTTTTTCAAAGACGACGTAGCATCCTCTACCGAAGGTACACCCTTGCGCAACCCCCAAGATATAACTAGTGACAAGACTGCGAAAACTGCCATCACAATAAATAGTGAATGAAGTCCCCCTTCTAGTGCACCACGTAAACTGTTTGATACTTCGCCGGAGAGGTTAGTGCCTGTATGCGAGCCTAGCAGCTTATTAATATCATCACCTGTAACGTTTGAATCCGGTTGTTTTCGCAACAGCTGATCAATATTCAAGTTCAGCCAGGAACCGAAAATAGCCACCCCAATGGTCTGACCTAGTGACCTTGTAAATGCATTAAGTGCTGTGGACGCACCGCGTTGATCATACGCAACCGACGACTGAGCGATAATCGTGAAGACCGTAGAGGAGTATCCGAAGCCTACCCCACAGACCAGCATCAAGCATAAGAGGATTACCTGTGAAGACTCTCCAGTCAAGAAAACCAGACCAATAGCTCCGGCAGCAATCATCATCAATCCAAGCATTGCCGTTCGGCGAGAACCCGCTCGCAGAATCATTCGTCCGCCTGCGATTGACCCAAACATCCAGCCTACAGACATTGGCGCAAGCAGCAAGCCTGAGATCGCAGCGCTTTTTCCAGAAACGCCCTGAACCCATAAAGGGATATACGTAGAAAGTCCAATAATTAATGTGCTTACAAGCAGGTTAGCACCTGTTGATACTGCGATATTACGATTTGAGAATAGGTTCAGCGGAAGCATAGGCTCTGGTGCACGGCGCTCCACAAACAAAAATAAGATTAGCAGGATAACTGCTGCACCCAGTGTTGCGAGTAGTAAAGGAGAGGTCCATGCCAGGTTCTGCCCTCCCGTGGAGAGTCCAAAGAGTAGAGCACCCATGCCTGCCGCGAACAGAAGGACGCCTGGCACATCGATCTGTGTCTTCCGACGCACCTTTTCTTCCTTCAGGTAGCGCGCAATAAATACCATTGCCAACACGCCAAATGGCAGATTGAATACAAATACCCAGCGCCAGCTTAAGTAATCTACCACATAGCCACCAAGCAGTGGCCCTACCAAAGAGGAAATCCCCCATACAGAGCTTAGCAACCCTTGTGTCTTTGCTCTTTCTTCAATGCTGTAAATATCACCGATAATGGTAAAGGTCATTGGAATAAGTGCACCCGCACCGATCCCCTGTATCGCGCGAAACAGGATCAGCTGTTCCATACTTTGAGATATGCCGCATAATAATGAGCCTAGTAAAAAAACAGCCGCTCCCCACATGAATACAGGCTTGCGTCCGAACAGATCACTGATTTTGCCGAAAATAGGTGTAGTAATAGCCATTGCCAGTAAATATGAAGTAAATATCCAGCTCAGCCACTGCATTCCCTGAAAGTCGCCTACAATCGCCGGCCCAGCTGGTCCTGTTACAGTCCCCTCAATAGCCGCCAGAAACGTGGCCAGCAGTACCCCTGTTAATATTAGTTTACGTTCTAAATCCCCTGATGACTTCAATGTTCCAAACCCTCTCTTTATGTATTAAGTGGATTGCCACTCCTCGCGCAGTAGAGCATGGAGAGCAGTATCCTGAAAGCCGGAAGCGATCTGCCTGTATTGACGCAATACGCCTTCCTTCTGAAATCCAAGCGTATGAACCAGCCTCTCCGCACGGATATTATCAGGATGACAGAGCGCTTCAATCCGATTCAAGCCCATAATATTGAAACCAAAATCGAGTACAAGCCCAAGCGCTTCTTTCATATATCCAAGCCCCCAAAAGGCAGGCGACAGATCACAGCCTATTTCACCACGGTAAGCTCCCTGAAGCTGCCAATGGTTATATCCACAGCTACCTATGACTTCCTCCCCTGGTCCAATAATACTCCAACGTAAGCTCTCCTCTTCCTGAGCCATCTGTGATAGAAGGTCGATAAGCTGCTTCGTCTCTTCTATAGAGGATAATGCCGGTGCACCCAGCCAGAGAGAAACTTCCGGATGAGACCAAACCTGAAATAATGCTGAAGCATGCTCAGTAGTCATAGCACATAATTTTAATTTTCTACCGATCAGTGTAGGTGTCACTCCATTGCATAGATACAATTCTCCGCTCCCCCTTCAACTTATCAATTATACATCATTCAAGAGTATATCCTTAAGCTAAAAGTTCTAATTTCTTTAACTTTGAAAAGAACAAATTGTATCCTCTCACGTAAAAAGCGCCTGCATCAGAAGGTTAATTCTCCCTTGATACAAACGCTTTTATGGAACTTTGCTTTAAATGATTTCAGTCTGCTCCCTGAATAACTTCACTACACAGCACCTGAAGTTTGGCTCGAATATCCTTGAACTCTTCAATACCCGTGCCAGTAATACTGTACCCTTCACTATGTGCAGTCAGAAAGTTGTCCAGCGTCAGCTTTTCCAATTCCTGTTTCACTTCGCGTTCTCCTACACGATACCCCATGTCTTCCAGTCCGAGCAGCATCTCCGAGATCGTCACATCTTTATCATGAGCACAATAAAGCATGTGAATTCCTATGAACAAGTTCTGTACATCAGCGCGCATATTCCACTCCTTCTGGCAACAAAGCCTTCGGTATTTACTCTTGCATTACCCTATGACAGTTCATTGGAAACATCATCACAAGGGTTCAGCGCTACAGAGGGATCATAGCCCATCCCAAAATATTACAAAACAATGTTGTGTCTTGACGTACCCCTCATAGCTGTACTATGTTGTTAGTTACAGTTATGGTTTCATATTGAATTTAAAGTACAGGAAGGTGATGCTTCATGTTTCAAGCTATGCCATATGATGGAACGCGCAGCGAGCAGTTTGAAGCCGTTCTAATCCAACTCGAAGCATTGATAAAGGACGAACCAAGTGCTACAGCCAATCTGGCTAATGCTTCGGCACTACTTAAACACGCTCTACCGGATACGAATTGGGCCGGTTTTTATTTATTTGACGGCAAGGAGCTAGTACTTGGACCTTTTCAAGGCCTCCCTGCATGCATTCGAATTCCGCTATCTCGCGGGGTGTGCGGAACGGCAGCCGCCGAGCGGCGCACACTTGTAGTAGGCGATGTGCATGCATTCCCAGGTCATATCGCCTGTGATGCAGCCTCCAACAGCGAGATTGTTGTTCCTTTAATAAAGGATGATCGCTTGCTTGGCGTACTTGATATCGACAGTCCGCTCAAGGATCGCTTTGATGATGAAGAACGCCGGTTTCTGGAGCGGTTCGCAGCTTTAGTATCGGAAGCTATCTAAAAATTTCTTCGTTTTATATCCCATAAGAAAAAAGGCTGTCTTATTTGTAGGGGTTACCTACTTATAAGACAGCCTTTTTATGTTGATCCTACAGTCGAACTGGACTAATGTTCCAAATCTCAGCTGCATAGCGACTAATTGTGTTATCGCTGGAGAATTTACCGGAATGACCAATATTAATAATGGACTTCTTCAGCCATTCTTGCCGGTTGCGATATGCCCGATCAATTTCGACGTGCGTCTCAACGTAACTAGCGAAATCCTTCAGGACAAAAAACTCATCGTTATTATCCAGAAGTGAGTGGAAAATGCTCTCAAACTCCGTAGCGTGACAACATATAGGTCCTGGTTTGATTAACTGATCCAGCACTTCTTTCACACGACTATCCCCGTTGTAAATATCACGCGCATGATAACCGCCATGCTGATAGTAATCCATGACCTGCTCAGCACGAAGTCCGAACAGGAACATATTGTTGTCTCCCACCATTTCATGCATTTCTACATTTGCGCCATCCATCGTCCCTACCGTCAATGCACCGTTCATCATAAACTTCATATTCCCGGTACCGGATGCTTCTTTGCTGGCTGTAGAAATCTGCTCACTGATGTCCGCTGCAGGAATGATCTTTTCTGCTAGAGATACTGAATAATTTTCAAGGAAAAAGATACGAATCTTCCCTTTAACATCTGGATCTTTATTGACTACCTCCGCAACTGTATTAATCAGTTTGATAATCCGCTTCGCCAGATGATAACTCGGTGCTGCCTTTGCTCCGAATATAAACGTGCGTGGAACCATATCCATCGAAGGATTATCTTTGATTTGATTGTACAAATGCAGAATATGCAAAATATTAAGCAACTGGCGCTTGTAGGCATGTAGACGTTTCACCTGTACATCAAAGATAGAGTCAGGATCGACATGTACTGAATGCTTACTGTAGATGTACTCTGCAAGACGAAGCTTATTCTGGCGCTTAATACTGGCTACTTGTTCCTGGAAGGAAGCATCCTCACAATATTTAATCAAGCCAATCATTTCTTGAGGATGGCTCACCCAACGGGTCCCTATCGATTGATTGATTAAATTAGCCAGATCTGGATTGGCATGCAGTAACCATCGCCGATGGGTAATTCCGTTCGTCTTATTATTGAAACGGTGTGGATACATTTCATTAAAAAGTCGCATCTCGCGCTTCATTAATATTTCTGTATGCAGCGCCGCTACTCCATTGACACTATGGCTCGCTACAATCGCCAGATGAGCCATCCGAACCTGATCATCATGAATAATCGCCATCTGCGCAATTCGATCCTGATCCCCCGGATAACGACTCATAAGCTCGCCACAGAAACGCGCATTGATCTCTTCAATGATAAGAAAAATACGTGGCAGTAGCTCCCTAACCATTTGAATAGGCCATTTCTCAAGCGCCTCGCTCAGAATAGTGTGATTAGTGTAAGAGACCATACGCGTCGTGATACTCCATGCCTCATCCCATCCTAAACCATGTACATCCATCAGAATCCTCATCAATTCAGGAATCACCAACGTTGGATGTGTATCATTAATATGAAGAGCAACCTTGTCTGGCAGCGATTCTATAGGAATCCCAAGCTTGGCATAGGTACGCAGAATACTTTGCAGCCCCGCGCTACAGAGGAAATACTGTTGCTTCAGGCGAAGCAGCTTGCCTTCGTATTGAGAGTCATCTGGGTAAAGGAACTCCGAAATGGATTCTACTGAACGCTTATACTCCAGAAACTTATGATAGTCCGTCCCGGCAAAAGAACCAAAGGTTCTTGAGGGCTGGGTGATGGATTCAGCACTCCAATTACGCAGTGTATTCACATGCCGGCGATCAGCACCAATGATAGGGACATCGTAAGGCACTGCACGAACAGCCTCATATTGCGTATGATCAAATATGAGCCGTCCGTTCTCTTCGCGGGTCTCAATAGTCCCCCAGAACCTAACTTCAACCTGCTTGTCTTCGCGGCGCACTTCCCATACATTATCATTCTGCAGCCAGTAATCAGGAAGTTCCACTTGATACCCATCAACGATCTTCTGCTCGAACAGGCCATATTTATACCGTATACCACAGCCATGTCCCGCATATTGCAGGGAAGCGAGTGAGTCCAGGAAGCAGGCGGCCAAACGACCGAGACCTCCATTCCCTAACCCAGCGTCCGATTCCTCCTCTTCTATATCCTGCAAACAAAAGCCAAGGTCCGCTAAACCTTCACGTACTACTTCCAGTACACCCATATTCAACAGATTGTTCCCCAGAAGCCTACCGATCAAGAACTCCATTGAAAAATAGTAAACCTGCTTATCTTTATCGAGCTTATATTTCTGGTTCGTTTCCGCCCAATTTTTCCCGGCGTTCTCACGAATCATGTTGCCCAGTATTTTATAGACATCGGCATTCGAGGCTTCCTCAAGCGGTTTACCTAATTTACCAATGAGGGTCTCACGGAATGCCTGTTTGAAAGATTCTTTATCGTTAAACAACAGTAGGTCCTCCTGACAAATGCTTTTATTAGAAGTGCAGCAGACTGTGCCATTAGATCAGATAGGTTAATACTGCTTTGTTCATCTAATCCAGTCGTTAGATCTTGCTGCTCTTGGCGATGACGAATGGACGTTTGCTATCTCCAACAAGAATTCGATTCTTACTCAAATGTACGTCTTTATCCATGATTACATTCTCAATGACCGCATTTTCTTCGATGACGCATTTTTGCATAATTACTGAGTTGATGATCTTCGCTCCCTTACGTACCTGAACCCCCCGAAAGATCACGCTGTTCTCTACCGTTCCAGCTATAATGCAGCCATTAGCCACCAACGAATTACTGACATTAGCACTTTCCAAGTATCGGGTCGGAGCCTCATATTTAATCTTCGTCTGTACCGGGCTTTCTTTGAACAAACTGAAGTAATTCTCCTGCTGGAGCAGTTCCAAACTGTTCTTATAATAACTCTCTAATGAATTAATTACGGCATGATAGCCATGATATTCGTATGCGGCGATATTAAATTTGTGTCGGTTCTTCTGAACTACATCTCGGAAAAAATAACTCTCTCCATGCGCAATGCAATGCTCCACCTGCTCCAAGAACAGTTTTTTCTCCATAATGAAGATATCCAGATATAAATTAGGATGGTCTTTCTCATGATGGATATTAGTCACCTTATTCTCTTCGTCTACTTCAATACGCTGGCATAGATCATGTTCTGGCTGCAGTTCTTCAATCTTTTTATACACTACTGTAACGTCGGCACCCTTCTCCAGATGGTAACTATACAAATCCTGAAGATCGATCGTATTGATATGCTGGCTGCCGGAAAACACGATATATTTAGCAGATCCCCGTTTAAAAAGATCCAGATTGTTATGATAATGCTGTAAGTCCCCGAGAGAAGTATCCGTTGGATCGTTCCAGTCTGGAGGCAAAATGAATAATCCCCCATGCTTGCGGTTCATATCCCACGATTTCCCGTCACCCAAATGGTCCATTAGAGAACGGTATTTACGGCGGACGAACAGGCCAACGCTCTCCAGGTCTGCACGCATCATATTAGAAAGCACGAAATCAATCAACCGATAACGACTGGCAAAAGGTACGGCTGCACCACAGCGGAAATAAGTGAGTTCATTTAGTTTGTCGAGTTCATGATCCAGATTAATTACACCCATGAGTTGCTTCATCGGAATCCACCGTCCTCTTATAATTTATAAGAAAGTATAAGTTTCACGATATACTTTATCCTTATAAATCTCGCATAAACGCTTACCGTCCCTAGAAGGACGCCGAAGGCATTTTAGCTTGATTATATGGTTTTGGCCACAGCTGATTTACGTTTTTTGCTTTTATTGTCGATCAGCAGAATTTCGTTCTCGTTCTCCCGTTCGATGCCTATTTCCATATAATCGTCGATTACCGTATTCTCACTAATAATCGCTTTATGAATGCGTACGTTCTTGCCAATCTTGACCTTAGGCATAATCACGGAGTCCGTAATTACACTTCCTTCACCCACTTCTACACCATAAAAGAGAACCGAGTGATTTACTTCTCCGTGCACTATGCAGCCTTCATTAATAATGCAGCCTGACACTTTCGCCCCAGGGGCGACATATTGGGCAGGTTGATTCGGATTACGCGTAAAAATGCGCCAGCTGGGATCATTTAGATTAAGTGGCGGGGTATCGCTCAGCAAATCCATATTTGCTTCCCATAAGCTAGTTACTGTACCTACATCTCTCCAGTATCCTTCAAAAGGGTACGCAAATAAGGAGTTTCCGTCCTCCAGCATTAAAGGAATGATGTCCTTGCCGAAATCGTGGGATGATCCTACATTCTCCCCGTCCTCTAGTAAATGCTTGCGGAGAACCTCCCATTTGAAGATATACACACCCATAGAAGCTAATGTGCTTTTTGGCTGAGCGGGCTTTTCCTCAAATTCGTAAATTTTCAGATCGTCCTCCGTATTCAAAATTCCAAATCGGCTTGCTTCCTCCAGCGGAACGTCAATGACAGAAATTGTGCAATCAGCGTTTCTTTCCTTGTGGTATTGAAGCATAGCGTGATAATCCATTTTATAAATGTGATCACCGGACAGAATAAGAACATGCTCTGGATCAAACTGATCCACAAACTTAAGATTCCGATAAATCGCATCGGCTGTTCCCCGATACCAGCTGCTTCCATTCTCACGTTCATGCGGTGGCAACACGAATACCCCACCGTTCTTACGGTTCAAATCCCAATCGCTGCCTACTCCGATGTAAGAATGCAGTATGAGTGGCTCATATTGAGTCAGCACACCAACTGTATCAATACCTGAATTGGAGCAGTTACTTAAAGGGAAGTCGATGATCCGATAGGTCCCTCCAAAATAAACAGCGGGCTTAGCAAGCGATTTGGTTAAACCTTTCAATCTTTTGCCTTGGCCTCCAGCCAATAGCATGGCTACCATTTCCTTTTTCTTCATGGAAAAGCCTCCCTTGACTTATGGGTAATATGAAGTTCAGCAAGCACAGGTTGAATGAACAGAAGTTCCAAAAAGAAATGAATGAACAAGAAATACACTTGAAAGAAATGAGCCTTGATAGGAAGATGGACAAAGATGAGAAAAACGTGGAAGGAAATGTAACACGGTCGGATGATCTTTCCTAAAATGGGTAACTTTCACCAAAATCAGGAGATTATCCTTATTGTAAAGTGTTCTATATCCGCCGTCAAAACCCTTTATCACATTTTCGAAAATCCGAATTTTTTAACCTTGTTTGTTATTAAACACATTAATATTACTTATAACTAAATTAACCGCTTTGAATCATCATGAAATAAGAAAAGGCTCCTTTAATCGTAAAGCAAAGGGACTCATCTTCAGCAAACATTCAACCGAATATGTCATAATGTAGCTATCTATCACTGATTTGGAGGTACCTATGATGAAAGCAGCTCAAGGCGTTCGACTACTGCTCGTAGATGATGAGCCTCATATATTACAATTTCTAGAGTTGGGTCTCCTTAACGAAGGATTTGAAGTCAGAACCGCACCCGACGGAATCACAGCCATCTCGGTCGCTGCTGAGTTCAAGCCACATGTAGCCATCCTAGATGTCATGATGCCTGGCATGGATGGATTCGAGTTATGTCATTACCTTCGCTCGGAAGAGACGGAACTAGCCGTTATCATGCTAACTGCAAAGGATGAAGTGGACGATCGAGTCAAGGGTCTCACTATTGGTGCTGACGATTATATGGTCAAGCCCTTCAGCTTCGACGAATTGCTTGCCCGAATTCAAGCGCGGCTACGCAATCAGTTTCCAGGTCTGCTCGGCGAGGTACGCTGCGGTCCATTCCGAATTGATAGCCGTAGAAAAGAAATTCGCTTCAAGGAAGAAGTCCTTGAACTCTCACCCACGGAATACGAGTTATTACAGTATCTCGTTATTAATCACGGCCTTGTACTAAGTAAACCCATGATTCTTGATAAAGTGTGGGGCTATGACTTTGGTGGTGAGGAAAATATCGTTGAGGTCTATATCCGTTCGCTTCGCGAGAAGCTCGGGGATAAGGAGCACCGTATTATCCGTACCCTGCGGGGAGCAGGCTACCGGGTAGATCTATGAGTACGCGCTTCTCTAAATGGTTTCGTAAGCTGCCCGCACCACGTTCTCTACGCAAACAGCTGCTAGCCATTTCGCTGCTCATTCTATCAGGATTGCTTCTTCTAATCGGAGTATTACAATATATACTCATGCGGGATTTCATATATAGCAATAGAGCAGAGTCTATGGAAGCGCAAATACGTTCAGTTCCCCGTGAGATGTTTTTCAACTTTTTCAATTCCTATGACGAGGACACCACAACTCCGAATGAGGGAAACACCGAGTATAACGGCAATTTGCCGGGGGAAAGAAACGGCGAGAATAAAATCCCAAATGGTCAAAGAACCGGTGAGAATAGGCGTCCACTCCTGCTGGATGCCCATACAACCCTCGCTATTTATAGCTCAGATGGCACCTTCAGAGACTTACAGCAAATGACTTTATCTGATTCAGCCGCGCCTAGATTAACGAATGAGCAATACAATAATCTGCTCATTCATACCACGGATAGAGCAACAGGAAATTACAAGCTCATAGAGGCCGATGACGGCACTGAACATCTGGCTATATTCGTGAATCTCTATAGACCTGGAAATACTCGATTGCTTCTCCAAATGAGCGTGAATACCGGACCTCTTACGGATGTAATCTTACAGCAATTGATGATCTACGCAGGTTTGTCAGTGATTGCTTTATTGGCTGGCTTCTTCCTATACTTGCCTGCCCTTCGAAAGACGCTGGTCCCTCTTTCAAATATGGGAGAGTCCGCCGAGATCATTGATGCCGGTAATCTGGATATCCGATTTCCAATTAACCAAGGCCAGACTGAGATCGACAAGCTGGCCCATTCATTCAATGGTATGCTCGAGCGTCTCGAAATATCCTTTCATAATGAACGGGAAGCCAAGGAACAGATGCGCCGCTTCGCTGCCGATGCTTCTCACGAGCTGCGAACGCCGCTGACCTCAATCCACGGTTTTTTGGAGGTCTTACTGCGTGGCGCTGCGGACAACAAAGAACAGTTATACAATTCATTGCGAAGCATGCATGGCGAATCGAAACGGATCAATAAGCTGGTGGAGGATTTGCTGCTGCTCGCTCGGATGGACGGCGCCCCTCAACTGCGGATGACGGATCTGCTGCTCGGTGAGGTCATTTCCGAAATGAAGCCGCATCTGCTCTTGTTAGCGGATCAGCGCAAAGTTACTTTTGATATCTCGTATGGCATCCATGGTAAATATGAACCCAATAAAATCAAACAGGTAATTCTGAATCTGTTCCACAATGCAGTTCAGCATACGGATACAGAATCTGGCACCATTCATCTCTCTTTACATGCTAGAGGAAATGAGGCCATTTTAACGGTGCAAGACAACGGCTGCGGGATTTCTCCAGAGCATATCCCACATATCTTTGATCGCTTCTACCGCAGCGATTCCTCTCGCACACGAAAATATGGTGGATCTGGACTCGGCCTTTCTATTACCAAGTCTATCGTGGAGGCACATCACGGCAAGATTAGTGTAAGCAGCACTCTCGGTGAGGGAACAACGTTCAGGGTTACCCTTCCTTGCGAGGAAGGATTAGCCAAGTGAGAGTAACAACCGTTATAATAGATGATAGACTTAAGCCTATGTCTACGATGCGAGTTTTGCTTCACAAAACTTAAGCCTATGCTTTCGATGCGAGTTTTGCTTCACAAAACTTTTAGGAGGTCAAAAAATGTACGAAATCGCCGTAATTGGAGCCGGTCCTGCCGGTGCAAGCGCAGCCCTGTTCGCCGCCAAGGCGGGCAAAAAAACGTTGCTGATCGACAATGATAAAGGCATGACCCGTAGAGGATGGTTTGAGAACTTTTATGGAATTTCCGAAGTAGGCGGTCCTGATCTCGTAGAAACCGGACATAAGCAAGCCGTCAAATTCGGCGCTGAGCTGGTAGCAGAACAAGCTATTAACCTCACTTCCAGCGGCAACGGATTTGTCATTGAGACCGAAGACGGAATCATTTATGAAGCCAAACATGTTATTCTTGCAACAGGCGCCCTTACCGATCTAGCCGCCAAAGCAGGCGTGGAAACTAAGGATGGTACAGAGCCAAGAATCAAAACAGTAGTCGCTGTTAATCCAGAAGGCAAAACAAATATTGAAGGCATTTGGGCTGCAGGTACCGTTGCCGGAGTAAGTGTACATGCCATTATTACTGCAGGCGATGGCGCGAAGGTAGCCATTAATGTGATTAGCGAGTTAAATGGTACGCGTTACGTGGATCATGATGTACTAAAGGCTTAATCAATGACTGAAAATATAGATCCGGAGACGATTCTTAGGAATCTGTCCTCCGGATTTTTTATATCGCAAAAAATAACTACACTTGGTGCAGTTATTTCATACTTTAGCCCCCTTTATGACTTTTTTAAGTGTAGTTTATGCAACTAAAAACAGATGGAAAGAGTGTTTCCATTGGATTATGAAGAAATAAGTGTATCAAGTGCAACTAAGTCGATACATAGCAGTCTGATGCGCTTTTTAATTGTATAAAGTACACTTATTTGTTCATCCCCAACTGCCCTGTAAACGCCCCACGCGCAAAAAAACTGCCCCAAACATCATCCCACCGCCGCCGAAGACGATGTTAGGATCGTTTGAAACAGTCTACTTTAATCACTAGCGTGTATCCCAAGGTAACGCCCCCACTTCTTCACTTTCCTTCAGACTCGCAGCCAGCATTTGTAAATACGGAACCAGTAATGGACGCAACTCCTCCCGCATCAATCCGACCTCCAGCGTAGCCTGAATGTAGCCGAATTTATCACCAATATCATAACGTTTGCCGATCAAATCCAGGGCCAGCAAACCTTCATTACGACATACCTCATGCAATGCATCAGTCAGTTGATATTCACCACCTGCTCCCCGTTCAAGGTTAGCCAGCACTGAAAATATCGAAGACTCCAAAATGTAACGTCCCATAATCGCATGCTCTGAAGGTGCCGTATCCGGGGAGGGCTTCTCCACCAAACCTTTAACTTCATGGACGCCTTGTAGAGAACCGCTTGATGAAATAATTCCGTATTTATGAACATCCTGCCGTGGTACCGACTGAACACCGACGATGGTCTTCTCCTCTTGTTCATATAATCGCATCATTTGCAGTAGCGCCGGGTCCTCCGAGACCATGATATCGTCACCGAGCAGAACAGCGAAGGGCTCATCGCCAACGAACTGTTCCGCACAAAGGATGGCGTGACCTAGTCCTAGCGGCTCTTTTTGCCTAATGTAATGAATGCTGGCCAGTTCGCTAATCGCTTGGACTTCACGAAGCAGCTCCTCTTTTCCTTTTTCCAAAAGCGTCTGTTCCAGTTCCACTGATTTATCAAAATGATCTTCAATCGACTTCTTGTTGCGGCCCGTCACGATAATGATGCTTTCAATACCGGATTGAACAGCTTCTTCTACGATATATTGAATCGCCGGCTTATCCACAATGGGCAGCATTTCCTTGGGCTGAGCCTTAGTTGCAGGCAGGAAACGAGTGCCTAAACCCGCGGCGGGAATAACCGCTTTTCTAATCTTCACAACGAATTCCTCCCTTGCATTTATTGACGATGTAGAACTTGCTGCTCACGAACATCCTGCTGTTTCTTACCTTCATAGAACTCTTGAACAATATAGAGCGGACGTCCCTTGGTCTCATCATAAATCCGACCGACATACTCACCCAGAATCCCTAACATAATGAGCACAAAGCCATTAAAGGTCAGTGTGATTCCGATCATCGATGCCCAGCCCTTAACGACTGAATCCGTAAAAACCACCAGATATAGCACATACATCAGATATAGAAAGCCGGAAGCCGACAGCAGTGCGCCAAGGTATCCTGCCAGCTTTAGCGGCTTATAAGAGAAGGAAGTAATTCCATCCAGAGAGAGCTTGATCATCCGTTTCAGCGGATATTTAGTTTCTCCTGCCAGACGTTCATCGCGTTCATATTCAATGGCTTTTTGCCGAAAACCGACCCAGCTGACTAGCCCGCGTACGAACCGATTTTTCTCCGGCAGGCGTTTGAGCTCCTCACAGACTTTACGATCGATGAGGCGAAAATCTCCTGTATCGACAGGGATAGATATATCGGTTGAATAACGAAGTACTCTATAAAAGAGACTAGCCGTCCACTTTTTGAATAAGGATTCTCCGTTTCGCTTTAACCTTTTGGCATATACAACTTCATACCCCTGCTTCCATTCCGCAATCATGCCCAGAATCAGTTCCGGCGGATCTTGCAAATCGGCATCAATAATGACAACTGCATCCCCTAAGGCGTAATCCATTCCGGCAGTAATAGCGATCTGATGTCCAAAGTTACGAGACAAGTCGATCAGCTTCACACTCTCATCCCAGTAGCTATATTCCTCAATCATCTGGGCGCAATTATCTGTGCTGCCGTCATTCACAAAGATCAGCTCATACACTTCATTAGTTAAACCCATTACTTTTTTGATACGTCGATACGTCTCTTGAATGACCGCCTCTTCGTTAAACATTGGTATAATAATGGAATAGCGCACGTTGGTACTCATGAGCAGCTCCTCCTTAAATTTGAATAATGAAGCGTGCCTGATCTATCTCATAACACGCCTCATAGGATTAACATTCGCCTAGTTTACAGTAACTTTGTATAATGTCCCGCTGTTTCCTCCATCGCTTCCTGCCCAATCGGCTGCTGGAACTTCTGTACCATTCTCTGTGATCCAAGTCGTCAACTCGGAGCTTCCCCCGCGTCCACCACCCATACCACCGCTATTGATCAGGAAGTACTTCACCTTTCCGCTCTCTATAAACGCCTTTAGGGTATCGGGGGTATACACGGTGTCTGAGTTAGAAAATCCGTTCAAAATAACAACCGATGCACCCTTGTCAACGATATAAGGAGCTGCTGTGCCATAATCCAATGTAGCAAAAAGATAAGGCTCCCCAGTATTGTTCTCCTCCAAATAGGACAACAGACTCTCATTCGCACTTGCGGCGCTATTACGTCCAAAATTGCTTGGACTGCCTCCCATTCCCCCTCTACCCTCACTACTGCTCGGGCCCGCCTCAGGGGTTTGACTGTTCAAGCCATAAGTAATGGGAGTAGCTGCCCAGTAGAGCGGCCCAATTAACAATACTAATACGGCTGCAACGCCTGTCGTTAAATTAAAGGATTTCTTCATGCCTTTAAGAACTACCAGTACCAGCGAAACCACTATGCCTGCAGCTAAAATCCCAATGGACCAGCCACTGCCAATCGTATCGTTATAAGGATGAACAATGTACCATTGGAAACCTGCTGTAACCAGCGTTGCGGCTGGCAATAGCCAAGACAGCCAACCAGAGTGCTCGCGATATAGCGTCCACAGCTTTGACCATCCTGCACCGACTAACGCTGCAACTGGCGGAGCCATCATCACCAGATAATATTGATGGAAGAACCCTGCGATACTGAAGAACCCCATAACGGGCACCAGCCACGCTAACCAGAAGAGAGCTTCTTTATGAGCCTGGGTAAAGTTCTTTCTCCGCAGATTGGCGAATAATCCAATGATGCCTAGCAATACAAAAGGCAGCATCCAGCTAGCTTGACCTGACAGCTCTGATTGGAACAGGCGCAGTGGGCCTGCTGTTCCTGTATTGAACATTCCGCCTCCGCTTCCACCGCCATTCATGCCGCCGCGATTTCCTCGCCCGCCGTCGTCGCCACCAAATTGCCGACCTTGACTGTCTGTTCCACTAGGAGGCTGACCTGGTGCACCTCCATCATCGTCACCAGTCTGGCTATTCGAGGTCGAATTTGTGCCTTGCCGGCCCGAAAATGCTGCACGTCCACCATCAGTGCCACTATTACTGCCTGACCCATTCATAGCTGGCATCTCGCCGTTCATGTTCGGCATCTCACCATTCATAGCGGGCATTTCACCGTTCATGTTTGGCATCTCACCGCCATTCATTCCTGGCATTCCACCGCCACCACCACCTGCCCCGCGATCCCCCGTTAATCGGGCAACGCCATTGTACCCAAAAGCAAGATTCAGCACTGAATTGGTACCACTGCTGCCGATATAAGGCCGTTTGCTGGCGGGAATCGAATCCACGATCACTGCCCAGGATAAGGAGACTACAAGCAATATTGCTGTGGAGGCTGCCAATACTCCCGTCTTCCGCTTCCAGCTCACTTTGGCAGCTAAGACATAAAAGAAATAAAAAGCCGGCAGAACCATGTACGCCTGCAGCATCTTCTCGTTAAACCCAACACCGATTAACGCAAATGCGGTAAGAAGGCTACCCATCTTGTTGCTCTTCGTCCCTTTAAATAGAAACCATGCCGCGAGCAGAAGGGTGAATACAAGCAGCGCATCAATATTGTTCGTCCGGCTGACTGCCGCTGCTACCGGAGTAGTCGCCATGACTAGAGCTGCTATACGTGCTGCCGCTCTGCCAAAGGTAGGCTTCACCAGCAGGTATACAAGTAACACGGAGCCCACGCCGCCGAGTGCCTGTGGCAAAATCACACTCCAACCATGCAGCCCGAAGATAAGCGCGCTAAGTGTCTGAATCCAAAAGGTAACTGGTGGTTTATCCACCGTTACTGAACCCGCGGAGTCCAGTGAAGCGAAGAAGAAATTATGAAAGTTCTGCAGCATACTTCCCACCGCGGTGGTGTAGTATGTATTCACATAGTGGTCGTTCCAAACTCCATAACCATACAAAAAAGCGGCAAGTAATAAAATGAGCCAAAGTATAAGATCCGAGCTTATTTTTTTGAACCTACTCATCTCCATCCACTCCTATCCTTTGATCGTCTATATTCCGGCAGTTCTGTGCCCCCGGTTCAATCTTTCTGTAGGTGTATTATTTCACCCTTACCTTAACTCTCAATGAGTCCAAGCTGAATGTTTGCTGAATATACAAGGCCGCCAGAACGCAAAAAAAGCCCCACAACTGTGGAGGCTTTCTGTTCAAATCCCAACCCAAGCAAATATTTTAAAATGGACTATTCCATCCTGCCCATAGTAACGAGCTTATTCACCGTATTCCAATTACGTGCTGTAAGCGTCATACCCAATATTCTGTCAAAAGGAACCTTGAAAAGCGGCGACTGGCTCACACTGACCTCATATAATATATACATCTCTCTGCCGACAAAAAGCACTTTATCCGGACTATTCTCGTAAGTGCGCAGTTTATCCAATGCTTCCGCTGAAGGCTCGGCTGGTAAAAAAGTAACATACCATCTTTTGAATTCCTCTGGCTCGGAGAGCTGAAAGGGATCGTTAGCGATCACGTTCTCCATCTCAGCCAGTGTACGAATCATAACAGAGACCTCGAAACCAAACACCTCATGAATCTGGCGTTCAATGACTCCAGTAAGCAGACTCTCCGAACCTTCATCACTCTCAAATACAACATTTCCGCTCTGAATATACGTTCGTACATTTTCAAATCCAAGAGTCTGAAACATCGCCTTCAGGTCCAACATTTTAATAATTTTGTTCCCGCCGACGTTAATTCCACGCAGCAGCGCAATATAGGTAGTCATAGAATACGCCTCCGTTTTTGTGCCATGATCAGCTTACCTCTGCGGCTAAGGTTTGTAGACGTTTACGAACTTCTTTTACCAGCAGCTCCTTCTCTGGAGGCGAAAGCCCCTCCACCAAACGCGCGGCAGCGATCGGCAAAATCCAGCGGTCTACGTCCTCATAAGTATGTCCTGATAATCTGAGATACTCTTGAATATATCCCTTGGTTAATTTCTTTCTAATAAAACCTATCATCATTCTCGATAAGGCAGAGGCTCCAGGGGGCATGGCTCCCATACTGAACATTACTACAGATCGCGCAGCATCGGCCGCTGGTTCTCCCACCACACCTGTCATCCAGTCGATTACCCAGAGCTGATCATCCATAAGTACATTGTCAGGATGGAAATCTCCATGACATAAATAGGTTCCTTGTGGTAACTTCTCCAGATAGCGCAGGATGGCTGACTTCTCATCTTCACTAAGCATTGGAGCCCCCATGATATTCCACTTCAACATATCCTTCTGCTGTCCAATCTCCTCAGTAATTTCAAGTTTATGCAAATCGTAGTGAAGCCTAGCCATCATTCTGGCATACTTACTGACTTTCCAAGGCTTCTCACCCATCACCTTTAGCAGGGAGGGACCTTTAATTTGTTGAAATACAATACCTTGTCTTGATTGTTCAGAAATGAGTTCAAATGGCTGTGGTGTCCGGACGCCCTGCGAGTGCACAAACTGGCTGATCTTATATTCTCGGCTAATATTCTGTTCTGAAACATCCTCTAGGTACAATTTAAGAATCCTCTGATCATCATGCTGCCAGATCTCCGCTGTTCTGCCTTTCCCAACAAGCTTCGCCTTCATTCGGCAGCCTCCATTTAGTCCAGATTAATGCGGGTAAAATGCTCAACAACCGGAAATGGGTCGTAGTAATGGTGAAGTAGCGCCTTCCATTCCTGATACTGGCTGGATTCTCTGAATCCTATGGTATGATCTTCAAGCGTTGTCCACTTCACAAGCAGTAGATACTTATGATCATCCTCCAAGCAATGTTGCAATTCATGCCCTATGTAGCCTTCGATCGAAGAAATTAAGCTTGATGCCTCCTTGAAGCTTTTTTCAAATTCAGTAGTTAAACCAGGCTTCACTTGCAGCATCGCAGCTTCCAAAATCATAATCAGCATCCTCCAAAGGTTATGTATTTAAAGCATCACGGAAAAATTCATGATAAAAATTAATAATAACAAGCAGAATGGCTAGTGACTCGTTGACCTGCTCTACCTCAAGGCTATGATTAGCATCATCGATTCTATACACTTTCAAATGATGAAGCCCACTAATTTCACCAGAAAGCTGTTCGCTAAATAAAGGGTCGCTTCCGCCATAAATTACAGTCCCACGACTCTGCTGTATCAAAGGGATCGCCTCAGGTAATGGTGTTATATATAGATGAGACGTCTTTTTCTGTATTTCTAGCTCTTCTGCAATTCTCCCTGCTATGACCGAACCCACGCTTTTGCTAATGAATAGAATCTTTTTGTATTCAGGAAGAGATGCAATGGCCGCCTTACATTCCTGAATGAGAATAATCATTTCATCACGCTTAAAACCTACTCTAGCACTCTGGTAGCCATATTCAAGCAGCAGGACATCGCAATTATGTTCCCGAGCTGCTTTGGCCGCATAATCTAGCAGGGGGCGTTCAGCCGAGTAATTTTTACCTGGAAAAATAACAGCCAATGCCTTAGATCCTTGAGTAATATATTTATGTCTAACCTCTCTACCCCAATAAGAGGACATAATGATGTTGCTGACGTTCATACCTGTTTCCCTCTTTTCTAAAACAACCATTCTATATATATCTATCATTATAGCTAACTTATGTTTAGTTTTAAAATCAAAGAATTCCTAATCTTTACTAGAGATCAGGAATGTTCGAAAGTAGGTCTATTGCTGTGATGCCACCTGCTTATTTTTACTTTATCACTCTGATTCTAAGTGTTCCATCATCCTTGAATATTTACCGAAACAGGTTCATCATTCCACAGTAGTCACTCCTGTCACATTAGGTTTCCTAGAAATTATCCCCCGTCTCACTAAATAGTATCCGCCAAAATTATACTGTAAAGGGATCAACTTCTTCGCAAAGGAGAGTAAACTCCATACGTTTAAAATAAAAAAAAGCCGCTTTAGCAGCGGCATGTTGAATGTTTATGATTGTAGTGATCATCTGGTATAATTTGATAAAAATAAGAGATAGGAGCTCCCTATGACACCATTTACAGAACAAGTGATTCGTATCATACAATCTATACCTGAAGGAAAAGTGATGACTTACGGAGGCGTTGCTCGTGCGGCAGGAAGCCCAAGAGGCGCAAGGCAGGTAGTTCGTATCCTTCACTCCATGAGTAGAAAATATAAACTTCCCTGGCATCGGGTTATCAACGCCAAAGGAATGATCGCCTTGACTGAAGATGAATCCAACTCCCTCCAGAAGCTTTATTTACAGGAGGAAGGGATTATTTTTAATGAAAAAGGTGTGGTAGATCTGAAGCAATACCAATTTGATCCGGAATTTATGGATTAACTACGTATGCGCTTAGCGCCCCTTCCTCTTTCACTGGTTCCAAGACCATTCAGCAAACAGTACATCGTAGCGTAGATAACCAGCAATACAAACGCAATGAACAAGCTGAAAAATACCGACTGTCGATTCAAGCTGTCCATAACCAGTTGGTACAACTGATGCCGGTCCGTCAGTACGTCCCAGCTATTCAGCCTGTAGACTCGGCCAAGCAGGACACCATACCCCCCAAGTACACATGCTGCGAATACGAATATCCAAGAGAACAGCAGGCTGCTCTTGCGATAAACAACCGTCTGGAACTGGTATAAAGAGAAGAACCCGGTCAACCAGCCGCTCCAAGTGAACAATAAGAGGGTAACCAGATCATACCAATACCGATTCTGAATGGTGCCATCCACGATATATCTGCTTTTTCTTATCGTCAGATGCACCAGATCCGTCATGAGATAAGGCGCGTTCGGAAAGAACAGCAGCCAAGCGACGCCTAGCGGAACAAGCAGCAATCCACCTATCTTCCTTTTATCCAATTCATAAGCAGCCATAGAGAACAGGAACGGAATCCAAGCCAGGAATAAATTCCAGAGTAAAAATGCATAAAACGAATCCGTCTGTAGTGACACTACACGGTATACGGCCAATGTCGCCACAGACAGACCTGCCAAGAGCATAAACACCTTCGGATAATTCAATTCCTTCATGAGCTTATATTCTCCTTATCGAGATAGTTTACATTTAACTTATACCCAATTGTACAAATTTGGCATTCCCAAGTCCAATCTCAAGCATAAACGCCTTTGTCGTCCTTATTAGGACGATCAGCGTTTAAGCGAGAAATATAAGGATAATATATGATGTGAAACTTAAATTCTTATATTTGAACAGAAAAACCCGGACGCAGAAACGTCCGGGCTGACTCTTATCTATTTCACTCAAAGACCACTATTTAGTTCAGGTGCAATCACAGGTTTCTTGCGCCCTTTCAGACCGCGCACACTTCCCGCCTCTTCCAGAGAGGAGAACGCTGTACACTCCCTAAAAGCGGCATGGCTACATCCAATACACTTGTTGTAATCGATGCTGTTAAGTGCGTCATTAATGGCTTCCCCGGTGTGCGGATAAAACTGAGCCTCACCTATGGTACTATACAGTCCAGTTCTCTTGAGTAGCTCAAGCGGCTGTGGCTGAATACCTGAGATCATAAGTTTCCCTCCAACAGCTTGTAAATGCCGCACCAGCTCTGCTAAATTGGATTCTCCAGTGGTATCCATGAAGGGTACTTTCCCCATCCGCATTAATATAATTCTAGGTTGATCTGAACCATAGCTTGGCATAGTGTCATCGAATCGATAAGCAGCGCCAAAAAACAGCGGACCTTCCACTGTGTAAATTCCAATTTGCGGACAGTCATGACTCTCCGTAACCATATGTGCCTCTACCTTAACGGACTTCGGATCAGGCAGCACTTTGGCTACCAAATGAACCTCTCCCATTCGTTTCACAAACAGAATAACCGCAAGAATTAATCCCACCTCTACAGCCAGCGTTAAATCTGCAAATATCGTTAACAAGAAGGTGATGAATAACACCAAGGAATCGCCGGTCTTGATCTTAAGCAGATGAAGGAACTCTTTGCGCTCACTCATATTCCAAGCTACTACCATTAAGATCGGTGCCATCGCAGCTAAAGGAATACTGGAAGCATAGGGTGCGAGCAACAGGAGAATTAGAAACACCACAACACCGTGAACGATCCCCGAGATGGGAGAAACAGCGCCACTCTTGATGTTCGTCGCTGTTCTAGCAATTGCTCCTGTCGCTGGTATGCCCCCGAACAATGGAGCAGCAATATTTGCGATTCCCTGACCGATCAGCTCTCGGTTACTATTATGGCGGCTGCCTGTCATTCCATCCGCTACAACAGCGGATAACAATGACTCTATAGCACCTAGCATTGCAATGATAAATGCCGGACGAATTAGCAGGGTAATTCGTTCCCAAGTAATGTCCGGAAATCGAAAGCTCGGTAAGGTATTAGGGATTTCTCCGTAAGCAGAGCCAATCGTAGTCACTTTGCCGCTAAAGAATAACGCAGCAACCACAGTCGCGCACAGAAGACCTACCAATGATCCAGGCACCTTCGGAGCGAATCGAATCGCTAGGATAACGACGGTAAGACAAATCACAGCGGTCAGAATACTGTATCCATTCATCGTCGATAGGTGAAGCCCTATTTCTTTCATATTATTTACAAAGCTCTCATGCCGTTCTATATTCCTTAGTCCAAGGAAATTAGCAATCTGCCCGGTGAAGATAATGACCGCTATCCCTGCTGTGAAACCAATCGTTACTGGCCTCGGAATAAACTTAATCAATACACCCAGCTTTAATAACCCCATGAGAACTAGAATAACCCCTGCCATCATCCCAGCGATAAGCAAGTTCTCATAGCCATACTCCATCGCAATGGCAAACAAGATAGGAATAAAAGCACCTGTTGGCCCACCAATTTGAAATTTTGATCCTCCGAATAATGAAATACATATTCCGGCAACGATTGTCGTGTAAATGCCATACTCCGGTTTTACACCAGATGCAATAGCAAATGCCATCCCCAAAGGAATGGCAATAACACCAACGATTGTTCCCGAAATCAAATCCTTGCGAAATGCATTCATGTTGTAGCCTTTATATCGGCCCCACCCTGTCATGATCAAACCTTCTTTTCTTTAAATATCTGATTATTTGAATATAAGAAGAACATTACTCTAGGACGCAACTGTTGTCAACGCCAAAATAATGTTATTCCTTTATTCTCCGCGCATACCTTCGAGCAATGAAATGGTATTCACCAGATGGTTATCAAATATTTGTTTAGCTACGACCAGAAGATCTTTAATTAGAGGATCACGTAACGAATAGATCACAGTGGTACCTTCTTTTACACTGGCTACAACATTCTTAGCGCGTAAAACAGCTAACTGCTGGGATACAGCAGAACCTTCTGATCCTAGAATGGCTTGTAGCTCATTCACATTCTTCTCACCTTCGCTGAGCAGTTCCAGTATACGAATTCGCATCGGATGAGCCAGCGCCTTGAAGAATTCGGTCTTAAATTGCTGAATTTCGGTGTTCATAGACTTCTACTCCTCATAGCTTACTTCTGATTCTAATGTCATCTTTGTATGTTATCTTAGTCCCTGATAAGCGTCAAATACTCAAGGGGTAGATGCTCACATTACGAACCTGTACTTCTACAAACACACCAAGCGCCATAGGCTCACCGAGACACTCGAACATCACTAAACTTTCACCTATTCGCAAAAATCCTGTTCCGTCCTCTTCAATATTCTCCAGCACACCGGTAAAAACAACCTTATCTCCCTCTAACCTTGTATTGAACTCACTAGCAGGTGCAGGCAGAATATCCACCCATCTCATCAGCAGCTCCGAAAGCTCGAATTCCACATCTGTTTCCTTATCTGGCTCCACAGGAGCTCCGCACCAGATCCCCCGACCCTCGCCAAACTCTGTGCGAAAGAATACCTCATCCTTTTTCATGCCACTCTTTGTAATTTTGATTTTCATAGCTATTATTCCACCTTGATAATTTATAACGATCATTATACATGACAATGAACCGATATTATCAAGTGTAATTCTGAGTAACTTTATTCAGATACATACTAGGATGCAGCCAAGGATGCTTAAAGAACTCACTTTTCTTCGTAATTCTCCGTGAGACACCCAGATCATAATCGATCATAGACTTTATCCGCGCTGCGAATGCCTCCCCTTTCACCAGTATTCCCAGCTCGAAATCGTGGCAGGCGCTTCTCTCATTGATGTTGTAGGAGCCATGAAATACCGCCCGTGATCTATGGTCATAGGTTATTTTCCAATGTGAAAAACGACCTGTGAAGCTGTAATCATAAAAGGAAACCCCATTGAGAAACGGCTTATACATATTGCCTCGTACCGCCACAGTATTGGTAGGATGATCATTAACCTTCAGCGGATTGCAGATGCTCAGATGACAGGAACAGTCTGGCCCCAGCTCCCCCAGCCGATCCCAAAACTCTTGATCAATTAAATAAGGATTTACAATCACCGTCTCCTCAGTCGCATAGGTAATTAAATTCAAATAGTATTGCTGAATTAAGTTAACTGGATTACCCGGAAAGCTTGCAAACAGTGTACATTCTTCCTCCCCAAAATGATAATTTACATTCGGATGGTAGAAGGCATCATCCACGTCAAAATGATCACCTCCCAGAAGTAACCAACGGGAATGAAACTTAGCATTTAAAGGCTGCGCCGCCGCGCCACGGATCCGGAAGCAGCCATCATGCCACTCCTCTTTTTTACTAGGAATCCCCTGTAGATGTCCTTCTATACTGATCGAAGAAGATGCCTGAACAGGCGTCACGTACGTGTATTGATCTCCAATATTCAGACTGCCAATAATAGAGGTTACCCCATCAATGACCATAAACTTCCGATGATCAATGACATTCAGCCCAGTGATTTCAACGTCCTCTTGTACTTTATCCTGTAAGAACAGGATACTTTCCGGTACGCCTTGTTGCTTCAGCGCCTTCCGCTTCACACGCCATTCTACGGCTGTATAATAAGAATTGAAGGTATTCAACAGCTTAGCTCCTGCATTCTCGAGCCTTTCAGAAATCTTGGAAAATTGACCAAACGCCAGATTGTTCTCATACCCTAAAGCTGTCAGCGCGTAATTGACCATGATCCGTACCTTCACCCCCCGTTTAAGGGCGTGAAATAATTCATCTGCAACCAGATTGCCTGAATGGTCATTAAAGAAGAGCATCACGGACAGGTGAATATAATGCTGTGCCTTCTTTATTTCTTCTAGTATCATCCCTAGGCACTCGGGTCCATTCACGTAAGGATCTACTTGGTTATTCCATGTGGTTTGTGGGGCCAGAGCTTTTAGCTTGTCTGAATCTAATCTGTCTAATACTTCAGTAAGTTGTCCCAGCAATCTTGGGCTAAAGCCAGGAACCTGAAATAGCTGCTCACCCTCCGTAATGACTCCGCCAATGGACTGTCGGTATGCTCTAGCCGCCTCCAGGTCGATCCCCATTAGTCTGCGCTCCGCCTCTTCTCCTGCTTCGCCCATAATGCGGGCAAGTGAACCGCCTGATAAATAATAGTTCACGATATCGATCATATTTTTCTGTATTTCCATATGTAAGATCCCCTATCTTTATTGTGAGTGCACATGTATCAAGGTAAGGATAGATACCCTTGAACTCCTCCTTATAAACGGGGAACATAAAAAACAGGAATGCCCCGCAGCCATTATGGCTATGGAACATCCCTGTTTAAGATCAACCAGGATTCACTAAGAATCGAGATAACTTATTTCACTTGCTCTGCGCTAAATACTTTTACGTCTAGTGGCGCAGCCAAGAATTCACCAGCTTTAGCTGAGAACGCGGTAAAATGAGCGCTCGTATTGTGGCTGGATACGGCTTCAGCGTCGCGCCAAGTCTCCACCATAATAAATGAGTTCGCTTCTCCAGCATTCTCATACAGCTCGTATGAGAGATTTCCTTCTTCAGCGTGAGTAGCTGTGAGAAGTGTTTTGGACTCCGCCAAAAACTGCTCGCGACGTTCCGGATTCACTTTAAGTACTGCATGGATAATGATCATTGTATTTTCCTCCTAAGGTATAAAGTATTATTTCCACTCAGCAATTTTATCGATAGGCAAACGGACAGATGGGTAACCTGCATCAACAGCCTTACCGATGGAAAGCAACATTACAGGAACATAACGATCTTTTTCCATGCCAAACGCTTCTGCGATTTGATCTTTTTCATAACCGCCAATTGGGTTTGTATCGTATCCATGTGCACGGGCAACCAGCATCAATTGCATTGCAACAAGAGCACCATCAATAAGCACAGTATCTTTGTTAACTTCACGTGGCAAGGTAGCAAAGTGAGCAGATAATCTAGTTAATTGGTTTTCTTTTACTTCAGCAGGCATTAGTCCACGTTCAACAGCTGTACCATAAATCTCCTCTGCATAGTCGAAATTGTTCAAATCACCGAAAATGGCAATCATAGCTGCAGAGGTTTCAACTTGTACGCCATTAAAGCGAGCAAGAGGAGCTAAAGTAGCTTTTGCTTCTTCACTTTCAATGACAAGAAACCGCCAAGGCTGCATGTTTACAGAAGAAGGTGCAAGAGTCGCTTCCGTAAGAATCTGAGTCATCTCTTCTTTGCTGATCTTAACGGATGGATCATATTTGCGGATAGAGCGGCGACCCGTAATAATTTCTTTAAAATCATTGGTTTGTGTTTGTGTAGCGTTCATATGTGTATTTCTCCTTTGAATGTGTAATTTGGGTAGTTACAGTTACAACAGATTGATATTAGATTGCAGACGATTAAGCATATCTATGAGCACTTTTCGCTCCTGATCGTTAAATCCAGTAAGCAGAGTAGCGACAAATCGTCTCTTCTCTTCGCCATATTGAATCATTCTTTCCCGCCCTTGATCCGTTAATGAGACCAATGTAACCCTGTTATCTGCGGGATTGTTGCGGCGAGTGATCGTACCACTCTCTTCCATCCCTTTCAAGTGCCGAGTGACGGCGGCCGCATCTATATCCATGCCCTTTTGCAGCGTAATTTGGCTGACTTCATCCACCTGGAATAGTTCATGCAGGAGGCGAAGCCGTGTGGGACTAATCCCAGCACATCGTTCGAATTTCGGACAGATTCCCTTGTTTAATGCCTGCAGCAGTTCAAATATGCGGTCTTCCTCAGGATAGTGCTCCGTCAAAATATACCTCCTTTATAAATTTAATTGTGCACAATTGTTTTGTATAAAATAATATTAACTGATAATCATTGACCCGTCAACTAATATATCAAATCATTTTTTAAAAATCAACATTGCTTATCCTCTTATGGTGCTATAGTCTTGAACAAAAAGGAGGAATCCTATGAGAATCTCCCTGATTCAGCTGGATATAGCATTTGGCAAACCCGATATGAATTATGCTGCTGTAGCAAATAAAATTAGTGTAGCTGCCGCCACAGCCCCCGACTGTCTTATTCTCCCTGAGCTTTGGACCACTGGCTATGATCTGACCCGACTAGAAGATATTGGTGATCCAGAAGGAGAAATTACCAAGGAATTCATCTCCAGCTTAGCCAGACAATACAACATCAATATCGTCGCTGGTTCAGTCGCTAGCAAGAACGCCTCCGGTGTAACTAATCGTATGTTTGTATTTAATCGAACTGGAGAACTCGTTGGCGAATACAGTAAGCTACATTTGTTTCAGCTAATGGATGAACATCTATATTTGCAGCCTGGAGAAGACAAAGGCCTCTTCACATTGGAGGGCACGTTATGTGCCGGATTAATCTGTTATGATATCCGATTTCCAGAGTGGGTTCGTGCTCATACCGCACAAGGTGCAGAAATCTTGTTTATCAGTGCAGAATGGCCATTATCCAGGCTGTCACATTGGCGTGCACTACTGATCAGCCGAGCGATCGAGAACCAATGTTATGTAGTAGCCTGCAACCGTGCAGGAAGCGATCCTAACAATACCTTTGCTGGGCATTCTATGATAATTGATCCTTGGGGAGATATTTTATGTGAAGCTTCTGATGGGGAAGAAATCCTAACGGGGGATATCGATTTACATATGGTGCGTGAAATTCGAGCACAAATCCCGATTTTTGCAGACAGACGTCCGGACTTATATGATTAAAAAGAACGTAACAGATGCTGGCCTCTCGCCAGATTTCCGTTACGTCCTTCTTAACGATGCTCAATATCCATTTATCCTTGGGCATAACGTTCATGCAGAACTCGCGCAGCATCCAGAACACGCGGATCTTCATAGTCTAGGAAATATCCGGTCTCCTGCTGTAGCCTGTCAGAGGATTTAAGCACCACTCCACGGTGGGCTAATGCTTGTCTAATACCTTCGGCAAATACTTCAGTCGCATTCGGTCCACCTAGTTCGCCAAGCCCAGCGATCGTCTCTGGACGAACCCGTGGATAAGATAATGCTGAGTCTCCTCCAGAGGCTTGCTCATAGAATTTATGAATGAGTTCACCACGTTCCTGTCCCGAACCCGAAACCACTACAAATGCATGTACGAAATAGGCATTATTTTGTCTGCGCTGAGCAATGCCGCAAAATTTCCGCCCACCGATCGCCAAGTCGAAGTCCCCCGGGCAGTAAGAACCAACAATTTCACCAGCCTCAATTTGAGCCGCAGCCTGTGGATGACTCATAGCAACTGCCTCAGTGATCAGAGAAGCCAAAAGCCTAAAGTCATCATGAAAGTCCAGCTTTCCGCGTCCTTTGGGGAGAACTAGCGAAACATTAACAATTCCATCATCCAGAGGCACCGCAGCACCACCGGAATGTCTTACCGCTGTACGAATTCCTTGCTGCTCCAACTTAGCCATCGCTTGGGCCGCGTACGGAAGCTTGCTGTCCCGTAGGCCCAGCACAACACCCCCGGAATGACTCCATAGGTGCAGACTAGGAGAAACAAGTCCCGCTCCGACATCCCTACAAAGGGTCTCTTCAAAGGCGAACGGGATCAACATCTCCCCGATGCCCCCTGCTTTCTCATCTATCCTGTCATCCTTTAAGATTAGATGCTGGAAAAGTCCCATTTCTGCAGGAAGTCCGATGACTTCTTTACTTCTATCAACAGATCCATTGATCATTGCATCGTATTCCCGAGTATCCACCGATTCCCCTCTTTCCCGTATTATCCGTAATATTGTAATCGTTCTGCCTCGCTAGTGCGAAATCAGAATTGAAATGAGGTTATGATAACGCTATCCTTATAGTATACGAACATACCCCAGCTCGAATAGGGGGTAGCCTTAGGTTCATGCTATACACAACGTTAAGGAGTGATGCCGCATGACAGTGGAAGTGATGAAGGAACGACAGTTAACCAAGACAAGACAATGGGAACAGGCACTTAACCTGCTGTATATTGATTTCTGGGATTACTGCCATGATGCAATTAGCAAATTTGATGACGAGGACATTCACCAAGCAAGATTGAACTGCCGCAAGCTGTTAACACTGCTTTCCATTCTCGACCCTGGTCATACTCTAGGGCTATACCCCCTATTTGAAAAAGCCCAAAAGAGATTAGGCAAGGTCAGAGATGCAGACGTTCTGATTGAATCGTTCAAGACTAAACGTAAACACGCCAAGGAAAACGGCGATACAAAGACAGCAGAACTGTTGAAGGCTGTGATCGACCACCAAAAGGACAAGCGCAAAACTTATCGTAAAAAGCTGGCCGATGAGCTACCTAAGCTAATCAATGAGGATCTGGATGAGAAGTGGAAAGCTTTTCTAAGTGAACAGCTAGAGGCCCTGGTAGCGAAAAAAGATGCCAACGTTGTCATGCGCGAACTTGAGGTAGCTTACGAGCAGAAGAAAAAAGCTTGCAAGACTATATTTCGTGGACAAGATGCCGAATCAGAAGCAGCCTTCGACTCACTGCATGAGCTGAGGATGGCTGCTAAGGAACTGCGATATACCGCTAGTGCAGCCTCTTTTGCGTTAAATCAGAAATTTCATGCCCATGAGGAAATATATAAGCAGATTCAAGATCAACTCGGGCTAATTAACGATAAACGCCTATGGCTGGAAACACTAAATGCTATTGGGCGAGAAGAGCTGAATGTCGGCAAAAAAACATGGAATACCTTTACTGAAGAATTAAAAACCGAGGTACTCGATGCACTGCACCAAAATGATGTCATACCGCTCACACATCAAATAAAGTAACTCTGAATCTTTTATAACCTCTTTATTCAGCCGTTGTATCTGATGCGCCGTATTCTTCTATATTCACATTTACTTCATAGGTAATCGGAATTTGGCTGAAGGTTTCGTCCCAGTTATCCTTGACGCTCCGCCATACGGCTGGATGCTGATTATGTAGACTGGTGCCGAAACCGGCAGCTTCGGTATGAAGTTCCTTCTGCATTTTTGTTACAGTAGTTTGCACCAATTCTAGGACACGCTTCTGCAGCAAAGCTTTATCCTTCTTTACAATTCCGTCATGTAATTTCTTCGGTTTCTCGGCAAAGACCTCGGCATATCTACCTGTAGATTTTATTTTCACGTTAAAAGAGATCTGCCCATTGTTCACATTAGCTTTGATCTTGCTATGCATGGATTTCACCTCATAGGTTAAGAGGTCTTTGGTATCCGGATTATACGTCTTAAGCACTCCTCCTAACCCCTTTCCGGTCAGCCAAGCCATCCCCTCCAGTTCCGACTCATCCAAAAATCCAACAAGCTTCCCCGTTGTCCCTTTGATTACGCCTGCTCCTGATAGCTTTGTCTCCTGATCAATAGCGATAACATTTTGCAATAAGAAGCTTTTCTTTCCTTGCAATGGGCCAACTACTTTTGCCAAAGTTACCGGCTCCCATATCCCCATATTCCGGTCTCTATTATTGAAGATGCCTTCAAGTACAAAAGCAGGAGTCTGACCCGGCAGCGCATTTTCCAATACATCTTTGGCCATTCCCTTGCTGACAAATAACATAACACTCGGACGAATATCATTATCCCGAGTAAAGAAATCTATGATTTTAGTAAGGTTATTGGAACGTGCGAGTTTTTCACTAATCACAATAACCTTTAAATGATGACCAATCGGAGTGCGTCTAGTACGCAGTGAAAGCTGCCGCATCGCTTCAAAGATAGAATCGCTAGTTTCACTCATATTATAGTAATTCTTAAAGGAGGAGGAAGAGGAACTGGCAGATGACTTCATAACAGCCCCTCCCGACCCCTGCGGAATCGTAAATTGATAGGTGCTTATTATTTTTGTAGGCTTCGTATGATTCTCCCCTTCAGACTTAGCTATTTCCTCGCCTCCTGACTCCTCCGCACTGTCTAGTGCAACACCAATCTGCATGTTTAACTCCTCAATCGGTGTGCTGCTCCAGCAGCCTGATAACAGAGAACACAGTACAGAGAGTACGATCCACAACCTCCATTTTTTCATGAAGCAGCCCTCCGGAAGTAGGTGATGATTAATAATGGTAAGGGAAGCAAACCGAATAAAATAAGCATACTATCACCGATGCCTGATCCTAAAGCAAACAAAGCATTCACATTGGGAGGAATCCTAGAAACTATATAAACAACAGGAAGTAACGCCAATAAACAGCTTTTGAAGTTTCTATGAATGATTTGAGACAAGCCTAACGCCGCTGCATAAATCGCAACACAAAAGGTACAAAAGATCTGCATAATCCAGATCACCAACAACAACGACTCAAACCTCTCAAAGATGAGATAGTTCACTTCAAAACTTCGTACAAGATCGAGAAACGGCCAGGTTCTTGTGAGAACTCCATCTATAGAAAAGGCACCTATAGTCGCTACAACTGCCAGGACATAAAATATCGTCGATATACAAGTTCCAGCTATTATTACCTTCACTGCTTTTTGGGGCTTGTCCATAAAAGCAACAACGAACAGCATTGCTTCTCCAGCTGTAAAGGTCAGGATGGTTGGCCTAATCCCTTTCCATACGGGTTCCAATCCGTTTCCAAGGACGGGAAGCAGGTTATTGAGGTCGAAAACTTCGAAACTAAGCAGACAAACTCCTAGAAACACTGTCCAGGTGATCGGAACAATAAGTCTGCACATGCTAGTGATCGCATTAATTCCTCCTCTGCATAAATAGAAGGCAATCCATATAAAAGCAGCCACTATCGCCCAAGGAGGTGTTCCTTCCAGTAGAAAAAAAGAGGTCACTTCCTGCACCGAACGTATCTCAAAACCGGCGATACTGAGAAAATATCCAATGACTCCTATTGAGAGAAGCATTCCGAGTGGCTTGCCGATGATCTTCCCGATATATTGAAAAAAAGTTTGGCCTGGGAAGCGTTGACTAAGCTTCACTATGATCAATCCGAACAGAAAGGAGATTACTCCCCCTAACAAAATACTTATCCATACATCTGGACTGCCACTGGCCTCTACAAGGGTCCGAGGAAGCGTAAGCACCCCTGCCGCAATCGTATAATTGGCTAGAATGACCGTCGCTTGAACAGCAGTAATTCGGTCCTTTACATCGGGGCTCATGTTCTCTTCCTCCTTCACCTAGACTTTTCACCCTTTACGCAAAGGGTCTTTTGGTTTCAACAACGTAGGCCGCCCGGTTAAAAATTGCAAAGGCATACGGAATATAAAATCTTTCCAATTGACTGTCTTATTCGGGACTGCCAGACCAAGATAGGGAATACCAAAGCTCTTCAGCTTAATTAAATGACTACTAAGCAAAAGAAAAAACAGTACCACTCCGTATAATCCAAAGATTGCTGCAAAAAACATAGCTGCAAACCGGAGCATACGAAGCGTCATCCCCGCACTATACATTGGCATAGAGAAGGAAGAAACAGCCGTAATTGATACTACAATGACTAGGATTGGACTCACGATCCCAGCTTCTACCGCGGCTTGGCCAATGATCAAACCGCCGACAATTCCCATCGCCGGACCGATAGGTTTAGGTAAGCGAAGTCCAGCCTCCCGTAAGATTTCAATCGAGGTCTCCATAATCAATGCTTCGATTAATACAGTGAAGGGAACGCCTTGCCTGGAGGCGATAATGGAAATAGCCAACTTCGTTGGAATCAATCCTGGCTGGAACGAGAGGAAGGAAATATATAGTGCTGGCGCAAAAAGTGATATCGTTGCCGCAAAAAAACGCAAAAGACGTAGCAGCGACCCTACCATCCAGCGATCGTTATAATCCTCTGGAGATTGCAGTAACATTCCAAAGGTCACCGGCATAATCAAAGCGAAGGGAGTACCATCAATTAAGATAGCTACTCTTCCTTCCAGAAGTGCTGCCATTACGCGGTCCGGTCTTTCTGTATTTTGAATTTGCTGGAAGGGACTATAACTATTATCTTCAATCAATTGCTCGACATAACCAGATTCTTGAACATCATCTATATCTATCGTTTTTATTCTTCGTTTAACCTCTTCTACAAGCTCATCATTCGCAATATCCTTGATATAGGTTAAGATGAGTTCCTTCTGCATTCTCTTTCCTACAGTAAAAGAAATCATTGCTAACTCCGTACTCTGCCCGTGTCTACGCAGCATTGCCGTGTTGTCGCTTAATGTCTCATTAAATCCGCTTCGTGAGCCACGCAGGACTGCTTCAGATTCCGGCTCCTGAATCCCCCTTGTATTCCCCTTCGGACTACTAAGCACAAAAGCCTTGGATATCCCCTCCACGAGCAGCACGGCAGATCCAAATAACACCTTCTGAAGCGAGAGGTATGCATTATCCGTAAGCTCAATTTCCGAGATGAGTAGTATCTCATGAATGAGAATATCTTGTAGAACCTCCGCTTCCGGAATAGTATTTATTTCCTTAAATGGCTGATACGCATTCATTAATGGCTTCAATATATTCTGGTCCATCTTATCTTTGTCCGTTAGCCCGTCTACGTACATTAGCGCTGCCCTGGTCATTATGCTTCCGATTCGCAATTCCCTTACGTTCACATCATGCATATCTGCGCTGATCTCTTTAAATTTCTGCAAATCCTCCTTTAAATGACCACTGTATATTATTGCTGCATCAGTATCCTTAGTTACTACATCCGATTTATTCCGCCCCTTAGTCCCTTCTTCGACGCTCATTCCTCCAGAGTCTTCTCCGGAAGAAACACCTCCACCTTTGCTGCCAGTAGCTTTTTCCGCTCTAGTCGTTATCCTGTCTTCTTTAGCTTTAGCCCAGCTTATTGTACGAAGCAGGAAGAAAGGGACACAGAAAATCATAATCCCTTGGAAAACCACACCCCAACTTGGAATTAATTCTATTACCTCATTCCACACCCCTAACACCTCCTTTATAGCTGTGACCGTATTTTTTACCGAAGATGGATAATTCATGCATACAAAAAAGACCCCACAGTATGGGGTCTCCCTAAGTTAAACTTCATATGTTCTTATACCTCTATTGTATCTGTAAAGTGTCGGATGCTAGCTTTGGACGTTCGGCTGACGTAATTAAAGTTTATTGCGGCATCATGCGAGTGGTGATCGCGATGCGATTCCATGCATTGATTGTAACAATTGCCATGATGATCTCGCCAAGTCGCTTAGTATCGAAATGGCGCTCCGCTTCCGAATAGACATCGTCCGGTACATGTCCTTGCGTCACGAGTGTAACTGATTCGGTCAGCGCAAGCACTGCACGCTCCTCGTCGCTGTAGAACGGCGCTTCACGCCATGCGTTCAGCATGTAGATACGCTGTTCCGACTCGCCTGCTTTGCGGGCATCCTTCGTATGCATATCGATGCAGAAGGCGCAGCCATTAATTTGTGATGCTCTGATTTTGATTAACTCCAATAACGACTTCTCCATGCCTGTCGATTGTACGAACGCTTCAAGACCCATCATCGCTTTGTATGCGGCTGGAATTTCACCGGCCAGATCCATTCTTTGTTCCATGGGGATAGCTCCTCTCCGGCTGTAGACCGGTTATCTTTTGATTGTTTCACTAATAAGACAATGCAAAAGCTCCGTTTGTGACAGGTTACCCCATTCGTTGTAATTTATCGGGATTGAGTACGATATAAATATGCTCGATCCGCTCCCCGGCCGCATCAAGCTGGAAGCTAATTGTCTTAAGCGGCCGGCCATCCCGATAGATGACGATGCCCAGCTGGCCGTTAAGTAGCACCATCCTTTGCGAATCTCCGAGGAAGCCCTTCGTAATGACGCCTCCAATGAAAGCTTGAACACGATCTCTGCCCGTAATAGTGAAGATCGCTGCGCGAACTTTACCGCCGCCGTCCGACGTAAGCAGCGCGTCCTCGGTCAGCAGGCTGACAAGCGCATCGACGTTGCCGCCTCGAGCAGCTGCGAGGAATGCTGTCGCAAGAGGTGTTGCCTGAGCCGTGTTGTTTGGCAGAACTGGCGATTGTTGATGCAGCTTATCATTAGCGCGGCTAAATATTTTTCGACAGTTGGCTTCTGATTTTCCTAATACATCGGCAATTTCGCTATATTCGAAAGCGAAGGATTGGCGCAAGATGAAGACGGCTCTCTCGACAGCCGATAAATGTTCCAGCATGACGAGCAGGGCGTAGGATACATTTTCATCGTGATCGAAAAGATCAGCAGGATTATCGCCGCCTCCATTCGTAAAGCTGACGAGCGGCTCCGGCAGCCATGTGCCGACATATTGCTCTCTCCTTATACGGGCGGATTGCATATAGTTGATGCAACGATTTGTTGTCATACGGATTAAGTAAGCTTTCGGATGGGTGATATCTATTGTTTGTAGCTTGCTGTACTCGATGAATACGTCTTGAACGAGGTCCTCTGCATCTGCTATAGAGCCGGTCATACGGTAAGCGATTGCTTTCAGCAGAGAGTGATAGTTGGTATATGCGACCTGAAAATCCATACGTGCTAGACTCCTTCCAAAGCTGTGCCTTTCATACCGTCACGGCTAACCGCGGCGTCTACATCGTTCAGCGGATGATCAACAATGTAGACGCTCTCCTAGGGCTTCATGTCTAGCCTATTTAGTGCACGCAGGAAAATATCCGGATGAGGCTTCTTAATGCCTTCTCAGCTTGAGATTAATATAGCATCAAAATACAACTAAATTCCAATTCCCTATGCTAGAATAACCTTGTTCAATATCCCTTGGTAGGCTGCTATCGGACGTAAGCCAACCAACTTTTCCATTGGCTGCCCATCTTTATATACAATGACTGTAGGCATCCCCATAACACCAGCTTCCCCAGCCAGATCCGGCAATTCGTCACAATTCACCTTCACAATAGAGACATCGTCTCCATATTCCTGATGAAGATCTTCCAAAAGAGGCAACAGCACCTTGCAAGGGGGACACCATGGCGCACCGTAATCTACCAAAACCGTTCCACCACCGCGAATCTCTGCTCGTACCCAATCAGCGCTATCTGCATTTGTAATAGCCATTTGTCATTCCTCCTCAAAGTTTTCAACTCCAGCAGTACCTACTCCAAACTCTCCAGTGTACATGCCTCTAAACTACTCTCGTTCTGCTCTTGCAAGATAGAGGCCATTCTTTCTTCCAAATTGCGTTTGATCTGATTCAGTTCTACAAGCTGACGTTCAATATCCTCAAGCTTGCTACGGTATAGTGGCATCACTTCTGCGCAGAAAGCTTCTTTGTTCTTCAAAACACAATGTAGAAAGCCCGCGATCTGCTCTGTGGACAGACCCAGGTTCAAATATAATTTTATCGTTTCTACCGTCTCCACAGCGAGCGGAGAGTACTCCCGATATCCGTTGGCCTGACGGATCGGTGAAATTAATCCCTGACTCTCATAATAACGAATTGAACGGACGCTTACGCCCGTCAGTTTAGCAAGCTCACCTATTTTCATAGCAATCTCCCCGGGGTTCATGAGAATTGTTCTACACCAGTATAAACCCTGACATCAATGTAAGAGTCAACAAAAAAAATCCAACCGTAGTTATCCCACAGTTGGACTCATTTATAATCTTACAACAAGTATATCCGCCGCTTATATTCTACAATAATCCTGCTGCCCAAAGCCCACCTCTACGAATCATTTCGCGGAATGGTTCTACTGAGAATGATGGTAAATGATGCCCTGGCATTAAATAAACAACCCGGCCCAAGCCAAATTCGTGACACCAAGCCGCTTGGCGCATAGCTCCCTCATGAGAATATTCAGCGAGCACCGTTGTTTCGAAATAAGGATGCATCTCAAAATAATACGGCTCATCCTCAATTACAAATTCTTCAATTCCCTGCATAATGGGATGCTCTCGTGCGGGTATGGACATCTGCAGCGAAGTATACTCTGGATGATGGGTGAAATGTGCGCCCAGCATAGCACCAAGCTCCTGATTGCGCTGTAAGGAAATTCCGTTATGTACCACTAGTAGTCCGCCCCCGCCAGCCACATAAGATAGCAAAGCACCACTTTGTTCCGCGGGGATTTTGTCATCAGAAAATTCAGTGTAGGAGATTACCAGCTTGTAGTCAGACATCGTTTCTTTATTGAGAAGTGCATAATCCTCTGAAGAAAAAACCTGTAAGTCATTCGCAAGGATTTGTTCGATCTCCCGGTCCACGCCAGCAAAGGGGTGATATTTAACCTCCGAGTAGCTTCCTAGTGCGAGTGCTTTTAGTGTAGACATGTTATCAGCGCCTTTCTTCTTATCTATTTTGAAATATCCGTTCTACCACGGCCATGAGCTGCCATCCGTATCCAGATAGGCCGGTTCCTCGCCCATATATTTTTTATAATCCAGAACAAGGTCGATAATCTGCTCCGCGGACTGTTCAGGAGTCATTTCCGCTTTCTCATCCTTCTTACCATGCATATAAGTCTGCAGCCAGCCAGGATGGAACACCATTACTTGACCGCCAAGCGTTTTCAGATGATTATGCATCAAGGAGGACTGCATATTCAGTGCTGCCTTCGACATACAATAGCCATACATGTTGATACGCTTATTTCGGGCAATACTGCCTGCCTCTGACGAAATATTGACGATTAATTTATCCTCACTTTGTAGTAATAGTCCCATCAGTGCATTGCTGACTCTTAACGCGCCAAGCGTATTTACATTATATATTTCTGCCATGCCTTCATCATCCAGCTCCACCAGCACAGTAGCATTATCAGCAGAACGAATAATACCTGCATTATTAATAATCATATCGACATATCCAGTTTTACTGGCTATCACTCTCGCAGCCTGCTTTACACTATCTTTATTGCTGATATCTAGGGGGATAAGCTCCAACTGTTCAGGATATCGCTCTTTAAGCGCTTTCAAATCTTCTGATTCTTTCAAAAACTGTCCTGCAAATACTGAGAACTGGTTGGCCAGCAACGAACGTACAAGCGACAGTCCGAGCCCCCGATCAGCTCCAGTTACACATGCAACTCTCTTCATTCTTCTGAACACTCCTATCTCGTAGCGATATGGTTAGGCATGTTGCTTCTTTTCACCTTAGCATGCTGTACTCTTTTTTTCAACGCGATTGGTTTCAGGTATATCGCCTCTTGTGCAAGCCTTTCAGAATCCTTTTTGTTTTAATTTTGATATATGTTACAATCATGATTACAGGTTGTTAACAACACAATTGTTAGCAAAATAACGATCCCAGGAGGGTGATATCTATGTCTATTCAACAACTCCATACGCTGGAGGATCTTGAGCAATATGTAGCTAAGCCTGGCAAGAAGCTGCTGTTCAAACACAGCACGACCTGCCCGATTAGTGCTAAAGCTAATGAAGAGTTTCAGGCTTATCTAAAGGATGCGGATACTGCCGCTGCAGTGGTCTTAGTCATCGAGGATCGTCCCGTTTCCAATCAAATTGCTGAGGATTTTGGCATCAAACATGAATCTCCACAACTCTTCCTGCTTGAGGACAATGAGGTTCGCTGGAACACTTCCCACTGGAAAATTACAAGAGATGCTATCAAAGTGGCTGTGAACCAATGAGTGAGCCAGTGATTGTCTATTCAACCGCAGGGTGCAGTGACTGTAATTTGGTTAAAAATTATCTTACGGAGCAGGGTGTCCCTTTTGAAGTAAGAGATGTTATGACCAGCACAGTCTATCAAGAGGAAGTTGAGAAGCTTGGATTCATGGGTGTTCCTGTCACTGTAGCAGGGGATCAAGCGATCAAGGGATTTAATCTTCCTGCGCTCAAAGCACTCATCGAAGCTGCCCAATAATTAAGCCATTAAACTATTCAGTACATGATGTAATTCATAGCTGCAAAAAAGGGTATCCTCATAGCCAATCGGCTTGAAGGTACCCTTTTTCAAAATATAAGAATCTATAATTTTCATGCTATACATTATCCTTATATTTCTCGCATAAACGCTTACCGTCCTTTAGGGACGCCGAAGGCGTTTTTACTTGTTAGTCATAGTCTATGCTTCCTCACGTATGAGATCTGCCACGACCAGCACATCCACGTTTCTGGCAGAACGCAGAATCTGCTTGGTAACATCGCCGCGGATACTTTTTCGCAGCCATGAGCGTTGTGATTGACCGATAATAATCTGAGTGCTCTGCAAAGCTTGAGATCTTTCAAGCAGCAAGGACGCCACTCGTGCGGGAAGCCCGCTCTCAATCATCTTAAACGTCCCACCCAGTCGTTCCGTCAATTCCTTTAAATCATTTATACGTTTATCATATACGGGTCCATTTTGTTTAAATTCCTGCACATACGTAACATACCAGCAAGCTTTTAGACGATATGCAATCCGAAAACCACGCCGAATTAAACGCTCCGCATGATCCCCCAAGGTGATACACACATATATTACTTCCTGACGCCGCCAAGGTCCCCGTAACGAACCAACACGTTCCCAAGATTCTAACCTTTCATCAACATCATCAGCAATTTCCCGCAACGCCAGCTCCCGAAGGGCGATCAAATTCCCGATTTTGAAAAAAGCCCCCAGCGCCTGATCCACCTTGGCCATGGCATATATTTTTCCATCCTTCATTCGCTCTTGAAGCGTCTTGGGTGATACATCGATAAGCTCTACCTCATTTGCCCGCTGTAGAATGCTGTCCGGAAAAGTCTCCCTTACTCTAACTCCTGTAATTTGCTCTACGGCATCATTCAGACTTTCTAAATGCTGCACATTCACGGTAGAAATCACAGATATTCCCGCATCCAGCAGCTCCATAACATCCATATACCGCTTCTTATGTTTGCTGCCTGGCATATTGGTATGAGCGAGTTCATCCACTAGCACGACTTCTGGATTACGCTTAATAATTGCTGCCGTATCCATCTCCTCAAGGATAGTCCCGCGGTACTCCATACGTAGACGCGGAAGGGTCTCCAAATCGCCGATTTGTTCAAGGGTTTCTTTGCGGCCATGTGTCTCCAGGAGCCCTATCACGACATCGATCCCTCTCTTCAAGAGATCGTTCCCTTCACGCAGCATCTTGTAAGTCTTGCCCACACCAGGAGCAGCCCCAATGTATACCTTAAAGGTTCCTCCGCGAATCGCATCGATTTTATCCTTTACTTCCTGACTGCTTAACCTGTGATAGGCATCAGCTTTCCGTTCATTACGAGTCTGCCGGGTTGGAAGTACACGTTCTCCCTCACGGTCTGCGCGATCCGCCACGAAGAACACATCCACACCTCGGATTTGCTTCAGTAACGAATTAGCGATTGAGCCTTTCCATAATTCCTGCCAAGCGGTCTGCTTGGAGTGTCCCATAACGATTCGGGTAATATTGTGTTCGATCGCGTATTTTACCAACAGACGTGGGATCTCCCGCTTCGAGCGAAAGGTGATCTCCTCCATAGAGGCACCAATCTTCTCGGTCAGCTTCCAGAGGGAACGCTTAAAGGTAGCTGCTTCCTTAGAAAGGGTGAGACCCTGCTTCCAGAATGACACCACTGACAGATCCCCATTTAACCGCTTGGCAATCTGCTGTCCACGTCGGATATGGATCGAGCCGTTCCAATAATACTGCGCAGATACCAACACCTTTTCTGCGATCCCCGAAGCTCCCTGCAGCCCTTGTTCTTCCCGGTGTTTCTCCAGCGAATCATTAACATCCTCAGCGACCATCCGAAGTGCCAGCTCCCGCAGCTTGCTTAAATTACCCTTGTTAAAAAGCGATCTCTGCTGGTGCTTCCCTAAATGTCCATCGGACAAGCGCTGAAGTATCTTTTCTGGAGTCACATCAATTAGAACGATATCATCGGCAAGGGTAAGCACCTCTGCAGGAAGGGAATGCTCTACCTCAATTCCGGTCCACTTCCGCACTAAATCCGCAGCACCCTCCAGTTCGTATACGTTTACAGTTGTAATGACACTAATCCCATTGCTCAATAAATATTTGATATCTTCCAGTCTTCCAGACCTCTCCGCACCCTCGCGATTCTGGTGAGCCAAGCCATCGGTTAGCACAACTTCTGGATTACGTGCCACAATAGCAGCTACATCAAGATCCTTCTTCTCTATATCTTTCTGAAACCAATGAATACTTGGTATCCGTTCCAAATCGCCCAGCTGATCCTTAGTTTCTGGACTCTGATTCGTCGAAACCGCACAGATCACAACATCGATTCCCTGCGCTTTTAGCGCCTGGCCCTCACGCAGCATCTGATACGTTTTGCCCGACCCACTGACCGGACCGATATAGATCTTCAGACGTCCCCGATGCAGCTCATAGATAGAGAGCAGCAGCTCCTCCGGCGTCTTCCTCCGGTATGTTCCCATCAAGACCACTCCTTAATAACCCCGATCATGCATGTATCCTTCTGTTCCAAGAAGAAACGACGTTGTCGTCCTTCAAAGATGACAGCCGTTTCTCGTAGAAATATAAGGATGATGTATAATGTGAAACTTATACTTTCTTATATTTTAGAAAGCAAGATATCCCTGCCCGATTCTAGTAATCTGGCAGGGACATTTACTATATTTATTTGTTCGCTAGTTTCAGTAGATCCATGTTCAGCTTCAACACATTGACCCGTTCTTCACCAAACAACCCTAAGTCACGACCCTCGGTATGCTTATTTACGAGCTCTTCCAGCTGCGATGCAGGAATACCGGTTAAATTGCTAATCCGAGGAATCTGCACCATAGCTGAAGCAGGTGTGATATGCGGATCAAGCCCCGAACCCGAGTTGGTGACCAAATCAACTGGCAATTTGTTCACGGGCACATCCGGATTATCGAGCTTCCACTGCGTAATGAAATCCTTTGTCCGCTGCAGCATATCCGGATTGGATGGAGAGTAGTTATTGGAACCTGAAGCTTCTGCTTTATACTCAATACTAGACACACGACCATGAAATAAAGCTGGATTCGTAAAGTTCTGCCCGATGAGTTCCGAGCCTACAACTACTCCAGCATCATTCTTAAGCAAGCTGCCGTTCGCCTGTGACGGCATTAGAACCTGGGCAAGCGCTGTAGTTGTCAGAGGATAGATCACTCCGCAGAGAACAATAAATACTAAACTTAGTCGCACAATAATAAAGAAATAAGCACCTTTCGATGATGATAACTGCTCTTCAGTGTCCTCCATGGAGTTTCCGTTATTCACGATGCTCTCACCCTTTCAATGATTAGTCAACACGTCGTTAAATCCATACACTTACGATCATATCAATGAGCTTGATGCCAGCAAATGGAACAACCACTCCGCCTAGCCCATAGATAAATATATTGCGTCCAAGCAGCTTCGTAGAGCTCATAGCTTTATACGACACACCCTTCATAGCCAGTGGGATGAGCAGCGGAATAATAATCGCATTAAATATTAAGGCGGATATTATAGCCGAGCTTGGCGAGCCTAGTCCCATTACATTCAGGGCTTCCATTTCAGGAATGGCGAGCATGAACATCGCCGGAATAATAGCGAAATACTTCGCGATATCATTCGCGATACTAAAGGTTGTTAACGCGCCCCGCGTCATCAGCAGCTGTTTACCAATCGCTACGACCTCTATAATCTTCGAAGGGTCAGAGTCCAAATCGACCATATTTGCTGCTTCCTTAGCAGCTGTAGTGCCGCTATTCATGGCTAAGCCCACATCAGCTTGTGCTAGGGCAGGGGCATCATTTGTACCATCCCCAGTCATGGCAACCAGCTTACCCTCGTTCTGTTCGCGGCGAATGACTGCTATTTTATCCTCAGGTGTACTTTCAGCGATGAAATCATCTACCCCCGCTTCACGGGCAATCGTAGCTGCGGTCAGCGGATTGTCACCCGTACACATGATGGTCTTGATCCCCATTTTCCGCAGCTCATCAAACCGCTCTTTCATGCCTGGCTTTACGGTATCCTTCAAGTAAATAAGTCCATAGATCCGATTGTCTACCGCAACCGCTAACGGGGTCCCCCCCATCCGGGCGATGGCATCAGAATTACTGTCGAGGTTCGCGGGAATGACACCGCCTTTCGACTGTACCCATTTCTTCACGGAGTCTACCGCACCTTTGCGTACGCAGCGTCCATCTTGCAGGTCAATACCACTCATCCGAGTTTCGGCCTTAAACTCTACGAATTCGCCACCTTCAGCAAGCTTGCTGTCATAGCTGCGTTCCAGCTTTTTGGCCAACTCAATTACAGAACGTCCCTCAGGCGTCTCATCCTTTAGGGAACTGATGGCCGCCCATGCCGTAAGCTCCGCTTCGGATTCATTTCCGACTGGTACAAATTCACTCGCCATCCGGTTCCCAAAGGTAATCGTACCGGTCTTATCTAGGATCATCGTATTAATATCGCCGGCAGCCTCAACTGCCTTACCCGACATGGCGAGTACATTAAACTGGGTCACCCGGTCCATACCCGCTATTCCGATTGCGGAGAGTAGCCCCCCGATTGTTGTCGGAATCAGACAGACCAACAAGGCGATCATGACGGGAATATCAAGATCAACACCTAGATAAGTTGCAATCGGCCGCAAGGTCACTACTACAATCAAGAAAATCAGCGTCAGACTGATCAAAAGCGTATTTAGCGCGATTTCATTAGGTGTCTTCTGACGTTTCGCCCCTTCAACGAGGGAAATCATCCGATCTAGAAACGACTCACCAGGATCACTAGTAATTCTGACCTTGATCTCATCACTGACGACCCGTGTACCGCCTGTAACGGAGCCAAAGTCCCCACCAGCCTCCTTGATTACAGGTGCGGATTCACCTGTAATCGCTGATTCATCTACGGAAGCTAGCCCTTCAATCACCTCACCGTCACCAGGGATGAGTTCTCCCTGACTGACAATGACGATATCTCCTTTACGCAGCTCGGAGGAAGAGACTGTCTTCACCGCTCCTCCAACCAGTTTGTTAGCTGTGATATCTTGTTTTGTTTTCTTGAGCGAATCGGCTTGGGCTTTCCCCCGGCCTTCCGCCAGTGCTTCAGCGAAGTTCGCAAACAGCACTGTAAATAGCAGAATGAACAACACTGTGATATTGAAGCCTATCGATTGCTCTGCATTAAAATATCCAGGAGCCAGCACCATGAGGAGGACAATGATCGTACCGACCTCTACCACGAACATGACTGGATTTTTGATTAGCGTTACTGGGTTAAGCTTTATAAAACTATCCTTTACAGCGCTAAGGAGTATGGGTCCCGTCAGCAACTTTTTTCTTTTTACAGTACTCATCTTATTCTCCCTCTTCCTACCGTAAGGTTAGATATTCTGCAATGGGGCCGAGTACAATGACCGGCAGGAACGTCAACGCACCGATAATCACTACTGTACCAATCAGAATTCCCGTAAACAGTCCATTGTCTGTGCGGAACGTGCCAATCGTCTCAGGAACCGGCTTCTTCTTAAGCAGAGAACCTGCTACCGCCAGCATTGCAATGATAGAGACATAACGACCTAGCAGCATGACAATCCCGGTTGTGACATTCCAAAAAGTTGTATTGTCTGCAAGCCCTTCAAATCCTGAACCATTGTTCGCGGCAGAAGAGACATATTCATATAACACTTGGCTGAGTCCATGGAATCCAGTGTTCGTAATCGCCCCTTGCCCCAAATCGGTCAGGAACGCAGCTGCGGTTGGCACAAGGATAATGAACGGATGTACAAGGATCGCTATGGCAATCAGCTTCATCTCCTTGGCCTCTATTTTCCGTCCGAGGAACTCCGGTGTCCTGCCGACCATGAGACCGCACAGGAAGACACCCAGAATCGCATACATCAGCATATTGATCAGTCCGACACCTTTACCACCGAAGACATTGTTGAGCATCATCAGTGCAAGAGGCGTAATACCTCCCAGCGGCGTCAGCGTATCATGCATATTGTTAACACTACCTGTCGTAGCTGCGGTTGTTACTGAAGTAAACAAGGAAGACTGCGGTATGCCGAAGCGCACCTCTTTACCTTCCATACTACCTTGTGAAGATTCAATTCCTAGTGCATTGATCGCCGGATTGCCTTTCGATTCAGCATAGAAGTTTAGGCTTAATAGCAGAACAAACAAGGTCATCATTGCGGTAAAAATTACCCAGCCCTGACGTTTGTTCTTGGCAAACAATCCGTACATATAAGGGAGCGAAGCTGGCAGCATCCACATAGAGAGAATCTCTAGCACGTTCGTAAGTGGATTAGGGTTCTCAAAAGGATGCGATGAATTGGCCCCGAAGAAGCCGCCACCATTCGTGCCCAGATGTTTGATCGATTCCAAAGAAGCTACTGGACCGATAGCAATTTGTTGTGTTTGGCCCTCTAGTGTAGTGACTTCAAGTGATGGCTTGAGCGTTTGTGGCACATGTAGTCCTACCAGCACCAATGAAACTAACAAAGCTAGCGGAATGAACACACGAATATGTGCTTTGACGAAATCCTCGAAGAAGTTCCCGACTGATTTCCGTCCCGTGATTCCTCTGACAAAGGCAACCGCAACAGAAAATCCGCTCGCTGCAGATGTGAACATCATCATCGTGATGACAGCCATTTGTGAAAAATACGAAAGCCCCGTCTCCCCGCTATAATGCTGCAGGTTCGTATTGGTCATAAAGCTGATCACTGTATTGAATGAAAGCGTCTGTTCCATATCCGTAATTCCATTCGGGTTTAACGGCAATCCCCGCTGCAATCTAAGAACAATGTAACTGAAAGTAACCAATACGATATTTGTTAACACAAAGCTGAGCGCATACTTCTTCCAAGACATTCCGTCCCGTTTTTTCAGGCCGATCAGCTTATAAATCCCTTTTTCCATGCCTCCAAACCATCGATCCGTACGGTTCGGTTCATTAGAAAATACATAATATAAATACGTGCCCATCGGCTTAACCAGCAAGATAAGAATTACGATTACAGCAACTATTTGCAAAATGCCCATGAATGCCCCTCCTTAAAATTTCTCCGGATGAATCAATGCGTAAACCAGATATACAAACAACAGTAGGGTAACAGCGATTACTAGAATCACAACTTATCCCTCCCTGTATCCTCAACTACACCTGCGCACCAGCGCATAAATCCATAAAACAACCCGTAAATTACAGCTAACGAAGCCACCATATACAGATCCATCATATCTCCCGCACTCCTTCTTTTATCCTTGATGAGGTGATTTATCGATTAGAAAATCAGCATCACCACTATGAGAATAGATTACATAACTTGCACCAAGTCTTTTATAGACCAATCTAGGATTTATTGAGCTTGTGATTACAAAAATCGGCTGTGTCGTCCAGGTGCGGCACATCTGAATGTAGCGGCAGCATAACGTAAAGCTGCTCTCGAACAGATATACCCGTCCTACCGGGAACGGCGGGCGAAACCAAGTATTCTGATGGCGGGTATCAACTAGAACGACTTGTTCAATCCCCATCTCTTCGAGTAGGGCCTTCTCAGGCAAGTTGTTGGTCAATCCGGCCATCTTAATGCCTCTGAATTTTAGAAGCTTAATAAAATGTTCGCCTGCCTTCGTTGGCGCACATACCAGTACATATTCATTCTGATCTGTCATCTCTTATTCTCCTCAAATGCTTTGCTTGTAAGATCAGAACTTGATCACCCTGATCTTGAAAGAAAAGCTACCGCTAATGATGAATATAACGACCTCTTCGTGAGGTTTTCCATAAATGCTTTGCTTAAAAAAGCACAGCAAAAAGCCACAAAGGATTCTCCTCTGTGGCTCGCTAGCGGTCACATTGCACTCATCCTCTCTCCATACGCTTACGAGGTTAGCTGTCGGATTCGGGCGGTGAGAGTCGCCCTACCTGTAGAAGATGCGAGCTCACTCGCATCTTCTACAGGATTCACCCCATAACCGGCTTCCGACTCTCACATCGTCTGCCGATTGTTGGTTCCCCCGCTTTCCTTAACGGAAATTAAGCGGATCAAATATTCGATTGTTGTTGAAACAGGAGTAATCATACCCTTATGCAGGAAGAATTGTAAAACCTGATTGATGCCAAAATAATGCAAATTAAAAACTATTTTCGTATCGGATAGCGCTTACTTGATATCCAATCTCTCTATATCTCTTGTTTACTCGAGTTTTAATCCATTAGCGAAAAGCGGGCATACCATGTGATTTTATTCACCACAAATGTAGAAATCTTAAAAAATCGCCTTTATAGGTAAGAAAACAAGAAGTCGAGATTAAGCGAGGAAGAAGCCCGATAACTCGCAATAAATACCTATTTGGTTCCCTTTTCCGTCGTAGTAGGCAGGATTTGGTTTAAATTGCGCTCAAAAGAACACTTTCTGTTTTTACAGAAACACCTTGAAAAGAGTATGATTCGGGTTGAATCTATTTCACGAAATACATTCAACGCTGAGTTCCTGCATTTGCAGGGAACGGGGGAACCATCAGGCCACATGGCCTACTTGGGGTGAATCCGAAGGAGACTGTTCAAGTCTCACATAGGTAGGGCGACTCTCACCGTCCGAATCCGACAGCTAACCTCGTAAGCGTAAAGAGAGAGACCCTTGATCCGCCACGCTTTGGCACAGGTGTGTGTATACCTGTATTCCAAAACCGCAGCAGAGGTCCTCCTCTTGCTGCGGTTTTTGCGTTACCTGAATCTATAGGGTGATAGCATGCTGGACGGGGTGAAAGGAATGAAACACTATTATTGGGGAACTCAGCAAGGGCTACTTGAGCCGATAAGTCTAAATTATGTTTGCTTTGGAGCGTTGTGGTTCGAAGAGGATCATCACAGAACTATTGTCGGCTATGCTTTTGGTCAGAAGCAGATTGAATCACTTCGCCATTTCAGCAGCCCATCTACCTGTGAATACTGTATGGACCGAACAATTATATACGAAATATATAAAAATATCCGAGAAAAGCAACAGCTGCAGGATTGGTCAGCACACCAACGTTTTCCATGGCTCACCGCTTTTAAGGAACCGTGGAAAGATGTTGCAGTCGGTTGGTACGTAATGAGATCCCGCAACACCTTTCCCTTACATTTATCCGTTATACGCAAACAGAAATTCCGACTATGGCTGGAGCATGCCGCAGTCTGTGAGAATGAAGCTGAAATGCTCGCCTGTATAGAGAAGGCTAACGTCATTCACCATGTAAATCTTAAGCTTTTGGAAACCTAAGGAGGAGAAACCTGTCATGGACCAGCGAAGACTATCTCGCATAGAAGTATTCGTCTTTGATTCACCAGAGCCTATTCACTATGGAATGGAGGCTGATCAAGACAGCCGTTATGGCATCCTGAAACTTACCTGTAAAGGAGGTAGCAGCTGGGGGGCATGTCTTATCTCTGCCAATACCAAAACTTTCGACCTTATTAAATGGAGTTCTTTTCTCAGAATGATATACCATTGCCGGCTAGAGGAAGCGATAGATAAAGTACGTACCCATGGTTCAGAGTGGGATCAGACTCAGTTTGAGCTAGTGCAAGGTGCTTTACAGGATTTAAGAGCCAAGCTGCAGGGTAAATCCTTGGCAGGGCACATTGAGCAAGGTCGTCTGTACAGAGCTGTCGCTGGTGGGAGAGATTCCAAAGGAGGGCGGCTATATTATAAACCATCCAGTGTTGCGCTTCAAAAACATAGTTATCCAGAACCTGATACCGCCGAGCTTATCAACAAATCCATTTCTTACTTTTCTATATTATAGGTTCATCCCATAACCCATTCTGAAAGGATCGTGTTTATCATGCCTGACCCCTTACCTGCCGAATCCCCCCGTAGAACTATATTTGCAGAGTGTGTTCAAAAGTGTACGAATGATATCTATACGCTCAGTTCCATGTTGTTACAACAATCAGCAGAAGCCGAGAAGGTTACTATCCGTACTTTTAAAGAGCTTCATAAAATATTCCGTCAAAAAAGCTTCGACAGCCAGCTATTCTCTATCGAAGCTTACCGCTCTTGTATCCGACAATGCGCCGATTATTACGCATGCCGGTCTCTCCTGTCTGCCAAGGCATTGCCTTGGGAGGAACAGCTTATAAAAACGATGTGGTATGGCCTAAAGCTATCTTTACCTCAAATAAGCATCATTCTGCAAAAGAGTGTTCCTGTACTAAAAGCGCAGCTTAGGCGTGTGCGGGAGCAACTGACTGCTCAAGAGGATTTGCTGCCTAGTGGTAATCTATCCGTTGTCTAATCCCCTCAACTATCTTCCAAATAACTTTTACGATACATACACAAAAAATAAAAAAGCCACGGCATCTGCCGCGGCTTCCTTATTTCCTACTATTACGCTTTACTCTTACGCGCCTTACCGTACATCCACAATCCCGCAATCATCCCCACCATGGCAATCCCAGTCAATACACCCTGAGTGAAATCCATAACAGCGGATCCATCTGAATGGAGCATTCTACTAACCGTAGCCAGAGATACCGAACTCATTAAAAGCATCATATTGTATTGTTCACTTTTAGTCATGATTACCACTCCTTAAAAGTTTATATGAAGCCACTTAGATCTTGTAAGCCTTCATCGCTTTTCTGATCTCTTTAATACTTGGACGTTTGCCGTACATCAATACGCCTGTGCGATAGATCTTGGCAGCCAACCATCCAAAGATGAACGTGGTAACAAGCAGGATGGCTAATGATACAATAACTTGCCAGATCGCTACTTCACCAACACCAATCCGGAGCAGCATGGTCAATGGAGAGGTGAAAGGCACATAACTCGCTACCTTAACCAGCAGAGTATCCGCATTAGAGATACTGAACAGTGGAACATAGAATGCTACGAAGCCTAACATCATAATCGGCATAACCGCTTGGCCAAGATCCTCTGTACGGCTGACAATCGAACCTACAGCTGCATACATCAAGGCATAGAGGAAATAACCTAGTACATAAAGAACAATTCCATAAAGCAACAAATTAATATTAAGCTGGCCTAAATCCAGGTCTAAATCTTTCAAAATCGTTGCATTATGCGGAAGCTTAAGATTGACAACTACCGCTGCGATAATGACGCCAATTTGTAATAATCCTACTAAGAAGACACCGATAACTTTACCAAACATTTGCGCTAAAGGTGAGGCACTTGTAATCAGAATCTCCATGATCCGTGAGCTCTTCTCTGAAGTAATCTCAGCTGCGATCATATTACCGGTCATCATGATAGACATGAAGAACAGCATAAGCATGGCGTATACAATGACGTAATTAATAGGTGGAGCGGATTCCTGCGACGCATCCTTATCTCCCGCAGTCCCATCAGGGTTGAGCTGCTGAGTAGCTATCTGTACCGGTGTTGACATAGCAGCAATCTGCTCCTGCGTCAGCTTGTCGCCAACGATGAACTGGGTGTTGGCCTGCTGAAGGGCATTTTGGAGATAGATTTGCACATCGCCCTTCAATTCACCATTTTCACTATGATAAGTAACGGGTGGAAGTCCTTCGCCAGTAGGTTCTGCAAAAGTAACGTACCCCTCTACAGTCCCTTCATCTAAAGCTTTCTTTAGCTCCGCATCGTCGGCAGAAGTATATTGCACAACTTTTGCCTGCGGCATTCCTTCAGGTGAAGTATATGCCTTCAACAACTCTGCAGCCTGATTTCCCTCTTCCGCGATCACAGCAATTTGAGTCTCTGCGTTTGTTTTAGAATCACCCTTAAACTGATCGATGATGTACGGAAGATTCATCCCAATGCTGAGCAGCAACACTAGAATTAATGTAGTAATCATGAATGATTTCGTTCTTACTTTATTTTTAAAGGTAAAGCCAATAATTGTCCCCATCTTATTCATGAGATTCACCCACCGCTCTGATAAAGATTTGATTTAATGTTGGTTCCTTAATTTCAAAATGCTCCACTTCACCCTGTGCCATCGCCTGCTGTAGGATACGTTGTGCCGCGCCGATCTCACTGATGGACAACAGATAACCTCGCTCCTGTCGCTGTACTGCTGTTACACCTGCAATTGATTCTAGACCGGTCACTTCGTTATCCGTACGCAACAATACTTGTTCACGAGGATACCCACTCTTAATCGTACGAATATCGCCCTGCACGACAGTATTGGAACGATCCAAAATCGTAATATTACGGCAAAGCTCTTCAACATGCTCCATCCGGTGAGTAGAGAATAAGATACTCGTTCCTTGATCACGTAATTCTTTTACCGTATCTTTCAGTAGTTCCACGTTAACAGGGTCCAAGCCACTGAAGGCTTCATCAAGGATGAGAATTTGCGGCTTATGAACGACTGCGGCGATAAAGCCCATTTTCTGCTGATTCCCTTTGGAGAGCTCTTCAATCTTCTTATTGTAATAATCCGGAACCTCAAACCGATCGAGCCAGTAGCGAAGGCTCTTATCTGCATCACTAGCCGACATCCCGCGCAGACGTGCCAAGTAGACGATTTGATCGCTTACCTTTACCTTTGGATATAATCCTCTTTCTTCGGGTAGATAGCCCATGGTTTGCTGAAGTTCGCTGTTATACGGCTTTCCATTATACAAAATATTCCCGCCATCAGGGTAAATTAAGCCAAGCACCATGCGCATGGTGGTTGTTTTTCCTGCACCATTTGCCCCCAGTAATCCGTAAATTTCCCCCTTGCCTACCGTTAGGTTAATTCCGTTTACAGCGGTTTTTTCTCCATATTGCTTCATTACACTTTCCAGCTTTAAGGCTTCCATTTCTCTAGTCCCCTCTCTTGTGATCAATCAGGATAGGACGGTGTCCCTGTGTCCATAAACCCAATATTTCGTCCAATTCTAAACTGCGACTCTTGATAACCTTTACGCCCAAGTCCTGAATGCGTTTCTCGTTCTTAGAAAATTGTTCTATGATAAAAGAAGCTACACCCGGTGTATCCATGGTAAAGTTTATACCTCCTGGTAATTCCGCTGATAACTCAGCAAGCTCCTCTTCATCTGCAACCTGTACCCACACCTCGGTCCAAGTACCGAATAAACTGTCTTTCTCGGCCATACCCAGCAGTTCACCTCTATGCATAAGCACGATATAATCTGCCAACCGCCGCACCTCTTCCACAATGTGTGTGGAGATGATGATCGTAGCGTTGTTCTCATCCATATATTTAAGCAGCGTCTCGATCATAATCTTCCAGGCAAAGGGATCAAGACCTGATGAAGGTTCATCCAATAGCAGCAGACTTGGGCGTGACGCAAGTGCTGCGGCAATTTCGAATTTCCGACGCTCACCCTTAGACATCTTAGAAAGCCTCATATGATATGGAACCTCAAAGCGATCCATTAGATCCTGAAAATACGACTCATCCCAGTTCGGATACCAATGCTGTCGAAATTGAGCGGCCTCTTCTGCATTCCAGTGGTTCTCCTCAGTAATCGACGTCTCAGGAACATAGGCAATGGTCTGCCGCAGCTCCAGAGGCAACCCGCTATCATACTTGTTCTCAAACCAATATATCTCGCCTTCCTCTGGATTGGTCAGCTGCATCAGTAGATTCAGTAGCGTGCTTTTGCCAGATCCATTCTGACCTACCAAGGCTGTAATATATCCTCTTGGCAGATTCATGGTCAGCGGTCCTATCGTCTTGTTTCGCCGCTGTTTAAGTACATTCCGCAATTCTATAGCCATCTGTACCATGTGAGTTAGCGCCCGCCTTTCATTCCTTTGCTCTATACTTGCGTTCTACAATCTCCATAAAAATCTGCTCAAGTTCATCCTTGCTGCAATGTACCGATCGGCCGATATCCACAGCACTTTCAAGTGCTTTGCCTACCGTGTCTCGTTTGTATTCTTCCATTGCTCCGTCGCCTATGTGGGATACAAAGGTACCTGTTCCTTGTCTCGTTCGCAGCAAACCTTCGTTCTCCAGATCCTGATATACGCGCCGCACTGTAATTACACTGCATTTCAGATCTCCTGCAAACTCACGAATCGAGGGCAGTAGCGTACCTTCTGTAATGACTCCGCTAATGATTAAGGATCTAAGCTGAGTCTCTATCTGATGATAGAGGGGCTCTGCACTATTTTCGTTGATTTGTACCGGTATCCACATTATTTACACCTCGCCTTCCACTCTAGCGTGCTAGAGCGCAGTCCTTGCCATTCCGATTTTTTATACGAGATTGCGACTCTTCAGTCGATGTATAGTCCATTTAGAGAATAACTGCACAGATATTGTTCCCAGTAGAAGTGACCCCCACATGATCGGAGATAACAGCCCCCACTCCTTGGAATAGGAGATACTGTATAAAAATAAATTGCCTCCCCCAAGTGTAACTAGGAATGATATTCCCCACGATAACACTACGATAAGCAATGTTAGCCATAGATAAGCTTTGCCGCTAAAAAGATACTCAATAAAAATATATAGACCTGAGACCATGAATCCGAAGCCGAGCCATGTAATGGCAAAAGCTATATACGAGGGAACCGCCAGCTCTGTCCGGAAATTTTCCCCTAACAAGTAAACAATACCGAAGAATAACGTACCATTTAGAATAAAGGAGCCTCCCCCCTGAAGTTTTCTCCGCGATAGTATTACTGCAGCTGGAATCGGTAAGGTTCTTAAGTAAACCAACATTTTTGTGTAAGAGTCTTCACTCCAATATTTCATGGAACGGCGAGAGAATGTTAATCCCAATAAGGGTATAAAGGAGAGAAATAAGAAATCTGTTATCATCGTCCGATCCTGCTCACCTAGTACGTCATTTGCTACCAGGCTAGTCATTCCACCAAGATAACACATAAAAATAACTGTTATTACGAGGGTCCCTAATATCTTTAATTTGTCTCCGCGAAAATCAGAGCGCAACATAAACCATGAATCTTTTAATGTTCTCATTAAAACTAACCTCGCTTTACAATGTCTTCAGCGTCTAGCAGAAGCAGGTGTTCATATCCCTGTGCTTACTGTATATATCTATATACACAGTATATGTCCTTAATTTACCATTGTCAATCCTGTAAATGGAAAACATTCAAGTTGATTAGGAGGTATGCGCTTCCCCCCTTTGGAGAAGGCTTTGCACGTATGGGAAACTGATCATTATCGGGATTAACTAATCAGAGGATTAAACATAACTTATGGAGAGGTTGAATGTGAGCGAGGGACGCGGAGTGAGGTCAGCCTCATTGTTGCTTCGCCAACGGGTTGTAGGTGTAGGGCCAGTTGTTGCGGCTCGGTGGGGTGATTGAAGGGCGGGAGCGACTCCTCGGTGGTTGTGACCACTAATGGATGCGACCGCTCAATCGATGCGAAGGCTCGACGGGTGCTACTGCGAGTGGATGTGATCGCTCGGTGGGTGTAAATGCTAGTAGAATCAACAATTAGGGAAAACCTCCCTCTAATTACTTGGATTTAGCCTGAAATCATCGTTTTTAGGGAATTCCTCCCTATAAATTCACCCATTTACGCGTTTTAGCGCTAAAACCGTAAAAAAACAGGGAGGAATTCCCTAATTACCGATTTTCGAGCTCAAAACTCATCTTTTTCAGGGAGGTTTTCCCTAAAATAAGCAAACAGAATACTTCACATCACGCACTGTTCAGATTACGAGTGATTTCACAGTACAATTTCAAGATTTCAGCACTCCCCCAACTCCATAAACTAAAATAAGCCCGCCATCCATCATCCCTATTTAGGAACGAGCAGATGCACAGGCTTATTTCATTACTATTCACACAAATTCACGTACGATTCGCACGCATATTCACATGCTCTTTTCACATGCCAATCACAAGCTCTTTTCACGCAACTATCTTACGCGCCCAAAATAACTTCCCACACCGGCTTGGTGTGTCCACCTGGATACAGAACATAAAGCAGCACATATACCATAACGCCAGTAATCGCAGTAATGAACCAGATTATAGATGTTACTCTGCCCCACTTACGGTGCTTGGAGTACTTCGCCTTAAATCCAAGAGTTAACGTAGTAAGTCCGAATACCGCAGCTACCGTTGCCAGCACGATATGGAAGATCAGAAACACTTGATAAATCGTCTGAAGTTCATCCGGTCCGCCCCATGAGGTGTTTCCCACGAACAACGTTCTAGATACATAAACAATAAAAAACAGGAGCGCAGCGATTGCGGCAGCAATCATCGTCTTCTTGTGCGCCTCGCGTTTGCCCTTAATGATGAGCCACCAGCCAATAGCTACGAGCACCGCACTGAGCACGATGAACGATGTGCTAATAGTTGGAAACACCGTAAAAATATCCATGATTCTCCTCCTTGGCAGTCTACCAGTTATGCACGGGTCAAGGTGCTCTCCTCGAGTGCTGAGGAAGGCGTCGATAATTCATCGCCCTCTTGTCCGTTCTCTTTTTTATACCAATGATAGAACACATAAGCAAGCATAGAGGCAAAAATAAATTCCTGAATGAACTTCATCGCGATACCTCCCACCTGCTGATCCACTTTTGGTGACAACAATGAAAAGAACGCAGGACCCCCAAAATTCTGAAGTAAGGCAGAAGGATCACCCGATATACAATAGCCCATGGCAAGTGCCCAAGTCTCCGGATCACTGTAAGTAGCATAGAGCGGTTGATCTGCAAAAATAATCAGTCCGCATGCTGGTGTCAGCAATACCATGTTTAGAAAAATAAACCCAATCTTGCCCAGTCCACTCGCCATTCGGCGCTCCGGTAGCGGATTGATCAATGTCCACCACATTAAGGCAGCTGTTAGGAATAAAACAATATAGTAGATTCGGTGAACGGTAAAATGCAGCATCACATAATCATGGATAACAGGAATATGGTACAAAGAAAATAGTCCATTAAACAGTAAAGCAGCTACCACCGGTCGAGCTAAAAAAGACAGCCGGCGAAATGGATTTACTCTCAATATGCTGCGCCAGATAAAATCTGGAATCCCCAGCATAATCAGCGGCACCGCCACTAGGTATGACAAGGCCATACTAACCATGTGGAAGGAAAACATCATATGTCCTAATAGACTAACAGGACCGCCTTGTGCAAGATAAAGCGCAAGCATTCCGCACACAAATAGTGCTCTTCGCCAGATCGGAACCGGAACTGAATCGGCATGACGTCCAGCAATCGGACCAATCCAAACGAAATAACCCGCCGTCAGCAGCAGCATAACCGCCAGAAAAAGCGGGCTCCACAGTTCTGCAAAGCTAAAATATTGTAATCCGAGCATAACCCTAACCCCTCCTAGCGCAGGATCTAGTTAAACACCAAAAAGAGGGGGCATCTCAGCCCGCCTCTTTCTTTATAGTCCGTTAATTCCACCAAACCCAATACAGCGACATAATAATACAGGTACCGGCGGTAAAAAAACCACCCAGCATGAAGATAATCGGTATTAGATGTCCTTTATCTTTCAGGTGCATCCAGAAGCCCATCTGTACAATGACCTGAATGACTGCCATCACCAGTAGTAGAATAACCGCAAAGGTGGCATTCACGCCTCCAGCAGCAACAGCGGCGAAAGCAATTAAGGTCAAGACAATGGACAGTATAAAGACAACAATATGCCTCTGTGGCCCTTCATGCCGATGACGATGCTTATACCCGTCATTCTCTGGCACATGCTGATCTGTCGTCATAGTGTCTAGCCCACCTTTCCAAGTAGGTATACAACCGTAAAGATGAAGACCCATACCACATCAATAAAATGCCAGTACATGGCTGACACATACACTTTTGGTGCAGTAACTACGGTTAATCCTTTACGCATGAGTTGCCCAATCAGGATGGCGATCCATGCAATCCCGAAAGCTACGTGCGCACCGTGGAATCCTACTAATGTATAGAATGCCGAACTAAATGCACTTGTAGTCATTCCGAAGTCTTCGTGTCTCACATATTGAGTAAACTCATAGATCTCCAGAATCAGGAAGCCAAGACCTAAGACTACAGTTACCAAAAGCCAGTTACGAAGCACAGCCGGACGGTTCCTATGCATCGCTTGGATAGCGAATACACTCGTCAGACTGCTTACCAAAAGAATGAATGTTGCAGCAGCTACAAGCGGCAAGTGAAACAGTTCATTCGCCGATGGCCCCTCATTCGTCTGATTACGCAATGCGAGGAACGTAGCGAACAACGTACCGAATAATACTGCTTCCCCACCTAGAAATAACCAAAAGGCAAGAACCTTGTTTCGTCCTTCGAGCGTAGCTTTTTCCGGCTCGTGAGGAAATTCTTCCTTAGAAGCTTCTGCATGTGCCGTTGTCATGTCCGCTCACTTCCTTCCAGCTCTTCAGGTTCAATATGCCATCCATGATCATCATACAGCGAACGCAACAGCATAGATCCAAACGTAATGATAAGACCGATGGCTGTAACGATATAATTATTAAACATAAAGCTCATAAAGGCGTTGCCGAAGTCATCCCGACTAAACATAAAGCCCAGTCCAGCGATGAAAATCCCAACAGACATAGTGAACGGCAATATGGTTGCAGACGGCATATGAATCGAACCAACGGGTTCAGCCGGAGTCATGCCTTTATTTCCTGCCATCTTTTCTTTCCAGAATGCATCAATTCCACGGATAAGCGGGGTTTGCTTGAAGTTATATTCTGGCGGTGGCGAAGAAATCGTCCATTCTAGTGTACGTCCATCCTCCCACGGATCATCAGCTGCATCCATTGGCTTTCTTGAAGTTAGGAAGACATTGACTAAGAAAATAATCGTACCGACAGCCATCAGCCCAGCACCAATTGTACTGACTAAATTCAGCAAATCGAATTGCTGATTCGGCAAATACGTAAATACCCGACGTTGCATCCCCATGAGTCCAAGAAAATGCTGTACAAAGAATGTCAGATGGAATCCGATGATAAACGTCCAGAAAGTCCATTTGCCCAGCTTCTCACTTAGCATCCGACCAAACATCTTCGGCCACCAGTAATGCAGACCTGCAAACAGGCCAAGCACCAAGCCGCCCACAATAACGTAGTGAAAATGCGCTACAACAAAATACGTATCATGGAACTGAAAGTCAGCAGGCGCAGAAGCCAGCATGACGCCAGTGACGCCACCCATCGTAAAGGTAGGAATGAATCCTGCCGCGAACAGGTTTGGTGTCGTGAAACGTACTTGCCCTCCCCACATCGTGAACAACCAGTTAAAAATCTTGATTCCTGTCGGAACCGCAATCAACATCGTTGATACAGAGAACAATGCGTTAGCTACCGGCCCAAGTCCGGTAGTGAACATATGGTGAGCCCAAACCATGAAGCCCAAGAAGGCAATCAGGATGGTAGCGAACACCATTGAGCTATATCCGAACAATCGCTTCCGTGAAAAAGTCGGGATAACCTCCGATATAATTCCGAAGGCAGGCAGAATGAGGATATATACTTCTGGATGACCAAATATCCAGAAGATATGTTGCCAGAGCACCGGATTACCCCCAGCCCCAACCTCGAAGAAATTGGCTCCAAGTATCCGGTCGAATGTCAGCAGTACTAAACCTACTGTAACTGCTGGAAATGCAAACAAAATAATTGCGGAAGTAATAAATGTAGTCCAAGCAAACATCGGCATCCGCATGTAGGTCATTCCCGGCGCGCGCATCGTAATGATCGTGGCTAGAAAGTTAATCCCCCCGATGAGGGTACCTAATCCGGCAATTTGAAGACCAATCGTATAAAAGTCTACACCGTGTGTAGTGCTGTATGTACTCGTAGATAGTGGGGTGTAGGAGGTCCATCCGGCATCAGGAGCGCCACCCATTATCCAGCTGAGATTCAGTAGAATTCCGCCGAACAGGAAGGTCCAGAAGCCAAGTGCATTTAGAAAAGGAAAGGCTACGTCACGTGCACCAATTTGTAGCGGTATGACGGCATTCATTAAGGCGAAGATGATTGGCATGACGCCGAGGAATATCATCGTCGTACCATGCATGGTAATAAGTTCATTAAACGTTTGGGCATCCAAAAAATTATTCATTGGTTTGATGAGTTGCCAGCGAATCAGAAGTGCTTCAATTCCGCCGATACCAAAAAATAATCCTCCGGCCCATAGGTACAAAATTGCGATTTTTTTATGATCGACGGTTGTAAGCCAATCCATAAGTCCTGTATGGCGCTTCACACTGTGGCCATGCCCGAGAGGCTTGGATGAATTCAAGGTATGCGCTGCTTGAGCCAAAGTTCGTACCCCCTTTTTCGAAAGTTCCGCCCGCCTTTAGGCTAAGGCATTAGTCCAGCTTATAGTTGGCCAGATACTCAGCAATGCCATCAATCTCCGCATCACTTAGGCCTAGATCTTTGGGGTTAGGCATCAGATTGCCCGGTTTTACGGATTGTGGATCATGCAGCCATGTTTTGAGATTCTCCTCAATTGGTGCACCATCCTCCCTCGTGTCGTCGTTGAGCAGGATCCCTGCAATCGACTCCCGAGAACCAATTCCGGTCAAGTTCGGCGCATTATTAATCCCTTGATCACCTACAGCGTGGCAAGTCAGACACGCCGCTTTGAACTTCTCAGCTAAAGCAGGATCCTCTGGCAGCACAGCTACGGGTGCTTTCATCGAATCTATCCACTTCTGAAAATCTTGTTCACTAACCGATTTCACCTTAAATTCCATGAATCCATGAGACGGCCCGCATAGTTCCGCACATTTGCCACGGTAAACGCCTTCATTAGGTGCACTGAAGCTGAAGCGGTTAATCGTCCCGGCTGGGTTGGTGTCGATTTTACCGGAAAGGGAAGGGACCCAGAAGGAGTGCAGCACGTCTTTAGTCTCCAGTTCAAAAGCAATATCTTTGCCCACTGGAATAATCAGATCCTGCGCTGTAGTCACCTTGTAATCGGTATACTCAAACTCCCACCAATATTGGTGGCCGGTTACTTTAACCTTAATCGCATCCTTGTCATTGGCATGATCATCTCCTGCGGCGAACACTGCTTTCACCGTTGGAACTGCCAGTACCACTACGAGGATAAGCGGAATGACCGTCCAGAGAATCTCAAGCTTGATGCTACCCTCAACCTGCTCAGGGATTTCATTCTGACCCGGCTTTCGACGGAAACGGATCAGTACATAAGCTGCAATCGTAAAGACAATCAGCAACACGACGATCATAATACTGATCGACAGCTCCATTAATCCATAAGACATTTCCGCCTGAGGTCCCTGTGGTCTGAGCACTGACAAGTCCTCACGGCCGCACCCGGCAAGAAAGAGACCAAACATAGCGGTCATGGGAAGGAGTCGCTTTACAGCCTGCCACGTTTTCATCATTGATCTACCCCGCTTTTCCCGATTTCGTAGGTTCCTGTTTTTTTCTGTCAATTATAACAATCACTATTAATATAAGTTTAAGGGAAAGTTTTGTCAATCGTTCACAACTAGTTCACATTGTAATTTTCGACATAATAATTCCTTGTCCCACCTGCATTTATGCGCATTTTTTGAAAACGCAATCAAATAAAAAATGATCGTTAAAGCGCATTCATTGTGAAATGTGTCTATTAATTCATTTGACTATTTTATGAGAGACAATATTTCTTATTCATAAATGTACATACAAAAAAAACCGATTCCTGCAACAAACGCTGCTCGGGCACGGTTTATAAGAATCCTCGTGGATGTTATTACTCAAAATGATGTCAAAAGTAAGTGACACTCGTATCTGTTAGCTAGGAGACGGATGAATTCATCTTTACCAGCTCATGCTCCACGACCATGGTCAGTTCTTCTTCATAGCCTCCGGTAATCCGATATTTTCGGACGTACTCCTTTACGAATTTCTTGGGATCTTTGGGCCGGAAAATACGTGTCATTTCCCGTAAACTTTCCTTGACTTCGTTATGACCTTTACTTGCCATGATCAGTTCCCTCCCAAAACATTGAAAATGAATGCTCCGTTGTAGAGAATGCATGATGAAAAGTACGCCGTAACCTCGAATGCAAGTGAAGCAACCATTACACATACGTGGCTTGCATTATCCGCCAAAACGTAAAATTCAAAGCTTCAAAGCCTTGAGATACTGGTTCGCCGGTGAAGCAGGTTCGTCGTGATTTGGGCTGAGAGTAAGGACGCCTGTTGAACGAAAGCTCCTTGACACTTTTATTACCCGAAGAGCCACTTACTGAATCACCCCTTTCGGGCCTTATCGTTATATTGTATCATATTCCGGTCCAACTTCCACCTTTCCTTGTAAAATGTGCTAATTGGAAAATTTTTATTTTTTTACAATGTTCTTCGTAAGTCATATTGCTCGTGTCGGGTTAAAATACAATATGTTCTATAGCAGGCCACACCTAGCACATACCACAGCAAGAAAAGGAGATCATTATGGGCCAACCTACACCATTACTGACTTCATCTTATAACGTAGTTCCCGCGATGACTACCGCGCTACCCGAGGAAACTGCAACGCGCCGTGAGGGTCTTGAACAAGCTGATTGTGCTATTCAGAAAGAATATCCAAAGATGCATAGTATGCTTATTGCTCGCCATGGCAAGCTCATCTTTGAACGTTATTACGGCAACCATCATGCCGGGGCATTAAATGATCTTCGATCTGCGACTAAAAGCTTTATCAGCGCAATTACCGGAATCGCTATCGATCGGGGAGATATCCCTGATATCGATGTCTCGGTTTCCAAGGTACTTCGTAAACATGTTCCATACCTGCACTCCCCTCATTTATCAAAAATCACTCTTCGTCATCTGCTTACCATGACTTCCGGATTTAGCTGGATCACGGGCAAGAAGCTGGGGGAGCCTTTCGTCCGGAATCTCCATCGTAGTCGCCGCTGGGGTTCCTTTGCTCTTAGTATGAACATAATTCCGGAACATATCGGTCAATTTCAATACCGTAGTATCGACACCCATCTGATTTCGATGATCCTTAGTGAATCTACAGGTCTCGATGCATTCACCTATGCTGCTGAGCATTTATTTAGCCCTCTCCGAATGACTCACACGGCTTGGTTACCGAGTCCGGAAGGACATAGTATGGGACATATTGGTCTTTACTTAAACTCAAGAGATATGGCTAAATTTGGTATGTGTCTGCTTAATAACGGCGTATTTGCGAAGCAGCAGATCATTCCGAAGCATTGGCTGCAAGAAGCACTAACTGCACAGACTACGGGATACCCGGCTTTTGGAGATTACGGATATCAGTTCTGGGTGGGTACGATGAGCGGCCAACCCTACAAGCTTGCCCACGGTCATGGCGGACAGCAAATCCTTATCCTACCCAATTTAGATGCGGTTGTGGTCTTTACAGCAGAGAGTAAGACAAACAATTGGAAAAGCCCCCGCAAGCTGTTGGAAAAGTATATTATACCCACAATGAGCTAAACATACTTTTTCCTGACAAGTCATAGGCTTTTAAGGAAGAAGGAGTAGCGAACTAACCCCCTTCTTCTCCAAGTAGAAGGAGAGTGAGCCCTTTGTCCCCTTTCAAATCATCCACCGGATTGCCCGATAATATTGCGGGCGCGCTGTGCTATTTTTTCCCTTTTATCGGCGGCGTGGTCTTTCTCGCTCTGGAGAAACGCAACCGCTTCGTGCTGTTCCACGCGTTGCAATCACTGCTTACGTTCGGCGTGCTGATGATTCTCCATGTCCTAACCGGATTTATCCCTTTTCTCGGTTCTCTGTTGAGTGCAATCCTTTCTCTTTGCAGCTTTGCTATATGGCTGCTTATGATCTATCAAGCTTTAAGCAGCAGATGGTATAAGCTCCCTTGGGTTGGGGATATCGCAGAAAGTCAGATTCGGCATCTATAAACACCGCTGAACTAACACCTCTTATCGCTGAAAAGTATTCCCTTTTGCCCATCCACTCCTTACAATGGAAAGACGGGCATCAACGGAATTCTACAGGCTGGAGGAATTTAAATGTATCTATTCATCATAAACCCGCGTTCCGGCGGGGGCGCAGGCGGGCGGACCTGGCATACTGTAGAGGCGCTCATGAAAGAGCGGATGCTGCCATATATGACCTTGTTTACGCATAGCGCAGAGGGTGCAGAAGCCCTCGTTCTAAATACAATTAAACACCGTGAGGACTGGAAAGCCGCGATTGTAATCGGCGGCGATGGCACGCTGCACAGCATCTTGGGTGCCCTTCGTGGCAAAGATATTCCTATGGCAATCATCCCTGCCGGCTCCGGTAACGACTCCGCACGCGGCTTCGGCATTCCGCTTTCGACTGAAGCCGCGCTGGAAGCTGCACTTAGCGAACGGTATATCGAAGCCGATCTGATCTCAGGCGCAAACGGACTGACTTTAACAGCCGTTGCCAACGGCTTTGATGCTCAGGTGGCCGAGAATGTGAATGCCAGCCGTTACAAACGGCTGTGCAATGCCATTGGCGCAGGCCAACTGGCTTATATCATCGGCATATTGCATACGCTGATGACGTTTAAGCCATGCCGGGTGAGTGTTGCGTGCGACGGGACGGAGCACGTCTTTGAGAAGGCATGGCTGGTCTCGGTCTGCAACCTGCCCAGCTACGGCGGCGGGCTCTTGATCTGCCCGCAGGCGAAGGCCGATGACGGCCAGCTCGACGTCTGCGTCGTGCACGGGTGCAGCCGCGGGCAGCTGCTGCGGCTGTTCCCAACGGTACTGAAGGGCAAGCATGTAGCGTTGCCCTTCGTGTCGATGCTGCGTGGACGTAGCGTAGCCGTCAACTTCGCAGAGGCCCGGCCGGCGATCGGCGATGGCGAGAGCTTCGGCAAAGGGCCGCTTGCCGTGCGCTGCGAGTCAGGGGCGCTGCGGGTGCTCTCGCCGCTGGCGGCGGTTAGCGCGCAGCGCCACGCCGATCCTGCAGCGGCATGCGGTAGCAACGGGTAATCCATACCCGTGCATCACAAAAAAAACAGCAAGAGACAGGCTTATAAACCTGTCTCTTGCTGTTTTGTGTTAACTTCATCCGAATCTACACCAAAGAGTCTTAGCTAAGTAGCCCTTCCTCTTCTTCCACGAAAGAGATTCTTCCGTCCTCCAGTGAAGCGATTCGCACGAGTGATTCTACCCGGTAACCAGCTTCCTGCAGTAACCGATTTCCTGGCTGGAACGCTTTTTCGATCACGATACCAATCCCAACCACACTTCCTCCTGCCTGCTCAACAATACGAGCAAGTCCGAAGGCGGCTTCGCCATTCGCCAAAAAATCATCGACAATCAGAACTCGCTCACCCGGAGCAATGAACTTCTTGGAAACGGTAATTTCATTCGTTTCTTTCTTCGTGAAGGAGTAAACCTTTTCTACATAAATATCCTCTGTCAGCGTCAACGATTTCTGCTTACGGGCAAAAATCAGCGGAACCTCCAGCTCTAATGCCGTCATAATCCCCGGAGCAATTCCCGAAGATTCAATCGTCAGTACCTTCGTAATCTCTTCGCCGGAAAAACGGCGGGTAAACTCACGGCCAACCTCACGCATTAGAAAGGGGTCCATCTGATGATTCAGAAAAGAATCTACCTTGAGCACGCCTTGCCCGAGTACAATACCTTCTTTTAACACCTTTTGTCTCAACAGCTCCATAGTGCTCCTCCTTCTCCCATCAATGAATCCTTTCTCCCCACTTTATAGACCTGTCGGTTTTTGTGGTAATAAATTTCCAACGATAGATTTTAAATTATGATCATCTTTGCTCTTTTCTTGCCCGTTATCATAACCCGTAATTCGAATCTCCACGAAATCGCCCGGATTTACCGGCTTAAAGATCAATTTCTCGCGGTCTTCCAGTCTCACGTTAAATTTCATGTCCTTGAACATTTCAACTAGCTCTGCTTCTCCGGGACTTGCTCCTTTATCCAGAAACAGCAGTCCACGCAATTTTTTAGGACCATCCTCATGCACCACTTCAAAATGTACGATACATTCCATGCTTTTCACCTCCCTGTAATAGCTACTGCGCCTGTTCTTCCCCATCATCGCCTGGATCATGCATCACATATTTGCTGTGAATTTTGCTGTAACGCTCACCATAACGTTCTTCTAATTCTGCGCCCATATCCTGCTCCAGCTCGAACAGCACCATTTCCTGTGCAAAATGATTCAATAGCAGATCTACTAAGACCGGGTGCTCGGTTACAACCGCTTGCGCCGATCCATCTTCATAGCGCATCCCGAGCATACACCAGCTCCGATCGATCACGAATGAGAACTTCCGTCCATCTGTTCGCTGAGAATCTCTTCCGAGAGGCGGCCATACCGGATAGGCGGCAGGAGCAGCATTGCCACCATCAAACGCCCACAAGAGTCTAACGCCACGCAACTCCGCCTGTTCAAGTTCACTCCGTAGAAGTGACGCTTCCTCACGCCACATATCCACTACGATCTCTTGCTCAGCCATATTAAGTTGGCGAATAAGAGCGCCCAATACATTGCGGTCACCTTCCACATTATAAAACGAAGGGCTAACAGGTCCACCGCGAGGCATCTCGCTTTCCATATAAGCCAGTGAAGCTTGAACCCGTCCCGAGATCATGGTCGCAAGCTCCTCTGGATTGAGAACACTGTACCGCGCAGGTTCTCCTTCGCCACATCGTACATATCCCTGCTGCGTAAGGCGTTGTAACGCCGCATACACATTCGATCTTGAAACTCCGAGCTGTTTGGCAACCTCATAGCCAGAAGCCTGACCTTTTGTCGCAAGCTCTACCATAATTTTGGACTCCATCTCTGTGAAGCCCAGATTGCGCAGATGCAGCAGCAGCTGTTCCATCTTGTTGTCCCCCTAAGCTGACTGAAATCCGTTCTATATTTGCTCTGACCCACATCGCGGGCACCATAAGGAGCCCTTAGGTAATTCGTTCCGACAGATTTGGCACTGGATCATATCTCGTACACCATGGTCCTCAGTGACCGCAGATTCCTCCTGCTGCTCATTCTTGTGCCATTCGCCGAAGCGACGGTCTAGTTCAAGTTGTCTTTTTCTTTCCCGTTCCAGCTGCTCGGCTTGTTTACGTTCCCGTTCAATATCTTGCTCGCTCGCCTTATATTCTTCAAGTGGCAGCTCATCATCCGGATGCTGAACTTCAGCATATACGACACTCTGCGGGTGCAGCTTCATTGCAATTTCCTTCTCTTCATCCGTAAGCTCATCTGCACCATAATATTGATCTTCGTCATCTTCATTCACAGATTGAACAAATACCGGTGTAGAAGGCACCCTTCTCGAAGCGGACAATGGCTCCAGCTTACTTCCGCATTTCGGACAAAAGTTTGCATCAAGCGCCACAATATGACCACATGAACATAACCGCTCATTTTTCAGCTCAGCAATTCGTGTCCGCAGGACTTCGATTTTTTCCTGAAGTTTGGAACAGTTACGGGACAGCTCCACCATTTTACCTTCAGCTACCGACATATCCTTTGAACGATATCCTTCATAAAAAAGTCTGCCCATTTTCGTAAATTCAACTTCCATCTCTTGTTCAACATCGGAAATAAGTCCGTTCAGCTTGCCGATCTCTACTGAGTTTTGGGCTTTTTCGGTAACCCGACTCGCGCTATCTTTAATTTTTTTGATAAAACTCATTACAGTTCCTCCCTCTCCAGCGATACGTGTTTCTATCATACCAAATGTATCGAGTAGATTCATTAATGTGCTTTAATACGCGATTTAGAGGAGAATGTTCCTATAAAATCCATACTAATTGATTTAAGCCACTTCCCCCTTACACTTATGGGTTATATTTCCTAATTTTGAATGTAATTTTGCGTCAGAGGTTCTACATCGGTTAAAATAGAATTATCACAAATAACGAAATCGGGAGAGTTTCAGTGGAAGAACATGAGAGCACACAGCTTACGCTTAGTCAGCTACAGGTACACGTAAAGGATCTGCAACAGTGGCAAGGTAACAGCAACGAGGATTTCGCCAAACTGGTTAACGAGTTCGAAGCCTTACCGGCACTCTATCGCCACGCGTTAAATGATCTTCAGAATAAAATTGATGTAATCAAGACGGAATGGCAATCACGCGACGGCTTCAGTCCCATCGAACATGTCAAATGCCGGATCAAAGAACCAAAGAGCATTCTTCAAAAGATGGAGCGCAAAGGCTATGGTTTCAGCTTGGAAAATATGGAGCAATACATTCACGATATTGCCGGAATGCGGATTGTATGTGCCTTCGTTAAAGATATATACCGTTTAGTAGATCATCTTAGTACACGCGAAGACATCCGCGTGCTTGAGATTAAAGATTATATAGCTCATCCTAAACCAAACGGATATCAAAGCCTTCATCTTATAGTCGGTATCCCACTCGTCCTGCTGGAAGGAACACGCTGGGTCAAGGCTGAGATCCAGCTGCGCACCCTAGCTATGGACTTTTGGGCAAGCATGGAACATATTCTGTATTATAAATTCGATAAGCAGTTGCCTTCGCATGTCGCTGAGGAACTGAAAGAAGCCGCGCGCGCCGCTGATGAACTAGATCAAAAAATGCTTCGTCTTCGCCGCGAAATTCTAGAGCTTTCAGAAGGAGAATTGCCCCCTGCTGGTCAGCATTAGAATAACTAACCAGAAACTCTGTTAGATAATTAGGCAAAACAAGAGGCTGTTTCAAGAGTAGCATTCACTACTTTTGAGACAGCCTCTTTCGTATTTTCACTTACCGCTTAATCAGACCCTTATTCGCCCGACGTGCAGACGCTTCTGCAACCCGCTGCATAATCAAAGTTAATCCCTCAATGGCTTTAGGTGTCTGCGGTAGCAATGTTCCCCAGTCTTCTGTAACTTCAGCTACAACTACCGGCGAAGGAAACGGTCTAGCCGCAATCTCATGGAACTGTGGCCCAGGCTGATGTAGAGAACCCTCAGCAGCCGCTTCTGCCAGCCATTCGCCAGAGGAAATGGCCGGACCCTTGCGTTCAAGCCGAGCCAATTCTGTAGAAAGTTCACTAACCGAGGCCTCTTCTTCCTCTGTTTCAGCTTCGCCGCTAGAAATATCCCCTTCAGCCCAAAGGGCAAAAATTCCGTCTAAGAGCTCTCCTTTAGTAAATCCTCTCAGCGAAAGTGCCAGCAGTGGCTCTTCAGCAAGACGTTCTTTAATAAACTTCAAAGTTTCCGCCTTATGCTCCAAACCCTCACCCTCAAAAAGGGCTTGCTCCAGTTCACTATCCGTAGGTAGAAGCTCAAGTTCTGCCAGCTCACCCGTCAAACGTCCTTGCAGCAGGGAAAATACTTCCCCGGGACTTAGTGCCAGACTTCGTAATATTTCTCTTCTTCGGGAAGCATGCCATACCGGAACCTTCAGAGAGAGAGGTCGATCCGCTTGTTGTTCCTGAGCAGGCGCGCTGGCGTTCAATTCACCCTTCGACCGAGACCCTCCCGTCACTTTCCCAGGTAGCACCGTCCATGCTGCTTTTACTAATCCAGGCACAACTTCCAGCCGCATCTCTAACCGTTCACTCATTGTTCGATCCCTCCGTAACACTCATATCTGTCTTACATCCAGTCCTGATCCTGCAGTTCAATAAGTTCCTTCAGCTCATGATTGGACATCTCAGTCAACCATGTTTCGCCAGAGCCAACAACCTGCTCGGAAAGATTCTTCTTACGCTCAATCAATTCATCAATACGTTCTTCCAACGTTCCTTGGCAAATCAACTTATGCACTTGAACATTTTTATCCTGACCAATTCGGAACGCCCGGTCTGTCGCCTGATTCTCAACTGCCGGATTCCACCAACGGTCGTAATGGATGACATGATTAGCTCTTGTAAGGTTCAACCCTACGCCACCCGCTTTTAAAGAAAGTACGAAGAAGGATGGGCCTTTTCCCTCTTGAAAATCATGAACCATCTCGTCGCGCTCTCGTTTTGGAATTCCGCCGTGCAAGAACAGCGGCGCTGTTCCATAACGCTTAGTCAGCTTGCTAACCAAGAGCTCACCCATCGCTACATATTGAGTAAAGATCAACACAGATTCTCCGACCTCCGCAATGCTATCCAGAATCTCGAACATGACTTCCATTTTACCGGAATGCTCACTTCGTGGACCCCTGCCTTCTTCTTTGCGGAATAGCTGAGGATGATTACAAATCTGCTTCAATTTCGTTAGAGAAGACAGCACGAGTCCTCTGCGAGCCATCCCGCTACTCTCTCCGATCACGCCAAGCATTTCATCCACGACACCCTGATATAGGACTGCCTGTGTTTCCGTCAGCGGACAATAAGACTTCAGCTCCAGCTTCTCCGGCAAATCTTTAGAGATATCCGGATCGCTTTTCAAGCGGCGCAACAAGAATGGTGATACCAAGCGATGCAATTCCCGCAGTCGTTCTCCACCCTCTCCAGATACATACCGCTGCCGGAAGGAATGGTAGGTTCCTAAATAGCCCGGGTTTAAAAAGTGAAAAATAGACCATAACTCACCTAGTCTGTTCTCTACTGGTGTCCCCGTCATAGCTATGCGATGCGGCGCTGATAGCTTCATCACACTTTGCGCCTGTTTTGTCCGATGATTCTTAATATACTGAGCTTCATCCAGCACCACAGTGGACCACTGAACATGCGCTAAATCCTCACTGTCACGACCTGCTAAATGATAGGTCGTCAATACAATATCATGACTGGCAGCCAGTTCTAAAAAGCTATCCCCCCGCACTCGGCGTCCACCATGATGAATGTGAACTTTAAGAGAAGGCGCAAAGCGCTGCAATTCCCGCTGCCAGTTCCCCAAAAGTGAGGTTGGGCATAGAATCAAGACAGGCTCCTGCTTCTCTTCAGGTGGAGCACTTAAAGCGCGGTCCAGAAGGCAGGTAATGACCTGCACCGTCTTACCGAGACCCATGTCATCGGCCAGACACACCCCAAATCCCAGACCACTGAGAACGGAGAGCCATTGATAGCCGCGCTCCTGATAAGGTCTCAGTGTGCCGTGCAGACCTTCAGGTACGGCACGCACTGGAAGATTACGCAATATGTCGCCCCGCATCAGCGATGACAATAGTCCGGATGTTTCCATCCCCGTGACCGACATCCCTTTCCAGAGCCGCTCTTCACCATCCTCAGCCTCTAGACGCATCCAATCGGCTGCGGTCATTTCCCCATTTTCATGGCGTTTCATATATCTAAGAACCTGGCGAATTTCTTTAGGATCTACCTCAATCCATTCTCCGCGGAAACGTACAAAGGGTACGCCTGCCTCCACTAGTGCGTTTAGTTCTTCTTCGCTGATTGTACTCTCCCCAAGTGAGGCTTCAATGCGAAATGAAATCAGCTCTTCCATCCCAAGAGCCACTGGAGCAGGACTATCAATCCCACTCACTACCGGCTGCATTTTCATTTTCATGCCAATCCGGCGGCGTCCCTCACGGCTCCAGCGCGATGGCATCTGCACGGTTATTCCACGCTCACGCAGCTGCTGCACCGTCTCCTTCAAAAAGAAATAAAGACGCTCTGGTTCCAAATCTGCTCCCGTAGGTGCAGGCATAGAAAGAGCGCGCTCTATGTCTGGAGAGATTCTTGCCGCTCGGCCCAGCGCTATAAGAAGCTGCTGCTGTATATTGCGATAGCGTTTCCCCCATAACGTAAACTCTCGTTCCTTACTGCTCCAAATCGATTTTGCCGGAATCCAGAATTCCCCTTCTTCCTTGTTCTCCGCCCAGAAGGTTAAGCGCCAGATTTCGTCATTATCTCCAGGGGGCTCAAGACGTAGCCCAAGACCCAGCTGTCCACTCCGCGCTTCTTCAGGTTCCGATTGCGGCACATCGCTACCAGCTGTCTCATTCACAGTAGCCAGAAGATCTGTCACCTCTGCTTGAGTTCCCTGCACGGGTATATCCCGGCTGCCTGTAAGAAGACTATTCCACCACAGCTCAGTTAAAGGGGAGTAACCCCGGCGATAATTGGCTTTGTAAGGGGTAAGTTCACTTTCAATACCCGCAATCACTTTCTTGATCTCTGCAGTCATTACCGCCTGCATAAAGGAGTAAAGCACATAGGCGCCAGCCTCTTCCCTCGAAGATAAATCCCCCGCTTCAGCAATATGCGTCCCTAAGGCCAATACCGGCATGGACGACGCCAGCTGCAGAAAGATCTCCTTATCCTCCTGCTTTCGAAAAGCTGGAGACCAGCAGACCGTTGCTGCCTGTTCACCACCACGACGGCGTGAACCTACCGGACGTGGGGGCAAGGCTCCTGGCGTAACGCCGCCTGTACCCATCAATTCCAGCGCAAAGCGAGCTGCTGCCGCCCAATAGCGCAATTCGCCTCCAGGCTCTACTCCCTGATCTCGGCATAACGTCTCATCCCATGCCAGAAGCAGTTCAAATGCATCGCTAGGGACTAAGGCGAGCCCTTCGAATGTTCTTCCGGGCAATCCACGGCGTGCTGGCTTCCCCTCTACAGGAGGAGCCGGATATTTCACTTCTGCGAGTCGCAGAGCAGCACTCGCAAAAGGGCGAACTCCTCCCTGCAGCTCCAGCCGCTTCACCACTCGGGTCCAAGCGTCAACCTTCGGCTCCGAAGTTTCGCCAGAGAAGCAAAATAACACATCCCCCAACCATATTGCATAAAGATGCTTAGTCATCGGTGATCTCCTGTCTTTTAAGCAAGCAAAAAAAGAACCAGTCCGCCACCATCAGGTGGTAACTGCAACCTTTTCCGCGAGAAATAAATTTTGAAGCTATACAAGTAGAAGTAGTTTCTCCATCCTTTGAGAGATGAGATACACTCCTGTAAGAAATATAAGGATAAAGAACTAGGATAAAACTTATCTGCTCTTGAATCTTCATCTCTTCATCTTATACGAAAAAGCGCTGATTTAAAAACGTTTCTGCATATTTTCTGTAGATTTTTATACAAATAAAGTTGAAGTACATAGAAACACCCATGAATTTGATTCATTTCAGCATATTTTTAATAAATGTTCTATCCACTATCGTAAAATACCCTTCACCACTACCATACTATCCATGAACATTATGACTCACTAGTCACTTCTTTTCTTGTTTATAGTCTTAATTGTGCCGAAAGCGGGTATATTCTAAGTAAGCATCACCCTATTAAAAAGCTAGGGAGTGAATTCTTTGAGACGTTATAATCCTTATAAATGGTGGAATCTTCTGTTCTTTTTAGGTGTGATTATCGTGAATGTGCTCTCGGTCACCTTACCATTAGGCGGGCACAGCACTGGAGAAATCTCTGATAAATATCAGACCTACATCACACCTGCCGGTTACGCGTTTTCCATCTGGTCATTGATTTATCTACTATTAGCCGGCTTCGTTATTTATCAATTCCGCTCCTATACAGCCTCTAGAGATTCTGTGCGGGCGATTCAGTTCTGGTTTGTTCTGAGCTGTATTTTTAATATGAGTTGGCTCTTCCTTTGGCAATACTTATACATTGAGCTCTCTCTGGTTGCTATGGTGCTGATGTTAATCACGCTGATTGTCATTTACCGAAAAACACGTTTGATCGCTAATCCTACCTCAGGCGAGAAATGGCTGATGAAGCTACCCTTTAGTATATACCTTGGCTGGATCTCTGTGGCTACTATCGTGAACATCAGCGTTGTTCTAGAAAAGAATCATTGGGAAGGTTGGGGTCTTAGCGGTAGCACTTGGGGCGTTATTATGCTCTGCGTGGGAACTCTACTTGCAATTGTGATCAGCTATCCTTACCGAGATAGCATTTATCCACTCGTATTCGTGTGGGCCTTCATTGCGATTGCCTTGGAACACAAAGAGACCAGCGATGTCTATTTAACGGGACTGATTACAGCAGGCCTCCTGCTTCTTTACAGCATCTGGTTATTTTTCAAACCCCGCCGTAGCAGGTATCGGAGATACAGAAGTTACTAATTCTAATATAAAAAATGGCAGGCTAGGGTTATCCACCTTAGCCTGCCATTTTGGTAAAATAATAAAAGTGCAAAGGATAACTCCTTATTTCTTACGAGCTACCGCTTCAATCTCAACAAGTCCGTCTTTAGGTAGACGCGCAACCTCAATAGCACTGCGGGCAGGATAAGGTTCTTTAAAGAAGGTGCTATAAACCTCATTAACGGCCGCGAAATCATTCATATCCTTTAAGAATACAGTTGTCTTTACTACATGGTCTAATGTTGCACCAGCTTCCTCAAGAATGGCTTGTACATTGTTAAGCGCTTGACGCGCTTGTTCTTGTACACCCTCAGCCAAATTACCCGTTTCCGGATTCAGACCAAGTTGTCCTGAAGTGTATACCCAGCTACCCGTGGTTATAGCTTGACTATAAGGACCGATTGCTCCGGGTGCTTTTGTTGTAGCTACTTGTTTTTTGCTCATCTTACTACCCCTCTCCATTATGCGCTGATCATTTATTGTCCATTGTAAGTCCTGTTCTCATCTTAATGCAAATTTATTAGAGACCCAGAAAGCTTAGCGTTTCCCAATCACATGTATCACTTCATTCGTATAAATATGTAATCCACGGGTATCCGCAGACGCAATGTTAACCATAGCTCTTGCGACTGTCGTACCAGGTATCGCACGATATTTAGCAGCCTTACCCACCATTACAAAATCCAGCGCTTTCATCAAACTGGCTCCGACTCTCTCCCCTAATCTGAATTCTTCACGTTGGCCTAGTAGCAAGGAGGGGCGAAATATATGCATACCTTGAAATCCAATAGCGGTTAAACCTTCTTCCGCTCTTCCCTTAGTCCGACTGTAGAAATTACGCGACTTCGCCTTTGCCCCTATTGAAGAGACGACCAAAAACTGTTTAACACCCTGTTCTCTCGCTATGGCTGCAGCATCAAGCGGATAGTGTAGATCGACTCGTTCGAACTTTTCTTGTGATCCCGCCTTTTTTATCGTAGTCCCTAAACAACAGAAGATGGAATGTACCCCTTCGAACGACTCTGTATAGTTTCTTAGGTTCTCCCAATCTACAACGATTTGTTTAAGCTTAGGATGTTCTATGGCTAACGGTGTCCGTACAAGCACCCTTACTTCTTCCCAGCTATCACGATTTAACAATTCCTCCGTAACCGCTTTGCCTACCAATCCGGTGGCACCTAATACCATCGCTATTCTTAACAAGGAATAACCCCCCTTTACTTCTATTCGTCCTTTAGAATACGACGACCTAGCAGAAACGCAAGCGCAATCATCAGCGTCCCTACCACTAGCTGCATACCGTATACCTGAGTCCATTGCGGCCAGTGCGAAATTTTTTCATAGAGCTGACCGCCAATAAGCGGACCAAAAAAGGATGATAACCCGGTAAGCGCCGCATATGTGGCCATATACATCGGCCGTTCTTTTTTCGGCGTGTCTCCAATAATAAAGTTAAAGGCCAGCTGGTTGAAACCGCCTACACCAACACCAAAAACGATATGGGCCGCGAATAAGACCACCAGCATCGGCATCACAGACAAGAGTCCCCACATCAATGAGGACAACGCAATAATTGGCAAAGTAAAGAATAACAGTCGCTTATTGCTGTATTTCGCATTTAGATTGCCCCAAACGTAGAAGCTAGCCATCATAAACACGGTCTGGGACACATTAAGCAATGACAACGTTTCATAATTAATATGAAGTAACTGCAACATGACATAAGAGTATAGCGGAACCGTTAGGTTCTGCAACAACAGCCAAGCAGCCAGAAACAAGGTTGACTTCATAAATAATGTATCTTTAAGCGGTTTCTTAAACATGGGCAAAAATTTATGCTCTTCTGATTTCTCGAACGGTACATCCGGATAAAAAAAGAATACTACGACATTCGATATCGAGAAGATCCACACAACAATATATAGAATCAGAAAACCATGACCCCCGGGATAACGGTCCAGAATAATACCTCCGCCATACATAACCAAACTTCCAAGTGCATTCAGGACCGTGTTACGAATCCCAAAATAACGTCCACGTACCCGTGCGGGAACTAGATCACTAATCACAGAGCTCCACAACACACCACCAGCAGTATTGGCAATAAAAGCAGTAGTATATAAAGCAATAAATGCGATGACCCAATATTCTTTAGGAAAAATAAACGGGATTAGTCCCGTAGAACCCCAAAGTATCCTATGCAGACCGATAAAAGTAACCATAGCCCATTTGCGACTTGGCAGCTTCTGAATCAGAAAAGCTACCCCAATCTGTGCCACATTAACTAATGTAGTAAGCGCTAGCACAAATCCAATTTGGCTAGAGGAAGCTCCTAAATATAGTAGGAATCCTGTTAGGAACTGCCCTTGCAGCAGTACCTGAAAAATAGTTGACGGCACACCTTCCAGCGTAGCTATACGCAAATTTCTGCGATGAACTGAAGGTTTACGAACACGTTTTGAAACCGTAACCTTATGCTTATTTTCCATGTTGTCCATAGAGGCGGTAACACTCCTTTGATGCGGCATTGGCTTCATTCTACTCCGCATCAATCTACTGTCAATACGCCAAATCACCAAATAATATTGGAGCTTTACTCACTATCCACTTCAAGGGGCAAATAAAGCGAAAATCGACTCCCCTTCTCTTCCTTACTCTCCATAGAAATGAACCCGCCGAGCAATCTGGCCAAGTCATTACTAATAGAAAGTCCTAGTCCTGTTCCACCATATTTCCGGCTAGTCGTTCTGTCTGCCTGTTGAAAGGCTTCAAAGATCATGGCATGCTTCTCCGGTGCGATTCCTATACCACTATCCTCCACATCAAATACAAGCCAATGTTGCACGGCATCCCCTTCCCCACCTTCCTGCTCGTGGATATGCAGCGATACGTAACCTGTCTTTGTAAACTTAAAAGCATTTGAGAGCAAATTACGCAAAATCTGCTGTACGCGATGTGGATCGGAATGAATCATTGGAGGGACATTCTCATCCATGGAGATATTAAAATCCAGTCCTTTTTGTTTGGCCGTCACAGCGAACTGCATTGCCAGCAAATCTGGGATCTCGCTAACATTTAATTCTTCATTTATAATATCTAATCGACCTGCCTCCACCTTGGATAAATCCAGAATGTCGCTGATGATCATCAATAATTCATCACCCGAACGATGGATAATGGCTGCATACTCTCTTATTTCTGCTTCCGTAAGCAAATCATCATTTTCTTCAATTAATTGCGATAAATTAATGATGCTATTCAATGGAGTTCTAAGCTCATGTGACATATTGGCGAGAAATTCCGATTTGAATTGAGATGCCATCATTAACTGATTAGCACGCTCTTCAAGATCAAGCTTGTTCTTATGTAATTCTTCAGTCTGAGCAGACAACTGTTCGTTAGCATGCTGGATCTGCTCATTCCTTAGAAGACCGAGTTGAAAATCATGGATAATTAATGAGAACAAAATACTTAAAATTAGCCCCGCAGGGAACGTAATTGGCATAATCTCTCTTATGTACTCTTCCACAGGGATAACACCTAACGCCATAATGTTTATGGCATTCATAAGATTAACGATTAGAATAACGATCAGACCTTGATTCACAATACTGAGGGTTGAGCGTCTGACCCAGTAGCTAAGCGCCGCGCAAATAACTCCCAAAATAAAAAGATTTAGCATTCCTGCAACTGCTGCCTCTGTCACTCCAAAAGTTAACCTTGTAAGCCCCGTCCCTATACCGATCAATATAAGTGTGATGGGTCTAGGATACGCCAGCGTCGAGATGATTAAGGGTACAAACCGCAAATCAAAGATCACATGGTCGTCCAGATTATAACCAAAAAGAGTACTGATCCAACCAGCAAAGATCGCCAGGATCACCCAGCTCGCCTTCTTTATTCCTACACTTGCATTTGAAATGGTATGTTTATAGATCAGATTAGCCAAATAGGCCACGGCTATAAGAATTGCGGTATTCCCGAAAAATATTTTAAGATACCCCATAGTTTTGCTCCTACCTGCACAAGATAAATTACAGATTTCATCTCACAATAATACCATAGCTTAACCTTCGCACACCTAATTGTTGCATAGGAAGAGCGCAAATCGTATACGATTTGCGCTCTTCCTATGCATTTTATATTTGGGCATTGAGAGTATAAGCTATTTTGAATTAATCGCGGTAAGAACGTCCCCAGCTTTGATACTCTTTTTCCGCGTCTTCTTTCGAATGGCCATAACGCTCTTGTAGTTTACCTACCAACTTATCCTTTTCACCATCAATCACATCAAGATCGTCATCTGTAAGCTTGCCCCATTGCTTTTTGGCCTCGCCTTTGAGCTGTTTCCATTTTCCTTTAAACACATTGTTGTCCATTATATGCTCATCTCCTTAGCTGAATTAAGTAGGGTAGAATACTATCCTGTGTTATCGTTACATTACCCTGTCCTATTCGCCATGAATCTTACCTAATCTATAGAAAGTCACAATTTGTCAAATAATAGTTTAAAAAAAGGTATTCAAATCCTTTAAAATTTGATACAATCAATGTATAAATTAAACATTTAATTTTTTAAGTGATTTTTTTCACATGAGTTATTTGCTCTATGTGCTAGAATGCCCTCGGAGATGAAACAACATCATTAAATTTTTTTCTATTGTATGCCGATATATGTCATGATACTGTTAGAGTTTGGCTCTTCACCTCAAGATTAAAGTGACAAATATCATTTATAAAGTGATTTTTATCACTTCGCATTACTATTAAAATGTTTTACATTTTAATATATATATTTTAAACTATATTTTTGGAGGTCATAACAAATGAAAAAAACAACAGTAATCTTGTCGACTGCCCTTATCCTAGGTAGTTTGCTTGCAGGTTGTGGTAACAACACAGACAACACACCGGCGGCTACTAATGCTCCAACAGAAAACAGTACAGCAACTAATTCCACTAACACTGGAACTGAAGCGGCTAAGTACAAAGACGGAAATTACTACTCTGCTGCTGAAGTCGACGCTAAAACTGGCTGGCAGTATTATGCGCTTCTGACTGTAGAAGGCGGTAAGATTACTAAGGCTGACTGGGACGCTTTTAACGTAAATACTGCTGGTGACTCTAAGAAAAAACTTTCTGAAGATGGTAAATATGGCATGAAAGCTGGTGGTGCTTCTTCTGAATGGCACGAGCAAGCAGCAAAAGCTGAAGCTTTCCTGATTGAAAAACAAGATCCAGCAGCTATAACTTTAGACGCTGAGGGGAAAACTGATGCTATCTCCGGTGTATCTGTACACGTATCTGACTTTGTAAAAGCTGCTCAAGCTGCTCTGGCTGCTGGACCTGTTGAAGCTGGTCAATACAAAGACGGAGGTTACCATGCTGAAGGCGAAATGGATAAAGACTCCGGTTGGAAATCCACTGTTGACTTGACTGTTGCTAACGGTAATGTTGTTGCTGTTAAATTCAGTGGCGTAAATGCTGCTGGCGACGACAAAAAACAATTCTCCGTCGATGGTAAATACGGTATGAAAGCTGGCGGCGCTTCTGCTGAATGGCATGAAGAGATCGCAAAAGTTGAGCAATACTATCTTGAAAAAGGTACTGCTCCAGAACTTACAGCTGAAGGTAAAACTGATGCAATTTCCGGCGTGAGTATTCATGTTGGTGAATATTTTACACTTGCTGAAAAAGCACTCGAAGGCGCGAAATAATTTCGCATAACCTTCTGCAGTTAATCAGACGAATGAGGTGAATTTCTTTTGAAAAAAATAGTCATTTTGGGCGGCGGCTACGGCGGCGTACTCACGGCTAAGAAACTGGCAAAGAAATTTAAGAAAAACAAAGATGTTGAAATCACACTGATCGACCGGAATCCATATCACACTCTATTGACTGAGCTGCATGAGGTTGCCGCGAACCGTGCTCCAGAGGATTCAATCAAGATCGATCTAAAGAAAATCTTTGCTGGACTTAAAGTGAATGTTGTTCTTGACGAAATCAGCAATATTGATTTCAAGGGTAAGAAACTCAAATCCAATAAAACTACCTATGCGTATGATTACCTTGTAATCGGTACAGGTAGCAAACCAACCTTCTTCGGCATTCCAGGTGCAGAAGAGAATACCTTCTCCTTCTGGTCTTACGATGATGCGGTAGCATTGAAACGTCAAATCCGCGACATGTATACCAAAGCCGCTATGGAGAAAAATCCAACTGTACGCCGTGCAATGTTAACTTTCGTTATCATTGGTGCCGGCTTTACAGGTGTCGAGCTTGTTGGGGAAATGGCTGAGCAACGCGAGGAATTGTGCAAGGAGTTCTATATCGACCCATCCGAAGTAAGATTGATTGTGGCTGATATGGCTCCGAAGATTCTGCCTATCCTTCCAGATAAGCTGATTCAAAAAGCCGAAGCTCACCTTCGCAAGCTGAACGTGGAAATTGTTACAGGCGCCAAGATCACTGAAGTAGGCGAAGGTAGTGTTGCCCTTGGTGAGAAAAATGTTGTCGCTTCACAAACCATTGTTTGGACTGCAGGTGTTGAAGGTTCTGAAATCGTGGGTGGACTTGAAGTACAACAACAAGGACGCAAACGTATTGTTACGAATGAGAACCTTGAAAGTGTAGATCATAAGAACGTATATGTAGTAGGGGACAACATTTTCTTCATTCCTGAAGGTGAAACTCGTCCTGTACCACAAATGGTTGAGAATGCTGAACAAGCAGCTCCGATCGTTGCTGGTAACATTGCAGCTGACATTCAGAACACTGCTAAAAAAGCATACAAACCAGGTTTCCACGGTACCATGGTATCCATCGGTAGCCGCTACGGTGTAGCAAACGTTGGTTTGCCAGGCAAGTTCTTTATGCTTACTGGTTTTATGGCAATGTTATCCAAACACTTTATCAATATGTTCTACCTGTCTCAGGTTGTAGGCTTCAATAAGGTTTGGACTTACATGATGCATGAGTTCTTCCATGTTGAGAACCGTAAGAGCTTCTTGGGCGGACACTTCTCCAAGCGTTCACCTAACTTCTGGCTCGTTCCGCTTCGCATGCTGCTTGGTGGAATGTGGTTATATGAAGGTATAGATAAGCTACGGAAAATTTGGGTAGATCCTAACAAGATATTCCTAATTCCAGCCGCTCCTTTTGCAACGGATGCTTCATCAGCAGCCAGCGTAGCGGTGGATGCAGTTAAAACAACAGTAGATGCACAATCTGCAGCTTCAGCAGTATCCACTGCAAAAGAAGCGGTTGAAGCATTGCCAGTTCCTGGCTTCGTATATAATATTACAAACTGGTTCATGGATTTGATGTTCTACAACAACGACGGAAGTTATACTTTCCTCGCAAAATGGTTCCAAATCGGTATGGTATGTGCAGAAATCGTGTTCGGTATTATGCTCATCGTTGGTCTGTTCACAGCTATTGCTTCTATAGCGACGATAGCCATGTCCGTCATGATCTGGTCGACCAAAATGGCTTCTACAGAAATGTTATGGTATGTTGGTGCGGGTATCGCCTGCATCGGCGGATCGGGCAGCACATTTGGCCTAGATTACTATGTACTTCCTTGGCTTAAGAAACATTGGAAGAGAGTTCCGATCGTCAGACGATGGTATCTATACACCGACTGATTATAAAGCCCTGAATTCGTGTAATTTATTTTAAAGAAAATATGTAGATTGCATGTCAGTAAGCTAAATATGGATGTACTTCAGAGTAATGTGTCCCTAGGACACATTACTCTCCTTATTTACAAGAAGAAAATAATCTTCCTAATATCAGGAAATGGTCAATTTATTCTTTAATGAATGGTTTTGTAGGGATGATCAGGGGTATGGTTTCTTCCGGCAAAACCGACAAGAAGGAGAGAATCTTGTGAACAAACAACTCATAGAAGATACCCTCCGGTTGTTGCATACTGAAATGTCACCTATTGCCGGAATTGAGCTTAACCCCTCTCCGGCTGCATGTGAGCAGCTAATCTCGGTACTAGAACGCCATGATCTGGAATACAACCGCAAAGTCAATTTGCTGGGTATTTACACTATTCTCACTTTGGCAGCTGAGCGCCATATGGAATGTATCCCACATCATCCCGACCTTACACGCAACATTTTGGATGGAGATTATTTGTACAGCTTTTACCTTCAGTTTGCGGTGAAATGCCGTGAGCTCGACCTAGTTGCTTATCTAGCTCCTTCGATCAAAAAAATGCAAATTAGACGGTCAAATGGAGACTTCGCGGAACATGATCCAGCGGCTGGAATCGAACAATTCTTGATTCAAGAGTGCAGACAGCGCAGTCGCACAAGCAAAGCCATTTGACAGGTGGGATCTATAAGATGAAGCTGCATGAGGCCTTAAACATAGACATAGATGAAATTAATCGTGAAATCGTAAATCTTGTGGCACGAGATAAGGATGTTCCTAAGAAATCACAACTCGGGCAGAGTGTTCTTGAGCTTATAAATTCTGGAGGTAAACGCCTCCGTCCTCTTATGGTCATTGTTGGCAGTCGTTTTGGCCGAAAGGATACGGGTCGAAGAGCGCTTCAATTAGCTGCTGCCGCTGAATTTATTCATGTTGCCTCATTAATTCATGATGATATCATCGACGATTCTGAGTTACGGCGGGGCAAACCCGCCCTACATACTAAGACGGGCACACTATCAGCAGTGCATATTGGCAATTATATGTCCGCTCGGGTTATCGAACTGTTAAGCAAATATACCGGAGACAAAAACAAATATGTTCATGACTTATCTTCTGTAGCTACTGCTCAGCTCTGTCTAGGTGAGTATCAGCAAATGGAACATGCTTTTGATTATGAGATTACAATGGAGCAGTATCTGGAGAAGTCCTTAAACAAAACAGCTCTTCTTATGGCCACCTGCTTACGTGTGGGTGCATTATCCACCGAAAGCTCAGAGGAAGTGGCCAACCTTCTGTATACCTTTGGCGAAGCCTTAGGCATGTCTTTTCAAATACAAGATGACCTGCTGGATTTCACGCAGTCTGAGGCTGTGCTGGGTAAGCCCGCCGGCAGCGATCTGCGTCATGGTCAGGTTACCCTGCCAGTGCTTTATGCATTACAGGATCCAAAGCTTTCGCCTGTGATTCGTTCAATCGGCCCTGATTCTTCGGATGCTGAGGTGGCACATGTGCTCGTCCTAATTAAGAGAAGCGATGCCTTAGCTCGCGCAGAACAGTTCAGCCAGAACTACCTAGATAAGGCTGGAGCGATTGTGCAGCAGCTCTCCTCCTATCCGGCGCATGCCGATCTGGATACACTGCTGCAATATTTTGCCGACCGTGATCGCTAAGTGCCTGCTCTCGGAGCAATCAAAAACGGATACCCCCATTTACTTGGGTTGGTATCCGTTTTTTTGTGTACTTTAGCTAAACAAGCCGAACGTAGCGCAGCGCCCGTGAGCGTATTTAGCTCTTGGAGAATAGTCTCTTAGGATTTGACGTTACTATATAGGGAATTCCTCCCTCTAATTAGCTAATAATCACTTGAATTCCACGATTATAGGGAATTCCTCCCTCTAAAAACCTAAATTCGCATGGTTTATAGACCAATCAGCCAATTTAGAGGGAGACTTTCCCTATAACAAGATCTAAAGTCAATAAAGCTCGGTAATATAGGGAGGTTTTCCCTATAAGTCTGCCTTGGATTAGTTCAGCCCTCTCACACGGCTCTAGCCCCCCCTCGCAGATGTCCACAAAAACAAAAAAGGAAAGCCGCGTAGCCAGCTTTCCGATCCCTTTGCCTACCCTCTTTTGGGTAGGCTGTTGTCTTTTGTTGTTAGCTTGGAGGCAATGCGCCATTGGTTAGGACGGAACGGAGTGGAATTTTGGAACTGTAGAAGCGTAGCGCTCGCCTTTATTCTCGGATTTCTACCGCAGACAGCCGGTTCAAATCAAAGAAATCCGAGAATAACAGCGATCGAAAGTCCAACATTCCACGCAGTGCAGCTTCCTAACCACACTCAACGATCAACGCTCCTAGCTAACATAAAAAAAATCAATCAGCGTACACAATAAAATCACTATGCTGATCACCTGATTCAGATTATAAGAGGCCACCTTCATCAGCTTACGATTCGACGGTTTTATAATCTTATGCTCGGTCATCAGGAGCAGCGTCGCAATCCCAATTCCCACCAGATACATCCAGCCGAGATCACGCCATAGATATAAGAACAATAGCAGCATAATCATGATGAAATGTAGTCCTTTTGCAATGCGCAGCGCGTTCTCTAGACCGAAAAAGCTAGGAATAGACCATAGACCATGCCGCCGGTCAAAGTCAATATCCTGAGTGCCGTAAATAATATCAAATCCGGCAATCCACAGCATAACAACAGTACCGATAACAAACGGTGTAAATGCGATATTTCCGGTTACAGCGAACCATGCGCCAATCGGTGCAGAAGCAATAACAAATCCTAAATATAAATGACTGAGAAAGGTGAATCGCTTCGTGTAGGAATAGGTTGATATCAATACGATAGCCACCGGTGACAAGATCAAGCAGAGCAAATTAAGCATTCCTGAAGCCACAATGAAAATGGCATAGTTGACAATAACAAAGACAACAACTTCTTTTTCCGCCAGTAAGCGTTGAGGCAGATGTCGATGTGCCGTACGAGGATTCTGTTCATCGAACGTACGGTCCGCCAGCCGATTGAATGCATTGGCGCCATTACGGGCGCCTATCAATGCAATCAATCCCCAGATCATCACATGTCCCGATGGCCAGCCCCCTGCGGCCCATACCATCGATATAATAGCAAATGGTAGCGAAAAAAGCGTATGAGAGAACATTACCAATTCGCTGAACATTTTAAGTTTTAGACCTGCAGTTTTACATATGTTTAGAATCGCCATTCGTGCATTCCTCTTTCTTCACTACTGTGTTTATGTCCATTAATGATTATGGTCTGCAAGAACTTCGTTCAGGACGTCAAGCATCCCGTCGATATCTTCTTCTGTAATAATCATCGGTGGCTGGAAGGCTAGTACATTGCGTCCTATGCCATTTTTACCGATTAGATATCCTCGGTCCTTCATCGCCTCCAGCACTTGATCTGTAAGTGCCGCTGCACCCTCAGCATCTACACCCGTTAGCTCCGCACCCAGCATTAGTCCAGTTCCCCGCACATCAACCATCAACGAAGGATAACGAGCTTGCAAAGCCTTCAGACCTGCCTTCAATCGTTCTCCGAGCTGTACCGAGCGTTCAGGAAGCCGTTCATCTCGAATATAATCAAGCACAGCCAGCGCTGTTGCAGCAGATACCGGATTCCCCCCAAATGTGGAAGCTGAAGGACGGTTTAGAGCAAGGGCAATCTCATCGGTTGTAGCGAAGGCTGCAACTGGAATTCCGTTACCGAGTGCTTTGGCCATACTTATAATATCGGGTACAACGTCAAAATGCTCCATAGCAAACATTTTACCAGTACGTCCAAATCCAGTTTGGATTTCATCAGCGATTAGGAGTACACCGTATCTCTCTAACAATGCTTTTACATCACGGAAGTAGGTTCGGGTTGGCATAATCATTCCGCCGTTGCCTTGGATTGGCTCTACGATCATGGCAGCGATAGTATTCCCCTTCTCTTCAAGCACCCGCTCTAGCGATTCCAGGGATAACGATGCCGCTTCCTCCAGCGATAAATCCGGATGATAAGGGCGAGGAATAAACTCAACGTCATGATCCAAGTATTTATCGGTACGCCACATAGGCAGGCCTGTCACACTCATAGTTAGATTGGTACGGCCATGCAGGCCACTCTCCAGCGCTATAAACCCTTTACGTCCCGTATACATCCGAGCGAGCAGCAGAGCTCCCTCATTAGCCTCAGAACCACTGTTAACAAAGAAGGTCCGTCGTAGTCCACCCGGCATAACCTCTTCCAAACGCTCTGCCAAATCTACACTCGGTTGAGTTAGATAGATGGTTGTCGTGTGCTGCAGCTGCTGCAGTTGTTCAATCGTGCGTACTGTTATAGCCGGATTACAGTGACCACATGCGACTACGGATACGCCAGCGAAGAAATCCGTATAGGACTTTCCTTTTTCATCATAAACAAACTGCATTGAACCACGAACAAGCTGAGGTGCATCACGGTAAAAATGCTGTGTACAAGGATAGAAATATTGCTTACGTTTGGCTGCTACCGCTTCTCTTCCGATGAAGTCTTGTTGTTCCATGAAGGGTTCTCTCCTTTTTGTGAAAATAGTAACTTATTCATAGAGTCCTGTGCACCGCCCTATCACTAGGCGATATTTAGTTCCCATTAAAATACAATTAGTTGAACTGTAGCGAGCCCAAAGTATAACCAGCATAGACCGGCTTAAGGCCGCCCAGCATGTCATCCCCGCTATCAGATCCGTTGATTGCCTGTTGATAAGAAACAATAATTTCACGTAGCTGTTCGACGCTATAGGTTGCTCCTTCAATACGGAAGCTTGATATCCCTAGTCCACTCATCTCACTCAACAAAGGTAAATAGCAAAGCTCTTTTGCGAATAAAAGATGGCAACGGCCGTGCTGATCACGATATACCGGATTCTCGCCTTGGTCTGTCTTTAGTACCAATACATTATTGTGTACATATTGATTATCCTCTTCAGCAATAGGCTCCATTAACTCCGTATTCTCATAAAGATCATGTTCCATATACATTAGTGCAGGTGTACCATGAACAACAACTTCCAAAGGCGTTTTGCAACGAGAGGCAAAGGTAGCAAAATGCTCTAGCGTCATTTCTGGCGATACCGAAAGCTGAGTTAAACCTAAGTTAGCATATAATTGCGCTGAAAGATGATTGTATACATTTAAGTTACTGTCCCCAATTAGCGGATAACCTGTATTGTTATAACGACGAATAGCTCCTAAATTTGTAACGATAATACCGTCAATCGGCAAGCGTTCTCCGCCAAGCAATTGATCATATTGGTCAAAATGCAGCTCGGTCATCATCCGTGGTAAACCCAAGTAGATTTTGCTATCGCCCTTTAGCTCACCCAGTTCCTTGATGTCACGCTTTGTAAAAGGTTTATCTGGTTCAAATACATCCCCTGGCAAGTACAGGCTATCTACACCAAGCTCTAAGACCATCCGTGCCTGTTCCATATTATTCACACGTACAGCTAACTTGGCTTTTGTCTTCTCCAGTTGCTCGACCTCAGCCAATCTTTCCCGCAACTGCTCAACTCGTTTCTCAGACAGCTCACGCTCTGCAGTTGGTGTACTGAATACTTTTCCAGTGCTATAGAATTTACCAGTTCCTTCATAACGGCGGTTAATGTTAGTCAGTCCTGGTTTGCCGAAGGCATACGCCGTCGAAAAGTCACGTTTACGGTTGTTATGAAGCTCTTTCGTATCTACCGTACGATCAAAGCCAATCGGATCATCGATATACCGGTCAATGGCTTCGCCGTAGCTATTCGCCAGCATCACCATAAACTCCTTATCCCGCATGCGGCCCTCTATTTTAAAGGAGGTGATCCCTGATTCAATCAATTCCGGAAGATGCTCATACATAAACATATCTTTTACAGCTAGGGGGTATTCGGCCGGATATACATACCCGTCTTTTTTAACCCGATAATCCCAGCGGCAAGGCTTCATACATTTCCCACGGTTACTGCTCATACCGAATACATGGGAGCTGAAATAACAATTCGCACCGTGAACGGAGCACATATCCCCGTGAATAAAATACTCCAGTTCCATCCCACTCCGCTGACCTAGCAGCTTAGCTGTCTGCAAATCCATTTCCCGCGAAGTAACCACACGACTTACACCCAGATCACGCAATGCGTAGATCATTTCCAGATTGTGAACATTCATCATGACCGAAGAGTGAATAGGAAGATTAAGCTCCATCTCGCGAATTAGCTCCAGCACTGCCATATCCTGAACAATCAAGGCATCGGGACGAGCACCATCAAGGAAACGCAAATATTCTTTAGCCTCTTCCACATCTTCTTCACTAAATAGGTTATTCACTGTAATATACACTTTTTTGTCTAGACGGTGAGCAATATCTAGTGCCTCTACGATCTCCTCATGAGACAGATTATATCCTTTACGCATCATTCTCATATTCAATACAGGTCCACCAAAATAAACTGCATCACATCGTGCCTGGATCACTTCCTTGAAAATCTCAAACGTTCCTGCGGGTGCTAATAATTCAATCTCTCTACCATTAAAATAACGTGCCATTCAAGTTCCCTCCCAAGTTGATACTCTCCATACAAGTTGTACTTTACACCAAAGCTACTGCAATCCCCATTACAATAAACATAGTAATAAAAATAGTATCGAATATGCCCCACCTTAGGCGGTGATACTGGCTACGCGGAGCATCCATACGAAAGCCACGAGCTTCCATGGAATATACCAGATCCTGCGCACGCCTAAACGCACTAGCGATAATCGGAACCAGCAAGGACACTAACATTCGTCCCTTTTCCTTTAAAGGTAGCTCCTTCAGATCAGCACCCCGTGAGGCCTGCGCTTTCATGATAATCTGTGATTCATCTAGAATCGTAGGTATGAAACGAAGGGAAATGCTGATCATCAGTGTGATACGGTCGGGCTTCAAGCCAAACTTTTTGAATGGAGCCAAAATCCCCTCCAGCCCTTGATTCAGCTTACCCGGCGTTGTGGTGAATGTAAGTAACGCCGTGAAAGTGATCAGAAAGAACATGCGGATGACCGAAAATGCGCCTAATCTTAGCCCTCCCTCATAAATGGACCACGAACCAAGCGTCAGCACCGCCTCACCCGTCTTCACAGACAGCAGCTGTACGATAAAGATAAATAGCATTAAATACCGTAAAGGCTTAGCTGCTTTCAGGAAGTATTTAAGCGGAATCCGAGTGGAAGCCATAACCGCTATTGAGAAAATAGCCAGCAGCGCCATAGCCATCCACGAACGGGAGAGCAGGATAACAGCTACGTATAATAGCATTCCGGTGATTTTGGCACGAGCATCTAGCTTATGTACCCATGAACCGGTCTCAATACTGCGCCCTATGATTAGCTTCTCATTCATGGCCATCCCTCTTTCCTTCGTGCTGCTCGCTAGAGTTGCCTGATCCAGATGGTAGCGAAGCGATTAGCTCTGCTAAGCTCTCTGCCGTTAAGCGAGGAGCTTCATCCGTAAGACCAAAGCGATCAGCTACTGCACGCCAGTAACGAAGGGACTGCGGAACCGTCAAGCCACACTGCTCCAGAATCGAAGGGTCATCTGCCAGTGCCTTTACGCTGCCTTGAAATGCCGTACTGCCCTCTTTAAGGACAAGCCAGTTGTCCGCGTAAGGCAATAACTCATCCATCCGATGCGTGACGACGATGATCGTTCTCCCCTGCTCACGGCATAAACGCTCCAGCAAGTGGATTAGTTCTGCACGGCTGATGGGATCAAGCGTAGCCGTCGGTTCATCCAGAACGATGACTTCAGGGTCCATAGCTAGTACGGAGGCGATAGCTGCTTTACGCATTTGCCCACCGCTCAATTTAAAAGGATTCCGCTCTAGCAGCGCCAGATCCAGCCCCATATCCAACATGGCCTGTCTTGCGCGTGCCTTTGCCTCTTCGAGGCTCATGCCGAAGTTAAGAGGACCGAAGATAAGATCCTTTTCGACCGTATCTTCAAACATTTGCTGCTCTGGAAATTGAAATACCAATCCGACTCTACGGCGCAGCGGCATCAGCTTAGGTGATTTCTCCCCCGCCTGGATGGTTACATCGAGTACTTTTACCGTACCCTCCGTTGGTTTCAGTATCCCGTTAAACAACTGCAGCAGTGTCGATTTACCAGAGCCTGTCGCCCCAGCAATACCAACCATAGAGCCTGTTGGAACACTGAGGTTAATGTCGCGGAGCGCTGTCAGCTTCCATAGGCTTCGGTCAGCATAGGAATAACTTACTTGCTGTAATTCTATGGCCATAACGTGTCTATAAGCTCCTTTTCACTGGCAGGAACATCCACATGGATGCCCCGATTCTGCAGCTCGCGTGCAAGACGCCAAGGATACGGCTCACACAGATGGCATTTTTGCAGAAGCTCCTCGTTCCGGAACAATTCCGCCGGTGTAACATCAGCAGCTAAACCACCTCCATGCAGCGCAAGCACCCGATCCGATGCCAAAATCTCATCTGCATCATGCGTAATCATAAGGATCGTATACTTTCCTTCCGCTCGCATATCTTGCAAAATACCAAGAAGATCATTTCTGCTTCCTTCATCCAACATAGAAGAGGCCTCGTCAAAAATGACGATGCCTGGTTCCATAGCAAGAATGGAGGCGATAGCGACACGCTGCTTTTGGCCTCCAGACAGCTCACCTGGGTGTTTGGACAGCAGATGATTTATTCCCAGCCTCGTCGTATAAGAGTGCAGCCGCTCAGCCATCTCTGCGTACGACAAACAAAGCCCTTCCAGGCCGAATAAGATATCTTCCTCTACAGTGGCTCCAATAAACTGATTATCTGGATTTTGGAACACCATACCGATGCATTGCCGAATGCTTCCGATCGTTTCCTCACTCAGTTGCATACCACTAACCACAATCTCGCCAGCACTCTTAGGCAGCAAAGCATTTAGTAGCTTAACTAGCGTAGACTTCCCGCAGCCATTGGGACCAACCAAGCTAACCCATTGGCCCTGAGAAATAGATAACGTTATATTTTGAAGAATCGGATGCTCAGGATCATAACCAAACGATACCCCATCCAGAGAGATGATAGCTTGTCCTTCTCCCTCTAATTCTTGACCTTCATATGATTCATTCATGTTAGTCATCCTTCCGCTGATGTGACTAATCAGTCCAAAAACTCTTCAAACAACGATATTTTTGACAATGAAGCCACCAAATAACGGACTGCATAGCCCACGGCAATTCCTGTTACTACTCCAGTGATTAGCAGCATGGGAAGATAATAAAAAATACTAAGGGATGAGAATACCATAGAAGCTGCCAGCAGCTGACCGATATTATGTGCAATCCCACCAGCTATACTAATGCCGATCAAGCTTATACTCTTGCCTTTGCCACTAATCAGCATTAACACGAACATTACAACAAAGCTAAACAGCGAACCGAATAAACTGAATAGTAAGCTTGAAAAAGTACCTAGCAAAAATGCAGTAAGCAACGTTTTGAGGATGACAAGCAGGAATGCGTCCCGTCCACGTAAAAAGTAAATACAAGTCAAAATCATAATGTTAGCTAATCCTAGTTTAGCACCCGGCACCAGTCCCATTCCTGACAACGGAATCTGCGCTTCTATTAGACTAAGCACTACTGCCACTGCGGCGAAAATCGCAATAATTACCGTTCTTTTTAAAGCTGTTGCAGATTCACTACTGGACATAGGCATCTATATCATCCTCCCCCGACGCACTTGTGATTTCCACTAATACTCTATGCGGTAGACAGACAATCGTCTGTTTGGGCAGGGTAATAAAACCAAAACCTAGGCATACTTGATCCGGGCAGTCGGCATCGTACATTTCAATCCCGTAATCATGCACCTTCAAGAGGTTATAGCCACGTTCGGTACGAACCTCAATGGTTTGTTCTTCTTTTGTAAGCTTTACCGTTTTAAATAACTCGCCGTCCACCGTTACATTGGCTACGAGATTTTTACCGGCCCCACCTTTATCATCATTGTCCGAAAACCATCTCGGTGCGAGAAAAGCGAGCGCAGCAATCAACACGATGGAAATCAACCACACATCTGCGCGTTTCATAAAAATCTCCCTTATTTTTTAATTAAAATCCAGACTTATTAATTATAACGGTCTACCCTCAATCCTTCAATCAATGTTGGGGTTTAATGTAAGTTTTAGAGACCAGTTCACAAAATAGGCACGCAAAATAACCCCCACAGCCCCATTTACTCTGGCTTTCTAGCTTTTCCGAATTAATCCACAAATAATCCAGCATACGATATATTCAAATCAAACGCTCTCTCTTGCTCTGCTTGTTCCCCTTCTATATCAAACAACCCTTATCTTGGAATTCATTATTATATTTGCCTTTTAAACAATAGTGTGTTATATTTATATCGTATTTGTTTTTCGATATATTGAATATCCCCATCAAGAAGATGTCAGGCCGACTATTTTACACTTCGGCAATTTGGACACAGAGGCTTCATGTTTTCTTGCAGAAACTTTCCTTTTTATGAGACTAAATTCGAAATATAGCATTCCGATTCACACTGGCGCGGTCAATGGAGCCGCAAGGGCAAAAGAGAGGTAGGGCTTTTGTCGTATTGGAAGGATTATTCTCGCCACACGGCTGCTGGAAATAACAAGGAATTAAGACACCCGTTACTCACGAACGGCGGGGGATGAATATAACGAAAAAGCATGGCTGTACGAACCTTACATAAGGACACATGCCATGTGTGGAAAAATATAGGCGCCCGATAACCGCTACCTAGCGGATATCGGGCGCTGTCTACGTTCAGGGCATCTAATTTACATACTGATTCACAAAAACTGTTACTACGTTTATATACCCCGTCTTATCCATGTCATAAGCTAACCCATGCCCTGCTTGCGGCACTACGAACTTCTCTTTGGGACTCTGACATGCCTCATACAATTCATTCATCATACTATACGGTACAAAGTTATCTGCATCCCCATGAATAAATAGAATCGGCACCTTCGCCTTCCGCACCTGTTTCAAGGCAGATGCTTCACTAAAACCATACCCTGCTTTCAAACGAGTAATTAGACTCGCACTTTGAATAAAAGGGAAACTTGGCAAGCGATACATACGCCGTAGTTGGTAGGCTAATTGTGCTTTAACTGAGCTGTAAGCACAGTCCGAGACAATAGCTTTGACCTGCGGCGGGAGATTTTCACCTGAGGTCATTAGCACTGTAGCACCACCCATAGAGACCCCATGAAGCACAACTTGAGCACTGGGCCCAGTCTTTTCTATTATATATTCAATCCACTGCAAATAATCCTTGCGCTCATGCCATCCAAAACCAATATAATTCCCAGCGCTTTCCCCATGTCCCCTGGCATCGGGAATCAGGATATTAAAGCCCATTCTCTCGTAATAGATTTTGGCGTACGCCCCCATATCCTTCCCTTTTCCAGAATAACCATGAGCTAGAATCGCCGTACGACCTTCAGCACGATCCGAAAGGAGCAAGTACCCTCTTAGTTGTAGCCCGTCCTCAGATGTAATCTCCACATTCTCAAAGCTCTGACTGGAGATCCAATCCTTCCCCTCACCCCAAGAAGCCCCGGCAACCGGGGGATCAACCTTCAAATCACGATTATTACTCAGGAATTCCTTCGGTGCTCGTTTAATAGCAATTCCATAAAAGAAAAAGCCCGCATAGATCAGAGCTCCTATGACGATGACAGCGCTAATGAAGAACCATACCAATTCATCTTCCCCGTCCTTTCCTCATATCCGTTGTAAATCAGTATAGCATCTACTTAGAATGCGCCAAAATATAACAATCATAACAAAAGAAAACCGCCCTCGGAATATGTCCCGAAAGCGGCTTTACTATTCTTCACGGCATAACTTGTATTCAAGCTACAATCACCGTTTATTATTTCTTGCTCGAGAATCTATTTCTCATTAGCAATCCAATAAGTGCAAAACCTAGACCAGTTACATAATAAGGGACTGAACTTGATTCTCCCGTTTTTGGAAGTTCATCCACAGGTGGATTACCTAGCGGGATTGTATCATCCACTACAGCAATATCCTCTGGTGACGGCGTTGGTGTTACTGTCAATACTGGTCCTAATGGAATCTCCTCCTCATCAACAAGTACCTCTGTATTGCTCGACGGTGTTGGTGTTGGTACTGGTGCTGGAGTCGACGAAGCTACAGGACCCAGCGGCACAGGATCATCATTAACAACGATAGTACCAATTACAAATGATGGTGTTGGTGTCGGGAACACAGGAGGCTCCGGCGTTGGCGTCGGTGTTGGCGTTACTTCTGACGACGGTGTCGGTGTTGGTGTTACTTCCGACGACGATGTCGGTGTTGGCGTCACTTCCGACGACGGTGTCGGTGTTGGCGTCACTTCCGACGACGGTGTCGGTGTTGGCGTTACTTCCGGCGACGGTGTTGGCGTTACTTCCGGCGACGGTGTTGGCGTTACTTCCGGCGACGGTGTCGGCGTTGGTGTCACGGTCGGCGTTGGTGTTGGCGTCACGGTCGGCGTTGGTGTTGGCGTCACGGTCGGCGTTGGTGTTGGTGTCACGATCGGCGTTGGTGTTGGCGTCACGGTCGGCGTTGGTGTTGGCGTCACGGTCGGCGTTGGTGTTGGCGTCACGGTCGGCGTTGGTGTTGGCGTCACGGTCGGCGTTGGTGTCGGCGTCACGGTCGGCGTTGGTGTCGGCGTCACGATCGGCGTTGGTGTTGGCGTCACGGTCGGCGTTGGTGTTGGCGTCACGGTCGGCGTTGGTGTTGGCGTCACGATCGGCGTTGGTGTTGGTTTTGGTGTGTGTGTTGGCTTTGGTGTGTGCGTTGGCTTCGGTGTCGGTGTTGGCTTTGGTGTGTGCGTTGGCTTCGGTGTCGGTGTTGGCTTTGGTGTGTGTGTCGGCTTCGGTGTCGGTGTTGGCTTTGGTGTGTGTGTTGGCTTCGGTGTCGGTGTCACGCACGGCGTAGGCGTCACGGTCGGCGTCGGTGTTGGTGTCACGGTCGGCGTCGGTGTTGGCGTCACGGTCGGCGTCGGTGTTGGCGTCACGGTCGGCGTTGGTGTTGGCGTCACGGTCGGCGTTGGCGTTGGCGTCACGGTCGGCGTTGGTGTTGGCGTCACGGTCGGCGTCGGTGTTGGGGTCACGGTTGGTGTCGGTGTTGGTGTCACGGTTGGTGTCGGTGTTGGTGTTACGGTTGGTGTCGGTGTTGGTGCCACGGTCGGCGTTGGTGTCGGAGGTGGTTCTTCCCCTCCATATGGATACCAATGCATCTGCACCCCACCAGCAAATCCCTTTGCAATCAGCGTCCCATGCAGTTCACCGGAATTATAAGTTACTTTTGCAAGCGGAGCTAGGATAGTTCCTTCTATTGTTAAACTTCCAATGTCAACAGTGCTAGCTTCATAAAAATTAAATAATACCTTGTTAGGGCTACCTCCCCAGATTTGAAAGCTTGGAATGTTAACTGAACTTCCGCTAACGTTAATGATAACTGTGGCGCTATTTGCAATATTAAACTGTAAGCCATTAGCACCAGCGAAATCGGCAGCACTAAGATTAAGAACGTTAAATGGTTCCGGAGCATCAATCGTTATTTTCCCATACTCCTTTTTGAAAGTTCCTATTGTAGCAAGCGAAGAGAATTCATTAGAACGTCCAATAAGAAATTGCTCTTCAGCATCAAAATCAATAGGAGTCCCTTTTCTCGCTGGTTCTTTAAGATCTACACCGTTGCTGGAAAAAACACCACCATAAACGGATGCTCCATGAACAGTCCCATTAGTAAAACTGATGTCATTACCAGCGATAAGAACATCTCCACCTGGATTATCCTTGGATACGCCGTAATTCTGCAAAGTAATATTACCTTTGGCCGCAAGGCGCCCATGAACCTGATCATTAGATTGTTTGAAATCCCCAAAAAAAAGTATTAAAATTCCCTGCAATACCTAACACAGGTGTAGGAGTATAGGGAAGCACCTCCCCAGCCGCATTTACCAAATGACCTCCAGAAAGACCACTACCTACTGTCAAAATCCCCGCTAATACTAGTGCAAGCAGCGGTTTCATTCTTCTTTTCAAAAAGCACACCTCCTAAATCTATGATTTATATTTAATCAGAATAATTACCAGAAACTCTAAAGGACCTAACAACAAAAAAGACCGCCAAAAAAGAAGTGGAATTCCCTTCTCATGGCAGTCGGACGGTCATAGCGCATTTAAGACACTTTAGACTCCTGGACTTTGCGTCCCACCCTTTCAGGCGGTTTGCTATTATCATGATAATATATGTATTGACTTGCGGATTAGAACTAGCATTTTAAGCATCCTATTAAATAATCGTCTATGACTTTTAATACTTTTGAACTAATAATAGTTTAGCGCTCCATCCCCACAATTGTCAATCAATTCCTTTTGATATTCATACGCGTAAGCAAGCACAAAAAAAGCGCCTAAAGGCGCTTCACACAAAGGTTTTCCTTCAATTTTAAAGTAACTTTATCCAACCTAATATCGATATCCATAATGGAATACTTAGAATCAAACCAAATACCATTCCACGGTGGAGACTTCCTTCCTCTTTCATCCTAATTCTCCCTTTATATAAGTCTGAAGCATTATTTTTTATTATTACAATTTTAATATATTTTATTCTTTCTAATTTAGTTGTGAATTCAATCACATTGAACTAGCTGTTTAGAAATACCATTGATTATTTTTGGAATATCGGGGTAGAATACGAATACACGTTCCCATTAGAGGTGATGAGATTCATGAATAGAGCTGAAAGCAGGGACAACATGCTGGTCAAATCTTATTTATTGCTTCCGATGATTTTATCAGCTTTCGAACGGGACTCCGCCATTCTATCTGCACATTTACGAACACCTACCCCCTATCTGGAGGTTCTTGAAACAGCCGCAGCAGTTGCTACAACAGATCTAAGAGATGTTCGTTCAGAGATGAGAAAACGGGGAATCAAGGTTTATGAGCAGAACAGACTTAACACGGGGATAGAAGCCAAATTTATATGTCGTGGATACCATGAACGAATGCTGTTGTTAAACGACATCGTCGCTGCCCAAGCTGCCATTCATATGCGCAGATATCTCGGTCTGGATATTTCATCTTTTAAGAGCTATGAAGAGCAGTATCAGATTAAGTGAAGTAGCGAAGAAGCTACCCCCTCCCTCATTTAATTAGCGAACAAAAAAATAGGCCTTACCATGGGAGTTGGCAAGACCTGAGAGATTTATACCACAAAACACTGGGGGGTGTTTGGTGTCTTCAATATATACCTTGAACCTGAAAATAAGATGATGCTCACATGAAAATTACATTAAAAACTTCAATTCGTCGCTTAGGCTATCCGCTTGGCACTTTTGATTTCCAACCAAAGAGGCCCGCTTCGCCGACAGAGAAAATCGACCGATTGATAGTTAGCCACGAGTGCTTTGAACAAATTGTTTCAAAATGATATAGTGAATTCGTTCTCACAGGATGACTTGATAGCAGGTTGAAAACATAATAAAGTCGGGACCTGAGTACGGAGCGACAACAGGCGTTTGCCTTTTCGTTGAATATTTTCTGAAGGAGGGTACTAGCCCATGAGTGATGAAATCTGTATACCACCTGGCATTCAGCAGAAGGACACTAGCTTTGGCTACACCTTGTCTATCATTAGTGGTAAATATAAAATGACTATTCTCTACTATCTCTCTGAAAACAAGATCGTGCGGTTCAATGAACTGCAACGGGGTATCGGCACAATACCTTTTAAGACGTTAAGCGTTATGTTGAAAGAACTGGAAGCCGACTGTCTCGTCAGGCGCGAGGAATTCCCCCAGATTCCCCCTAAAGTTGAGTATTCCTTGACCGAGAAGGGCCAATCGCTTATTCCGGTGCTGGATATGATGTGCACTTGGGGAGAGAAAAACTTCGTTCCAGCCGCGCAAGAGATAACCATACCTTTTACGATTTAACGACAACTTATGACAAAAGCAGCATTTCCATTAATGAAAATGCTGCTTTTTGCTTCAAATCTAATTACATATTTTCGATAAATTCAACATAGCCTTGCGAACTGATATCCAATTTATTTAAGTAATCCGTACTTCCTACCGTCTCAGATTCCGTGCCATAAATGGCATAGAAGGAACGATAATCAGCGTTGCAATACAAAAAAGTCGTGTCAAAGGGAGATAAAATACGGTCAAGCCCGTAGCCGAGTTTACCTTCTTCACTAAAGTCTTTTGCACTTCCTCCGGCAGTTACAGCTAATGCGATTTTTCGATTTCTTAATTTATCACTCTTCGAGCCATATGCCCATCCGTAAGTAAATACTTCGTCCAGCCACTTTTTAAGCAGAGGTGGACTACTAAACCAGTAGACAGGGAATTGTAAGACGAGCTTATCATGCGCTTCAATCAGCTGTTGTTCCTTTTCCACGTTGATTTTTTCATCGGGATAGGCTTTGTACAGCTCGTGCACCGTATATTTGTCTGGATATTTACGGAGTTCTTCGATCCAGCGTTTATTAACGACGGATGTTTCGATGTTTGGGTGCGTGACGACAATAAGTGTTTTCATTGGTGTATCCTCCATGTTTGAATCAGATTTAGGACTTGAGTATACCTCCCACCATGACATCGCGTAAGTATGCACTTTTAGTTCACGTACTTACCTAAAGGTAAGCACTGCAACCTGCCTGCACGTATGATTGATGTATAGTCTTCGGGGCGAATCTCGTCTTCGGTGTACACCAAATATCACACAAGAGAGACTGGGTCATTCCGCCATTTTACTTGAGTAAAGGTTAGACGGATGTAACGTTATGTGTATGAACTCTATATCACTGATAAAAAAATTTGCCTGAACGCAAAGAAATACCCCACCATTACTGGCAGGGTTACGGTACTTCCGCATAATTTCAACATAATCCATTTGGGATACTCGCCTACCACTTAGGGTTGACAGGGTGCGTCTTTGATTATGTATGAAAAAAATCCACCAGCATGAGTACTGGCGGATTTAATAAGGTGCAGCTATATTGGGAGGTTTGAAACTTAAATAAACAAAGTCTTAGAGATGATTACCAACAAGATAAACAGAACCAGAATTGCGGCGGTAGAAGTAAAGCCACCATATCCTCCTGCGAATTCGCCCATTTTAACTCCTCCTTTGTAATTGAATACAATTTAAAATATACAAGCTTTTGTAATGATGACCAGCAGGATAAAGAGCACTAAGATTGCCCCTGTGGATGTAAAGGCTCCACCAACAAAACGTTCAGGTTCACGTTCACGTTCACGTTCACCAACGCCGCAACAACGTTCTCCACGTACTTCGCCCATTTGTCAATTCCTCCTTTTTAATTGGATACAAAACTAAGATATGCGGGATTTGTATCGGTGCTTGGGTAAAAAAGAAACGAAAATAGTAGGCCTGTTGCGGGATCCGACATTTCGTAAAAAACAAAAAAATACCCACCAGCCGAAGCCAGTGGGCGGTTTTTCCCGGTTTTATGATTTTTTAAATAAGGGCTATAGCCAGCAGAGTGAACAAACTCAAGGTTAAGATGTCATTTGTAGCAAAAGGATTACCAAAAAAAGCTGAAGTGTGCACAGATCCGTTATGTTCCGTTCTTAAGTAAACATTATTTCTGTCCACATTTGTAATTACGCCTACGTGCTGTCTACCATCTTTAGTCAGAATCCGCACTCTTCTATTCATGTAGCGCAAGCAGCTGCAATAAGCATCCATCAGGAAACTCCCCCTCGCTCGTATTACTTTATTTTATGATGAGAGGTTACGCCGGTAACGGCCAGCAGCGCCCAAAACTTCCGGCTCGACAAATTAACTTTCCAGTTCACTTTGTAAGGTTAACTGTCTTACTTGCTCTTTCTTGCCGTTTACGAGTACTACCACTTTATTGTCATTGTTGCCCTGATTCGCTGTTTCCTTCTTTTTCAGCCCTAGGTACTTTGCAATCCCGATCACATGGCTATCAATGATTGCTTGGATAACCACATCTTTTTTGAGTTTGGCAGCGTCGGTTACCACATCCAAAAATAAATTCTCCGTGAGTACTGCAGGTATGTTGCTCTCACGCACCACGTGCAGGTTTTTTGCCTTTTGGCCCCGGTCGTTGGGGACTCCATTACAAGCGGAAAAGACACTCTTTCGGTAAAAGAATGGTAGAAGAATCAAAAAAGCGCGGCTCTTGAAATTCCAAGAATCCGCGCCACAAAAGGTTTTTTTGGATGCTGGTGAAGGGAATTGAACCCCCGGCCTACGCATTACGAGTGCGTTGCTCTACCCCTGAGCTACACCAGCTTAAGGCTGATTTTTCTGTCAAACAAAAAATATTATACAACTTTCAGCCAGAAACGCAAGCCTATTTCTCCCTATTTCCCTACTCTCCCAAACTGCTATTCCACCTGTAGTTTACGCTCCACAGACTCCAGCTTTCCACGGCTAGTGGAGGGTTTATCGCGGCGGTCGTCTATTTTAAGTGAGGTAGAGACACGCTCTGCACCTGCGGCAAAAGGAGACTCGTGCAGCGCTTCGACTGCAGCAAAAATACGCTGAAGAGGCCCTTCGATGATTGTACCCATGGATGTAAGCTCATAAGTAATCCCTTCTACCGTCTTCAGCACTCGCTGCATATCCGCAACATAGCTGCTAAGGCTCGTACTACCTGTTCCAATCGGAATAACGGTTACTTCAGCAATAGGCATGAGAATACCTCCTCGGAATTTTAAAGTATGTGTCTCCTTCTATTGTAACAACTCCACCGCTCTCCCACAAATGATCTCAGCTTTATTATGCCCCTTCTTCTTTCCCCAAAATTCTCCGAAATATGACTTTCGCCACAAGTATTTTTTCTAACATGAATTCTAGGGTCATCTGCACTACATTTATGGACTCTTTGTGGCATCTTTTCGGAAAATTTATGAATCATTTTTTATATGCCTGTGGATCAATTGTGGATTACTTATGGACAGCCTGTGGATCATTTGTGGAGTACTTTTGAAGAACCCGCTCCCCGCGCGGGTTTTCTAAAAAACTGTTTACAAACACAACATCTTGGGTTATTTTTATCTAACGACAACAAAATATAGTGGAGACAGGCGCTTTGATCCTTTATCGGAATTAGAGCTTAATAGGGAAGTACGGTGAAAATCCGCTGCGGTCCCGCCACTGTAACCGGATGCCCCTTACAAGCTTTTAGAAGCTTAAGATGGGCAGATCTCCTGGCAGAAGCCACTGAGGGGTAAGAGCCCCCTTGGGAAGGCGCTGAGAGGTCCTACGGAAGCCAGGAGACCTGCCTGTTTCGACGACACCAACTATGAGTGCCTGCGAGGAACAGGAACGGTGTCCGCATGCGGTCATCTTCTTAGAGGCCACTACAAATATCTGTGTGGATATTTACATAACGCATCGGGCATTTTCTGCCATCCTCGCTAGAGGATGCTTTTTTTATGAGATCACAATGAATATACGGCCGCTTATGCGGCCCCACTTCTTAATGATAGGACGATAGACTGAGAGGAGAGCTATACAATGACGTTGTTGGAGAGACAATTTAACGGTACAACAAATGCACGAGAAGTTCTTTTAGAAGAGCTCATTGATTTAGGACGCGATATTATCGACAGCCGGGATTTGGACCTGCTGCGCGAGAATGCCAATTTGAACGGAGAGAGTTTCTCCGGTAAAATGAGCAAGTTCGGCAGTGAATATTCAAAATGGTACGCCCGCAACTTTACGATGCCGCCGCAGCTAGTGCAAGCCATTGATGACAATGTCGTCTATGTGCATGATCTGGATCAATACGCAATCGGAACGACTAACTGCATTTTTATCCCGTTTGATAAGCTTCTCCGCGAAGGCTTCAACACCGGCAACGGCAGTGTTCGTCCTCCGAACTCCATAATGACAGCTATGTCACTGGTAGCAATTATTTTTCAATCCCAGCAAAATGCTCAATATGGCGGCGTATCCGCCAATAAGCTCGACAATGATCTGGCACCTTATGTAACCAAATCCTTCGCTAAGCTGTTCCGCAAGGGTCTGGATTATTTTGATGAGGGACAAGCTAATCAATCTTTGGGCGAGATTACAATGAGCCGGACCGATCTGGCGGAGTTATATCCAAAAGCGTTCCGTTTTGCACTAAAGGAAACCGAAATCGAAACCCTGCAAGCGGCTGAAAGTATGGTACATAATCTCAATACCATGTCCAGCCGATCCGGTGGGCAAATTCCGTTTACCAGCATCAATTATGGTACTTGTACTTCACCAGAAGGTCAGCTTGTGATCAGCTCCCTGCTAACAGCAACGATGAACGGACTTGGCAGCGGAGAAACACCTGTGTTCCCGATTCAAATCTTCAAATGCAAGCAAGGAGTCAATCAACAGCAAGGCGATCCTAACTATGAATTGTTCCTAAAAGCGGCGGATTGTTCTGCACGCAGACTATATCCAAACTTCGCTAATCTGGACGCTCCGCTCAACTTGCAGTATTATGATCCAAGTGATCCTGATACGGAATTTGCTACAATGGGCTGCCGCACCCGAGTGCTCGGTGACCGTTTTGGGCGTAATCATTGCTCCGGGAAGGGCAACCTTTCCTTTAATACACTGAATCTGGTTCGGCTCGGTCTGGCACACGGCACAGTAACAGGCCGACGTACCGTCGCAGATGAAGCTGGCTTCTATGAGGATCTAAACCACTATATGGATATTGCGCTGGAAGGACTTCTTCATCGGTTCCACATCCAAAGCGCGCAAAAGGCTAAAGCATCCGATTTCATGATGCGAGAAGGCGTCTGGGAAGGCGGCGAAAATCTCGCTCCTGAAGACTCTGTAGGCGAACTGCTGAAACATGGTAGTCTGTCGCTTGGCTTCATCGGTATGGCGGAATGCATGAAAGCCATGTACGGCAAACACCATGGCGAGGATATGGAAGTCCATGCCAAGGCTGTGGCTATCGTGCGTCACATGCGGGAGTATTGCGACCTTAAAAGTGAGGAACTTAATCTCAACATTACCTTGTTCGCAACACCAGCAGAGGGCCTGTCCGGCAAATTCACCAAGATTGATCGCAAGGTACTGGGTTCTATTCCGGGCGTAACTGACCGTGAGTATTATACGAACTCTTTCCACATCCCTGTATACTACGATCTAGGTGCTGCTCAGAAGATCAGCTTGGAAGCTCCTTTCCATGAATACTGCAATGCCGGGGCTATTTCTTATGTCGAATTAAATGGCAATGCCCGCAGCAATCCATCTGCTTTTATCAAAATCATTAAATATGCATTAGAACAACAGGTCAGCTACTTCAGCATTAACCATCCGATTGACCGCTGCTCCAGCTGCGGATACGAAGGCGTAATTGGGACAAACTGTCCTTCCTGCAACGCACATGAGAATGACGTGCACATCCGTCGTTTGCGCAGAGTTACAGGTTATTTAACTGGCGACTATCAGACCCGCTTCAATGCCGCCAAACAAGCCGAAGTACGGGATCGCGTTAAGCATCTATGAATATTTGCGGATACTATCCGGAGTCGATTAACGAGGGAGAGGGCATGCGGGCCGTCCTCTTCATCAGCGGCTGCCGTCATCGTTGCCCGGGATGCTTTAATCCCGAGACATGGAACTTTAAATATGGAGAAGTCTTCACCTTAGAACGTCAACATGAAATCATTGCAGAAATCGCCGCTAACCCTTTGCTGGATGGTCTAACACTGGCAGGCGGCGATCCTTTTTTCTCGGCAGAAGAGGTACTTGGGTTCATTCATGAGCTTCGCGCCGTGCTCCCTGGCTTCCCCATCTGGATTTACAGTGGTTATACGTATGAGGAACTAACCGCCCTTCCCGGTTCGCCGGAGTGGAATCTACTTACACAGTGTCAGGTATTAATAGATGGACGTTTTATAGAAGAATTGAAAGATACTACACTTCCTTACCGAGGAAGCTCTAACCAACGCATAATCGACATTCCGGCCAGTACGAACGGCTCGGAGGTCTTTCTGTGGCAGCCTACTGCGCTATAATATATCAATTTTTGATATTCAAAATTAATCCAAAATAAGAAGGGATGAAATAACCATGCCACAATTCGTAGTAAAACCAGATAATCGCCAACTGGCTTTTGATGAGAAGCGCCTTTCCGTATACGCCGACCGTATCTTAGAAGGTCTTGATCAACTAAATAAAGAAACATTGCTGCGGGGAGTAATTTCCAAACTGCGTCGTGACTCCGTAAGTGGAGAAGAAATTAGCAATGCCTTCACCATGAGTGCTCTAGAGCTTGTAACGAAAGAAGAGCCTACTTGGAAGTTTGCAGCTGCCCGTGCCCTTCTGACTACCCTTTATAAAAAAGCAGCCGTTCATCGCCGCTATAAAGCTTATCCAGAAGAGCCTTACGGTGAGCTGTACCCGCTAATTACGGATCTCGTAAAAAAAGGAATCTATCGTGAAGAGCTTCTAAGTCATTACACCAAAGAACAAATTATCGAACTAGGTGGGTGTATCGATTATACACGCGATCTTTTGTTTGACTATATCGGTCTGCTTACGCTATCCGACCGTTATTTGGCGCATGATTTTGACGGCCGTGTAATGGAGCTTCCACAAGAACGTTATATGATTATTGCTATGTACCTGATGCACCGTGAACCAGCTGAGAAACGTCTTGAGCTTGTAAAAGAAGCTTACTGGGCTATGAGCAACATCTACATGACAGCTGCTACCCCTACAATGTCCAATGCCGGCAAAAAGGTCGCTGGACAGCTATCCAGCTGCTTCATTGATACGGTAGACGATTCCCTAGAGGGTATCTTTGATTCCAATACAGACGTAGCGCGCCTTAGCAAAATGGGTGGCGGTATCGGCGTCTACCTTGGTAAAGTACGGGCACGTGGTTCGGATATCCGTGGCCATAAGAACACTAGCTCCGGCGTAATTCCTTGGATTCGCCAATTGAACAATACAGCAGTCAGTGTAGACCAGCTCGGAACACGTAAAGGTGCTGTCGCTGTCTACCTTGATGTATTCCATAAAGATATTCTCGCTTTCCTCGATCTTAAACTAAATAATGGTGACGAGCGTATGCGTGCACATGACGTATTCCACGGTGTAACCCTGCCGGACTTGTTCATGGAAGCCGTTGAATCACGCAGCCACTGGAACCTCTTCTGCCCACATGAAGTGAAAAAGGTTATGGGCTGGACGGATGAGAACGGTCGTCCGCTTGGTCTGGAAGACTTCTACGATGAAGAGCTTGGTAAAGGCACTTTCCGTGAAAAATATGCTGAAGCTACAGCCAATTTGGAATTGTCCCGTATTACCGTTCCTGCGATCGACATCATGAAACGGATTATGAAATCACAGCTTGAAACAGGTACTCCATATATGTTCTACCGTGATACGGTTAACCGGACGAACCCGAACCGTCACCAAGGTATGGTCTTCTCTTCCAACCTGTGCACAGAAATTATGCAGAATCAATCCGCTACCGTTATTGAACAGGAAGAATTAGTAACCAAAGATGGCAAGACCCGGATTGTTATCTCCAAAATCCCTGGCGATTTCGTAGTCTGCAACCTGAATTCGATTCACTTGGCACGTGCGATTCCAGCTGGTGTGCTGGAAAGACTTGTACCTATCCAAGTACGTATGCTGGACAACGTAATCGACATTAATAATATTGAAGTTCTGCAAGCACAATACACGAACAGCCAATACCGCGCAGTGGGTCTCGGCACATTCGGCTTGCATCACCTATTGGCACTCAAGGGCATTCGTTGGGAATCTGATGAAGCCGTAGAATATAACAACCATTTGTATGAACACATCAACTACCTGTTGGTACGTTCGAGCATGGAGCTTGCCCGTGAAAAAGGCCGTTATCCGAAGTTCGCCGGTTCCGATTGGGAGACAGGTGCATACTTTACTTCACGTGGCTACGTTAGCGGTGAACAAGAAGGTAAATATGTAACCACTGAACAATGGCGCGAGCTGCAAGAAGAAGTGGCTAAAGACGGTGTTCGTAACGCATGGATGTTCGCGATTGCACCGAACGGCTCCACATCGATTATTGCCGGCTCCACAGCCAGCATTGATCCTTTGTATGAACTGCTTTCCTATGAAGAGAAAACAACTTACAAGATCGCTAACCCAGCACCGGATCTGTCCGACAAGACGATTTGGTACTATAAAACTGCGTTTACAATTGACCAAAACTGGTCGATCCGCATGGCTTCTGCTCGTCAGCGTCACGTCGATCAAGGCCAAAGCTTCAACCTGTATGTTCGTCCTGACATCAAGGCTACCGAGTTCCTTGAGCTGCATCTGAACGCCTGGAAGGGCGGATTGAAATCAACTTATTATGTGCGTAGCCGTGCTTTGACAATAGAAGAGTGTGATTCTTGCGCTAGCTAATTATCTTAGTGCCCTGAATAGAAAAACGATGATGAATTTCGTAACTGCGAGGAATGTTTGGGCTTCCGGCCGCTGTTGTCCTCAGATTTCTTGATCTATACCGTCTTCGCGGTAGAAATCCGAGGATAAAGGCGAACGCTATCGCTCCTACAGCTCCAAACTTTCTCTCCGTTACTTCATCAACCTAATTTAATTAAAGATCAGACAAGACGAATTACCCGCGCAAAAAAATGGAGGGAAAATAAATGCAACTACAAAAGATTTTTAACACTGAAGCGCCCAACCAATCCACACGCATCATCGACGGTGAGTGCTCCGGTATTCTGAACTGGAACGATATCCGCATGCCGCATATGTACAAGCTGTACAAGGTGCTGCTGCTGAATCACTGGATCGCGGATGAAATCCCAATGTCCAAAGATGCGCAACAATTCCCTATGCTCGATGCAGAGGAGCAACGCGTATTTAAGATCAACATCTCTCTACTCGCCGTGTTAGACTCGATGCAGACGATGTTCGTAAGCGACGTGAAGCGTTATTTTACTGACTCTTCTCTAGAAGCTATCTCTGCCATTATCGGACAACAAGAAGTGGTGCATAACCAATCCTATTCCTATGTTCTTTCCTCTATCGTGTCGGAAAGTGAGCAGAAAGAAATTTTTGAATATTGGAAAAAAGACCCTGTCCTGCTGGAACGCAATCAGTTTATCTCTGATATTTATCAAGAGTTCCGTGATAACCCTACGAGACAGACCTTTTTCCATGCACTGGTAGCGGATCTCATCTTGGAAGGAATTTTCTTCTACAGCACCTTCGCCTTCTTCTACAATCTGGCCCGTGACCAGAAGATGATGGCGACCAGCCAAATGATCTCTTATATCCAACGTGACGAGAATCAGCACTGCTATTTCTTCGCAGAAGTATTTAAGCAGCTGCTTGTAGATTTCCCTGAGTTGAACACTAAAGAGAACATGGATTACGTGTATCGTACGATCGACCGCGCGGTAGAGCTTGAAACCAACTGGGCTTACTACACCCTTACTAATGTCCGCGGTATTGATCTTAACGAGCTTAGTGACTACATCAAATATACAGCGAACAAGCGCTTAACCTTGATGGGTATGGAAAAAGCCTACCAAGGCGTTGATGTTAACTGCATGCCTTGGATCAAACCTTTCTCCGATGATGCGCTTAATGCCACCAAAACCGACTTCTTCGAAGCTAAGTCCCGTAACTACGGTAAGGTTGGCGACGATAACGGATTCGACGATTTGTAAGACCGGATTATAACGAACCCTATATAAAAAAGAGGCCATTCTCTACTTTCACAGTGAGATGGCCTTTTTACTATAGCAAAAAGCGTCTCTTCACCCCTTGGATCAGGTATGAATGAGACGCTTATATAGTTGGTATGAATCCATACGAAACAGAATGCTAGCTACTTAGTCTTAAGCCTTGCGTTCCACACGATGTGTAGTTTCTTCTGCAAGCTCAGCTAACGCATCATTCAGACGCAGCTTCAGCTCCTCAGCAAGCTCTACCACTCCGTGATCATTACGAACCACCTGAGAATCCACGGCATACACTCCACCAAGAATGTAACGTGCACCGAGTACAGACAATACAGGTTTCAAAGCATAATCAATCGTAAGTAGATGTGCAAGACTGCCACCCATGAAGAGCGGGAGTACGATTTTGCCGGCCAGTCCCTTTTGTGGAACTAGATCCAAGAAGGTCTTCAGCACGCCTGTATAAGAGGCTTTATAAACCGGGCTAACCACGATTACCGCATCCGCTTCGGCTACAAGGCCGTTCGCTTTGACGATAGAATCACTCTCAAACTTGGTATGAATCAAATCTTCCGCTGGCAGCTCTGCTACGTTAATACGCTCAACCTCAAAGCCCTGATCCGTTAAGCTTGCCTCCGCATACTCTATAACTGCATTGATGCGCGATACCAAGGAAGGCGTTCCGTTAATCACAACAATTTTAGCCACTTCTCCACCTCTTTCATCCTATTAAGCAGCTCACACTGCAAATATTTATCCCGACAGGAATACTTTAAATTAATATTAATCCTATCGCAGATTAGATCTTATTGTCAAACCATAAACGCTTGCGTTCATCCCACTCTTGCGATATACTAAGCAACAATATTAAATCCAACAATCAGGCCAATGACCGGCATCCAACCGTGAGGCGTCTGCGACCGGAGCCTATAATGACTCCCTAAGTTCACCGGGTTTCGCCCGTTACTGCGAAGACCAAAGAGGGTCGAATTCTTTCCTGCTGTTAAGGAGATTCGATCAACCTGGGTGGCACCGCGAGCTGACGCTCCTCGTCCCATGGATGAGGGCGTTTTTTGCGTTTTTTCAAGCATAAATACCTTCGGCGTCCTTATAAGGACGGTAAGTGTTTGTGCGAGAAATAGAAGGATAAAGTGAAGTGTGAAACTTACACTCTCTTATCTTTTAAACAAAAAGGAGCGAGCGATATGCTGGAAATGAACTGGATCAAGGATAATCAGGAACTTGTAAGAAACACTGCCACCTGGAAAAGAATCGACTTCCCACTGGATGAATTGCTGGATTGGGATGAGAAGCGCCGGGGCCTGCGACAAGAAACAGAACAAATGAGAGCCGAACGTAATGGGCTAACTAAAGAAGTTGAACAATTACTACGTAAGGGTGACCGCCCTGCTGGAGAGATCGTCAAGGCACAGGTACGAGAACTCAATCATCGGCTGAGCCTGCTGGAAGCAGATCTGAACGAGGCTGAACGCCGCTGTAGAGAGCTCATGCTGCTCGCACCGAATCCGGTGTCGCAGGATACACCCATCGGCAACGATGATAACGATAATGTAGAACTGCGGTTGAACGGAGCGGTGCCGGAATTCAGCTTTGCGCCTCGTGATCATGTGGAGCTAGGTGAACTCCACGATATTATTGATATTCCCCGTGGCGTCAAAGCAGGCGGTCCTCGCAGCTATGTGCTTAAAGGAGTCGGACTGATGTTACATCTTGCTGTACAGAGACTAGCCCTAGATGTGCTCACTGCACGCGGATTCACCGTGATGGATGTTCCTGTGATTGTCCGCCCTGAAGCGTTGGAGCGAACCGGATTCTTCCCGGGTGGGATGGATCAGACGTACGAGCTCAGCGGAGATAATCGCTGGCTGGTAGGCACATCTGAAGTGTCGCTAGTTTCACTCTACAGCGATGAGATTGTAGAACTTGACACACCTATGCGACTAGCCGGAATGTCGACTTGCTTCCGCCGTGAAGTTGGATCAGCGGGGCGAGATGTGCGCGGGCTGTACCGCGTACATCAGTTCTCGAAGATCGAGCAAGTCGTCTTATGCCGAAATGACGAGGGGGTCTCGGACCATATGCTTCACGAGATCCTCGCGAATGCCGAGCACATTCTTCAGCTCTTAGAGCTCCCCTATCGAGTCATGGCTGTCTGCACAGGGGATATGTCCCTGAAGACGCATAAGCAGTATGACATCGAGACATGGATGCCTAGCAGAGGCGCATACGGTGAGACCCATTCGGCTTCTAATCTACTCGATTTCCAAGCTCGTCGTTCGGGCATCCGTTATCGGGATGCGGACGGTCGCTTACAATACTGCCACACCTTAAATAACACCGCAGTGGCTACGCCAAGAATTCTGATCCCGCTGCTGGAGAATCACCAGCAAGAGGATGGTTCTATCTACATCCCTCAGGCGCTGCGCAAATACATGGACGGATTAGAGCGGCTAGAACTTCCACAACAGTAGTCTGTTTTATCCAGGTAAATTTAAAATATAATGCCTACTCACTTCTCAACAAGAAGCTGAATGGGCATTTTTTTGTTCTAAGACCTCCCGAATAGCCGAGCCCAATAACTCCTTCTCTATTGTTATTCAAATGTAAAATTTAACACAAGTATAGAATACATTTTTTGTAATCCTTTGATAATTCAACTATAAAAATTAATTTATATATGGGACTATTCATCATCCAATAAACACTAGATTTTAAGGATTATTGTATTTATGCACTATTTTCAGCCCCTATTCTTATGCGAAAACAATAACTTTTTATTTTTTTATTTTAATTTATAGAACCTTTAATTTATATTAATGCAAACCAACCTTTCATTTTACATTTGAATGATAAGATTTAGTAGGTTTCTAATAAAAGATTTGAGGGGAGAATACTTATCCAAATGATTATTTCTTCAAGAGTAAGGAAATGGTGGGCTAGTGGACTGGCAATGTTAATGCTTGTCGGCAGTGTGCTACCAGCTATTCAGACTGCCGAGGCAGCACCGGATAATAGCAATGTTGTTATCTCACAAGTCTATGGCGGTGGTGGAAACAGCGGAGCAGAGTTTAAGAATGATTTTATTGAATTATACAATCCTACCAACAAACCAGTAGTTTTGACTGGATGGAAAGTTCGGTATACTTCCGCAACTGGAACCTTTAGCAGCGGAACAGAATTAACAGGAACTATTCCTGCAAATGGATACTACCTCGTCCAAGAGGCTGCAGGAACAGGAGGAACTGCTGCACTACCTACTCCTGATGCCGCAGGTATCCTAGCTATGAGTGGGACAAACGGTAAAGTCGACTTGGTTGACCCATCGAATAATACGATAGATTTAGTTGGCTATGGTACAGCTACAGGTGTTGAGGGAACTCCAACCCCTGCTCTCACCAACGCGACAGCCGCTATTCGTAAAGCCGCAGCTGGTGCACCAGCTGATAGCCGTGGTCTAGATACGGATAACAACGTTGCGGATTTTGTTGTTCAAGCAGCAAGTCCACGCAATAGTAGTTATGGTAAAGCACCAGAGACAGCTAGCTCCGTAGTAGCTTCACCAGCCGCTAATGCCTGGCCGGTAGGCACTGAAATTTCTCTGAACTCTCCGACAGTTGGAGCATCCGTCTATTCAGCTGTTTATGGATCAGGTGGTTCAACTGATTTCCAACCTTACACAGGGCCTATCACCTTAACTGAGGACACTACGATTAAGGCGTATGCTTCAGAACCGAATATGCCAAACAGCGCAATAACAACTTTTGACTACACGATTCTGACGAAAACAGACGTCGCAACAGCACGCCTTGGTAATAAAGGTCAGAATATTTCAACAGAAGGTATCGTAACTCACATTAACGCAGCAAAAATGTATATTCAGGATGGAACCGGTGGGATCGTACTTTATGGATTCCCAGAGTTCGCAAACGTTGGAGATCGTGTTGCAGTTAGTGGCGAGATGGATATCTACAGCAACCTGCAAGAGCTCAAACTCCAAAGCGGACTTCAATACTCTGTCGTTGCGAGTGATGTAGGTGTACCCGCACCTAAATTGATTACAGCAACCGACTTGTCTGCAGCGAACGGAGAAAACCATGAAGCTCAGCTGGTAACTATGAATAATGTCACTATAGATAATGTAAATGGAAATACAGTGACTGCAAGTCAAGGCGGACAACAATTCACAATTTTCTCAACCCTGCCTAAACTAGTAAAGGGTGCAACCTTTGATAGTATCACTGGGGTTATCGAGCAATATAATACAACTTATCAATTCATTCCACTTAACGAAAACGCTTTGGTGGAAGAAACTTTTTCTGTAATGGCGAGCCCTGGTGCAGGTCGCATCATTAAAGGAAGTGCTGTGACCCTATCCAGCCCTACCCTTGGAGCACAAATTCATTACACGACCGATGGAACTGAACCGACAGCAGCAAGCAAGCTTTATTCAGATCCAATTACAGTTAGTAAAGATCTTACCATTAATGCAATTGTCGTAGCAGATGGCAAGACAAGTAAGGTGTATACCTTTGCTTATAAAGCTTCTGATCTCCCTCGTATACATGATATTCAAGGAGAATCTCATGCCTCTGAGTATGTAGGTCAGAACGTTACTGACGTAGAAGGTATCGTTACCCAATACGGATACACATTCGCAACTGGCGCTTATAGAGGTTTCTTTATGCAGGACCCTCAGCCGGACAATAATGTGAACACATCGGAAGGTATTTTCGTTTACAGCACAAATGCATCCCTTAAACCTAAAGTTGGAGATTTAGTGCGCGTTAATGGAGTCGTTTCCGAGTATAACGAAGGAAGTGCGAGCAATCTAACCTCCACTCAAATTAATATGACATCACTAACAGTAGATTCCTCTTCTAGTTATACTGTGCCTGAACCTATCGTACTTGGCAAAGGTGGAAGAGCTATTCCTTCTTCCATCATTGATAATGACAGCATGGCTGATTTTGAACCTAGTGAAGATGCCATAGATTTTTATGAATCGTTAGAAGGCATGCTTGTAAAACTCCCTACCCCTACGATTATTAGTCCTTACTGGACAAGTGGTAGCGGAAATTCCATGCTTTATAACATCCCTACAAGAGTAGAAAATGATACTCCTGATGTCATCACACCAGCTGGTGGACTAGTTCTAAAAGAATATAACCAATTCAATCCTCAGCGCCTTATCATTGCTTATGGAAATCCGGGTCAAGAAGTAATCACCGGAGATAAGTTCGCTGGAGATGTTACAGGAGTCATCGGATACAACAATGGCAATTTCAAAGTAATTCCGGAGAACGGTAAGCTGCCAACCATTACCCCAAGTACTTTTAAACAAGAAACAACTACTCTTGAGGTTAATGAGGACAAGCTATTAATCGCTTCATACAACATTGAGAACTTCTACCCAGGCGTCGGAGCAACAAAAATCCAGAAACTTGCCGACTCCATCACGAATAATATGAAAAAGCCTGACATTATCGGCGTGGTCGAAATGCAGGATAGCAATGGTGAAACCAATAATGGAATCACTGAAGCAAGTGTTGACGAACTAATTAAGGCTATTGAAACTGCAGGCGGTCCTGTATATAAATACACAGACATCGCTCCAGTCAACAATCAGGATGGCGGAGCTCCAGGCGGAAACATTCGCGTAGGCTTCTTGTACAATCCAGCAAGAGTACAGCTTGCGGATAGTGTAAACGGTCAAAAAGGTACATCTACGCAATCCGTTGCTTATAATGCAGCGACAGACAAGCTGACTTACAATCCAGGACGAATTGATCCAACGAATGCTGCATTTGCTAGTTCACGTAAACCACTTGCTGCACAATTTATTTTCGGCGGCGAAAAAGTGATCGTGATCGCAAACCATTTCAATTCAAAAGGCGGCGATAATGGTCCTTTCGGGAACGTTCAGCCACCGGTATTGTCCAGTGAAACACAACGTCATAAAATTGCGGCGGTCGTAAACGGATTTGTCAAAGAGGTTCTGACTGCTAATCCTGAAGCCAACGTCGTAGCTCTTGGCGATTTGAATGATTTCCAATTCACTAAAACTGCAACTATTTTAAAAGGTACAGAGCTGGACAATTTGATCGACACATTGCCTTTAAATGAGCAGTATACGTACACCTATGACGGAAACTCTCAAGTACTGGATCATATTCTTGTCAGTAAAAATCTAACGGCTTCTTCCAAAGTAGATGTCGTCCATCTAAATGCCGACTTCTCTCCATCGAAAGGTCGGGTATCCGATCATGATGCGGTTGTAGCACAGATTGATTTTAGTACTGCTGAAGATTTTCCATTAACAGTTCTACACACCAACGATACGCATGCAGGATTAGATACTGTAAGCTCACCAAACAACATCTTGCGCCGTGTAACAGCAATCAAAAATGCTAAGGCGACTACAGAAAACCCTATTCTTCTCGATGCGGGTGATGTGTTCTCCGGAACACTGTACTTTAACAAGTATCTGGGTCAAGCAGATCTGGCCTTTATGAATCTAGTCAAATATGACGCTATGACTTTCGGTAATCATGAATTTGATAAAGATTCTGATACCCTTTCCAAATTTATCGGCAACGCTAAGTTCCCTTTTGTCTCATCTAATGTGAATTTCTCTGCAGATGATATTCTAAGCAAAATGTTCACCAACGAAATTGGTCGATCGGGTAATGCGGCAACCATCTACCCTGCTCTGATTAAAGAAGTAGACGGCGAACAGGTTGGTATCATTGGTCTGACGACAGAAGATACAGCGAACATTGCTTCACCAGGTAAAGTGACTTTTGAGAATGCTGTAGTGAAGGCAAAAGAAACTGTCGCTATGCTGCAAAAAGAAAAGATTAACAAGATTATTGTTCTCTCACACCTTGGCTACGAAGAGGATCTCAAGTTAGCCAAAGCGGTTAATGGCATTGATATTATTGTCGGTGGTCACAGCCATACGCAATTAGATCAAGCGGTTGTAGATAACAGCGATCCTAATGCACCGAAGCTTATTGTACAAACTGGTGAAAAAGGACTCTTCCTTGGTCAGCTTGAAGTTAAATTTAACAAAGATGGCGTACTGACAGATTGGAAAGACCAATTAATCTCCATCGACGCTAAGAACGGCGCTAACTACGTAATCGCAGAAGATCCTGAAGCTAAAAAGATCCTGGATACCGACTATAAGCCAGGTATTCTAGAACTGAGCAATGAGGTAGTAGGAAACTCAGAGGTTGTTCTAAACGGCGTTCGTGATAATGTTCGTACAAAGGAAACTAACCTTGGTAATCTGATTGCCGATGGTATGCTTTTTGCAGCCAAGAAAGCTGGCACTAATGCGGTAATCGCCCTGCAAAATGGTGGCGGTATTCGCGAATCTATCAATGAAGGACCGATTACACAAGGTGAAGTACTCGGAGTACTTCCTTTCAACAACGATCTGGTTACGATCACTTTGACCGGACAAGAAATTAAGGATGCAATGGAGAATGGGGTTTCCAAAACTCCAGCAGCAGACGGACGTTTCCCGCATGTTGCAGGGTTGAAATTCTATTATGACTCCACGAAGCCTGTGAACGAACGTGTATTACGTATCGAAGTGAAGAACGGAGACAAATACGTTCCTCTAGATCTAAAAGCATCTTATGAAGTAGCTACTAATGCTTTCACAGCTAAAGGTGGAGATTTCTATACTTCCCTTGAGAAGGCCTATAAAGAAGGCCGTGTGAATCTGCTGTATCTGCCGGACTTTGATGTATTTACGAAGTATCTTAAAGAAGTTGGAACTGTCACTGCGAACACTTCCGCTGTTGAGGGCCGGATTGTGGATCTGAAAGGTGCACCACTGCCGGAGACAACTGAAGACTTCCCATTAACAGTTCTACACACCAACGATACGCATGCAGGACTAGATACTGTAAGCTCACCAAATAACATTCTACGCCGTGTAACGGCAATCAAAAATGCTAAGGCGACTACAGAAAACCCTATTCTTCTCGATGCGGGTGATGTGTTCTCCGGAACACTCTACTTCAACAAGTATCTGGGTCAAGCAGATCTGACCTTTATGAATCTGGTTCAATATGATGCTATGACTTTCGGGAACCATGAATTTGATAAAAATGGTGAAAGTTCTGAAGTGCTTTCCAAATTCATCGGCAACGCTAAGTTCCCTTTTGTCTCATCCAATGTGAATTTCTCTGCAGATGATACGCTAAGCAAAATGTTTACCAATGAAATCGGTCGTTCGGGTAATGCGGCAACCATCTACCCTGCTCTAATCAAAGAAGTTGACGGAGAACAGGTTGGTATCATTGGTCTGACGACAGAAGATACTGCCAACATTGCTTCACCAGGTAAAGTAACTTTTGAGAATGCTGTAGTGAAGGCAACAGAAACTGTCGCTATGCTGCAAAAAGAAAAGATTAACAAGATTATTGTTCTCTCACACCTTGGCTACGAAGAGGATCTCAAGTTAGCCAAAGCGGTTAATGGCATTGATATTATTGTCGGTGGTCACAGCCATACGCAATTAGATCAAGCGGTTGTAGATAACAGCGATCCTAATGCACCGAAGCTTATTGTACAAACTGGTGAAAAAGGACTCTTCCTTGGTCAGCTTGAAGTTAAATTTAACAAAGATGGCGTACTGACAGATTGGAAAGACCAATTAATCTCCATCGACGCTAAGAACGGCGCTAACTATGTTATCGCAGAGGATCCTGAAGCTAAAAAAATCCTGGATACCGACTATAAGCCAGGTATTCTAGAACTGAGCAATGAGGTAGTAGGAAACTCAGAGGTTGTTCTAAACGGCGTTCGTGATAATGTTCGTACAAAGGAAACTAACCTTGGTAATCTGATTGCCGATGGTATGCTTTTTGCAGCCAAGAAAGCTGGCACTAATGCGGTAATCGCCCTGCAAAATGGTGGCGGTATTCGCGAATCTATCAATGAAGGACCAATTACACAAGGTGAAGTACTCGGAGTACTTCCTTTCAACAACGATCTGGTTACGATCACTTTGACCGGACAAGAAATTAAGGATGCAATGGAGAATGGGGTTTCCAAAACTCCAGCAGCAGACGGACGTTTCCCACACGTTGCAGGGTTGAAATTCTACTATGACTCTACGAAGCCTGTGAACGAACGTGTATTACGTATCGAAGTGAAGAACGGAGACAAATACGTTCCTCTAGATCTAAAAGCATCTTATGAAGTAGCTACTAATGCTTTCACAGCTAAAGGTGGAGATTTCTATACTTCACTTGAAAAGGCCTATAAAGAAGGTCGCGTGAATCTACTGTACCTGCCGGACTTTGATGTATTTACGAAGTATCTTCAGAAGATTGGAAATGTCACTGCGAACACTTCCGCTGTTGAGGGCCGGATTGTGGATCTGAAGGGTGCACCATTGCCGGAGATAACCCCAACACCAGTGCCAACACCGGTGCCAACATCACCAACAGTTCCAACATCAACAGCAACAGCAACAGTAGCACCAACACCTACTGCAACAACAGCACCAACGGCTGCACCGCAAGTAACAACAATTGATGCTGCTGATCTGACCAAACAACTTGCTGAACTGCCAACTGGTAAACATGAACTGGTTATTCCGGTTAAAGCGACTACTGGCGGCGCTCAAGTAGAACTCCCAGGCAGTGTGCTTGTAAAACAAGCTGCTGCACAGCCTAACACCATTCTTACCCTTACTACTGATGGCGCTTCGTATTCCTTGCCGCTCAGTGTTGTAAACAGTGTATCGCTTGCCGCTCAATTAGGCACCAGCGACTTTACAATTACAGTATCCATTCTATTAGCGGATTCGAAAACGCTAAGCAGCACAAACCAAGCTATCGCTTCACAGCTAGGTAATGCTACTTTAGCTGCTCCAGTAATCGAATTTAGTGTTTCAGCAGTAGCCGGATCTAAGCGTGTACCGCTGAACAACTTCGGCAGTACTTATGTTAATCGGACGATCAATGTACCTACTTCCTTAAATTCAAATAACGCAACGGCAGTCGTCTTCGATCCTGCTACAGGCAAGATTTCCTTCGTGCCTGCGATATTTGCCCCTAAGGCTAATGGAACAACAGATGTTACGATTAAACGGAACAGCAACAGCTATTACACCGTTGTTAAATCTTCCAAAACGTTCGGAGATATTAGCGGACACTGGGCTAAAGCGTCCATTGATCTGTTAGCTTCCAAACTGATCGTTAGTGGAACCAATAGCGATACATTCTCTCCTTCACAGTCGATCACACGGGCTGAGTTCGCAGCATTAATTACGCGTTCTCTTGGACTTGTGACAACGGGTGGCGAGACAACTTTTAAGGATGTAAATCCAAACGCATGGTATGCTGATGCTATTCGCACTGCTGCAGAAGCCGAATTGATTTCTGGTTATACCGATGGCAGCTTTAAGCCAGGTAGCCCGATCACTCGGCAAGAAATGGCCTCTGTATTAGCTAAAGCCATCAAGTACACGGGCAAAACCTTAAATGCCGATCCTGCAGCACTAGCTAAATTCAGTGACGCAGCAAGCATTCCTGCTTGGTCCCAAGCAGCAGTAGCAGAAATCGCTGCTGAGGGCATCATTCAAGGAGCGAAAGACGGTTCCTTTGCTCCACAAAAGCTGGCAACTCGTGCTGAAGCCGTTACGATGCTGGAGAAGACCTTGAAATCTCTTCAGTTCATCAATTAATAAAGGCCCACAGCTCTGAGGACAAAAAGGCGGTTCCTAGGGTGCATAATGCACTCGAGGAACCGCCTCTTTTTCATATAACCTCTAGGATTCCATCCCAGCCTCATTCTCTTCATAATGACTTGTATCCCCGTGCAGCAGGATCTCCGGCACGCCATCCGTAAAATCAATCCTGGATAAGCAGGTTGGATATATGTAAGGCAGATCCCATAGCTTAGGCAACTCTCTGCCCTCAAAATAAGCCATCAAGAGCTTGATCACTACCGTATGCGTTACGATAAGAATCGTCTCACCCTGATGGGCAGTGAGAATTTCCTGAAGCTTCTCCAGTGTTCTTGTCTGCACCTCTGCGAAGGTCTCGCTGCCCTCCACTTTAAACCGGTCGGGTTCCTTCCAGAAATAACGATGCTGGTCTGAATACTGGGCTGCCAGTTCAGCAGAATCTCTACCTTCCCATACGCCCATGCCAATTTCTTTAAATGCATCGGAAATCTTCAGCGGAACATCCCGCTCTCCGCGTATAATTTCAGCTGTACGCAGCGCCCTTGGGCTAGAGCTTGCATAAATGACATCCAGATTTGTAGCCTGCATTCCCCGACTCAACCATTCCGCCTGTTGTACGCCAAGCGTCGTCAGCGCAGAATCCATATGACCTTGCATACGATTCTGCACATTCCATTCTGTCTGTCCATGACGCGTTAGATATATCGTTGTAGTACTCATCCGTTGCTTCTCCTCCTAATCCCTAATTCAGAGATAGTCTACTTCCTGTTTTGCTCCATCCAGTTCACCGCATAGTCTACAATTTCACGCTGTGGAATCAATTGAGCTGCAGCTGAGGCGATATGACCATTTGTAATGAGCCCTGTCTCTTGCCCGAATTGCTCAGCAAGTTCAACGAAATCGTCAGAGTTCCAATCTAGCTCCTTGAATTCCACCCACTGTCTATGACCATCCACTAGTATAGGTGCTCCGCCAATGGCTTCCTTCTTTCCTTCATAGAAGGCCCGGCATTCAGCAAGATGTAATGAAGTATTATTCAGATTTCCAACGCCTAGCAGCAGCACACTTCCCCCCAGATCATAAATACGAGCTAATGGAGAGTCATCCCCCAAACCGTATTCAAGGGAGTGACCATATATAATCTCATCCCTATGCTTGCCCCAAGCCGCAAATGAATGAATGGGGTGATCGCTGCGCTTTACCTCTTTTTGTCTACGGAAGCAATCCGGAATAACCCCCATCCCCCTCAGTGGGGTCAGGTCTGGATCATAAGCCGGCATCTGCTCACGGATACTTTGCCACCAAGATTCGGGCACCGGTGGGTTACTCCAGCCAGCAGGGTCCGTCAGATCACTAGAATGCGTGGGCATCACAAGTGTACCTGACTCTCCAAGGACCTCCTCAAGCGCCAAAATAACGGCAACCGGGCCACCTGCCACCCATTGGCCTAGTGATTTGAAGGACGAATGCAGTATAATCGTCATCCCCGCCTGTACACCCAGTCGCCGAAAGTCCTCTGCCAACGTCTGAACTGTAATCAAATTGCCTTGAATTTCTTCCACCCTTCATTCCTCCAAACTCTCTTGCTGCTAATCCTAGCAAAGCTTCTCACTGCCATTATATAGGAGGATCACTTCTAACGACACCCTTAACGCCCATCAAGGTACAGTACAGCAATGATATTTATACTAAAGCTACTTATCCTGCCTTTTACGACAGATCTTCAGACAGCATTTTGGCTCTATAATCCCCTGGAGAGATCCCTTCCAACTCTTTGAATACACGGGCAAATTGCTTACTGTTCTCAAAACCTACTTTCTCCGAAACCTCAGCAAGCTTGCCACATTCTTTCGCTAGCAGTTCTTTAGCATGACGGATGCGTACCTTTTTTAAATAAATGACAAAATTCTCACCAGTATATGCTTTGAAGGCTTCGCTAAAATAAGAATAATTCAAAGAAACATGGTTACTAACCATAGCCATATTTAGTGGACGAGCATAGTTCGTTTCAATATAGTTCAACGCTTCCTCCATATCAGCATGTTCCGTATGAGCAGAGCGCACTCCTACAATGTAATCACTCACACTCAGGAGCAAATTCTCAAGCGCACGATAATAATCATGGAAATGGCGATAGTTATACATGTTACCAACCGTACGATATAGCTTTAACACCTCAACCGAGGCTTCCCCATACAGCCGAAATACTTCATCCAGCACCTGCTCATTGATACTCTGCCCGACACTCTCGAGATAAGACAAGTCCAGTTCCTTCAAATGCTCTGTTTGAAAAATAACAGACAGCAGGCATTTTATTTCCTTCTCACGTTCTGTCCCAAGCATATTGAGCAGTTTACGAAGCGCCTCCTTCGGCAAAGGAAAGTTACGACGCTCTTGACTGACATCCTCGTAATCCAAAAATCCTTCTTGCGGAAACAAAAAAGTATATTGTAGTGCCCGACAAGCTTCCTTGTAACAGGAACGAAGTTCTTCGAGACCTTTTCCCTCACGGCTGATTCCGATCGATAAACTAGTTATTTCTCTAGCTTCAGCTTGACGGGATAGTTCCATAAAGCTCTGTCTACTAGTCCCGATTAATACTAACTTACCGTCCCAGTCCGTTATAATTTCTGAAAAACACTTTTCGATTGGCCCCATCAAACGTTCGACCAGCCCTTGAACTTCTGTCGCCTTCATCCGAGTCCCATCATTAAAATAGTAATTCAGCACGCCAACTGTAAAAGGAACCTCCAAACCATTTAGCTCCTCTTGCTGCTCGGGCTCCAACTGAACCTCCTGCTGCTGCAGCAGTCCCCGTAAACGGCTGGAGCGTAGCTCTTTGCGAAACTGTTCTGCTTCCCGCTCTATTTTCTTGACGCTGAACTCCTGTTCTTCCTGTTCCTTATGGATATGCAGCAGGATTTCGAACAGCTCATCTCGGCGAATCGGCTTAAGTAGATAATCCTTCACACGATAACGTATGGCACATTTAGCATATTCGAAATCATCGTACCCACTTAGGATCACCACTGCTGGTTTTTTCTCGCCTCTTACCTCCACAGATAGCTGCTCCAAAAGCGTAATTCCATCCATTACCGGCATACGAATATCCGTAATAATAATATCTGCACCATCTGTCTTAAAAACCTCGAGCGCCTCTGCACCATTGCTCGCCATTATGATCGAATATGCGGACGGAAATTCCCTTTCAATCATGATCTTCAGACCTACACGAATATTTTTCTCATCATCAACGATCAGTAATTTCTTCATGGTTGTTTTTCTCCCGTCAAAAGAACTTTCGGCAAGCTTAGACGTACCATCGTCCAACTCCCTGCCTCGCTCTGTACTACAAGCCCGTATTCTTCGCCATAAAAGATTTGCAGACGCTGGTGTACATTTCGCAGTCCTATGCCCCCTGCTCTCTGGCTTACTTCCCGCTGTTCACAGGAGCTATCACAATTACAACATTCATCCTTAGCATATATCGCCTCGTTTAAAGCAACTAGACGTTCTGGGGTAAGACCGATACCATTATCACGAAGCTCTATGGAAATATCACCTTCCGTTTCCGAAATATGAATATGAATGTTCGGGTTCTCTAAATTCTCTTTTTCACCGTTCCAAGCATGCTTAACACTGTTCTCTACAATAGGCTGCAGTGACATTTTCAGCACCTCCAGCTCCAAATATCGAGGTTCAATATGAAGTACAAGCTTAACCGGGTACTCAAAACGAATATTCATTACTTCAATGTAATTCTCAATATGGCGGACTTCATCGCGAAGCTTCACATACTCCCCAGACCATTTGAAATTATAACGCATCATTCCACCGAGCGAAGTTAGTGCGTCTGATATCGTTCGCTGATTTTCAATTTCAGCAAGCATTTTAATATTTTCAAGTGTGTTATACAAAAAATGTGCATCTATTTGATTATGCAGCGTGCGCAGCTCAGCCTCTTTGGACAATGCCTGCTTACTCACAGCCTGAGCCACCAACTTATTAATTGTATTCATTAGCTTAGAGAAATGATGGGCAAGCTCACCGACTTCTCCCCCACCCCGAATCGTAATGCCACTATATGCTTCACCTCTGCGCACGCTTTTCATCGTTTCGGTCAATCTGCGCAGATTTTTTAGAATAAAGGCATTCATCACATAAGCGATCAACGTGAGTAAAATAATAAATCCGATGTTAGCTCCAATAATAAAGTTGCGTGTACGGGAGATATCCTTCAAAACGCCCTCCGTTGAGACCACATTTAACAGATAAGCATCAATACGTTCCAGCGGTGTGTTAATAAGTAAATAAGATTTACCGTTGGCTGTATAACTACTATCCCATTCACCAGTAGCCTTGAAGGTCTTGTATCGTTCAGTAATAACACTAGCCATCTCCTCGTTATCCTGTAGAAAAGACTGATCAGGACGAGTAAATAGCTGCAGCTCACCATCTACAAGGAACATTTGTGTCTGGTTATCCCGTACATCGGTATATGTCTTTGGTGTAAAGCGGTTCAACATCATATCTACTTGAACCATCCCAATATGGTTGCCAGCAGGACGACTCATCTCACGTAGTAAAGAAACCTTCGGCAAACTCTCAGTCGGTGCACCCAAGTATCTCTGCATCAGATCCGGATCACTCCTTTGAAAAGACCAGTACTCCTGTTCCTCCAACTGCAGTGCTTTCTGGTACCAGGGCTCGGAAGAGACTCGTTCTTCGCGAAATAAAATCGGCCAAATTTCATGCATCGTTTTACTTTTGGAATACAGCCGTAAATGCTCGATATTCGGATTATTAAATTGAATACGTGTCATATTCACATAAACATTTGTATTAAAATCAACCAAATCTTCAAGCATCGGCTCAGTCTCATTCGCAAGAAAGTCTTTAACATCCGAGTCAGAATACGCCATCTGTGCTGCCCGCTCCATCGCTTCAATTTGATTGTGGATATGCAATTTTTCCATTTGCAGCAAATACTCATTTTTCTCAACAGCATCTCGGAAATAGGTACTATTGATAGACTCATAAAAATAGACGGACACCAGCAAGCACGGACCTATAATAATAAAAACATAGGCAGCAATCAAACGACTCTGCAGCGACCTTCGTCCCCACCAATATAAGAAGGAATTCCAAATTTCTTTGCTGCACTCACGCATATTATCCCTCTTCACTTCTTCAACGTTCACCTCGCTAATATCGTGAATACTTAACATACTTAACAACTATACCTTATTATTGTTTCAAAATAACCCAAAAACCCGCAATCAGCGGGCTTCTGGGTTATATTTTATTGGGCGAGCTTCACTTTGTTCTCTTCATACTTTTTCTGTTGATAGGCTTGGAATTTATCTACACCTATATCCTTTTGTTTCGCTAAATACTCACTCCATATTTTATCGAACTCAGCATCCGAAGAAGCCATAAGCAGCTTAGGAATCGTCTTCCCGCGCAGTTCTTTCAGCTTTGTAGCAATGATGCCTTCAGGGGAGTTACCTGTAGGATCAATCTGTTGGAACGTTGAAGTACTAGTCGCTTTTCCTCTCGTCCAATCTTCCAATTGTTTAAAAGGTTCTACTGATTTAGGTGCCCATTGATCCGTGATATTCGTGTTCTGCATCATCCAGTAGGTGAACGAAGATCCGTATTGCTTATCAAACGCCGAACGATCCTTATTCATTAGATCAAACACTTCAGGCTTAAATTGGTCTTTGCCATCAATCGTTTCGTAGCTGACACCCTTTTCACCGAGGAACAAATCTTTATTACCTTCTTCACTGTTCAAGTAGCTTAGGAAGCGGATAGCGCGAGCTTTATCCTTTACATCTTTGGAGATCAGTGTTACTGTCCAGCCTGCGATCGCAGGTCCATCTAGGGTCGGTTGATCCAAGTTCGTATTCGAAGGACCATCAATAGCAATATAAGTTTTGCTAGGATCTTGTTGGTAGATCGTACCTAGTTGCGCTGCAAAGTCTGTACGTTGGTAGAGCATCGCGAAATAACGACCTTGAGCGATCTTCTCTTCCATTTGTGGACGTTTATCAATAAAGATATCTTTAGCAAGCAGTCCATCCTGATTCGCTTGGCGAAGTGTCTTCATCCAGCGGATATATTCAGGATCAGTCTCACGGGCATATACCTGACCATCTTTTTCTCTAGGAATTGCCAGGAAGTTCTGAAGATAACCTTCCAGAGAATCATTACCGTTTACACCAAATTCATGCAGACCAAGCGGGATTAGCGGCTGTCCATTTACGTCAGGGAATTTCTCCTTCGCTAACTTAAGCGCATTCAAGAAACCTTCTGGTGTGCGCATATCAGGACTGCCAATCGCTTCATACATATCCTTACGGACCGCGAATACTTGGTTGGATACGTAGTTCTCTCCATATTTCTCATAGTCAGCAGGAGAGGAAGAAGAGTTAGGATAGCCATACACATTGCCATCTTCCTGAGTGTACCAATTCAGCTTATCTTTATCAGAAACTTTGTAGAAATAAGGATCATATTCATCAGCAAGCTTGTTCAGAGGTAGCGCAAGATCACCTTCGATTATTTTCTTAATTGCATCTTCATAGAAGCCCAATGTGATGAAATCAGGCAATTTACCAGAAGCAATGAGTGTGTTCAGTTTCTCATTCTCGTTACCAGCCGGAACGATGAAATTAATATCAACGCCGGTCTTCTTAGTTACATATTGAGAAGTTGGGTCCACGCCCCATTTGTTAGGGAACCAAGAGAAGTTCAGGTACCAGTCAAACGTAATCGGTGAAGTGTCAATCTTCCAACCTGGTTCATCAGCAGACAATGTAGCAGCAGGTGCATTTGTCGCCCCCGTGTTCGTTTCTTTAGTACCATCCGAATTTCCTTTAGCGTTATTTCCACTGGAACAGCCTGCGGCTGACAAGGCCATAATCGCTGCCAGAAGTAGAGCCATCGCTGTTCTCGGTTTGCGTTTCATACCCATATTCTTTACCCCTTTTCTATGATTGTTAATTATAAGCTCAACCCCAGAGCTCATAGAGATGAGCTGCTGGAGGAGTTACCTTTACTAAGGATCAGCCCTTAATGGAGCCGATCATCATGCCTTTAACAAAGTAGCGTTGTAAGAAAGGATATACGAACACGATAGGAAGTGTGGTGACCACCATCGTCGCCAGCTTAATAGACTGTGACGTTACGCTTCTTGTCATGCCGCTACCTTGTGCAGCGACCATCATTTGAGTCGAGCTAGATTGTGCTACAACGCGGAAAAGGTACGTCTGAATCGGCTGTAGCTCTGTATTATTGATATAGATCATACCTGTAAAATAATCATTCCATTGGAACACGCCGTGGAACAGCGCAATGGTCGCAATAACAGGCATAGACACTGGAAGCACAATTCGTAGGAAGATGGACCAATCATTAGCCCCATCAATCCGGGCCGCTTCCTCCAATCCTTCAGGAATCTCTCGGAAGAAGGTCATGAAGATAATAAGATCGAAGAAGCTAAACATCGCAGGAATGATATACACTAAGAAATTATCTAGTAACTGAAGGTCTTTGATAAGCAAGAAGCTAGGGATCAACCCTCCCGCGAAGAAGAGCGTAACTGTACCCATAAACATGTAAAACTTTCCACCAATCAAGCCTTTACGAGAAAATGCATAGGCTACCATCGCTGTGAAAAATACATGCAGGACTGTGCCGATCACTGTTTTGGCAACGGTGATCCACATCGCCTGCATAATGCCAGGGCTGTCGAACACTGCCTTGAAGTTTCCTAGACTGAACACCCGCGGCCACCAGTATATACCACCTCGCATAGCGTCCGTGCCTTCATTAAAGGCATTGACGAGTACGTACCAGATCGGATAAAGCGTTATGAAGCAAATACACAGCATAATGATATTGTTGACGATATCGAATAGGGCCTCGCCCTTCGTTTTGCGATTGAGAGCAAACATGTGTAGGTCCTCCTTATCCTAGAACAATGATGTATCGTTGATTTTTTTAGACACTTGGTTAGCTATCAGCAGCAAGATTAGAGCAATAATCGATTTTAATAGTCCAACCGCAGCCGAATAGGAGAAGCGGCCTGAGAGAATCCCTGTGTAGTACACATAATAATCGATTACATTACTTGCACTATCATTCAACGAGTTACGTAGCACCAAGATCTGATCGAAGTTGGAGCTTAGTACACCACTGACTGCAAGAATGAAGAGAATACTGATCGTCGATTTGATGGCCGGCAGCGTAACAAACCACATCTTCTGGAATCTTCCAGCACCATCAATCGTAGCAGCCTCATACATTTCAGGAGATACACCAGAGATTGCTGCTAGATATATAATCGCTGACCATCCAAGTTCCTTCCAAATATCAGATGAAATAACAATCGTCCAGAAATAGCTAGGTTCGGCCAGATAGGTAATAGGCTGATCAATGATATTTAGCGCTAACAAGATGTTATTGATAATCCCTATATCCGCAAGCCAGGTCGCTAGAATCCCGCCGAGTACAACCCATGAGAGAAAGTGAGGTAAATACGAAATCGTCTGAATCCACTTTTTGAATCTCACCGAACGGACCTCGTTTAGGAATAGTGCAAATATAATCGGCAGCGGAAAACCGATGAAGAGCTTGATCAAGCTAATGCCTAACGTATTCCTAATAACGTCAACCAAGCTTTCATCTTGTAGGAATTCTTTGAAATGAGCTAGTCCTACCCATGGAGCTTCGGAAATTGATTTGACAATGTTGAACTCTTTGAAGGCAATAATAACTCCATACATTGGAATGTAGTTGAAGATGATCATCCAGGCTACGCCTAGTAGGGCCATGGTCTGTAAATGACGCTGGGCTAAAAATCTCCTCCACAGCGAGTTTCTATTTACTTTACCGGTTTCGAAATTGCCAGGAATTAACGGATTCATCGCTGGGCTTACTTCCACGCTTTTTTTGTTCTCCATCCTTTGGACCTCCAGGCTATGTATCTTTTTCTTTTTCTGAAGCGCTTACAATATCTATGTATTTATTGTATTTGCTTTTGCCTGTCTCCGTAAGGCTTTGAATTTCGGGTTATAGGTTCCATTTTTCGGGTTCAAGCTAAAACGCCTTCGGTGTCCTTTAAGGACTTTCTTATATTTGGAGAAAAAAATAAAAGGAGGGCCTAGGCCCTCCCTTATTTTCTATGCCATTATTGCTCGAATTTGCTTGATCTCTCCACGCCGCAGAGCCTCTGCCTCATCGCCACGAACGAGTGCTCCTGAAATTTCGGTCACTGTTCCATCGTGATAGACGAGCGTCATGCTCTGAATAACAACCTTCTTCTCCCCAAACGTATTCTCACATTGTGGGTTCGAATAAGTTACTTCCGTGCCACCTAGAAATGTGAAAGAGAGATTGCCTTGTTCATCAAATAGCCAGCCTGGTAGAACCGGATCCAAAGATAACGTAAGCTGTCCATCTTCTACTCTGAAAACATGGCTTCCGGCCATCATCGTTCTCCACATACTCAGGAATTCAGCAGTCGATCCACTTAGTCTTGCTACGAACCCTCTACCGTGATTATTAGGATCAGGATTGCCTCCAGTCGCAATAAAGGATGAATTTTCAAGCGTGCTGCGTCCATAGACAGCCGGATCCAGGAACGGAACTAGAGAGGTCTTCAGCTCGCCGTAGAATTCCTCGTATAGCCCGCCCTTCAGCAGCTCAAGCAAATATTTGTAGGACATATGCAAGAAGTTAGACTCCCGCTCTAGCCAGCCTGGCGTAAAGGCTCTCATTCGTCCGATCTCATGAGACTCTCCCTCTAAACTAACCGAAGTTTGATACATAGACGTAGTCGGATCATATAGCTCTGTTTGCTTAATCAAATTATAGATTTCTTTGGCTTGCACCGGATCCTTCAGCGTCTTCAACCAACGAGTAGGTCCCTCAAGGAAATACGGCAATGCAAATACCTCAAACTCCTCTACCACAGCTTTTGGGAGGCCGTATCCGCTAAGTACCGGTTGACCTTCAGCATCTGTCACCTGCTGGAATTTCTTCGCCTCAAAGCGGAAATACGTTGGGGTAAGCCCGTTACCCAGTTTTACCGCCTTGTTGATCCCCTCATCGATTTTGACCAAGAACTTGGAAAGGACCTCACGAATGTATTCTAAGTTTACTTCAGACTCAACCCCAGTAATACCAAAACGGATACGTGCTCTGTAGGCCTCACGCGCTGAAGCTACAGTGTCCCAATAATTAAATTGTTCCAAATCTCCCGAAAGAACAGCTGTTACCGCTCGATATACCTCTTCAAGCAGCTGAGCAATTTCTTCTGGCAGATCTACAGCTCCTTGGACGTTCTCTTTGCCGTTCAGAGCATCTAACAAAAAGACTACGGTACGTTTCAGCTCAAAAGTCTCACTCATTCCGGAGCCGAACAATCCTGGCAGTCCATTCATAGCATCGTTCCAGCCCGGCTTATTGCCTTCCATTTCTACACCCATACCATAAGGATCAAGTGTAGCAAATTTATTCAAGGCAAGGGACAACATCTTCACGAACAAATTGGTGTGGTAAATGGCGCCGTGACCGCCTTCAGTACGCAGCCAATGTGTATCTCCAGCTTTCCACTTCAGCTTGTGCAGCTTCTCCTCATCCTCAAGGAGTGCACCATATTGCCGAGCCTTTCCGTCACTGATTACATATTTCTCACTTCGTGGCAGCACATACGCTGGGCTGTCATAGAACGCATAAGTGTAATCCCCAAATAGAAGCTCCTGCTTTTTGTCAGGGAAGATATCCAAGTAACCTACTACCAGATCCATATTATATGTCCAGTGATCCGACCAGAAGCCTTCGCCAAAAGCTGCCTCAATGTTTTGCTGTGACAGGGCAAGTAATCCCGACAAAAATTGTTGCTCGCTTACCTTCAAGGTAACGTTATGATCCGCAATATAGTTCACTAAGCTACCTGGTGTGAACCGAGTGCTGCACAGCTTTACAAGCTCAGCTTGATGATCTGCCGCAGCTTTTCCAATCCACTCCGCAGCTTGTGCCTTACTATCCGGTTTCACTTCAAAGGTTGTTCCTTGCACGCTCAGTGGATTGTAACCATCCGCCTGAATCAAGCTATAGAACATTTTGATGTTAAAGCTACCCACCTTCGGATTAAAAAACACATCATTCCGACGATTCTGATTCATATCACGGAAGTTTCCGTTCCCCTGTGAATAATATTCTGGGGCGAGTGAGAAGAAATTGTAGTCACGCTCCAAGTCACCGTGCTTACGCGAGTATAAGTGAACTACAAAGCCATCACCACCATTGTCAAAGACAAAAGGATAGCCTCCACGCAGGAAGTTATCGAGATAGGATTGACGGCAATACGCATCAAACACAGCCGATGAAGTGTGAGTAGCAATGTCTTCCGTTAATTCCTCCGTCAGACCTGCGGCCTCTTGAGATTTAGACAGGATATATTCATCGCGGCATAACTGCTCCGCCTTCTTATTGATTTTGTCGATGTCATTTACATGTCCAACCAGTGTATTCAGGATCAGATTGCTTCCTGGTGCTAAACGTCTTGCCACTCCGCTAAAACCGCACGGAACCTTGTTGACCGGGTATTGCGGAAGCTCGCCCAGTTCGGCAAGGGTTAATCCCGCAAAGCGGTCTGGGTACGTAAGCGAGGTATTGCCACCAAAGACTAGCTCGAAATCGACGATTGGCGAGACTTTTTCTCCTTCTCCAGTGAACGATAGGTAGAAATGGCCATTGGTAATTTCGCTAACCTGTGCATCATCATTGGTGCTGGAACGCAGCTTATAGAACGGAATACCATTCTCTAAGTTGTATACGTCCATCCAGCTGCGCAGTAGATTCCCTATTTCCTTGTATCCACTGTTCTCTACGCCATAAGGCAAGATTTCAGGCAGACCATCCATCAGCTCCAGCTCGATCTCTTTACCGCCGATGTTCTCAATCTCTACCCGACGTACCAACGCTGCATAATCATCATTAGGCAAATTAAAATAGTGTACGGTCGTCTTCAGACCATGTCCGGCATGGCTTTCTTCAATGGTAAGCCCATTAGGCAAAATGGTCATGAGGCGCTTTGCAGCAGGATCTGGACGTGCAGATTGAAACGGTTCATAAATCTCTTGCTCGCCTTTAATTTTGATAAAGGTTCTGAAACCGGTCGTCCCTACGTTCTTATAAGAGATATTTGCAGGAGAGAATTCCATGATCGGCGAATTCTTATCGCGTACCCCGAAGCTGCAAATGGCCTGACCCCGATTCACATAAAAAGTCCACATCGGAATTCCCTTCAGTCCGGCAAGACCCGGTAAGAAACTGGAAAAAGGCTTTCCTTCATCAAATTGCTCCATTACAAATGTACCTGATTCGAAATAATAGTTGCTCATATTTATGTCCTCCTAAGTTGTAGATTATTTATGAAATCAAATGCGTTACGATGGAATGAGGCGATAGCTCGCTGCTTGCAATCTCTTCGCCTAGACCTAGCGTTACACTGTGCACTTCTTCACTTTCATTCATCAGTACGACAGCAATACTACCGTCAGGATTACGGAATGCTGTGGTTAAGATACCTTCCGCTTCAGATGTAAATCCGATCCGTACTGCACCTGGCGCAATGAATTTACTGAAATGCCCAATGTAATAATAGGAGCTGTTATAGTGCACTTCATCCGTTGTAGTATCTGCAATAATCGGCGCATCGCAGAGATTGCCTACATGGTTAGGACCTCCAGTCTCATCCAGTACCAGGTTCCAATCCAGGTATCCTTCTGTCCACGCATTGAGATCTCCAATCATGTTTCTGCCGTAACGTTCGCCTGTAAACCATTCTCCCAGCTTAACGCCGCCCTCTTGGCAGCCCTCTGTGAACAACAAATGCTTGTCAGGAAATAAATCATGTACCTTTTCTACTTTGTCGAACTCCTCGCCTCCGTACCAGTGAATACCTGTACCCCACACATACTTTGCAGCTTCAGGATCAGATAATACTGCCGAAGCACGCTCGACCATAATATCGCGGTTATGATCCCAGATTACAATGTTCACATCTGAATGGCCGGTCTGATGCATCACCGGTCCAAGATAATTTTTAACAAAATCCCGTTCCTCTTCCGCACTATAAATACATGAATCCCAGACCTGAACGGCAGCCGGCTCATTTTGCACGGAAACTGCCCAAATCGGTACTCCCTCTTTTCCATAAGCTTCAATGAATTTCGTATAGTAGCGTGCCCAAACTTCTGCGTATTCCGGCTTCAGTGATCCACCGTTATTCATTTCTCCATTTGTTTTCATCCATGCCGGAGGGCTCCAAGGAGAAGCCAGCATCGTGAATGCACCGCCTCTTACTTCCATGGCGTCTTTTATCAGCGGAAGTACCCACTTATGGTCATGTGAGATATCAAAAGTAGCTAGCTCTGTGTCATGATCAGCAACATAAGTATAATTGCCGAGGGCAAAATCACAGCTGTGAATATGAACACGCCCCATGCTATAGCCTAATCCCTCTACTGGATGGAAGTACCGATGAATAACCTCTGCTCGTTTCTCGGAGCTCAGACGTGACAACGTATACGCAGCAGCTTCAGTGAAAGCGCCGCCAAATCCAATCATCTTTTGAAACTCCTGCTCTGGCTTAATCTCCACATCGGCAGACCCAGATCCTACTCTTGCGCTAAAAACAATTGCATCTTTTGGAGTTAAGCGTTCCCCTGTATCTTTTGCAGTTACCACAGTTTGAACTTTTGCCATTTCATCCATCTCCTCTGAATTGTTTTCTTACCAAAGCACTAGTCTTTACTGGATCATCTTCCGATGTTATAGATTCGGAGCAATGAGCCATCAGATCGAAATAATCGAAACCGGTTTCGATTATTTCGAAAAAAAATGATCTTCCAAATCAATTGAAAGAGCATTTATAACAATGAGTCTATTATAGCTCCATCTCACTACATAAGATGTGCCAAATACCACTATCTCATCTCATAAGAACAATTGAAAGCTATACTGTCTTTTACTTTAGCAGGACTCTTTTCAGTTCGTCAAGATTTATCAGACTACTTTCCGCTAATCGGAGGTGCACAGGATTCCCGTTCAACCACTTCCACCGGAACTAAAATCGCTTCCTTATCTAATACTTTACCTTCAATTGATGTTAAAAGAATGTCCGCCGCTTGGCTTCCAAGAAGCTCCGTATCCTGACGCACCGTTGTCAATGCAGGTGTAACGTACTCGGCAAGATCGATGTCATCGTAACCCATAACTGAAATATCCATCGGTACGGAAAGTCCACTATCTTTAGCGGCCATAATAGCCCCTAAGGCTAGTAAGTCACCGGAAGCAAAGACGGCGGTTGGACGTTCAGGGAGCTTAAGAAGCTCCAGCATCGCGTTATAGCCGCTTTCTCGAGAATAAAAGGCTCCGTTTACAACATAGGACTTAGGTACTTTAAACCCTCGCTGCTTCATAGCGGTCTTGTAACCCAACTCCCGCATTTTACCTGGAAATGTATTCATGCCTCCGGAAATATGGGCAATCTTGCGATGCCCCAAAGAGGCTAGATACTCCACTGCCAGCTGGGCTCCAGAAGTATTATCTGAGCATACCGTATGCGTCTCAGAAGTCTCGAAATCCATAATAACGGTAGGAATATCACTCTCAAGCAGTTCACGGAAATACGGATCCTCATAATCGGACAAGAAGACAACAACGCCGTCTACGCCACGAATCCTGCAATTCTCTAAATAACCGCTTTGCTTACCACCGACATCTTTAGAGATAAACATGAGGGCATAACCCTTTTCAACAGCAACCTTCTTAAAGCTTTCGATCACAGCGCTGAAAAAAGGATGGCGAATACCAAATCCCGTATTCTCTACGAACAGCACGCCGATGGTCCACGATTTCTTAGTGGTCAATGTACGGGCATGTGAATTTGGCAAATACCCCATTTCTTGGGCAACCCGGAATATTTCCTGACGAGTTTTCTCACGTACATCGGAATAATTATTAAACGCCTTAGAAACCGTTGTTGGAGAGTAACCGGTTCTTTTGGCAATATCGTATATCGTTGTCAAATCGGCTCGCTCCTTGCCCTGACAAATGAAATGCCTTTTGTTCACTGCAATTTTAACGTCTTTCCGTACCGCCGTCCAGCGAAAAGTAACTTTGTACAGAGGGGAGTAGTGTAACGGTCTGAATCAACAGCCCTAGACTCATATAGATCAGATGTATCATTGCAACACTATTCAGCATGTACGTCTGCACCGTTATCCAAATGATTTGCCCAAACCCGATATACAGAGACAAAGCCCAGAAGCTATATAATTGCTTGAACGGATTTAATCGTTCCACCAAGTGCCACTGAGGTCTCTTGACCAGACCATAAACAACGAGGAGGGGCAGTAATCCAAATACGATAAATAGCAGAATACCCGGGAATAAAAAATCAGAGAATGGCGATCTTTCCAGCATAGAAGTCGGCATTTTCATTAGATCCCCGCTTGGATCTATTACAAGAGCACCGCCCCCTCCTAACGCTCCAACCCCCAAAAAAATAAGAAGAATATACAGCCATGTTACTGTACCCGGCCTTCCCTTCGTTAATTCCATTTCACTTCCCCATTTCCAAATAAGAATTAGAGCAACCCTATCTAGATAACGAATCTGCCCTTTTTTCTATTTTACAAGTTTTCCCTGTTTATCACCGAGATGCATATCACAAATTTGGCTGTGTTTACGGTTTTTTTACGTACGATGTGAACAGCAGCGCTTTACGTTATACTAAGTTTAGAAGCTAACATTTCACTTAACGGAACTCATAAATAAACATCATTGAATCCAAAGCATAAACAACTTCTACGTCCTTATAAGCGAGAAATCCAAGACATAAATTATGGTGTGGAACTTATAGTTTATATTTCAAAAACAAGGAGACAGGACATGCGTACACATGCGCTGCACCTAACATATCTATGAACGATACCGACCTTCTATCTACCAAGCAGTGTGCTTATTGCCACAAGCTGAAGCCGCTCACAGAATTTCGCAGACGTACAGGAAAACGTTCCAAGGGGCAGTCACGCCGTGGTGCCTGCCGTGAATGTCGCAAACAACGGGAAACACTAAATATAAAACTCACAGCAAACCCCTTACTGGTGAAGCTTGATACGATTCAAACCCATCAGCACACTCTATTGGAGCGTCCCAAAGAGGGAAAGCCGTCTTCCGCTGCTGCTTCTTCAGGACAATCTAATCCGAACCGACGCGTACGAGGTTTGGAACAGCGAAGAAAAAGGCCGCATGCTCAAGGCACAAAGCTAAATCCCGAAGATCCAACCCAATTGATTCCTTCTACCAAAGGGATGATTCTAATGCGCGGTCATAGCGACAAGGGACGGCGTTGGCACCAGGAGATTGATCTAGCGCTTGCAATTACCCTGGTCAGGGAACATGCCGCTATCGTTGTAAACCGTCGAACGATTCGACGATTGTATAGTAATAAGGATTTTCGCGCTTATATACTAGCCAGAGACAATTACACCTGCTACTTCTGCGGCGCTTATGGGGACACCATTGATCATTTACTACCTCGTGCTAAAGGTGGTCATACAACCCCAGATAATTGCGTCTGCGCTTGCACGTTATGTAATCAGACTAAAGCTGATAAATCTGTTGAGGATTTTATGGGCCGAATATAACAACTTAAACCAAAAAGCCCTAATTCGTAGGTTGTTCTGTTTCCGTGAACAGAACAGCCTCCGAGATTAGGGTGCTTTTTAATATGGAGAAGTGTAGTTTATTTAGTTGCCTGTAATATTCTTAACTCGTCCTACCTGTCCGCTAGTCAATCTGACCTTAATGCCATGCGGATGCCGAGGCGAGTTCGTGAGAATATCTTTCACCGTACCGTGTGTTAGCTTGCCTGTAGGCTGATCCTGCTTAAGTACAATATCCACTTCAAGCCCAGGACGAATATCCGCTCTTACTTGTCCGTTCATGATGTAATCCCCTTTCATGGGTTATAATGTTGTCAACTACAATAGATAAGGATGAGAAGTTATGGCCTTCGGCATCAATAGAGAAGAATTATCCCGGTGGAAAAAAGCGGTCTCCGCAGGAGAGATCGCCTTCTTGACTCATTATTGGCTGGATCCACGCTTTCCCGGCATCACTACCGTCACCAAGGTGGGCTGTAGTGATCTTACCACACTGAAACACTGGTGCGAGGAGAACGGATTGCCTGCCCAATATATTCATAATCGTTCATCGTTTCCCCACTTTGACCTCATTGGACCTAGGCAGGCAGAAATCCTTCGACAAGAAGGTCAATGGGATCAGCTGGAACGTTTCAAACTGCTCTAAATACAAATTGTGATTTGAGACGTATTAATTACTTCTTTTTGCGTAAATCCTGCATGATTTTACGGCCGGTAGGTGTCTGTGCTAAACCGCCCCCTGCAGTCTCGCGGTGTTTCTCTGGCATAGCTGAGCCTACCTCGAGCATGACCTTGATAACTTCATCTGAAGGAATCACACTACGAACACCAGCCAGTGCCATATCTGCGGCGGCAAGTGCAGTAACTGCACCGAATCCGTTTCTAACAATACAAGGAATCTCAACAAGTCCGCCAACCGGATCACAAATCAGGCCTAAAGTGTTCTTAAGTGCTAACCCGACAGCATGCACTGCTTGTGCAGGCGTTCCGCCGCGTAGCTCGGTTAACGCGCCTGCGGCCATCCCAATGGCAGAACCTACCTCAGCTTGACAGCCGCCTTCCGCACCCGATACAAAGGAGTTATTGGCGATGACATAACCGATGGCCCCGGCTGCGAACAATCCGGATACCATGTAGTCATCATCCCAGCCAAACCGTTCCTGACAGCTGAGAAATACACCCGGAATAATCCCGCATGAACCAGCAGTAGGCGTCGCAATGATCCGGCCCATAGAAGCATTCACTTCGGATACAGCCAACGCGTAAGCCATAGCTTGACCTGCAGGTCCACCTAGGCATGGCTCATCAGCCGCGTTGTATGCTCCTACACGCTGGGCATCCATGCCTGTAAGACCGCTGCGCGAAGTTGTATCTTCATGCATCCCGCGATGAACAGCCTCTTTCATCACGCCATAATATTCACGCATCGTGGAAAATTCATGATCACTGGAACGTCCAGATTCCGCACTTTGCTCTTCGAGCATAAGTGCTCCAATCGTGAGACCACGTTCATCACACAATACAGCCAGCTCGCTAAGTGTTTGAAAATTCATGTTAAACTTTCCTTCCCCTTCTCATCTTGCTTACCTTCGTTTAAATTAACCAGCTTCACGGATTTCACAGCAGTGAGCGCTTTAAGCGCTTCAAGAAGCTCCGGTGTAGCCGCTTCATCCAGCTCCAGCACCGTTAAGGCTGCACCACTACGATTCTTACGATCGAGAGACATATGCCCTATATTAAACTGTCCGTTACGCATCACTTCCGTAACACTTGCCAGAACACCTAAATAATCCATATGATTAATCAGAACCGTCGGATAGATCCCCGTAAGCTTCACTCCAAAACCGTCGATATCAACAATCTCGATGTTTCCGCCACCAATAGATGTCCCTGTTAGCGTCAGTTCGCTTCCTGTTTCTTGTCCGATGAGATGCAGCTTAACGGTGTTTGGATGTGGGAACAGACCTGTTCCTTGCTTAAAAGAAACTTCCATCCCGGATTCGACCGCCAGTTCTAGGGAATCTGGAAGCCGATGATCGTCGGTAGTGAAATCAAGTAACCCTCCAACAATTGCCCGATCAGTGCCATGTCCCTGATAAGTTGCTGCAAAAGAACCGAAAAACGTTACTTCAGCCACACGCGGTACTTCACCCAACACCTGCCTTGCGGCCCTCCCGATCCGTGCCGCCCCAGCGGTATGTGAGCTTGAAGGACCGACCATCGCCGGACCAATAATTGAAAATACATCCTTAAAACGCATAAAAGACCTCCTGCCTGCAAGAATAGGCAATTATCGTACTCCTATATAGTATACTGCACTAGCAGTCGGAGTTCACCGTGACATTTGCTGTGATATCCAAATGCCTGACTTTGCGTATTCAAAGGCTAGTATTTCTATTTCATGTCTTGAGTATCACAAGATATCCTGGGAGCACAGCATAATTCCACCTCTATACTGCCAGCCCATCCCTTCCCAGAACCCTCTTCCATGTTCATTGGTTTCAATAACCATCAGGTGGCACTTGGCAATACCGGCTGCGCGGAGATTCTCAAGACAAGATCATACTTGTTCCCTCGCTTGAACAGAATGGCATAAAGCATGAAGAGCGCTCCGAGGAAGCTTTTCCAGCTCCAGCAGCGCTTCGTAAGGATCGCCCTCTAATCCCATAGCTTTCGCAAAGGCAGGCTCTGTCTTCCATCCGCTTGATTTTAAAAGAATGATCCGTTCGCGAAAATCATCATCCATCTGAGCTAAAATTTCAGCTTCAACGATCATATGCAAATAACCATTCTGGAGCTCCGTTCGCCTCGGCTGTCCAAACAGTTCGATAGGCCAGCCCTTTACCATAAAGTTAATTTTCGTTCGAGGAATCCCTTGAACCACTCGTGATTCGCTAACAAACCCCTCCATGGCTCCAAAATATCGAACAACTAGCGCCTTAAAATCCGCAGGATCATGAACCTCACATATGATATCCAAATCGCTGCCCTCCACTTGAATTCCAAGCGGTATTGTCCCAACCAACAAAGGGTTATAGTCCTTTAGCAAATTCATAATATCGAGCCCTAAAAGAAGGTTATAGACCTCTTTCTGAACCGCGGTTCCATGAATCAAATCATCGATATTTCGCCAATCATTCATTTTGGACAAGCGCCTCCTCCGACTCGGGTTTATAAACGCATATGTATGTATTGATGACAGCGCACGCTTTTCTGGGCGCATGCATAGAAATATACGGAAGGTAGAACGCAAGGAGGTTATTTCAAAAAAATGAATCCCATCTACCCCTATTATGGGGAGCGGACAGTATGTAAAGAACAGCCTATTGCTTTTCCTCCACAGCATCAAGATCGTCAACCGGGCCTGGAGAGTCTGATGAATCCTCGTCCCATCAGTGAAAACCCGGAAATTATCGGCAGTGGAAAACTGAAGGGAAAGGTTGCACTCATCACCGGAGGCGACAGCGGGATTGGTAAAGCCGCAGCCATTGCTTTTGCAAAAGAAGGTGCAGACATTGCTATAGCTTATTTATACGAAGCCTCAGATGCGGAAGTCACTCAAAAGCGGATCGAAGAATTAGGGCAACGCTGTTTAAGGATTGAAGTTGATTTACGCCATAAGGAGAATTGCTTCAGGGCTGTGGAGCATACGATCCGCACCTTCGGCAAGCTGAACATTCTGGTCAATAATCACGGGGTCCAATATCCACAAAAAAGTATTTTGGATATAACAGAAGAGCAATTGTACCAGACGTTCCAGACGAATATCTTTTCATTCTTTTACCTCACTCAGGCCGCACTTCCACATCTTAAAAAAGGTGCATCCATCATTAATACCGCTTCCATTACTGCCTATCAAGGAAATAAAGAGCTCATAGATTATTCCTCCACCAAAGGGGCGGTGGTCTCTTTTACCCGCTCTTTAGCCTTATCTCTCGTAGACGCTGGCGTCCGAGTCAACAGTGTAGCTCCCGGTCCGGTATGGACCCCACTGATTCCCTCAAGCTACTCTGCAGAGGAAGTTAGTATCTTTGGTACAGATACACCCTTTAAACGTGCTGCACAGCCTTATGAGCTAGCAGGAGCATATCTATTTTTAGCGGGCCCTGATTCTTCATATGTTACCGGGACATGTATACATGTCAACGGTGGAGATATGGTCACCAGCTGATACACAACACACCACGAGAGGAATGTATACCTATGAATAAGATGCCCGATTATGATATTCCTTCAGTCCGTTTAACAAGCGGAATGTATGCCTTAACAAAATTAGCCTGCGCAGGGCTAACGTACGTCCTTATCTCTTTACTTATGCTTGGGTTTCCACAACATAACGGCATACCAGAGGGTTGGCCACTTTCGATCCCCTATGCGATTTACGCTTATGGACTACCAGCCGCACTAGTAGCCGATGTTCTGCTGCGCCTCCTGCGTTCCACTTCCCACATCGTTTCCCTTGTTGTATACGTAGCCGCAGGTTTCGGTGCAGGTCTATGGCTGGCAGCAGAACAAGGTGCAGAGCTACTGCTGTGGGGCTTGGCTGGAATTTTGGGACTGTTGCTGCTACGAGTGACGCAACTGGGTGTAGAGCGTTCCCCTCTGTTACTGCCTGTGTTTGCACTATTTCTTCCGCTGCTCTGCTTGCTGCTGCTATAAGCTGCACTCAGAGTGCTTCTATGATATCACCGGCAATGATAGCCGCTGGATTATTCCGCTGACGGGCGGCTCTCTCCCCTGCTAATCCGTGTAGATATACACCAAAAGCTGCTGACTGCGCCTCATTCAGTCCCTGAGCCAGCAGGCTGGAAATGATGCCCGTTAGCACATCACCGGCTCCACCAGTACCCATGCCGGGATGGCCTGTGGTGTTTACATAAGCTTGCCCTTCAGGCGTTGCTATAACCGTATGTGCTCCTTTTAATACAAGCGTAACCTTATGCTCTTTCGCATATCCCATAGCCAGACTGATGCGGTCCCGTTGTACCTCAGCTGTTGTTATACTAGCAAGACGGGCCATCTCACCTGGATGAGGCGTCAGAATCACCGGATGGCGTCTACTTGCCCAGCTCTTGTAATCAGCGTCAGCTAATATATTTAAAGCATCCGCATCGATCACCAGAGGACAATCCGTCCCTTCCCAGAGATTGCGAAGCCATTCTGTATCAGCCTCGAATCGACCAAGTCCGGGACCAATGGCAAGAACATCTCGTTCTTTACTTAGCTTCAGTAGCTCTGAAACGCTCCCTGCTTGCCAGGTTCCATCTTCATTGCCCCCAACATCGGCTAACATGAGTTCAGGGGCAGAACCGATGATACAGGGCAGCAGCTTCTGAGGAAGCGCCCATGTCACTAATCCGCAGCCTGCCCGGAGTGCAGCACGGGCAGAGAGCAGTCCGGCGCCGCTCATTCTTAAGGTGCCGGCTGCAAGAAGGACATGCCCATAAGTACCCTTATGGCCTTCAGGCGAACGCCGGCGGGCCAGATCTACGCCCAGATGGGCATGCAGCACTTCCGGTGTCAGCAAGTGAACCTGCACACCGCTTTCAGGGGCCAAAGAAGACGGAATGCCGATGGCCCGGACCTTCACATGCCCCGCTGCGCCTGCACCGGGGTATTGCAGGAGGCCTCGCTTGAGAAACGCGAGGCAAACCGTCACCGACGCATGAATGCAAGGCTCATGCGTCTCACCGGTGTCCGCGTTCAGACCACTCGGGATGTCCGCGGACACGATCACTTTGCCGCTGCTATTCGCTGCGGCAATCAGCTCCGCATAGGCACCGCGAGGGGCTCCCGCGGCGCCGGTGCCGAGCAGCGCATCCAAGATGCCGCTGCACTCGGCAAGGTCCAGCCGATCCCTGCCGTATACCACGGCAGGAAGGCCCATAGCTGCAGCCGCATCGCGCTGCAGGGCGGCCTCGCCGGAGAGCGACTCCGGCGGCACCGCATAAACGAGCGTGACGGCGATGCCGGTCTCGCGAAGATACCGTGCGGCGGCGAGGCCATCGCCGCCGTTGTTGCCTTTGCCGACGAGGATGAACCATCGCTCGGTGGCGGCATTGTCCAAGGTCAGCGCATGATCTGCGCTGACCTGAAATGCATCCTTCCCAGCGTCTTCCCATCCGGCTGCATTTCTGCAGCCCTCTCCACCTCTCCGCCGGCACAGCGCAACGATCTCCTCTGCGATCACTCTTCCCGCATTCTCCATCAGCGCAATAGCTGGAATCCCCAGCCGCTGGATTGTTTCTCCGTCCAGCCGCCGCATTTGCTCAGCAGTTACCAGATACATGGTTCGGCCCCTTTCCGCTACACTTCAATCCACAACTAGCTTGATATCAATATGCTACAGTAAATCTCGTCCGGCTAAAATTCCCTTCCTCCAGCTCGTCCACCATAGCTACAGCAAAATCCTCAACACTGATAATACTTTCGCCGTTCTCATCAAAAACGAGACGGTCGAGTCCAATGCGAAATTGACCTGTACGTCGACCGGAATGAACTACCGCAGCAGGACTGGCATACGTATAATCCAGTTCTGTGTTTTTGTAAATTTCATAAGCTTCCGCATGTGCCTCTGCCAGTGGTCTAATCTGTGCAGGAAAATCTGCCGTATCCATCAACAGCTCTCCTGATTCAGTCTTCAAACTCCCTGCACCACCCACAACTAACAGTCGATTTAGCCCAGCTTCTTGCATTCCCTCTACAATTGCCTTAGCTGCTGTTATCAAATCCTTCTCTTGGCCGAGTGCTGGACCGTATGCACTGATTACCTCTTCATGTCCACGGACTGCAGCTGCGACTGAAGCAGGATCTAGAACATCTACAGTCGTGATGTGCAGACGTTCATGTTCAAGGGTTACTGATTCTGGAGTCCGTACCGCAGCTGTTACCTCATGTTTTCTTTTTAAAGCCTCCTGTACAATCGCCTTTCCAATCGTTCCTGATGCACCCAATACTACAACATCCATCTGTTTTTTCCTCACTTTTTCGGGGTAAGGCCAGCGTGCGGCCTTCCTGCTTATTTATATTTTTCAATACTCGTCTCAATAGCCTTTCCCTTACAACCTTTAATCATTATTTATCCCCTGCGGTCCATTTGAAATCAAATCGCATCCGTTAACTTCCAAACGAAAAACCCCTTCACCAATACAAGGGGCACTCTCTACTAAGTAGCATGTCCTCACATTAAGGACGTAAAAACATTCCCTGAGAACGTGGCATGACCGATTCAAAGCCATATTGTGCATACAATTTAGAGGCTTCCCCATCCGCGATTAGACTGACATAAGCCTTGTCCGGTACAGTATGAAGAAAATCCCTGATTTCCCCCATGATCAATTTTCCTAAACCGCGACCCTGATAAGAAGGCTTCACTGCGATATCCGTAACCTGAAAAAAGCATCCCCCATCGCCAATCACCCTGCCCATCCCGACCAAGGTATCTTCCTCATACAAGGTTACTGCAAAAATAGAACGAGGCAGCCCTATCGCAGCCCCTTCTTCACTCATTGCACTCAGACCGGCCTCTTTTCTCAGTGCTAAATACTGTTCCCCTGAAGGACATTCATGACGTATATCCAGCTTTCCTGTTGTCCCCATACCTTTCTCCTCCTAGCATCCTACAATAAAATAGAATTAGCGCCGTCCAGCATTGCTGTTCCAACTATATACGACTCAATGGTGCACAGGCAAGACTTGCCTCCGTCGAATATACAATAGCCGCCTGGCACATAGGCTAGGCGGCTTTTTTTATCAATAATTTTCATTATTATGAAGTGTTATCTTCTTATTAAAAAGGCGATTACTCCCAATATTCTGGTTAACTGATCTGGTATATCGTTTTACTACCACAAGAACAAGTCGTTCCCCTTTAACTTAAAAATAGCTTCCATAAAATAATAATCGCCATAAATGATTGAAACATGAATGTCTTTATGATGATACGCTGCTGAACCGCCCATTAAAAGATGATCGGAATCGGTCGTCCAGTCGCAGCGAGTAGCGTCCACTTTTTTCACGAGCTTCAGCGCGGCGTTCAGGTAGACCTCCTTTTCGTGCTCGCCAACAACTTGGGCGATCTCGATCAGTCCGCAAGCTGCGATCACCGCTGCCGTGGAGTCTTCGTAAGCGGGCTCCTTCGGTTGCCGGAAATCGATTGGAATAACCCCGTTATCCGGAATATTAGCCATAAAATAATGCGCCACCCGTTTGGCTGCCTGCAAATACTCCGGCTTTCCCGTATGCGTATAACTGATCATAAAGCCGTATAAAGCCCAGGTCTGCCCACGTGTCCAGGACGAGCCATCCTCGTAGCCTTGGCCGCCGTAAGTTCGGACCACGCCTCCATGGAACGGATCAAACTCCACGATATGATTCACGGACCCGTCCGGCCTGATAAAAGCTTCTAGAGCGGTGTCCGCATGCCTCATTGCGATTTGCGCATATCGCGGATCTTTAGTCTCTTCGCTCGCCCAATAGAGAAGCGGTAGATTCATCATGCAGTCCACGATCGCCCACCCTCTTGTATCTTCGCTGGCCGTATCATCGTTCCAAGCGCGGATAAATCCGCCTGCCAGATTAAATCGTCCAGCAAGTAAGTTGGCGGCGTGCATTGCCCTCTTACGAGATTCCGGATTTCCGGTAACTTTATAATTGGCCAAGCTCGTAGGCAACCACATAAATCCGACATCATGATGCAGACCGTAGAATTGATGGAAGCAGGCATCCAATGCATCCTCCGTAAAATTGGCGATTTCCTTGTACTTCTGAGCGCCGGTTTCATGGTACATGAGCCACATCATACCGCCCCAAAATCCATTCGTCCACCAGTTGATATCTTTTTCGATCTGATTATCGTGCGTGCCATTTCTTGTCGTGTATGGAATTTTGTTTCTTGATCGTTCACATACGACGTCCATTTTGTCCGTTAGTTTAGCTATGACATTATCTACCCAAATTTGATCATCAGCCTGAAGGTTCAACAATCTGCTCACTCCTATTTTTTAACTTTCTAAGGGTCACCCCTTTTCAAGCCCGTTTGCTTATGTGCATATCTCTTTCGTTTATCGAAACCAAGTACTGATCTCCAATCTCGAAGCTAAATACACCTTCCTCTTCTTCAATAATCTGAACGGCAGGCTGTTGCCCCCCTTGAAAAGGAATAAGCACGGTCAAGAAAGTCATAGTACCGCTGTACCTATCCTGAAAGCGGACCCTTGTCGAAGGCCTTGAGATATCGGTCTCATCGGACAGCCTTCCCTCCAGAAGATCCAATTTCCCCGTATGGCTTGTCGCAATCGCCAGATTTGCAATATCGCTAGTCCCAATCACGCCGCCTAGGCTCTCTTTCACCTCGACAAAATCCAGATGGAAATAACGCTGAACGCTACGATCATTTAGTCCTTCTACCCGATCTGCAATAACAATGAACCGATTATCGACTAGTGAAATATGCCGATGATGGACAACCGGATCATAGTTTGTATGGCTGGCGCTGGCGAGCTGGTAGAAGCCTCTATCCTCTACATTGTAGATTCCACCAGGCTTTTGTGGCCCAAATGTAAAGGAATTAATATACTCGAAATGATCTCGCTCATCGATCAGCAGCGTAGAGTGATAATTCGAGCTCTTAAACTGCTTACGGTCCTCATCATTCCGATAACAAAAAAATCCGGGATCGCAAATCATGTCTTTTCCGAGCGCCGTAAAATCAAAGCTCATCAGATCGATATGGGCATGGGCATTCTGAATCGGGCTTTTACATGTAAACAAAAAACTGAGAGCCTTCGAATCCCAGCCACTGCGGATAATTGCTTGATCCAATGTACGATTCCAGAATGTCGTGGGCTTATCCAATACAAACTCTCTATCCTGCAAGGAATACAGCTCCTCCACAAATTGGCGGACATCGAGCGCTCTCCATACATGCTTACTAGCTTCCCTTACAACTTCGTGTACATCAATCAAATTCGTTGCAAGCCCTAGCCAGGAGCTATCATTCAAGGCATAATACCCATAAACGCCAGACATTACCGCAAGCGGATTTGCAAAAGAGTCTCCGACAGGTACACATTTCCCGGTTGGTCTTAACGAGTAGATCGAGTAATCCAAATTCTTTCTGAACCGTCCCATGTACTCCGCAGAGAACTCAAAATCGAAACGTTTAGCCAGAACGACAGCCAGCCCGAACCAGAACATGCAGCCATTATGATACGATGGACAGCCTTCAATTTGACCGCCATCCTCTGTCAGTTGCGCCATGCTGCACTTTTCGATGCCCTCTATCGCAAAAGCCTTCCATTCCTCGGCTTCTTTCAGCTCGGGAAAGTAAAGAGCAGTCGTCAGAAGGCCCAAACATTCCATTAAATAATGGTTATGATCCGCTTTAGGCCACAGCTGAGGAGACACGTTACGCAAAGCTTTTACTTGCTTGTAAATGACTGTTAAATACTTCTCCAAAATTTCTTCCGTGAACAACTCCGAAGGGCCTAGATGCTCCAGAACAAGCGGCCAAATTTTGTAGCCCCGGATACCAATCTCCAAAACCCTCAGCGGATGGCATTCCGTAAAATAGCCAATCGGCTTAGCCAGTAAGTCCTCAGGAATAGTGACCGTTTCGATCCAGTCCAGCATTTCATCGATGACCTTGAGTCCGTATTTCGCGTCCTTGGTGAGCGAGTAGGCTTCCAGTAAATCCTGCCAATGCGTCATGCGATTCAGCTGCCATAAATATTCATTGTCATTATGTCTGCGCTCTAGCCAGCTAGGCGGATTCCCGACAAACTCTCTGACTCCCCCTGTACCAGGAAGCATGATCATTCCTTGATAGGCGAATTCGGCATTCGCAATCGTCTCGCGCACGTGATCAGGCATATGTGCTGCGATATAGGCGGCTTTCTCGTCCATCGGCTCAAGCCGTGAGCGCAAGTTAGCTAACAGCTCCGTCGTAGTCATCGGCTCTTTCAGCAATGATTGCAGATTCATTTATTCATCTCCATTATGTTATTTTGAATTCGAAATGCCCCCTCCGAAATCATCAAGACTCCGGAAGGAGCGATTCCAGCTATTTCATGTAACGGTCGTATGCACCTTGCTCCAGAGCAAGCAAATCCTTGATGCCCAAGCTTTCCAGCTCTTTAATATACTTGCTAAATGTCTCATCGTTTACTGGTTCCACGCCGAGCACCCAACGCTGCAGCTTTTCCTCCACATAAGTCAGTACGCCCGCATTTAACTCCTCAAATTTGGTCCGTTCATCATCTGTATAAGAAATCGGCGGATAAGCCTTCATAATATAGCCATTGTCAATGTATTCCTTGATGCCTTTCAACGCAGTTGCGTTTGTCCATTGTTCTTCGTAAGCGTAGTCTTGATGGAAGGCGAGCTCGATCTGGGCTCCCTCTTCCTGAAGCTGTTGAATGACTGTCTTTTCTTTATTTTTCAATAATGAATCTTTAAACTTCGGTTTGCCGTCCACGAGGTCGTAGTCCTTACCTTCGATGCCAAAGTTCATCAGTCTCCGACCCTCTTCGGAAAACCAGAAATCCATATATTTGATCGCTTCTACGGGATGCTTGGTAGTCGCCGAGATTCCCCATCCGCTTGCATGCGTCCCCTTGCGAGAACTTTCTTCGATTACTTTGCCTTCAGTGTTCGCTGGAGGCGTCATCGGAACAAAAGAGAAGCCTGGAATCTCAGTCGCAAGAATGTCATTGAAGTTAGCTGTGCTGGCGAACCAGTCGTGCGTCATGCCGCCGACATTGTCTCCGAGCAAAATGTTACGCGCCTTCTCTCCGCGGGTGAAAATTTCTTTATCGATTAAGCCTTCCTTATACCACTTCGCAATATTTTCGATGGCAGTCTTATAACCCGGCTCATACATGCCGTACTTGACGACACCGTTATCCGCGTAAAATCCGCGTTTGGCCGCATCGGCCCCGCCTTGCACGCCCCACTGAATCAGTAGATCGTAAATTCCATCCAGCTTGGATCGGCTGAAGTATGGGATTTCATCGTTTACTCCATTACCGTTCGGATCTTTTTCTTTGAAGGCTTTCAAGAGCGCATACAGCTCATCTACAGTTTTCGGCTGCTCTAGTCCCAATTTATCCAGCCAATCCTGACGTACAAACCAGCCCCTTGCAGCCGGTCCATCTGGCGTAAAGTTAAGGAAATACGTTTTGCCGTTATAGGCTTTCATATATTTAGCTGCATCTGGATGTTCGGAAAAGAACTTTTTAATGTTCGGGGCATATTTTTCAATCAGGTCATCTAGCTGAAGAAAGGCCCCTTCAATCCCAAGGCTGTCGTACTGCTCCTTAATTTGATGATGGACCAGATCCGGAATTTTTCCGGAAGCCATCATTGTATTGAACAGTTCTTTACTATTCGTCGAGGCCTTAGATGCAGTACCCTTTAGCTTAATATTGGTCATGGCTTCCGCTTCTTTGAAGACGGGCCAGTTATCGTCGAATATAAACTTATCTGAGTAGTGCATATGGAGCGTCAGTTCAACCGGCTCTTTAGAGATTAAGTTCCCGGATAGTTGTTCTGTATCCGACCCTTTTGAATCATTCGCTGAACTTCCACTATTTTGCGGAGCGTTATTGTTACTACAGCCTGCCAGCAGCATACCGACTGACATCATGATTATTGCAGATGATTTCATCCATTTTTTGTTACCCATATTCATGACCTCCCAATATTGGTTTCTTGATTTCATAGTAAAAGGATTGAAGTAGCCATTAGCCTTTGACGGAACCGATCATGGCGCCTTTGACGAAATATTTCTGAATGAAGGGATAAGCTGCAACAATCGGTATAATGGAGACGATAATAGTTGCATAAATGATCGTTTCCTTAGAATATACCGCCATATTCCCCATTTCGTCGCTCACGTTCATTTCTACGATGAGTTTCTTTAGCAAGACTTGTAGCGGTACCTTACTCTCGTCGCTCAGTAGGATCATCGTCCAGAAATAGCCGTTCCAGCGGTGCACCGCATAGAATAATCCGATCGTTACAAGAGAGGCTTTGGACAGCGGCAGATACACCTTCCATAAAATCGTCAGATCATTTGCTCCGTCAACCTTTGCCGCTTCCTCGAGTTCCTCCGGAATACTCTGGAAGAACGTTCTCATGAGGAAGACATAGAAGGTCGTAATCGCGAAACCGATAATGATCGTAAACCTGTTGTCAAGCATGTTCAAATCTCTAAAATTGAGATACATCGGAATCATGCCCGGTTGGAACCACATTGTCAGCGCGATAAAGAAGCTGATGGCCGTACGCCCCATAACCCGTTTCTTGGACAGGGCATAGGCGCCGCAAATGGTGAGAATTAAATTGACGATTACGCCGAATATCGTGTAATAAAACGTGTTAAAATAGGCAATCCAAATCCCCTTTTCCGATAATACCTTTGCATAGGAGTCAAAGTTAATATCGCGCGGCAGCAAGATCACCTTGCCGGTAACGACCGCATCAGAGGAGCTGATGGATGCGGATAAGACATAGACAAACGGATATAATGCAAACAAAGCGATTATTCCAAGAAATACACAGTTAAAGATATAGAACAGCTTTTCGCCTCTGGTTTTTTTCATCTTCCATCACCTACCATAATCCAGTCTCTGTTAACTTCTTGCTCATCTTGTTGGCAAATACGACTAGAATAAATCCAACGACGGCATTGAACAGTCCCACCGCTGTCGCCAGGTCGTAACGTGCATCCTGTAAACCGGACCGGTACACGTAGGTGTTAATAACGTCGGCCGTCTCATAGGTGGCTGGCTGATATAGAAGAATGATCGCCTCATAGCCTACTTCCAACATGGAGCCCACCTTCATGACAAGCATGATTGCGATCGTCGGAATGATGGCAGGAAGCGTGATATGCCACATTTGCTTCCATTTATTAGCTCCATCGATAACCGCTGCCTCATACAAAGCCGGATTGACACCGGACAATGCAGCTATATAGATGATGGTACCAAATCCCGCTTCCTTCCAAATATCCATGGACCCGATAAAAATCGTACGGAAATAATCGGGATTGGTCAGAAAGTATTGCTTTTCTCCACCCATCATTTCGATCAGGATATTGATAATGCCGTTGCTAGGAGCCAAAAAGTTAGTAACGATCCCAGCTACGACAACGACCGAAATAAAATGGGGCAAATACGTGAAGGTCTGCACCGTTGCTTTGAATACCCCATTCTTCAATTCGTTAAATAACAAAGCGAGGATAATCGGCACAGGGAACGCAAACAGCAATTGATACAAACTGAGCAATACTGTGTTTTTTAATAGCCGCCAGAAATATGGACTTTTAAAAAAGGTCTCGAAGTGTTCAAATCCAACCCAGGGACTCGCTTCAATTCCTTTATATACACTGAAATCCTTAAAGGCGATTTGCAGGCCGTACATCGGCTTATACGCAAAGATGATATACCAAGCCAGAAACGGTATCAGGAGTAGATAAAGATAACGGTCCCTGATCAGGTTGGTTTTTATTTCTTTAAAGTTAAGCAGCACTCTCTTCTCCTCTCGCAACGATGTTTAGCTGATCCCCTCAGGAGCGCTCCCAATTGAAAGGTCAGCGTTGCAATTTAAACTATAGGAATGAATGTAAGCGCTGTCTATCGCCATTATTTCATCTAGCGGCAACTCTTTATGTCTGGGTTCATAATGTGCATTATTTTATGTATCAACAATTTCTCGTTATATAGAGAAACGCCCGTCGAACATACAATAGCCGCCTGGCAATTAAGCTAGGCGGCTATTGTATGTTCGACGGTTCTCATTACTTGAAGCCTCATTCCTTCTCGTTAAGCTTCTTTGCGTATTGGCCAGGAGCTAACCCTTCATACTTGCGGAACATGCGAATAAACGTGTTTGCATTATTGCACCCGACCATTAGTGCTAAATCTCCAATTTTGATATCTTTCTGCTGACGCATAATCTCTTTAGCTTGCTGCACACGATAAAAATTCAAGTAATCTTTAAAATTTTCTCCGGAATGATTTTTGAAAGCGATACTGACATAACCAGGAGAGAAGTTAAACTCCTCCGCTATCATGCTAAGCGATAAATCCCTATTGTAGTTGTCATGAATATATTCAATCATCCGCTTTACCATACTGTTATCCATCATTTCATTCTGCTGATCAATCGTATCCATCATGGCGCCGAACAAGGAAGTAATGGCGGAAACCATAAGCTCCTTCGATTCGCCGTGCTGTACGATGTCCAGAGATTCCTTATGAGCTTGAACGAACTCTTCAAAAGGCATATTCAACTGCTGGATAATTCGGCTCAGCGTAGCCAACACAAGCAGGCTGAACTGGTCGAGCTGCTGCCTGGTTAACTGCCTTTGCTCCAGATTTTCCGATAGCAGACGGTTTAGCGTATTTAAAGCATTCTCCCGCTTGCCGCGAATCACATAGCTGATCAGCTCGCGTTCCGTATCGATAGGATAATAATAGCTGACCATCTGCACTTGACTGAGTTGTTTATAAGTAATGACGGAAGTCTTGTCCACAGCCGATCTTCTCTTCAGAATATCAAGTGCCTGGATAAAGGAGCGGTCAATTTCCCCAGCAGAAATTACAGGCTGGCCTACAGCTGCAGTCAATCCGTATGCATGCGCGTCCTCGATTTGAGCCATCGCTTTCATGAGCTTCTTCTGAATGGATTCCGTATCGGATTCACTGATTATGAAGACAAATTTGGTGAAATCATGATCAAGCAGTTCACAAGGGAAATGAACCTTCAACTGCTCATGAATAATCAAGGAAGTCTTTGATTTTATCGTAAGAATCGCATCTTTCGAATATTGCTCCTCCAATTCCTTAGCGTTCGAGAATGAAATCACACAAACGCTCAAGTTGCTAGAAAGGCTTTGCAGTTGATGTGCATTTAGCAGGTCATCCACCCTGTCAGGTGGAACGAGTCCATGGAGCAAATCCCGCAGGAACTTGTCTCTCATCGAAAGCTCGTGCTCATGTAGCGCGGATTTCATCTGTTCATTGGCTTTACTTATACTCGTCGCTGTCTCGTTCAAGAAAGCGAATTCGTCTGCTCCCGAAGGCTCACCGTAGCTCTTGAACAATCCGACGAGATGACCCACAGGCCGGTACATGCGCCTGGAAACTGTATAGGCGAACGCAAGTCCCACAAAGATAAGAATGGCTAATAAAAGTACAGTCCCTTTTAAATTGGGGGAAAAGGAGTCCACCAAAGAGTAGTTCTGTGTAACATACATATACGACCATTGCGGCATTGTATTCGAGCGGATTAAATGGAAATCGAATTCATCATTGGATAGCTTCTTATAATCCACGGTTGCCTGTTCATCCAGTTGTGCCAGTGGATAGGCAAGCAATTGCTTTTCCCGTTTATCGTCAAAGCTTGATTTAAGCGTTACGTATCGGCCATTTTCGATAATGGCAAAAGCTTCTTGCGCATCAGGTGATAGGGGTGGCAGCAGCAATTGTTCAAAGAATGAGACCACAAAAAATAATGAGTTCCCTATTCCTACCCGTTCCGGATTAACGATTCTTATGGATGCGCTTTCATTGTTCGTCGACGTTGTATTTTGGCTGCTCGATACCGTTATGTTTGGACTCGTGCTGTCTGTACCTAATTGTGCCAAATCCTCATTAGTGATTCCCATATCTTCCATATAGCGTCTTCTATCCGACGAAATTTGCGGCGTAATAACCAAATCGTCGTTAGTCTTCATTAAATCGATGCTATAGCCGAATTCAGAGAATGCATCTATATGATTTTTCAGTGCATAAGAGGCTTGCGTGATCTCATAATAATCGCGATCTTTTTCAGCGAATTTAACAACATGATCATCTAATCTCAATTGTGTAATTAAATTGAAAGAAACACCGAGTTTCGTGTCAATTTTGTCGCGCGATTGCATGAGAAAATTCTGCTGCTTCTGGCTTAATTCCGATCGCACGTTTTGGCTGTCCTTAAAAAAAGAAAGGCAGACAGCAATCATAGTGTAAGCGAATATAATAACCAGATAAGCGATAAGTAGTTTTGTGAAAAAGGATTTTCTAAGCAATGTGATCTCCCCTTGATGATTCCTTTATAAATTGAAAATCACCCAATGGTAAAATTCGTATCCTTATTGGGTGATCATATATCTTTACACTCTTTTGGAAATATCTAACTCACACTATATATGAATATGAAAATGCCGTCCATTCCCAAAATTCATACACATCCGCCAAAGTGGTAAGTATTATATTCTTGTATCCTATTACTCACTGTGTGGAATAGTATTTATAACAATATTCTAAAAAGGTTGGTGGCATAATGTCTCCTGTAGCAAAGCTGTTTAAATGGGGAACGTGTGTGTATGAGGCTTTTCTGGCTCTGCCTGTCCTCGGCGGTCTCTTTATTATAGCCAATGGTTGGGTCCCACTTGCCGTTGCCTTTTTACTCCACGCTGTAGCCATTGTAATCCTGCAAAGAGAGCGGAAACCCATCGTAGGGAATGTTCTAGGCATTATCACCTCGATTTTAGCGTTTATTCCACTCTTAGGTTGGATCATGCATGGCATCACTGCGCTCGTACTGCTCGTTGAAGGGATTTCCTCTTCACGTCAGGCAAATCGTTATTAATAAGAGCACCTAAATCGTCAGAAAAATAACCCGCCCCTATTCAGGAGTGGGTTATTAGCGTTTATTCTTAAATATTATATATACCTTTATGATTGCCCGAGATTGTATCAACGTCCTGCCGATTGGGAATCGGCCCGCCGGGTTCCACTCTCATTAATGTAACGCCCGTTTGCGTTGCCATTGCCATTCTCAAAACGTTTGCGTTCCGTACGCTCCATCTGAACAATCTGACCTTCATGCACTACGATGTGCAAGGAGCCAAATTCCATATCATCCAGAAGCCCTGCAATCCGCGTAAGCCATAAATCATCCACTTTCAGCGGTTTAGCCATTCTCTAGCCTCCCTTTCCCCATCCAAAGGATTATATCCGCCTAAATTCCATAATTCCGTTATTACCAACCCGTATACTATGAATTAACTTAGCACGGAACCAAAAGTACTGTCAATGGGCATTTTTTCGTGATAACCAGCTTTTAATAATCATCGTCACCAAAGCCAACAACAGGAGCAGTGAAGCTACTGCAAAAGAGGCTGAAAATTGATATTCATTGTACAAAATCTCAACATGCAGCGGCAGTGTATTCGTCTCCCCACGTATATGCCCGGACACCACAGAAACTGCGCCGAACTCGCCCATGGCCCGCGCATTACACAAAATAATACCGTACAATAAACCCCATTTAATATTAGGAAGCGTGACTCTGAAAAAGATTTGCCACCCATGTGCTCCGAGGGTAATCGCTGCCTCTTCCTCCTGTGTCCCTTGATCCTCCATCAGTGGGATCAACTCACGCGCCACAAAGGGAAAGGTCACAAACAGCGTGGCCAACACGATGCCTGGAAGCGCAAATACGATCTTGATATCATGGGCGCTCAGCCAAGGGCCAAACCAACCGTTGGCGCCGAAGACGAGCACAAAGATCAGACCGCCGATGACAGGCGATACTGCAAAGGGGAGATCTATCAAGGTAATGAGAAACCCTTTACCGCGAAAACGAAACTTGGTTACTGCCCATGCAGCCGCTACACCAAAAAAGGTATTCAGTGGTACAGTGATCGCTGCAACAAGCAACGTCAGCCGCAAAGCGGAACGGGCATCTGGATCGGTCAGAGCAGCTATATATACGTCCCAGCCCTTTTTCAGCGCCTCTGTCAGCACAACAATCAAAGGCAAGGCAATCAGCCAAAAAAGGACTAGTCCAGCAGCTCCGATCAACACCCATTTTACAGCCTTGGTTTCCGTTGTCGCTGGCGAGGACGTATTCTTCTGTAGCCGGGGGGCTTGGAGTGGGATGGTGCCTGCCACAAGTTATTCCTCCTTTAAAGGGTTTTACGAAAGCATGATTAGCTTCTGAAAAATGCCGAACAACGGGAAATATGAAATGTCTTCGAGTGAATTTGGGAGTTATCGGGCGGCTGGAATCGTTCAAACAAGATTACTGGTAATGGGTCACTCCAAGGAATATTGGACTTCCGATCGCTGTTATCCTCAGATTTCCTGATTTGAACCGCTGTCCGCGGTAGAAATCCGAGGATAAAGGCGAACGCTAACGCTTCTACAGTTCCAATATTCCTCTCCGTTCCTTTCTTACCAGTTATCTGAGTTCAAAACTTCGAGATCGCTATCGCTCCTCTAAAAGCAAATTCACTCTGCGACTCCTCAATTCGCCTAAAGATTCTACATTTTACGGAAGCAAGTATGCTTCGTAAAATAAAGTCGTCATTTACCTGTTAGGGTATAGCTTCGCTAAGAATCGCTCAGCAAAACAAAACTTCCAAATTAAATACTTGCAATATAGAGAGTAACACCGAAAGACTTACCGAGAAGTCTTACGCACCCATCGCTGGAGCGTATTAATGACTAACAGCATTAAGAAGGAAATGAGAAGCAGGAGCAACGCAACGGCAGTAGCACCAGCGTAATCATACTGCTCCAGTTTGGACATAATAAGCAAAGGAGCAATCTCCGTTCTCATCGGCATATTGCCGGAGATGAACACGACAGAGCCGAATTCACCAATACCACGGGCAAATGCCAAAGCAAAGCCGGTTAACAACGGCGGGAACAGCTCAGGCAGTACTACTGAACGAAAGGTTCTCCAGCGGCCTGCACCGAGGGTTGCCGAGGCTTCCTCCATATCTCGGTCCAAATCCTCCAGCACCGGCTGTACCGTTCGCACGACGAACGGTATCCCGATGAACATTAAGGCAAGGGTAATGCCAAGCGGAGTAAATGCCACCTTTAATCCTAGTGGCTCAAGCCACGCCCCGATCCAGCCATTTGTGGCATAAAGAGCCGTCAAGGAGACACCAGCTACAGCTGTCGGTAAAGCAAACGGAAGATCGATCAGCGCATCAAATATTCTTTTGCCCGGAAATTCGTAACGCACTAGTACCCACGCCAGCAAGAGACCTAGAATAGCATCCACAAAAGCAGCAGCCGCTGCCGTAGACAGGCTGACACGATACGAAGCCAATACACGCGGATCGGTAGCTACATCCCAGAATTTCGCCCAGCTCAGCCCAGTAGAATTGAACAACAATGCTGAAAGTGGCAAGAGTACCACGAGACTCAGGTAAAGTACGCTGTACCCCATCGTTATCCCAAAACCGGGTAGTATCCTTCGCCGCGTTGTCGCCGATACAGCTGTAGTCGTTGCGGTGACATTCATCCCCTATTCATCCTTTCTCGCCTTCGGCAGGTTAGCCGATCAGCCCCTTACTAGGGACAAATCTCTTAAAGAAAAATATAATTTTCGTTTTATTAATCTGTTATTTAGCACCCGGCACATAGATCTTGTCAAAGATCCCGCCATCGTTAAAATGCTTCTCTTGCGTTTCTTTCCAGGTTCCGAATTTATCAGCCAATGTGAAGAGCTTTATTTCCGGGAACTTATCTTTATATTGTTCTTTCACGCTTTCTAGCGTTGGACGGTAGTAGTTCTCAGCCGCGATTTTTTGTCCTTCCTCCGTATAGAGATACTTCAAGTAAGCCTCGGACACTTCACGCGTATTTCTTTTATCCACAACCTTATCTACTATTGCTACCGGCGGTTCAGCCAGAATGCTCTCAGATGGATTTACGATATCGAATTTATCTGGACCAAGCTCTTCTACAGAAAGGTAAGCTTCATTCTCCCATGCAATCAGCACATCGCCAATTCCACGCTCTACAAAAGTGGTCGTAGAACCGCGCGCACCCGTATCTAGCACCGGAACATGTTTGAACAATTCTTTTACAAATTCCTCAGCCTTAGCTTCGTCGTTATTGTTGTGGTCTAGCGCGTAACCCCACGCCGCCAAGTAGTTCCAACGTGCGCCACCTGATGTTTTCGGATTTGGTGTAATCACTTCTACGCCTTCCTTAAGCAAATCCGGCCAATCTTTGATTCCTTTTGGATTTCCTTTGCGTACTAAGAATACGATCGTCGAGGTGTACGGTGAACTGTTATGATCAAATTTACTTTGCCAGCCTTCATTAATAAGTCCCTTTTCCTGCAAGGCATCAATATCATAACCAAGTGCTAAGGTCACAACATCCGCTTCCAGACCATCAAGTACAGCACGGCTTTGTTTCCCCGATCCACCGTGGGATTGTTTAATGGTGACCTTCTGTCCTGTTTCTTTCTCCCAATAGGCAGCAAAAGCTTTATTATAATTCTCGTACAATTCGCGAGTAGGGTCATAAGATACGTTCAGTAGTTCTACTGGATCTTTAGATGGAGTTTTTGTTGCTTCAGCCGCATTTGTGGCCTCCGCTGAATTGGTTGTTGCTGGTGCGTCTGTTGCCGAACTAGCACTATTGCCGTTGTTGTTATTGCTGCCGCAAGCAGCAGTAAGCCCTGCCGTCAGCAACAAGCTAAACCCTACAAGAAGCCCTTTATTCATCTTTTTCTTCATCTTTTCCACTCCCCCATGTTTTTCTTGCCTTCATTTCTTTCCTGTGGATAACAAAAAGAACGGAGGAAAGCCCACGTATGGCAGGTCAAACCGGTCCTATGACACGTGTCTGCGAGCCTAATGCAGGCGTTCCTCCGTCTGTACGGTAAGAACTTTCTTCAATTATTCCTATCTACTTAGTTGGTTTATATGGATATAATACTGAAACCCTTTAACCGTGTCAAACCTTTTTTTCCAGCCAATGACAAAGGAATCTTTCAAATCCCACGCTATACAGGCAATGGTGTGGGTTCCTGTAAGATCCACTTGTTATTGATGCTATAAAGTAATATTATTGCTACAGCTTATGGTCTAGAGAAATTACCGCTTAATGTCGGGAGTGAGAATCATGGGTATGGATTTAGAGTACGTCCCTGCGCCGATAAGACCACGGCTTCATAGGAGAATGACTCAAGAAATTAGTCGAAGGATTAGGGGAACTTACCGTTATGATACAACGGTCTGGAGGACAGCAATCGCTGGTCTTTGGATCGTTTGCTTTTTGGCCTTCACCACTGCCGTATTAGGTATACCCACTGGATTAGGGGTGCCAACAGATATTGCACTTGCTGCAGGTACGAGTACCATTCTGCTGGCCATTGCCAGCAATATCATTGCTGTACTGATCGCCTTGACCGGACTGCGCATCCCACGACTATTCGCAGGCTGTGTATTGAGCGATGTTGGAGCGATTCTACTAATCTTATATTACGCAGACTTTGAGATTGAAGCTGCGGCTCTCATTGCTGTTCTACTATCCTTATTAGGTGCATTGGGCGGATTAGCCATCGGACTGCTGCGCAGCAAAAGAATAACCATGGGACTTCTGCTTACCATTACGGTAACTTTTTCCCAACTTGCTCTGGCAAACGGAGTGCAGGAAATACCTACTTTGGAACCCATTGATATCAGTGATTCTGATGTGATTCCATTGACAGCCGCAAGTCCGTCACAACCTGGCAATCAAGCCTATCAGACCTTCACTTATGCCAGCGGTAAGGATCTGCATCGGACCGAATACGGCAAGGATACCAATGTGATCTCTTCTACAGTAGATGCTTCTGCTTATATTAAGGATTGGTCAAAACTCCGCACTTTATTCTGGGGTTTCGATTATAATGCACTTCCACTGAACGGCCGAGTATGGATGCCTAAGGGCGATGGTCCCTATCCGGTAGTTCTGATGGTGCACGGAAATCATATGATGGAAGATTACTCTGACGGAGGGTACGCTTATCTCGGTGAACTCTTGGCCAGCCGGGGGTTTATCGCAATTTCCCTGGATGAGAATTTCCTGAACTATTCTGCTTGGTCCGGTATTCCGGACAATGATTTCAAAGTACGGACCTGGATCATTCTGAAACACCTGGAACAGCTAGCAGCTTTCTCGGATGAACCAGACAATCCTTTTTATCAAAAAATAGATTTCACAAAAACCGCCCTGCTCGGCCATAGCCGTGGAGGACAAGCTGTTGCTATGGCAGCAGACGCCGAACGTTGGTTCAAAAATGATCCCGTTATGAAGGCAGTAGATCGTTTTAATATAGCCTCTGTGGTCGCCCTTGCCCCTACGGACAAAACGATAGACGATCAGCAAGCCCGTCTCAAGGATGTCAACTATTTGACTCTGCAAGGGGCTCGTGATGGGGATGTACATGATTTCTATGGTGACCGGCAGTATATACGTACTTCCTATTCTCCAGGATCCTCCGCTTTCAAAAGCTCGCTGTATATTGCGGACGCCAATCACAGTCAATTCAACAGTGATTGGGGCGCGTATGATCAGACATTACCTGCTGGCCTCTTTTTAAATCGAGCGCAAATTATGGATGCAGACAAGCAGCGGCAAATCGCTAAAGTGTATGTATCAGCTTTTCTAGAGACCACTTTGCATGGAAAAGACGAATACCAGAGCTTGTTCCGGGATTACCGCAGCGGACTGAAATGGCTACCGGAGACCACTTACTACAATCGATTCCAGGATGGGGGATATCGGCCTGTAGCCACATTTGACGAGGACCGCAACAAGAATACCGTTAATCTCGGAACAGCAGAAGCATCCGGATTATCCTGGTCGGAAGAGCTCGCGAAGGATCGTGAATCGAAAAGCAAAGCCACATATGGTGTCGTTCTTGAACGCACAGCCAAAAAAGACGAGGAAGCTTATTACAACATTAAGCTTAAAGACAGTGTTGTTACTGAAATGGCCCTTTCAGACGCAGATGGCCTTACATTTTCCTTAGCAAACCTCAATGGTGATATCAAAGATGAACTAAGTATTCCGCTACCTCCCAATGTAGAGGTTGAGTTAACCGACAAAAATGATACCTCGGCACGCTTGCCGTTAAGTGAGGTAATGGATATTCTTCCACTTCCGCAAACTCAGTTCACGTTATTCCCATGGCTTGAAGAACGGATTAATGATGGGAAGTACGGTGATCTGTCCGAAGCTGTATTTCAGACCTATGAGATGCCGTTCGAACAGTTTCAGGAGGAAGAACCTGAGCTAGAGCCTGAGAACCTGACGGAAATCACCTTCTACCTTGAAGCCGAGGGAGATAAAATCATGCTAGATGACATCGGCTTTTACGATCTAGGAATTCGAAATATGTTTTAAGGTAACTTGCCATTATACCATTTAAGGCCTTCCCCTCAGCACATGTACAGCTGATTGGAAGGCCTTTTATTTTGATGAATTTGGGGGAATAGCCTCTAATATTGAAACATACAATAACCTATTCCCAGCCTACACGGCTTGAATACAGACCGGTGTCTTTATCTTCAGCTCGTTCCCTGTAGGAATTAATCTGCCACTGTCACTATCGATGGAGAACGAAGTAATAATATCACTATTTTGATTCGCAGCGAGCAGCTTGCCACCAATAATGGCGAAATTACGCGGAGTACGTCCGCCTGTAACCTGCCAATCTACCGCTTCAAGATGACCTGTTGAACCCTCAATATGGAACAAGGCGATACTATCTTGTCCCCGGTTTGAGACATACAAGAATTTACCACATGGCGATACATGAATATCGGAAGCTGTATCATCACTACCCGCATTATATTGCTCTGGAAGCGTGCTGACATGCTGTAAAATGCTGAGGTTTCCATTCTGCTCATCATTAGCAAATACCGTTACGGTACAGTTTAGTTCATTCGCCAGATAAATCCATTGTCCTGAAGGGTGTACCGCCAGATGGCGTGGGCCTGAACCTGGTGGAAGATTAATCTCCCGATGCTTAGACAGCTTACCTTCTTCAAGGCGATAAATCAGGATTTGATCCAGTCCCAAGTCGCAAACCAGTATATGCTTGCCGCTTCCATCCGGAATGACGGAGTGTGGATGCGGAGCTTCCTGACGGTCTTCACGAATTCCTGAACCTACATGTTTCACTTGATCAGACATGACCTGAAGCGAACCATCCTCATTTACTGGAAATACGTTGGCATTGCCACCGGAATAATTAGAGACGAATATGTAATCTTGCTTAGGACTGATCGAGACATAACAAGGAGCGCCACCTTCCGTAGGACGACTTCCAAGTGGACTCAACGCTTTAGTAACAGGATCAATAGCAAAAGCATAGACCTCGCCCTCATCCTTCTCACTAACCGCATAGAGCACGCTGCCTGTGCTGTTTACTGCTAAAAACGATGGATTCTCAATGCCCTTAGTACCCTCAAGAATCTTCATTTCCCCTGATGAAGGACTAAGTGAGCAGAGTAGAATAGCTTCCTCACCTTCAGGGTTGTACGTTCCCACATAAAACAATACCTCATTAAGCCGTTCCATAGTAGCGACTCCTTTGTTTGTATAAATTGTATTTACTTCTTAATTACCCTTTACTGATAGCAACTCACTCAGTATTTTATAATATTTTTTCACTATAGCATGTTTATAGTTGTAATACATTATCGAGTTCAATTTTGAAGCCATTTCCTAACTCTCCCGGCAGTAGTAAGTTTTTACAAGTGGTTTAAACATGATTGGCAAGGTTAATAGTAGACATCGAAAACAACAAAACGAAGGAGTTGAAGTAACATGAGTTTTTTATGGATGTTAATTGTTGGTGGGATCATTGGTTGGTTAGCGGGTCTGATTATGGGCAGAGATATTCCAGGCGGGGTAATTGGTAACATTATCGCAGGTATTATCGGTTCATGGCTCGGTGGCGTGCTTCTGGGAAGCTGGGGACCTAAAGTAAGTGATTTCTATTTCTTCCCTTCTTTGATCGGGGCCGTTGTTCTGATCTTTATCGTCAGCCTTATTCTTCGCTCAACAAATGGGCGTAGCCGTTCATAAGCTTAGGCTGAACCAATAATTGTTGGACTACTTATATTATTAAAAAAAATAGCAGGTCAAGGTTAACTACCTTGACCTGCTATTTGGTGTTTTCGGCCTCTTTCTACTTAATGTAGTATGCAGTGCTTTTCACGGAGCTACTACCTCCATACAGCGGCTACACTTCAATGTTCTGCCATCGTTTTTCTGTTATAATGGAGATAAAAGTGACTCAAATCATAGAGAGGTCGTGAATCATGGGTAGCATTAACCCCTCACTCCTACATATCGGCTCCACTATAGGGACCTTGCTCATGGCGCTAATGGTTATTTTTATTCGTCTAAAAGCTAGCGCACGTCCGGTTACCATTCGAAAAATATGGATTCCACCTCTCGGGATGTCGACTGGCTTTGCCATGTTCGTTGTACCTGAAGTTAGGTTTCCTTTATGGTGGGCAGCACTCGCCTTTTTGATTGGCTGGTTCATCTTCGCGTATCCTCTAATACGCAGCACAAACTTCGAACAACGGGATGGACAAATTTATGCTCAGCGTTCTAAGAGCTTTGCTTTCATTCTGCTCGGACTCCTTTTAGTTCGCACCTTACTTCATGAATTTATTAATAGTTATGTCAGTATCCCTCAGTCCGGTGGATTATTCTTCATCTTAGCCTTCGGAATGATTCTTCATTGGAGATTCTTTATGTACAAACGTTATAAAGCTATGACCTCCTCGGAGGCACAGTCCTTACAGTCATAAGTATATGTTGTTATTCTAAGAAGCCATTTCAATTCATACGATTGAGATGGCTTCTTACGTGGATGAATACCATGTAGGAAAAAACATTTTTCTGTGTCCGATGTTAGGTAACTTGTGGAGGGATACGTTAAAATATATGCATACCTAACAATAGAAAGCGAGGTCAAGGCAATTGAAAAGTAAATCAAGAAAAGTTGCCATCGTCGGTGCCGGGATGGTCGGTTCCAGCTGCGCCTACTCCATGGTCAATCAGGCAATTTGCGACGAGATCATGATGATCGACCGCACCTATGACCGCGCTATGGCACAAGCACTTGATCTCTCACACTGCATGGATTTCACAAGCACACGTACCAAGGTGTATGCAGGAACCCATAGCGACTGCGCAGGAATGGATGTAGTTATCTTAACCGCCGGCGCTAATCCAAAGGCAGGGCAGACAAGACTTGACGTCCTGGAAGCCTCTGCAGTCATTACTAGAGAAATTATCACCAACATTATGGCTGGGGGATTCGATGGAATATTCGTAGTCGCCGCTAATCCAGTCGATATTGTCACTTATATGGTATGGAAAATATCAGGGCTGCCTCGCCACAGAATCATTGGTACAGGAACCTCCATTGACTCTTCGCGCCTAAAGACACTACTGTCTGATGTGTTCTCCATAGACCCACGCAGCGTTAACGGCTACGCACTTGGAGAACATGGTGAATCCCAGTTTGTAGCTTGGTCACATGTGACGATTGGCGGCAAGCCCATCCTGCAAATTATGGATCAGCATCGTGAGCGGTTCCAGCATCTGGATCTGGAGGATATCTCCCGCAAGACCAAAGATGCGGGCTGGGAGATATTTACTAAAAAAGGCTCCACACATTTCGGTATTGGCAGCGCACTGGCTTACATTACTCGTTCCATTCTGAATGATGAGCATAAGATCATTGCCGTATCCGCAATTCTGGATGGAGAGTACGGGCAAAGTGGTATATGTACCGGCGTACCTGCCATTATTGGCAACACTGGAATTCAAGAACTACTGGAGCTTAACCTAAACACCGAAGAAGCGGAGAAATTCAACGCCTCCTGCAGCATTGTTCGCTCAGGCATTGAGAGCCTACACTTGGAAGACAGCATTTAATCTCCTGCAAACGGAAAAAATCGCTCTTTGGGGATCGGTAGATAACACCAATACCCTAAAGAGCGATTTTTTTATCCTTGATCTTTAACCTTTAATGCTCGGATACTGTTCAGTACAGCCAGCACGGTTACCCCAACATCTGAGAATACAGCCTCCCACATCGTGGCAATCCCAAATGCGCCGAGAATAAGAAATATAGCTTTAACACCTAAAGCGAAAATAATATTTTGCCATACGATCATCCGTGTACGCTTGGCAATGCCGATAGCAACAGGAATCTTCGAAGGTTCATCGGTCATAATTACAATATCTGCCGCTTCAATCGCAGCATCGGAGCCCAGTCCGCCCATTGCGATCCCAACATCTGCTCTAGCTAGTACTGGGGTATCGTTAATTCCATCACCGACAAAAATAATTTTCTCGCGATGTGACTTTTCACGATCCAGCTTCTCGATGGCCTCTACCTTATGCTGCGGCAAAAGCTCCGCGTGAACCTCATCTACACCTAACTGCTTCCCAACATCTTCAGCTACAGAAGAAGCATCGCCAGTTAACATCACCGTTTTACGGATGCCAAGCTTCTTGAGGCTCTGAATAGCCTGCTGCGAGTCTTCCTTCACTTCATCTGCAATCACCAGATAACCCCCATACTGATGATCCACCGCGATGTGAACAACTGTACCGCTCTGCGCAGGCACCTCATAAGCTATGCCCTCTCGCTCCATCAGACGCGCGTTACCTGCAAGTACGGTCTTGCCTTCAATCGAAACCTCGATCCCATGACCGGAGATTTCGTTGTAATTCGAGATCGCTTCCTTAGAAATCTGTTCTCCATAAGCTGCCCTAATCGATTCGGCAATCGGATGGTTCGAATGGCTCTCCGCATAAGCAGCTGTCTGCAGCAATTCATCCTTAGAATTGCCACCTGACGGATAAATTCCTGTAACCTTAAATTGCCCCTTAGTCAACGTTCCGGTCTTATCAAAGACAACTACTTTCACATCATTCAGCGCTTCAAGATAGTTGCTTCCTTTAATCAGAATACCACTGCGTGAAGCTGCTCCAATCCCTCCGAAGAAACCAAGTGGAATCGAGACCACAAGCGCACATGGACAGGAGATTACGAGGAATACAAGCGCCCGGTAAATCCAATCTGAGAAGGTTGCCCCGCTAATCACTAGCGGAGGAACGACAGCTAGCAGCACAGCTGTGATCACTACTATAGGTGTGTAAGCTCGTGCAAACTTAGTAATAAAGTTCTCTGTTTTGGCTTTGTTGCTTGAAGCATTCTGTACCAACTCCAGAATTTTGGATACGGCTGATTCTCCAAAGGTCTGTGTAACTTGAATTGTAATAACGCCGTTCCGATTAATAAATCCACTTAATACTGTGCTTCCCGGTCCAGCCGAATGCGGTACAGACTCCCCGGTAAGTGCTGATGTATCCATCATGGCGCTTCCCTCAAGGATCGTTCCGTCCAGAGGTACCTTCTCACCCGGTTTCACAACAATCACATCACCGATCGCTACTTCCTCAGGGGAGACTCGTTTTAGATCATTTCCAAGCTTAAGGTAAGCAAATTCGGGACGGATATCCATAAGTGCCGTGATAGATCGACGTGAACGGTTTACTGCTAGACCTTGGAACAACTCTCCGATTTGGTAAAAGAGCATAACCGCTACGCCCTCTGGATACTCACCAATCGCAAAAGCACCGATGGTTGCAAGAGCCATCAAGAAATTCTCATCAAATACCTGACCCCGGATAATGTTCTTAACCGCCTGCCAGACAACTTCACTACCCACGATGAGATAGGCTGCTAAGAAAATCAGCAGTTCTACTACACCCTCCACCGGTAAGAATATTCCGGCAAGCGCGAGTATCCCACCGCCACCTAACCGCAGTAGAATCTTACGGGTATCGCCTTCCCCATGCTCGTGGCTGTGGCCATGGCTGTGACCATCCGCATCATCATGCTTATGTCCGTCTGCAGCCTGATGATCGTGTTCATGGCCATGTTTGTGATCCTCTCCATGCTTATGACTACCGTTATTCTGCAGCTTGCGACTGCCCTGAGTCTTCTCTCTTACATTTACATGGGGCTCAAGCGCCTTCACCGTTTTCTTTGCTTCAACAATCGCCGATTCCTCATAACCTGCGGCGGTTTCCATCGTCATTGTCTTCGTAACAAAATTAACGGAACAAGACGATACGCCCTCGATTTTCTTCACTTTATCTTCGATTTTCCTTGCGCAATTGGCGCAATCTAAGCCTTCTAATTCCCACTGACGTTTTACTTTTCCTTGCATCGTATCCATACGGCACATCTCCTCAAATAAAAACCATATATGAGCACTTGTTCATATGTTTTCTTATTGCTATTATATTCCCTTTATTTTTGAAGGTCAATACGTCATATACACCATTTTTCTCCGCTCTCATAAAAATTAAATAAATTGATTTTTTCGTGAAAATATGGTAAATCATGTATGATTGCACCCGAGATGAATTGGCAACTAAATTACACAGAAGGAAGGATGAATGTAGACCATGTCAAAGCTAGCCAAGACGTCTTCTTTTTCACAGAAATACCCTGTTTGGACCGTTGTTATTATTGAGGTGCTGTTACTTTTAGCTGTATCTGCCGCCGGGACTTACGCTACAATTAAAGAGCTTTCGTATACCGCCCCTGTACTGATCTCCTTTATTCCAATCGCGCTTGTACTGATCATCTACTTCACGGTTAAGAACAAATGGAGTGATCTTGGCTTCCGTCCTCTGAATACCATTTCCTCTGGGAAGTGGATTTATTACGCACCTCTAGCTGTCGTCCTGATCACCATATCCTTTAAAGGTTTTCGTGAGATCAGTACGTCTGAGGTGTTGTTCTTTATCTTCTTCACCCTGCTTGTAGCCTTTGTGGAAGAAAGTATTTACCGCGGATTGATTTTCAAGACTTTACTCACTAAGGGCGCTAAAACGGCTGTGATTACTTCAAGCATACTCTTCTCTATTACCCACTTGCTTAATGCTTTATCCGGTACAGACATGACGCAAATCCTCCTACAGCTCGTATATTCTCTTCTGATCGGTTTTGTGCTTACCTTGTTGATGCTGAAAAATAATAATATTCTACCGCTGATATTGTTTCATTTTGTACATAATCTAATTCAGTTTGTTGGTAACGAAAATACAAGCGAATATATGGGGATCGATCTATTCATCCTTCTCGTACTCGCTGTGCATTGTCTCTGGCTGGCTCTATCCTTTAGAAAACCAACCCTATCGAGCAACCTAAATCAATCTAGTTAACGTAAAAGAGCGGTTCTCCAATAATCGGAGAACCGCTCTTTTTTGAAAAGTACAGCTATTCATGACGGACATGTTCATGCGTCTGCAGAAAAATCTGCTCTACATGCGCATCGTTGAGCGAATAGAATACCGTCTTCCCTTCTTTACGACGCTTCACAATTCGTAAATTCCGTAAATAACGGAGCTGATGGGATATCGCAGATTGGCCCATATCAAGGATCACAGACAAATCGTGTACACATAGTTCTTTCTGGGACAAAGCGTAAATGAGCCGCACTCGTGTGGGATCACCCAACGCTTTGAACATCTCTGCCATTTTATCCGTTATTTCTCGGTCAGGCAGAATCAATGCAATGGATTCCGGTTCAAGCTCCGAACCCTTGCATGTGTTATCGCAATCTTCTAATGCCGTTGGCTCCATGCTATCGCCTCCTCCACCAGCTAGTCAGCTTTGCTGATTGTTTTCCTCAATTATATGAAAACCAGCTCTGGATGTCCATGGAGAAGGCGTTTATAAGAATCGCTGTAAATCAGACGGCTTTACGATAAAAGGAGAATAGTCCTGCCGCAAAAAACACAATAAAACTACCGCCCACTACCATCATCAGCGTTTCGAACGGTAAATTAAAAGCCCCAAACGTGTCATCACCATACGGCATCATAGCCAACATCGGTTGTACCCAAGGATAATAGGGGCCATAGGTTGAAGAATTGGCGATCAGCATATTAGGAATGGTCAGACTCACATTCAGCGCCAGCGGTGCGCCAAAACTGCTCCAGCCTTGAGAGATAGCCAGTTGCAGTGCAGCGAGTGGCAGACAGGCAATAAAGCCGCCAAATACCGAGCTAAGCAGCAGCGACCAAGGGATCGAATCCGGAATATTTCGGAAAAAACCCATTCCCAGCACCATCACCAGGAACGTTAGTTGAACCGCAGCCAGCAATCCGATAATCATCACATATTTTGAGAGGTACACTGATAACCGAGTCACAGGCAGAGACAGCAACATCTTCCAGCCTCCGTCATGATGCTCATAACGACAGATCAGCGCTGCGAAAATACCCGAGAGCACAGGTAGAAACAGCAAGGCATGCATCATGGACATCACATTTAACAACAGTTCCCAACTCATCTTCTCCCCTTGATTATCTGCCAATGCCCCGGGAAGCAATGCTAAAATCGGACTGCCTATAACTAAAAGCCATACATATGATTTAGACATTTTTAATCGTTCTGCCGACAACACTCTCCAAAATGAATTCATCGTTAATCCACATCCTTTCGTGCGAAGTGCAGTGCACCCGGCAAAAGAATCAGCAGCCCCAGCAGCAACCCTGCACCGCTAAATAAGAGACGATGCGAAGATTCCCAAGCCATATATGGCCATGTTAAAGGAACCCACTCCGAAAGTAACATGGAGAAGATAGACACCAGAGATAAGGTTATTCCAAGAGCAACTGGCAATGTCTGATTACGGTTAGCCAGAGAAAGCCACAGCTGCAAAGCGATAACCGGCAATGCTGCAATATAGGACATAAAGCCAATTCGTAACACATCCAAATACGGAATCTGTTCGACCTTGAAGCCCAAAACAAGCCCTAAACCAACTGTACCCACCGAGAGCAACAAACAAGAAACCGCCACTAGCACCAAACATAACACCAGCTTAGCCATAAATACTGAAGTACGTGAGATAGGTAGTGCCAAGAGCTGCTTCCACGAGCTCATCTGATGTTCTACATTTGCAATCAACGAGCATACTAAGGTCCCTCCAAGAAAAAGAGCAATGGGCACAAATGCAGCCACATTGTTCAGAAGCCCACCCCATAAATCCGCACTATACTGCTCGCGAAGATAATCATAACGAAGGCCGAAATTCAAGCCTTGCATGGCTACAAGTCCAAGCGGTCCAAGAAACACTAGAAACCAGAGTCCTTTGCCACGGATTTTGAGCCAATCCGCCGACAGTGCCCGCCACATCATGATTCCTCTCCTCCTATAACCTGCAGGAAGAAGTCCTCAAGTGATTGTCTCCGCTCCTCTACACGATAAATAGCATGCCCATTCTCTACCAAGGCTTTGACTAGCAAGGCAACTCTTGCATCGATCATCCGGGAGAAGACTAGCTTTTGTTCTTGAAGTATCCCTGTGTACCCCCGTTCTTCAGCAAGACGCAGCGCGGCCTCCGGGTCCGAGACTGCTAACCGCATTTCTCCCCCGGCTTGCCGCTGCAGATTCGTTATACTATCTTGGTACACCATTTGCCCTTGACGAATGATCCCTACGGTATCCGCCATTTGCTCAATTTCACTAAGCAAGTGACTGGATACTACGACGGTAATCCCTTGCTCCTGCGGCAATCGTTTAATCAGTCCGCGAATTTCCTGAATCCCTGACGGGTCAAGTCCGTTCGTCGGCTCATCCAGAATAAGCAGCTCCGGTTCCCCGAGCAAGGCAGCAGCAATACCTAGTCTCTGCTTCATCCCAAGGGAGAACCCTTTAACTGGACGTTTCTCTTCCCCTGTTAAGGAAACAATATCTAGCACCTCAGCAATCCGTGACTTCGGAGCACCAAGGATACGCCGGATGGCTTCAAGATTATCCACAGCGCTTAAGTGCCCGTAATAGGATGGAGACTCGACAAGCGACCCTACTTTCCGCAAAATTTGCAGTTTATGCTTGCGAAGATCCTGGCCGAAGACTTCAATCCTTCCTGATGTTGGAGTGATCAGTCCAAGCAGCATACGAATTGTTGTTGTTTTCCCTGCCCCGTTCGGGCCAAGAAAGCCATAGATCTCTCCCTTGCGGATGTTCAAATTTAAATTTTCCACCGCAGCCCGGCCACGGTATTTTTTTAATAAATCCTTCGTTTCAATCACTGTTTCTTTCATGTTCCTCACCTCGGTAATTAGCATAACGTCCCAAGGTTAAGAACAAGGCGGCACGAAGTTTAAGTTTTGTTTAAATTTGACGATATGGATGTTCAATGAAAATAAAGTCCTAGACCGCCGCTGTTTAATCAGCAAGATTTCTTAGAACAACGGCATAAGGGTAAGGCTTGGACTTGGTAGCCACTCCGTCCTTCTGTAGTCTGCGGCTTCTCGCAAAGGCAACAGTATGGGCGGCGATCGACGAGCGCTGTGCGAATCAGGCATTCAACATTACGAACGGCGACCTGTTTCGTTGGAATGAGTTATAGCCGAAAATCGCTCAATACTTTGGCATGGAAACAGCGCCTCCGTTGCAGATGTCTCTAGACGTTGTCATGGCGGACAAGGAGCAGCTTTGGAACAAAATGATTGAGAAGCATAGGCTTGCTCGGCATTCCTATAAAGACGTATCCTCTTGGCTATTCGGCGATTTGCATGGGACTACGATTTTTTTGCCGACGGAACTACGGCTCGACGTTTAGGCTTTCACGATAGCGTTTCTAATTTTACGCCTAAGAATCTCCGTTCTGTCCATTCGTGCTTTTGATTAAACACAAATGACCCGCAGGAAGGGACACTTTTAAAAAGTGTTCCATCTTACGGGTCACCGTTTCAGAGTTGAGGTTTTTGTACTCCTATTCTCCGACCAACCCAACACTGATTGTATTGCCTTGAACAAATACCTGGAAGAACAGTTTAGTTCAGTCCTTGTCCTTTTTAGTGTAATTCAACATGATCGTTTTTGGCTCTGGATTATCCATTGGGTTCTATACCTCATGCGCCTTGACTTGTTATTTCTTCGATGGTGTTTCATTTTTGTGTTCAATAATTTGTAATACTTTTGGTTCAATAGCTTTTAACTGTTGTTCATTTGAACGATTACTTTTAGTAACTTCACCATTAATTTCACCTTGAATTTGTCCATCAACCTGTGTTTTTGCAATGACATCAATCACTTGTTGTTTAGAGACATTTTTAGATGCTGCAATCTCCACAACAGATTTACCTTTTGCTAATTCTTGTTTTAATTCTTCTGGGCTAATTTTTAGTAAAGAAAACAGTTTTGCATCATTTAGATAGGCATCAGCAGAATAATCAGGCTTACCATTTCTAGAGAAAAAACCTTCTACTTTAATGTTTGAAGGTGTAGTCTCACCTCCGATCAGAGAAACACTGATTGTATTGCTCTGAACAAATACCTGATAGAACGGTGTTTTTGATCCCTTTTTGGTGTAATTCAACATAAACGTTTTTTGATCCGGGTTCTCCATTTTCTCCATAGCAAATTCGTACTCTTCGATGTTGCCATACATTTTATCAATTAGATAATCTACCTTCGACTTGATTTCCTGATCGGATAAAGTAGTGATTGGCTTCTCTTTAGGCTCCCAGTTCTCTTGAATCACGTGTTCAATCGCACCCGTAATACTGTTTGTATGAAGGGTAATCTTTTTACCGGTTCCTTCTTTTTCCTGCAGTATGATGCTTGTTTGGACACCTTGAACGCTGCTTGCATCGATTATCTCAAAAGATTTTGTTTCGGGAAATGTGCTATACAGCTTCTCAAGTGTTGCTTTGCCAACCTCATCCACCTTGACTTGTTCAGCAGTCATTGGTGTTCTAGTAAACATTTCAATCAGGGTAGGGGCCGCATATGCTGCGGTTGGAATTAAAATCGCAGCAGCAACTATTCCACCAATCAATCGTTTTTTCATGGTTATTCCGCTCCTTTTTGGTTGTAAATATTGAAAATAAGACTGTTCTATACGTTTGGAAATAACCGGGGGGCACTCCATAGTTTCTGCCTCTTTGTGCAGATGTTCACGGATTTTGCGTTCAGTTAGCATTGATCTTTTCCATCCTTTCTGGGGGGAGATTCCATAAGTTTTTTCGAAGCGCCTGAAGGCCAGCATGATACCTGGACTTGACTGTACCCAGCGGAATATCGAGCAATGTCCCGATTTCCTCAAGAGTATAGTCGTGAAAAAAGCGGAGGATAATCACCGTTCGCTGTTTGTCGGTCAGTTTTTGGATTGCCTTCGATATCATTTGATTCGTCCCATCCATCAACACAGCAGGTTGATCCCAATGAGACTCTTCCCGAGAGAAGGCACGAATGCGTTCAAAAATTCGGAATCTCCGCCAGCTCTTGACCCGAAATCTCTGCACTTGACGGATTACCAAGCCGTGTAGCCAGAAGTGGAAAGGTCGGTTCGTATCGTAGTTAGCAAGTGATGTCCACATTTGCATATAGATCTCATTCATGACATCTTCCCGATCCTGCTGATGATCCACCAGAAAGGAGACTGTCCGGTAGACGTCCTGATAGGTGGCATCATACATCGTATGAAACGCCTGTTGATCACCGTCTTTCATTTTTATGAGTAACTGGTACATGTATTCACTTTGCATTCAGAGGGCCCTCCTAAGTAAGCTGCTTACACACTATATTGTCTCTCTATCAAAAAAAAGTTCGGTTTCCTTTGTTTTTTTTGCAAAAGGCTGATTGTCGGCGGCCATCGATCAGGAAGACTACCAGAAGTGCAACGCCCCATATGGCAGCCGTGGCCTGTCTAGTGCTTTATTTTCCAGTCTAATCACACTGATCACTGGCTGTCGTAAAGGGGTATCAAGTATTAAACATTACGTCCACTACGAGAATAAAACAAAAGCCGGATTCCCTAGAGTAGGAAAACCCGGCCTTTAAACTATTGAATAGTCCTTAGTGTATATTTTCGTTAAAATGTTGGCGGGCCCCCTGTAAGCATTGAATTAGCCAGAACGGTAGCCTTTCCCTCGTACTTTCTCTCTATATGCGAATCCCCCCAACGGCACATCAGATGTAGGAGTTCCTTTAGACTCCAGCTCTTAAATTCATTATTACGTTTCTTACCGAATGTCAGATGAAAGAGAATAACAGGTTTCCATTTCCCACCATCACCTCTAAAGTTGCCTCTACTGCAGTGTTGTATATTTTTTCAGTCTTTTTCACACAACTTGCCCCTTTTCGAAATATTTCAACACAGGTCATTGGTAACTCCTAAGAATTGGAACCATTAAATGGCCCTATTAAACATTATAACTACAACCAAATATATTACGCTATTCTGCTCGTTATTTGTTAAAACAGGTGCCGTTGAGCTCGTTTTTATTGACTATTTTTTCCCGTGAGAGCTTAATGACAATGGTAAGTCTAAGATTTTATTTTCTTTCTACAGTGGATTAAAGATTACTACGGAAGTTCCATCTCCTGTACTCTCCATATCCCACTCTAACTCCATATGCTTCATTAACAGATCCACGATGGACAGCCCTAATCCTGCCCCTTTGTAATCGGATGGACTCTGGATACCTCTGCCGTGATCCGTAATCAAAATAACACGTTGCCCATTACGGGACTCCGTAGAAATCCCTACATAAAGACCACTGCTGGCATGACGTACAATATTCTGAAACAGATTATCAAGAATACGGCGGAACCAGACCTCATCCACCATCCAGAACAGCGGATCAGCCTCCAAGTCAATATCGATCTCGAAGTTCTCTTTTTCCCATACGGGGTACCAAGCAGCAGCACTTTCCCGCAACAAGCGCAAGACATCTTTACGCTCCTTCTTCAAAGTGATCCGTCCGCTGTTGAGGAGATTGTAGGATAAAAGATTCTCGATCAAGACGCTAAGATCCGCTATACGCTTATCCATTAGCTCTAAGGACTGTTGTCCTTGCGGGGTTAAGCTCTCTTTAGTCATTACATGGATGTGACTGCGAATAACCGTTAGTGGTGTACGCAAATCATGAGATAGGTTAGATACTAGACGTTTACGCAGCTCTTCCTCTTCGATTTCCCTCTTTCGACTTTCGTCAAGCTTCGCCACCATCGTGTTAAAAGCTTCCTCCAGTCTGCCAATCTCATCCAGCTTGCCTGTCATAATAGACTTAGGCATTCTATCCGGTCCCGTAATCGTCATCGCGGTTTGCAGCTGTAGTAGCCGTTTGCGTATTTTTCTAAAGAACAGCAAAGAAACCAGTGCGAACCCTCCAAAAAGTACAAAGAGCACAAAGTAATACAAAGCCCAAGCCCCGACTCCCCCATAAGCCCCTTTGTTGAGCAGCTTGTTTGGAATTTGCATTACCATAAACCCTTTACCCGCATCCACTCGGTCTCCCATGAAGGCGACGATGGCTAAAGGATCACGCTTTGTACTTTCCTTCATAAAATAAATTGCCTCAGCCGCAGTCCACTGCTCCGGAACTCCACTGCCATGTTGCGGATTGCTTTCATCAGGTGTGAGAATCAACTGGGTCATTCCCTCCCCATCTACCCAAAACATAGTAGCCTCAGTGTATTTCCCGCTCAGTTCATGTAGCCGCTCATTTATGCCTTCTGAAGAAGCATCTTCCAATTGAAGCGCCTCTTTATGCCACATGGTCTCCAGCGCTGCAACACTCGAATACAGAGAGGTGTCTACAGGTGGAGCCCCTTTAGTCACTTCATTAACCATATTGTAGAGAACAAAAGATAACGGCAGGACCACAGGGATAAAAAGCAGTGCAGAAACAATAATAAGCAAATATCCCGATAGCAAAGAGGAGTTACGCTGCTTGCGAATGCGCCCTAACCCCCTCATGCTCTTACCCGATATCCGATCCCCCGGACAGTTTCTATAATTTCGGGATTGCCCGGATCAAGTTCTAACTTTTCGCGCAAATATCGTATATGTACCATTAAAGTTTTATCCCCTTCGAGATAGGCTTCTCCCCAGACGGCTTCATAAATCTGCTCCTTCGTCATAATTTGGCCGAGATGACGCAGCAAATAAGAAAAAATCTGAAATTGCTTACCCGTAAGCATGACTTCTTCCTGTGTCTGAGCATTTATTACTCGGTTATCCCCTTCATATACGACTAGGTGTTTAAGCGTGAGCGAATCCTGAACAGATGCCCCATTCCGCCTGAGCAGCACTTCAATTCTGGCTGCCAATTCATCCGGATGAAATGGCTTCGTCAAATAATCATCCGCGAATTCAAGCCCCTGCAGTTTATCATCAATAGAGGTTCGCGCAGAGAGCATCAAGATCGGAAGCTTAGGGTACGCCCGCTTCAATCGTTGTCCGACAGTAAAGCCATCCAGACCCGGAAGCATTACATCCAGAATAGCTAATTGACAAGGCGCCGCTTCCTCCGTCGCTCCCTCCCCGCTCCGCAGCCAACGCACACTATAACCACGCTCACTTAAATCCGCAGACACGACGCTGCCGATTTCATGATCATCTTCAATATATAACAGAGTAACGCTCATATATTTTAAGTCCTCCCCTGAGAAACTACGTAAAAAGTTGAAGTCATTATAACATGTTTTAACAGGTCACTCAGGGACTTATCTTTTAAAAAAGCCCTCCTAAACCCGTGGGGGATAGGAAGGCTTTCGGAATCGATTTTAAATTGGTTTAGGGAGTCCACACGCCGTGCTCTTTATTACTGCCAACATACTCAATACGCGTTGGAGTAAGTTCAAGAATCACATAATTAGGGTCATCAGGCCCTGTAAACCATGGCTCCAGCTCTTTGTTCCACACCTTTGTGCGCAGCCCTTCATCTTTAGAAACGGCAACGGTGGCTCCAATCTCCAGCACGTCTTTGCTTCCGCCTGACTCATATCCAAGCAGCAAAAAAGCATTCGGATTATTCGATAATTCCTCCACCTTATGAGTTTTGCGATTCGTAGCTAAATAAATCTTCAAACCCTCATGGAAAATGGCCATGTAACGTACTTTCGGCTTATTTCCTTCTTCGATCGTACCAAAGGAACCAAACTTGTTGTCATCCAATGCTCTAATAATGAGTTGCTCCAGTTGTTTGTTATCCATTACGTAAATCTCTCCCTTCAAGCATGTAAACAAAAGTTTATATATCCAAGCTCACCGTTTGGATTTATCATAACAATGGTGCTTATTATAATGTACCCTTCCGGTTCACATTGAATCCGACCTTACTCTATAAACTACTTTCAATATAAGGAGCTTACTTCGTGAAAAAACTGATCTGGATCGGCTGTCTTTCCTACTTTGTCATTGGCCTTGCTCATGTAGTGCTGGGATCTATTCTTCCCGTTCTGCTACAGCATTATGACCAAAATTATAGTGCCGGCGGGCAATTAATCTTTAGTCAATTCGCTGGTTTTCTGGCTGGTGTGCTTGTCTCTCCCCTACTCAATCGCCGTTTTGGGAAACGAGGAGGCATCATTATCGCCACCTCCCTTCTCCTGACTGCTGAGATTGCGTATGCTTTTCTACCCCCTTGGGAGTGGATGTATGTCATTGCTGTTGCGGCTGGCTTTGGTTTCGGTATGATCGAAGCCGTCATCGGCACCATCATTATCGGAGCTGTGACAGAAGGAACCGCGATCGCGATGAGCCGACTTGAAGTCCTATTTGGGATAGGAGCACTTGTAATGCCTCTTATCGCCAGTCCGCTCATTGCTACCGGAGCATGGAGATTAGCATTCCTAATTGTCGCTGGCTTCTCATTACTTTCTCTCATCCTCTGGGGAAGAGGCCATTTTGGGAATCTGCAGCGCATACTGGACGAGCGAGCACCTCGCAAAGTCTCAGCATCCGCACATTCCTCGCAGTCCAGCAAACAGCTTCCGTATAAAGGGAAACAATGGATTCTGCTGGGCATCTTCATCCTTTTCTTCTTTCTTTATGTAGGTACGGAGATGAGTCTGGTCAACTTTATGCCCGCCATCTTTATCGCCAAGCTAGGGATGACAGAATCTGCGGCGGCGCTGACAGTCACTTTCTTTTGGCTAGCTATGTCTACGGGAAGATTGTTTGCTGGAGTGATTGCAGAGAAAATTTCTTACCGTGTATATATTTTAAGTAGCTGTTTACTGACCTTGTTACTGCTGGCTCTTTTTCCGTTCACAGATAATCTATTAGCTGCATTCATCGTAATTATGCTACTTGGGCTATTTATGTCCGGTATTTTCTCCATAGCTTTAGTCTTCTCCAGCAAGATGCTGCCAGGAGCCGAAGAATCAACACCCAGCATAATGATCGCTGCTGGAGGTGTCGGTGGAGCTCTGCTGCCCCTATTCATGGGCTGGTCTATGGACCATCTAAAGGTGGTACAAACTGCTGGATTACTTGCCGGTTTTGCCGCCTTCTTGTTCTTGCTGAGCATTGCCGCATGGAGGTTCCAATCCAGGCAAGCAGTCCAAAGAAAGAGTTCCAGTATTTAGAATGTTAAAATGGTATCAACCTAATCCTTTTAGGGTAATGTCATCTATAAGCATATTCTGAGCACAAGGATGGACGATGAATGGATAAGCTTTCAACTGAGCCTTTATTACATACTGCGCTTATGCAGTTTATTTTTCCCTTTTCAATAAAAAAGGGTGATTCTAAGAAGCTTATCCAACAATTGCAGGATGATGGCTTCACACGTTTTTTTCTGGATAATAAAGAGTTAGAAAATGCCTATTACGGAGAAGATCACTGTGTTTCCCATGAACGGATGGAGCGCACCTATTTACCGTTTGCTGCACACATTCTTTTTCCACGCAAGAAGGATGTAGACTCTTTCCGCCGCTTTTCCAGAGTCAATAATCTGGACTGTATTCTAGAGATTCCTCAGCAGTCTATATTTTTTAAAATTCTCTCGACGGATATATTCATATGTCCTTTTCAGCTTGGATTTGTGACGATACGTGTCCAGCTTGAGGGGGATTCGATTCCCTTTAGTATTGCACTGGAATTCGCGGACCGCTTCCGGACGCTTGAGAATACCTTCGTACAGGATGACTACACCTATATCCATTGCGGGGAACAGACCTATGAGATGGTAGAGGATTTTGTCTTCCGAAATCTGGTGGATGGACTGGAGCCTTTTCTGGATCACTCGGATATCAATGGGGCTTATTTCGAGACCCTTCCCTTTTTCGTAGATGAAAGAATGCAGGTGCAAGCCTTTTATGGCTTTCAGAGTGAAGGGGATTCTGATGAGATTAGTATAAATATACGCTATCGCGCCTCTCAGCTTGATGGAATTGATCTGAACGGGAAGCCCTATGCCAGTGCCAGCGATCCAGCGTATATTGCGAACTACTGTCATGAGCATTCCTATAATCGATGGGGCCCAGACTCGTATTATATGATGAATGAGCAGACCTTTTGCTGTCTAACCCGAGCTGAACCAAAGATCGCCGTTAGCCTCGCCAACCAGATGTACGGGCAATATTATTACGGATTTCTACTCAATATTTTCCACAAAATCGTTCTGCTAAAGCTGGCAAATATGCATTCCCGACTACGCATAAACCACGATTATGATGAGATCGATAATTTAATCTACTCGATTAATAAATTCTCGGCAAAGTTCTATTTCTTGGAGCTGATTTCACAGTCGCAAGGACGGGAGATTTTTCTTCAGCTGCGTAAAGTATACGGGAACGACGCTCTGTTCGAGGAAGTAAAAGAAACCTTGACTGACCTTTTTCAGTATCAAGATAAGTTCCAGTCGAAGCGCCGGGATAATCTGCTGATGATCCTCACTGTATTTACGGTGGTAAGTGGGATTTATGGCATGAATCAAGTCATTGACGATCTGGATGGAAAGATTCAATGGAGTAAGATGGTTAGCTATTCCCCCTTTGAGTTTCTTGCTCTTTTCGTGATTATGAGCGGGATAATGATCAGTGTTGTCCTTACGCTAGGTGCTCTGGTTACTGAGCTTAAGCGGCGTCATCGCAAGAAACATAAAGATCTGGATTAATGAAAACGGACGGAGAGATTTGAAAAATTTAGGAGCATGCTACTAGACATTCCGAGAACAGCCGTCTATAATACACCGTATGCAAGCATAAACGCCTTCAGCGTCCTTATAAAGACGATTAGCGTTTAAGCGAGAAATACCCGTTAACTTCATAGAACCAGGGGTGCTGGAATTGGCCGGCTGAGATTGTATCCCACAAGATACTGACCCTTATACCTGATCTGGATAATGCCAGCGTAGGAATCGCCAATTGGTTTTGGTCCCTGTGACCTTTACTAACCTTGCGCCAAGCCAGCGTCCCGATCACTCGGGGCGCTTTTTTTGTGTAGATCACAAAAGATGTAGAAGAAATGTACATACTACACTTTATGGTTCATGTTGGATGACGGGATCTGGCAACCTTAAAGGAGAGAAGAAGACATGCAAGTCAAAAAAGTACTTATGCTTAGCCTCACCTGTATGCTCATTCTTGCGATTGCCGGATGCGGCAGCAACAATGGGAATACAGCCGGAAGAAACAAAGGAAATGCTGCGGAATCGAATGCAGCGACCGGATCAAATGCTCCAAAAGAGCTTACCAAAGTTAAGGTTGCACTGGATTGGACACCGAATACGAACCACACCGGTCTATACGTAGCCAAGGATCTTGGTTATTACGCGGAAGAAGGTCTGGATGTAGAAATCGTTCAACCTGGCGCAGCGGGTTCTGATACTATGGTTACCTCTGGCGAAGCTGCTTTTGGAATCAGCGCTCAGGAAGGATTGACTCTAGCTCGTCTACAAGGCGTTCCCCTTGTCTCGATTGCAGCCATTATTCAGCATAATACTTCGGGATTCGCCGCTCCAGTGGATCGCAAGATTAAATCACCAAAAGATTTTGAGGGTAAAACTTACGGAGGTTGGGGCTCTCCCGCTGAGGAAGCAGCCATGAAGGCGATCATGGACCCTGTTGGTGGCGATGTGAAAAAGGTGAAGCTAATCAGTATTGGTGAAGCTGACTATTTTACTGCAGTCAAACGTGACATTGATTTCGCTTGGATCTTCTACGCTTGGACCGGTATTGAAGCCGAACTGCGTGGTGAGCCTCTGGATATGCTCTACTTGAAGGATTATGCGCCTCAGCTCGATTATTACACCCCTGTGCTGACCACGAGTGAGAAGCAGATTTCTGAGAATCCAGATTTGGTGAAGGCTTTCCTGAAAGCCACATCGAAGGGTTATCAATATGCGATTGATCATCCAGAAGAGGCTGCCGCTACATTATCCAAGGCTGTGCCTGACCTTGATGCCGAGCTTGTCCTAGCTAGCCAAAAATGGCTTAGCCCGAAATATAAGGACGACGCCCCACGCTGGGGAGAGCAAAAAACCGAGGTCTGGCAGAATTACGGCGACTGGATGTATGATTTGAAGCTGCTGGACAAACCGCTGGATGCAGCTAGTGCATTCACGAATGATTTTTTACCGGCGGAGTAGACCGGACTTCCCAAGTTCGTTCAAGATTCGACGCCGAATCTGCTTCCTGAATTACTTCGTTTTCAAAGTTGGCTTCTTGAACTTACCTATTTCAATGAGAGTTCAAAAAGTCAGCTTTCAGAACCAAGAAGGTTGAACGTTACTTGAGGAAGGAGGAACGGAGCGTAGTGATGTGCTACGTGAGTACCGGACTTCCCAAGTTCGTTCAAGATTCGACGCCGAATCTGCTTCCTGAAAACACTTCGTTATCAAAGTTGACTTTTTAACTTACATTATAAAATGAGAGGATTGATTATTGTGGCTAATACATTATTAAGCATTCAAGTAATTCCTAAGACTCCAAACAATGAGGACTCCATCCCATACGTAGATAAAGCGATTGAAGTTATTCAAAAATCCGGCGTTAAACATCAGGTGAATCCACTGGAAACTACTATGGAAGGTGAACTGAGCGAGCTTCTGGAGGTTGTACGTCAAATGCAGGAGGCGCTGATCGAGGCAGGTAGTCCAAGCGTGATCTCCCAAATCAAAATCGCTCATAACCCTAACGGAATCAGCATGGATAAATTGACGGAGAAATATCGGCCGTGAGATCGACCTGGAAGCTAATATGGCCGCCCCTTGTGGCGGTCGTCTTCTTTTTAACCGTATGGCAGTTATCTGTTTCTCTATTCCATATCGAATCCTGGATTCTGCCGAGTCCTGCTGATATTGCTCGCGAATCCACCAGTAATGCCTCAGGTCTCTGGGCTCATACGATGGCTACGCTCCGACTCACATTAATCGGTTTTCCTATTGGTACAGGTGTAGGCTTGATCGTCGCTCTACTTTTGCATCTTTTACCTTGGGCTAGACGGGCTTTTTATCCACTCATTATTCTGAGTCAAAATGTTCCCTCTATCGCACTCGGACCACTGCTTATCATCTGGTTTGGCTTCGGTCTTTTGCCCAAAATCGTGCTGATTACACTGGTATGCTTCTTCCCGGTAGCTGTCGCTGCAATGGGCGGCTTGTCTCAAAGTGATCAGGTCATGATGAATTATATGAAAATGGCTGGCGCAAGCAAGTGGCAAATCTTCACCAAGCTGGAGCTTCCGTCTTCTATCCCGGCACTATTTTCCGGTGTGAAAATATCTGCTACTTATGCGGTTATGGGAGCCGTGGTCGCTGAGTGGATTGGCGCGGATAAAGGGATTGGCTATTATATGCTGCTGCAAAAATCGGCTTACCGTACGGATCGGATGTTTGTCGCTATTGTTATTATTGTGCTCCTTAGTCTTGTGCTTTTTGCGATTATCGCCTTGCTCGAAAAATGGTTAGTTCGCTGGAAACCGCGCCGTAACTCATAGAAAGGAAGATGCCTGTATGTCTCAAGCGACGCAAATAGAGCAAAGAACAACTGAAAACATAAGCTCTCCTGAAGCTCATACTGCACCACCTGCTCTTGAAGTAAGCGGCATCTCCAAGTCCTTCACCCATCGTCGCCGCGAGACGAACGTGCTTAACAACGTCTCTCTTAAGGTAGAGCAGCAAGAGTTCGTTTCGATCGTCGGTCCTTCCGGCTGCGGAAAAAGCACCTTATTCCATATGATCGGCGGACTAGTGAAGCCCGATGCAGGAACGATCCGCATGAACGGCAGAGCCGTTACGGGTCAACGTGGTGAAATCAGTTATATGCCGCAGCAGCCTGCGCTTTTTCCTTGGCGAACGATTGAAGATAATGTACTTCTAGCCGGGGAAATTAAAGGCGCTCTGCAGGATGGAGCTCGTGAAGAAGCGCGCCAGTGGCTCGCCAAGGTTGGCTTGAATGGATTCGAACAGGCTTATCCGCATATGCTGTCTGGTGGGATGCAGCAGCGTGCTGCTTTTCTCAGAGCATTGCTGGCTCCGCAGGAGTTGATGCTGCTCGATGAACCTTTCAGCGCATTGGATGCACTAACTCGCAGTGAAATGCAGCGCTGGCTGCTGGAGCTGTGGGAGGAGAATCGCCGCTCCGTGCTATTCATTACCCATAACATCGAAGAAGCGTTGCTGCTCTCGAATCGTATTTATGTATTCTCGGGTCGCCCCGGCTCCATCCTACATACTGTTGATGTGCCATTTCCACGGCCACGCCGCGATGAGATTACGGATTCCCCGGAATTCCTTAAACTCAAACGCCAGCTGTCACAGTGGATGCGAGAAGAACAAGCTAAAAGCGAGAAGTAGCTTTTTGAATAGAGGTCACTCCACTCACTTTAAACGAGAGATTAAACAAAGAACCGCCCGGGCTTCAATTAGCCCAAGCGGTTCTTTTGTTTTAACCAGAATAGCAGTTAAATCTTATTGTGCTTGTACAAACTCAGCAGATTTAATCCCTGCTTGACGGCCGAAAATAATGATTTCAGCTACAGAGTTACCACCGATCCGGTTTTGACCGTGCAATCCACCTGTAACTTCACCAGCCGCATACAGGCCAGGAATAGCAGCGCCGTCTTTATTTAATACTTCTGTGTTCGTATTGATCTTCACACCGCCCATGGTGTAATGAATCCCTGGGGCGATCTTAATAGCGTAGTAAGGACCCGCGGATAAATCGTTGTCCATCCCTGTTGTTCTGCCGAATTCAGCATCGTTCTTGTTCTTTACCGCGCTGTTCCAAGTATCAAGTGTCGCTTTTAGCTTATCGGCTGGAACACCGATTTCTTTCGCCAATGCTTCGATGGTATCCGCTTGGATCACGAAGCCCATTTTGTCATATTGTTCAATTGCTTTCACGCGTGATTTGACGCCGGAATCAAAGACAAGCGTTGCCGCTTTTTCAGGAAGTGCATTGATCGCTTCGGTAACTTTATCACGTGTAGTCAATTCGTTTACGAACCGTGTGCCTTCGCTATTCACGAGGATAGAACCTTCGCCGCGTACAGCTTCCCCGATCAGATAAGATTTTTCTTGTTGAACTGTTGGGTGAACCTGGATTTGATCCATATCAACGGTGGTTCCGCCAAGTGCCTCAATCATCTTGATGCCGTCGCCGGTACTGCCGATTTGGTTAGTCGTTACGTATCCTTCCAGATCAGGTCTAACTTTTGATATCATATCCATGTTGGATCCAAAACCACCTGTTGTTACAACAACTGCCTTCGCTGTAATGGTTTTTTCATCAGCTTGGTTAAAGAGTACTTTGACGCCGTTAGCCTTACCGTCTTTTTGAGTAATTTCTTTAACATCCGCGTTCACAAACAGTGGAATTTCTTTTTCTTGTACGTTTCTAACCAATCCTTTGACAAGGTATTGGCCTACCGCAGAGCCGTCTTCTGGACGGTGGGTGCGTTTTTCGCTCATGCCGCCTGTGATCGTAATATTGTTCAGCTTGATTCCGATCGAATCCAACCAATCGATTGCACTTGCGGAATTGTCAACGAAGAAACGAAGCATCTCTTTATCGTTCGTGTCATGGCCGCCCTTTAGTGTCTCTTCATAAAACTTATCATTGCTATCTTCAATGCTTTGCTCTTTTTGAAATTTCGTTTGGGAAGCGTTCATTCCTGAGGAGGATTTACTTGTATTCCCACCTGCAACCGGCATTTTTTCTAAAATAACAGGGTTCAAGCCTTTGGCCTTAGCTTCCAGTGCAGCAGACATTCCTGCACCACCAGCACCAACAATAACGATATCATAATTATCTTTTAATTGATCCAGTGGTGTGTAACTAGCTTCTGATGCACCTGATACGGCTTCAGCTTTATCATTTTTGGCCGTCTCATTTACCTTACTTTTGTTCTCGTTGCCATTACTATTACCTGCGCTGTTGCTATTACTGTTACCGCAGCCTGCGATTACGAGCATGACAGAGAGAATGAGAATGAGAGCAGTACTTGTTGTCTTCTTCATCTTTATAACGCCCCTTTGTGAATGTTTTCACATTAATGATAACGCAAAGATGCTGTTTTGGGAAGTTTTTTATGTAATTAGTTATGGTTACTGTTACATTTCCATGAATATTTTCATTTAAATTTTCATAAAAATTCTTAATTTCAATATTTCCTCAGCTTACTACTCAAAAAAAGCCACCCTTTCCAGGGCGGCCATCTGCCTTATTTCCTAATCATAGCTCGATACACGAATTTAGGAAGAACTGCTTGCCTGCGCCAGCGCGACTTTTGTCCTTTGGCCACAGGTGCGAATAAGAGTCGATGCAGCCACTCCAAATTGAGTTTCTTCCATATCGCAGGGGCTGGAGTCACTTTTCCCGCTATAACATCCAAGCTTCCCCCCACGCCAAACACAACCTTAACCTGAGAAAGCGCCTGTTTATGCTTATAAACCCACTTGTCAGAGTATGGAGCCCCCATCGCGACAATCAGGAAATCTGGCTGTGCGTGCTGAATCTCTGCCACAATGGCCGGTTCCTCTTCTTTAGCAAGAAAACCATTATGTCTTCCGGCAATTTTCACATTCGGATATAGCTCTGTAATCTTTTCGACCGCTTTACAGCTGGTATGCTCATCCGTGCCTAAGAAATAAAAGCTCCAGCCCAGCTTATTCCCTTGTGCGAGCAGCTCAAGAAGTAGTTCATACCCCGTAACTCGTTCAGCTATAGGGTCACCTTTTCTTCTCGATGCCAGCACAATGCCAATCCCATCAGGAGTAATCAAATCTGCCTCATGGAGTATGGTTCGAAGCAGCTCATCCGATTGGCTTGTTATCGTAATTTCCGGGTTCGCCGTAATCAAATGAAATAGCTTCGGTTCTCCGGATTGAATATGTTTTGTTAGATGAAGTGTTGTCTCGTTTAGTGTTAGTTTTGAAAAAGGAACGCCTAATATAGAGACTGTCCCAGCCATTTAATCACCTCTTACTGAAAAGTTCATTCCAGTATACCTTACCGTAATCAAGAAGGATAGTCAGCGTCATTACTCCGTTTATTCCTTCAAAAACTTCCACCACTCTATTAACCAAGGTTCATCGATCCCTCGCAGGCGGAATTCCTCCAAAAGTATCTTTCGAAATTGTTTTTCCATTTTGACAAAATTATTGTCCTCCTGGTGCATGGGAGCAAAGGATTCATCCTCTCTAAGATAACTCCAAAAATCGCCTGCACACTCCAAAATCTTTCGACCTACGACCGTTTGCTGCGCTACGGGAACAAGCCATTTGTCATAGGGATACGGATAACCTTCAATAGTGATTGCACAGCGTAAAGCCTCTTTACAAAGGGAAACCGCTAAGAACAAGATTGGAAAGGCGTCGCCACGAACTACAGGATTATCTAGACTTCTGGCATAGCTTCTTAGCTGTATGTATGAATTCTTACGAAATTTCATTAGTACTTCAGATTGGAGTGGAACATAGGAATGAAAAAGTGACTTCAGATCCAGCTGATCGTAGTAAATATAGGACACCGATGCATTCCACAGCCATTCCATATCCCCGCTCATTAAAGCTTCTTTGATATCAGATATTTTATGGAGTGTATAATGCCCTGTCTTCCCACTCGGAAGCCTTAAATCCATAAAAAAACTACTGTGCTCCGGAATCAGCCCTGCTTCCTCGAACCGATGATTAATACTGTTGTAAGACTCATCCTCACAAATAATGATTATATCTACATCCGACTGCCCATCTACCACCCCGAGTGCGGTCGATCCATCTAGGATAATGCTTACCCTCTGACGATCTTCTTGCAATAACGGATGATTTAGGATCTCTCGCGTAATGTATTGTCCAATCTCTTCTATTAATTCACTATGAAGTTGTAGCTTGTCAGGCGTTAGTAAAATATCCGACAACACTGATTTCATCATCTTATCCTCCAGCCTCCAATCGATCACAATTTCCCTAAAAATATAACGCTTACATTTAACTTCAAATGTAGATTTGGGATTATTATTCTACACCCCGAAGATACATCTTGCAACGATATATGTAGTACCCTTTTGCCTAAGCCTAAATATAATGAAGTATCTATTTACTTGAAAAGGGGTATAAGCATGGCGCAGCCAAAAGTGATTGCTACAGTCCGCTCTGCCGGACCGATCGGAGATATCGAAGTAAATGTCAGCACAAATAGGGTATACTTTGTTAACCCAGACACTGAGGCTGGAACTATCGGGGTACTCGATGGCATAACGAATCGAATTATCGCACGCATCAATGTTGGAAGACTGCCAACACAGCTTGGGATTAACCCCCAGACTAACCGAATCTATGTAACAAATTTTCGTGACGATACGGTTTCTGTTATTAACGGGCGGACAAACCAGGTGATAAAGACTGTGAAAGTGGGCCGCATGCCTGATAATATCGGAGTAAATGTTCGAAAAAATTTGATTTATGTAACTAGCATAGCAGGAAATATATTCGTCATCGATGGGAAAACAAACCAGATCAAAACGAAGATTGAAGTCGGCGGCCGCCCTTCCAGAATCGTTATTAATGAGCTTACAAATCGTATATATGTGACCAATACAATAAAAAATTCCGTCTCCGTCATTAATGGGAATACACAGGCCATCATTGCCACCATAAAAGTCGGTAATAACCCTGTGATACCACCCGCACTTAATGTAATCACAGGCCGCATTTATGTCGCTAATAACTTAAGTCGGTTTCTCTCGGTAATCAACGGCCGCAACAATAAATTGCTGCAAAATGTACAGCTGGGGCGTCTGCAAAGTGAGGTCGTTATCAATCCGCTGACAAACCGTATCTATGTCTCAAGTGCACAAGTTGAAGGTAAAGGAAAGCTATTCGTCATCAATGGAAGTAACAACAAAATCATCACTACAAAGGTTCTGCCTACCTCCTCCAACATAACCATTAATCCGAATACAAATCATTTGTTTGTTGGTAATTTCGATAAGAACCACATGTCCGTTTATAACGCCACCACATTTAAAAGGCTCGTAAGATTCCCCTTAGTGTCAGGCAGTACTGTGCTAAACCCAGTCACCAATAGAGTTTATGTTGGAGGAAATGATTCCATCACAGTCATTCAGGATGTATCAGAACTTATATTTAAAAAAGGCGCCCACCATTAGGTGGCGCCTTTCTATATAACAAATCTCGTAGAACTAATGCGTTGTAACTTGCTTAGCAGCTACTTTCTTTGCAGTCACTTTCTCTTCTGCCGTTTCCTTAGGCTGTACGCCTCTTTTAATAAAGAAGGCTAGAATAAATGCAATAATCGCTACACCTACGGATACTAAGAATGCATCGTTAATCCCTTCAATGGTAGCTTTCGCAATGACTTGATTTTGTATACCAAGCAATTGGTCTGCCGAGGGCTTAGTCGTTAATTTACTTACAGCATCAGCGACCATATCCTTCACGTGCGAAGTAGTACTGTTGGACATAATGGTTACGAGCAATGCCCCACCAATCGCCCCTGAAACCTGCTGAATCGTACTGTTCATGGCTGTACCATGCGGCGTATATTTGGCTGGAATCGAGTTCAATCCATTGGTCATAACTGGCATCATCACCATAGAGATCCCGAACATTCTCACAGAATATAGGATCATGAGTGTCGAATATTTAGTCGTTTCAGTCAAATCACTAAAGAAATACGTACTAATCACTACGATCGCTAGACCAATTAGCGCTAATACCTTACCGCCGAATTTGTCGAACAATTTACCTGTGATTGGAGACATAACACCCATAATTAACGCACCAGGCAACATTAGAAGTCCCGAATCCAGTGGTGAAATCCCTCTAATATTTTGCAGGTAAATCGGCATTAGCATCATCGCTGAGAACATTGCCATATTCAGTGTAATCGAAATCGCTGAGGATAAAGCGAACATCGGATATTTGTACACTCTGAAGTTAAGCATAGGCTCCTTCATCTTCATTTGGCGCATAATGAAGATCACTAATCCAATCGCTCCGATAATAAGCGCGGAGTAGACCATTGGATCATCCCATCCTTTGTTCCCAGCAGAACTGAAGCCATATAGGAGACCCCCGAAACCAATCGCTGATAGAACTACAGATAAGAAGTCAATCTTAATAGCCACATCTTTTTTAGGATCATGCAATTTGAAGAAGGCCAGAATGAACACCAATACGGCGATTGGGGCAATCATAAAGAATAGTACAGGCCATTCATAGTGCTGAATAATCCATCCAGATAATGTAGGTCCGATAGCTGGTGCAAAAATCATAACCAACCCGAACATCCCCATAGCTGAACCACGTTTCTCAGGTGGAAAGGTAGTGAACAATACATTCATTAATAATGGCATCATGATCGCAGCCCCTGAAGCCTGAACCATTCTGGCGATCAGCAACACAGGGAAGCTTGGTGCTAATCCGCCGATAAAGGTTCCTATCGCAAATAATCCAATCGCGATTAAGAACAACCGTCTCGCGGTATACTTTTGAATCAAAAAAGCTGTTGAAGGAATCATGATCCCGTTCACCAGCATATAGCCCGTTGATAGCCACTGTACCGTTGAGGCACTAACATTAAAATCCTTCATAATCGATGGTAAAGCTATATTGAGTAGGGTATTACTCAGTAAAGCAACAAATGCACCAATCATGAGGATTGCCAATATCCCGTAAGATGCTTTACTTTCTTTTGCTTTCATTTTGGAATCCTCCATTCTATAATCATACTAACGGTTCAAAATTGAACTCGTGTTATAATCCGGTGTAGAATATATTACTCCCTTATTTCTCGCTTGGCAAGACAAAAATCACTTAAAATTGAAATTGTATTAAGTGGAAATATACGCTAGTCTATATTGGAACAAAGAGTTCAGCTTAAAGGGGCACCTCAGATGATAAATAAACGAAAAGAGCAAGTGGTTCATAAAGCGCATGAATTATTTATTGAAAAAGGCTACCACGCCACATCCATTCAGGATATTTTGAATCATAGCCGGATCTCCAAAGGATCTTTTTATAACTACTTCCCTTCAAAAGGGGATCTCTTTAAGGCTGTATTTACGTCCATTCACGATCGACTTGAAGAAGGGCGAAATTCCCTGCTCATAGGTCAAGATCCTTCTGACATTAAGATATTTGCCGAGCAGATTCAGCTGGTCATGAAAATCAATAAGAAAAATAAATTGTTACAGCTCGTAGAAGATGCTTTGGTCTCCAATGACCCAGACTTAATAACGTTTATCAAAAAAACAAAGTTCAACCTCCTTACCTGGGTACATGAACGTTTCCTTCATATTTTCCCTGAGGATAAGAAACCCTATTTACTGGACGGAGCCATCATTTTTACAGGAATTCTACAAAATATGCTACAAATCAACAGTGCTATGAATGAAGTCATCACCTCTAAGCAGATCATTGATTATTGCACTACGCTTATCCAAACCATTGTTGAAGAAGTAAGTCAAATGGGCATTCAACTCATCTCACCAGAGCATGTGGGCAAATTATTACCCGCAGCGGAATACAGTGATTTTTTCAATAATGATTTGTCCTTTGCGACAATCAGCTTAAAAAAAGTAATAGAGAGATCATTTACAACTGGTGATGCGAACCTCACTAATTATCTTAAGCTGTTATACTTTATCCAGGAAGAAATCATGAACAACAAGGAACCGAGACAGTTCTTAATCGAAAGTGCTCTGCTATCCTTAAGAACATGTCCTAATCTAAATGAAGCCAAAGAGTTTAAGCATTATCAGGATGTATTATCTAAAATGCTGTAAAGCTAACTAAAAGTGTGGTGAAGCATTTGTTCAAGCTATTATTAATCGAAGACGATTCAACGCTGTTTAATGAGATCAAGGAGCGACTTACCCAGTGGTCTTATGATGTGTATGGCATTCAAGATTTCAGCAATGTCACGCAGGAATTTATAGAGATCAAACCTGATTTAGTCATCATCGACATCCAATTACCTAAATTTGATGGGTTTCATTGGTGCCGAATGATTCGTTCCCACTCTAACCTTCCGATTATCTTCTTATCATCCCGGGATCATCCTACGGATATGGTAATGTCGATGCAACTTGGAGCCGATGACTATATTCAAAAGCCCTTCCATTTCGATGTACTCATTGCCAAAGTACAAGCGATTCTTCGGCGCGTCTACAATTACAACACGGATAACCTTGAGCTCAAGACATGGTGTGGAGCAACCGTGGATTATGAGAGAAATGTATTGACGCATGATATGGGATCGATTGAGCTTACGAAAAACGAGATTTTTATATTGAAATTGCTTATTGAGAAAAAAAATAAAATCGTCACCCGCGAGGAATTAATCAATAGCTTGTGGGATGATAAACGTTTTATAAGTGACAACACCCTTACCGTCAACGTAAACCGGCTGCGAAAAAAGCTGGATGAGATAGGCTTGGGTAGTTTCATTGAAACGAAAGTAGGACAAGGGTATATGGCCATCGAAGAGGAAGCACTATGATTAAAAAGTATCTCTTGGAAAGAAGTAGCTGGATCCTACTAGTCCTCTTTACCAATCTTTTTATACTTTTTGTCACCTATATGGATTCATCAATCCCATTCTCTTCAGTTCTCTATCTGGTCTCCTTGTCGATGCTTTTTTTTGTGATGTTCTTAATCCTTCGCTATCCCAGAGAAACCAGGTTCTATAAAAGCTTGGTTGAGCGAGATGATGATCTGGATGTAACGAGTATCGCCACCCCCGAAAGCCCGTTTGAGCATATTATTGAGGAGAGTATTATCAATCAAGCTAAATGGTTAAAACAGGCTGCCTCGAACAATCAAATGACGTTAGAACAGGAAAAAGATGAACTATTATCGTGGATTCATGAAGTGAAGACCCCTCTGACAGCGATGCATCTAATGATGGAGCGAATCGAAGATGATGTAATGAGGAAACATCTGACCTATGAATGGCTGCGCATACATCTTCTGCTGGATCAACAGCTACATCAAAGGCGAATTCCCTTTATCGAAAATGATCTGTATATAGAACATATCGATTTAGAAACGCTTATTTTCGGGGAGATTAAGACGTTGCAATCCTGGTGTATTCAGAAGGGGATCGGCTTTGAGCTGAACTTGGAAGTAGCTGAAGTGCTTAGTGATGCCAAATGGCTGGCTTTTATTATCCGACAACTACTAACCAACGCCGTAAAATATAGTGAGGCTTCAGATATTGCAGTGAGTAGCTATCAGCAAGCTGAGCATATCGTTCTTAAGGTGAAGGATGGCGGGCGCGGGATAGATCCCAAGGATCTGCCTCGGATATTTGATAGAGGATTTACTTCCACCACCGTGCATCGCGACAATGCCGCCACAGGTATGGGATTATATTTAGCCAAAAAAGCGGCGCAATCCTTGTTGATCGTCATCGGAGTTGAGTCGAGGCTCGGATCAGGAACGACGTTCACTTTAACCTTTCCGCTTAAAAATGAATTTGTGAAGCTCTCAAGCGTGTGACAACAATGTCACATGCTTTTTTATTTTGTTCGGGCAATCGAAGGATAAGAACGGCAAAGCCTTTTATAATAAAGCTATACAAAAAGAACGAGTATAAAAAGGGAGTGAATCATTATGGTAATTCTTGAAGCCACTAAAATTCATAAAAGCTACGGAAATAAATTAAACAAACAATCCGTGTTGAGTGGACTGGATATTTCTATAGAAGAAGGCGAATTTGTTGGGATCATGGGCTCTTCCGGTTCAGGAAAGACCACCCTGCTTAACGTTCTCTCGTCAATTGATCAGATCAGCAACGGATCGATTACCATTGAGGGTACTGAAATTTCTAATATGAAAGAAAAGCAATTAGCTGAATTTCGGAAAAATCATTTAGGATTTATTTTTCAAGAATACAATCTCTTAGATACGCTGACGGTGAAGGAAAACATCCTGTTACCTCTATCCATTACCAACACCCCTAAGAAAATTGCCAATGAGAAATTCGAAAACGTCGCGAGGGAGCTGGGGATTTTAGAGTTGAAAAATAAGTACCCGAATGAAATCTCTGGGGGTCAAAAACAACGCACCTCTGCAGCTAGAGCCTTCATTCATGATCCAAGCATTATTTTTGCTGACGAACCTACAGGAGCCTTGGACTCTAAATCTGCTTCTGATTTGTTAAATAAGCTAAGTGAACTAAATCAAAGACGAAAAGCAACGATCGTTATGGTTACACATGATCCAGTGGCAGCTAGCTATTGCAGTAGAGTTATTTTTATAAAGGATGGTACGATCTATACGCAATTAAATAAAGGAGAACAATCAAGACAAGTCTTCTTCAACGACATCATAAAAACACAAGGTGTATTAGGTGGTGTGCAGAATGAGCATTAATGTACTGATGCTTCGAAATCTGCGAAAAAACATCAGAAATTACTATCTGTATGTATTTGCTCTCGTTTTTAGCGTGGCCTTATATTTCGCCTTTGTTACGTTGCAATACGATCCCTCGATGGATGCGGTAGAAGGCTCGATCAAAGGTGGCGCAGCAATCAAGGCTGCCTCGGTCTTACTGGTCGCGATTGTATCCATTTTCCTGTTATATGCAAACACTATCTTCATCAAACGCCGGGGAAAAGAAATTGGCCTGTTCCAGTTAATAGGGATGACCAAAGGTAAAATATTTCGAATTCTTTCAGCAGAGAACTTCATTTTATATTTCGGCTCTTTAGTTTTAGGGATCGCCGTAGGCTTTTCTGTTTCAAAGTTAATTCTCATGATTCTTTTTAAAATAATGGGGATCGATGCGATAGCATCCCTTCGTTTTTCTACCCCTGCCCTGGTTCAAACGCTGATCGTATTCTTTGTAATCTATCTTTTGATCATGCTGATGAATTATGGATTTATTAAAAGACAAAGCATTCTATCCTTATTCCGGGTGACCTCAACCACAGAAGGCAACGTGAAAAAGCTGTCCTTCTTTGAAATGATTATAGGGATCGTTGGGATTGGATTGATTCTGCTTGGCTATTCGATTTCATCCCGATTATTTAGCGGAGACTTAACATCAATGACTGAGCTATCTATATCCATGATCACTATTCTGGCTTCAGTTATCATCGGGACTTATCTTTTTTATAAAGGCTCGGTAAGCTTTATCTTTCATCTCATTCGTAAAAAGAAAAACGGGTATCTGAATATTAAAGAGGTGTTGTCTCTCTCCTCCATTATGTTCCGAATGAAATCAAATGCCGTACTGTTAACCATCATTACAACGGTATCAGCTCTGGCGCTGGGTTTATTATCCTTGAGTTATATTTCTTTCTACTCTGCTGAGAAAAGTGCGAAGCTCTATGTTCCGTCAGATTTTATTCTTACGGATATCCAGGATGCTAAACAATTTAAAGAGGCATTAACGACTGAAAATTTGCTGTTTACGGAAAAAATAACCGAAGTCATTCAAGTGGATGTAAATATAGAGAAGCTTCTGGCAGAAAATTCCAAGGCGCTCGGTATGATGTCGAATAATATGACTCTTCCCGTCATCAGTGAAAATTCGCTGGAGGGCATTGATCTATCCCCTGATGAGGCCTATTTTACGAAGACAAGTAGTGCAATGGAGAATCTGATTTCTATGAAGGACCAGGGTGGCATTGAATTCAAGGGACAACATGAAGTCATTCCGCAGTTTTATAAAAGAATTGATATGGAAGCCCCCGTTTTATACAATTTCACAGGTGGTGGCTTACCCCTTGCTATTGTAGACGACACGACCTTTGAACGCTTAAAGAAGGATCTAGATCCAGCCCTTCAAAGAAAGTCCTCTCTTAATATCGGCATCGATATGAAAGAACGGGCAAGCGTTGAGCAGGCTAATGAGCTTTTTCAGAACATGAAATTTGCAAAAGGCCACATAACCGACTCTCAACTGGAGACGAAGAACAATCAAAAGCAAACTATGGGACTTATCATGTTTATCGTGGCCTTTCTGGGGCTAACCTTCCTGATTACCTCTGGATGCATTCTTTACTTTAAACAAATGGATGAAAGTGAGAATGAAAAGCCCAACTACACGATCCTCAGAAAGCTTGGTTTCACGCAAGGGGATCTGCTTAGAGGGATTCAGGCGAAACAATTATTTAATTTTGGGATTCCATTAGTCATTGGATTGCTTCACAGTTACTTCGCCGTAAAATCAGGATGGTTCTTCTTCGGTACAGAGCTCATGACACCGATGATTCTGGTGATGCTGCTATACACCGCTTTGTATTCGATTTTTGCAGTGCTATCCGTGTTCTATTATAAAAAGGTAATTAAAGAGTCACTTTAAAAAAAGAGGGGTTCCACAAGCCAGCATGGCTTAGGAACCCCTTGTTGTTATCATACCTCTATCTCCTATCTTCATATTCAATTCTAGTTAACCCGTAGAAGACTATATCCTCGAATTTATCCCATTTTAAAATATGCCGTTTAAATTCCCCTTCAAATCTCATTCCAGCTTTTTTCATAACGTTAGAGGAGGCAGGATTTCTAGTCATTGCCGCTGCCCATATTTTATTTAATGTGAGGTCTTCAAATCCAAAATCAATTAATCGCTTAGCTGCTTCAGTCGCATAGCCATTTCCCCAAAAAGGTCCTCCTACCCAATAAGCAAGCTCACCTCTTTGATGCGATTTGTCTATATTTAGACTCATACAGCCTATTAAGGTATTACTCTCTTTACTAATTAAAGCAAAAGGAAATCCTTCCCCTTCGTCTGCGCTTTTCCTACAGGCACCAATCCAAGATTCAGCCGCTCCATCAGGGTATGGATGAGGAATAGACAGCGTTGTTCTAGCTACTTCTATATCCCCAGCAAGCTCTTGAACTTTACTTGCATCTGTGGATTGAAACGATCTTAGTATTAACCTTTGTGTTTCAAATGTAGGTTGCATAGAAAGTACCTCTCACTATTGGATTTTCAATAGATTATATTACAATTGTTGGATATTGCAATACATATATCAGCTATTCACAATCCCCAATACGAAACCATCATACCCTTTACTTCCCACTGTCTGAATGGCAGTAGCCGAAATCTTAGGCTCTTCAGCCAACAGATCATAAAATTCCCGTACGCCTATTACACGAGGATCTTTGCTATTCTTGTTAATGATCTCGCCTTCACGAATCACATTATCGCCTATAATCACCGTACCGGGCCGGGAAAATTGAAGCGCCCACTGTAAATAGTTAGGGTTGTTGGGTTTATCGGCATCAATGAATATAAAGTCAAAGGGTTCCACACCCTCTTGTTTCATCTGAGACAACTGCCCCAAAGCATCGCCTATACGAAGTTCTATCAGATCATCTACCTGAGCAAGCGCGAAATTGGCCCCAGCCACCTGAGCATGCGATGGATCTAGCTCCAAGGTAACGATATGTCCGTCAGACGGGAGCGCCCTTGCCATCCAAATTGTACTGTACCCACCCAAAGTGCCAATCTCCAGAATCCGGCGTGCACCTTTCATTTGAACCAATAGGTTAAGGAATTTTCCCTGACTAGGTGAGACATCAAAGGGCGGCAGCCCTGCCTGTTGATTCGCGGACAACGCTTCCTCCAGCACGGAGTCCTTCGGAATTAAACGCTCTGTAATGTACTGATCGACTTTATCCCATGTAGTCGTTTGATTCATATTTATCACTTCTCCTTTGAAATAAAATTTTCATTTCCACAATTAGGGATCGGTCGTAACTACGAGGAGTGTTTGGACTTCCGGCCGCTGTTGTCTCCAGATTTCTTCGATTAAAACCACTATTCTTGGTTGAAATCCGTAGACAAAGGCGGTCGCTAACGCTCCTACAGTTCCAAACCTCCTCTTCGTTACTCCTTTCCCTAACTAAAGATTTAAGTCCAAAATATAAGTTCATATTCAACTTCAAGTTCAAATTCAACTTCAACTTCAACTTTATACCTGTATTGTAAATCAGTTATAATCATAAATATAATATATCTTTAAAACTAAACTATATATTAAATATATGAATTAAACGATAGCAGATAGGAGCTTAACCATGAATCTACACGCCTTGCGCTTATTCCATGTAATCGCATCGACAGGAAGTGTGACACGCGCCTCCGAAACTTTAAATATCAGTCAGCCTGCGATTACGGCTCAGATCAAGAAATTCGAAAAGGAACTATCCTTCGCCCTATTCAAGCCTCAAGGTAGAGGAATTGCTTTAACGGATGCGGGTGAAGAGCTTGCCCTACTCGCGAAAAGACTGTTCGCTGTCGAACAGCAGATCGAACAATTCACTCAGGATTATGTTAACGGCACGAATGGAAGTATACGCCTAGCCGCGACGTATTTGCCTGCTCATTATCTCATCCCTACTTGGATCGCAAAGTTCAAGCAACAATATGAGCAAGTGGAAATGGTGATTACTACCACCAATTCAAGCGATGCCCTGAAGCAGCTGTTAAATGTAGACGTGGATATAGCAATTTACGGGGGAATCACTGAGGCATATCCAGATACGATCCAGACAGAGGAGTTATTTCAGGACGAGTTATGGTTTGTGGTCGCACCCCATCACCCCTATGCGAATCAGCAAATTTCTTTATCCGAAATGATGAAGGAGCCTTTTGTCATGCGTGAGGAAGGGAGTTCGACTAGAGAGAGATTATTATCGTTATGCCGTACATATAATACGCCAGCTCCCACGATCTCTTTGCAATTTAACGGACTTCATGAAGCGATCCAAGCCGTTATCGCCGGGTATGGCGCTAACTTCGTCTCTTCACTCGTTGTTCGTGAATATGTAGAACGTGGAGAATTATGCCAAGTTTATGTTGAAGGCATACATCTGAAGAATAGCATTGCAATCTGTACGCGAAAAAATGAACCGTTATCTGCCTCGGCGGCAAACCTTATTCAAATGATCCGCCTAAATCCTTATACGATGTAGCATTAATGTTTAGGGAGGCTTATCGGAATCGAGGCAGGGAAGCATCCTGGAGCATACTTTTCGCTGCATACCTCTCGCTGGAATAGTGAAAACCTGCAATAGTGCAGCATTTTGTACAGGCATCCTCATCATGCAGACCAAAAACTGCAAATGTGCAGGAAATATCCTCACAAATGGCTTGAAAGCTTCTTCTAGCGCAAAAATAACTGCAGATTCGCAGGAATAAGTGCTTCAGCTCTCCACGTATTATAAAAAGATGTACTTTTTTCAGGTTTATCCACCGATATAGTTACTAATTAGTCAATCATCACATTTTGAGCAACACTGTGATGATTATGTCCTCGAGCCATCCTATATTTACGTAAAAAAGACTGCTCTTTAGGCTGAATAGGCTGACTATATCCAGCCCGGAGAGCAGTCCTTGTAAGTACAGGCTTTATTGGAACGCCTTACGCTTGCTTCTTCTCCGTTAAATAGTACAAGAAGGCCAAGATCGGCAGCGCCAGACCAATCAAGCTGGTCAGACTCCAGCCTCCGTACGCATATGCCCAGCCGCCTAGTGAAGAGCCAACGGCTCCGCCTACAAAAAATATCGCCATAAATAATCCGTTTAAACGTCCTCTCGCCTCGTTGCCAAGGGAATAAATTGCCCTTTGTCCAAGCACCAGATTACCCGATACCCCCATATCCAGCATAATAGCTGCTGCAACCAGCAATCCGAGCGTCACTCTTGAATCATTCTGAAACAAGTAAGCAAGAAGAAAAGCCACAGCTGCCAGCACAAACGCAAGTCCGGTCAAAGGGCGGGTCCAGCCCCGGTCAGCCAATCTCCCAGCGATGGGAGAAGCGATAGCCCCAGCCACACCGGCCAGCGCAAACAAGGCAATGCCTTGCTGACTTAAATGATACGTATCGGCCAGATGCAAAGAGACCGTCGTCCAGAACAGGCTGAAAGCTCCAAACAGGCAAGCCTGATAAATCGCCCGGCGGCGCAGCACCGGCGTATTCTTCAGTAAAGTACCTAGAGAACGTATCAATCCGCCATAATTCATTGTAGGCACAGGCTGGCGCTGCGGCAGCACACGGGACAATAGAAGTGTTAATGAGGCAATCACTACTGCCGATATGGCATAAATCGCATGCCAGCCCCACAATCCAGAGACAAAGCTAGCTACAGGTCGGGCGAACATAATACCGAGCAGCAGCCCACTCATTACATTACCGACCACCCGGCCGCGCTGCTCTTCAGCAGCCAGAAAAGACGCATACGGCACAAGAATCTGGGCAGCTACGGAACCAAGGCCAATGAACAGGGATGCTCCCAAAAAGATCGCTGCATTCGGAGCTAGTGTGGCTGCTACCAGTGATACCACCACCATAGCCAGCGACACCACTGTCAGGCGGCGATTCTCAATAATATCGCTAAGCGGTACTACGAACAAAAGTCCAAGAACGTATCCTACCTGGGTCAAAGTTACAATCAGACCCGCTGCCCCAGAAGAAAGCTGCGTAGCTTGGGCGATCTGTCCGATCAGGGTTTGGGCGTAATACAGATTGGCCACAATTAGTCCGCAGGAGGCCGCTAATAGAAATGTAATCCATCCAGGGATCGTCTTTCCTTCCGCATGTTCCTTGACTGGATTCACTGAACTTACTGAACTTACTGAACTTACAGGATTCATTCGTCTTCCTTGATTCATAAGATCTCCACCCTTCGATTCTAAATACTGAACGCAACGTTCATTAATTGATTTAAATATATACTGAACGTTCAGTTTTGTAAATAGGCGATTGGCTACTTCATATAACCTTTTGTATAATGAACGTATAGTTTCTTTTTAGATCGCAAGTTAAATAAAGGATAGATTAATCGGGAGGGATCTCTGATGGATAAAAAAAGAGGACGGCCGCGCAATAGCGAAGCCGAGGCTTCTATTCTGGCAGCATCGTATGATCTACTACTAGAGACTGGATTTGGTGCGGTGACCGTAGAGAAAATCGCGGAACGGGCCAAGGTAAGTAAAGCAACCATTTATAAATGGTGGCCTAACAAAGCAGCTGTGGTCATGGACGGCTACCTCTCTGCAGCATCCGCAAGATTGCCAGTGCCGGACACCGGTTCGGTCATGGACGATATTATGATGCATGCCACAAACCTGGCTAATTTTCTTCGCAGCCGAGAAGGAAAGATCATTACCGAGTTGATCGGCGAAGGTCAATTTGATGCTGGCCTTGCTGAGGCCTATCGTGCGAGGTTTTTCGCTCCCCGCCGCCAAGAGGCGCGACAGTTGTTGGAGCGTGGGGTGACCCGAGGCCAATTAAAAGCGGATCTGGATATTGGGATCACGATTGATCTGCTGTATGGACCGATATTTTATCGGCTTCTGATCACAGGGGATGAGCTAGACGAAGCTTTTGTGAAATATATGATCACCTCTGCCTTTGAGGGCATCAAAGCATAACAAGAATAAACGTCTTTGGCGAAACTTATACTTTCTTATATTTTAAAAAGCCATCCTTTGCAGGATGGCCTATCACTTATATTTACACCGTTCGATCTAAATTAACTTCAAACGTGTCTCCAGTTACATAATCCATATACCTCGTATTCCCATCGTAATCCAAATAAGCTTGATAGCGGGTACGAATAGCCGGTTGTGTAATCCAATCAAGCACTTTCTCTTTTGCCACCCACATCACTTCAGAGGTTTCCTCCGAGGTACATAATTCCCCACCAACGGGCTTGCAGATAAAATCAAACATGACCTTAGTAGGAACATCGGTTACACCGTCATACCATTTATGAATGCCTGTATTGGAATACACACCAATCAATTGAGATACCGTGACATCTATTCCACTTTCCTCTTTAATCTCTCGAATTAATGCATCCACCAGGTTCTCTCCGACCTCTACTTGTCCACCAGGAAATACCCATCCACCATCATGAGTCTTTACTAAAAGGATATCTCCTTGTTCATTTTCTGCGAATCCACCTGCCGCTACAATATGTGTTGGCCAAGCCATAGAATGCACCTCTTTTTAGAAGAGGTTAACAATTTAATCAGCATTTGTAAACGATATTTTTCTATTCCATAACGCTTTAAAAGCTTCGCAATGCTCTATTAAATCATCAAACTTTCCTTCACCCACGACCGAGCCTTGGTCCACTACCAGTATCTTATCAACGTCTTTTATAAAATTTAGTCGGTGGGCAACAATAATGATGGTTTTATCCTTAAATTCCTGCAATATCGTCTCCATTAGGCTTTGCTCCGTAATATTATCAAGTGCAGAAACAGGTTCATCTAGAATTAGAATGTTTCTTTTCTGAGCAATGATTCTGGCAAAAGCTAATCGCTGTCTCTCACCGCCAGATAATTTAACCCCTTTTTCACCTACCAAAGTATCTAAACGATCCGGTAATTGGCTTACCTTTTCTTGCAGATGAACCTTTTCCAAAATCTCATACAACTCTTCATCGGACAAGGAATGCTCATCAAATACAATATTGTCCCTAATCGTAGCGTCAAAAATCGGCGTGTCTTGTGATAAGTAAGAGATATGATCATAGTAGCTATCCAGATGGATCTCATCGATATCCTTACCGTCCAATAAGAGTTCACCTTTGTCCTTTTTTAATAAGCCTACGATTAACTTAATCAGAGTTGATTTACCGCCCCCACTTAATCCGACAATAGCAACCGACGTTCCTCGTGCAATCGAAAAGGATAGATTATTCAAGATCTTCACTTGCCCATAATCAAAAGATACATCCCTAAATTCAATATTACCGTGGATCTCAGTGATAACTTCTCCTCGTTCTAGATTCTTATCTTCTGGGGCATGAATAAACTCTTCAAATCTCTTGTAGGTCACTCTATTCAGTCTGTAATCTACAAAGAGGACATTGAAGATAGCAATCGGCGAATAAATCTTATCAATAAACATAAACAGTGCGACCACAACACCAAGTGACGTCTCACCTGCGACAATGCTTTTCACACCGTAAATTAAGACAACGACTTTAATAATCGTGACAAACAACTCGAATATCGCGAAAAAAGCTTCATGGATCATTTGTAACTGAGCATTTTTTTGAATGATAGTGCGTGCAGTCTGGCTTAATTTATCGATCTCTTTCTCATATCTTTTGTTCGTTCGGAAGACGACTAATTCCATAAATCCACGGATAGAGAATCTGGACATCTTTTCTTGTTCCTCTAGAATGGCCGCCTTCATTGCATACAGAAATTTCAACAGCAGATTCGTTATCAAAAAGACGACCACGTAGCCAACAGCAATCACTACCATGATCCTTAAATCATAGAAACTGATAAAGATAAGACTGAACAGAAGAGTGGGCAATAACTCATGTAATGTTTTGAGGAAAAAGGAGAAAATCATGCTGTTTCCAGCCGCTGCTCCATTCTCGATCACTTTAATCATCTGACCTGTGCCCATATCCTGATAGGCTTGATAGTCGATTTTGGATATTTTAGATAGTGCAAGTATCTTTAACCTCTCCGTTATACTGTTCGATAAATACACACTAGGGTATTCATCCACATAATTTAGGATCACCACCCCAGCCAGCAAAAGGCCGTACACCAAGATTAAATTAAATATCTCACCAAAGCTGTTGATCACCGTGACCTTGTCTAATATTTTTTGAAACACTACAATGCCTAAACTACTCAGCAGTTGAATAGTAAAACCCAATACAATATAACCGCATATCCACCATTTCAGGTGAGCTAGACTCTTTTTCAACATATCGTTAATCCCCTATCTTTTAATTGAATGCAAAAAAGCCAGGCAACCCCACCATCCAACTGTAAAAAACCATCCACAATTAAACGGTTCTCAAAGTTAAATAGGTTAAGTGCCTGGCTCTATACAAAAAGCTGCCTATGGCACCGTTCAAAGCTCTAGTTAATGTAATCAAAAGGGTAGACTCCCCCCTTGATAGCTGGTACGCGTTTGACCCAGCCCGATAACTAGTTACTTCGAACGATACGGAAAGACATCCATTTCACCCCAATTAAAAGAATTGTTCCTATTATAATTCTCTAATCCATATATTTCAAGAATTACGTTTGACGATACGTAGTCCTGCCACTTGGCCCACCTTATATCCTTCATGCGAAGCGAACTTGATCGTAACCGCTGATTTGCTGCTCGTGATCGTCTGCGGAAGCTCGTAACGAATGGTCTCCAGCTTGTTCATCTCTTCAGACTCAAGGACGCCTAGCCCAAGTTGCTCCCCATCTGCCGTAATATCGAAGGCCACCGAAGTATCGTTGGACTTCAAATACGTTACTACCAGATCTACTTGCTCCTCTGGCAAGACTTCCATCGTGAAGGAGAACCAGCCATTGATCCAGCTGTCGCGATACTTGCGGTTGTAGATTTTTCCTAAGCCTACATACTCTCCTTCGAAATTATGGTCGCGTTCGGGCTGCATTTCAGCAGGTTGTATCGAATCGACGGTTAGCTGCTCAAGCAGCAAATTCTTCTCTACGGCCTCGCGATATTCAACCTCTACCAGCTTCCATTCCTCTGGCGTGAACAAATCCCAATACACCGAATAACGATGATCATGCATAGGGTAGAACGGACGAAGCTCATGGTCTCCTGCATATCCTAAACCTTTCATCCGGAACACATTTTTGCTAACGTTAGACTGAATCAAGCTATCCGTTAGCGTCTCGCGATCTCCAATTAATACAGAAGCAAGGGCGCGATCACTGCCTAGCTCAGCATTTATAGGTCCAAAATCACCTGCAAGCACAAGCGGTCCATAGAGGAATGCAATTCGGTTTGGATTATCCGGCATGGACTCGATTCTTACCGACATCGGAATATCATATTCGACAACGTCCCCATCCTGCCATACTCTATCCAAAGCTAGGTAGCTGGATTTGCCCACATTCACTTGAATGTCTTCACCATTTACTTTAACGCTCATGCCTTGCTCAGCCCAGTAGGGGTATCTTAGCTTCAATGTGAATTTAGTTGGTTTCTCCGTGCTGATACGCAGGGTGCCTAGTCCCTCTTCAGGGAACTTGGTCTCTTGCTTCAAACTAATGCCTTGCTCTTTCCAAGTCACTGTTGAAGGTGCGTACTGATTCACATACAGCTCATCTTCACTATGGAAGTAAATCGCCGAGCCATACATAGAATGGCTTTCCATTCCTGAGCCTACACAGCATGTAAAGCTCTCAAACTGGGAGTTGAACGACTTATGTCCACCCATTTCGAGGGATACAAAATAACACACACGTCCATCAACCGGCTCCTGAGAAGCTAGGATATGGTTATACATTGCACGTTCGTAGTAATCCGCATATGCGGCATAAGCATCCCACTGGAACATATGCTTGGTCAGCTTCAGCATGTTGTAGGTATTACACGTCTCACATGAACCCTCTCCCAATCGATCGTTCAGCTTATCCGGTTCACCAAAATGCTCATTATAGCTGTTGCCGCCGATCACGTAAGAATGATGATTCACAACACGATCCCAGAAGAAGCGAGAGATACCTGCATAATGCTCCTGTCCCGTTACCTCATACTGTCTTGCCGCTCCAATAATCTTCGGAATCTGAGTATTGGCGTGTCTTCCTGCTAATGTGTCTTTTTCTTCGGCAAGATCATTAAGGACTTCTCCATGGTAAAAGCTTTCGGCTAAGGTGAGGAAACGGTCATCGCCAGAATCCTCTGCCAAATCTGTGAGGACTTCATTCATGCCGCCGAATTCACAACGCAGCACCTCTTGGATCTGATCTTTATTCAGTCCTGCAAAAATATCTTCAAGCCACAGCCCAAGCTTCGTTTCAATAACGAGCGCCTTCTGATTTCCAGCCAATCGATAAGCATCACGAAGACCCGCAAACAGCTTATGCATCGTGTACAGCGGTACCCAGCCACCGTTGAGGTCAAAGCCCTGTGAGCGAATGTCGCCTACCTTCACTTCCTCAAACAGCTCTTTGCCACGAGGAATCCCGGAAATAAAGCCATTACCATGCGCATCCTGACAATCCTCCAATTCGTCTACTACATAATTCACGCGGGTGAGCAGCTCTCCATTCCCTGTCGAGGCATACATTAACGCACATCCAGAGATATAATGGCCTAGCGTATGGCCGCTAATGCCTTGAGATTCCCAGCCTTCATAGTGAGCAGCCTTAGGCTCTAAGCCAGCATATTGGCGAAAACGCGACAGAAGCCGATCTGCCTCAAGCTTGAGTAAATAATCCGTATTTAACTCCATCGCATGGAGAAGTGGACCTGAATCAATGCGTACATTCTGCAAATCAAAAGCTTGCGTCTTCAATGAAATCGCTCCCTCGCAATCTTGTCAGGGTGATATGACAAGTGTATATTTGTATCCATAAGATAACATCGGAACCTTGATTTGTCGGTAGATCAGCCATACAAATGGTGGACAAATCCGACTTATTAATTGCTAGGAGGACCGCATGACCTATTTGAAAATAAATGCAGATATACCTGTTCATTTTACTGCGGCAGGTGAATTCATCTCAGAAACGCCATGGAAACATGTAGAACGTGCAATGGGCAATTATGAGCTAATCATAGGCGTGAATGAAACGGTTTATTTAAATGAGGAGACCAAAAGCTTCGAAGTAGGCCCTGATGAAGCTCTTTTGCTTATGCCTAATCGCACGCATGTCGGCTATAGAGAATCACGGCCCGGGGTTAAGTTTTATTGGTTTCATTTCGAGCTGAAAAGCGAGGGTTTATTGCTGAGTGAGGAGGAAATGAAGCCTGAGGCGGAAGAAATCTTTTCGCGCACACAGCGCGTATGGTCCGTACATGATCTATATCTACCACAGTTCATAAAGATCGAGCACAGTGACCGGATTCATATCCTGGCGAATCAAATCCTCCATGTGGCTAACTCAGGATATTTGACCTATTCCAGTGTTAATTATTTGTTGACCTCACTCTTAATTGAGCTATCTGAGCATGCGCTTCAGCCGTTCGCCAGTAAGCTAATCCGTGCGCAACAAGATGTCACCTTTGTAAAAATAGCCGAGTGGACAAGAATACATGCAAGTGAACCTCTTACGGTGGCAATCATCGCGGAGAAATTCAATTACAACAAGGATTATTTAGCTCGGCTATTTAAACAACATACCTCGATGGGGCCTTTGGAGTATATTCATTCCGTACGTGTGACTAAAGCGAAGGAGCTGCTAACCAGAACCGCCCTCAGCGTGAGGGAAATCGCGACAGAGACGGGGTTCACCGACGATAAATATTTCATGCGCCTCTTCCGAAAATACGAAAACATGACACCGACCCAATATCGCAACGCCTATCATAAGACGTTTATGAATAATGATTGAAGTAAAAAACTGCGGCAGGCTTCACGTTTTGAAAAGAGTTTGAAACAACACTCCGTCCGCGGAGCCTCCTCGCCATGGGTTGAAGAAGGGGGGAACCGGATCCTCCGATAGATAATCAGGGAATTTCTCCCTAAAAAATCTGATATTCTGTTCATTTGTCTAGTGATTAGGGAATATCTCCCTAAAATTCGACCAATTTGTTAAAAAGTATAGATATTACCCTGATTTTAGGGAAAAATTCCCTAATTACTCTCAAGAAAAGAAGCTGCCTCTAAGTAGCATACACTACTTTTGAGACAGCTCCTTCTCTAACTTACAATCTTTAAATTATTGAATCGTTTGCGAAGACGAATTCCATCGCCAGCGTGGAGTCGATCCTTGCAGATGCACCCCTCCATACCATTCATCGATTCCTTTTTTCTGAACCCAGTCTTCATTTCCAGCCAATACACTTTTGCCTAGCTCGGTTAATGCAAGCTCGCAGTCTTTGAATGGCATTACTGGATCGTTATAACCAGGAAAATCATTGAACCCATGGGTTTGCAGTAAAGGGTACGGGCGTTGTGCCATCTGTCTTAGAATATGCCAATATTGCAAGTCGCCCATGCCTAGTATATGAAGCTTATCACCCACATTTTTGAACAGATCATATGGTGATTTTATTCCCTCATGGATCATCTCCAGCGTGAGTTGTTCTACGATGCCAAGTCCTTTAGAGGTCGATGGGAACCGAGATAAATGCGCTATGAAGGCGTCATGTGCAAATGGTAAAGCGGATGTATCTGTAGTTAATCGTTGCTTCAACAATTCTGGATTAGGCGAAGCATAGGCTTCCCAGAGTTCTTGGCCTACCTTTAGCTCCTTGTCGCCGATTAACTTCCACGTTCCTGATAAAGTCTCCATTTGCTCTACAGATAGTTGTCCAAGTCCTCGAAACAGCTCAATGCCGGGATATTCTCCAATACACAATAAACTCAGCTTCGTGGATCCCTTCTTCTGCTTGGAGAACCAATGGAGCAAATAGCACAGCATCGTCTGATCGAATAGATCATGCTCGAACCATAATACAACTTCATCATATTTATGAAAATCAGCTAAGATCTTTTCCTGTGCCTTACTGATCTGAATAAATTCCTTCTGCGGAATCCCCATCGTTTGTTCTAAATAATGCGCTCTTACTAAGCGGTTATTCTGTTCCCCAGGCTCTAAAAAGACCGGACCATGAGAGTAGACCTCTCTCCATACTAATACATCACCTTGCACAATTCCCTGACGCAGCTTATCTCCCACTACATCTCCGTTTACAATATGAAGCACACCTTTTCCTCCTTCGTACAAATGATTGAACACGGAGAGGACATCCGCTACAGGTAGCGCACCCTTAAGCTTGCGGCGAGCATCAAAGAGTCGTTTCTTCAATACCGGGACTGAAGTCCCCAGAAAGTCAGCAATCTCTTGAAGGGAATATCCCTGAAAATAATATAATTGAACGGCAATCCGCATATTGGACGTTAATGCAGCTATAGACTCGTGAACCAGCCGCTGGGTTTCCTTTTTCTCAATAATGTCCGCCACACTAAATGAAGATTCTGTCGCTTGCGCAGCTTCATCGTAGGGTAATGCAGGATGCTGCTTTCTTCGCAAGATACGATAACATTGCCGCACCACAATAGCTTTAAACCAGCCCGGGAATGCCTCTACTGCTCGTAATTTATTCAAATGCAAAAAGGCTTCTGTGAAAGCTTCCTGCACAGCATCTTCCGCTAATTGGTAATCGTGGAGCTTTTCATACGCAACTGCATTCGCCATTGGTGTAAAATGCCTAACGATCTGTTCAAAAGCTTGTCGATCTCCTTGTTTAGCCTCTTCGATATACTGAAGCATTTTCTCCCCCGCTCCCTTCTTCCGTATTATATACAAGTGCCAATGAAGTTCCTAAAGGTTACGGATGGGATTGAAAAGTCAGACGTTATTTATTTTTTCCTATTACATCCTTTGCAACCTCTAGAGCTGAAGAGGCTCGCGGCCAACCTACATAAAAAGAAAGGTGGGTGATGGCCTCCACGATTTCTTCAAGTTGTAAGCCGTTCTCTAAAGCCAAGCGCAGATGATAGGGGAGTTGTTCCGTCATGCCTCCCATCACCAAAGCAGAAATCGTAATCATGCTACGATCCCGAAGTGATAATTGCTCCCGTCTCCATAAGTCCCCAAATAACACATTTTCCGAGTAGTCGACGAATGCTGGAGCAAACTCCCCTAACGATTCCCGTACATTTGTGACGATTTTCCGATGCGCCATATTACACCTCCCTAACCGGAGGTTGTAGCATTTGAGCAACACCGTTACCAAACGACCAATCTTCGAATTCCGTGTCGACGAGCACAATGAATATATCTTCTTTTCTGATGTTTAGCGTCATCGATAATTCCTCGGCTAACATCGCGTAAAAGCTTGTTTTCTGCTCCGTCGATCTTCCGGATTTTAGCGTAACTTGGATATATATCAGTCCGTCGCTTCGTTCAATATTTAAATAATCTTTACTATAAAAAAACTCCCCCGCTTTATGCGCATGAAAAACCTGAAACATATCATCATCCGGTACATGGAAATGCTGAATTAACGCACTCATAATCGCTCTGCATATTCCCTCTAGCTGATGAATGTCGTATTGTTGCTCCAAATAACTGACTCTAATGAATGGCAAATTAATTCACTCCTTCTTTGGAATTCTTTTATTGTACTCTCAGTATTTTGATTTATATAATTGAATAAGATAATAATCTTAATCAATTATACCGATAGAGGTGACAATCGATGGATCTAAAAGAACTGATGGCTTTTAAGACCATCCTTCAAGAAGGCACTTTCTCACGTGCTGCCGAAAAGTTGAATTATGCGCAGTCTACCATTACCAACCAAATTCAACGACTTGAAAAAGAACTGGGCATACAACTCTTTCACAGAGGCTGGGAAGTAGAACTGACAAGTGCTGGGCAAGTTTTTGCAGCGGAAATCGATAACCTTATTCAACATTGGAACTATGTATCAGAACTCACCAAGGCTTTACAGCATGACGAAATTGGCACACTCCATATCGGAGGCATTGAATCCATGATGGAATCCGTCCTACCGAACGCCTTGGGAAAGTTTCATGAGCAAAAACCCAAAATGGAATGTAACTTCATTCAGGGTAACACTGATTCGCTCTCACAACTTGTTCTACAAAGTGAACTGGATTTCGCCATCTGCGGTGAGCCGTCCGACCTGTCTTTCTTTTATTTCGAACCGCTCTATCACGAGAAAATCGCTTTTATAGTAGATCACAATCATCCTTTAAGCGGACGAGACAATATTTCATTTCGAGAAATTCTTGAATATCCAATTATAGCTGGAGGACACACTTGCTTATATTATCTTCGGTTAGCTAAGCAATTTTCGAGATTGGAATCAAAGCCCACTCTATCCACCATAAGTCAAATTTCTGCTATTCCTCATTTTATAAGAAAGAACCCTGGGGTGGGGGTAGTGCTTGATTCGACAGCTTTAATGACAGATATCGTAAAAATCGATGTTGAACTAAGCGAGCCGTTCATTCAAGTTGGTATATTGCAGCGGCGCAACCGAGAATATCTAGCAACATCATCAAAAAAACTATTCATACAAATCATAAAAGAGGAAATTGAGAGGATTAGTAACGCTAATCCTACGCTCCACATTTGAACCTCAAGCTAGTTCCATATATGATAGCTATATCATTGTTCTCAGGGAGGATTCACCCAAGTGGCTGTATTAATTAACGAACAAATTAGAGCATCCGAAGTAGTACTTACTGGACTTAGAGGTGAGAAGCTGGGGATTGTGTCCAGAGAAGAGGCGCTGGCCATGGCTCGTTCAGCAGGTGCTGATCTGGTATGCACCTCACTAATGAGCAGCCCACCGCCCTGCAGCCTAACTGCAAAGGGCAAAGCAAAAGCGGCCGCGCAGAAAGAAGCAGCCTCAGCACGCAAGGCTAGTGGTGGCTCAGCAGCAAAGGGCGGCAGCAAGGAGAAGGTCAAAGAGCTCCGCTTCACGGCTCATATTGAAGAGCATGACTACGATACGAAGCTCCGTCAGGCTGAGAAGCATCTCCGCTCCGGCAAGCCGGTGCAATTAGTCGTGAAGGCATCCGGCACCAAAGAAGCGGCTGCCTCCAAGGCCGTATTGGAGCGACTAGTGACTGACTTGAAGGAAGTTGGAACGAAGGACACTGGCATCCAGACAGGTGGTAAAGGGTCACAGGTGAAAATAAATCCACGTTGAAGAGTGGCCTATTCGCTCCGATCATATAGAGCTAGTAAAAAGGCCATCCTCTGTGGGATGGCCTTTCACTTCATAGGCAATGTTCTTACTCACTCTTAAGCATTCACTTTAAACATGATTGCCCATTAATCCCCTCGGGCGATAGTTCATGCCGCCAGCATAAAGGTGGGAAACATCTCCTAGTCCAATACATCTAGGAACCGCAAAGTTCTCGCTGCGCTCTTCAAACAAGATCGTCGTTACCGAGCTTGGCGCTAACCAAAATACGGACCAAGCCAAAGCTAAAGGAATCTGTAATAAATGAGCTAGCCATGCGAGGCCAAAGCCACCATGGCATACTACTCCAATCTTCTTGGTAGAAGGCTCAAGGATCCGATACAGGCCATCTTCTCTTTTATAATGGTGTCGAAGTAAGAATTGATCTGACGCCGCTTGTAATTCGCTGAACCGCAATCTGTATTCCTCTTGCTTCAACCAATGATCTGTTTCATCAGACCATACTCTCTTTCCACTCGATAGTTCGCTAATATGTTCTCCGGGGCTATCCCAAATAGACGACAATTGTCCATCTAACATAATCTCTGTCCAATCCAGTTCACAAGTCCAAGGTTCTGTCTGAATTACAAGTCCCGTCTCTTTGGCCACATAACTGGCTGTGGTCTGTGCTCTACCCAGTGGTGAAGCATATAGTTCATCCAGACCGATAGATGCCATGCGTTTTCCTAGTGCTGCTGCTTCAAGATGCCCGAATTCCGTTAGACCATCTATGGAATAGTCCGGATCACCATGACGAATCAGAAATATTTGCATAACAATGCCCTACTCCCCTCAAATCCAGCCTTTTTCCTCTGCCAGTCGTACCGCCTCAATTCGACTTTTCACTTCCAGCTTATTGAGTATTTCAGAAATATAATTGCGAACAGTTCCATAAGAAAGGTGTAGCGAAAAAGCGATCTCCGCCGCCGTTTGCCCTTCACCAGCCAACTTTAAAATCTCTCGTTCCCGTGCTGTTAGTGGATTTTCTTCCCGCAGGCTACCAAAAACTAACTCGGGGGATACCTCCCGATGTCCAGCCATTACACGGCGAATAGATTCAGCCAGCTTATCTACAGGCTCGTCCTTTAACAAATACCCTTGTATACCAGCCTTCACTCCACGCTCGAAATAGCCCGGACGGGCAAAGGTAGTCAAGATGATAATTCGAGTCGGACAACCTTTACTCCGCAATATTTCTGCAACCTCCAAACCGCTCTTGAACGGCATTTCAATGTCCATGAGACATACATCCGGCTGAAGCCTGTCGATTAAAGCTAACGCCTCAGCTCCATCACAAGCCTCTCCGACGACTTCGATATCATCCTCAAGATCCAGCAGGGATGCCATCGCTCCCCGAAGCAGACGTTGATCCTCCGCTATAACGATGGTTATCATGCACTCTCACCTCCTGTTGCTTCCTTAACGATTAGAGGGATCATAACGATCAGCGTAGTTCCCTGACCTTCTTCTGAGCTTAGCGACAGAGAGCCATCAATCAGGGATAGACGTTCCGCCATCCCCTTCATACCATTTCCATCACTAAGCTCACCATTACATCTCTCACCGTTCTGGAGGCCAATTCCGTTATCTTTAACGGTAACTCGAACTTCTCCGGCGGTCTTTGCCACCCCGATGAAGCATTTATCCGCTCTACTATGCTTCACAATGTTAGTCACCGCTTCTTTGATACAGAGGCTGAGAATATTTTGCGTCAGATCGGATACTCCCTCTAGCGAGATGTCCCCTTCCACTTCCAAGGCAATCTCCGCCGTGCGCAGCATTTCCCCGGTTTCTGCCAGTTCTTCTGCTACTGAGATCGCACGCATTTCCGACACTAGCTCGCGCACCTGACGGAGCGCAGCCCGCGAAGTACGCTGAATTTCCCGCGCCTCCTCTTGGGCTCGCTCCGTATTTTTGGTCACCAGCTTCTCTACGAGTTGGCTTTTTAATGTAATCAAGGACAGCGTATGCCCGAGGGTATCATGTAAATCACGAGCGATTCTCATGCGTTCCTCACGCTTCACCAATTCTTTAATCACCTCATTAGCTTGATCTAGCTCTTTCTCCAGCTTCTGATGTTGATGCATGGATCTTACGCCGAATGGCATAATCAGCATAATAACGATAAACGGGATTAAAAACATAATACTAACCCATTCCAACTCACGGCCTACTAAGACCAGCACCGAAAGTACCATAACCACAAAAGAAGTAAATGCAATTTTAAACCCTTTATTCTCCGTATAATAAGCTATAAAATTCACGGTGAAAAAGCCCATATACAGATTAAAGGGCGTATAAAACAAGCTAAGCACCACGATGATCACCATTTGAGTCGTTAACCAAACATTAAACACGCCACCCCGAACCCAATACAGCTGGCGATAGCTGATGGCAAACACCGCTATCATAATCCCACCTAGAATGAGCTTCATTCCAGTCTCCCCGCGCAAATTCAGGATGGGCAAAATCAGATAAACAGCCCATACATAAGGGAAAAACCCCTGACTTCTCGGAAATAACTGGAACTGTCCACGCTCGGTCATTACTTTACACCGCTTCCTGTTTTTTTCGAATATAAACCGATAGTAACATAAAAACTACCAAATATCCGAGCAAAATCAAGACATTACTCCAATGTGGGGCTGAACCACGTACAATCTCCCACGCCCCATTTCCATAGTTATAAGAAGGTAACCAATGACCAATCTTCTGCATTAAACGTGGTAAAATCTCAATTGGCATCCACATGCCCCCCGCTACAGCAAGCGCCATATAAATCACGTTACTGACTCCACTAGCCGTATCCACCCGTTTCATAGCACCTACAAGCGTACCAATCGCCAAAAATGGAAGGGAACCGATCAGAATCCATAGCCCACTAAGCACCCATTGACCCGCAGATAAGGAGACACCATTGATTAAATATCCTGCGGCAAAAATACAAATGACCGAAAACAGATGCATCATCGTTTGCCCGAACATTTTTCCGAAGAAATAGACGGAACCCGGTAGCGGGGTAATCCGAATAAAGGTAGTCCAGCCTTGTGTTCGTTCTTGCACTAAACGGATGCCAAGCGTCATGATCGCAGAGCCCATTACACTAAAGGTTGCCATCGACATTAAGTAGTGAGCGCGCCACGTCGGATCATCGTTACCTGTATTAACCACGCGGGTGAAGATGAAATAGAACATAATGGGCATGAGCAATGACCAGAATACGTAATAAGGATTACGGATGATCCTCAGCATCTCGGCTTTACACTGTACAGTAATTAATCTCATCTTTAGATAGCCTCCTCTTGGTTCATGGTCAATTGTTCAAAAGCGTCATCCAAACGTCCCTGATCTATACGAACATCCTTCACGGGAAGTCCAGTAACAAAAATCGCTCGCAGCGCTTCATCCGTATCGTCTGTCGTCACATGAATTCGACCTTCTTTTTCATAACAACCCTCAATAGCGGTTAGTTCCAGCAGGCTCCTGCGTAATTTTGATCGATCACCTATTGGTAAAAAGGACAGCGAACGCTTCACAATCCGCGATTTAATCTCATCTGGACTTCCGTCTGCAACTAAATGGCCTTTGCTAAACAACAGAATACGATCCGCAATATCTTCAGCTTCCTGTAAGTAATGTGTCGTGAACACAATCGTCTTGCCCTGCTCCGCAAGTCCACGAACCGTATCCCAGAACCGCCGACGGGAAGTAATATCAAGTCCAACCGTAGGTTCATCGAAAAAGATCAGCTCTGGATCACCAGCCAGGGCCAGCGCGAAGCCTAGACTACGCTTTTGACCGCCCGAGAGCTTCTCGGCGTATCTATTCAGATCCGCTGGCGCAAGCCCTGTAGCTTTAATTAGAAACTCCATATCCATCGGCTGTGGATAATAGCTACGGATCAGAGCAATGATCTCCCGAACCTTCAGCCGATCCATCACACTTACCTCTTGCAGCATCGCACCGGTCTTTTCACGTACCATTTTATCTTTTGGATGTTGTCCAAATATTTTCACTGTACCTTCAGTGGGCTCTAATAGCCCCAATAACATTCCCAATGCCGTTGTTTTGCCTGCTCCGTTTGGTCCAAGAATAGCTGTAATCGAACCTTTGGCAATGTTGAAGCTGATATTATCTACTGCTTTCTTATCCTTATATAATTTGCTAACTCCATTCATCTCAATAACACTGTCCATTTCGTAACCCCTCCGATTCCGAATGCGTTTGATCTATTTCAATCATATGGAAAAAGGAGACCTGACATTAGTATGGACTGTCATTTCTTTAAGATGACAACTGTCACCTTCATGCCTCAGGGTACGAAAAAGAGGTTGCCCTTCCCGTAGTTTTAACTACGAATAGGGCAACCTCTTTAATCGAAAATACTAGATTACCTCTTAAAGAATCCTTTTCCGAGAAGGAATTCCTTCATATGCATTCGCGCTGGCTGTGCCAACCGTTCTGCCATAATCACAGACCAAGGTGTATCCTTGGCACCATGAGTCCGCTCACGCATATAGTCTGAAGAGACTTTATCGTAAGTCTTGACCTGCTCCACTGTCGTTTCGGCATTGTAGCGATTGCGATGTAGAACAGCCTCTAATGGCAGACGCGGACGCAGGCTTGTGGCTCCATCAGGATAGCCCACACACATTCCAAATATCGGATAAACCAATTCGGGCAGTCCAAGCAGCTCAGAAACCTCCGCGATCCGGTTACGGATTCCGCCGATATAAACAATCCCGAGCCCAAGCGATTCCGCAGCTACAGCAGCATTCTGAGCAGCAAGCGCAACATCAACGGTAGCTACAATAAGGTTCTCCGCAGAATCCTCATACGATGTCTCTCCCTGCAAATGAGGTTTTGTCACCTCACGCAACCGATACAGATCCGCGCACCAGACCAAGAAGACTGGGCATTGTTCTATATAAGCCTGATTACCCGATAATCCGGCAAGCTCTGCTTTTATAGCCGGGTCAGTCACTGCAATAACACTATAGGCTTGTACACTGCTGGAAGTCGAAGCCATTTGGCCTGCTTCAATAATAGCTGCAAGCTGCTCTTCACTTACTGGCTTATCCTGATACTTGCGGACAGATGCATGGTTCATTAATAGAGATATTGTCTCGTTGTTTTCTTGCACAGCGGCCACTCCTTACATAGTTAGGTTTCTCTTAAAGCTTTACCCGCTGCAAACGAAGTGCATTCAAGACGACGGACACAGAACTGAATGCCATCGCAGCTCCAGCTAGCCATGGAGCTAGAAATCCGAGTGCAGCAATCGGTATACCTATTGTATTGTATGCAAGTGCCCAGAACAAATTCTGCTTAATATTACTCATCGTTTTACGGCTCATCATAATGGCATCGGGTATGCTCTTCAGATCTCCCCGCATCAGTGTAATATCTGCAGCCTCCATTGCTACATCCGTCCCTGTACCAATCGCCATGCCCGTATCTGCAGTAGCCAGTGCAGGAGCATCATTGATGCCATCCCCAACCATAGCTACCTTTGTCCCATTCCGCTGCAGCTTACGAACTTCCTTCGCTTTGCCTTCTGGCAGAACCTCTGCTAACACTTTTCGAATACCTGCTTGCTTCGCAATAGCTTCTGCGGTGATTTTATTGTCACCTGTAATCATAATGACCTCTATGCCCATCGCATGAAGCGCAGCTACAGCTGCTTTTGAGGTTGGTTTAATCGTATCCGCTACAGCGACAATCCCGGCAATCTCATCGCCCACCGCTACAAGCATAGCTGTCTTTCCTGCCTCTTCCAGTCTCTTCATGACTGAGGTCCACTCTGTGATGTCCAATTGATGATCTTCCATCATACGCCGTGTACCCACCCTAACTTGTTGATCGGAGACAACAGCCATAATTCCCCGTCCAGGTACATTATCAAACTGTTCAGCGGTGGGTAAGATCAAACCTCTGTCAGCGGCTCCTGCAACGATAGCTTCCGCAAGCGGATGTTCTGATAATTTCTCGGCTGCCGCAGTTAAAGCTAATAGACGATTCTCTGCACTTTCTTTACCATAAGCGGCAATTCCAGTGGTAGTCACGATATCAGTCAGCATGGGCTTACCATTTGTAACCGTACCTGTCTTATCCAAAACAACGATCTTAATCCCTTGTGCGCCTTCTAAATGCTCACCACCCTTGAACAGAATACCAAGCTCTGCAGCGCGGCCTGATCCCGCCATAATGGAGGTCGGTGTTGCAAGACCTAACGCACATGGACAGGCGATTACGAGCACCGCAATAGCTTTTTCAAGGGCATCGGCAAATTGACCAGGTGCTGCCCAGAAGTACCAGACCAAGAAAGTGATCATCGCAATGCCTACAACAATCGGTACAAAAATACCTGAGATGACATCCGCGATCCGCTGGATCGGCGCTTTGGAGCCTTGGGCCTCCTCCACTACTCTAATGATTTGAGCGAGTGCAGTGTCTCTTCCTACTTTGTTGGCTTTGATTCTTAAGATCCCATTCTTATTTAATGTAGCACCGATAACAGTATCTCCAGGTTTTTTCTCTACAGGAATACTTTCTCCGGTCAACATAGACTCGTCCACAGAAGAGGAACCCTCTACTACCTCACCATCCACCGGCACCTTTGTTCCGGGCTTCACCAATACAATATCACCAGGAATCACTTCATCTGTAGAGATATTCATTTCTTTGCCATCGCGGATCACGAGAGCCGTCTTTGCCTGAAGCCCCATTAAGCTCTTAATGGCGTCAGAGGAACGTCCTTTTGCTAGCGCCTCGAACCATTTACCAACGAGGATGAGCGTGATGAGTACAGCACTCGTCTCATAATACATTTCAATGTCATGATTCATTCCCTTCATACTTAATGAATCAATCGTCAGATAAAGACTGTAGAAATACGCTGCTGATGTCCCCAGTACGACCAACACATCCATATTGGCACTTCCGTTACGAAGTGCTTTATACGCGCCTACGTAGAACTGCCAACCGATGATAAACTGTACGGGGGTCGCCAGAACAAGCTGAAACCAAGGATTCATAAATAACTCCGGTGTTGGAATCCAGCTTGTGAATGAAAAATGACCTGCCATCGCCCATAACAATGGGAAAGAAAGAATAGCAGAAATGATCCACTTCCACTTCTTATGCTGAATTTCCTGTACACGACGATCCACATGATCCTTGCGGTCTTCTTTAAGAGTAGCTTTATATCCGATATTGCTTACCTTCTCCATGATCTCTCTTGGACTAATATTACCGGGAGTATATTCTACATGTGCCGTTTCCAGCGCTAAATTCACATTCACTGCTGCGATCCCCGGCGTACGACTCAACACTTTTTCGATCCGCGCCGAGCATGCAGCGCAGGTCATGCCTGATATATCAAAATCCGCGGTCTCTTTGACGGTATCATAACCAAGAGCGCGGATTTTATCTTCAATTTGTGGTAACCCTGATACAGAAGGATCAAATCCGACAGTGGCTTGTTCCAAGGCCAAATTTACATTTGCGCGAGAAACACCCTCCATCCGGGACAAACCTTTCTCAATTCGAGCTGCACAAGCAGAACAGGTCATGCCTGTAATCTGTACGGTCGCTTGCTGTTCATTGGGTGAAGCTGTTATTTTTAACTTATCCATGATTCCAAAGCCTCCTCATACCCCTATAGAGTATGATAATTTCTATAAAAAGAAAAGGCATTGGAGCTTATGGCATTCCCATACAGCTCCAAGCCTTATTACTGTGCTTCAAATTAAACTACATCATACCCTTGCTCTTCAATAGCTTCTTTAATAGTTCCAAGGCTCACCTTGTTCTCATCATACTCAACGGAAACTTTTTTAGCAGCAAGATCAACTTTAGCAGTAGCTCCAAGATTACCTACAGCCTTCTCTACAGAGTTGACACAGTGACCACAAGACATTCCTTCAACGTTTAATGTAGCGTTCGACATTATAATTACCTCCAGTAAATGTTATGAAGCCATGCTCAAGGAGCATTAGCTTATTATTTCATTAATTTGTTAACCGTAATTAGCAGCTCATCGATAACCTCATGTTCACCGGCTTCGATTCGTTCAATAATACAACTCTTCATATGCCCTTCCAGCAGCATCTTACCAACACCGTTTAGTGCCGCTTGAACCGCTGCGAGCTGATTGAGCACATCGTCACAATAAGTATCCCGCTCTATCATACCCTTTATCCCGCGGATCTGGCCTTCAATCCGGTTAAGGCGAGTATTCAAACCATTTTTGAAATCTGTCGAATGATGACTCATTCGTTCTCCAGATGCTGAAGAATGACAGTCAGCTTCGCAGGATTTCTCAGTTTGTTCTTGCTTACTAGTAGACATAAGAATCAGCCTCCTTGCCAATAATATAATATACCCCCGTAGGGTATGTCAAGAGGCGTTCTTTATTTCCTATCCCCCAAATCCCATTTTTTCAAGCATAAACGCCTTCGGTGTCCTTATAAGGACGGTAAGCGTTTAAGCGAGAAATATAAGACATATAGTATTGTGTGAAACTTATACTTCTTATATTTGAAAAAAACTATTGCTACCCTATTCAAATTTGAATATAATAAATTTTGCTTCTAACCTATGAACATTTTTTGAACGGATTTATCACTATTAGAAAAAGGAGCCTGCGAAGCATGCATACTAAAGAAAGTAATCTTAAACTCGTAGTTATCGGCCTGCTGCTCGGTATTCTGATGTCCGCGATGGACAATACCATTGTAGCTTCAGCTATGGGAACCATTGTTTCCGACCTTGGCGGTCTGGACAAAATCGTATGGGTCACTTCGGCCTATATGGTCATGGTAATGGCTGGGACCCCTATCTTCGGCAAGCTCTCGGATATGTATGGACGTAAACGTTTCTTCATGTTCGGACTGATTGTATTCCTGATTGGCTCAGCACTGTGCGGTACTGCAACCAGTATTACACAACTAAGTATTTACCGGGCAATTCAAGGAATCGGCGGCGGTGCACTAATGCCTATCGCCTTCACCATCGTTTTCGACATTTACCCTCCTGAAAAAAGAGGAAAGCTGACCGGCCTTTTCGGTGCGGTCTTCGGAATTTCCAGTGTACTCGGACCATTATTGGGTGCATATATTACCGACTATGTAGGCTGGCAATGGGTATTCTACATTAACCTGCCGCTCGGAATTATTGCACTTTTTCTGATCGCAACTTCTTACAAAGAATCGATCTCTCACGCTAAACAGCGCATCGACTGGGGCGGAGCCTTCACTCTCGTCGGCGCCATTATCTGCCTAATGTTTGCGCTAGAACTGGGAGGCAATCAATACGCTTGGGATTCCAGTGTCATTCTCGGCTTATTCGCCGGCTTCGCTGTACTCTTGCTGGCATTCATCCTCATTGAGAGAGTGGCGGCTGAACCTGTTATCTCGTTCGCGATGTTCAGTAAACGGTTGTTTGCAACAAGTAGTGTGACAGCCTTGTTCTATGGCTCTGCCTTTATCGTAGCCACCATCTACATTCCTATCTTTGTACAGGGCGTATTTGGCGGCTCCGCTACGAACTCTGGACTGATCCTCATGCCGATGATGATCGGTACGGTCGTGGGCAGTCAGACCGGTGGGCTACTTACAACCAAAACCAGTTTCCGCAACATTATGATCCTATCCGCAGTCTGTTTTGTAGCAGGTGTCTACAGTCTAAGCACTTTATCACCAGATACCTCCCGTCTCATGCTTAATGTATTCATGGCCTTAACTGGATTCGGCGTGGGCTTCTCCTTCTCCGTGCTAAGCATGGCAGCTATCCATAATTTCGATATGCGCCAACGCGGTTCGGCAACTTCAACAAGTACCTTTATGCGCTCGCTTGGGATGACGCTGGGGATTACGATCTTCGGTATTATTCAGCGTAACAACTTCACTAGCAGCATTAGCGAAGCTTTTGGCGGAAGTGAGCAGTCAGCAGCCTTCGGCGATCCACGGGCAGCCCTGACACCTGAAGCAAGAGCCAAGATTCCACCTGAAATTTTAGAGAAAATATCTAGTGCACTGTCCTCTTCAATCGCACATACCTTTATGTGGGCCATGATTCCTGCCGTCCTTGGTTTAGTCTTTGTGCTGCTTATGCCAAAAGACCGCCTCACCATTCCGAGTAAAACTGCTCAGGCGTCCGAGGGTAAAAGGTAACGATTATGTCGATGAAATTGGCTATTCTCGGACTATTGCTTGAACGAAACATGCATCCCTATGAAATTACACTAGTCATGAAAGAGCGCTCCATGGACCGGATTACAAAGCTCCAGCTTGGGTCTCTCTACTATGCTGTCGATAAACTTGCACAAGATGGTTATATCGAAGCTTTAGAAGTGATTAGCAGCAGTGATCGCCCTGACAAAACCATTTACGGTATTACTGAGCAAGGTAAAAATTTATTCGAGCAGTTAATTCTACAGCAAATTAAAAAGAACGAGCCCTTCTATCATCCGATGTATATGGCTCTAGCCATGTCCCGTCATGTTGATCAAAACAAGGTGGAGAAGCTGCTCGAAGAACGTATTCGGGAAACCGAACATCAGGTGAATCTGGCTTATCAGGTATATGAAGAACATATTCCTATTGTTCCTCGTTCCGCCCTTCATCTCATGTACGGCACCTATGAACACACCCTTATTGAACTAAAATGGCTACAACGTCTCTATGATGATGTTGTAGCACGCAAGTTGAATGACATTGGAACACCACTTAATACAGAGTAGAGTCCTTAGGACCTCTACTCTTTTTTTTCGCTTTCGCAGAGACAATAAATACCACACTAGAATCTAAGCGTGTACAATATGTACGTGTACGCAATCATATTTTCCTAGGAGGAATCACAATGTTGAGAACGCTGCCTTTAAACAAGCGCGGTATACCAGCCAGCCGTATTGCTCTAGGTTGTATGGGATTTGGTGGAGGCTGGGATCATGAACCGATTACCGCCGAGAATGTTAAGCAAGGACATGCAGCCGTCGACGCAGCACTATCTATTGGTATCAATATGTTTGATCACGCAGATATTTATACCCGTGGTAAAGCCGAGAAGGTATTCGGTCAAATCTTTAAAGAACGCCCAGGACTCCGCGAAGAAATCATTATTCAATCGAAGTGCGGTATTAAGCTAATGGAGCCTGGAGACAGCTCTAATGTCTTTGACTTCTCAAGCCAGCATATTCTAAGCAGTGTAGATGGAATATTGTCGCGACTAGGAACGGAATATATTGATATTCTGCTGCTCCATCGGCCTGACCCCCTAATGGATCCAGAGGAAGTAGCTTCTGCTTTGCATCAATTAAAGGCAACAGGTAAAGTTCGTCATTTCGGCGTTTCCAATATGAGCGCAGCGCAGATCAAAATGCTGCAAGCCTATTGCGAGGAACCTTTTATCGTAAACCAGCTACACATGAGCCTAGCCAAGCTCAGCTGGGTCGATGCTGGAATCAGTGTAAACCGTGAACCTTGGAAGGATATTACCTTTCCCGAAGGAACCCTTGAACATTGTCGAATGGAGAACATTCAGCTTCAAGCTTGGGGCCCACTCGCACAAGGCTTATTTAGTGGACGTTCATTAGAGGATCAACCAGAGAATATGGTCCAAACAGCTGCCATGGTTAAACAACTTGCAGATGAAAAAGGAACAACACCCGAAGCCATAGTGCTATCCTGGCTAATGACACATCCGGCAGCTATTCAGCCTGTGATTGGGACTGTGAATCCGCAGCGCATCGCTGCCTGCGCCGATGCAGACAAGCTGGAGCTTACTCGAAAAGAATGGTATGACCTATATGTTAGTTCACGTGGTACTCGTCTTCCCTAACTGAGCCCACAATTAAACTCGCAAGAATTCTAATAGCCTAATCGTGCCTCTCGCATGATTAGGCTATTTTTAATACATTCCCCTCCTATGCATCGTTCTCTATTGCGAATAAAAATAGATATCAAGCGATAAACCGAGATAAATAGAGATAAATTAACATTTTTGTTCTTTATAGAGCACAAACGAGACTTATTGACAGTTTTCTTTTCAATTTATTCCATGTATTATTCATTACAGAAGTTGTTCTCAATAAAGAACAACAATAACGAACCAAAGAAACTCAAGACATTGAGGGGAGGTATTCCTCTGAGACCCAGATCAGCAAAAAGAAGACCTAAACGAAAGAAACAAATCGGATTACGTGTTCTGCAATCAGGAATGGCTGTCTCCGTCTTGTTTCTGACTACCTCGCAGCAAGTGGGTAGTACCTATGGTGGTTTTGGAGCTACTACGCAAACCACTAGCACAATTAGCTTTTGCGAAGTATTTCCAAACTCGATCAAGGGGCTTCTAACAGAACTCAAAGATCATATCGAAAGAGCTACTGCTTTAAAAGGATCGCTGCAAAGCTATACCCCTTCAGGCAGTCTCTCAGACGTTTCGGGAATAGAAGGCATGACGCTGGATGAGCTTGATGTCGCAGCGCAAGAGATTTCCACACAAATCTCCGCGCTTCAATCTCAAATCGATGGCGTGAATGAGCAACTGGCCACCAACAGCCAAATTTGGAACGAAATCAATGGTGAGCTGAACGCAGCAGCAGCCGTCCTATTCCAGATTGGAGGATATATGACCTCTCTAGATTCAAACTGTCTAGAAATCAAGGATGAACAATTCTTCAGAGAGCTGCAAAGCAGCCTGAATCAAAGCGGTGTAATCTCTGAATCCCTGAATGCTTCCTTAAAGGGAGTCATCCAATATCTAAACTCCATACACGACATCGGGCTTCCATTTGCTTCGGTAGTGACCAGTGATGTATATGGACAACCCGAGTTACGCAACGAGGCGTTTCAGCAGCCGTTACCTTTCCTGATTCCTTTTAGTCAGCCGGCCGGCAATATCTCTAGCGAACTTACCTCCACTTATGAAAATCTCAATACTGAAATGAATGGTCTTAAAGAATCGGCTACTTCAGGAATCAGCAATCTTCAGAGTCAGCTCCAATTGATCAGTCAAACCCGTGAACAACAATTGGAAGCACTTGAGAAAGCCCGACTAGAGGCGCTTGAACAAACGAAGAAAGAAGAAGAACGCTTGGCACTGGAGAAAAAAGAAAAGCAAGAAGCTGAGGACAAAGCGAAAGCTGAAGCTGAGGAGAAAGCAAAAACGGAAGTGACTCCACCGAAAGGTGAAGCTACTCCAGAGAACATAAATAATGAACAGCCTGAAGCCCCAGCCACTAACCCGGTCGTTCCGGAAATTGGTGAAGAGCTAACGATTCCAAAAGATGTACCACAGCAAGCGGTTCCTCAGGAGGCGCCAAAAGCGGAAGATACAACCACTTCCCCACCGGTAGCAACACCAGCCCCTTCGGACCCTCAACAAGTTAAAGGTGGCGAATAATATGCGGATTAAAAAAATGATCAACAATACATTATCGAGCATCATGCTTGTGATATTCATTCTGCTGGTGGTAGCCGTAGTTTTATCAAAGGCCTCCGGCGGTGAACCTGCCTTCTTCGGATACCAGATCAAATCGGTACTCTCAGGTTCGATGGAACCAGGGATTCAAACCGGATCGATTGTCGCTTTAAAACCCGGAGGAGATATGAATCGCTTCAAAAAAGGCGATGTGATCACCTTTAGAAATGAAGAAAACCTGCTAATTACTCACCGTGTTGTAGAAGCAACAATGAACAACGCTACTGGTGAAGCCATGTATCGCACGAAAGGCGATAACAATGATGCGCCTGATATGAACCCTACCAGTTCCACGAATGTTGTAGCTGAGTATACCGGGGTCACCGTACCTTACGTAGGTTACGCTATGAATTTCGCAGTTTCCAAAGCTGGAAGTGTCATGCTCATGATCGTACCAGGCTTGATGCTCCTGCTCTATGCTCTGTATTCGTCATGGAAGGCTGTAGCTGCACTCGAAAAGAAAAATGCTGCTATACTGCCCGCCTCTCCACCCCCAACTGAAATACAGTAATTCGTTGATTGTCCGCTTCCGCTTACGAACCGGAAGTTACAATATATAACTTTTATAAAAAAAACCACAAAAACCGAGGAGGAATTTTAATTATGGGTATCAAAAAAACATTGGGTCTTGGCGTAGCATCTGCAGCACTGGGTTTATCATTGATTGGTGGAGGAACTTTCGCTTACTTTAGTGACACTGCACAAAGCACCGCTACATTCGCAGCAGGTACACTGGATTTGAACTCTGATCCTTCTGTTATCGTTGATTTGAAGGATCTGAAGCCAGGCGATACGATCAAAAGAGACTTCAAACTAAAAAATGACGGTACACTTGATATCGGTTCGATCCTCCTCAAAACAGCTACCTCTATTAATGATGTAGGTGGTAACAACGGCGCTAACGATTTGGCAAAATCCATCAAAGTTAAATTCCTGGTGAATAAAGATAAAAGCGGCATCTTACCTGGTAGTGAAGAGAAAGTAGTTTGGGAAACTACCCTGGCCGATTTGAAGACTCAGACACCGGATCTCGTAAAAAACACTGGACTTGATGCAATCTGGGGTACTAGCGAAGCATCTGGAATTAAGGCCGGCACAAATGATAGCTTCACCGTTCAATTCGAATTTGTTGATAACGGCCAAGAGCAAAACTACTTCCAAAAAGATTCATTAACTCTGACTTGGGATTTCGTAGGTAAGCAAACTGCTGGATCCGCTAAATAATCTAATAAGTCTTCCATTCGAAGAGCAGCAGATTCTTATTCCGGAAAGCGGATAAGTAGATGCTGCTCTTCTCTTTACAATAAACTTTGTCGAATTTATTGATATTTGCTATACTAATAACAAAAATTACGGAGGGGCGTCAGCATAGTGCCACAAAATATGGGCCAACGTATCCAGCATCTCCGCCTAGAAAAGGGATTGTCCCTATCTGAGCTTGCGGACAGAGCGGATGTTGCTAAGTCGTATCTTAGCAATGTGGAGAGAAACATCCAATCCAATCCTTCAATTCAGTTTATCGAAAAGATCGCCGATGCGCTTCAGGTATCCATCCACGCTTTGCTCTATGGAGAACCTAATGATGCTGAGGAGTCACCTTTAGATTCGGAATGGTTCCGATTGGTGCAGGAAGCTATGGCCTCAGGCATAAGCAAACGCGAATTCAAGGAGTTTCTGGACTACCAGAAATGGCGCCTTGATCAGAAGGATTAATATTCCACCTGACCTGATAAGATCCTCTTCTACTCATACTATTAAACATAAGCGCCTTCACCCTCCTAACATGGACCGCGAAGGCGTTTGAATTCTAGCAGAATATAAGGACCAAGTCTGAATCTTATAGATCCTTATATAAAGAAAAAGAGCACAGCGAGTTATCGCTGTGCTCTTTTGATATCTAATGCTCTGAATGTATTACTGCACGGCTTGCACAGTCTTCTCATGAAAGAAGCGACGAATTTCATCTGCCTTTATGCCAGCCTTCTTAGCTGCTAATAATAAATGGACCCACTCTACGTCTAGATCAATGACCTGCTGTTCTCTGTTGCTTCCCTGGTTGGACTTGTCCAAAAAATCTCCTCCTAAGATTTTAGTCCCCAGGCAATCCGGCTGTCATAGTATTTCTACCTTAGACCCGCGACTTTGTGCCCCTGCCTTTCGGCAGGTTTACCTTTTACTGGACCCTTTACACGAAAGGATCTACTTTGAAATATATGAAAATCGCTAACTGCAATAACATTATACTATACTAAAGTGGAAAAGTGTGTCGATTTCTGATTAGTTTTTCCATTAAAAAACAAAAAATAGAAGCGCTTTTGTGCGATATCTTGTCCTATTAACACGATACTCGTCCCATTCATAAAATTAATTAAGCCGATAGAATGATACTTCCTTCCCTATTAGTTAAAAATAAGGATATTAGAATCATTTTAGTGGGCCTTAGGAATGGGTAATGAGAAGAAACAGCGTTCTTTTCATTAGAACAAGCTAACCCATACCATTTTGCGAACGTATTGGACGAAAGAATGAATTGATTACACGTGTGGAAAGTAGCACAATAAGATGAGAAATGAAACCGCAATCATCACAGCTCCAGTAAGCGTTGACACAAAATGTCACGTATGGAGTTCATCCGTTAAGGAGGATGTATTCATGGCAGCCAAAGAGCCCTATAACGAATCCATTTGGAGTAAGTATTACGGACCCAATTTAGGCTACATTCAAGAAAGATATGAACAGTTTGTGAAAGATCCTTCCACCGTAGAGAATAATTATCGCGAGCTTTTTACAAATTCGGGTCCCCCGCCCCTAACACCGGATAGCGAACCGGCTCCACAGCCTCGCATTTCGGGAGACACCGAATGGCTTAGAAAGGCAGTAAGAGCTTCCAAGCTAATCGCTAATATTCGTATATATGGCCATATGGCCGCTGATATTGATCCGCTTGAGCGCGATCACAATCCCATGGCTAAATATCTTGAACTCGAAACCTATGAGCTGACTCGTGAGGATCTGCTCGCACTACCTGCCACGCTCATTTGGGAGAATGCGCCGAATGATGTGCATACCGGATGGGATGCAGTTCAGCGTATGCGTCAGGCTTACACCAAGACAATCGCCTATGAATTCGGGCATGTGCATGAAGAACAAGAACTGAAATGGTTGAACAGACAGGCAGAATCCACAAGCTCACCAGCGCCTTTAAATAATGCAGAACGTAAAGAGCTGCTAAACCGCCTGATCCAAGTAGAGCAATTCGAAACCTTCCTCCACAAAACCTTTGTGGGTCAGAAGCGGTTCAGCTTGGAAGGCAACGACGCTCTCGTACCGATGCTGGATGAAATCGTACGCGCTGCTGCGCATGACGGCGCAGAGCATATTCTGATGGGCATGGCGCATCGTGGTCGCCTCAACGTTCTTGCACATATTTTAGGCAAACCTTATGACATTATATTTTCAGAGTTTCATCATTCTCCGAACAAGGAGCTTTTCCCTTCCGAAGGCTCTACAGGCATTAACTATGGCTGGACGGGTGATGTGAAATACCATCTGGGTGCAGATCGCGCTGTCCGTGAAGGAGAAACCGTACGCACAAGAATAACACTAGCGAATAACCCAAGTCACTTGGAATTCGTCAATCCTGTCGTGGAAGGCTTCACTCGTGCTGCTCAAGAAGATCGGAGCACAGCCGGATTGCCGAAGATTGATACCAGTAAAGCTATGGCGGTACTGATGCATGGCGATGCTGCTTTTCCAGGTGAAGGGATTGTTGCAGAAACACTTAATATTGGCAAACTTCAAGGTTATCAGAATGGCGGGACGATCCATATCATTGTTAATAACCGGATCGGCTTTACGACAGAAAGCGAAGACTCCCGTTCAACGCATTATGCGAGTGACATCGCCAAAGGATATGAAATTCCAATTATCCATGTCAATGCTGATGATCCTGAGGCCTGTATATCAGCCGTTCGTTTAGCTAGTGCATATCGCAATCAATTCAAAAAGGATTTCGTTATTGATCTCATCGGCTATCGTCGTCATGGACATAACGAAATGGATGATCCTGAAACTACACAACCTATCGTGTACGGTAAGGTACGCAATCATCCAACCGTTTACAAGGTGTATGCGGAGCGGCTACAGCGCGAAAAAATTCTTACAGCTGAAGATGTACAAAAGATGCACGTTGAAACAGAAGGCGTATTGCAACGTGCGTACGATAGTATGAAGGAAGGCAATCACAAGAAAAAAGAACCAAAGGCCTTCATTCCTCTTCATACAGATCGCTCAGCGGCAGGCACTACAGCCGTACCGATCTCCAGTCTGCAAGAGATTAATCGTGAGCTACTGAGCGTACCTGATGGATTCCAAGTCTATCCGAAACTGGAGCGAATTCTGCAGCGTCGCAAGGACGCACTGAATGAGGGTGAAAAGGTCGACTGGGCACTCGCTGAGTCCCTCGCCTTCGCAACCATCCTGAAGGATGGAACGCCAATTCGACTTAGCGGTCAGGATGCACAGCGCGGCACCTTCGCACACCGCCATCTGGTGCTGCACGACAGTAAGACAGGAGAATTATTCTCTCCGCTTCATCAGCTAAGTAATTCTCGCGCTTCCTTTGGCGTATATAACAGTCCGCTATCTGAAGCTTCTGTGCTAGGCTTTGAGTATGGTTATAATGTGTTCGCACCAGAAACCTTCGTCATCTGGGAAGCACAATATGGCGACTTCGCCAATGCAGGTCAGGTTATATTTGATCAGTTCATTGCCGCTGGACGTGCGAAATGGACGCAGCGCAGCAATCTCGTCGTCATGTTACCGCATGGCTACGAGGGACAGGGACCCGAACATTCCAGTGGTAGATTGGAACGCTTCCTACAGTTATCCGCGGAAGAGAACTGGACCGTTGCTAACTTGACCACTGCTTCTCAATATTTCCATGTCTTGCGGCGCCAAGCTGCTTTATGTGGACAGGAAGACGCTAAACCACTGGTGATTATGACGCCGAAGAGTCTCATTCGTAATCCGCGCAGCACATCTGCCGGAACTGAGCTCGCTTCCGGACAATTCCAGCCTGTGTTAGCTGAGCCCCTGCTAGGCCAGAAGCCAGGTGAGGTCAAACGTCTAGTAGTCTGCAGCGGTAAAGTAGCTATCGACATCCAAACAGAGCTAGAAGCTGCTTCAGACAAAGATTGGTCATGGCTGCATGTACTGCGCTTAGAGCAACTCTATCCGTTCCCAGAACATGAACTGAGTGCTCACTTAAGCTCCTTCACATCCCTTCAGGAAATTGTCTGGGTGCAAGAAGAGCCGAAGAATATGGGCGGATGGAGTTATACCGAACCTCGGTTACGGGCCATCGCACCGCAAAACACTAGCGTGAGATATATCGGACGTCCTGAACGTTCCAGTCCTGCGAGTGGTTATGCAGATGTTCATAGCTTTGAACAGCGTAGAATTGTTTCAGAGGCCCTAAAAGCAAATTCACAAGTACAAACAGCTGTACCGTCCTCTTAAGAGGACGGTATCACAATAGCGTAAACCATTATGTTTGGGGAGGTAACGGCCTGTGTCAGAAATCTTAGTACCCGATCTGGGAGAATCTATATCCGAAGGAACCATCTACAAATGGCTGGTTAAAGAAGGCGACACGGTAGGTCAAGGTGATGTGCTTGCTGAGTTAGAGACGGATAAAGTGAATTTGGAAATTAGTGCGGAGGTGGAGGGTGTCATCTCCTCCATCCTACGTCAAGCGGGCGAGAACGTAGCCGTTGGCGAAGCCATCGGCATCATTGGAGCCGCTAGCGGTAGTACACCGCAGGCCGCTGAGAGCAAAGCGCCTGAAGCGGCACCGGCAAGCGGCAGCGCAGCAGCCGCACCTGTAGCAGCGCCCGAAGTCGCTGTAGCGGGTGGCGAAAGCCCCGCTGCACTGGCATCGCCGGGCGCACGCAAACTGGCACGGGAGCGCGGCATCGACCTCGGCGATGTTAGCGCCCGTGATCCTATCGGCCGGATTGGTCAGGCCGATGTGTCGGGTCATGGTGCAGCAGCGCCACAGGCCGCTGCACCGGTAGCTCCGGCGGCACAAGCCAAGCCGGAGCCAGCGAAGCCGGCAGCGAGCAAAGCCGCGCCGGAGGATGGCAAGAACGTGGAGCGCAAGCGCATGTCGCGCAGACGGCTCACGATTGCCAGCCGCTTGGTAGAAGCGCAGCAGACCGCAGCCATGCTGACCACCTTCAACGAGGTGGACATGACAGCGATCCTCGACATCCGCAAGCGCCGCAAGGATGCTTTTAAAGAGAAGCATGAAGTAGGACTAGGCTTCATGTCCTTCTTCACCAAAGCCGTGATCGGTGCGCTGAAGACCTACCCTCTGCTGAACGCAGAGATTGACGGTGAAGATCTGGTCGTTAAGAAATTCTACGATATCGGTATTGCCGTTGCAGCTAAGGAAGGTCTGGTGGTTCCGGTTGTCCGTGACGCAGATCGCCTCAGTTTCCCGGAAATCGAACGTCAGATTGGTGAACTCGCTTCCAAGGCACGCGCTAATACACTTAGTCTCTCCGAGCTTCAAGGCGGTACGTTCACTATCACCAACGGCGGTGTATTCGGTTCCCTATTATCCACCCCGATTCTGAATACCCCTCAAGTAGGTATTCTAGGGATGCATAAGATTCAATTGCGTCCAATTGCGCTGGACGAAGAAAGAACCGTTAACCGTCCAATGATGTATATCGCCCTTTCCTACGATCACCGGATCGTTGACGGCTCTGAAGCGGTTAGCTTCCTCGTCAAAGTGAAGGAATTGCTGGAAGATCCAGAAGCACTGCTGCTGGAAGGCTAACCCTGATCGATCTTCCGACTTAAGAATATAAAGAAGGTATCCCTAAAGCTTCGCATTAGGGATACCTTCTTTTATATCTGAATCAACTTTTGAGATGAAGTATTTCATAAGTACAAGGTGAATCATGAATCCCTAGGATAAAAAGTCCGGCGTTGTCGGGAATGCTTCCTACCTTTCATATGATCTAACTGTATTTTATACACTTATTTATTTCTGATCTCCCATATCCTCTTCCTTAATTGCATTCTCTACAACTAAAATCCGTAAAAACGTTTATTTCCACTAATTTAACCAGTAATAGCTGTATTAAATACAACTACAGGGCTTATATAAAGGTATTAGTTAACTTTAATTGTATATAGTACAACTAACTTAGCGCATGCAACTACAAGACTATAAGAATCTACTTCAACAGCTCCCCAGCCAACTGTAAAAATTGCTCCTTACTCAAAATCTTATCTCCGTAGCTGCTGAGTGTATAATACGCATCCTGCTTCTCGTTATACCAATTCAGATAATCGTAGCTTACCTCTTCCTTCACTACTTTGTTATAGATCACTTCTGTGCCAGCCACTATAATCTTATCCGCTTGATTCTCAGGTTCTTGCTCCACGAACACTTTCCCGCCATGCATGATCGTGGCAGAGATACCTATAAAAGCATTATTCTTCGAATAAATTGCACTGATCCAGCCTGGTTCCGACCAAGGTATAGCCTTCATAAATAAATTACTACTTCCCTTATCTTTGTTTGCTTGGGCAGTAAGATCTTGTAACGTCTCCTGATATAGAGAACTGTTCTTCTCCGCATCCGTAGTCGGATGATTAGGGTTTATAACCCCATATTCAAAAGCATACCCTGCTGCCAATGCAGGAAGCATCGGCGCCCCTGTCCGCTTGATTTCCTTCAAAAAATCAGAATATTCGCCTATCCGTTGCTCTTTATACTTAAAAGACAATTCTGTTGCCAAGCCTGCTGCGCCTGCATTATTGTTCACAAGATAGGCGATCAATTCTCCCGGTTTAGCGAAAGCATCTACTTTCTGTGCATACTTATCATAGGAAGCTACTCCTGCAGATTCATTCGGCGCAACATGCTGAACCTTTACTACGCCTTCACTATTGCGGATCTGTATATATTCCGATGCAGCATACGCTGTCACTGAGATCATCAGGAACAAGGCTAACATACTGGCAATTGCCGTTGTTTTATTCATCGTCTTCAGCGAGAGCGAGAACAATCGCTTTCGATCTGACATGCCACGGATATGTCCCATAACCTCCTCTTCTACATCGATCTCACCCAGAAGTTCATTGCCGGCTGAGGCATACATTACATCTCGGTATTCATCGCTGATTGTGGTTCGTTCCATCTGATCTCCTCCTCCAATTTCATAGCTTCCTGCACCTTCCGCTTGATCCGGTTCATTCTCTTCGTCAGTGCATTGGGACTGACCCCAAGAATTTCGCTTATCTCTGCATAAGTCTTTTCTTCAAACACCCGCAGAATAAGCATATTCCTCTCTTCCAGCGACAACTGTGCTAAAGCGGCTGACAATGAGGGATTAAACAACCGATCATCCAGCTCTTGTTCAGGACTTGCAGACATAAAATCAGGCTTGAAGATACTCATGACTCGCTTTTGCAAACGCCGTCTACGCAGCAGGTTTAAGCAATGATGATACGCGATTCGATAGAGCCATGCCGAGAAATGCATCTGCGGCTTGTATTGATGGATAGATTGATAGCCTTTTACCAAAACATCCTGAACTGCGTCCTCCGCATCCTGCTTGTTTTCTAACAAACGATAGCAATAGCGGTAGATTGGCGTTTGGAAAGCTCTAACGATAAAAGCATACCGTTCGATATTGCCCTTTTGAATACTAATGATTAACTCTTCCAGCTCCTTTGGATCTAGCGAATCCTGTGGCGTTGTAAGCACCTCCTTAACCTTTATATCTTCTATAACACTTGGGCAGCGAAAAAAGTGCCTATGTAAACCGAACTATTCTCCCAAATTCACTCCAATTATACACATGTAGAGGCTAATAAGAGCTATATAGTCCGTAACCCTAGCAGAATGAGCCAAAAATCAATAGTAGCTGCAATACGGACCGTGTTTCTGTAATATTCTCCAATGAGTAATTCATTCTGAATTCAGATCACCTTAGTTTTTTTGTTTCACATGCTCCACGGACTACTGCCCGCCAATAGAAAAAAGACGTACAACTGTTGTCAGTTTGTACGTCTTTGTTTAATTTATTGTCTTTTTACCTTTAAGCCGTCCGTTCTGTAGCTTTGAGGCGAAGCGCTTTCTTCTCTTTTGCTTTCTCCACCGGCGGTTTTAGCGAAATCGCGATGATGCAGGCCAGAAGACACAAGAGACCAAAGATCACGAAAGTAGGTTTAAACCCGCCCAGGAAGACGGCGATGAACGAACCTGAAAGGGCTCCAATACCGAAACCTTGATATACGATTCCATAGTTCTTACTGTGATTCTTAAGACCAAAGAAGTCACTGACAATTGCCGGGAACACTGTAATGTTACCCCCGAAGCAGAATGCAATGGCAGCTACACAAGTGAAGAACAGTCCGAAATTCAGCGTCGCATAGCTAAGGGTCAACATAGCGGCTGCCGTTACTGCAAGCGAAGCGCCTACCAGCTTCAAACGGCTCATTTTGTCAGACAAGGCACCCAAGATCAAACGTCCTGCTGTATTAAAAATTGCGATCATCGCTACGGCATTAGCTGCCGTCTGTACATCAAGTCCAGCCAGCTGCACACCGATGTCTTTTACAATACCGATCAAATACAGACCACACATACAAGCGGTAAAGAAAATAATGAATAACAGATAAGCTTCTTTCGTGCGTAGCATTTCTTTTACCGTGTAGTCTTTTGGTTTAGCGATAGTCGATGTTGCTGTTGCACCCAGTGATGCCGCTTGTACTGGAGCTTCTCTGACGAGTAAGGAACCGATTACAATCATCACCATAACAATCATGCCCCAATACATAAACGTATTAGACACACCCACCGAGTCGATCAAACTACCATTGATATATTTAAAAATCAAACTCCCCGTTCCGTAAGCACCCACGGACACACCGGAGATTAAGCCTTTATTATTCGGAAACCATTTAATTAAGTTAGATAATGAAGTGATATAAGCTGTTCCGTCTGCAAAACCAACGATTACACCAGCCAATATATAGAACATTAGAAGCGAATTCGCCTGAGAGCTAAGAATCAATCCTAGACCAAGCACAATCCCTGCGGCGGCAGTTAACCGGCGAAGACCAAAACGATCCTGCAATTTCCCTGCGAACAAAGTCGCAAAAGCGAGTGCAAAGCTCGTGATCGAAAACGTAATCGAAACAGAATTAAGCTCCCATCCGAATTTTGTTACCAGATGTGCATTGAATAAGCTCCATGTATAAATGGTACCTAGACCCATCTGCATAATTACTGTTCCTAATACGATAAGCCACCGTTTGGCGTTTTTGTTGTCCATCGTCGAAGTCATGGTCTATTCCTTCTTTCCCTCTCGTGATCTGCTACAAGAGCTTCTATTGCCTCTTTATTGTAGCTAAACCAGCGGATGTTGAGAGAAATCTGGCATGAGATGACGAAAATGAAGAATGAACTGCATTTATAGGCGCATGATCTGCCTGAATTCCTTTACCTTGCTTCGACTTACCGGCACCTCAAACTCCAAATCATGCAGGCGCAGCAAGTATGTATTGTTGAACCAAGGGATGATTTCCTTGATTTTGGACAGGTTAACGATATAGGAACGATGGCAGCGGAAAAAACGATCCTCCGGCAGTCGATTATAAAAATCGCTGATGCTGAGCGCCATACTATATTCCTCACCTTTAGTTATTACGCTCGTACTTTTCTCTTGTGCGGAGGCGTAATAAATATCATCAGCATTCACTACGATAATCTTTTCATTTTTCCACAGATTCACCTTATCACTAACTGGATTACGTTCCTCTTCCCCCTGTCTTCCGCGAGCAGCGAACGCCCCCTCTAGCTTGTGCAGCATAGCCTTAATGCGAACCTCACTGTAGGGTTTAAGAATATAGTCAAACGCTTCAATCTCAAATGCCTCGGCGGCATGCTCCTTATACGCAGTAATAAACACTATATAAGGTTTTACCGAGAATCTGCTAATATTCTGAGCCAGCAGGACTCCGTCGATCGAGGGAATGTTAATGTCCAGAAAAATCACATCTACCGTCTCAACCTGTAAAAATTTGAGTGCATCCAGCCCATCTTCAAATTGTGCGGCAATGTCGATCCCACTGTGAGTTTCTATTAAATAAGCCAGTTCCTGTCTTGCTAGCTCTTCATCCTCCACAATAATTGCTCTCATAGACCCTCCTTTTTGACATCAAAATAAATGTTCGTCCCTTTATCGAGCCTCTGAATCGTAAGACCAGTTCCATAGATGAGCTTGACCCGTTGATGTACATTAAACAGTCCGATCTTATTCTCCGGCATATCGCCAGCATAGACCTTCTCTATGGTTTCTTCGCTGATGCCAGCTCCGGTATCCCGAATGCCAACTCGCACATTATCGCCTTGATCTTTTACAGAAATCGTTACGGTTCCCGTCCCTCGTACCTTCAGTATGCCATGTATGATCGCATTCTCTACAAGCGGCTGAATGAGTAGACTCGGAATCCGAACCTGAACCTCATCAATATCATAGAGGACATTAAGCCGGCTTCCGAAGCGCGCTTTTTCAATCTCTACGTATTGTTGAACCTGTTGCAGCTCGCGCTTAATATCAATGAATTCATCCGTTAGCTCCAGATTGTATCTCATATAACCGGACAGATTCACGATCAGCTCGCGCGCCTTATCCGGGTTAATCCGAATCGAGGACGCAATCGCGTTCAGCGCATTGAACAGAAAGTGTGGGTTAATGCTTGTCTGCAGCGCCTTTAGCTCTGCTTTGTTCGCCATTTCTTTAATGCCCTCAACCCGCGATACTTCCATTAGCGTAGAGATCATTTGCGACAAGCCTACAGCCATAGCTTGTAGAGAATAAGTGATCTTGTGGGCTCTGGTGTAATAGATTTTGAGCGCTCCCGTCACTTCGCCTTTTTCCTTCAATGGAATAATAATCAGCGATTTAATCTCTGGATTCACATAATCACTATCGTCGTTACGGATCGTAATTTCACCACTGGACAACGTCACCTTAGTTTCTTCACTTATAATTTCATTGGTCGTAGTATAGTCCTCTTCCCCAACACCAACGTAAGCGAGAATAAGTCTTGTATCCGAAATAGCTACAGCGTCTGCACCGATATCTTCTTTGATAATTTGGCAGATGGTACGAAGCGACTCGGGATTAATATTGCGAAAATAAGGCAAGGTCTTATTGGCAATATCCAGTGCCAGCTTGGACTGCTTCGCCGCAATCCGTTCCTTTTCACCTTCCACACTCTGCACTAGCATGACAATCAGACCGACACTAATCTGGCTCATAATCATCGGAAAAGCAATTTTGGACACGATATCCACACCCAGCGACGACGGTTCGGCCATCACTAGAATGAGCAGCATCGTCAGGGCTTCACAGGCCATCCCGGCCAAAATACCGGCCATCCAGCGACGTTCACCAGAAGTGCGGCGGTATATTACCCCTGACACAATCCCTGCGGTAATACTCGTAATCAGACAAGGAAGAGAGGTTACCCCTCCGATATCAATTAAAAAACGGTGAACCCCTGAGATGATGCCTGTTATGAGTCCTACCCATGGCCCGAACAAAATCCCACCAGACACGATGGCGATAATTCGCACATTCACAAGCGAGCCTTCCACATTAATGCCACTATAGGTACCGAAGATGGCGAATAAACTGAAGATCGTCGTCGCTATGGCAAGCTCCTGCGGGGCGTAGGTTCCTTTTTGAAAAATCTCTTTAAACCGCGGCAGACGAGTCAGCACGAACAGACACATCAGCAGTAGTGCTGCTCTTTCGAATAATTGCAGTAATATCGTAAACGTATATTGCACGGTCACCGCCTCCAAAGGACTAGATGTCGACTTATTATAAAGATAGTTCATGCCTCTGTCCATTCAGCCTATCCTTTAATACCTCTATTGAAACTCTTGTTGTATGATATGAACAGAATAAAAGCATACATATACGGAGGTGGGCGGTTTGCAAAAATTAGAACACGAGGCAGATATCATACAGCTTGTACAAAATGATCCCTGGATGATGGATATATTAGAAAATGCTAGATCGCTGCAGTTACCTGACTGGTGGGTTTGCGCTGGCTTTGTGCGTGCAAAAATTTGGGATACCCTTCATGGCTTCGAAGAACGGACACCTTTGCCAGATGTTGATGTTATTTATTATGACGACAGCAATCTTCAAGAGGAAGTGGAGAAGGATTGGGAGGCGAAGCTAAGAGATTTAAACCCCAATGTTCCCTGGTCTGTTAAAAATGAAGCAAGAATGCATACCGTCAATCAACTTCCACCTTATACATCAGCTGTTGATGCGATATCCAAGTTTCCGGAAACCGCCACAGCGCTTGGGCTCTCCCTAGATCCATCAGGTAAAATCATCCTAGTCGCTCCACACGGAATTTCCGATGTTATTCATGTAGTATTACGACCTACCCCACATTTTACTGAAAACCCGAGCTTACTCCCTATTTATGAACAACGCGTTATTAAAAAGAACTGGCAGGCGACGTGGAAACAGTTGCAGATCAGCACTACCTAAAATAACAAAAAGCAAGCCCCCAATATAGCAGGGCTTGCTTTTCTGGTTTTATTACACCGCCAAATCGATACCTACTACACCAACGACATCTCCCTGACGATTCTTAATCGCTCTGGATAATGTAATACAAGAACGCTTCGTAATCGCTGATACATAAGGCTTCGAGACATATTGACCTTCATTTATGGCCCCATTCCACCAATCACGTCGCTTGGCATTCAAGAGGCCAGCCGCTGGCTCGGAATAGATAAAGGTCCCATCCGTCCGATTGGACCAAATGGCTTGTACATCCGGAATTTTTTTAATGTAAGAGGTCAAAACACCTTGATGAACTTCAGTATCTGGGTCGTACAGTTCTTCCTTAGCTGAAATTGTCTCCAAGAGACTCTGCATTTCTTGAAGCCGGGCAGCATATTGGCTCATCTCGATTTCTTCTCGGGCTGCTACGCTGGTAACCGATTGCTGCAACGATTGCGACTCCGCTAACAGATTAGCGCTGACTTCGTTCAGCTGCCCGATCTGGCTCCGCTGCCGTGTCACTTGTTCCAGCGTAAGATCGACATTGGCAATCGTCTCATTCACGATAGCCACTGCCCCACTCAGCTCCGTCGTCACTTCAACAATCAGCTTGCTCTGCTTCGCGGCAGCATCGATGGTTTCTGTTACGGCGCTGCCTACCTCATCGACTCTCGACGCGATATCATCGAGTCGAAGCTTCACAGTGCCGACCTCGTTCACCCCACGTTCCACTGAAGCTTGCTCTTTCGTCACGGATTCCAGCACCTGCTGTACTCCGTTATTTATGTCGAGCAAGATGCCAGAGGAACGGTCTACCGAGCTCTTGCTTTGATCAGCCAGCTGCCGAATCCGGCTGGCCACCACCGCAAATCCGCGGCCCTGTTCCCCGGCCCGGGCCGCTTCTATGGAAGCATTAAGCGCTAGCAGTGAGGTCTCATCCACAATTCCGTTAATAAGCGTATTGATCTCTTCTACCATCGCAATATGATTACTCAAGATAGTAAACTTAGCTAACATGTCCCCGCTCTGCATCTGTAAATCCTTCATCACAGCATCTGCGATGCTCAAGGAATCAACCATGGTTGTCATTCCTTGACGAGCATATTTCATATTTGACCCCAGTCTCTCCGTCAACTCTTCGATATGTGCGGTAACGGATGCTACTCCGCCCATTGTCTGATAAGCACCTTCAATATTAGCTTTAGCTTCGTTACTGCGAATCCGCAAATCCATCTCGTATTCATGTGAATAATCTGCTGTCCGCTGCAGCTCTTCTGTATGACGACTGATTTCTTCGAGTGCACCATGCAGTCGGTCCGAAGTAACTACAATCTCATTGCCAAGCAGCTCAACTTTATTCTGCGACTCCTTCAGCAGCGCTTCTTTGCGGTAACCGTAGCGGGACAAATTTAGTAGGACCCAGCCTAGAGAGGCCATAAGCAGGATGATTACCAGCTTATGAATCCAGAACATGTCTATCAACAAACTGTAAACACTGACAAGGAGCAACAGGACGACTACAAAAATCTGGCTAGGGCGAATCTGCATCATTATTCCCACTCCACTCGATTGATGTTATGTATTCTAACATTATATCAGCAGAGTTAATTAAAGGAAATACTTTCTATACTATTCCTTTTCGATCAGTCTTTTCACACGCAAATCCATATCCCTGGAGGACCTACACCAACGTTACCGTAATATACGAATATATTTGGAGATAATTGGTCGAGAGGGAATCCGTAATTATTGTCGAATATATAAGCAAATTGCCACTGGAAAAGAGGAACACATTATGCATACTACATCTCAAACTCCTCGTCAGACCCATTGGAATCGCGTGCTGCTTAATGCATTCTGGATCATCCTGATTGTGGATTTAAGTATTCATATGTTTGTTTCTCAATGCCTATGGGGCCAACATTCGGATACCCTAACCATGGGAGAGTTTATTACTCAGTCGCTGATTCCTGATTCCATCATATTGACTTTGATCATTATTCTGGAATTTATCTATAGATGGAAACCCTTATGGTCCGAGCTAGCTATTACAGTAGCGAGCCATTTATTTGCGCTTCTGATTATCATCAATCTCAATGATGAACTGTATGTAATGTCATTAATTATGCTGCTGCCGCTGCTTGTATCCATGATCTATATGAAGTCTAGTTATATGATAGCCTCTTCTGCTGTTTGTCTACTGTACACGATCATTTTATTCATCAAGGCATCTAATCACGGATACGTCCCCATCACCCAAACTATCATTATTGTTCTTATTTTTGCTGCTACTGCTTTAGCAGGCTTTGCAGTCATCGGTCGTGGGCGTGATTTGATGAGATCACTGGAGAACTCCGTAAAGTCAGAACAGGAATTACGCATTCAGAATATAATCATGGATCGGCTATCCAAGATCGATCCTCTGACGGACCTTTATAATCATAAGACGTTTCATGAATACTTAGGATGGCTGATCGATCATCAGCAGAGTAATCCATTTCCCATGCAGCTAGCCGTTATGGACATCGACAACTTCAAAAAAGTAAATGATTCCTATGGGCATTCCGTTGGAGATATCGTATTACAAAAGGTTGCAGCGATCCTCCTCGAGCATGTCGGTCCTGATGATTTCGCGGCTCGCTTTGGCGGGGAAGAATTTGTCGTCATTCTGACTTCTAAAACCCTTGATCATTCTCATGAGATTATGAAGCATATTCTAACGTCCATCTCCGATACCCCTTTTGCGGAAATGAACGGCAAAAGCGTAACCGTCAGTATCGGTATGCACGATTTTATAGGTACAGATTCCAAAAATTCTACATTTCAGAAAGCAGACGATGCACTTTACGAGGCTAAGAATACCGGGAAGAACAAAATCGTAATCGGCTAAAGACCGAACACAAGCAAAAACGCCTTCGACGTCCCTAATGGACGGTAAGCGTTTATGCGAGAAATATAAGGATAATATATAGCGTGAGACTTATAAATTCTTATATTTGAACAAATAAGCCCACGGATCTTTTCACGGGCTTGTTTGTGTTCATCTGTTTGAATCTGACTGCTAAATCCCATAGTGCCTCTGTGTTTCCAAAAGCTCTACGACTGCCTGCTTCGGCACAGGTCTGCTAATCAGGTAGCCTTGAACCTTGTCGCAGCCTAATTGCTTGAGCAAATCCATTTGAATAACCTCTTCTACACCCTCTGCTACAACTTTCAGTCCCATATTATGCCCCAACTGTATAATGGACTGCACAAAAGACTGGCTGTTAGCTTTTTCTGAGAGTGAATCAATAAAGGTTTTATCCATCTTGAGCGTTGAAATCGGCAATTGCTGCAAATAGCTAAGTGATGAGTAGCCCGTTCCGAAATCATCCAAGGCGATACTAATGCCCTTAGATTTAAGAAACTGCAGCTTACCCAGAATACTCTCAAATGATTTCATAAAAATAGACTCCGTGATTTCCAGCTCAAGACAGCTTGGATTTAGGCCACTTACTGCCAGACTATCCTGTACCATCTCGATAAAATCGTTCTGGAATAGCTGAATAATCGAAATATTGACCGATATTTTATAAGGAACACCTGTACGATCTTGAATACCTTTCATAAAGATGCAAGATTCGCGAAGCACCCATTCACCAATATCGATGATCAGTCTGGAATCCTCAGCAATTTTTATAAACGAAAGTGGAGATACAGAACCAAGCGATGGGCTGTTCCAACGAATTAAAGCTTCAAAGCCTGAGATGAATCCGGATTCGATATCCATCTGGGGCTGATAGTTCAGTTCAAATTCATTATTGTTCATTGCATTGCGCAAATGTTTCTCTATATTCATTCGTTCATTAAACGCTGTATGCATCGATTTGTCATAGACTACATAAGTTCCCTTGCCATCCTCTTTAGCACGGTACATCGCCACATCCGCATTACTCAAAATTTGCTCGGCCGTCTCCCCATCCTCTGGATAAAAGGAAATTCCGATGCTTAGCGAGACATACAGATTACTCTCTCCTATTAAAAAGGACTGCCTGAACGCTCTCATTATACGCTCTGCCAGATTCAACACAGCCTCACGATCCTCAGTACCCTTAATAAAAATGACAAATTCATCTCCACCTAGCCGTGAGAGCATATCTCCTTCCCGCATCAGTGACTGCAATCTCTCACTTGCCTTCCGGATGAGTACATCCCCGGATTTATGACCTAAGGTATCGTTGATGTATTTGAAATTATCTGAATCTAGAAACAGTAGTGCAAATTTCCCTCCCGGATGCTTTAGATACTTCTCCATGGTCTCCAGCAGACATAAACGGTTAGGTAAATTACTGAGCGCATCCACATAAGCCAGACGATGCATATGTTTCTGATTGTCTAGAAGCATATTATATTGTACTAGAAGCTCCTGTTGAGTAGTCGCGAGCTGCTCATAGGTCGCCCCAAGTTCTTGGTAGCTGTTGCTCAGATTAAGCTCCGCTTGCTTCCGCTCGCTGATATCAATCAAGGAGCCCATGAATAACAGAACTTCATCCTTTGGATTAACGGTAGCCTTACCCCTAACTTCAAACCACACGATTTGATTGTCTTTGGTAATCATGCGGAACTCCGTTTCGAAAATAGGTGTAACACCCTCCAGGTGATCATGTTTAAGCTTACGGGTTGAAGCTAGGTCATCGGGATGAACAATACTAAAAGCTCCCTCTTCAAACGAGTTGATTTCATCCTTCGTGTAACCTATGAGGTCATACCATCGGTCTGATAAATGAAATCGTCTCGCCTCCAAATCAAACTCCCACATATATGCACCAGAACCTTCTGTGGTGAGCCGGAAACGTCGTTCACTGATTTGAAGCCTATTAAATTGTTCCTGTAGATCGACCTCTGTCGCTGAGAGCTCTTCGTATGTAGCTTCCAATTCCTTATAACTTAGCTGTAGCCTCAGCTCATTTTGTTTACGATTATCGATATCCACACCTACAAGTACAAAGATATCGGCTGCTTGCTTATCAAGTCCTTTTAATAAGGCTGTCCGGAATGAGAAATATCGCGCTTCAGATGACTGGTCTGGGAGCTTAATTTCTACGTTGTTAACATATTCATTCCGTATTGCCCGCATCAAAAGATCACGGATTGCAGCCGTACTACCTTTTAGACCACCGATATCCTCAATATTTACTCCCAGCACCTCTTTTTCGCTTAAACCCGTCATCCGCTCAGCGAACTTGTTAAACCGCACTACCTTTTTATCTGTCTGCACCGCCCAAACTACCATGCCACTATGCTCTATAACATCCTCAAAAAATTGATGCTCTGAATAAACAGCACGCCGTAAACGATTAATATTCATTTTAAGCAGGACTCCACCCAGAATAAGAAGACAGAATAGAAGGATTGCTCCGTAAACCCATCTTTTGTGGATCATGCCTTTATAATAATCAGAATGAACGAAGAAATAGTTCTGGTACAATTCTTCAAAAGCACCCGAATGCTGTAATTCCTCCAATCTCTCGTTAACATAAGAAACTAACTCCGGTGTAGACTTATTGATTGCAAAAGCCACATCCCTGGGATAAAGATCATTCATTTTCTTAATAATACTGTCCGTCTTCCCCTGTTCAACGAGCAGATAATCGACCACCTCCTGATTCTCAAATAGAAGGTCAATCTCCCCTTTTTCTAAAGCCTCCAAGGCTTCAGGAATCGTTGCATATTCTACGTAATCATTAATTCCCAGTTTCCCGTTCAGTACTGTTTCAGAATACTGCCCGTTTCCTAGACCTACCTTATAACCTCCAAGCTTATTTAAATCGATCTCACCCTTAAGCCCTCGCCTTGCGTAGATTGAAATATAGCTTTTGAAAACAGGTTCCGAAAATAACAACTCTTGTTGTCGTCCTTCCGTTACTGCCATTAGACCCGCTGTTTCGATATCTCCCTGAACGAGCCGATTATATACATCAGGCCACTTCCCTGTACTGTAGTGGACATCGTAATCCTGCTTCTCAAAGATCATATTACTCAATTCAATATCAAAACCGGTCATGTACCCATCTTTTATATATTTATAAGGTGGATATTCCAGCTCTACTTGATATTCGATCTCCTTTCTTTCGGCGTGAATGGCAGTAGGAGGTAAGAGCATAAATAGAATGCTAATCAGAAGCAACAGTCTGTACTGCTTCATCGCTCATTCCCCCTTTTTACTGAATTTACAGTAATATCCTAAATGTTATTCGACAAAATATGGCAATACCCCTGCTTTTTCTTTCCTCGTCACATAATATACGCAAATCCCATCAATGAACCCTTCCCTTTGTAAATTATATAAAATTACGGATGCTACATTTTTATATTGCTTTTTAGATGGAAAATGTGGATAATAGCAATAATGATACAAGTTGATAATGATTATCATTATTAAATAAGTTATTGATTTCACTTTACTATATTTAAGTTAAAAGGAGACTGATCACCCATGAACGTTACCTCTACCCGAACAACACTACAGGTTGACGATTATCTGGATCTGCTCAATCTTGCCGTTAAAGTTGGAGATTTAAAATGGCAAAAAGAAATTAAATCCAGATTGCAATACATTCTTTGTCTGCCGACAAGATAATCTTTCTGAATATTCGCCGCATTCCTTTAGGGAATGCGGCTTTTTTTGCTTGTATGATTGGCAGCCATGTAAGAATAGGAGTATCCCCGCGTCACGTGAAGGTTAATGATATAGTATAATTATCAGCATAATATATTGAATACAAAGTCCTTCAGATTGGAGCGTGTCAGCTTGAAAAAGTATTTAGCTTTATTCTTATTGATCAGCGTGTTATGGATACCCGTTGCATACGCCGCCGAAATCCCTGCTGAGCAGGGATTAGTAACCGATAAAGCTGGAATGTTTAGTTCCGCAGAAGCGACGTCCATTTCTGCTGCTGCCACTGGAGATCTCGTTACTATGCATGTACTCACCGTAGATTCCTTAAACGGCACTCCGGCCGATAAATACGCCGAGGATACTTACGCCTCATGGGGACTGTCCACTCGCGATATTCTCTTGCTGATCTCCGCTGGCGATCAGTCCATTGAACTTAATTTTAACAATCCTGGCTTTCAAACCTCGTTAAATGCCTGGTCCCAAAATCAGGGAGGAAAATCAGGAATTGCTGCCATTACAGCGCTGCTTGATACTTATTTCATCCCTTATGCCAGAGAAGGAGACTTCGCTGGAGGGACAAAGGCTTTAATTAAAGCGGTTCATTCCATCGGGGAGAGTACCGGAAATGCTGGAGGAAGTGCAGGAAGCGGTAGCGCAGTTGGCAGTACGAATAGCGGTTTAGGGAACGGAACCTCCGGTAAACCAGGGAACTCGGTCAGTACAGGAAGCCGCTCCAGTAGCTCCATGTTTACGATTGCCGCCATTCTAATCGGAATCGTACTAATACTACTTGTGCTATTTATTGTGATCACAGGTCTACGTCGACGCAAACAGCTAAACGTACAACAAGAGCAGTTATCCGATTTGCTAGTACGGGCGAATCGAGCATTGGAGTCATTAAAGCCATTTCAAGGGATCGTTCAGGGAAAAACCGAGGTACTGGTAGAAGGCATTTCAAAACGACTCTCTGCAAAGCTCGTTGAAATCTCTTCACTGCAAAATGATGGGCAAGGTGTACAGCCACCCTTTTATCGTTTGACTGCCCTTAAGGCAGCCGTGGAACAATTACAGCAGACAGAGGACTCCTTCCGCGCAGCGCTTGAGGAGGAAGAGAAGAACATTGCTGTCATCAGTGAAGCTGATCGCAATGTTAAACAGCGAATTACAGAGCTGAAAGAGGATGCACCAGAGCTTGAAGAGCAGCTACAAGGTGCGGTTAAAGAAACTGGCTATGCACTTCAAGAAATTGTAGAAGAGCTCAAGGAGCTTGCCGAGGAGACCTCTAAGGCAGATCAATTGGAGCTTTTTGACCCTATCGCCGCACAAGAAATTACCGAGGATGCACAAGATCGCCAAGAAAAGATTGAACAAGACCTGAAGGATGTCGATCTCTACGATGATAAGCTAAACCAGTTCCCTACGGTATTAGCTGCAGTCCGTACCAAAATCACAAACATCATCGAGCAGAATTCACTCCACAACATGAAGGTAAAACCATTTGACCGTCTGGAGCAGGCCCGCGCAGAATCGCTGACGCTTGAAGCGCCGCTGCGTGTTGGAGATATGGATGAGGTGCGCAAGATTGGCGCCACTCTTGACCTTCTCCTGGATGAGGCTGTTGCTATGACAGAACAACAAGCACTCCTTCGGCAGAACAACCGCAGAGATTTAGAGACATTCCGCACCGAATGGAGCCAATTAAAACAGCGGCGAGACGGACTGCAAAGCCGGATTACCGAAGCACGTATGTATTTTGAAGAACAACATGTGTCAACTGTGGAGAACATCCTTACAGAGTGGAGCACACGCCTTCGGGAAGGTGCTAGTGAAGTGGCGCAGATTGAGAATTGGACCAGTGATGAGCGCGGCGAATATGATAAGGCCCACAATGCGCTAGAACAGTTGCTGTCCCTCCTAGATGAAGCTGCAAGACAGTTCGATGGCGTCTCACAAAGTCTAAATGCACTTCATGAAAGACTGGATAAGGTCACTCGCCTCTTTTCCGAAGGGCAAAGCCGGGTGGAAACGACCCAGCGAATGCTGCATAGCAGAGGATTATCTTCTAGAATTCACTTCGAGCTATCCTTACTGCCGGAATACAGTGCACTGGATCATCGCCTGGCATCCCGGCCTTATAATCTTGAGGAACTGGAGTCCCTTGGCCGTTCTTATGATTCACAGATCACTTCCTTTGTGAATGAAGCGAACCGACTCGTTCGTCAGAAGGAAGAAGAAGAACGACTAGCTCAATTAGCTATGATGAGAGAACAGCAACGTCGCGCGCAGGCTCGCAAACGAATGTCCTCTGGCCCTCCTTCATCAGGTGGATTCGGTGGAGGACGCTCCTCCGGTGGCTCCTCCTGGGGTGGAGGCGGCAGCGGTGGCAAATCCTCCGGCGGATCTTCTTGGGGCGGCGGAGGGAAGTCCGGCCGAAATTCATCAGGCGGATCCAAGTGGTAGACTATCTCCAAACAAAAGACTCTTCCAGCCTGCTTGGGCGGAAGAGTCTTTTATTATGAATTACTGCTTGCATGACGAAGAAATAGTCATGACAAGCCCTTTATTTTATTGGCAGATAAATCGTAACGGCCGTACCTACGCCCACTTCACTCGCTATGGCCACTCGCCCTCTATGTGCAGATACTATCTTTTTAACAATCATGATTCCCAGTCCATTACCATCACCTCTGGTCGTGTGAAAAGGCTGGCCTAATTTATCGAGTACTTCCCGGTTCATACCCTCTCCGTTGTCTGTGAAGGTAATCTTCTGGAATCCATTCTCCACATCTAGGGCAACTGTAATGCTTCCGCCAAAGGGCAAGGCTTCCATTGAGTTTCTTAGGATGTTTAGGAAGACCTGCTTGATATGATTGCGATCACACAAGATATTCGCATCAAAATGGAATTGCGTGTTCAATGATATATTATTCATCTCCACTTGAATCGCAAAGATGCTGAGCACTTCCTGCAGAATCGTGCTACATTGTTCTACCCTATAATGCGCGGCCTGCGGTTTACCTAGTATGAGGAACTCACTCACAATGAGGTTCATTCTTTCTACTTCTGACATAATAAGATCATAATGTAGCAGTTGCGAATCTTTATTGGCCAGTTGAAGCATTCCTTTGACTGTAGTTAGCGGATTGCGAATCTCATGTGCGATACTCATGGCTAGTTGTCCAGCAACCACTAGCTTCTCTGTATTGCGCAGCACTTCTTCCGTTTTTTTCATCTCTGTGATATTACGAAGACTCCCAATCACACGAGCTAAACATGCATTCGAATCATAAACCGGAAGCACATCCAGCATATAATGTTCAAACAAACCGTTGCTCTCTTGAATCACTTCCAGCCCAGCACATGCCTCTTGCTGAAGAATGACATGCTGAAAATAAGAGCCCACATTTCGAATTTCGAAGACACTGGCACCGATAACAGATTCTTGATGTTCACCATCCAAATGAAGCATGTTTAAGCAGTTCTCATTTATATTGACGATCGTTCCGAGTTCATCCGTTATAATAACACCCAAATAATTGGTATCCAATAGGATTCGATTTAAAAGCTGAAGCTCAGCATTCCCTCTACGCAGCAAAATCTCGCGTTCGATGGAGTCAGCCATGGTACAGAGTAAAGGCAATAAGTGGGGATGCGCCACATCTATATCCGCCATAAATGATATCGTCCCCAATATTTCTCGTCCATCCTCTTTATAAAAAGGAGCCGTACAGCATACTAAACGATGAAGAATTTGATGATAATGGTCTTGTCCCTTCAACTGAAAAGGCCGCTGGTGTTCGAGACACAACGCAATTGAATTTGTACCCACTTCTTTATTTAGTTGCACACCTTCTTTGATGCCAACCTGCCCAACGAGATCAATAATTGTCGGATCCCCTTTGAACGCCAATAGATAACCTGCATCATCCGATATCGTAACAAGGATCGGATTACCTTTTACTGAAGAAAGAAACTTAGTCACAAAAAAATCAATAACCTCAATCACTTCACTATATACACGGAGTTGTGACCCCAGTTCATCTGCAGCATAACATTTTGGAAAAATAGGAGGCTGCTCAGGGTCTATTCCTTGATCCATGCAATGCTGATTGGAAGCCTTAATGATAGTCTCATCCGTCAGTACCCCTGTTGTCTTTTCCAAAGCCTTACCCCATTCTGTATGAATCTTCAATTTTGTAATACTAATATGTATTCTACTTCTTTCCCCCTAATCCTTTTGAACCCTAAAAAATCAAAATATCCCAATGCGAATAAATTTCTTGCAGCACAAAAAAACTCCGCTCTTTTAAAGAGCGAAGTTGCGGATGCACATTATTTCTTCTTAATCCTTCGTGTCGTCAAGAAAAGGTTTGTTCACATAATAATACATAACCCCCATCAGAACTCCACCGCCAATTAGATTTCCGATTGTAACGGGCACAAGATTATGTACCACACCGCCCCACGAAACCGTTCCGGGATGGTCAAGGACTAATGCAATTGCAAAGGTGCACATATTGGCAATACTATGCTCATAACCGGAGATGAAAAAACAGAATACGAATAAGACCATTGCGAACATTTTGGCCCCATCGCCCTTTATATTCATCGGGATGAAAAAAGCCATACAAACGAGCCAGTTACAGAGGATAGCACGGAAAAAAAGCTGACCTGCCGGAGCCTCCATTTTATGCTCAACCACATATAGTAAAAAACCATTTACATCAGAACTGTAAAACAGGCCTGTTAAAAAAATCAACAGTGCAAATGCAGCAGCACCAAGAATGTTACCTATATAACTCATGACCCACATGCGTACAACCTCGGTCCATTTCATTTTGCGCCTCAAAGCCGTGTACGTGTAGTAGAAAGTATCTCCGGTAAATAAGTCCCCTCCCCCGTATGAGATTAGGATGATCGCTGCTCCAAAAGTAATCGCAGCCATTGGATACGCAAATGGTGAATGCTCCATATAGAAGTAGTTGCCTGTCTTGAATGCTACAATTACGCCGAACCCGATAAACATACTGGCCAGCATGGCTCTGGCAATATAGCGCAATATACTTTGCCGATAGATCTTTTGTTTCTTAAGTGCTAATTTTTCAACCTGTAGCAGCGCCTCGTTCTCCATGTGACCTCCTTAGGAATTTGGGTTTTCCAGCTAGTTATGGGCTAATCGTGCAATCTTGCGTTATTATACCCAATAACCAGCTGGAAATTACTTGAACCAAATCATGGTAAAAATCCTAAGTGTCCTCATTCATTTTTGCAATCGCTTCTGCTCTTTCACTACTGGCTACGATGATAAGCACGAGTATCAAGCACCCTAAGATCATATGCCTATCCTCACTTCCTCCACATGTAGTCTTGTGACAACTTATGTGTGAAGATAGGGCTTTATGATTGAGTATTGGCGTTTAAAAAAGCCTGTTGAATGAATTCAACAGGCTTCTCAATCTATTCTCTGTATTTTTATTATTGTCAAAACAAATTTAGTTCAAGAAACTGCTCAGTTGACTCTCAGCCTCTCCTTGCTTCAGTGCCTGAGGCTTGTCCGCCTCATTTAGTCCTAAACGATTGCCTAGTTGAGTATTGATTGCCGTCATTTTAGACGTATAATCCTGGCAGCTCTCAATAATGCGACGGTTGGACTGTTCTGAAGTGTCTAATGCGCTAAGCAGATCACCGATCGCTTGATTCACAGCTTCCATAGACATAGAAGGCTTAGACAGCAACTCGGTTGTTTTCTCTGTAGTGGTACGCAGCAGACGTGCATTTTCTTTAAATTGATCTTCAATCGTCTTATTCGTCGCTTCTACAGCATTGATGACGTTCTCCTGATCCGCTAAAGACATCGCAATCATTGCCGACACCGTGATCAGATTAGAGGTCTTATCAATAGCGTTATTCACGGAATCAATCAGCTTGTCATTATTGTCATTAATAATATCTGTAGCAGCAATCGCTTGATTGTACAGCAGAATCATTTCTGTCATCGACTGAATTCGAACCATCACTTTACGCAAACCGCGCTCCAGATAAGCTTTACGGTACTCATTCTCAGGCTTCGCGATCTCTACCTCGAACAACTCTTTCAACTTAGTGCCGAAAGCAATTTTGGTCTGTAGGTTATAGATCTCTTCCATGGAAGTACGTTTCAGCTGACGCATATTCACAATGCTCTCTTCGAGGGTATCTCTACCATCGCGAAGCCCTGTAACAATGGCATCAATGTTCGTACGGACCGACTGATATTTGTACACATAGTTCTTCATCGGACTCTTGCGTAGCATCTTGCCAAAGAAGCTCACATTCTTACTTTGCTGCAGATTCTCACACTCATTCCGCAGCTTCATAATCATGTTAGGCACTTCAACGCGTTTACCAGACATCAGGTCATTCACCGGGCGATCTAGCAGCTTCAAGGTTTGTCCTGCTTTTTCCTGCGTCTTAACCCCAAGCTTACCGATATCATCCATCAAGGAATCCAGTGTAACAGTATCCGTTTGGGATACCTTCTCAATTAATTGTGCCGCTTCCTCGACTACCTTTTGTTCATCTTCTTTTTTTAATTGGATCAACTGCGTGGACATGGGATTCCCTCCTATAGTTCGGAACTGCTGTACCGCTGATGAATCAGTTCCGCCTTCGTCTGAAGTTCCATCAGGTCTTTATGTTCGATCGTGGACGCAATATCCGATATTTTGGAATCGACATCTCTTAGACCGTTCAGCAGCATTCTCCGATTCTTCGTCTTTGCTTCACCGCCTAGGCGTAAGAACGGGTTGATTACACCATTCAAATCCTTCAGAATCAATCTGCGGACCGTATGATTAATCTCGCCGTTATTCAGCTCCTGCAGCAGTGGAATTACACGTTGAAGCCTCGCGAAGAGCGCCAATGATTTCTCGACAATTTCATTGTCCAGCGTATCCTTCTGCCCTTCTGAGATAATCATATCTTCCAGAATGCTAAGATACTCCACAACCGGAGCGAACTCCGGTCCAATCTTCACCGCGCTCTCAGTCCTACCGTCATAGCTGTGATTACCTGATGTAGTATCATTTGTCGTGTTGCTTAATTGAGGAGCACTCGCAGCGGGTGCCTTAGCAATAGGTGTCGTCACAGGGCCTGCTGGCAACACCTCCGCTGGGAGATTGGTTCTTGGACTTCTCGTTACCAGAGCACCTATCCCCGCACCCGCTAAAGGCAACAGCAGAGAAATGAATTCGGGAAGAAAAGAACTCGTTAATACAGCAACAACGTAGCCGATACCGGCGTAAAGCAATACTTTCGATTTAAACTGAATTGTTCTCACCTCTTGTGAGCGACTTTATGAACGCTCAATTCACGGCATCCGGAATGACAGATTGGCCGTTTATTTTCATAATCATCGGTTGCTCCAGATGGCTAGCCAATACATCACCTTCAAAATTCATAGGCTGAACCTCGCCACCGAGTGCGCTTTTGACGGCTAAATAAGGAAAGTTAATCCCTGACAGACATGACATATGCAGTCCACCGGACATTCGTGGGTTAATTTCCAACAGCTTTGGAATATCTCCATTGTATTTCATTTGAATATTGAAATTGAAGGGGATCTTATAAACTTCTGCAACTCTAGCTGCAATCTCCTCCAGTTCAGGGATATGCTCCATCAATCGCAGACGACCGCCCACTTTTCGACGTGGCACAGCTACTAACAGCTTACCGTTCTCATCTGCCAGACAATCTATACTATACTCGTAACCCTCCAGTAATTCCATCACCATCAAATCAGGGAAGGTCTCTTTGCTTGCAAGAATGCGATAGGCATCATCAAACGTAATCAATGGAGTTACATACCCAAAAAGCTCTTGAAGAGGATCGCGGGTATTGTCGATAATACGGAAGCCTAACCCGCCTTCTGTTTCAGTAGGCTTAAAGCAAACACGATGTCCCTTGGCAACAAGGTCCTCGTAAGCCTCTTTAAACTGCTCCGCTGTACTAACCACATGATAATCTGGGATACTCATAATGCCCTGCTCACTAACATTCTCGTAAAATTTACCTTTGTCCATAATGGACTCCAGCAAATCAAGATCTCTACAGACCAGAACCTTTGTACCAATCGCATCAAACATTGCCGCATGGAGAGCAATATCAAGCATATGCAACCGTGGAATAAAAACATCGATCTCATTACGCCGACAGAAATCAACGCAAAACTGAACATATTCTATTCCCTTCAGCGCCGGCTCGGTTTCAGCAAAGTCAGCACCTTGTAGCGACATATGGCGGATATCAGGATGTGTTGCAAAGATTTGAACCGGTATACCATCCTCGTTATTGCGGAGGAGATTCATATAATGGTAAGCCACGGAAAACCAACGATTGAAATAAATATTTACCTTTTTCATAGTGGCCCCACTCCCAATGCAGTTAGATTATTATAGATCATATTTACATACTGCAAAATCTCATCTCCAGCAAATACACCTGATTCTTTCGTAAATGGATATCTTGATTTTACAAGACCACTCTGTTGCTCTGCAAATATTTCACCATGGCAAGGGGCAATAGCATAGTCTGCACTCTCAAGCAGACTCTTATCTAGCAGTGAGTCCCCGGAGGCCACCATTGGTTCAGAGCGAACGGTGCGCCGCAAATGGAGTATAGCATCGCTTTTGTTCACGGCAGCCGGCACAGCGTACAGCTTGCGGCCTTGTAAAGAAACTCTCCAGCCGAGATTATAGAGCCGATCTGATAAATTAGTGATTTCATCTAAAGGCAACTGATCCCGATAAACCATGAAGGAATAGAATAGATCATCACAATAATTCTCACTAATGATCCAATCCTCACGTACAACCGCTTTGATATATGATCTAACCTCTTCAGCCCCAGCAGAGTGACGAGTTACCAATCTACCGATTGATTCTCTCCATTCCTTATCGACAACTCCACCGATTAGGATATTTCCCCCATTGCTTGTAACCGCATAGTCAGGTATGACCGTCTCTTGAAACAGATTAATACGCTTATATTGTTGTATCGTACGCGTAGTAACCGGGATGAAAATAATCCGCGTGTTCAGATCCATCAGCTGATTTAATGCTTGCTGCGAAATATAGGATCTCGTCTTTCCCTCTATTATTTCCGCCGGAATTAAACCTGGAGTATTCTCCGGCACACCTATGGCACCTAAAGAATAGATCAAAGTACGATCTAGATCACTAGCATATATCATTCTGTCTCCCCCTTCAGCGGTTTAATTATTCCGCAGCAGGAGTACGTCATCCCAGGAAAGATCTCAACAGGAACGCCCCGGTCCTTCGCTAAGAGAAGAATATGCTTTAGATTCGGATTATCCATAGTATCGACAAGAATTTTCCAAGGTACTCTGCGCAGTAATACGCGGGTTGTTTCGCCGACTCCCGGCTTTATCAGATTAATGTTATCTATACCGAAAGTCTCCTGAATACTCTGAATATCACGAAGACCCTGCCAAGTGATTTCTGGCGGATGCTCCAGCATCTGTCCAGCAATATTCTTCGCTTCTGCTACTATAGAAGGAAAATACGGGCAAATCGTATCAATAAATACATTGGACTCGTCCGCATCCAGCCACTCCTTATAAAACTTTGAACCATGAAATTCCTCAGGACCAATGAGATCAGCGTGTAACACCGTTCGGCTCATCAGCCCTGAAACGGTAGAGTTTAAGCAGGCGCTAGGAATGAGATAGTCTTCTCTAGTCCCAAACATGCCTGCGCAGTTTCCCGGGTCAGCCAATACGGCAAGATCATCATTTAAACGAATACCATACTTCTCATAGAGGGTGTTGCAAGAATCAATCAGCACCCCACGGATAGCCCCTTTTCCTGTCCACCCATCCACAAACTGCAAATCAGCATCAAGTCCATGCTTCTGCAGAATGTAGAGTATCGCATTCTCATCTATCCCTTTTCCTCGAATAATAGAAATACTATAATGCGGCAAATCTACCTTGTATCTCTCAGCTATATAACGCTTAATCAGTATACCAATGGGTGTTCCTGCTCTAGCTAAAGAGACAAGCACCGTACTTAGTCCTCTTCTTGAGACAATCATCTCAGAAACAATGGCAACAGCTAAAGCAACCTTCTTAGCTGATTGCTGCAGCGTCTCATGAAACAAGTCGATATACTGCTCGGTAGGCTGATATTCAACGGGCAACATCTCAGAATAATGGACACCGGATTGAATAGCTTCCTCCCTTTCCTCTGTCGCCAGCTCCAGCGAAACGTCACTAAGATCCTTGAGCAGAAACGTAACATCTGACGGTGGATAGCTACCTAGCGGAACCGGTTCTGCTATTTTTTTGTCCATGACTTTATGATTACATGTTCCCTTCATACTGGAGGCCTCCACTTCTTCCTTCAGGAGTCAGTACAATAAGATGCACTTTATGGCGGGCAAGTGTCTTCAGTATATCAAGCATGGGTTTCATTCGTTCATGCGGTACATCACGCTCAATCAGCACGAATATATCATCATACTGATCAGAATCCACATTATAAATAAAGTTTGTAATTTCCGGATCGCTAGCTGAAGGATATGCGGCAGCACTATGCACTCCGTAATCTGGTCGACGTTCAGGGTGGATTGGACTGCGAGTAGAGGACTGATATGAAATGCCTTCCCCCATCTCAGCCGCTATCCGCATAGGAAGGTACATAAATTCCCCTACACCCATCACTAGAGTCTTAGAATCTCCCCCTCGTAGTTCTCTTAGCTGTGCGGCTATCCGGGTTACTCCTACATCAAGATCATCATTATTCAGCGACTCCAGTCCGAAACGTCCACTGTATTTCACATAAGGAGACGAGTTGGTGTCACCATATGAATCTACGGATGTTGCCTGCAGACGTTCTAAACCGTCCACTACATAAGTGGTCACTACTTCGGATTCCACTGAAGACGATAACAAATCTTTGTCATTCCTAGCATTTAGCAAAGGCGTGCCTTTTACTTCAATACTTCCTTGAAGCAAACACAAGGACTTAATCCGAATCCCCAGTTCCTGTTCTAATTCGCTATAGGTATGAAGATTGTTACCGCTCCTCCAATCCAAAATAGAAACGACTACGTATTCCTCCCGAGGGAATTTGGACTGAATATCACGGATCGTATTAATTGCTGTATTCCCTGTTGTAATCTCATCATCCACCAAAATAATCGGCTCAGTCCCTGATAATAGCTTAGTATTCAAGGCGTAACATAGATGGTCAACCGCATGTGAATGCTCTTCTTCAAAGCTAACAATGGACTCCAAATCGATGATATGTTCACGGGTAGTATGAATATATGATGCTGCATCGGCAAACATGTTGTACACACTGTGACCCAGCGCAGTTGCAGTCTCAGCAAAACCAATAAAGACAACAGGCCTAGGAAGAACTAATCTTGCAGCTAATAAATGCTCATAGGCTTCTTTGGCAGACTCAGGGTGCATCAGTCCGTGTACAGCTTTATCTAATAAATCTTCCATCCTATCATTATCCGCAGAATTACCGTTCATCTCCTGATATAACAGCAGCGCTAATGCAGCACCACTTAGCAGAGAGGTGTACGGATTAACAGGGATATGTTTACCAAGTACCTTGCTGACGAACAAAAAGGAGCGTTTCTTATTAATCCGGGCTGCCATGGAGAATAAAGTATCCACAGGCAAATGAAAGGGATTAGATGTTTCGGTAACCGTAACCTGCAGGTTCTCGACTATGTTATACGTGTGTAAATTCGTTTTCGGGTAATAATCCGACAAAATGCTGTTGTTCATGTAACACCCCGTATATTTGTGATCGTAGTAAAATCCGCTTTGCCCAGTTCAAATGCGGCTTAATCTCATTCATCTTATTAGAATATTGACTCTTGAAGACTCCTAGGCTACCATCGTTACTCTCTACGATACTGCAGGCGTCAACATATTCCTCGTGCATTACCGTGTACATGGCCTGAACAGGTCTGAGGTGTGAGGGATGTATAATCGTCTTGCCCAAGATCCCATTTTCTTTATCTAAAATCACTTCACGAATAAGCCCATCCATGCTGCTAGAAATGTAACTATTTCGCATGTCGCGGCCGTTTTTACCATAGGTGTCCTCAAATGGAGTCTGCCGTAGCTGTGGTCTGAGCACCCGATGCCCTTTATTCGCAAAATATTCCCAGACTGGTCCGGAAATTACATACCCTTCTTCCACTCTGCCAAAAATATTAATAATATCCGATATGCAGTCTCGAATAGGGGTAAGATCATAAATGCTAATATCAGGACTACGGCGCAGTCCGAATAAACTTGAGAAGTCTGTTGCTCCAATTCTAACGTTCAACACATATTCGCGGTAATTGCCTAGCAAATTACGAATAGATAAAAGACTATCTACCCGGCTCTCCCGGTAAATAATAGGCGCACTTTCCAGAATTGGCATGCCATAAAGCACTGGGTCTGAGTAACTGCGCGTTCTATTGTAATCGGCTATCGCCTCGAAATATTGGATTCCGTTGTCGACCGAAAACTTAGGGAAAACAAACCCTGTTAACATCGTAACCAAAGACCCTAACTGAAAAATCAGCTGCCGTAGCTGCTCCGGGTTACGAACTCGGATGAAGAGGAGCGGAAGACTATCACTCCCGCTTGGCTCGTTCTCCTCATATGCGGCGAGAAAAATAAGATGCTGAATGAGAGACTCCTCTGCATGGTCAACCTCGTTATCCCCGATCGCATCCTCCAGATCAATAATAACGGTTACAAGTCCTGCACTTTTAAGCTTCAAAATGTCTTCGGGAACACTAGCACGAGTTGCTGGCATATAAAGGGCAGCTCCAACAGCATGAGCCAGCAAATCTTTACTCGTAGTATTATGGTTAAATGAAATCGGCGGATTATAAAATAAGGCTATTTCTTGTTCTTTCGTCAGGTAATCGAAGTATCTCAAGATGGTTCCCCCTTATAGTTTTGCGAAGCCAAGCAAAACAAGCGCAGGCCTCTCCTATAGAGAGTGGCAGAACCAGCTATACCCTATCCGGTTCTCTCATATATAAGTGAAGGCCTACGCTATAAACATATACGATTACCTGAAAGCAGCAGTGTTCAACTAGCTTTGAAATCAAGCATTTCTATGGGCTTCTTTTTTCTTACGCAGTACGCTGTAAAGGATCGTACCACCGAATACAAGAATAATGATTGAAAAGAATAATACATGTGGCATTTCGTACCCAAAAGCGCCCGCGAGCATTTTACCAGCAATAATGGCAATAAGCGCAAAAGCGGCACGCTCGAGTTCCGGAATTTTATCAATAAGCTTCAAGAATAATTGCGCTACTCCCCGCATCATCAGAACGCCTATGATTCCGCCCATAAAGAGCACCCAAACCTGGTTACTAACACCAAATGCAGCAATAACACTATCAATACTAAAAGCAATATCCATTAATTCAACAAGGAGAACCGTCTTCCAAAAAGAGAACCCCTTATTCTCGATCTTCTCATCGCCACCGCCCTTAAATAACCCGCCATAAGCGATATAAAAGAGATAGGCTGCACCAAGAACCTTAACCAACATGAATTTAATAAGAAATGTCCCTAGACCGATAGCCAAAAATCTGAATACATAAGCTCCTATAATACCGTAAAAGAGCGCCTTCTTCTGTTGTTCTTTAGGTAAATGCTTAACCATGACGGCGAGAACAAGCGCATTATCTGCAGAGAGCAGCCCTTCTAGTAGCACTAAGCTACCAATAATGCCCCAGCTAACCGGGTCTGAGAGCGTACCTACCACATCGCTCCATGAGAAAAAATGACCGTAGTTCTCACTAATATTCCTGAAAAAATCAGCGAACCAATCCATTACACTTGCGCCTCCGAAAAAATCGTCTATTTACTGCCAGCAACCCAGCGCAGTCCCCAACCATATGCCTCATCAATCTCCCGATGACCACTGTAATATTGGACCAGCCGTTCAACACTGAATGTCTCGTTATTCACATTCCGAAATAACGCGATGGCACACATGCCTTTGCGGTTGTTATGCTCGTCCAAATTGACAATAATATCGGGGCCATCACTCTGGGTAATCGTGACAACACCGTCAGCTTCTGACCAATTGGTAACACCCTTATAAATAAAAGAAAAAATTAGAATCCGTTCAATATCAGCAATTTTGCTGCCATTAATCCGCAGATTCTCACCGGTTGTTACAGAGCCTGTCCGGTCATCTCCATCAAGCAAGACATAAGGAGGTTGGTTCAATGAGCCAAAAGCATTGCCCAGCGCCTGAACTACTCCCTTACTGCCATTCTTCAACTCATATAGACAAGCAAGATCTAAATCCACACCATTTTTACGATTAAATAGCCCTCCACCCTGCTTCTGATTCCAGTTGAGGTTAATTAGCAATTCGCCCAAACCACCAGCTGATTTCTTCAGGTTGATCGAATCACCTTTTTTCTTCAGTTCGATCTTCTTCAGGTTGAGATTGACCGGAGGGGGTGTTACAGGTGAAGGCGCAGCTGCAGGAGGAGGTGGAATCTGAATCTTAGGCTCCGCTACCGGCGCTGATTGACGTTTAAGCTCTGGCTGCGGCGGAGCAGCAGGCTTAGGCACTGGTATTGGTGTCGGTGCCGGTTCATCGTTCGCTTCTATCCCAAAGTTCCTACACAGTTCCTGTAGACCACCAGCAAAACCCGCGGCTATGGCGCTGAATTTCCATTCACCGTTATATCTATATAATTCTCCTACCACAACAGCCGTTTCCACGGAGAAATGATTTTCAAGATCACATCGGAGAAGCTCCGCACCTGTTACTTGATTCAGAATCCGAAAATAGGCCTGATTTACCTGCCTAAAGCTTTGACCCCGCTTCTCGCCATCATAAATGGTAAGTGTAAACGCGAGTTTCATCACATCAGAATGAACTTTGTTTAGTTCCACGTCAAATTGCTTGAGGCTGTTTGATGTAGGCATTTCCTTATATCTGATATAAGGTGTAGACGGATTATTATAAAATATCAAATCCTCATCTTTGCTTACTTTACCTTGCGCTCCAAGCAGAAAAGCAGAAGTATCAATCTCAAGTGAAGATGGCGATTGCCAGCCAATCTCTACGATAAGAGAATCAAGTCCAGGATTCCCTTTAGTTAAATCAACCTTTTGTCCTTTGACAACTGTAATACCCATTCTTACACCACCTTTATAAATGGAGCAATCATAACGCCTTCGGTGTCCTTATAAGGACGGCAAGCGTTTAAGCGAGAAATATAATTCATATAGTATCGTGTGAAACTTTTGCTTTCTTGTATTTTCAAATAACCCCACAAAGTGGAGTTTATACTTCGAGACCCATTCCATTTCCTTTGTGAGGCAATCCATAAAGAATTAAAAAAAGGGCAGGATCGGTGATGACCCCGCCCGGAAGATGCTATTGCGCGTCCAGCCCATAATTTTTACACAATGCGCTAAGGCCGCCGCCAAAACCACTACCGATTGCCTGGAATTTCCAATCCGCACCATTGCGGTAGAATTCGCAGAATACAACTGCCGTCTCTGTTGAGAAATCTTCACCCAGGTCGAAACGGAGTACTTCGCGATCTGTGGAAGCATCAACCACACGTACGAAAGCATTGGAGACTTGTCCAAAGTTCTGTGCACGAGTTTCGTAATCATAAATCGTTACGGTTATACCGATACGCTGAATATGGGCAGGGACTTTGCTGAAATCAACGATAATTTGCTCGTCATCTCCGTCGCCTTCTCCCGTACGGTTATCTCCCGTGTAGACTACAGAGCCTGCGCCACCATTTGGGTTGTTATAGAATACAAAATCATCTGCACCTTTAGCTTTGCCGTCTTCATGAAGCAGAAACGCTGAAGCGTCGAGGTCAAAATCTTGACCTCCACTATACTTATTAGTGTCCCAGCCCAATCCAACTACTACCTTTGTCAGACCTGGATTAGTCTTGGTAAGATCAATCCGCTGTCCTTTGGAAAGACTGATCGTCACTGACATAACCTTCTTTCGTGAGTGGATTCAATTCACTGTGTACTACAAGATTTATACTACAAGATTTATTGCAAGCCGTAATCGCGAGTCAAACCGCTCAAGCCGTCTTTGTAGCCGCTACCGATTGCATTGAACTTCCACTCTGCACCATGACGGTACAATTCACCGACAACAACGCCAGTTTCAATAGAGAAGTCTTCACCCAAATCAAAACGGATTAGTTCTTCATTGTTCAAATCATTTACGATACGTACATAAGAACGAGAAACTTGACCGAAGTTTTGGCTTCTTGTTTCAGCTTCATAAATTGTAATAGTAAAAGCTACCTTTTCTACATCCGCTGGGATACTCAGAAGATCCACTTGAATCTGCTCATCATCACCATCGCCGTCACCCGTACGGTTATCACCTGTATGAACAACAGAAGCGTTCTCGTTCTGTTTATTATTGAAGTAAATGAAGTTGGTTTCTTTTTCAACTTTGCTGTTCGCATTAGTCAAGAATACGGAAACGTCCAAGTCGAAATCTTTACCGCCGTCATATTTATTAGTGTCCCAACCAAGACCTACTGTGATTTTGGATAGACCTGGATTTGTTTTTGTTAAATCGATCTTTTGACCTTTGGATAGATTAATTGCCATGATAACATTCCTCTTTTCTTTTATTTGGATTATACGTAGCGTTCTGCCAGTTGATTGATATGTGCCGCGTGACTACCCTCACCAATTGCGGCGAACTTCCACTCTCCACCTTGACGGTAAAGCTCCCCACAAATAAGCGCCGTATAGCCATTGTAATTATCAGATAGGTTGAAACGAATTAGCTCATTGTTGCCTAGAGCGTTTATCACACGGATATAAGCTGACTTAATCAATCCGAAATCCTGTTTACGGTTCGTGGCATCATAAATATTCACAACTACCAGAACCTTGTGTACATCGGAAGGAATGGCATTCAGGTTAACCATGATTTGCTCATCGTCTCCGTCACCATCACCCGTGAGATTGTCTCCGGAGTGAATGACAGAGTTACAAGGACTTTGCTTGTTATGGAAGCACACCAGGTTACCCTTCTTAACTAGCTTACCATTCTCGTTCAGCATCAGTGCTGAAGCGTCACAGTCCACGTTGGCCTGTTTCTTTACACCGAAGAATCCTCGAGCTGGCTCAGCCGGATCCCAACCTAAACCCACAATTACGTTAGATAAGCCTGCATTACCTTTTGTGAGATCAATCTTCTGACCTTTTACCAGATTAATTCCAGCCAACTTTACGTACCTCCATTCTCTAAAAAGAATCACCATCTATTAGTCTAGCTTTTGGATGTTATATGAGTGATACGCTAAAGAACTAAATACGTTTCATCCGAACTCATGTATATGGTATTACATCATTTATAAACTGAATTCACCAGGGTTTAATCCCAAGACACCGCAAATATGCCGCACAACTGCTTTTTCATTGTCATCAAAATCACCATCAGCTGATCCAATAGCTGAGCACACACCCACAATTACACGTCCCACATCTGGTTTACCGGTAAACTTACCGATTGCTTTCAGTGCTTCCTGCTTACCGATTTCTGGTGAGAACTCAAAGTTACTTACATAAAAGTTGAACTGGGTAATGACATCTCTCATGTCAAACACCTTAAGCTCATTACTCATATTCATGTAACCAGCCATTTTATTCTTTTCAGCTTCTTCTATTTTACCGTCGGCAGCAGCAACCAAGGCGCAGCCCGCAACTACCGCATTCATGAAATCTTTATTTTTGAATTTCTTTACTTGTTCTGTTAGTCCGTTTTTGGTTGTGTTCAACCAGTTTTTAAATGTGCTCATCGTTTTCTCCTTCTATCACTGCAAGATTATGATAACAAAAGATATCCCAGAGCCTCCTCTCCACGTATCCGACAGAATTTTCATAGTAGATCCCTGAATCACGGTTTACTCTTCTAATATACCTGATAAAATATCAATATTCTACTTTTCCAGACTTTTACAGCACTTTTGATAGAAAAGATTGTGTCCGATCTTGCACAGGAATTCCGAACAATTGCTCCTCTGTTCAAAGAACCCCCGTATTTCTCGTTGAAACACCAAAAAAGGCACTGCCAGAGATTCTATCCTCTCTAGCAATGCCTTTAGCACATTTAACTGTGAATTCTTTTAAAGAATGATGTCCCCATCATAAGAACCAATCATTTTGTACAGATCCGGCCGGCGATCACGGAAGACGCCCCACTCGATCCGTCCGACTTCCAAAGCATCCAGATCAAATTCGCTCACTATTACAGCTTGCTCGTCCCGGCCTGCTTCAACAATTTTATTGCCTTGCGGTCCCGCAATGAACGAAGAGCCGTAGAAATTAATGCTAGAATCTTCATCAATTTCTTCACCGATACGGTTGGAGGCAACGACTGGAATAAGGTTAGCCGCTGCATGCCCAAGCATACAAGTCTGCCAATGATCCTTAGAGTCGATCGATCCATCCTGTGGTTCTGATCCGATAGCGGTTGGATAGAACAGAATTTCTGCTCCCATCAGGCTCATCACTCTAGCCGCTTCCGGGTACCACTGATCCCAGCAAATCCCTACACCAATCTTGGCATAGCGAGTGTTCCATACTTTAAAGCCAGTATCTCCCGGATTGAAGTAGAATTTCTCTTCATACCCTGGGCCATCTGGAATATGGCTCTTGCGGTATTTGCCCAGTATCGTTCCATCGGCATCGATTACAGCTAGTGAGTTGTAACGTGCGTAGTTCTTTTTCTCATAAAAACTGATTGGCAGCACCACTTGCAGTTCCTTGGCTATTGCTGTGAAATGATTAATCGCTTTGTTATGCTCAAGCTCTGTTGCATATGCGTAATAATCAGCCTTCTCTTTCTGACAGAAATACGGAGTCTCGAACAGCTCCTGCAGCAAAATAATTTGTGCTCCCTGTGCCGCCGCTTCTCTGACCAATGTTTCAGCTTTGCTGATATTCTCATCAATATTGCTGGAACAGCTCATTTGCGTCGCAGCTACTTTTACATTTCTCAAGAATCTGTCCTCCTTATATATAAATGTCCCTTTGGACGTTTAGTTTCCTTCAATTATTGCTGAGCAGGCATTTGTTGCGTAGTGCAGTGAACGTTCCCGCCCTCGGTGATGACCGCCATACCGTTAACTGTACGAATCTTACGTTCCGGGAACAAACCAGCCAGTACTTCCTCGGCAAGTTTATCTGTTTCCACCGCTGTACCGCCAAACACAGGTAAAATAATTCCACCATTTACGAAATAGAAGTTCAAATAACTGAGCGTCAGACGGCTGCCGTCATGATCCACCCGTGGTGGTTGCTGAATCTTGATGATCTCCAGCTTACGCCCTTTGGCATCTTTGGCATTCTCCAAAATACGAAGATTCTCCTGTGTAATCTCAAAATTCTCGTCCTGCGGATCCTCACAGACCTGAATAATGACTTTACCTGGAGCAGCGAAGCAAGCGATATTATCCACATGACCATCGGTTTCATCACCACTTAGACCACGCTTAAGCCAGATAATAGTTTCTGTACCTGTATAATTGCGCACGTACTCTTCAATATTCTCGCGCTTCAAATCCGGGTTGCGGTTCGTATTGAGCAGACATTCTTCTGTAGTAATCAAGGTGCCTTCTCCATCCGTATGGATCGAGCCGCCTTCCATCACAAGCGGCGCATCAAAGCGTGTCACTTGTGTGTGTTCGAGAATCTGTGGAGCTACCTCATCATCCAGATCCCAAGGTGAATATTTACCGCCCCAGGCATTAAACTTCCAGTTCACGCCTGCTAGAACGCCGTCTTTATTAACAACAAAGGTAGGCCCGTTATCACGCAGCCAAGCATCGCTATGCTTTATAGGCAGCAGCGTTACATTCGGTCCGCTGACCAGACGTTCTACCTTTTCCACGTCCTCCGGGTTAACGATGACCGTAATCGGTTCAAACTCGGCAATAGCTGTAATAATGTCAGCATAACCTTGGCATACCGACTCGTGGTTGTCCGGAAAACACATAGATTCCTGCACCGGCCAGGAGATAAAAGTACGTTCATGCTTGCCCCATTCCGGTGGCATTGTATAGTTCAAATCTTTAGGATTCATGTGTTAACTACCTTTACTATTATATTTGGAGCCAGCCCTGCCCTAAAACTCCTACCTCATCATACAATAATATGTTCTAGTGCTCAATTCCCTAGAACACTAATAATGTTGGAAGGAATTCGGGTCACATGTAATCTGACTGAGCTTATAGTGTAATCCTTTTTACCACATCGCCCTCAAAATCCTTAACGATGAATTCTCCACCCTCAAGGATACCATAGGAATTCGGATTATTCTCTTTAGGCAGCGATATCGAACCGGGATTCAGCACGTATACGCCCTCTTTTACATCCGCAACCGGAAGATGGGTATGCCCCTGAATAAAGATATCCTTCTCAGATAGTGCCGGTAAATTCTCAATACTAAAGCCATGACCGTGTGTAACATAGATTCGTCTGCCTTCATGTAGGAGCATCACATAATCGCCCATCATCGGAAACTGCAGCAGCATCTGGTCTACCTCAGCATCGCAGTTACCACGTACTGCCGTTATAGGCTTCTTTTTGTTATATTCATTCAGTTTATTAGCAACTCCCTGCGGGTCATAACCCTTCGGCAGTGGATTTCTGGGACCGTGATATAAAAAGTCTCCTACGATTACAAGACTGTCTGGCTGTTCTTCCTCTACCTTTTCCAAAGCCCGTTCTAACCAGAATAAAGAACCGTGAATATCGGAAATAAACATTAGCTTCATCATGTATTCTCCTTTTCGACTTAAATAGATCTTGTGCTTAGGTTTCAATTTTAACCTTGAATAGGCAAACAACGCAAAAGCGGACGTTCCTCCAAAAGGAACGCCCTGCCCTATATGCCTCTATTCTTACGGCAAATTCGATGATCCCATCAAGAATCGGTCCACTTCGCGGGCTGTCTGACGCCCCTCATCAATGGCCCAAACTACAAGGCTTTGTCCGCGGCGCATATCACCTGCTGTAAATACCGCCTCTACATTGGTCGCTTGTGCTCCGAACTCCGCCTTGGCATTTCCGCGCTCATCACGTGCCACCCCAAGCTCACCTAGCACAATCTCTTCGGGCCCTGTGAATCCTAATGCGAGTAGTACCAGCTGTGCCTTTAGAACTTCTTCACTGCCTGGTACTTCAACCGGAACTATCCGTCCCTGTTCATTGCGAGTCCACTCAATGCGCACGGTATGCAGCTCCTGCACATGTCCACCATCATCACCAACAAAACGTTTCGTCGAAACGAGATAACGACGTGGATCTTCCTTATACAGTGAAGCCGCTTCTTTTTGGCCATAGTCCACCTTAAGAACCTTTGGCCATTCTGGCCACGGATTGCTAGGCTGACGGGTCAGTGGAGCTTGTGGCATAATCTCAAGCTGGATCACACTACGACAGCTGTGGCGGATCGACGTAGCTACACAGTCTGTGCCAGTATCCCCGCCACCGATTACAACTACATCCTTATCTGCCGCAGACAAGTATTCACCATCAGCAAGCTCTGAGTCCAGTAAGCTCTTAGTATTCAGTGTCAGAAATTCCATCGCCTGATGAATGCCCCGCAGCTCACGACCCTCTATAGGAAGCTCCCGTGCCTGCGTAGACCCGCCACACAAGACAACAGCATCGTGCTCCGCCTTGAGTTGTGACGCCGAGATATCTCTCCCAATCTCTGTACGAGTTACGAATGTAATGCCTTCAGCCGTCAGCAGGTCTACTCGGCGCTGAACCGTCTTCTTATCCAGCTTCATGTTCGGAATACCATACATCAACAAACCACCAATCCGATCTGCCCGTTCATACACGGTCACCGAATGCCCTGCCTTGTTAAGCTGAGCTGCACAGGCAAGACCTGCTGGACCCGAGCCCACTACAGCTACCTTTTTACCTGTGCGAGTAAGCGGTGGCTCAGGAACAATCCAACCTTCTTCAAAACCTCTATCTACAATCGACTTTTCAATCGACTTTATCGTTACGGGCTTGCCGTTCATCCCTACTGTACAAGAACCTTCACAAGGTGCTGGACACACACGTCCAGTAAATTCAGGGAAGTTATTGGTCTTATGCAGACGTTTCAGTGCAACCTCCCAGTTCCCACGATAAACCATATCATTCCATTCAGGAATCAAGTTGTGTAGAGGGCAGCCGGAAGCCATACCAGACAACAGACGTCCTACATGACAAAATGGCGTACCACAGTCCATACAACGCGCGCCTTGCTCGCGCAGATTCTCTTCATCCATAGGAATCGAGAATTCATCCCAATTCTTAATCCGCTCAAGCGCCTCACACTCCGAAGGCGTCTGCCGTTCAAATTCCAAAAATCCGGTTGCTTTCCCCATCTCTCTCATCCTCTCTAAATATCCCCACAGATATATACTTCCTAAACCGTTAAAAAAGAAAAGTACGCGCTATGTTTGTCTGCTGCCAAGCCTATGCCACTCTAAAGCGCCAAAGTAAATGCCTTCATATTAACATCCAATATCATCATCGAAAATGAGTAATGTCACCTTTTTATGTAAAATGAAACAATCAAATTAAGAAAATGGAAAAACAAAAAAAAGCACACAGTGTACTGTACCTGATTAAAGTACGTTACTCCGCATGCTTTTCAATAATGATCTTGTAAAAGACTATTTATTTCGCCGTCAGGACTACTGTCCCAATTCCATTTACAGTTAGCTTATTTCCAGTCAGCTCCTGTGTAAGATCAGCCCCGAAGATGGTCTTCCATGCTCCAAGCTGCGGCAGAACCACAGTAGTCTGTTCAGCATTCGCATTAAAAATAACATAAATATGCTTCGCTGCATCTCCTCCAGCATGGCCACGAAGCGTGTAAGCTACTGCACTTGCCGGTGCTTTTTCAAAAACCAAATGGTTCCGAATGTCAGCTGCTGTTCGCATACGGAAGGCCGGGTGAGCTTTACGCAATTCGATTAACTGTTTCATATACGCTACATCTTCCTGATGCGCGGCGCACAATTCCCAGTCCATACGATTGATCTCAACCGAAGACTTATAGCTGTTCTCCACCCCGTCCTTCGTACGCATAAACTCCTGCCCTGCATGGATAAAAGGAATCCCCTGACTCATGAACACTATCGCAGAAGCTAGTCTGTGCATGGAACGGCGCTGAGTAACCGTCTCACCCTCGGTGGACAATACGATTTTATCCCATAAGGTATGATTATCATGACACTCCACATAATTAACGTTTTGCTGAGGCTCCTCGGCAAATTGCTTAATTCCTGGGCTGAAGTCAATTCCTCCCGCAATCCCCGCCTTGATCGCAGGCTCCAGACCCATCATTCCACTGATGAAGCCCGGCTGATCGTACAAAAAGATATTTCCTTTAATAGCATCCCTGAAATCATCATTAAAATGTCCGATTCCCGGCATAAGGGAGGCATTCTTCTGATGAGCGAGCCGTTCCATCGGTAGCTCAGTCCCCATCATCCAGCCTTCACCGATCGTCATGATAGACGGATCTATTCCATCCAGACGCCGCCGGGTTTCCCGCATCGTATCGACATCCATCAAGCCCATCAAATCAAAGCGGAAGCCGTCGATATGGTATTCTTTAGCCCAATAGACCACGGACTCCACAATGAAGCGGGACATCATCAAGCGTTCTGTAGCCACGTCATTCCCACAGCCTGAGCCATTCGACAGGCTTCCGTCTTGTTTATAACGCAAATAATAGCCAGGAACCAGTTTAGTGAAATTCACGCGATATCCGTCGTACACATGGTTGTAAACAACATCCATAATGACGCGGAGTCCACGATCATGAAGCGCTTGAATCATTGTTTTTAGTTCTTGAATACGTAGTCCGGGCACATAAGGATCCGTAGCATAGGAGCCTTCAGGAGCATTGTAGTTCTTCGGATCATAACCCCAGTTAAAATGAGGCTCATCCAGCTTCGTCTCATCTACACTCTCTGTAGAATAATCATAAATAGGCAATAGCTGCACGTGGGTTACACCGAGATCTGCGATATGATCGAGTCCGGTGAGAATGCCCTCTGGTCCGCGGGTTCCTTCTTCCGCCAAAGCGAGATATTGACCCTTATGAGCCATACCGCTTGCTGGATGAATAGATAAGTCACGCAAATGAAGCTCATAAATAATAGCGTCTACAGGATCCTCAAACGACGGCTTATCTTCCGTCCAACGCTCAGGGTCCGTCTTGCGCAAATCTAGAATAGCACCTCTGTCCCCATTCACGCCGACAGCACGCGCGTAAGGATCAGCTGCTTCATTCCACTGTTCACCTAGACGCACTCGGTAGGTATAGAACTTGCCATCTAAATCACCGTCAACCGTAGCTCTCCACGTTCCCCGAATATCGCGAATCATAGCATATTTGGACCCCGCAGCTCCCTGCCATGAATCATAAATTACTAGCTCAGCCTCCTGAGCCGTAGGGGCCCACAAGCAAAATGATGAACAGGCCGATGAATATGTAAGTCCGAGATCATCCCCGTCATAACTAAACAACTGATCAAACTCCTGAGCGAATACGGAAATCCCTCTAGTAGTCGCAGGATCACCATAATAAATCGGTTCCTTCATTTCCTTTTGTACGGACAAAGCACCTATCCCCTTTTCCAGTTATTAACTGGATTATAGTATGATCCTCGAATTTGTGCAAACGTTTGGACTCAAAATAACCAGATCATTTTCCCAGGGTAATTGCATAGCTAAATCACGATTAACTAGGCGTTTCTAAGATATTCATTCCCACCATCGTAATGATGTCTTTATTTGCATAATATGGGATGCGGCGTTCTTTACAAAGAGCAATCCTTCCATCCTTATACCTCACACCATTATCCTGAACGATGAGGATTGGACGATCCCCGTTATCAGGTACTTCATATCCTATTCCTAATACCCAATGGTAATCGTAAGCAAAATTCCCTCTCCACCGAAAATTAAACCATTTATCAAATTTAACAGCTACTGGCCGACCTGCATCAATCTCCACTTTATACACATCGAAATCGTTAAAAGTAGAGACAGAAAGCTTATGTCCCCCTTTTGGCGAGGTTGAAGAGTGGATATAAGCTGTGATCCCCTTTACAAAACTACGTGTACTCATCCCCAAAGGGGTACCTCCGTGATGACTGTATATGTAATTAATATGAGCTGCTTTAGAGTGAAAATGACCTTTGCCACGAATAAAGTCCATTCCTAGCTGGGTATTCCAATACTCGGTTAAAGCTGCCAGCGTCGCTGGTCCACATGCAGAAGACGGGGATGAAACCCCAGCCTCCCACTGTGTGTATGGATCTACCGATAGTTTGTTACTGAGACTGGAGTTTTTATGCCTCATCAGGATGTTTCTCCCTTTGAAGAGTTCGGCTTAGAAGCTGAAAGGGCAGGGCCTTCTGGAAGTAAAATCACATTTTCACCAACATCCATAGATCCCTCTGAATTAGATCGTGATTCCATTTCCTGTGCGGGCTTCTGCTCTGCCTGAGCAATATCTTCCTCATCGCCCTCATATTTGCTTTCAGGATTAATCTGTAGCGTGAAATAGAAATTAGAGCCGTTTCCTTCGCTACTCTCCACCGCAATGGCTCCGCCCATCAACTCGACAAGCTTCTTGCAAATGGCTAGTCCTAAACCCGTCCCGGCATACTTACGATTAAATGAGGAGTGCAGCTGGTAGAATGATTGAAACAACTGATGCTGCTTTTCTAAAGGAATACCTATCCCCGTGTCTCTGACATTAAACTTCAAAGTCGATTTCTTTGAAACCACGGACAATTTCTGCTCCACATAAATACAGACATTACCTCGGTCAGTAAATTTAATCGCATTGCTGACCAGATTAACCAATACCTGACGTAATCGTCCTGCATCTCCCATAATGAACGTAGGAACTCCTGGTGCCATGCTGTAAGACAGCTCAAGATTTTTTTCCAAAGCCTTAGCCATAAATAGATCCGTTACACTGTCCAGTACCTCTAGAAGATGCACGGGCTCATGTACGATCATCATTTTTCCGGCCTCAATTTTACTGTAATCGAGAATTTCATTCAGAATATATAGAAGAGAGCTACTGCTCTCCTTAATAATATTTGTGTACTCACGTTGTTCTTCATCTAGTTCCGTCTCTGCAAGCAGATCAGTCATCCCCACAATGCCGTTCATAGGCGTGCGTATTTCATGACTCATAATGGCTAGAAACTCTGATTTAGCCTGGTCTGCTTTTTCCGCAGATTCCTTCGCCCGAATGATCTCCTTCTCATCTGTAATATCCCTGAAGACGACTACAACACCCTTAGGTTCACCTTTATCAAAAAGAGGGGTTACTTGGTACTCCGCAAGAAAGCTTGTACCATCTTTACGCCATAAGACTGCATCCTTGCTCTGGTAAGATCCCCCTGACCTAATGGCTTTGATGAGTGGCGACTCCTCTGGTCGGTAATGGATACCATCAAGCGCTGTCTGCTGAATATGATCTAGATAGGTATGACCCATGATCTCATCATGTTCATAGCCGAGCATATGCAAACCTGCAGGGTTGATGAAGGTCACCTTCTCCTCCATATCGAGTCCAAAAATACCCTCAGATACTGCATTTAATATAAGGGTGTACTCATTGCTTAGCTTCTCAATTTGTTCTGTATATCTTATACGTTCCGTAATGTCACGGGAAATACCATATACACCAACCACTTGATCGTCTACAATGATCGGAATATTAGTGGTATTAATCTCTACAAGATGGCCTTCTTTATGAATAAGCGTCAGATCATAGCTTTGGGGATAGCCCTTAGCAGCTAAGTTAAAATGATACAGCGTCTTCTCCATGTCCTTCTCATGCACAACGGGACCAAAGTACATTCCGATCAGTTCTTCCAGCGAATACCCGGTCAGCTTCTCCAGATTCGCATTGGCTGTTAAATAATCCCCTTGCAAATTCATTGAGTACACAGCAGAGGGATTATATTCAAATAAGGATTTATAGCGCTGTTCATTCTCCTGAAGCTTGAATTCGAACTGTTTGCGCTCTTCAACTGCATGACGCGAGATTAAATCCAGCGAATTCTCGGAAATCAATCTATAATTACGTTCACTTTGATAAATCTGTTCCTCTAGATCTCGTTGATCTGCCATTTGTTGGTCTGCAATCTTTCGGTCTGTAATATCTTCGGCGTACACAATAATACACGAAGGAGCTTGTCCTGCTGTTCCAAATCCTGAGAATGTCAGGGAAAGCCATACCGGTTGATCCCCTTTGCGAAAGCATTCTTCCTTCTTCCAGCTCCCTGCTGGAGAATTCTGAAGCTCGTCCATCACCAATCTATAGGAAAGCTCTTTCGAAGACGTCTGTCTATTTTCCATTTCTGCAAAAATAGCCCCAGCAAGAAACTCAGCTTCCGTTAAGCCAAGTAAATTGCAAAAAGCCGGATTGACCTTCAGCCAGTTGCCCTTACCATCGTTTAAAGACAGTACGGCTATTCCCTCTGGGGACCACATAAATGCATGTTCCAACATTGTGCTATATTCTACCGCGTTATCCATCTACGCCAGACCTCCTTTGTTGCGAACGTTGCATCCTTTATTCCATCCTAAGTTCAGTATACGATAAGAGAAGTGAGTATAGAAATGTCCTGCGTAACATTTTAAATAGGGAATAGCTTAATTTTAAATATTGACTGGATGGCCTGAGGCAAACTATTATTAAACATAATAATATCGTTCGTGACCTATTACGCTGGAAGCACCCGTAATAAAGGCTTTTGCCTTTGCTACGGGTGCTTTTTTTTGTTGCCATTAGGTTACGACAATAGGAGGAGAATAAATGAAAATATTTAAGTCAGTGCCCTTACTACTGCTTACGATCCTGCTACTGCTAAGCACATCATCAGGAGCTATTGCTGCATCTACAACAGAATTAACCCCCTCTGTTAAAGCGGCTTTTGATCTGACGGCCGCAACGGCAGATGGTCCTGCCAGGGTTAAGCTGACTTCTCTTTACAATGATTTATCCACCTTAAAGCTGCAGTATGATCAGCGCGAGGAGCAAATCCGAATCCTTCACTACAATAATGAGCAATCGCTAGTTGGGGTTCGTCAACAAATTAAAGGGATTGATCTTGAAACAGTGACCCGATTGGAAGCCTCCGTTAAGAGTAGCAAGCAGCGCTATCAGCCTTTATTTGACCAGTATAGTACACTTAACAAGCGAATTAGTATCGCCAAGTCACTTAAGGACAAGACCTTGAATACCGTACTACGTGCCCAAGGTGATGCTATGAAGATCTTGGTTCAGTTGGCACGCCAAGAGATCAGTGACAAGCAGAATCAGCTGAACGCCGCGAAAAAGAAACGTTCCCAAAAGATAGCCGAAGCGCGTAAAACCTTGTCTGGCATTGAAAGTCCTCAAATCACGATCAAATCTAACAAGAGCGTGATCACCTCGTTAAACAAACGTGTCTCAGCAGATTGGACTGACTTTAAAGCAGCGATTCGCAAACAAAACCTTACTCTAACCACCCAGTCCTTAGCTGCACTGGTCTCCGGTTACCGTCAGATCGCAACCCATAAGCAAAAAATAATTGAGCTCGAACAAAAGGTTTCCCTTGTTATTGCGAATACGAAGAAGCAAATCAGTTAGCGGACTTCTTCTTCTCATTTGCTCTGCGGTAAGCCATCACTTTGCGGTACATGCTTTTATTAGAGAGATGTTTGAAAATATATGGATCTGGACTCGTATTCACTTCAATAATCCAAGGCGTCATGTGGTTATCTAATCCTACATCTACACCAATCTGTTTAAAGCCAGGATATTTCTTATGGTAGAAACGTCCGGTATCCTCACCTAGCTTTCGCAATATCTTAAGCATCTGAGCTTGCTGAGCATCGTTCAAATAAGGCGACAGCAGCTTCTCCATAGACATTAGCGTACCACCGTTATGATAATTGGTAACAATCTTGCCCTTCTCAGCTACTCGGCCAATCAATCCGGTAGTTTCCCATTTGCCACGCGGACTGAGCTGGACCATCACACGGATATCAAAACGATGCTTTCCGTGCTTTAGCAAAACAATCCCTCTCTGAATCAAGTAACTGCGTCCGCGTGTTGCTTTCTTAAGGGATGAATAAAAGGTGTCATAGGCTCCAAAGGTTTTTATCTTTGTTCCACTTTGGTATTTGTATTCTGTTCCATGAGAATCCTTACTCTGTTCAACCTTCATTACACCGTTACCATAGGTGCCATGTTCCGGCTTAACGTAAATCATCCCATATTTCAAGAGCATCGTTCTTAAGTTTGCTTTACTAAACTTCACTGTTTCTGGAATGAGCGGTGAAATCTCGGAACTTTGCATGAGCACCTTGGTTTTAATCCATTTGCTGGTCAACGCAGACTTTAACTTTGTTCCCAATTGCCCTCTCCCCTGTCACTCAAATAATGATCACAGCCTTGCTTAACCTTAGTATTTTATGCTCCGACTATATGAATGGAATGGGTTGAACGCCCTCTCCGCTCTCAGATGTATCTCTAGATACTCAAGCTGCATATGGTGGGAAGAGGATAACCATTAGCGGATCAGAGGAGGCATGAACCATGCATATTTGTATTATTGCGCCGGAACGTCTCCCGGTTCCGGGAGACGGGTCAGTAGAAATCTGCATTTGGGCCATTGCCAGAAGGCTGGCTGAGAAACATAAGGTTACCATTGTGAGCCGCAAAGTGCCGGGACTGCCCGATGCTTCCATATTGGAGCGGGTCAGAATCATTCGGTTGCCCGCAAGTACTCCCGTTCATTATCGTACTTCGGTATTAGACTACATTCAGAATGAGTCATTTGATATAGTTCAGGTCGATAATCGCCCTCATCTTATGTCTGCTGTAAAGAAACGGCTCCCTCATCTTCCGGTATTTCTATTTCTGCATTCTCTTACATTCACACCGGACACAGTTAAGACTGCTAGAGCCTTGGCTAGAGCAGATCTGATTATTGCGAACAGCCACTCTCTACAGCGAAGACTAACCCGTCGCTTCCCTCAATTAAACAATGAAATCCGTATTGTCCTGCTCGGAGCAGATCTTGATCGATTCATTCCTGTAGCGCTACAGGAAAAATACCATCTTCGGAAACTTTACAGACTCCCGAGGGTCTTTACCGTCTTATTCGTCGGTCGAGTCATTCCCCGCAAAGGGGTGCCCGTATTGATACGTGCTATGTACCATTTAAATAAGCACCTTCCTGCTCATCTTGTAATTGCAGGCAAAGGGAAACCGTCATATTTGCGACAGCTGAAGCTGCTTGCACAGCGACTAGGCGTATCCGTTTCCTTCCTTGGAAATGTAGCTCATGAGGATATCCATACCATTTATCAAGCAGCCGACTGCTTCGTATGTCCTTCTCAGAATCATGAATCCTTTGGGCTTGTTAATGTAGAGGCCATGGCCTCGGGACTACCGGTCATCGCTTCTAGCAATGGCGGTATCCGTGAGATTATCGACTCCGGCCATAACGGATACCTGGTGGAACGATATCGCGAGGCCTTGCCCTTTGCTAGAGATTTGCTGCGACTAGGCCGGAATCCGGAGGTAGCAGCAACCATTGGGAAACAAGGACGAGCGGATGCGCTTGAAGCCTTCAATTGGCAACGTACAGCAACTGATTTGGAACGGCTTTATCAAGCTGCCTTAGTACAGCAATAGATCCTATAAACATAAAAAAGTAGTCCGCCTCCATTCACTGGAGACGGACTACTTTGATTTAAATAAATTGAACAACTGTAAGTACAAGCCCTACAACAAAACCGCATAAGGCACCGTTCACACGAATCCACTGAAGATCTTTACCTACTTTATCCTCCAGCATATTCACTAGACTAGCATCGTCCATGCTATCCAGATTCTCCTTCACCAAAAGACCGATTCGGAAGTGGTTAGCCTCTACAAATGCAATCAATGAAGCGCGAATCCGCTCCTCCCAGCTACCGATCCACTCTTGTTCCTTACTAATACGGCGCATAAGAAGGGTGTATAGTGCAAATAGTTTTCGTCCGCCAGCTGCCCGGTCCTCTTCTAATAAGGAGAGTGCCTTACTACGTACGTTCTCCAATTGAGTATGCAGAAAAGCAGTTACTGCTTCTCCCTCAAGCTCTTGTAGTGCCCATTCTTTCACAGAAGTCATTCTAGCCTCATCATTAACAATCTGGAACAACGCCACCCGGATTTCCCGGATGATCTCTTCACGATAAGGGCTATCCTCTTCACGAAAATCGCGAATACCGGACTGCAGCATGCCTTGCAGCATTTCACCAAGCATATCCGCATCCATGAATCCAACGAAAGCCTGAAAAGCCATCCCTTTCAGTCCACCGAGCTTTACTTCAGCCAGTTTCTCGCTGGCGATCTTACCCAGCATAGCTTTCGTTTCAGGACGACCGCTCCAGTTAGATACCCCTTCCAGCGCATAATCCAGAGCCGCTACATCTTTTCCGTCGTTCATTAATTTAGTGACAATTTTATCAGCCGCAACTCCAAGCTCCGCTTCACGAATATAGTCAGAGGCTGCCTTTTGAAGAAAAGGTACAGCTTTCTCTACCGGAAGACGTGACACGAATTCGCTAAGTTGCTCTAGGATCTGGGCTCTCGCCTTCTTCTTGCTAAAGAACTTCGTCAGCAGCTTGGAACTCATAGACATAATGCCAAACTTGCGCAGCTTGTTCTCAATACTCTCTTTGTTCAGCAGCTCAGTCTCCATAGCGGTAATTAACGACTGAATAATCTTATCCCGATTCTTGAGCAGCAGTGAGGTATGTGGAATACGCAGCCCGAGCGGATGGCGGAATAACGCGGTTACCGCGAACCAGTCGGCAATCCCCCCAACCAGCCCAGCCTCAAAGCCACCTCTTAGTAGAATTACAGCGAGATTTTCAGGTAGAAATAGTGTAATCAGAAACCCACATGCCATAAAAGCTAGTGACATGGTGGCCAAGTTTTTGGATCTCACGATTAGTCCCCCTTACATACACAGCTGCCGATGTCCTTACGCAGGAAAAATACCGACGGATCACGTCCCACGAACATGAACTGACGATAGACTCGGCTAGTCGATTAGTTTAACAACTATTGTACCACGACTGAACTATATTCTAAAAATATACGATTAGACTAGGAATGAAAAGGTGTTTTTGGTTTTCAGAATATTAATGATAAGATACAATTAACGTTCTCACTAGCCCGCGAAGGGGACAACTATGACTGGATAAGGAGATCTTACAATATGCTGATTGCTTTAGATATGGATGGAACATTGCTGAACGAAGAAGGACAAATTAGCCCAAAGAACCGCGAGGCGATTATAAAGGCTCAAAATTTAGGTCATATCGTAATTATTGCTACGGGACGCTCTTTTATGGATGCGGAACGACAACTGCGGCTGGCAGATCTGGAATGCCCTGTAGTCAGTCTGAATGGCGCAGTGGTTACATTGTCTGACCACACGCTGGCAGCAAGTAAACCGCTGAAGAAGGAAGACATCATTCCTGCATTACGCTGGATGAACGAAATTCCGGATTTGTATTACGAGGTATACACAGAGGACAACGTATATGTGGAGCTCAATAAACGGGTAAGATTAGAGAAACTATCTGCACTAAGTGAAGAAGAAGTACCTGAGGAAGTTAGCTGGCTGCTAAAAGCAATGATCGATCAGCAGTTTCAACAAGCGGCTGTAACTTACGTCGAAAGTATGGAAGAGATCTGGAGTAAAGAAGAAAACGTCATTTATAAAACATTAGCCTTTTCTCTAGACCGGGAACTGCTCAAAGAAGCCTCCACCCGCTTCGCCGCGATCCCTGGCCTTATTATTACAGCCTCCCATGTCAATAATATCGAAATTAACCATGAGGACGCCAACAAAGGCTCCGGTGTAGCTATGCTCGCCGCCCACTATGGCATCCCGCTAACAGATGTAGCCGTAATGGGTGACAGCTATAATGATCAACCGATGTTCGAGGTGGCAGGCTACCGGATTGCCATGGCTAACGCAGCACCGATTCTAAAGGAAATGGCTGAATTTGTTACAGTCAGTAATGCCGAAGATGGAGTGGCGACAGGACTTGAGCATCTTATGGCTAAATTCTGAACCAACATGCCTGGCTTAAATCATAAACTGCCAAAAAAACCTCTAACATCATCCTGAGGATGGGTTAGAGGTTTTTTTAAGATTGTCTTAACTAATTATAGCTACAGCTTTATACAAGGATGATTGTCCAAGCTCAATGGCTTGGCAAACTCAACGTCTTTTAATAACTCGTTATTCCGCTTATTGTGCATAACACGTGATTCGGATAGCACTGACTGAATCTCCTTGAGCATTTGACGATTCTCATCATATAAGGTAACTGCCAGTGTATGATCATCTTGTCTTACAACCAGCTCCATATTGGGCTTAACTTCAAGCGATACCGTTTCGAAAGGAGACATATCGATGATAACTTCCAGTCCCACATTCTTGAATGTATAGGCGTAAGTGATTTCAAGTCCACGGTTATACGTGGCTTCGATCTGTCCCTTTCCTATGTTCACATTATAAGCCAAGGATTCAAGCTCTTGCGGAATTCTTGGAGCAATTGTCAGTGTATTGTTAATCAGGTCTGGACGGATACCTAAGAAATATTGGTACCACACACGCAGGTGCTCAGCATTGGACCAAGCTTGCAGGTATGCACCCGTCAACTTCGCCCAGTTCTCATCTTCCTCAGGATAAGCATCCATATTCTCACAAAGTCCACCAACAACACCTAAATTCAAGGCCTGCCAGTTCATATTCTTGAATAGCTGATAGGCCGTTTCTTCCTGCCCTGCTTCAATCATACGCTGCATCGCAATACCATTAAGCCAAATCCAAACCGCACCGTTATGGTAAGCCTCGTCTTTCGGATAATGAGATGTTAAATGAAACGGACGAAACAATGGATGATGTCTATCTAGCGAAGCAACACCCCATGGATAGACCAACTCTTCCCACGCGGTACGAATCGCTCTAGCCTTAAAATCGTTATCATCAAACATTTCAAAAGCAAATAACTGGTTTGGGCGCAGGGAGAATTCCGGCTTATCTTCTGCATCCAGTCTGTCTGCTAAATAAGGATGCGCTTGATCAATGAAATCGACCTCAAAATGGCGCTTCAAGGTTTCAGCAATGCCCTTCCATTTATCAGCATTCACCTTGTCATTCATATATTCAGCAAAGTAAACACCAGCAAGCAATTGGTTATACCAGAGTGCTTGAATATCATTGGCACGGGTATCCCGAGGAGAATATGACTCCAAATTGCCATCCCGGGCATCCATCCAAGTTTCATTATCTGCGTGCTTCAAGTACCCTTTATCATCTACCCAATATTTAATGGAACCTTCAATACTATATTCTACATTGTGATACAGCTCTTTAATGATCGCTGTATCTCCTGAATACTTAACGTAATCCTGCAACTGGATAATGAATCGCGGCGTACCATCCGTTGTATGGTAATCCACTTTTCCAGGAGACAAGATATTTGGAATTCTACCAAAGTATTTAGAATCTTCGTCCGTATTCTGAAACTCTGCGAATGATAGCAAGATATTTCTAGCCGTTTCGAATTGCCCTGTAACGAGCACAGCGCCTGGAAGAGCTATGAATTGATCCCGTCCCCAATATTCGTTAAACCATGGCAGTCCTGCATAGATACCATCACCCTGCTGTCTAGTAACCAACTGATCCATTGTGATGTTCAACCAATTCATGGCTAAAGTAAATGTATCATCACTGCTGGTTAGATGGGCATTATAGTGTAAGAAATCTTCCATCCGCTTAACACGTTCATCTTTCAAAGTGCTAATATCTTGTCTAGCTTTAAGGATTAAGCTTGCTGCTTCTTCGGATGTCTTACCTGCAGCGATATAATAACCCCCAGCGTTTGCACCGGCAATTAGAACTTCATTATCCATATGCAAAGGTGAAAGGTTGATAGCACTAACTGCAATCACCCAATCTCCCTCGATAGCACTAAAGAACGCGATATGATCCTGTTGGTTTATATAGCTAACATTCTCTCCCCTTAAAACGATGCCTATGTCTTCCTTAGCATTAGCGAGACTAATTTCTAATAGATTATGATAATCCAACAACCACAGCTCTTCTGTAAGATCGGCGTGCTTACGCACCATTTTATAAGGATAGGCCCAAACTTCAGATTGTCGATTGTCTAGCTTCTGTTCACCTACGAATAAGGTGTATCCACCGAAAATTCTATTCTTAGCAATATTAAGTCCCTCAAAAAATGCATGTTCCACATGATCCGTATGATGGGATTGCGTAAAATAAAATGCTGCCTCTTTATTCGTAAATGAAATACTCCGATTGGCTTCTTGAGAGACAAATGTCTTCATGTCATCCAGAATTGATGTATGAACTTGATTACTATTCATTGTAAGCCTCCTACTTGAAAATAGTAGGCCGCTATGAAGCTTCATAGCGGCTGTCTACTAATATTTATTCTTTAACCGAACCAACGACAATCCCTGATACGAAATACTTTTGCATAAACGGATAAATCAACAACAATGGTAGCGTAGAAACTACGATTTTAGCAGCGTTCAAAGTCTTATTCGAAACTTTTGCTAATTCCAATAATTTTTCAGGATCCGTAATGTTCTGAACCTCAACACTAAGCTGTTGGATATAGGTTTGCAATGGATAATTCGCCGTTTTATTAATATATACCAGGGCACCAAAGTAATCATTCCAATGGCCCACAATAGTAAAGAGCGTAACGGTGGCAAGCGTAGGCAATACTATTGGGAGATAAATTGTCCCTAATATTCTCCACTGTGAAGCTCCATCTATATTCGCTGCTTCCTCTAGAGATTTCGGTACAGCCCGGAATGCATTCATCAGCAAGATAACATTCCCTATCGGTACTGCACCCGGCAAGATCAATGACCAGATGGAGTCTAAAAGATTAAGCTCTTTGACTACCATAAAGGTGGGAATCAATCCGCCTGAGAATAACATCGCGAAGATAACGAGATTCATATAAATCTTCTGACCCGTGAATACTCGTGAACTTTTAGACAATGGATAGGCTGTAAGAATCATCAGTACCATATTCACAAGCAGACCTAACACTACCCGTTCTACAGAGATCATGAATGAACGCCAAAACTGGCTGTCTGACAATAATTTTTCATAGGAGCTAAACGTCGGATTAACCGGGAATATACTTACTAGATTTGCGGAAGCCGCCGCATTATCACTGAAAGAGATGGCTACTAAATTGACTAACGGTATGAGACAGGACAAGGCGAACGCTAGAACAAATACCCAGATAATAACATCTGCAATACGACCCTTGATGTTAGATGCGTAAATGGGAGAACCCCCCTTTCTTTAGAAAATACGATAATCCGTAAGTTTTTGGGCCAATTTATTCGCAGAAAGAATCAGTACGATACCAACGACCGACCGTAATAGGCCAACTGCTGTACCTAAGCTGTATTGTCTTTCTACCAGACCCACCCGATAAACGTAGGTATCAATAATATCCGAAGATTCATACACCAAAGGATTATACAGATTGAAGATCTGATCAAAACCAGCATTCAATACATTCGGCAAGTTCAAGGTTGTAACCAGCAAAATAGTTGGCATTAAGCCTGGCAACGTGATGTGCCACAGTTTCTTAAACCGGTTGGCTCCATCAATGGAGCCCGCCTCATAAAGTCCGGGATCAATGGATGTCAGGGAAGCTAGGTAGATGATTGAACCGTACCCAAAACCCTTCCAGACATCTGTTAATACTAGCATCGGTCTAAACCAGGTATTGCTGGCCATAAACAAGACCGGGTCAATCCCAAACCAACTTAACATAGCATTAACAGGACCTTCATAAGAGAAGATATTCATGACTACAGTAGCTAAGATCGCCCATGACAAGAAGTTCGGCAGATAAACAACCGTCTGTATGAATCGCTTAGCAAACTTTACCCGAATTTCATTTAATAACAGGGCAAACACGATGGATGTAAAAGTACCCACGATAATTTTCCATAACGCGATAACGATCGTATTACTGAAAATCTGTTTGCTGTCAGGAATTTGGAGCATAAATTTGAAATTATCAAGACCTACCCAGGATGAACCACTCATTCCCTTAGCCGGAACATAATTTTGAAAAGCCATTATAATACCGAACATTGGAATAAACGAAAAGATAATTAGGAAAATCATGCCTGGCGCCATCATGAGATGGAATGCTGTCTGATCTTTTTTATTTTTCATTTACGGATCATCTCTTTCAACATCATTTGGTTGCTATCGCTTCGTTAACTTCCTTAGTAATTACTTCGCCGCCAGTTTTATTCCAGCTATCTACAAACTTATCAAACGCGTCAGGTGTTTGCTCACCTGTAATGATCTTCAAGTACATTTCAAGTTCCATTTTAGTAAGTGTCGGCCATTTCAACGTCATGGATGATGTACTTCCAAAGAATAATGGATTCACTTCTTTAATATTAGAGGCTTTCACCAAACTAGCTGTCGTAATACTGGAAGTATATCCAGCCCATGCATTGGAGTCTGGTGTTTCTCCATTCTTCTTACTATCAAGAAATTTCTTATAGGAGTTATAAGCCGTTAAATCCTCATTGCTAGTTAATTTACTTGTATCGCCTGTTTCTAATGCTTCTTTCATGATGTCAACGTTACGATAGAAAGCGTCATAATAATCGATATTAATGGCGAGCGGAGATCCGCCAACATTCATGCTCTTATAATCTTCAAATTCTTTCAAAGCTTTTTCATCTTTTTCTTGGTAACGCTGATAGTCATATTGAACACTCACAAGCTTGGCTGCAAGTTCAGGATGTTCAAAGCCTTTGCGAACAACCAAATAACTGCTGGAAGGATTTCCAGTGAACATTGTAAGCGAGCCATCTTCTGATTGTGGGGCAACATAAGATACCCATTCCGCTTCTGGATTCAGCTTAAGCGTGTCAGCCACAGTCCAGCTTCCCCACCAGTTATCCATGAACGACCCACTTTTTCCGCTTGTAAGTAGCGCCTTGCGGTCATCACCAGTACGTACTGCAAACTGGCGATCAATCAAGTTATTTTTGTACATTTCAGACAACTTGGTCAGTGCTGGCTTCATTTCTGGTTGAACAGATCCGTATACAGCCTTTCCACTTCCATCATCAATCCACTGTTTTGGATACGCACCATATAGTGAAAAAATATTATTAAATGAGAATTGTCCACCAGAGACACCGGCAACGTTTTCATTATCGACAACAAGACCTAGCGTCTTACCCGCTCCGTTACCACCTGGATCTTTTTCTACAAATTGCTTAATAATGTTCTCGACATCAGCCATTGATTTCGGCTCAGCAAGTCCCAATTTGTCCATCCAGTCTTTGCGAAGCCAGAGGATACCAGGACCATGTGAGATTTCAGTAGTTGGTATGGCCATCAGCTTGCCATCGAACTTTGCGCTATCCAGAACACGACCACCGTAGGAATCATAAATTTCCTTAATTCGATCGCTGGCAGTATTTTCATAAACCTCTGTCAAATCTGCAATCAGATCGTTCTCATAAAGCTGTTGCAATGTCGCGTAGTCAGGAACCACCATTAGATCAGGGATTTCACCGCTTACAATCGCCATCGAAACTTTCTGACTATAGTCTGTACCATCATTGGACTCAAACGAGGTCGTATTTTGAATGTTCAGCTTATCCTTGAAATATCTTGTCCACACATTGTTTGTGGATTTATCTTTCTCATAAGGCGTTCCTGCAAGTGCTGAATAGCTCGTTGCCACTTGTCCAACAGAATAAGTAACTGTTTCAGGATAGGCGCCAAATGGAGTCGTCTGTGCTTCTTTCCATGCAGGATCACTCGCATCTGTCTTTGGGGTAGATGCTGAAGAATTATTAGAACTTGAACAACCTACCATAGCAACAGCTAATAGTGATGCTAATACTATGGAGCTTGATTTTCTCAATTTATGTTTCATTATAAGAGCCTCCCTTTTTCTATAAAAAAACTCGTATTAGAAAACGATTTCAAAGCGCCGGCCAGCTTCAAAAAAAATTATATTGTTACTTCCTTAAGTTTATAGATTATTGCTATCCATCGTAAACGCAAAAAAATTATGTTTTACACAAATAAATACTCATCATTAACGATAATATCGAGGAATAATTGCTACGGTCGAAGATGTTATACTACAATATCAATGTCACTACATGTCGAAAGGTGGTAAATAATGTTATCCATATTGGTGGTAGATGATCATAAGGAGGAGCGAGAGGGGATTGCTTTCCTCATTAAGGAGCTTGGCTTCCCCCTCCAATTGCATGTTGCAGAAAACGGTCGTAAAGCACTTGAATATGTAAGCGCACACTCTGTCGATATTCTATTTACCGATGTGCGGATGCCTATAATGGATGGATTACAGCTAACAAAGGAAGCATTAAAGTTGCACCCCAAATTAAAGGTGATTTTATTCAGTGGATTCGCTGAATTTGAGTATGCCAAAACAGCCCTCTCCCTGGGCGTATCCGAGTATCTTTTGAAACCGGTTAACATTGAAGCATTCCAAACTACTTTAGAAAAAGTTATTCAGGAATTAAAGAGCCAGCAACAAAAAGAAGAAGCGTCACAAAGAAAGCTAAGCTATGTGAGAAAACATCTACTCTTCTCTCTAGTCAATGGCATCGGAAGCCCGCCTCCTCTTCAAGAGCTGTCTATTGAATTACCCAGCCATTACAATAAAATGCTTTTGTTAGAATTCGATAAGCCATTTTTTGAATCTGTGGATTCGGAGTTCGAAGAGTTTGTTCTTGGTTTAGTAGACACATCTGCTGATTACTTAAATCTAAACGGCTGTCAAAGTCTACTACTGTTTCCCGAGCAAGAGTCCCCTTCTTCCCAGTTTGATAATAATTCAGCGATGCACCTGCATCATTGTATCCTTGATAAATATAAAGTAAATTGTTATCTCGCTATGAAAGAGGAACTAACCTCAATACTAGATTTAGGTTCACTTTTGACTTCATTAGAAGAATTGATGGAATATCGTTTTTTTCTCCCAGATACCTTTGTGTTTAATACACAAAATGACTTACATTTCTCTGAGGCCTTGTATCCAGACCTTACAGATAGCCATCTACTAGATCAGATTCGAAATAATCTGAAGGATCAAGATATTTTTAGCTTACGAGCAAATACTGAGATTTTATATCAAAAATACGTACATCAAGTACAGTATTCACATTTATATGTAAAGTATATGTTTTCCACAATCTATCAAGAGATCATGACACAAGCTGCACCTATATCAGAAATGGAGCTGCAGACTGCCGTCGAGATCATATATGGATCTGAAGATTTGCGGGATATCAAAGATATCATATTTGAAGGTATCGCTCGGATTGATCAGAACTCTACTAACCATGAGCCTACTCAGAACCGTGATGTCGATGCCGTCAAACAATATATTGAACAATATTATGCAGATGATCTCAGTCTGGAAATGCTTGCTGCTAAAGTGTATTTGTCTCCACATTATCTTAGCTCCATATTCAAGAAGCAGACAGGCTGTGGGCTTAATAAATATATTAAGAATGTCCGCATGCAAAACGCAAAAGAGTTGTTAACAAATACGCATCAAAAAATATCAAATATTTGCACCGCAGTGGGCTATCGCAATATTTCATACTTCTGCCAAAATTTCAGGGATTTCTATGGGTACACACCAGAAAAATATAGACAGTATAATCAGAAGTCCTCTGTATATCGGGAGGAGCATCATGCAACTTTGGCGGACACTTAAGCAAAATATTCGCGACTTGAAGTTTCAAACCAAGATCATGCTTTCATTTATGTTAATCAGTATGATTCCTGTGATTATATTGGGCAGCTTCTGCTATCAAGAAGCCAAATCATCCCTCATTAAGCAATCCAAATCTGATTTGAAAGCAGCCTTAAATCAAGGGGCTTTAGCTTTAAATAGTCATCTGGATGTCTACAATAAACTCATGAATTTCTTGAGTTTTAATCAGGAAATTATTAATTCAGCTAATCATACCTACACAAGTATGTATGAAATGTATGATCAGTTAACCCATGTGATTGACCAAAATTTCAATACGGCACGGTATCTAAATACAGGTGTAGAACAAATCACTCTGTATACAGGAACCAATCTTTTGGCACATGGCAATACCGTCCGAGCCCTAAATGATATTAAACAGGAACATTGGTACCCGCCGTTGATGAAGTCAGTCGATGTCCTGTGGTTTACAGATAATAAGGAGATTTTTGCTGTTCGACGCATTATTAATACGAAACAGAAAGATCCAAAAGAAAATGTGCTGTATGCACGTGTGAATTACGATTCGTTATTCACACCCTTTGACTCCCTACTCTCTCAAGGTTCAGAGATTCTCGTCAAAGATGCTTATGGAAAGTCGATCTATGCCTCGCCTGGTATAGAAGGATATATTCCTTCCAATAGCACAGATAACTTGGATACGCTGCAATGGAAAAATACAAAGTACACTGTACTGCAATCTGAAGTTCCTATATCAGGATGGACAGTGATGTTATGCAAACCTACGAAGATGATTACGAATTCTGCTTGGAAAATCCTTTCGACAGTTGGGCTTGTTATTGTTGCCTGTATTGCTGCCGTTGCTATAACCGCCAATCTATTCTCTCGAAAGTTCAATTCACAAATTAAGCGTCTGCGCAATAATATGCGCACCGTAGAAGAGGGATCCCTGGAAGTCACCGTCACCAGCACATCCAAAGATGAAATTGGGGATTTAATCAGAGGCTTTGGCAATATGGTTGACAAAACAAAAGTGTTAATCGATAAAGTCTACATTGAGGAAATTTCACGAAAAGAATATGAAATGAAAGCCCTACAGGCTCAGATTAATCCTCATTTTCTATATAATGCTCTTTCGCTCATCAATTGGAGAGCCATTCGAATCCATGCAACAGATATAAGTGAAATGGCTCAGCTTCTATCCACGTTCTATCGGACTACGCTGAATAAAGGGAATAATATTATTTCGGTTTCAGATGAACTATTGAATGTACAATCTTATATACAGATTCAGCTTAACATGCATAGCAACAGCTTTGAGATAGAATATCAGATCGACGAGGCTATTCTCTCTTATTACATGCCTAACCTGATGCTTCAGCCTCTAATTGAGAATGCTATTATTCATGGTATTGAGAATAGAGAAGAAGAAGGAAGCAAAATTATTCTATCCGGAGAAATGGTGGAGGAGTGTATCATCTTCAAAGTAAAGGATAATGGCGTTGGCATCCCACAAGAACGACTCAATCTTCTGCTTAAATCCCAGTCTATAGGCTATGGGCTCAAAAATGTAAATGACCGGGCTATGCTAATGTACGGACCAGAGTACGGCCTGTCCATTACCAGTATTCTAGGACTGGGAACGGAGGTCACATTTCGATTTCCATCCAAAAGATACGAAGGTGGCTCAGATCTATAACTCTTTTAAATGCAGTGATGTTAATTAGCTACACTCTAAAATTAAATTCAACCGGGACATGTACGCTGGATTAAACCCGGTTGATTTTTTTCAATCTATTGAATTACAAATGATCAGGAGCGCTTTCCTCCCCCACCCATTCAGCAGAAACACGTACATAATCCCCCACATCAGAAGACGTCACCAGTTCAATAATGATCAATTCGAGTGGTGTAATCGCCCGCAAACCATGTCTCGCACCGGCAGGTACTATAACTGTGTCTCCGGCTGCAACTGCATGAAGAACGCCGTTCATACGGTACTCTCCATTGCCCGAAAGAAAAGACCATATTTCTTTGGTATGCCTGTGAAAATGATAGCTGGTGTGTTTCCCTGCCAACATCGTGATTTTGGAAGTCGTAACCTCAACTCCTGCTGCTGTTCGTGAGAAATCCAGAATGCGTGAGTTGCCCCACCGCTTTTCTTCAATCATCGGCTTCGCGGCATGACCCTCCAGCTTCTGCTTAATCCGTTTCGCCTGCTCGATCCCAGCAACCAAAATACCATCCGCACCCGCTGCCACAATCAAACCTGGGGCACCGATGACATGTACGGGACAAGAGAGTTCGTTCACTAAATAGGTTCCTTTTGAATCCTCAGAAATGCTCCCCCTGCCAATTACCTTTTCCTGCAAATGAGGGGTAAGCGCATCCCAACTACCAATATCCGCCCAAACTCCGGTGTAAGGAATAACTACCGCTCGCTGCGTATGCTCAAGCACTTCATAGTCAAAACTTCGTTCTGGCAATTCGTCATAACACTCCACTAGCTCCATGTAATCTGCTGAAAGATTCCGTTCCACCATAGTTGAGAGCAAGTATCCTAATGTGCAGGAGAACACCCCACAGTTCCATAGTCCTCCACAGGAGATGAACTCGGCTGCCGCCACTTCGTCTGGTTTCTCTGCAAATTGCTTCACATTTAAAAAAGACATCCCCTCTGAACCTTCACTCGGCAATATATACCCGAACTGTGTGGATGGGAATTCAGGCGTAACACCGATCAGGGCAATATCCGCTTGTGATTCGGACAGCACGCTGGGAAACTGCCGAAGCTGACTGAAAAAAGAAGCCTCCACATAAGAATCCACCGGAATGACCACAACGATCTCTTCTAAGTCTATTTTCTTCACGGAATGCAAATAGCTCGCCGCCAATGCAACTGCAGTAAAAGTTCCCCGCTTCTGTGGCTCCGCCAGTAAAGCAACCTGATTGCCAACAGATTTGCGGGTAATTTCCACCTGACTGCGATGGGTTACAATGCAGCTTGAATCTAACAATCCTGCCTCATCCAGCCCTCTGCATACTCGCTCGATCATCGACTCCATGCCGCCATTTTCTGTTGGAAGAAGTCTTAAAAATGCCTTTGACCTGATCTCATTCGACAGCGGCCACAGCCTCTTCCCCGATCCCCCTGAAAGGAGCACGATCTGCAACGCTATCGCCCCCCTGCGCTGGACTTACTACTCGGTGTTCTCACATACCCCTTCCGTTTATGAAAAGACAATGATCTATACTTTTCCGCCAGCTCATTCAGCTTCTGCTTGGAAAGCTGACCTGCATTCATATGGAGGCCTTTATTGCGTGCTTTTTGGATCTTCATGCCCCCACGATCCTTCGAATACAGGTAATTCCCATAAGTTTCGAATTCAGAAAAAGCAAATTGCTTAGTGCGGTTCATACTGTGTATAATCGCCGAATACCAAGGCCTCTGATGCTTTGCTTCAATCTCTCTTTTCATCTGAGTCAATTGGCTGCGTTCAAACAGCATATAATGCGTCACAAAAGAAGAAGCAGATGCCGCCTTCTTACCCATTAGCTTCCTATAGGTTGTAAAGTACTGAGGCTGACTCCAATTGCGGCTGTAAAAAATCGTCTTTCCCTTCTCACGGAATCGATGAGGAGCGATTAAGACCGTATCTGCATCGATGACTAAAAAATAGTCAGCCGTACACAGCTTGTCACCATTCAGCTTCAACAATTGCTGGAACAACCAACCGGATCTTTCCCATTTCCGTGAACGGTAATGGATATCTTTTTTTGTAATCGGGAGGACTGTATTCTCATCGACAAAGGTACAGCCTTTTTTTCGGCAGAAATCCAGTATTCGTGTCTTTTTTGGAGCAACAATCAATATACGACCTATCGGATGCTTAACATGTGTTCGGACAGCGTCAATAACATAGGGGAGTGTAGCCAAATCTTTCTCGATAGCCGGAATCAGTACATCTATGGTAACGGCATGTCTTATGCGGACCTTATTGGGCGAGGGCATACGGTCATCTCCATATCATGATTTTGCTTTAGGATATGAGGATAATAAGGAAAGGGAATGGGCTTTACTGTAAACTTAAGAGAGGACAAGGGGGATTTATATCCTTATTTTCGCCCGCAGAGCCAAATCCGCTCACTTCTAGGGCATTTATACCGTTCTTTTCGCCGCCGGAGCCAAATTCCCGCATTTATACGGGATTTATACCGTACATCTTGCCCACCAATCCCCATTCACACAACCAAGCTCCACACTCCCCCATACTATATCCAGCATTTTTTTCTGTGCAGTAAAAAGGCTGGGATGGTATATTGTAGATTGGCTAAATTTTCGGCGTATTTTAATCGGCACATTTTAAGATGAACTCAACCATTCTCCAACTAGTTTTGTTGAGCTCACTCTATACAGAAATATATGAAGGTGAATCTATTGAATAAGCTCTTATTTCATAATATCCCGCTGGGAGCAACCGGCGAACGCATCCCGCAAGCGGCAGTAGCTTCAGCACAGACCAGCAAGGAGCTAGTGAAGCGGGAGGAGGGGGACTCCGCTTATTTCCGCAGGCTGGAGGAAGGCGGCATCCTGCTCAACCGCCCGCAGATTGCTGCGGTGCGGCATCATAAAGGGCCGCTGCTGACACTGGCCGGTGCAGGCTCCGGCAAAACCTCGGTTCTGATCTGCAGAACCGGTTATTTGTTGTCCGTGCGCGGCGTCTCGCCGAGTCAGCTGCTATTGCTGACTTTTTCGAGTAAAGCCGCGGCAGAAATGCGCGAACGAATCGCCCTGCTCCCGGGAGTCAGCACAGCGGACGTTGCAAGACTTCAGGCCCGTACGTTCCATTCTTTTTTCTTATTTTTCTTGCGCAGACAAGGATTGCAACAGGAAATTTTCAGTGAGACACGGCGCCAGCACATCCTATTGAAGCAGATCATGCGTGAGCTCGGACTGCCGAAGGATGCTTATCCACCGGAAACCGTACTCTCTCTGCTCTCTTCCTGCAAAATGAACATGGGCACGGTGGAAGATCTACCAGAAAGCACCACCGCCGAAAAAGAAATGAAATCCATTCTGGAAATATACGAACAATGGAAACAAGACAATTTCAAAATCGATTTCGATGATGTCCTCTTAATTGCCTATCGGATGCTGAAGGAGCGTCCGGAGCTTTTGCAAGAGTTGCAGATGAGATATCTGTACGTGATGGTGGATGAGTTCCAGGATACAAACGCCTTGCAGTACGAACTTGTCAAAATGGTCGCTCACCCACAGCATAATCTAATGGTGGTTGGTGATGATGACCAAACGATTTATTCCTTCAACGGAGCGCGCAGTGAGTTCATTCTAGAGTTCGAGAAGCTCTATCCGGGAGCAAGGGTTATTACGCTCGATATTAATTACCGCTCAGGCCCAGCTATCGTTGGACTTGGCAACGGCATTATCAAGCACAATACACGTCGGCGTTCCAAAACCCTGCAAGCCGCAAAAGGTAGTGGAAGTCAGCCACGATATATGCGTCCGCAAACTGCAGATGAAGAAGCCGAGCAGATGATCGAGCATATTTTAAACGAGGTCTCTAGCGGCAAAAGAGAATATAGCGACTTCGCCATGTTGTACCGGGCCTCGAGCAGCAATCGGGCCGTTCTCGAACTGCTCCTTTTACGCGATATTCCCTATATTGATTACGGAGAAGGGCAATTATTGTACGAGCACTGGCTGATCTCTCCGGTAGTGGATCATTTGCGACTCTCCTTGAATCGGCGAAATTTTGCAGCGATGGAGAATATCCTGCCGACGCTATATATGAACCGTGAAAAAGGCATGAATCACATCCGCCAGATGGAAGCTAGACAGCCCAAACAAGGACCGTTAATCCACCTATTGTCTATGCCTGGCATGGAAGACTTCAAAGGGACTAAACTAAGAGATCGGCTCGATCTAATCCGAAATATACGCGAACTGACCCCAATACAAGCAATACGGCAGATTCGTACACAATTCTATGATTATTTCATCGAAGCGAATGAACGGCATCAAGCGACGCTGCATAGAGAGACGTTAAAAGAAATGCTAGATGAGCTAGAATCCTCCGCGGCGCGTTTCGACAGCATCCCTGCCTTTCTTGATTTCATTGATAATGTCACGGAGCGTAACGAGCATAATCGCCAACCAGGTACTAAAGAGCAAGGCAATCGGATTGCATTAATGACCATTCATAAATCAAAGGGGCTAGAGTTTCCTGTAGTCTTTTTAATTGGAGCATCTGAGGGAATTCTTCCGCATAGCTCTGCACTGGAGGGCGACCGGTTAAAAGACCGCAAGCTTGCTGCCGGAAGCAGCGGATCCTCAAGCTTAGCAGCACTGGAGGAGGAACGGAGACTGGCGTATGTGGCCGTTACGAGAGCCCGAGAGGAGCTATTCATCAGCTCACCTGCACAGCATCGGGGTAAAAAAGCGGAGGTCTCCCGCTTCATGTTATCCGCCTTCCGTTCAGCGGTTTCTTCCACAGCAGCAACTACGGTGAGTAGAACCGTGACAACAAGATCCTTGCCGACCAGCCGAACAGCCGCTACAAAAACCCATGTCGTTCCGGTATGGAACTGCACGGGCAGCAGTTGTCCTGGTTGGACACGCATGAAAGCTAGCGGAGCTGAGGATCATCTAACCTCAAAGCCCTGCCCCTTATGCAGCTCACCTATGGCAAAGGATCAGCGAGAAGTTCCCGTATGATTTACACGCAAAAAAAGCAAGTTTCCTCTTCCCTGGAAACTTGCTTTTTTTAATATAAATATATATTTAAGCTGTAGTTACTACTGCTTCTTCAACTTCTTCATGTACAGTCTTAATCTGAATCATTACTGCATTCGGATCGGTCAGCACTTCGATTCCATCTTGGAAAATCAGGTCAGAAACTAGCAGCTGATCGCCAATATCAAGTTTACTAATATCTACTTCCATAGAAGTAGGCAAAACGCCCGGCATACAACGAACCTCTACTTCATACAATTCCACTTGCAATACGCCACCGGCTTTCACGCCGATTGCTTCCCCTGCAAAATGAATCGTAACTTTACTATCCATATTTACAGACATGTTCACATGCTGGAAATCAATATGCAAGATCTTACCTGACAGAGAATCCTTTTGAATATGCTGAACAATGATCGGCATTGCTTCATCGTCCGTTGTTTTTGCTTGCAGAATAGCCCGTGGATTTTTTTTCAAAGTACCCAACAGCTCTTTTTCATCCACTTCTACGTTCAGAGTATCTTTACCCACTCCATACAATACAGCCGGGATACGTCCCTGTTTTCTCGCTAATTTCTTTTGGGACTTTGTTTCGCCAGTACGCTTGTTTAATTGAATAAATTTACTCATTTTTTATTTCCTGCTCTCTTTGACCATAAATTCTTGTCAGTCTAAGTATAACATGACCATATAATCTAGTCAAATTTAGCAGAGATCTCCCCTTTTCCATACAAAAAAGAAGACTTGAGTGAATTCAACTTCCCATTCCTCAACTCTTCCCAACTGCACTTTCTCAATTTATTTAACGCTTACTTAAACCATGTTCACCTATCACTTCTTCTATTGTACAATCACTTTCATTCAACTCTTCGATTCCGATGAGTTCCCCAGGCTGTACATTAAAATATAAACAAAGCTTTAAGAGCAAGTCTCTGGGATACTGTACCATCTCATCCTTATACATACGGCGAACCGAATCAAAGTGATAATTAATATCCTTAGCAAGCTTTCGTATAGAGAGTTTGGGATCATGATTCTCCATGACCACACTTAATTTACTTCGGATAACCGGCATATATTCACCTCCAGCTTAAGTCCACGCCCACAAAAATCCATCGCGATCCCACGCGATTTTGCCGCCGTGCAGCTTCCGGAAAGCTTTCTTTACTTCCTTGGACAGTGAGGCATTGCCATTCTCATTCACAAATACAAATTGTTCCCCAAAATTCTCTTTCACATATTCAATCGCCGCGGTCTGATACAAGGTACCCGTAAACCGAATTTCCTTAACCATCCATTCCGCTACATCTTGTGCTGTTACTTCCATATGGATGTGCCTCCTTTCATGTACTTCATGCTAAAATGTGCCCTCATTATAACATGAATACAGCCCGACCGGACAAACGTCCGAATCGGGCTGTATTAGGATGTCTGAATTAATGTGGATATGTATGATTCGAAGAATGACGAGTCTTCTGTCCACCGCTTACCATCAACAAAATCCCTGTGATCAAGTGTAGTACCCATCCCACGAATGGAATCCAAGCGAGTAAAGAAGTTACAATTCCGAGTACTGAACCATAAATAGATTCTTGGTTCTTTGAAGATAAAATCAAAGTAACCAGGTGAAGAATAAACATCAATCCCAGTGCGGAGTACCCAGTGCCAATTACAATAGCAGCACCCAGAATTGGAATTGCTAAAATAATTTCAAATGAGCCTGTAATCCATTTCAAAGCTCTAGAAGCGCTCAAAAGACAACCTCTCAATAGGTAAAATATACTATTTATTATACAAAAAACCATCGTTCCCGTATATGATTTTTATCGTGATTTACTATTTTATTTTCATCCTAAAATCACAGGTTCATTCACCTCATGAAGTGGTTGCTTTTGCACAAAAGGGGGCAAGCCTTCCTTGCTCATTGCAGCTGAGGGAGCAAGCCCTAAGCAGTGGCACATTAACGGAGCCAGCCTTAATTGGGGGATTGCTTGATCTTCTTTTGCCAGAGGCAACGCATCTACTCCAAACGTATATAACGGCACATCCCGCTCGGAAGAGGTGACCCCTCCATGGTACCCATTTGCGTTCATCCCATGATCTGCCGTAATCAGAATCTTATACCCCTGCTCCATCCAAATAGGCAAAACAGTGGCTAGCAGTCCATCGGCGTTACGCACGGAAAGCTCATATTCCTTGCTCTCCCCGCCATAACGATGCCCGGCGTCGTCTATATTCATGGAGTGAATGTATAGAAAATGCGGATCATAAGCACTCCGTAAATACACGGCATCGGCAAACACATGACTGTCAGGATAGTGATCCTCGAAATAAAAGCTGCCATGCTGAATTGGCATCATCACATTATGCTGATGGCGATCAGCCAGTGGATCAAAGGGGGCCGAATTATAAAGCTCACTGACCCAATGATAGGCGACAGCAGCTGTACGCAAATTAGCGGCTACTGCCAAATGAAATACACTTTCTTCATGGCTAGGTCTCACAATATGGTTAGCCGTAATTCCATTTTTGGACACGGGTGTACCCGTTAAGAGCACTTCATAAAGCGGACGTGATAGACTGGGTAACTCCGACTGTACTCGATAACAAGATAAGGATCCTTGCTCCACAAGATGCTCCAGATAGCCCATGTATTTGCGAGCAGCATCATATCTAAGTCCGTCCAAGACAACCACAATGAGTTTATTGGTCATTTCCGTCAATCTACTCACGCTCCTTCTCGCTCTAAATGTAAAAGCTCGGAAGGGTTCAACGCCAATGTGACTTTGTCCCCTTCTCCAACCCGCAGCCAGCGTCCATCATTTAAAAGATCAACCGTTAATCGGATTCCTACAGCCTCAACCGTACATCGAATAATATTGCCTAGCACAGACACAGATTTAATCACTCCATTCACCAGTTGTGCTCCGGCAGCAGCCTCCTGCTGACCCGCCCCATCATGCAGTAACGTTACGGCTTCGGGGCGAATAGCAAAGCTGTCCATCCCACTATCTATTCCGTGGAACAGCGCCATCACCTCTGGCCGAGTCAATACGTTATAACTGCCCATGAACCGGGCAACGAACTCTGTGCGCGGCGCGGTGTACAGTCCTTCCGGTGTTCCATCTTGGACGATGCGTCCACCATTCATAATGCAGATGCGGTCGGATAGAATCAGCGCTTCTTCCTGATCATGCGTAACGAATAGAGTCGTCATGTTAAAGCGCTTCTGAATATCACGAATTTCAGCACGTAGATTCTTGCGGATCTTGGCATCGAGTGCACTCAGGGGTTCATCCAGCAGTAATACTTTGGGCTGCACGGCTAGAGAACGGGCCAGCGCTACCCGCTGCTGCTGTCCACCGGAGAGTGACTGCGGATAGACGTCCCGCTTCTCCTCTAGATCGACTAAAACCAGCAGTTCCTCGCAGCGGCTACGTCGGGCGGCTTTGGACAAACCACGCATCTTCATTCCATACTCAATATTTTGGCTCACCGTCAGATTAGGGAATAGAGCATAAGACTGGAACACCATCCCCACCTCGCGTTTACGGGGCGGCAGATTTGCCAGATCTTTATTCTCTAGAAGGATTCTGCCGCCATCCAGCTCCGAAAGGCCAGCTATGCAGCGAAGTAACGTACTTTTCCCGCAACCGGAAGGTCCTAGCAGCGTCACAAGCTCCCCTTCACGTATCTCCAAATCTATATTGTCTAGCACACAGGTCTCACCAAACATTTTGAGTATTCCCTGCAGCTTCAGATAATCGTTCATCCCTTAACGCCTCCTCCCATCTTTTTGCCAAGCTTCATTAGTACCATCGAAAGAACTAGAATAAACAGAAAATACGAGATGGCAATCGCACTGGCTAAATGTCCGCTTTCGCCCATTCTTTGATATAGATACACCTGAATCGTCTGAATATGCCCGCCAACTAGCATGTTTGTAAGAACAAATTCACCGAACAGAACGGAAAATGATAATAAGGTAGAGACGATAACGCCAGGCCAGATATTTGGCAAAATCACATTCATAAAAGCCGTTCTGCGGCGGGCTCCAAGCAATTCTGCGGCATGCAGCAGTTCTACGGCGTTAACGGTCAACAGACTATTGCGAATGCCCTGATACATATAGGGAAGAATGACCACAAAATACGCCCCCACCAATAAATAAGCTGTTCCAGCGATATCAAAGAGGCCAGAGGAATAGGTACGAATAAGTCCCACCGCAGCCACTACACCAGGCACCGCATAAGGCAGAACAACAATCACTTTCATAAAGCTCTCCCAGCGCGGAAAATAAATGGTGATGACAAAAACAGCTGGCAGCATCACGGCCAGACTCAGCACCACGCTAATCAGGCATAAATACAGCGAGGTCCAAAGCGCCTCCAAAAAACGAATATCCTTAAACATTTCTCCAAACCAATTCAGTGTCCAAGCTTGAGGCAACAAGGTATTCTGCCAGTCCTGCGCGAAGGCATAAATACCGGTTGCTAACAGTGGAAGTAATAAATACACCATGAGCATTAGCATGAAAGTGCGCGGAGCGAAGCCTGCTTTACGTATATTCATTGCCCCACCTCCTCACTAGTTGCCGTCCACAAGCGCCGAGAAGATTTGGTTTTCACATCCGGTTTACTGAGCGCTTTAGCTCCAAATCTCTCCGTTCGCCGAACCATCAGATGATTCAAATAGACGGCCAAAATCGTAGTCAGACCCAGCAGAACAGCAAGCGTACTCCCCATTTCTGGCTGAGTAACCACATCTCCAGCAACCAGTGAACCGATACGTACCGCCAGCAGATTATAATTCCCGCCAACCAAAGCATATGCCGTTGCATAAGCACCCATCGCATTGGCAAACAGTATTCCCAGTGTGCCGAAGATCGCCGGAGTTAGAATTGGCAGCCCAATCGTCTTCCAGAACTGCCACGGTCCTGCTCCCAGCAAGGACGCCGCCTCTCTCCACTGCTCACGAATTCCGTAAAAGGATGGATACAAGAGCAGTAAGGCTAATGGAACCTGAAAATATACATACACCAGAATCAGACCAGACCAGCTATATAAATCAAAATCGGTAAAAACACTCCAGCCCCACTGTTTGAATAAGAGCGTAAACACTCCATTGTTACCAAGCAAAATAATATACGCAAAAGCCAGCGGAACTCCTGCGAAGTTAGAGGTCATATTCGACAGCATTAAGAGTCTGTCCCTTACCCTCGGAGTGAACCGAGTAATACAATATGCACAAAAAAGTCCGACGATGATCCCTATCAGACTTGAGGTTAAAGAGATCAGCAAGCTGTTCTTGATTGCCTGCATGTAATAGGCACTTTGCAGTGCATGCAGGTAATTGCCTAGCGTAAGTCCAGTTCCATCGGCCTTTTGGAAACTTCCCGTCAGCATGGACAATACAGGCACCAGCTGAAATGCCAACACCATCAGTGCAAACGGAATGAGTGCCAGGATCACACCGCGGCTTTTCTGTTTCAACTTCCTCACTCCTTGTCGCGGGAATAGAACAAGGGCACCTTACGGCATCGTAACGAAGGTGCCCTGTTTCTTTTTTTGGGGGAAGAACAATTCTAGTTCAAATGCACAAGCACACGTTCCTGCCATAACTGTGGAATGGTCTTCGCTGTTTCTTCCCATACCTTGTAATCGCCAACAGGCTTAGCGTTAACATACTCCTCTTTTGGCAGCAGTTTAGCCGCAACATCATCCGGCAGTGTTACACTGTCACGGATCGGACGAGCGTACCCTTTGGCAAGATTAATCTGTCCTTCATCACTAAGGATGTATTGACGTGTCAGCTTCGCAGCGTTAGGATGCGGCGCATATTTGTTGATGATCGTTGCATAACCACTCACCACACTGCCTTCCTTCGGAATGGCTACTGCGAAGCCATCTTTGTTGATCTGATCTCTATAGTTCAAAGCGTTGAAATCCCACAGCAGGGTAACTTCTACTTCCCCTTTTTCAATGTTGGCAAGAGAAGCTTCTGCATTGGAGAGACGTCCTTTTTTAGCTAAATCCTCGAAAAAAGCAATCCCCGGCTCAATGTTCGACTCATCGCCACCAAAAGCAATCGCTGCGGCCAATACAGCCATCTGCGCTTGAGCAGCTTTGGTTACATCACCTACGATGATTTTGTAATTTCCGTTCTTCAGATCTTCCCAGCTCTTCGGTGGATTAGCCACGAGCTTGGTGTTTGTCAGAAACGAAATCGTCCCTTGATAGCCGACAATCCAATTCCCGTCCTTATCCTTAGCCCAATTAGGGATCTCATCCCAGTAGGTCGTTTTATAAGGTTGTGTTACTCCTTTATCCACGGCAACCGATCCAAAAGCGATACCTACATCTCCGATGTCAGCCGTTGGTTTATCTTTTTCCGCATCAAACTTGGCAATTTCCTCCGCACTCGACATATCCGTATCTGAATGTGTAAGACCATACTTACTACTCATATCACTCCATGTATCTTTCCAGTTCGCCCAGGAATCCGGCATTCCCACGCTGATAACACTGCCCTCTTCTTTAGCTTTACTCTCGATCTCGGTCAGACTTAATTCTTTGGTGCCAGCATTTCCATTCGTTGATTCGTCAGCCTTAGCCGAATTTCCACAAGCAGCAAGCAACAGGACGAGCAAGGATAACATTAGACCCATCGATAATTGATTTTTGATCCCTTTTTTCATGATTTCCCCTTCACTCCTATTTCTTATTTGCGGGCTTCTCTATGCTCCAACTGTTAGGCACCCAATTGCAGTATAGGCGTGTACTATTTTCGCGGCATTAAGGAGGATAGGAATATTTGTAAATAAAAAGTAAGACATACCAAAAAACCACCTGATTCACTCAGGCGGTTCTCGTGTTTATGCTTAAAGCTATACTACCTTCTACGCGCCGCCACACTTACCACGCCGTATCTATCGAGCACTTTCTTGCCGAACCATCCAAATAACCGATCCGTGAAAAAGCCCATAAAGCCAAGACAGAATAACCCTACAAAGATCCAATCTGTCCGGAAAAACAATCTGGAATTCCAAATCAGATAACCTACACCTTCGTTCGAAGCAATCATTTCCGCACCGATAATCGCCATATATGAGGTTCCCATCGCTAACCGGATGCCTGTAAAAATATACGGTATCGTCGCCGGGACGATCACATGAATCAGAATTTGCCACTCACTGGCGCCCATACTACGGGCTGAGCGGATTTTATCCTCCTCTACGGACATCACACCGGTCAAGGTATTCAGCACCACAATAAAAAAGGTAGCGTACATAATCAACGCAATCTTCGACTGCTCCCCAATGCCAAACCACACTAGAAACAATGTAATGAATGCAATCGGCGGGATAAAACGAATAAAGTTCAGAAAAGGCTCTGCAAAGATACGAATCACATTCACCTTTCCAATAATCAGACCTACGGGAATCGCCATTAAACTGCCGAGTACCCAGCCAATTAGCACCCGGTAAAAACTTATCCCTATATATTGCATCAAAGTTCCGTCTTCTAGAAGTTCCCGTCCACCCTTAAGCGTACTCCAGGGTCCAGGGATCACATCAGGACCGTAGATCACTGCCCCAAGCTGCCAGACGCAAAGTACGGCAATCCATAGTATGGATACAGAAACCCATTTCTTTTCCACCCATTTCATCATCTGTCCCACCCTATCCTATTCTTCGAAATGGCTCTGAATCTGGTTGTATAGCGAATAAAATTCCGCTGAGGCTACGTCCCGTGGATAAGGCAGCGTATTGTCATAAATGTCCGTGATGTTAGAGGAAGGGCCTACAGACATAATGCCGATCCGTTCCCCCAACAGCAAGGCTTCCTGAATATCATGGGTTACAAAAATTACCGTCTTATGCGTCTGTTGCCAGATGTTGACCAGTTCTTTCTGCATCGTCCTCCGGGTCATCGCATCAAGCGCACCAAAGGGTTCATCCATCAGCAGGATCGCTGGATCATTGGCAAGCACCCGTGCCAGCTGAACACGCTGCTTCATGCCTCCCGATAACTCCTTCGGGAACTTCTCCTCATGCCCGTTCAGTCCTACAAGTCCGATGAACCTATCCGATATCGTGCGCCGTTCAGCCTTTGCGATTTTCTTCATTCGCAGTCCAAACTCCACATTCTCTCGAACCGTTAGCCAAGGGAATAAAGAGGAATCTGCTTGCTGAAATACAACTGCCCGATCTCTGCCAGGCTTATTCACCTCTTCGTTATCCACCCGAAGGTTACCGCCAGATTTGGAAACAAATCCGGCGATCATATTCAGCAGCGTCGACTTTCCGCAGCCACTTGGACCGAGTAGAACGAAGAACTCTCCACCTTTGATTACGAGATCCACATCTTTAATAATATAATGAACATCTCCAGCGGCTGACTCACTGTAGCTCTTGCGAAGCTGCTCAATATGAATGGTGTGCTGCTTAGCAGGTGATGACATGCTGAACCCTCCTATTTCTTATACGTGACTTTTTCCGGCAAAGCTTTGGTTAGCGGTTCAAGATTCAGCTTGCTATCCAGATCAAAATCCTTCTCAATGATTCCATTGTCGACCATATATTTCTTCTGCTTCGTCAGACTGTCATAAGCCGCCTGCGTGAATCCGAGCGCCCATGGATTGTTCGGAAGATCTTTGATCGTCGATTCCTTAGGCTGCTTCACTTCCTCGTACATCAAATCAGCAACCTCATCTGGATGAGCCTGGGCATAGCCCCCTGCTTCATCCACTGCTGCGAGAAAGTTCGCGATCCCCTCTGGATTTTTCGTTACAAAATCATTCCCTGCTACAATGCCCATCCCTAACCGCACGGTTGTTTTGGACATATCCGTCAGCTCATGTACGCCTGCAAGGGCACCCAGCTTATCATTAAGAACTGAACCATAGAACCATGCACCATCCACAGCCCCTTGCTTCAAAGCGATATAAGATTCGTCAAAGGCTCCCTGCCCTATCAATTCCACATCACTGAGCGCGATGTTATGCTCTTTTAAATATTCATCCCAAAGGTACGGAATGAAGGTTCCACGAATAAAGCTCAGCTTCTTGCTTTTCAATTCCTCAGCTGTCTTGATATCATCCTGTACGAACAGCTTCCATTCTGTAGAAGCTTCATCTGTCGCCAGACCCGCAGAGGCGATGATAGCGTAATCTCCTTTCGACACTGCGTTCAACAAGGGAAAATCGGCCCCGAAAGCAACATCTACCTGTTTAATGAAGAGTGCATTTACACCTTCTGCCGGGGAACCAAAGTTGACTAGTTCGGCGTCTATCCCGTGTTTGGCGAAGATACCTTTATCTAATGCCACACGAAAGGTTGGATTCGTATTGATGTCAGCGATTTTAATCTTCAATGTCTCTTTTTTGCCGTTCAATGCTCCATCTTTAGAGGACGACGCATCACCTTTGGAGCTGCAACCTGATAATAGGATAACAACGGATAAGGATAAGAGCAGAAAGCTTGAGCTGATCCATGACTTTTTCACAACGACATCCCCCTCAAATGTATTAGTTGGCTTTGCGGCTACTACCTTCATCAGTCGTCGCCACACAAGCAGCCCCCTCAACAAACGGCAGGGTTGTTGCCACGTTCACTACCGAATCCGATCCCTTAGGTGCAGCTCCTGGTACTCTGAACTGCGTGACATCTATCGGCTCAATCGCTTGTTCTTCCGGCTTCTCCAGCTGCGGTACCCACGCATAAGGCACACGATAGGAACGGTAAACCATGTTTGTATTTCTGGAATCGTTATACGGCGAGATGTATTCCCAGACCAGTTCATGCTCTGGCGTAACCTCGAAAAGTCTACCGTTAGATCCTTCTGTAATTAAGGTGTTGCCATTCGGTAACCGCTGGGCTGAGCTAATATAAGGACTATAGAATTTATAAGAATCCGTCGGAACAGAGAATCCTGCTTCTGCCGCGGTATACTGCCATTCAATTTCGAGTGTCACTGGATTAATCTCTAGAATTCGAGAGTAGTCGCGAAGTGCATTTTTTTGCCCAAAGGGTGAAGATGGATTGGGAAGACCATAACCGCCCCAACCTCCGTTATCAAATACAAGCAGGTTTCCTTCTCCCGGCAAGCCCTTCGGAATGATGTGCGCATGATGCTGGCCAATGATCCAATCGATATGCTTCAATTCTGGCAGTGAGTAGTCTGGACCAATTCTCCACACGATGGCCCCGGTACGCTTATCTGTAATTGCGATAATATTCGCTTCCCGTGCATCCCAGATCACGTTATCTGGATGGAAACGCTCATCGCCTGCATCGTAAAACTTATTAGGTCCTACATACGAAGCTGAATTGATATGCAACCAGTCACCGACACCGCCCCCCAGATTCCCGAAGGAGCGTGAGTTAGGATCACGGAATAAGACGTTTTTGGCCGCTTCATCAAAGCCTAGCTCTGCAAAATGTTCATTCGGAGCCCACTCCCAAACGATATTCCCTTCCCAATCCACTTCGATAATCGTGTCATCCAGCAGCTGCTTGTCGGAGATTTGGTGGTTGTAGATATTTTTGTGAGCGAGGATTAGGGTTTTGCCACCGTCTACCTTAGGCTCTAGCCCTGGTGCAAAATAACCCACCGGATTGCCTTCGCGCTGATAGTCATGATGCTGGCGGGCATACCAGAGCGGTTCATAACCCGGATCTTCTATATGTTCATAGCTGTTATATTTCCATACGATGTTACCGTCCCAATCGACCTGCACCAGATCTACATTATCCTGAATGCCAAATTTGGGATCTCTCCTTCCTGTACTGCCTAGCACATAACCACCAGGGAAGATTTTAGCCGGAAACCCGAGCAGTCCCTTCCACAGATGCACTTCTTTACCGTTCATATCAATCAGTACAACACCTTCTTCACCCGCTTGAAATACGGTATAGCCACTCCACGCTTTGCTCGGATTAAATACGGTTGCTCCAGTTGGAAATATGGTTGAATGTCCCATCGTTCATCTCTCCTACATTTAATTTATTTTAATAGCTAAGATAATTACTTTTCTTTGTGACTGCTCGTGGCTTCTGTTCAAGGTTTGGAGAAGCTTCAGCCTCAGCATTCTCCTTCACCAGCTTCAGCAAGATGTCTGAGAATCCTTCGAGATTACTAATGATCCGCTGATAAAAGTGACTTTGCTGCACCAATTCCTCTTCCGTGAACCCCTCAAACAGAAGCGAAATACATCGTTCCCCAATGTTGCTGTTAAGCTCTGCCATCTTCCGGCCTTTGTCTGTGATGTCCAGCATCACCGTCCTGCGGTCCCCTTCCTTACGTCTGCGTACAGTAAATCCGCCTGCCTCAAGCTTATCGCTCAAAGCTGTGATCGCACCTGACGTAAAGTCCAGTTCATCTGCTAAATCCCCAAGCCGCTGTTCACCCTCGCGAATGATTTTATGTAGAATCAGCATGCCGGGTAAAGAGATGCCTGCTACTGCAACCTTATCCCGTTCCTTTACAAATCTGCGGACCATCTTGCGGAATACCCAGTCCGTCTCCTCCAGCTGTCTCCAATACGTATCGCTCATTCTTACCTCATCTCTCTCCATAGCCAACAAAAAAAGACTCCCAGCACATATCCCAGGCAAGGGAAAAGTGCGGGAGCCTTTGGCGGTCCAATCGGCTCAGATAAATTATTTCACTGTTCATTTAATTAGTGTTTAAGTATTGCTGATATCATATAACCCTTTATTCCTACCTGTCAAGTATGTATTTTTAATTCTAAAAAAATTACCCCGATACCGGTGCAGATCGCATGCTTGTACTAATTCAAAATCAAATAAATTTTAAGCTTTTTCATTGACATTTTGCCCATTGTTAAATATATTGTACCTAAGAATAAATGTTTACTTAGGGAAACATTTTAGATAATTAAAATAAATGTTTCCAATAGGAAACAAATCAATAAATTTCAAGACGAGGAGCTTTTTAATGATTGAAATTAGAAACCTAAACGTGGATTATTTCGGTAATTCAGCGCTAGAAAATGTAAATATCGATATTCCCTTTGGGTATACCATCGGAATTATCGGGCCAAATGGTGCAGGAAAATCGACATTCATTAAGTCATTGTTAGAAGTAATCAAGAAAAGAAGCGGAACGGTGAGGGTAGAGGGAAAAGACATTTCTGAGTATAAACGGAGGATCGCATATGTACCGCAAAAAAATGATATTGACCTTACTTTTCCAATCACAGTGAACGATACTGTGCTAACTGGAACCTATCCAAACTTAAGAATCTTTCAGCGCCCCGGGAAAAAAGAGCGGCAACGCGTCGAGGAATGTATGGCCATGGTAGATATAAGTGATCTTGCAAATAAACAAATTAGTAATTTGTCTGGAGGACAACTACAAAGAGTTTTTATTGCCAGAGCGCTTGCCCAAAAAGCGGATGTGTTTTTTTTAGACGAACCTTTTGTCGGCATAGATCTAGTCAGTGAGAAAATTATTGTAAAACTGCTTAAACAGCTTCGCGAAGAAGGGAAAACCATATTGATCGTTCATCATGATTTACATGAAGTCGAAGAATACTTTGACAAAGTAATCATTCTCAATAAAAAGCTTATTGCTTTTGGCGATGTGAAAGACACCTTTACAGCCGACAATATCCTCAATGCTTACGGGGCTTCCTTAGGTAATCTTGTAATCAAAGGAATGGGGGGCACCGAAAATGATTGACTATTTCTCATCATTATTAAACATTCCGATCTATGCGCTTAACGCCGGATTGTCTGCTATCATTCTTGGCATTGTTTCAGGGGTTTTAGGAAGTTTTATTGTACTCAGAAAAATGTCATTAATGGGAGATGCTTTGTCTCATGCTGTATTACCAGGTGTGGCGTTATCTTATATTTTAGGGATCAACATTCTTGTAGGAGCTTCATTGTTTGGACTTTTAGCAGCCATCCTCATTCAATTTATTACAAGTCGCAGCAATATCAAAAGTGATACCTCGATCGGAATTATTCTCAGCTCATTTTTCGCTCTAGGAATTGTCTTAATCACTTTCGCCAAGAGCGGGCTTGATCTAACTCATATTTTATTTGGTAACATCTTAGCCGTCCCGCAGTCCGAATTAATGCAATCATTTATTATCATGCTTGTTGTTATAGCCATCATTTCATTGTTGTATAAAGAGCTGTTAATTAGTTCGTTTGATCCTGTCGTCTCTAAGGCATTTGGTTTAAAAACGGGATTCTATCATTATTTATTGATGATGCTGTTATCCGTGGTTACTGTGTCCTCATTATCTCAAGTAGGCATTGTGCTTGTGATTGCAATGCTGGTTATTCCAGCAGCTACATCTTATCTTTGGACGAATAAGCTGATCCACATGATTATCCTGGCTTCTACCATCGGCGCTGTATCTGGAATTATAGGTGTGATCATTAGCTTTAGATTCAATTTACCTACAAGTGCCACCATTGTTCTGGTAGGCGTAAGTTTGTTTGCTATATCATTTATTATCTCGCCCAAAAATAATTTTCTAAGAAAAGGGGTTAAACAAGGATGAAAAAAACAATAAAGATGCTCTCTTTGACAATGTTCATCTTACTATTTACCGCATGTTCAAATGTTAGTGAGGGAGAAGCAGACCATGACAAGTTGAAGATTGTTGCAACCTACTCCATTATCGCGGATATGACCGAAAACATTGTAGGGGAAAAAGCTGAGGTCTATAGCATGGTTCCCATCGGAACAGACCCGCATATGTACGATCCATTACCTAAGGATACAAGTAAAGTATCTAGTGCAGATTTAGTTTTTTATAACGGATTGAACCTGGAAACAGGTAAGGGGTGGTTCCAAGACCTTCTTGATGTCACTAATAAAAAGGATGTCGCTTTTGCCGTCTCAGATGAAGTAACTCCAATGTACCTAACAGAAAAAGGCAAAGAAACTCAAGAAGATCCTCATGCCTGGCTTGATGTTCAGAATGCTATTAAATATGTAGATATCATCACTAAACATGTAATCGAAAAAGATCCGGACAACAAAGAATTTTATCTGAATAACCAATCAGAATATGTTAAGAAACTTAATGAATTGGATCAATATGCAAAAGAAGCGGTAGAAAAAGTCCCGCAGGAGAAACGTATTTTGGTTACAAGCGAAGGGGCATTTAAATATTTTTCAAAAGCCTACGGATTTGAATCCGCATTTATTTGGGAAATCAATACCGATAGTCAAGGAACGCCAGAACAAATGAAAAATATAATTAAAATCATTGATGAAAATCAAGTGCCGGCTTTATTTTTGGAAACGAGCGTTAATCCGAAAACAATGGAAACCATCTCCAATGAAACGGGTGTACCGATACATTCTAAGATTTTCACCGATTCTTTAGCTAAGAAAGGCGAAGAAGGCGACACATACATTAAGATGATTAAATGGAATATTGATAAAGTCGTTGAAGGATTGTCGTCATAAAAAAAGGCTGTCGAGATTTTTCTCGACAGCCTTAACTTTTATAATAACGAACCATTATTGGCCACTTTCCAGCACAATTGCATGACTGTCCTCATCATAAACCTGCATAAAAGCTGAAACCGTCGGCAAATATTCAGCTGCCACATATAAAGTGCCCTTTATGTTTTCCACATTAAGGCTTGCATCTGGCTTTAGGGAAAGTGTCCACTCCTCTTTGCTAATCATCGTCTCTTTGCTTGCCGAATCCCAACGAATGTCCGCTCCCCATGCGCTAAATAGCGCTCTAACCGGTAAATAAATTTTGCCGGATTGCTCAAGTGGTAGATTGTTAGTATTCAATTTCACCTGTACTCCGTCCAACCATACTTGCATGTCCTTACCCACTGGTAGTAACGAGACTGCATCGAGCAGATCACCCTCGCTACGCAGTGGCTTAAGGGCTTGCAAATCGAGACTCAATACCTTCAGCTTGTTATTCAGCGTATCCGTCACATACAATTTCCCGGAAGCAAACGCAACACCGGAAGGCTGATTAAACATCACTTTATCCAATGCTCCAACTTGATCTCCCAAGGTGCCCTGCCCTGCAACTGTGATGACTCTTCCATCTTTCTGAATGGCCCGAACCCTATGGTTCAGACTATCAGCAATCAGCAAGACTCCATCGGCATAGGCGAGTCCACGAGGACGATTGAACAGCGCAGACAGACGATCTCCATTGTGGAACCCTCCAGCCATATATCCAGTCACTGGATCAACTGTCGTTGCTTTGCCCGCAAAGGTCTCAACCATATTGCCTTTAATCAATCGAATCATCTGATTCCCACTGTCAGCCACATAGAGATTACCGGTTTCATCGAACACAAGACCCACGGGCTCATTAAATTTGGCCGAAGCTACCGAACCATCTAAATAAGCACCAATATTACCCTGCTGACCTGCAAAAGTAGTCACAATACCTTCCGGTGTAACTTTGCGAATCACATGATTCAGCGTATCGGCTACATATACATTGTCATTATTGTCTATTGCCAATCCACCCGGCGCGTTAAACTGCGCGGTATTGGGTTGTCCATCTTTATAGCCAGCCGCTCCCGTTCCTGCGAAGGTATATACTTCTCCATTCTTAATTTTACGGATGACATGATTGTCGGTATCACTGATATAGATAATGCCTTTACTGTCAGCAGCGGTATACGTCGGATGATTAAACAAGGCCTTTGCACTATTCGCATCGATATATCCTTCTGCACCTTGTCCAGCCACTGTCTGCAGCTCACCATTACTCCACTTGCTGATAGTACCGCTTCCGGACTGTACGATAATGAGATCATTGCTGCCAGATACAGCAGTCAATCCCCATGGCTGTTTAAGAGAGAGTACAGCGTTAGAAGAGATATTCTGATTTATACTCCCTTGAACGTTGCCGCTTACGGGTTGTACTGCCTCTGCGGTAACGATGCTAGATGGCACTGCGGTAACGATGCTAGATGGCACTGCGCTTATGAGCATAAATCCACAAACGATGGAGATGAGTTCCTTTTTCATTATGTTTGTTCTCCTCTCGAAGGTTATTGCGCCTTTAAAATAACAAAGATAATCTAATCTGGAGGTTGTCTACTACTACCTCAACAGGGCCGTTTTCTGTATCTTCATTCCTCACGAGAGGAATGGTAACGATATAAGGTTCGGGAAATAATCCATTCAAGAACTCCGGAGTAAGTTTAAGCACAAAGGTATTCTCACCGTTCCGCTCCAGTACATAATCTGTATCTTCTAGTGAAGATGGATCTCCCTCAGAATATTCATAATGATATCTAATCTCCCCTACATCATAACCCAGCGAATGGATGATAAATTCTGGTGCTTCACCTTCACCTATAGGGCCAGTATGGTTAAAATAACTCGGAGTGATCATTCCCTTGTAGGTAAAACCGCCATCTGCTATCAGTTGATCCTCTTCCTGTACTTCACCCCCGGAAAGGGCATTCTTTAACAAACCGCCGTTCACCTTGATTTGAACGAAAGAGCTATAAGGAAGTGATTCACGCAGCTGAATGTGAAGCTTATTCTCTCGAATATATACCTCACCTAAATCGAGCTTGTCCTCACTTTGATTCAAAGTAACACTCACCCCATCCCTCGCAGCATTAGGATTAGAGTCATCTGTGATATTAAAGACTAATGGTGCAGTAAACGGCAAAACAATCTCATTATCACGGACGAGATAGTCATAGATATGTTCTCTAAATTCCTGCTGGTCTAACTCAGGCGCACCTAGTGGATTTGGTGTTGGCTCCGGTGTTGGCTCCGGTGTTGGCTCCGGTGTTGGCTCCGGCGACGGTGTTGGTGTTGGTGTTGGTGTTGGTGTTGGTGTTGGTGTTGGTTCCAGCGTCGGCGTTGCTGTTGGCTCCGGCGTCGGTGTTGACGTCGGTTCCGGTGTCGGCGTTGGTGTAGGTCTCGTCGGCGATGTTGGTCTCGTTATATCTAAGGGAGCTGAACTAGATAGATCATAGTTAATCTGAGGTGGAATTGTTGGAATAGGCGGACTTGAGTGAACGGGCATAGCGGCTTTTATTTGCTCGAGTAGTTGCTCGATTTTTTTCTTAGCCGATTCGAATTCCAATACCTCTTCTTCGTTCAGATATTTCAAATGCTGCTCTAGCGCAAATTGTGGTAATGCATTTAGGGACAACTGCGACTCTATCCATTGTTGATTCTCCATAATTAACTGCTGGGAGGCTGTTATCATACGCTCAATCAGCGTGGGATCAATAGTCGAAACTACATGAACTGTTCCTTCCAGAACTCCCAGATAATCGCCGTTATTCCCTATCCCATTATTAAGGACTACATTGCCTTGGCTATTAACGCTTACAAAAAACTCTGTACCCATAACGCCCATAATAGCCGTTGGTGTCTCAATCTCAAAGCGAGAATCGCCATCCAGCTTCTTTTTCACCTTGATCAGGACTTGCCCGTTTTGCAGCTTCAGGCTTGTTTTCCCACCCAATGCCTTTGCGCTTTCTACTAATTGGCTAATGGTAAGCGTAGTGCTAGCTCCGATCGTAACTTCCTTGTTAGCATCAAGATCGAGGCTAATTTGCCCATCATTGCCTGTTATAATCGTATCACCTTGGGTAATCGCCATTCCTTTAAAAGCGTTGAATTTCTTCGTTCCACCGCTCTTTCTCACTTCAGACTTGCCTGAGACCGCAGTTATTTTCCCAACTTTGACGCTATCCTTCGCCTCTGTGACAACTGCTGGCCAAAGAATACTGAACAACAGCATAAACGACAGTGTAAGCTTTAACGACCTCATCTCAATCCCTCCAGTTCATAGACACTGATTCCTTGTTCCTTGCCCTTTACCTTGATCTCTCCTAATGAAACGGCTGATACTCTATCTTTTACAAAAGCGTAGGTAGCCTCACTGATGAGGATTTGTCCAGGCTTCGCATTGCTTTCCAGACGGGCTGCCGTGTTGACGGTGTCGCCAATCGCTGTATAATCCATCCGGGTCTTGGAGCCGATATTCCCGAATACAGCTGGACCAGTATGCACCCCGATACCAAATTTCACTACAAGACCAAACCGTTCGAACAGCTTTTGTTCCACCGCAGCCGAGCCTTCCTTCATCGCCCACGCCGCCTTCACCGCTTGCATTGGATGATCCTCCAGCAGCAATGGAGCATTAAAGATCGCCATCGTGGCATCCCCGATAAACTTGTCCAGCGTGCCATCATACTTAAAAATACAACCCGCAGTCAGATCCAGATACTCATTCAAAATCTCAACAATCTCCTCTGGTTCAGCAGCCTCCGACAACGGAGTGAACCCGCGAATATCAACGAATAACAAGGTTAGCTCTCTGCGGCTTCCTCCCAGCTTCAGCCCTTCTTTACCGTTCTTGAGAATTTGATCGACAACCTGCGGGGCAACATATCGACCAAAAATATCCGTAACTCTACGTTTCTCCATCAGTTCTTCTAAATATTGAAAAGCTATTACGATAATACAACTAACGATTAGAAAGGGAATCACATAACCCAGTGAAATTACTATCCCTTGGTCATAGAAAAAACGACCTGCAAAGATAAGAAGTGCAATGATGACCACAATGACCGCGTAGGAATATAGCATCTTCACTTTACGGAATAGTAGATAGGCTAGGAGCGCAACAAAAAGCAACACTACCTCGTTCCACTTCCAATCCAGTACCCGCTTATAATTATCGTCCAGTAGAGATTGAATGATATTTGCATGAATTTCCACACCATATAACGTATTTTTTCCGCTAATTGGTGTTAGGAAGTCATCCTTAAACCCTGTAGCATAGGGCCCTATAAGCACAATTCTATTCTCAAAATAAGATGGTGGAACCTCTCCGCTAAGAACCGCCGAATAAGGAATCTCCTCAAAGTCGCCATTGCCACCTGAATAAGGGATATAAAAGCGCCCAAAGTCATCCAGTGGGAGTTTCTGCGGATCAGCAGTGCCCCCCATCGCCTCTCGATATTTCTGGTAGACCGTCCATGACAAGCTGTGAATAGACTCCCCTTCATAGTCAAAAGAATAAAGAGCCTTACGCACCACTCGATCAGTATCGGTAATAGTATTGATATGGGCGGTTGCAGCCGCGGCCTTCCGCAAAGCCTCAAACGGCTGGGATAGCTCCAGCGCTTCGATCTTTCCCTGCTCGGTATTTGGCGCAAATGTGCCATATACCGGCAAAACTACATTCCCCGCACGGGCCACAGCCGCAGCGAATTCTGTATCCGCCTCCGGGTCCTCCGAGCCTACAGGGAACGTAAGGTCAAAACCGATCACTGCTGGATGTCCCTCGGAGAGCGTATCTAACAGCTGTGCATGAACATTTCTGCTCCACGGCCAGCTGCCAAAGTCCTCCAAGCTCTGGTCGTCTATCCCGATGATAGCAATCGTTGTATCCACAGACCTCTCGTGCTGCATCACGCGGTCTTGTAACAGATGATCAATGGAGTCAAGACTCCCTCTATACAGTACAACCGCAAAAATTACCGTAAGTAGAAGCAAAATATGTGCTAACTTTACTCTCAAGGTTCGTTTCTCCAATCTATGTATTATGCAATGAGTCCGAGCCAGCGCTATAATAAGCGTTCAAATACGTTGGTAATTGATAAGCAAAGAAGAAGGGGGCAGTGGATAACAGAATAAGGAATACAAGCAATCGTGGATGAATACCCATTCCTGCGCCAATTGGAAGAAGTGCCGTAACAAGGAGAATAACTGCCGGATCATCGTGAATAACTAGTGTAACAACGAAAGATATCATTATGACTGCCAGCAGGAAGCTAGATTATGTCTATTAAAAATTTATTCAAAAATATTATATATGAAAAATCATATGAATAGTAAGAATTTCCTGCTTTGCTAGAAGAAAAGGAATATAGAGTGCAAAAAATGACAAAGGCAGGCCAGAGTTACCTCTGCCTGCCTTTGCCATACTATTCTTATAAATTGATTATTCCATATAACAGTTTTGCAATTTCAGCACGGGTTACTTTGCCACGAGGATCGAAATGATTGTCGCCCTTACCGTCAAGGATTCCCTTAGCTTGCAATTCACTTACCGCTTGCTTCGCCCACTCTGATACGCTGTTTATATCCTTAAAGCTTGCAGTAGCAGCAATGGAAGACTGCACTCCAGCTTTGTATTGTATCAATTTCTGCAGGACAACAGCCGCTTCTTCACGTGTAATTGCATCTTTAGGACGGAACTTGCCATCACTGCCTTGGATGAGTCCAAGCTGGACAGCTTTGTCTATTGATGATGCGTAATAAGCATCTTTTGATACATCTGCAAAAGCACCATTCCCCGTAGTTTCACTTGTCTCATTCAATCCGAGTGAACGAATGGCTAGTGTAACAAAATCTGCACGGGTTACATTCGCTTGTGGACCATAGTGCGTATCGTCGATACCCTTAATCACATGCTTAGCCGTCAGCTTGGAAATGTACAGCTCTGCCCAGTGACCAGCGGTATCACTAAATTGCTTATGGTATTCCAGTACCGCGAAGGAAGAGAAATGATCTGTTGTAAAGGTAACGGTATTGCCTTTAAACACTCCACCCAAATATTCCAAGGTACTGCCATTTACATAATAGACACCCGCAAAATCTGTATCAAGCTTAGCAAGCTGTTCCTTCGTCAGCGTCAGGGTAATCGTAACAGCACCTTTAAACTGATGAATAGCCGTTTCTTTGCCGCCTGCTGTGGTACTGAGGTTCAGCGTCACGGTTGCCTTGGATGGACTTATTCCAGCGACATTGCTTTGTACAGCTGTCGTAGTTGTATCAACGCTCAGCAGCAGCATTTCACTGCCGGCCGGGATCGCTGGTAAAGAGCTTGTTGGTACGCTTAATGTAACGCTGGAAGATACAATATTCAGATTCAGCTTCTTGTCGGCAGCCTGTTGGATGCTCGTTGCATCAAGTGCAATTCTAATCTGATCTTGAGCCGAGGTTGCCCCGCCTACGCTAATCTTTAGGCTTCCCCCTGTAGCAGCTTCCTCTATCAGCTTCTTCAAGGCTGACGGATCAGCTGTATACGTTCCATTACTTCCTAATGCCAGTTCAATGTTTCCTTTTCCCGCTCCAGGTGTGGCTGTAGGCGTTGGAGTCACTGTTGGCACTGGCAAAACTACTGGAGGTGCCGATGTCACCTCTGGTGCTGGTGTCGGCGTTACTTCTGGCGATGGCGATACCTCTGGTGTTGGTGTCGGTGTTACATTCTCTTTCCCAGTGTAGAAGCCCCAAATGTCTGAAAGCACACTACCAGAGTTATCATCCTCGACTTTTGTATACCACTGGTAGTAGCTTTCTGGATTTAGCTTACTCCAAGTGACCTGAGTCTCCGTACCGCTCTCTACTTGCTGCTGGGTCGCAATTGTCTGATCACTGTAAACCTTAACTCCAATGTAATCGGTAGCTACACGTTTGGTTACAGGCTGCAGATCGAGATCTAGTACGAACTCATCTTTGCCAGGGAACTCATTTTCATCATAATAATTATAATCATCCAAGTAAGGCGAATAAGTCTTCACACGAAGCTTGTTGTTAGCTACATCGAACTGAAGCAGACGAATATAACCAAGTCCACCCTCTTCGGCACCTTGATAATCTGCCAGCATTTGATATACACTGCGGTCCGCAATGCCATCTCCATTATCATCCAACTCATCTACCTTAAGCTCCGCATCATGATAATGACCGGATAAAGCTGCGATTACGTTCTTGTTAGGTTTTACAACCTTTTCAAAGATCGTATCGGCAATCGGTGCGCGGTTATTAGATACGAGCAGGTATTCATGAAGACAAAGAATCGCTTTACGTTCTGGATAACGAGCAACGACCTCATTCATCCATTCAATTTCCTCTTCAGCCAGTCCCCAGCCCATATATACGATAATGAAGTCATTTCCGTTCGCAGATACTAAATCATAATGGCCCCGGTTGTTGTCATAGGATCCGCCAAAGGTTGGCATGTCCTTAAATCTCCATTCCCCAAAGTATTGCCAGAATTTCGTGTAATCTCCGGTTTGATGGCCTACATCATGATTACCCGCAAGAACACCATATGGAATACCTGCATCCTCAAGTACCTTCATATCCCGATCGGCTTCTTGCCATTCATATTCCTGATAGGATTTGTCCACTACATCTCCGGTATGAATTACATATTTCAAGTTCAAATTATCCTTATTGTCGGCAATCCACTTTACATTTTTCTGATAAATGTAAGGGTAGCTTTGAGAATAATATTGCGTATCAGACATCCATACAAAAGAAAAATCATAGGTATCCTGCGTAACTGTAGGTGCAGTCTTAGTCGCGGACGCAATCTCATCCTGAACCATGACAGCAATGCTATCTCCGCTAGCGAATTCTCCAACAGTCACCGTAGATTTCAGTTCAAAATCCTCAGTACCAGCAATTAAATGATCCAGCTGTATCCACTTTTCTTCAGCAGGACTCCACGCGTAGAGACTTACTTTACGACCTGGAAGTGAATTACCCTTCCATTCAATATCCACACGATCTGAAGCCTTCACCGATTCATCCAGCTTAATTTCATAGCGCTGATATGGGAATTGCTCAACAGCATCGTTAATTAAGTACTTTCCGTCAACTGAACTTATTTTGCTGTATTCGTCACTGTTAAGGGCTTCTTCGCCCGCAGGAACGGATTGCTTCGGCGGTTCTGTATCGGATGCGTTCTTAAATCCAGTAAATCCTTGCTCTGGATGGTTACCATCGTACTTGAAGCCTCTATAGAAGGTAACATCCATCTTATCCTGGTTAGGATCTTCAACCTTAACCTTCAAGGTCGGATTCGTACCCACACCAATCTCCCAGTTCTGAGGTGAGATCAGGAGTGGTGCAAATGGATTTTCATTCGGTACATGGAATGTAATTACCTTTTCCACCTGATTACCTATCTTATCCAATGCGGTGATAGAAAGCGTATGGTCTCCACCGGACAACTTTCCGGATGTAGTAGCATAAGGCAGTTCAATAACATTGCCGTCCAGCTTCACGCTAACTTTATCTACACCTGCGTAAGTATCCTTGATCTCAGCAGTAATTACGAAATTACCACGATAAGTTTTTCCATCTTCAATCGATGCTTTAATGGATGGTGGCGTGTTGTCTACAACTACGTTTGACGATACCTTGGATCCACCTTCGGTCACTGTTACTTTATGTTCTCCGTCCGTTACTTCTGTAGTATTCCAGTTATAAGCCTTCGAACGGAACAAATCAGATTTCAGATCGAACCGGAAGCCGATGGATTCATGCTTACCTGCGCTGTCCCCCATCTTAATTTCTTTATCACGTTCTGCATAAGCAGGGTCCCAAACTTCAGTACCGTCTGCAAGTAATAGGCGCACATTCTTTACTTCAAAATCATCTTTATTCTCCTCGGGACGAGGGTCAAAAGGCGATGATTTAGAGCCCGCCCGAATGTAGATCACATTATCCTTGCCCACTTGCAAAGCGGCAGAGGAGATCGGGAAGGTCAATGTCGTATACGTAGTAATCGGGTCCATAAAGGTGTATAGAATACTCGCATCCCCTAATTCTTCTGGTCCCATGGTGATACCGTTTTTGAAATAATAATCTACATTCTTCGCATCAAATACAAAGTAAGCATCATTCTCAAGCGCGGCATATACCTCGTTATTGCCAAGCACCTTATTGTCGATGCTCAGGCCCACTTCATCAGCCTTTGCGGTAGCAGAGGTTCCTTTTACCGTCATAGAGCCATTAATGAATTGCCCATCCTTCACATTCAAACGAAGTGATGATTGATCTGGACCACCTGTAATTTTCACTTTCATTACCGGAGATTCAGTCTCATTTGTGCCATCGGAAACGACGAAATAATACTGTATTTCATTTCTGCCGATCAAATCAGCAGACGACAATTTATAATGATACAAGCTATCGTTAAAGTCTTGGGATAGATTATGGCTGACAAAATCAGGCTGCTTATCCGAAGCTACCCTTACTTCTACAGACGTAACGGCTTTATTGTCATCCGCGAAAGCCTTCAAATCCAGACTCATCGACTGATCAATCTCCGTTACAGCAGTCAGATCATTTACCGTCGGATTTTCGGTATCCGGATCCACATGGATCGGTGTGTTAGGAAGCAGTGCATCATCTACCTGCCCTGGTGACGGAACCGCTGATCCTGTGCTAATCTTGAGCATTTTACTTTGCCCATTCACAGGATACTTGTATAGAAGGGCTTTATTTTCTTTGGTGTCGTCACCTTTAGCCCCACCATCATAGGTAAGATCAGCATCATAATACGCAGAGGAAATTTCTTTCTCGGTATTACTTTTGATTACGACGGCCCGGCGGCCAGAGTTCGCCATCCCATCGCTTTTGATTTGAAAGAGATTTGTGCCATCCATCAGATTAGTGTTGAATTCTGCATTAAAATCACTAGCGGTGTATGTACTGTTAGCACTATTAATAACCCAGAACACTACGGACTGCTGTGCAGGAATTACAAAACTCTCTTTCGTAGAGGGCCACTTCACATCGGAAGCATTGCCTTTATCAGGATAGCGATAATAGATCTTGTAGTTTTTAAAATCAATCGGTGCATCAGTATTGTTATATACCTCAATGAATTCAAAAGCATCGCTGCTCGTTCCTTTTACATTCGTCGAATTGGGCAGCAGCTCTGTAATTAACAGCGGCGGCACATTATTCGAATCAAATGCAGGCAGGTTCACATGAACAGAATAGCTCTCTGTTACATTGTTTACACGAATGCTGTAGTGCAGTTCTGGTTCTTCCAGTGCAGCCGCAGGAATCACGGCCGTGTATTCCCCCTCACCTTTTGAGGTCATGGTGATTACCGTATCTTTCACCTGAGAAGGAGAGCCGTATTGCAACTTCACTACCGGTAGCGTTCCGTCTGGTCCAATCTCTAGGTTCGTAATCTTCGCGGTGACGGGAAGATCCGCTGGATCCACACTGCTCTGCGAGTGGTGTTCAATTACCGGTTGCTTGTCTCCAGGTACTAGCTCAGGCAGTTGCTCTGGATCTACGGTTCCTGGTGTAGCCGCAACCGTTCCCGAAATCGCCATGAGACTCATCATAGAGCTGTCGGATTGCGAATACTTATAGAGAATCCCGTTGTTTTCCTTCACCTGTTCTTTTCCATAAGAAGCAGAGACAATAAGAGCATCTCCTGCTTTACTTTTAATTTGTAAGTTGCGCGGAGAAGTGTTTGCCATACCACCGCCACCGTTAATACGGAACAGGTTTACACCTTCCTGCAGAGATGCTGAAGGATTAAAGTTTTTGATGAAATCTTCGGCAGGAACACTCAGATTATTGCCGTTCATAATCCAGAAGACGATATTTCCATGCGCCGGTATGACCGCATCGCCATTTGGTGTCCAAGTATCTTTGTCATTATAAAAGAAATAATAATCCTTAAAGTTAACCGGCTCGTCCGTATTATTGTAAACCTCAACAAATTCGTAACCATCTACAGAGCTACCATCCGCGCCTTTTACATTTTTAGTATCTGGAACAACCTCTGTAATAAGTAAAGAGCCTGGATTGGTTGGTGTCGCGTATACATCTGTCATTACAGTCGGTTGACTTAAAAGCGTGTTGAGCTCAACCTGTTCATCAAAATGTGCTCCTAATTCGGAAGATGTCTGCTCTGTATCCGGCCGCTGTTCTTCCGCATATCCTGCTGGAACCATGATCCCCAACATCAAACTACTTGCAATTACGCTGGATAGAAAACGTTTAGCTTTTGCTGTTATTCTCAAAACTCCGAACACTCCCCGTAAGTTTGATTGTGACCCTTCTGCATAAATATGCAATTTAGATCATCTGGAAATTATACTAGGGGTATATTATCGCTATATCATTTCAATGTTAAATCTTTAGGTTATCTTAAATATTGTTTAAGCTTCAGCTCAGCTTTCCGGGTTATAATAGAAATAAGTTAAACCACAACCATCACAGACACTTTCAACAGAAACCATAGAACGTTATTCGTAAAATAAGAAAAGAGGACTCTAATGGATATAAAAAGAGTGATTATAGTAGGAACCGTAGTTATAGTAATGTCTTTCGGAAATGCTTGGAGTAGCCTTACTGCTAACGCAAGCTCGTCAACTCAATGGTCCACCACAAGTGTTGCGGATAAAGACGAATTATTATTGAAAGCCCTTAACCAACCCACAGATGATGATCTGTACGATGCCTTATATGACGGCAAATCACTTCAAGATATTGCAATAGAACAAAACACAGATATTGAAGATGTGATCGATCTACAGGTAACCCAGCTAACGGAACAGCTAGATTCACGACTAGCTTCCGGAAATATTACAGCCGAGCAGTATGCAGCACACAAAGCGGAGCTGAGGGACATCGTTACGGAGAGCGTTCTCACTTCTTTCGGCTAAGAAAGATACATATAGTGGCCGTATAACATTTCTCCGCGCCCAAGCTAAAACGCCTTGGGCGTCCCTAATGGACGGTAAGCGTTTATGCGAGAAATATAAGGATAATATATAGCGTGGAGATTATAAATTCTTATATTTAAATAAAGAGGGTGATCCGATAGCCATTGAATGGCTGTCAGATCACCCTCTTCGTATATTCAACGCTATTAAACTGAATTCCTAAGTCTCTATCTTGTTATCTCTATTGATCTCCAGTATATCCAGGAAGAATACAAAAATTGGAATTCCGAGAATTAGACCCCATACACCCATATAGTGCTCAGAGAAGAGAAGTACGATAAAGGTGTAGAACATAGGCAGATTCATTTTGGATGACATCAGTTTTGGATTTAAGAAATAACCCTCAACAAAATGTAGTATGGCGATCATAACCAATACATATATCGTCATTGCTATGCCACCAATGTTGTAACCAATAATACAAAGTGGTATTAAGGAGATCACAAAACCTACAACTGGAATCAAACTAAGCAGGAAGATCATAATCGATAAGGCGAATAAATACGGAAAACCTAAGATCCAGAGTCCGATCACCGTAAAGCATGTATTAAACAGCGCGATCAGAATTTGCGCTTCGATCACTTTACCAAACGATGAGATGAATTTTCTACCGAAATACTCAAGCTCAACATAGAACCAAGAAATCTTGCTCTCTTTAAGACGGGCAGTGAAACTGACAATTCTGTTCTTCTCAAGGATAAAGACAAAGCTCAGAATGGTGGATAATACGAAGCTTGTGCCCCAATTACTTATTTTCAGGACGTATTCAAGACCATCTTTCACATAAGACTGGTAGTTCAAATCCTTAAGCTGGGCAAATAAATACTGCACGATTTCGTTCTGCGGAATGTTTGCAGGGGTTAAACTGGTCAGAAAATTAGTTAACTGCTTTATCTGTGTGAAGACCTTCGGTAAATAATTCACTAAGGTCACTACGATCAGAGCAATCAGAGCTAAATACAAAATAACAATAATGACTTTACTGTTGACCGCAACATATTTATTGATTCGCTTCGTGAGCAGCACCTGAAAGCTGTTCATTACATAAGCAATCAGAAATGTTAACAGTACTAAATTGAGCATATCTCTAATACTGAATAGCAGCAGGGCAACCAGCCCCAAAATAAAAAAACGCCGGACCGTTAAATTCGCGTAATAACGCTTAAATACTTCCATCTGTTCTCTCCATTCGCCTACCAATTAGTACTCTAATTATAGTCTACAGTAAGGAATTCACTTATAGCAACTAGTGATTCGCCCAAATTGGCGAAATTTCTCACTTTTTGTAAACTCCTAATGAACATAGGGAAAGCTGATATCCATTCCATACATTTCCTTTGCCGTTTATAAGCCTCCCGTTGTGTTCATTAACTTAACGATTCGACTCTTCTGATCGTAGTTGAGATCAATATGTAGATCCTTGCATAATTGTATAAACGGAACCATCAGGGTCCCTTTCCTCATTTCGGGCGCACTTCCTATCAGAGCTACTCTTTGGTTATTCAGGGTTAATTCCATAGGTGAATCTATATGTTTAACCTGCTCAAGAGTTTGGACTGCAGTTAGACTCTGACTTCCCCCGTTGATCCGGGAGGCATTTCGGTCCGTTCTCGCATTGATCCCATCCTGGATTTTAAATGTTAGCGAAATTCCGAGTGAATCACATGCCGATAGCAATCGGTCATTGTATGATCCATAAGGAAAGGCAACCGCTGAATCGGTATTCCCCAGCTCTTCCTTCAGTCTTTGCTCCGCCTTGGCTAAATCACGAGTAACTCTGCTGTAGTACTCCGTATTCATTTCGTTTCTGTTCTCATCATCGATATATAACAAAGCACTGGCGGCTGGCCGCTCCCCACCCTCAGCATCCACGATACCATAATGGTGTAAATCGTACGTGTGACTATAGAATCCCATCCCGTCCCGCTTCATTTCCCGCATCTGCTCCCAATTGAGCTTCGGCACACTATTCGGATCTGGGTGATCAATCGTAGATACGATAACAAAATTCACTGCCGTATAGCCATATTTTTTGAGAATAGGAAAAGCCAACTCATAAAAGCTCTCATATCCATCATCAAAAGTCAGCAGCACCGCATTATCTGGAACCGTGCCGCCATTCAGCATAAATTCACGGTATTGTTCCATCGTAATCACGTGAAACCCTTCTTGCTTCAGCAGGTTCATTTGATCATCAAACCGATCGGCAGATAAGATCCAAGGAAACTGCGGCATTGGCTTCTCTGAAAGATGATGGTACATCAGCACAGCTACATGGTCTCTATAGTAAATACCTTTCGGAAGTGCCCCCTGCTTCTGCCAGCCGATATGCATATTAAGGGCCTGTTCTGCTGCAGCCTTGGGAATCATTAGCTCATCAGGCGAGCCCGGATATGTAGCTACTGTCTTAATGATTTGACCGTTCACATCTATAGTAACTGCAGAAGACTCGTGTTGATTGTTGAAAATAGCAGCAAGACTTATTAGCAGAACAATGACTAAAAGTATCATATATTTTTTCGTATGCAATCTCTGAATCTCCTTAAAAAGATCTTTTATTCACTATGTAACTACATATTTGGTGACAGTTCCACCTACTTTTGGTTACATTTTCTTTTTTATTTTGTTTCTTATCATAAAAATAGGAGGCGAACCCTAAGCCTGAACTGACTTAAGGAACACCTCCCTCACATGGAGATCTATATATAATTATGTACATCTATTTGTAATTGTAGACGGTCTAGGACCTTCTCTTGTCTACAAAGTAATTTTCTTCCCCTAGCTCGTCCACAAACTGCTGCAGCCAATCATAATATTGAATGGCATGCTCCAGCTTCTCCAGATCCTTCAGGCAGAATTGCCGCTCCTCCTCAGGCGTATCCACGGCATGAACCAATCCCTCCAGCTCAGGAATAACAACATCCAAGGCTTGCCTCATGACATCAATCTCCCGCTGCAGCTTCATTCCAAAAAAATTCTTAAAGGTCTGAAAGAAATCTGTTTCCACTGCATACAGATCCTTTCGCTCCCGCTTCTCCTCCAGCTTGGTCACCATCTTGGAAGCCATCAAAGAACGAACTCCATAGCTCATATTACTCTTACTCATATTCATCACATTCTTCATCTCTTCAAGCGTCATCGGCCGGTCTTCAAAGAACATAATTCCATACAGCTGCCCGAATGAGTAATTGGCGCCATATAAGTCCATCGTCTGAGCAATTGCATCAATCATCGGACGCAGCAGCTGCTCGCGTGGAGATAAGTCTCTATTCTCTTCACCAAAGGCTACCTGTTTCATAGCTGCACCTTCATTCCACTTAGAATCTACCTTCTATTTTACACAAAATAGCAACTACTTTCGCTAATCTCTTAAATTTTTACATAATCTCGCATCGATCTTTACGCCCGCTTGACCACGCAGCTGCTCGATGAGTGTACAATTTTTTTTGAACGGAGGAGCTTTCCTCAGAATTATACCGCAAAAAACAGAAGATGGAATGGGGTATCGACAAAATAATGAAACGCACAAGATTTATAGGTGAGTTGAAACCGGTGCTCTTCACCTTGCCGGCAATGATTCCATTCGTGGTATTTTGGCTCGCGCCATTACTTTATGTATTTTATCTCAGCTTTACTGAGTGGGACTTCATGAGCCCCGAGAAAACCTTTGTCGGACTAACCAACTATCTGGATCTGTTCAGCAATCCCGCCTTCTATAAAGCGCTAAGAGTAACCTTGTTATTCTGTGCGGGAAGTGTACTGCCCGTTATTCTGATCGGACTTGGACTTGCACTCCTGATGAATGGGAAGCTGAAAGGCTCCACCCTCTATCAGGTATTGCTTTTCTCCCCTTGGGTCACGCCGACCGTGGCGGTATCCATTGTCTGGTCCTGGATCTATGAACCTGAAATTGGCCTTGCTAATACTGTACTTGACCTCTTAGGTCTAGAAAAAATCGGTTGGCTTCAAGATCCTAAATGGGCACTGCTCGGCGTTCTGCTCGTGACGATATGGAAATCGGTAGGCTGGGCGATGATTTTTTACTTGGTGGCACTACGCAATGTCCCTACCGATCTGTTGGAAGCCGCTGAACTGGATGGAGCAAATGCTGTGCAAAAATTCAACCGTATTACTTTACCGCTAATCTCGCCAACGACACTGTTTCTGTTCATCGTACAGATCATTGGTGCCTTACAGGCATACGACCAGATTAACGTACTCACACAAGGTGGACCGTCGGGATCAACACGTACCTTGCTCTATATGTATTATCAGTCTGCCTTTGAAGCCTTTCAGATTGGAGAAGCCTCTAGTGTCGCAATGATTCTGGTATTTATATGTATGCTGCTCTCCGTAATCTCACTAGAGGTTAGTAAACGGACAACCCATTATCAATAACTACTGCTGTAAAGGAGAACGACTGATGAATGCAACGACCGTACGAGTGGGCAAACTGGCCCGCCATCTATTTTTTGCAGCTATTGCACTGATCATGGCCTTCCCCTTCTATTGGATGGTCACCAGCGCCTTAAAAACCAATGATGAAATCTGGCAGTCTCCGCCGACGATCTGGCCGAAAGAGCCGCTGTGGGGTAACTTTTCAGCCGCCTGGCACGAAGCCCCTTTCTTTAGATATATGGGCAATAGCGTATTTGTCGCCGTGTCGATTGTTATTTTGCAGGTGATAAATTCCGGGATGATGGCCTATGCGCTTACGCATATGAAATTCCGCTTCAGAGGGCTGTTCGCAGGTGTCATTCTTTTCGGCTATATGGTCCCTGCCACCGCCGTTTATCTTCCCGGATATCTGGTATTGTCCCAGCTTCATCTACTGGATTCATATGCCGGGTTGATTCTATCTAACTGTGTAAGTGTCTTCTCTATCTTTCTAATTCGGCAAGCCTTCCTTCAGGTTCCCCATGAGCTGGTAGAGGCTGGAGAAGTGGATGGTTCCTCGCATATGCGGATTCTCTGGACCATTCTTGTCCCCATTACACGGTCTTCCTTTGCTGTGCTAGCCCTGATCACCTTCATTGATCAGTACAATAACTATTTCTGGCCAATGCTCATCACCAAAGATCCTAATCTACAGCTGGTCTCGGCCGGTCTGCGTAGTTTCTTCACTCAAGGAGGTGCTTACGGATTGAAATGGCCGCTGATCATGGCCGCTAGCGCATTCACCATCGCCCCGTTGCTGCTAGTATTTCTACTAGCTCAGAAAACCATCATGCAAAGCGTCAACATGACCGCTGGTTCCAGCAAAGGATAAGCTAACTATTCTATTTAATAAGAGGAGAATGATGATGAACGTATTGAAGAGACTGTCCGCCCTATCTTTGGTTGCCGGATTTACAATGTTAACAGCTTGTGGAGGAAATGCGAGTACAGATAATGTTACAGCGGCAAATGGAGCTTCTTCCTCCCCCTCCGCAGAGGCTGCACCTACACAAAATGCACCGGTAACGATTGAGTTCTGGTATGGTCTCGGCGGTAAGCTTGGTGAGAATATGGAGGCACTGATTCAGAAATTTAATGCCTCCCAGCAAGAGGTCATTGTCAAAGGTATCGCGCAGGCAGACTACACTGAAACCGAGCAGAAGCTGCAAGCGGCCATTGCTACAGGAAAAGTGCCTGCTGCTGCTCTCTCCTCAAACGTAGATTGGGCCCGCAAAGGATATTTCGCTCCGATAGATGAGCTTATGGCATTGCAGCCAGATTTTAATAAAGAGGATTTTGTCCAAACCTTTCTAAATCAGGGCCAGGTTGATGGCAAGCAATACTTCTTGCCGATGTATGGAACAACACAGGTTATGTACTATCGCAAAGATGCTTTTGAGAAGAACGGAATTGATGCGAGCACATTGAAGACTTGGGAAGACCTAGCTGCCGCAGCTGCGAAAATGACCGTGAAAGACGGCGGCAAAACCACCCTCTTCGGTTGGGAGCCTATGTGGGGTTCAGGGAACATGATTGATGCCGTGCTCAGCAAAGGAGGCACTATTCTTAGCGAGGATGGGAAACAAGTCATGATCGACTCTAAAGAGTGGATCGAAACCTGGGATTTGTTCCGCAAATGGATCCACGAGGATAAGATCATGCGGATTCATTCAGGGGGGCAAGGCTGGGAATATTGGTACAAAACAATTGATGATGTAATGAAGAATCAATCCGCAGGCTACACCGGCTCCAGTGGCGATCAAGGTGACCTCGACTTTAGCATTGTTTCTGCTATGGAGCAGCCAGGCTGGGCAGGGATTGGCGAGGGCAAACCCGTAGCCCAAGCACTGATGGCCGGCATTCTATCTAAAGCTAGCGACAGTGAGAAACAAGCGGCTATGAAATGGCTAACCTACTTCACAAATGCCGAGAATACTGCCTCTTGGTCCATTAATACTGGATATATTTCGGTGCGCCAATCCGCATTGCAAGACCCGGCGTTTGTGTCATTCAGTGAAAGCAATCCACAGATTAAGGTTCCGTTGATGCAAGCTTCTCATGGTTCTGCACCATTCCAAGATCCAACTGGCGGCAAAATCAACGATGCGCTGAAAATCGCCGCTGATAAGGTGCAGATTGAGAATATTCCTGCAGCACAGGCACTTAAGGAAGCACAGGAAACAGCGCAAGCAGCGCTTGATAAACTAAAATAAAGGCGGTGGAGTTCATGTCTGAGCTCATCACGCCACAAGGCAGATACGCTGTAGCAGCTATTCTATTCGACAAGGATGGTACGCTGCTCCAGTTCGTATCCCTCTGGGGCAGCTGGGGCGAGTGTTTTTTAGAGCGATTCACGAAGGATATGAAGCAAAGAGGACTACAGATTCCAGAAGAACAGCTCCCTGCATTAATGGGAACTATACACAATGCCCAAGGAAGCATTACCGATTATGATCGGAACGGCCCCCTGGCTATGGGGACTATGAGTGACCTCTATGCCATCCTGTCATGGCAGGGTTATCTGCAAGGTTTATCGTGGGCGGAGTCCATAGAGCTTGTTCATCAGTGCCGTCTGGAAGCGGATGTTATGTTGGAAGAGAAACGCCCCGTTCACTCGTTGCCGGGTATTCATCGTTTTCTCGATGAGTGTGCGAGTGCTGGTATCCCTCTCGCCGTGGTGACCGCAGATGAAACAGATGCTGCAGAGAAACATCTCCAATGGCTCGGCATACGGCACTATTTCTCCGAGGTAATTGGAACAGACCTTGTGGATCAGGGTAAACCTTTCCCCGACATGGTGCAGCTTGCCTGCGAAAGGTTGGCCGTTGAACCCGCGCACACAGCAGTTATCGGTGATACTAATGGGGATATGCGAATGGCTAAAGCAGCGGGTGTGCAGGTAGCTATAGGTATCACTGAAAATGAAGACATTAGTGCTTCGTCGCATATTCTCCCGGATGCAGATCTCATTGTGCGATCTTACGCTGAACTCAGCATCGAGGTTACTTCCCTGTGAAAATAGAAGGAATATGGGCATGGATGTTTCTGATGCTAGCGATTGTGTTCGAACTCTCAGGGACCATCTCAATGAAAATATCTCAGGGGTTCACTCAGCTCTGGCCTTCCGTGCTCATGTTTCTGTTCTATGGAGCCAGCTTCACCTCCCTGAATTATGCCCTCACCTCTATTAAGGTAGGCGTTGCTTATGCGATATGGTCAGGGGCGGGAATCATCCTTATTTCTTTCATAGGAGCCCTGTTCTTCGAAGAAAAGCTAACCCTGTCCTCCCTACTATGGATAGCCGTTATCCTAACCGGGATCATAGGACTGAACATTAGCGGGAAGACGCATTAGTGAACAGCCACAGTATTTCATAGATTCATAAAATGAAGGGGGATGCCTAAACATGAGCGCGAACACATTACCTGAAGAGAAGCCTGTTATTACCTTTCAGATCATCACGGATACGCATGTCACCGCTGACCGAAATCATGAGTACAATCTTAACTTTGAGCTGGCGCTCCGTGATATAGCCGCACATGGAAAAATGAGCAGTGGGATTATGCATATCGGCGATGTCACAAACCATGGTTTTTCTGCTGAATATAAAGAAATGCTTCGTATCATTAATCAACATAAGGCTGACTTGCCCGACATTACTTTCACTTTAGGTAATCATGATGTAGGCCTCGGGATTTGGAAGTCTCGCTTAGGGATGTATACGTCACAGACTGGAATGTCTGGACCCTATCATGATCACTGGATTAATGGCTATCATTTTATCTTTCTAGGTACAGAAAAAGGATTACCTAAATTCTGTCATCTTTCCTCTAAGCAGCTTGATTGGCTGGAGCATAAGCTTGGGGAGCAAGCTTCACCGGATCAGCCTATCTTTCTTTTCCTGCATCAACCGCTTAAAGATACAGTAGCTGGATCGTTAGAATCACAAGATTGGTATGGTGTCACTCAAGATAAGGAATTAAAAGAGATTCTTTCGAGACACCCCCAGACCTTGTTATTCACTGGTCACACCCATTGGGAGTTAGAGGTAGACAACACTATGTACCCTGGCCATGGAGAGATGGCAACAATGTTTAATGCTGCTTCTGTCGCCTACCTTTGGACAAACGAAGATAAGCATAAGACAGGCAGCCAAGGCTTCTATGTGGAAGTATATAGAGATAAAGTGCTTGTCCGGGGCAGAGACTTTAAGACAGGAACCTGGATTGAAGCTGCACAATATGAGGTTGCTTATACAGCAGTAAACGTATAATGAAACTCCCCGCAGCAAGCTGCGGGGAGTTTCATTCTGTGAATTACACGCACAAGGATTAGCCGTACCGCCACGCTCTGCGTTATTCATCCCATGCTTCTAACAGCTTCGGAATGCCTTCTACAAGAAGCTTGTGGTATACCTCGGAAATATCTTCAATATCATCCGTATTCGCCACACCCAGCAGCGTCTGCATAACGATCCCGTCAATAGCTCCAATCAGCAATGAGGCAATGGCTTTATTGTATTTCCCGGGTTGTTTTTCGTACAAGCGTTGTAACAGCTCCTCGGTATGACCAATCCATTTCTTATACTTAACTTTCAATTGATTGGAGATTTCCTCGTTCCCGAGTATCGCTTCCTGGGCAAGATAGAACTGCATTCGATTGTCATCTATTTTGTTAAAACGATCTTTCACATTCTCGCTGATTTGCTCAATAACTTCCCCGCGGCTATACTTCCCTTGCTGTACCTCCTCGGCAATTCTCGTAGATACGGATAGACTGCGATCCATCGCATCATAAAGAATCTCTTCTTTACTATTGTAATGATGATACAACGCCCCCGTGCTAAGCCCGGCTTCATCGGCAATTCTCCGCATAGTCGTACCCGCAATACCCATTCGATAGATAACACGATTCGTCGCCTCAATAATATGTAATTTTCTATCCTCAGACATAAACTCCCCGCCCAACTGAATCGCTTATTGCGATTTATTTTTATATGAAAAGAGTACTGAATCTACTTTGTTTTTTGTGTGTTAATTAGCACAGACAGAACCAATTAATCCCTAATACAATAAAACCGAACAATTGTTATGTTTATGAATTAACCAAGCATTGTAGGGTTGAAGCTCAGTATAGGCAAAAAAATGATTACGCTTTCACAAAAAAAGGAGGTTTATCATGGATATTCCTGCATGGCAGTACGGCGTTAGTATGATCGGCTACATAGTTCTGCTTCTTATTGTTGTCAGTATCATGCGCAAGCATTATAAGTTTGCCCACTGGTTCTGGATTGCTTCTTTACTAACCTTTCCCTTTTGGCTTATGGGCGGTGTCGAAGGCTGGTTTCGGTGGGCCAAGATTTTAAGTGTAATTCTTCCTACGATATTTGTTGGATTCATTCGTATTGCTAACTACGAGAAACGAAAAGGACCGTTCTGGAATGGGTTACAGAAGGATTGGGTATTGTGGTTCGTATATGGCGTTCTATTCCTTAATATCATGGAAGCGACCATTAAAGACTTTACGATGGGGAATACGTTCAATGCGCTTACCGGCCTCCTATTATGTATAACCATCCCTTTTGCTCCAAAATATTGGAAGATTTCTACAGAATCACACGGCGATCTCATTGCATATACGACAATCGGCTGGAACTTCCTCTATACAACTTGGAATGCAGCCTTTGTCTATGCCGAGAGTCCGAAGTTCTTTGCAAGCTCGCTATGCATTCTTCTCGCAGCCGAGCTCTATCCCATCATCAAACGCCGCCCAGAACTCTACATCATTGCGCGGGTCTATACATTAGCGGCACATTTACTTCTACGCGCCTGCTTCGTTAGCCTGTTCCCGACACTAATGGATGCTTCATCGTGGTACAATGCAGACGTCATGAACTATTGGGGAATCATCAACTTTATTATGATTGTTCCGTTTGTATTCTGGCATATGTGGCAGCTGCACACCGGCAAAGCAGAAATCAGCTTCCGGCGTGGCCGGATTGAAGTGAACTAACCAAGAACGCCCTTATCCTTTCCATGAGGAAAAGGTAAGGGCGTTCTTTCTTTATTTCTTCTCTGCTCGGAGAGGTTATCGTTGAATCGGCTCGATCCGGTAGCTTGCGTTAGCGCTGGAATCGTCTTCCACGCCGGCTCCACCGTGAATCTGCCAGCCGAATGACAGCACAGATTCCAGCCGGTTCTTCTCGGCTGTCGTCAATACTATTTCTATGGCTTCTTTACCCTCTTCAAGCTCCAACTCTGCCTCTTTACCAAGAACAACCCATATCCAGCTACGAATGCCACGAATCGTGTTGTACTTGATCTGATAGCCTGTCTTCACCGCTTGCTCGAACAATTCTGGCTGCTCAGCTTGCAAAGTGGTCAACTGCTTATAATCAAATTCGTATTCACTCTCGTCAACGGGCAAATCGCCCTCTGCCACTTTACGAAGAATATCCTCATTGGACCAGCCTAAAGAGCGAAGTGACTCTACCAATAACGCATCCCACTGGGATAACTTTACTCGGTTCAAATTGTCTGACATCCTGATTCCTCCCGTACCTGTATATAGATTCTACTTAATCCGTGAAATCATAGGCAACATAATGGCCCGGACTAACTTCCTGCAATGTAGAAGTCTCAGCTCTGCCGTACTCTGCCGAATATCCGTCTAAAATAATTCTTTGATTAGCCCGTCTAGGGTCCGTCTCCAAAATGGAAGACAGCAATGCCTTTGTATAAGGATGAATAGGATTCTCGTACAGTTCATCACTTTCGGCTACCTCTACTAGACGACCGCCATACATCACACCAATCCGGTCCGAAATATGACGTACCATCGACAGATCATGCGCAACAAAGAGGTAGGTCAACCCAAATTCGGACTGCAAATCCTCCAGCATATTCACTACCTGCGCCTGAACAGATACATCCAGCGCTGAAATCGGTTCATCACACACTACAAACTCAGGTTTCACAGATAACGCTCGAGCGATCGAAATCCGTTGACGCTGCCCACCGCTGAATTCATGAGGGAAGCGATAAAGATGCTCTCTTTTTAAACCCACCTTATCCAGCAGTGCCGCAACAGCCTCTATACGCTCGTCGCCTTCGTGGATCCCGTGGATTTTCATAGGCTCACTGATCAGATCAAGCACATTCAGGCTTGGATTCAACGAGGAATATGGATCTTGAAAGATCGATTGAATTCGTCTGCGAAAAGGCTTAAGCTGCTTCTCTCCAAGCTTGCTCAGCGGCTGCCCGTCAAAAGACACTTCACCATCTGTATAGTCATACAATCGCAGCAAGCAGCGTCCAACCGTGGACTTGCCGCTCCCCGACTCTCCGACCAGTCCAAAGGTCTCCCCCTGACGAATCTGAAAGCTTACGCCATCTACCGCCTTAAGCACTGATGTATTACGTCCCCATATATCCTTGCCTTTGGAGAAATGTTTCTTCAGATTATTTACGTCCACTAGAATCTTATTATCACTCAACAGAACCGCTCCCTTCAACACCAGCTACGGCTGAAGTCTCCTGCACACCGTCTGCCAGCCAGCACATCGAACGATGGCCAGGCGATAATTCGATGACCGGAGGACGTTCGCTGCAACGAGCAAAAGCATTAGGGCAACGTTCCATAAATGGACAGCCCGAAGGAGGATTCAGCAAATCCGGAGGTGTGCCTTCGATAGGGACAAGGCGTTCCCGCGACTTGCCGTCACGTTTTGGAATCGAGCGAAGCAGACCTTTCGTGTAAGGATGCTGTGGGCGATAAAAGATATCCTCTACCGTGCCCTCCTCCATCACAAGTCCACCATACATTACGATAACCCGTGTACATACCTGTGCTACCACACCCAAGTCATGGGTAATGAGCGCTACAGCTGTACTGGTATTATTTTTCAACTCTTTAAAAAGATCGAGAATTTGCGCCTGTATTGTTACATCGAGCGCAGTTGTCGGCTCATCCGCAATCAATAGCTCTGGCTTACAGGAAAGAGCCATGGCGATCATGACCCGCTGGCGCATCCCGCCGCTGAATTCATGCGGATATTGCTGCAGCCGCTGTTCAGGATTATTAATACCTACCTGACGCAAGATGCTTGCTGCCTCTTTAAGCGCTTCTTGCTTATTTAAACCCCGATGCCGACGGATGACTTCCGTAAGCTGCTGGCCGATTTTTTTTACAGGATTAAGAGAGGTCATGGGGTCCTGAAACACCATTGCTATACGATTGCCGCGTAGCTTTCTCCACTCTTTTTCCGAAAGGTTCGATAAATTCTCACCACGAAAATTAATATTTCCACCGATAATTTTACCCGGAGGTGTAATTAACGACATAATCGCCTTGGCAGTTACACTCTTCCCACTACCAGATTCTCCGACGATTCCTACCGTCTCACCAGCATCTATATGAAAGCTAACGCCGCGAACTGCTTGATTCTCTCCGTCCCTTGTATGGAACGAAACCTTCAAATCCTCGACAGACAATAGCCGTTCCGTCATGATGTCTTCACACTCCTATCTTCGGATCAGCTTCGGTTCAAAGCCTACCCGCAAAATATCACCCAAAACATTAAAGCTCAGTACCGTTAATAGTATCAATAATCCAGGGAATAAAGCCAGATATGGCGCTTGAGCGATATATCCCTGCGCATTGTTAAGCATACTGCCCCAAGTCGCATTCGGAGGCTGTACCCCGAACCCGAGGAAACTTAGGGACGACTCCATCATTATCGCCGAAGCGATATTATTCGTCGCACCTACAATGACAACAGGCACTAGCCCCGGAAGAATATGACGCCAAATAATTCCGAAATTGCTCTGTCCGGAGGCTTTTGCATAGAGTACATATTCGCGTTCCTTAATCGTCATCGTCTCTGCCCGAATGACACGGGCGATATTCATCCACATTAATAGAGCAATAATAATGATGATATTCCCAACACTCGGCTTCAGAAATACGCTAAGCAGCAGCAGAACTAAGAAAGAAGGAATGGACAGCACTACATCAAGCATCCGCATGAGAAGATTATCGACCCATCCGCCAAAGAATCCACTGATTACGCCCACCGTAACACCTATGCCTGTAGCAATGATCATTGAAGCAAAGCCAACTAGCAGTGATACCCGGCCACCATATAATGCGCGGGCAAAATAATCCCGGCCATAGTCATCCGTCCCGAACCAGTGATCGGCTCCCGGCGATTTCAGACGTGCCAGAACATCCATCGCATTCGGATCATGTCCAGATAAAAAAGCAAATATAGAGCCCAGTGAGAAGATGATTAAAGTAATGAGGGCTGCGACGCCCAATTTATTCGTAAATAGCTCATCTCCAACACTTTTCCATTTACTGCGATTCATGAGGTCACCTCGTTAATTTAATTCGTGGGTCCACGAAGCTATATAGAATATCCGCGACCAGATTACCGATGATCAGCATTAAAGAGGAGAATAGAGTAATTCCCATAATCACGGGGTAATCCATCCCTTTAACTGCAGTCATCCCCAAAGAGCCAATACCTGGCCATGAAAATACTGTTTCTGTAACAATTGCGCCTGCCACCAGATCACCCATAGACATCCCGAGCAATGTAATTACAGGAAGCAACACATGCTTCATTACATGACGGAACAGAATCGTTGTCTTGTTAGATCCAAAAGCATATTGAATCTGCACGTACTCTTCTTTTAGCTGACCAATGGTACTAGAGCGAATGTATCGCACATAACCAGCCAAGAATCCAAAAGCAAGCACGGTGCAAGGCAGGATACCATGCTTGAATACATCAAACGCCGATTCCACACCAATCGTTCGCATCCCCATAATAGGAAGCAGATGCAGCTTAATCGCGAATAAGTACATTAGTAAGATGGCAAGCCAAAACAAAGGCACAGATATTCCGACATAGGATAAGAAATTAATCAGCTTATCTACCCAGCGGTTCCGGTTCGCTCCAGCAATAAGACCGAGTGGAATCGCCAGCAAAACAGCGAGACCGATCGCAGAACCCATCAAACCTGCCGTTGCAGGAAGGCGTTCTAGAATTTGATCCAATACTGGCTGATGATTCACTAGGGAATAACCGAAATTCCCCTGTAATATTTCTTTAATCCAGATTAAATATTGAATGTAGGCTGGCTTATCCAGCCCAAGGTTATGCCGGATGCGCTCAATATCATCTGCGTGCATATTCGGCGTAACGAAGGATAATACCGGATCCCCCGGAGCCAGCTTAATCATCGCAAAGCACACAACCGAAACAAAAAACAACATCGGCAGGGTTTGCAGTAATCTTCGGACGATAAGTTGTCTCATACGTTTATTCTCCCAGTTCTGTATCGGTAAAAAAGTAAGCTGGATAACCCAGCTTACTTTTTCCCGTTTTTATTTAAGGTAGATTTTCGATAAATCTTCAAAAATAACGACAGGCTTCAAGACTGCTTCTTCCAGACCGCCGTAGTTCTTGGAGACAGCTACAATAGTCTTAGTATTAGCAATTGGATAAATCGGTGCATCGTCAGCAATGATCTCTTGGATCTTCTTATAGATCTCACCACGTTTAGTCACATCAGCTTCTCCTGCACCTTCATTGAACAACTTATCGACTTCAGCATTATTATAATGCGAGTAGTTAGAGTCAGCAGTAGAAGTATACAAAATTCTGTAAGCATCAGGATCGTAACCCATAATATAACCTGCAATCGCAAGTTCAAAATCTGTTGAATTCATATCGCTGAACTTCTGACCATATGCCGAGGCATCCATATTTTGCAGTTCAACTTCAGCGCCAATGGCCTTTAGCTTTTGCTGCACGTATAGTGAAATGGCTTCCTGAGCTTTATTACCGCTCGATACAATCAATCTCAATTTCAGATCGCTAACCCCTGCCGATTGCAGAAGCTCTTTCGCTTTTTCCACATCATTATCGAAAGAAGGTACGTCATTAGTATAGAACAATGCATCCGGAGTCAAGAATGACTTCGCCGGGTCAGCATACTCGCTAGAGGAATAAGCAGCCTGAATGATTTCATCACGGCTTAGTGCTAGAGACAAGGCTTGACGAACTTCTTTTTTAGCAAGAGCACCTCTATCGCTGTTCGCGTTGAACAACAGGTACGACAATCGGCCTTCACTATAAGGAAGAATTTCGAAATTGTTCGAAGCTTCAATCGTTCCAACATCCTGTGGATCTAGATATTTAATGTTGATCTCACCACTCTGAAGTGCGAGATTCGCAGCATTCGTATCTTTAGCAATCCGGTACGTAACAGAATCAAGATGTGGTTTGCCGCCAAAGTAGTTATCAAATCTTTCTAATGTAACATATTCGCCCGCTTTATATTCCTTAAATTTAAATGGTCCAGATCCAACAGGATTAGCATTCTTGGTGCTTTTCTCTAGATCCGTCTCATTTTCAAAAATATGCTTTGGAATCGGAAATACTTGCACTAGTGTAGCTTCAAAAGCTGGGCTGACCTGCGGAAGCTTGAACTCTACGGTCAGATCATCCACCTTAACGGCCTTAACGGGTTTATCACCGATGAATAAGTTCGCTCTCAACATGCTGTTTTGCTTCTCATCGAGGATGCTATCAATCGTGAACACGACATCGTCAGCAGTAAGCTTTTCTCCGTCATGCCATGTCAGTCCGCTTTTCAGCTTCAACGTATAAGTCAGGTTATCTTCTGAAAGGGTCAGGCTGTCTGCCAAGTAGAAGGTCTTCTTACCATCATTTACTTGGAACAGTGGAGCATAGAGCGCTTGGTCAATCGTAAGGCTGACACGGTCACCCGCGTAGTTCGGATTTAGAATAACAGGATCAGCAGCAACTCCAATAATCAAGTTGCCTCCATCTTTTATCTCAGTGCTTACTGTCGTTCCATCATTAGTAGCAGGTGTCTGATTTGTATTTGTAGAAGTGGCGGTGTTCCCTCCGGAGCACGCACTAATCAAAAATGTTAACAAAATCAAAGTAATAACTCCAGATAATCCTTTACGCATAAGTTTCTCCCCCGTATTCTATGTTCTGCGTTGCTTGTGTTTTTTATATTGTATATCGGAATACTAGGAATTACAATGGATAGCATTTCACATTAATGTAATATTGAGGGAATCAATTGATGGTTTATCCATAGCGCTCATCCTTTGCTGTTCATATTGTCATCTAATTATTCGGTTATTGTACAGCAGATCGTTACGAATTAATACATCTAATACTCATTTACTTTACAGAACTTTGAAAAATAAGGATTATTGCCGCTCTCCTGTAAATATATTGAGAACATAAGGATCATCCAAGGAAAGAGGGGCGTTCCCCAAGGAGGCGGCAATGACGGAAAACAAGGTTCGCGTATTGATTGGCAGTCCAATCCACCAGAAGCCTATGGTTTTAAAAGAATTTCTGAATTCCCTGCTTCGTCTGAATATTGCCGATATTGAGCTGGATTTCCATCTAGTTGATGATAATGATGATGAGGAATCAAGTCGGCTGCTCCAGGAATTCCAAAGCATGGGTGATCATATTTATCTTCAGAGCTCCGGCTTTCACGATGCGTATATTCGCAATGATACTACCCACTTTTGGAATACCAACTTAGTCTGGAAAGTAGCCAATTTTAAAAATCTCATGATCAACCGCGCCCAAACCTTGAACTATGATTATTTATTCCTTATAGACTCTGATCTCATCCTCCATCCTGATACCCTCAGACATCTAATAGGTACGAACAAGGATATTATTTCAGAGGTGTTCTGGACGCAGTGGCAGCCAGAGACTATGTTTCAGCCGCAGGTATGGATGCACGACGAATACAATCAGTGGGAGCTACTGCCCGGTGAAAAACTGCAACCAGAGGAGATTAATCGCAGATTTCATGAATTTATAGCAAAGATGCGGATTCCCGGAATCTATGAGGTGGGCGGACTCGGGGCTTGTACACTGATTAGTCAGCATGCGATAAAAACCGGAGTTAGCTATAATCAAATTCGCAACATTTCATATTGGGGAGAAGACCGTCATTTCTGCATTCGTGCCGCAGCCCTTGGCATCCCCTTGTTCGTCGATACCCATTATCCGGCGCTACACTTGTATAGAGACAGTGATTTGAGTAAAGTTGAGGATTTCATCAAAGAAACTACGGAGACCAAAGCTGAAGCCACTGATACTGAGAACAGTTCATCTACGGACGAAGTACCTGCATCAGTAATGCCGACACCCACCAGAGACAACCCAGACAACGAAAGCTCAAAGGAGACAGTCCCCCCAGCCAGAAAACGGCCCAAGCTAACCCTCACCATGGTTGTGAAAAATGAAAGTGGACGCTTTCTGCGGCAGGTTCTGGAAGAGCATCGCAGATACATCGACGAGGCTGTCATTATCGATGATGGCAGCACCGATAATTCAGCAGCTATCTGCCTGGAGGTGCTTGAAGGCATTCCCGTTCATCTCGTGCACAATACCATATCCAAATTCAGTAATGAAATTGAGCTGCGAAAGCAGCAATGGGAAGAGGTTCTGAAAACGAAGCCCGAGTGGATTCTGAGTCTGGACGCAGACGAAATCTTTGAAGCGAGCTTCGCGGCAAATATCGAACCCCTGCTGTACGCTGACGAGGTCGATTTATTCTGTTTCCGTCTCTATGATTTATGGAACGCCACCCATTACAGAGAAGATATTTACTGGCGCTCTCATTTGAATTACCGTCCTTTTTTGCTTCGTTATAAAGAAGACTTCAACTATGTATGGAATGAATCTCCACAGCACTGTGGGCGATTCCCAGAGAATGTCTTCGAGCTTCCCCACCAGCTAAGCAACTTGCGACTCAAGCATCTCGGTTGGTCGAAGGCAGAGTTCCGCTTAGAAAAATATCTGCGTTACATGCTCCTTGATCCCGATGGCCAATACGGCTGGAAGGAGCAATACCTGTCCATTCTGGATGAACACCCTCATTTAATACCTTGGGTGGAGTGAGGGTAATCATAAAAAGGACGTCCACAAAACCTTAATGGCTTTGTGGACGCCTTTTATTTTCCATAGTACGATCCGTTTTGCTAACTTCTTCTTATTCAGTACGCTGTGGTTCATCGAGATCTGGTTTCATAATGCTCACCGTCAGGCCGCCACCGGATTCGTCTACTTGAATCACCGTACCTTCTGCGGCTTCACCAGCAATGATCGCACGTGCCACACGGGTCTCCAGACTTCGCTGGATGAAGCGTTTCAGCGGTCTCGCCCCATACACTGGATCAAAACCTTCCTTAGCGATAAAGCGTACCGCGGGCTCAGTTAACTCAAGACCAATTTCCCGGTCAGCAAGACGCAAACGTAATCCGTCCACCAGTTTGTCCACGATTTTCTCGATCTCGCCCAGGGTCAACGGCTTGAACATCACAATATCGTCAACCCGGTTCAGGAACTCTGGACGGAAATGACCAGTTAGTTCCTTCATTACGCTATCCTTGGCAGCCTCCGTAAGCTGACCCTTCTCATCGGTGCCTTGAATCAGATGTGGCGAACCGATATTTGAGGTCATGATAATGATCGTGTTCTTGAAGTCGACCATCCGGCCTTGTGAATCGGTCAGCCGTCCATCATCAAGCAGCTGCAGTAGAATATTAAATACATCGGGATGCGCCTTCTCCACTTCATCGAGCAGCACTACTGTATAAGGCTGACGCCGTACAGCTTCTGTAAGTTGGCCGCCTTCCTCATATCCAACGTATCCCGGAGGTGCACCGACTAGGCGAGAAACACTGTGCTTCTCCATATACTCCGACATATCGATACGGATCATGCCATCTTCGCGATCAAAGAGAGAGACCGCGAGCGATTTAGCCAACTCCGTCTTCCCTACCCCAGTCGGACCGAGGAACAGGAAGGAACCGATCGGCCGATTCGGATCTTTGATCCCGGCTCTTGCCCGAAGCACGGCATCGGCCACCAAGCTGACAGCTTCATCTTGGCCCACAACTCGTTCATGCAGTGTTTCTTCCAGACGCAGCAGCTTATCCCGTTCGCCTTCAACCAGTCTGCTAACTGGAACGCCCGTCCAACGCGACACAATATCTGCGATTTCCTCCTCGGTTACAGCTTCACGCAATAATCTTGTATCCTGATCCTGCTGTGCCGCTTCTTCCGCTGCTTTCAATTGCCGCTCTAGATCAGGAATGATGCCATAGCTCAATTCCGCTGATTTATTAAGATCGTATTCCTCCTGTGCATCGACCAAATCCTTACGGGCTTGCTCCAGCCGCTTTTTGAGGTCGCGGATGCCTTGAATCGCTGACTTTTCCTTCTCCCAACGCGCCGTCATCCCAAGCTGCTTCTCCTTGAGATCGGCTAGTTCACGTTGTAAGATTTCCAGACGGCGTTTGCTGGCGTCATCCGTTTCTTTTTTTAGCGCTGCTTCCTCAATCTCCATCTGCATCAGACGGCGGGTCACTTCATCCATCTCACCCGGCATGGAATCAATCTCTGTACGGATCATGGCACAAGCTTCATCCACTAAGTCGATCGCTTTATCCGGCAAAAAACGATCCGTAATGTAGCGGTTAGACAGAACACCTGCAGCGACGAGGGCGCTGTCATGGATTTTGACTCCATGATGGACTTCGAACCGTTCCTTCAGACCGCGTAGAATGGAGATTGTGTCCTCTACATCCGGTTCGCTGACTAGCACCTGTTGGAAACGACGCTCCAGCGCAGGGTCCTTCTCAATATACTTGCGATATTCATCGAGCGTTGTGGCACCAATACAGTGCAGTTCGCCGCGAGCCAGCATCGGCTTCAGCATATTGCCCGCATCCATCGAACCTTCGGTTTTACCTGCGCCTACAATCGTGTGCAGCTCATCAATAAAAAGAATAATACGGCCGTTACTTTCACGAACTTCCCTAAGTACCGCCTGCAAGCGTTCCTCGAATTCACCTCGGAACTTCGCGCCTGCTACAAGGGAACTCATATCCAGCGAGAAAATCGTCTTGTCCTTCAGCCCCTCCGGCACGTCTTTGCGTACAATCCGGTGAGCCAAGCCTTCCACAATCGCTGTTTTACCTACACCTGGCTCACCGATCAGCACAGGGTTATTCTTCGTTTTACGGGACAGAATTCGGATCACACGACGTATCTCAGCGTCACGTCCGATGACTGGATCGATCTTACCCGCGCGAACCTCTGCTACAAGATCACGTCCGTATTTCTCCAGCACCTCATAAGTAGCCTCCGGCTCCCGACTCGTTACACGCTGATGTCCACGAATCTCAGCAAGTATAGACATCAGCTTCTCGCGTGTTAATCCACGACTGACAAAAAGATTACGCAGCTCACGATTATCCCTGCTCGAATCCGACACCATGGCCAGCACGGCATGCTCCACCGAAACAAACTCGTCTTGCATCTTCGCTGCTTCTTTCTCCGCCTGTTCCAGCAGATGAATCAGCGATTGCGAGGCATAACGCCGTACTGTGCTTGCTCCTGATCCGCTTATGCTCGGCTTGCGCCCAAGCAGTTCATCCGTGCTGCGCAGCAGCTCAGCTACGGGGACGTTCATCTTTTGCAGCAATCTTGGCAGCAAGCCTTCTTGCTGCTGGAGTAACGCTTTTAAAAGATGGAGATTATCGATCTCCTGATGTCCGCTTTCTGAAGCCAGCGACTGCGCCGCAGCTACTGCTTCCTGCAGCTTTTGAGTAAGTTTATTGAAATCCATAGCTCTCTCACCTTTCTATTTAGGACTGATATATAGGATCGGCCGTTTTGGCCGGGATAGATTGATTTAGCGGGATTAATACCGCTGAATTGAGGCGGATGGGCCGCATTTGGCGCTATCTGCGGGATTAATACCGTACATTTGGACGGATGAGCCGCATTTGGTGATATCTGCGGGATTAATACCGTACATTTGGACGGATGAGCCCCATTTGGCGCTATCTGCGGGATTAATACCGCACATTTGGACGGATGGGCCACATTTGGCGCTATCTACGGGATTAATACCGTACATTTGGACGGATGAGCCGCATTTGGCGCTATCTGCGGGATTAATACCGTACATTTCGAGTGATCAGCCGAATTCGGCTCATTCTGAGGTATTTTTACCCCTCTTTTCGCTCATCGAGCCGAATTCGGCTCATTCTGGGGTATTTTTACCCCTCTTTTCACTCATCGAGCCCAATACGGCTCATTCTGGGGTATTTTTACCCCTCTTTTCGCTCATCGAGCCCAATACGACTCATTCTGGGGCATTTTTACCCCTCTTTTCGCTCACCGAGCCGAAATCGGCACCTTTAGAACACTTTTACCCTTCCTTTTCCCGACACTTCTCACAGGTCTCTACTATAGTTAGTTTCTAATTAAGTTACTTTTCTACTACTAGCACTCTATTCATACAAAGTTACCTCTACCTACCTATTAATTACCCACTTTTGCCTTCGGGCGCTGCGCACTAGCGCTTTGACGTTTAGCTCTAGCCTCGAAATTACTGGATTCAGCCAGTTTACGGTACAAATTCTTCTCCGCTTCGCTGGTTGGCTCAGGGACAACAATCTCAATACCAAATAAAATATCACCGTTCGCACCATTCTCACGCTTCAAACCTTTGCCTGGGATACGCAGCGTTTTACCACTTTGAATTCCTGCAGGAATCTTCAATTTCACGGCACCGCCACCCGGTAATGGAACCTTCACCTCACCACCCAATACCGCTTGCCATGGAGCAACTTCAACTACACCGTATAAATCGCCAGCTCGAAGCTCGTATATATCATGAGGAAGAATATGAAGTGCCAGCAGTACATCGCCACCTGGAGCTATGCCACTCTGAGTGGTTCCTGCGATTTTTAAAATCGTGCCTTCACTAGATCCCGGCGGAACTTGAACGTCCACAGTTTTATCACCGATCTGCACTCTTACAGTTGCTCCCTTATAGGCCTGCTCCAACGTAATATCCAGCTGCGACTGCGTCGAACTACGCGCCTCACCCCATGGATTGCCGTTCGAACGCCCACTACCACTACTAGAAAAGAAATCAAAGCCAGCGCGATCCGCCGATCCCCGATTCCCAAAAAACATTCCGAACAAATCTTCCTCCGAAATGCCAGAACCTCCTGCAGAATAAGTTCCGCCGCTCCAGCTTCCACCATAGTTTGAATCCCACGAAGAGGCTCCGCTCGACGCACCTCCACCAGCTCTACCACGCTGAGCCCCATAAAGCAGCTCCTCATCGTAAAGCTTGCGTTTCTCCTCATTGCCCAGCACTTCATAGGCTTCAGCCGCTTCTTTGAATTTCGCCTCTGCCTCAGAGGCTTTGTTCACATCGGGATGCCACTTCTTGGCCAGCTTTTGATAAGCCTTTTTAATTTCCTGTTTAGTTGCTGTTTTGCTCACGCCCAAAGCATCATAATAGCTTTTGTTAGCCATTCGGATTCCTCCTTTCAACGCTTTATTAAATACAACTCATCGTACGATTCCGAGAAAAGACGCACCATAGCCGGAATCCTCCACTACAATGCGCCTTTTATTCATAACACTATATTAAAAGCTCGCTGCCTATCTCTAAAATGCTGAGCGGAAACTATTACCGCCTAAATTATGCTTATTCAGACTGCGAAGCGCTAGAATCTCCGTCTTGAATCTCAATGCGTTTCCCTTGTGGTTTTTGCTGTTTTGGAACTTCCAGCTTCAGTAATCCGTCTTTCAAAGACGCGCGAATCTCTTCCACTGCAATATCCTGAACATAGAATCTGCGAACATATTCACCATATCGACGTTCTCTACGTACAATTTGATGATCCTTGTTCTCCTCCGCATTCTCTTCCTTCCGCACCGCTTTAATCGTCAAGTAAGGGCTGGCATAATCAATGTCGATTTCTTCTTTTTTAAAGCCAGGAAGTTCAGCTTCAATCAGGTAAGCCTGCTCACTCTCGCGAATATCCGTTCTGAAGGACATCGTGGAGCTCTTGATCGGTGCAAAAAAATCATCATTAAAAACATCATTTAAAGACTTAGCCAGCATACCAAAAGCATCATCTCTACGTTTACCAAAAGGAACCAAATCAAACATTATCCATTCTCCTCTCATTGACTTTGACTTTATTTGACCTATGACCTTATTATAGTCCCCTATCAGAGGAATAACAAAACCGATTTAAGCCAATTTTCGGTCAAATTCAGGCAAATTAGCTGATTTAATGCTACAAATTTTAATGTTTTTAATGTTTTGACCTTTTTTGACCTTTGTTTGATCTATACTTCAAAATTCAGCACGATTAGTATATGTTTAGGCCCCACGTTCCATACAAGCCAGCAATTTCGCTTTCATTACAACGCCAAAACATCCTACTCAAAAAGAAATGATATAATGAAGGTCAAATAACGACCATTTTTCTTACGGGAGACCAATTGTATGCAACCAACCTATACTATGGATGATACGCAGTGGAGTAAGCTCATCCAGAATGTCGCCTATTATTTCGATGACCTCACCCTCAAACGAGGGTTCCAATATTATAAGCAAAGCCGTATTCGTTCGTTCACTATGACGGAGCCATCTAAGATCAATGCCCTTGTTGAAGGTAGAGAGGATTACCGCGTTACTATTGATCTGGACAGCTTCACTCGGTGCCATTGCAACTGCCCTGTTTCAGGTCATTGCAAGCATATGGCCGCCGTGCTGCTCAGTTTTGCTGAACAACAGAATAGGTCTGTACAAGTTCTAGCTAACGCCAAAGCCGCATCTTTTCTCCCAAAAACATCAAGTAGTTCACCTGTCGGAACCGATGGAAAGCACGAGCAGCAGCTAAAAGAACATGCCAGCCGTATCGCTGACGGAGGCATCACGGAGTGGCGCGAGTATTTTGCGTTCTGCATCACGCCTCTGGCACATACCACTCGGAATCCTGAATATGTGGATCGAGCATTATCTTCCATTACTAAATTTAAGCCGAAGTTATCACCGGAAATGGACAAGCTATTTACCCTGCATGCCCATCTTTTTCTTCTAGAAAAGCTGGCTAAGCCTTCCGCCAATCTACCCGGTCAGGTCGCCTTCACCTCATCACTCGGCTATTACACGCAAGTAGCGGTCTCTGAGCTACAGGAAGCAATCACACGTCTGTTAAAAAGCACACTCCCGCTGTCTCCCGAGCAAGAGCAGGAATACGATCTGTGGCCGCATATCGTCGAGACCCTCTCCTACTTGCGGCGTGAGATGTTGACGGAGTCGCGCGAGCGCTTGCGGGATCAGCCCTCTTTTTCACTGTGCTATGACCTGCTGTGGAGAAACTGGATTTATCCGAATACCGGTGGAACTAAGCTTTATCTGGATGAAATCAAACAGCTTCAGCAGGCAGAAAGTGAATTAGGCGCTTCACTGTCACGCCATGCGTGGCTGTTAGCCCAGAGCCGCATGTATTTTTATCTGAAAGATGACCCAAAGGCTTGGGAATTACTGAATAAGGCTGCCGAGCGCCCAGGTCTCCATCCTGATGAGCTTATGAGCTTCACCTCCCCGCTTCTGGATGCAGGTGAATGGTCACGCTTGGTAGGTTGGCTTGTTCAGATCGGTCCACTGCTGAGCAGCAGACTCTACAATCTGAATAACTATTCGAACAGATGGGAAGAGGCCGTTCGCCACCTTCCTGAAGCTGAGCCGCAGATGTGGAATACATTAGCCACCATGTTACCTATCTCTGGAGAAGTATACGAAGAGAAGTTAATTACCTATGAAAAATGGCAGACATGGATGGATTATCAACTGTCCATCGGTAAGCTGCCTTCCGAATTTCGTGTTACAGACCTCCAGCCTATGGAGAAAAACGCACCCGAGGTTCTGCTCCCCTTCTACCATCAGGCCGTCGAAAGATTTGTGCTGGATAAGAATAGACATAGCTACAAGGCGGCTGTGAAACTATTGAAGCGATTATCCAAGTTGTATAAAAAAATGAAACAAGAAGAACGGTGGGAAGAGTTCCTCATTGCCTTCACCACAAAGCACAGCAGACTCCGTGCGCTGCAAGAGGAGCTTCGGAAAGGAAAGCTAATACCATGAACATGCATTTGCGCACGCTGACCATCCGGCTTGCATTAAGCCAGTATGGCGACGCTTTAATATACGGAATGAATGAAAGAGAAGATCTCTTGCCCGGTTTGCAGCTTAAACAGCGGTTATTCGCCTGGCATGAGGCGTCTTTTTATGGAACGGAGTTAACGGTTCAATCAGCTGGCGAAGGTGTAGAGCTAGTGATTCTACCTGCAGAGCAGGTCATCCCTTTCTTTACAGAGCAGAAGCTGCTGGCGCATATCGAATGGAACTGGGAGGGCGATGCGGCTCACCTGACTGAACTGGCGCCACTTCTGACTATATGTCTGGAGAACAAACAGTATATTCCAGATATCTCCGCTTATCGCGCCGGGAGGTTGCAATGGACCTGGGATGAGGGCGCTTTGGCGCAGGTGGCAGTGGAGAATGACACTGCCAAAGGGGCTCTTGAGGCGCTAAATGGCGGCAGCGAATTTAGCCGCGGGTTACGCGCGGCGTTCTCCGCCGCCGTATCGCAGAGGTATTACAGCACGGAGGCCGAGGCAGGCGACCTCCGGAGCGAATTCCCGCTTCTATTCGATAGAAGCGGGGCCCTTGCAGCGGGCATGGATACCGCTGCATGGCTTATCGCCATTGGCTGGAAGGCGGATACCGCGCCTTTCCGGCCCGCACTTCAGCTGCTGGAGCCGGAAGGGGATGAATCCCCTTGGCGGCTCCAGCTGATCCTTCAGGACAAGCGCGATGAATCCGCGCTTGTTCCCATCAGGCTCGCCGATGATAGCGAGCCGCACGGCTTGTGGCCGACAGCATGGTCGGCCCACGTGCACGAACGCGCCGCGGGATGGCTGGAGCGCCTCCGCGGCAGTCTGCCGCCCGAGCGCTTCGCGGCGGGCGGCGACGTGCTGGCCGAACCGCTCAGCGATGCCATCGCTTGGCGGTTCTTAACCGCCGAGAGCCGGCGGCTGCTGGATGCAGGCTGGCAAGTGCTGTTGCCGGCGTGGTGGGAAGCCGCCAGCCGGAAAAAACCGCGCCTGCGCGCCAAGATCAGCTCCGGCGAGGACAAACGCAGCGGCGGCGAGTCGCTGTTCGGCCTCGATTCGATCATCGATTTCGATTGGCGAATCTCCATCGGCGACGTCGACCTCACCGAAGCTGAATTTGCCGAGCTGGTCGCAAGAGGGGAACGACTCGTCCGCTTCAAAGGCAAATGGGTCTCGCTCGATCCCGCACTGCTGGCGCAAATCCAAAGAGCCATGGCAGGTATGGACAAGTCGCAAGGCTTGTCCTTCCAAGATGTGCTTCAGCTTCATTTGCTGCAAGCGAGTGAGGAAGCTGAGGCTGAGGCTACAGAAGAGCAGCTTCAAGAGGATGCGGCGCGCCTGCGGCTCGAGGTAGAGCTAAACGAGCATTTGATCAGTCTCATTGGTCAGCTCGGCCAGCGCTCACAATGGCCGAAGCCTCCAGTGCCCGCAGGACTCCAGGCAGAGCTACGCACCTATCAGCATGAAGGATATGCTTGGCTGACTTTCCTGCGTCAATTCGGTTTGGGGGCTTGTCTAGCCGATGATATGGGGCTTGGCAAGACCGTCCAACTCATCGCATATTTACTTCATATCAAAGAAAATACCGATCCTAGCTCATCCCGTCGCCAGACCGACCCTCCGGGGTGGCCTGCTCTGATCATCTGCCCTACCTCCGTGCTGGGCAACTGGCAGAAGGAATTGCAGCGCTTTGCGCCTTCTTTGAATGTGATGCTGCACTACGGAAGTCGCCGTTTGGACGCAGGATTCTTCTATGGCGCTGCTTCGCAAGCTGACGTGGTACTCACCTCTTATGCGACTGCAGCGCTTGATCAGGAGTTGCTGAAGGAATTCACTTGGGCGGCGATTTGCCTGGACGAAGCACAGAACATCAAGAATGCTCAAACGAAGCAGTCGGTAGCTGTGCGCAGCTTCCCGGCTTTACACCGGATTGCGCTGACAGGAACACCTATTGAGAATAGATTATCTGAGCTGTGGTCCATTTATGATTTTATAACCCCAGGTTATCTGGGTAGTGCCAAAGCCTTTAACGACCGATTCAGTAATGCCATTGAGAAGGAACGCGACGAGAAGCGTACAGCGGACTTACAGAATCTCGTGAAGCCGTTCATGCTACGCCGTAAGAAAAAGGATCCTAACATTCAGCTCGATCTTCCAGATAAAAACGAGATGAAGACCTATGTCCATCTGACAGCTGAACAAGCTGCGCTCTATGACCAGACCGTAAACGGACTGCTCGACCGTATGCAGAAGTTGGAAGGTATTGAGCGTAAGGGCGCTATTCTTGGGGCTTTGACCGGACTTAAGCAGCTATGTGATCACCCGATGCTTGTGACTAAGGAGGTCCTCCCTGAAACCGATTCGGATAATAAACTGGATACCAGTCTACTCATTAACCGTTCCTCTAAACTTGAAAGACTGCTGGATATGGTTAAGGAGCTGCGTGCAGAGGATGAGCGCTGTCTCATCTTTACGCAATATGTCGGGATGGGAAAAATGCTTCAGGCTGTTCTACAGCAGGAGCTTGGGGAGCCTGTCCTTTATTTGAACGGAAGCACCTCCAAACAGGCGCGTGACCGAATGATTGAGCGATTCCAGACGCCTGCACCTTCCGCGGACGAAGGGTCCAGACGTCCAGATGCACCACCGTCTGATCAGCCGAATGTATTCATCCTTTCTCTCAAAGCCGGAGGTGTCGGTCTGAACTTAACCGCAGCCAATCACGTATTTCACTTCGATCGCTGGTGGAATCCGGCCGTTGAGAATCAGGCGACAGACCGCGCCTATCGGATGGGCCAGACGCGTGATGTACAGGTGCATAAGTTCATCGCTCTCGGGACGCTCGAAGAAAAGATTGATGAGATGCTGGAGAGTAAGCAGCAGCTAAGTGATAATGTCATCTCCAGCTCCGAAGGCTGGATTACCGAGCTGTCTACTGAGGCTTTGAAAGACCTATTTACATTAAGGAGAGGCTTAACAGACTAATCTTAACGCTTGCAACGACCACCAAAAGGAACATTCGCATCTACGCGGATGTTCCTTTTTTCAATCACTAGAATTTGTCTTCAGTACTGGATTAAAGAACGCTCACCATTGCTCGGACATCTTAAAGGTGACTGCGAGATCATCATCACCTGAAAGTGAGTTAACCACCAAAGTAACCGGCTCATTCTGAAGCTCGTAAGAGAGTCGCTCGTTAAGCAAATTAACAGCCAAATTCGCATAAGCACCGGAGATTCCCGATCCTGTACCTTGCATAATCACCTTTCCACCCGTGACCGTAGTGCAGGTATAATTCACCAGCAGTGCCGTGTCCGTGACAGGAATATCCGTAGTTGGCGTTGGGAAATTTTCAAATGTCCCATCCAGAGTGCCACCTGTGACGACCATATATCGCACAGGTCTTTTGGATAGAATATCTAAAGCCGCCGGTCTAATCTCAGCCGCAAGACCCTGTGGAATAGTAAAGGCAGAACTCCTCATAAAGCTAATCGCCGCGAAGTCAGTCGATGTAACCGATACATTATCACGGATTTCCGAGGTTATACGGCCTACTTCAAACACTTCCAGATTAACAGCCGTCCAGACACCGTTCACATCCACAAGAAAAACCTGAATCTTCAATTGTTCCTGTGAATACACAAAATTAAATTGGAATAAATCCTCTACAATAGTGTAGGTCTTGCTTGACGTTTCCCGATATTGCAGCTCAAATAATTCTTCAATAAAGACTGTCTGAGGACTTGCACTATTGGCTAAACCCGTTAAATAACAAGCCGCGCCAGCTGATCCATTGTTAACCACTTTGATCACAACTTGATCTATTGGACGAGTACCGTCGACAGGTAAATTAATGATGGTGTTTGTAGAGAGGACAGGCAATGTCTTCACACCTCCTATTCATATCAAATTATATATATATGGTATGCAATCATTTTTTAGAATTCTTGGATTGATATTAAAATAGAGATGTGCTTCACCGAGCATAAAATACAGATTTGCCACCAAATAAAGGATGTGGTAAACTCGACTTAACTTTTTATGAACGGAGGGTTACGTGTGATAGACTTTATCCGAGTTAGAACTTTGCGCGGCTAATTGAATAGCGCTAAAGCTCTGCCCATGTGCAGAGGACTCAGGATAGGTCTACCCATTTAACTCCATAGAAGCCAATAAACCAACTGCTGCTCGTAAGGGATTAGGTTATCATTTCCCTACGCCCCAGCCGTTGTTTAATTCGATATATCTATGGAAGACCCTAATGTCGTAATGGAGATTTCTCCTTACACATTTGTTCTGACGTCCTCTAACGAACCGTAAGCACAGGCAGATGTCCTGTGTTTTTTTGCGTTTACTATTTACTATTGGAGGATGAATAAATATATGGAACAACTACGAGAAAAAGCTATTATAGTCGGTGTTCAGCTACAAAACGAAACAAACTTCGATTATTCGATGGAAGAACTCACTAATCTGGCAGCTGCCTGTGACCTAGAAGTTGTCGGAGAACTTAGTCAGAAGGCAAGCCGGATCAACCCTTCCCACTATATCGGCACAGGCAAAATCCAAGAATTATCTGCGCTCTTAGAAGCGCATGATGCTCCTATTGTTATTTTTAATGATGAGCTGTCTCCTTCACAGATTCGCAATTTGGAGTCTTCTCTAGGCCGTCAGGTCATTGATCGAACGATTCTGATCTTGAATATTTTCGCAGAAAGAGCGAAGACCAAAGAAGCACAGCTGCAAGTAGAAGTAGCCAAGCTGCAGTATATGCTGCCCCGCCTGACAGGTCTCCGAGAATCCCTCGGAAGACAAGGCGGTGGTGCTGGGCTGAAGAACAGAGGCGCTGGTGAAACGAAGCTGGAGCTGGATCGCAGAAGAATAGAAGAACGTATTTCAGCGTTACAAGTTGAGCTTCAACAGCAAGTAGCAAGGCGCCAAATTCAGCGGAAGCAGCGGCATAAGAATGAGGTTCCGGTCGTCTGTCTCGTCGGCTATACGAATACCGGCAAGTCCAGCTTAATGAATGTGATCGTGGAGACGTATCATCCCGGCTCTAATAAGCAAGTGTTCGCCAAGGATATGTTATTCGCTACGCTGGAGACATCCGTTCGGAGCATTGAGCTACCGGATCACAAAACCTTTTTATTAACAGATACCGTTGGATTCGTCAGCCAGCTTCCCCATCATCTGGTCAAAGCCTTCCGCTCCACGCTCGAAGAGGTGACCGAAGCTGACTTATTGATTCACGTAGTCGATATTTCCGATCCGCAGCATGAGCAGCATATGGCCGTCACTGATGAGACTTTGAAAGCGCTCGGCGCGGACCAAATTCCAACGGTTTATGCCTACAACAAGGCTGACCTAACTGACTTGCCTTACCCTCACCTTGAGGGTGACAATGTCTATCTCTCTGCCAAACAAAATAGCGGGATAGCTGAACTTACAGATCTGATTCGCAGCCATGTGTTTACGGATTATGTACAGTGTGAAATTCTGATTCCATTTGATCGCGGCAATGTGGTCTCCTATTTCAACGAGCATGCCCATGTTCAATCCACTAGCTATGAAGAAACAGGCACACGGCTTGCGCTAGAATGTAGAAAATCTGATTTCGAGAAATTCCGCAACGACTTTGTTGAGCTTTAGGCTATTAGACACAGCAAAGGGGCTGTCCCATAAGTCATAAATGACTCAGGGACAGCCCCTTCTTTTTCTTATTGGTGGAGCTGAATCCGGTTAACTACCCAAAACATTTCACTTAGTGTGCAAGTAATTTATCCAACAAACGAATGATCATCGCAACCGACTCCGCACGGGATGCAGCATCATTTGGTTTGAACAATTCGTTGCCTTTACCAGTTACTATGCCAGCAGTTGCAAAAGCATTAATTTGTTCTGAAGCCCAGTTCGTAGCTACATCCAAAAATAGATTGGATGCGTTAGGAACATAGTTTGTCAGCCGAGCAAGCATTGCAACGATCTCAGCGCGGGAAATTTCTTGATTCGGATGGAAAGAGCCATCACTATAACCCGTAATTACCCCTTTAGCTTGTAATGCTGCAATCGATTCTGAAGCCCAATGCCCTTGCGTGTCAGAGAAAGATGAACCGCTTGAATTCGGTAGACCAAAAGCTTTTGCTACCATTGTGGCGAACTCGGCGCGAGTTACCTTTTGATTCGGATGGTAAGAACCATCACTATAACCCGTTACAATCCCCATCTTAGCTGCACGCTCCACTACAGAGGCACTCCACGAAGATGCCGGAACATCCGTAAAGTTTATAGCGGGAGCAGACTTCTCTTTTTCCACGATAGCTTTAACTGCATCTACATTTACCTTGTCGTTGAATACCGGCTTCGACGCTGTTGGCTTCGATGTCGATATTGGCGGTGTTGGCATCGCTGTTGGCTTTGGTGTTGGTGGTGTTAGCGTTGCTGCTGGTGTCGGTGTTGATGTTGGTGGTGTTAGCGTTGCTGTTGGTGTCGGCGTTGGTGCTGGTGTTGGTGTTGGTGTTGGTGTTGGTGTTGGTGTTGGTGTTGGTGTTGGTGTTGGTGTTGGTGTCTCAGTTTCCTCTGCTTTCTTGACAGAAAACTCATCGATTAATGCACCCGCACTTGTACGTGCCTCCACATGAATCGCATCCTCAGTAATTTTAATAGCGGAGTATACAGGAACGTCTTCATCAAAAATATAATTCAAATAATTATATTGGGTGCCATCATAGAATTTCCAGCCTGAAGCACCACCATCAAGGTATACAGTTCCCTCATTGGTAGCTTTATTTGGCTTTCCATCCATCATTGGATAGGTGCGCGCATATACATGATCATGACCAACCAGAACCAAATCGACTTTTTTCTTTTCTAATATGGGTGCAAAATAGGTTTGGGTGTACTCAACAAGGGATTCTCGGCCATTCTCTGTATGATAAGCTGGACGGTGGAACATAACGACAGTCCATTTTTTATCATTCTGATCCAAATCGTCCTTTAACCATGCTGCTTGATCAACCATCTGTTCCTCTGTGCCTTCTGAGTTCAATACGACAAAATGAGTATCATCGACTTCATAGGAGTAAGCATATTGCAGTTGGGATTCTGGTCCGTTTTCCGGGAAATTCGCACCTTTGGTGAACACATCCTTCCCTTCACTCTTCACATCATGGTTGCCCAGTGTTAGTGCAGTCGGGAGTTTTGTTGCATAAACAGAAGATGCTAGCCAGAACTTTTGCCATTCTTCGAATGCGCCGCCCACATCAACCATATCTCCACCATGCATAATAAACTGTGTTGATGGATATTGTGTCAAAGCGTTAGTCATTAGCTCTTGATAGATTTGTAATCCTGGTAGTTGATTCGTATGGGAATCCGTAATAAACAAGAATGAGGTCGGTGTTGATTTATCCTGATCGACAGTAGAATATTCATGCCACTCCGACCATTGGTCTTCATAGCCTACACGATATTTGTAAGTGGTATCTGCTTTCAAGCCCTTAACCAGGACATTATGAAACCGGATTTCACCCTTCGTTCCATTTTCCTTCATACTAAGCACCTGCAGCTCACTCTCAGCTTGCTGCTGCTTTACTTTATTGTTGTCTGGGCTTGCACCTGCTCCCCATTCACCAGTTTCGATGTATTGAATATACGTAGAGGTTTGATCTGGTTTTGTTTGCCAGGCAGCACTCAGTTGTGAAGACATATCCTCTGCGACATAGGTTTGAATATATTGCGGTTCATTCATACCATACTGCTCTACAACTTCATAATTGACAACCTTACTGTTCTGATCACCGATGACTGCTTGTATCTGATAGGTTCCAAGTGCCAATGTAGTGAGGTCTGTTATTAACTGTCCTTTAGCATCTGTTTTACCAAGGCTGCCGCTCAATAACTGACTACTAACATCAGCTTCAGAGATATAACCTGTTGTTTGTCCGTCTGCGAGAATAACCTCGTAAAATCCATTCTTAGCTGCTGTTGAAGCATAGTAACGTTCACCATCATTTGCAACCATGATTACATTAGAAGATGTATCATCATCCTCATATACACTAGACGTAACAGTGTTAACTGTAGCGACTGAGCTTTGCTTTAATAATCCAGTGAAAACAATATCCGCACCTTCAAACGGCTTGCCTCCATGGTCTAACACTGTAAAGGTAGAAGGTGTACCCAAACCAACTCCCGTCATTTTCAGCTGATAGGGGAAACCGATTGTATAATGAATAGGCGCAGCTAATGGTGTACTCGTCTGAACGCCGCCAGCAGTAAGACTCGCATTACTCATTGTTATGGTTTTATACGCCTCGCCACGCTCTAAGACGGCATGAGAGCTCACTCTGAAGTTAACAGTAACGACATTTTGAGCTGCTGCTATTACGTTATCAAGTGCTACTTGAACCATGCCGTGCTCATTATCAATATCTGAGGTTAGGGAGACTCCAGCCGCCTGAGTAATGCTTTCAACTTGAAGGGTGCTTGCATCATAATTTAAGCTGAATTTTGCCTGCTCTGCTTTCAAGTAATCTTTAATATTAATATGAACAGGATAGATTTCATTACTTATGGCTTCTTCGTCTGCAGTCATGAACAAACGCTCTCCTGCATTTATTGTGAAGGTGAGTTTTTTTGCTGCCGGGTTACCATTCTTGTCCTTCACTTCAATCACAAGCTCATGATAACCGCCATCTACATATTCTCCTGGGTAAGTTAATACATTTGTATCTGGAGAATAGTGCACTTCATCCGTGATATCCGTTCCATCTAACTGAACAGATAAGGTACCCAAATCCAGACCTGATCCGTTATCGGTCAGCTCAACCTTCAATTCATCAAGTGGAGTGTTTAAGACTTCATTTTCAACAGGGGCTTTAGGTTTAATGGCAGGAATGTCCTTATCCTCATCAACTTCATCATAGATAAAGGTAATATCATCTACCCAAATAGAGCCCTTGTTTTTCTTGCTCATATTCGATTGTTTCAATTGGAAAAACAATTCAAGAACAATCGGACCCGGTTTACCCTGCGGAATATCTGCCTCGATATATTTCCAGCCGGACCAGTTGATACCCACTTGATTTACATCATAAAATTCTGCCTGGAAAGAAGATCCGCCTATATCTCTAAATTTTGTCGTCAGCAAATGTCCTTCATTGTTTGCATAAACCCACATGCCTACTTTAGTAGGGTAACCTGTAACTGGGATATTTCCCGTTTTATACCCGACTTCAATTTGAGAGGGGTTATCTACTATGCCGATCATATCGTAATCAATTCTAGCCGAATATTGCCCATTTCTTACAAGCTTCTTGTTATCTTCCAAATGCAGCGTAGCATTATACATACGTTTAGGATTAAATTTCACATCATTGATTCCATCTTCAAAATCTTCGACCAGGATGGATGGCGTAGTATCATCTGCTGCGTAGACATAATTATTTTGACTAAAGCCTGTATTAAACCCTCCTCCTAGCAACGTTATCGCTGATGCAATCACTATTGTCTTACGTAATGTATTCATGCGCTTATCCTTCCCCCTTGTTAGTAAAGCATTGATCAATGAGTACTATAACAGTTCAATGTAAAATTAAACCTTTGCTATTATTAAAGATTTAAATTGTATGCATGACGTAATATGCAAGAGTCACAAAGAGGTGCAATACAGCTGCTCAAGCTTTAATGACTACGAACTAGAACTATTGAATCCACACGAAAAAAAGACACCCTAGATGGTGTCTTTACTGAAACTACGTATGACGGATAAACGGATGGTGAAGTGATTCCAGAACACCACCTCGTTCGTGTTATGAACAACTGAAGAATAACCGGGGCTGTTTCTTTTGTAGAACATCTACTTATGAGACAGCCCCTTTTTTTCAGGAAGATTACTCTTCTTGGGACCCTCTTAGCTGTTAAATCTTATAAATGTAACTTCTAGTCCCAATTCTTGAAAAGACAGTGCACTCAGAGCCTCTATTTTCCGCTCCGGGTAAGACAGAACCTGTAGATAGTCGCTGTAAATAATTAAAATCAGGATGTATCGACTCATTCGTAAGAAAAGCTGAGGTATTGCTTCCGGGCGATCTTTCCTCATTAAGTGAGGCTATGATGACTTCTGCAGTGGTTATCCCAATGCCGTGGCCATAATACAGGTCTTCTTCAAGCTTAACAGCATTCTCACCCTGCCACTCTGGCTTGCTAGGCGCATGATCTGGATTCCTGAAATACACAATATCTCCCCGCAGCATCTGATCCTTATTATAGTTCGTAACTAAGCGCAGATTCTCGTCGTAGTTCCAATCCCATAAGAATAAATCCTTAAAATACCTATTAAAGGCTTCTTCACCTATAGCTTCAATTGTCGCCCTGTACATAACAATGACCATCGCTGTCGCGCATTCGAAGGCATATAAATGTCCGTTCTGAAAAATGTCTTTAATCCCCACCGAAGGCGCCACACCAGCGTTCAGCTGTAGTCCTCCAATATCTGTACGCGTCCAAAACTGCGGGTTGCAGCGCGACTCATCAAATGTTGCAAAATCCGCTCCACTGTTATTTAAAGCTTCCGCCGATTCCACGATGCTGTCTCTCATTTTCCGTTCAAAGTCAAGGGCATCGGGTGAACGAACTTCCTTCACCATGCTTAGTCCCTCCAATATTATAGGTTCTAAATATAGGTTATTGTACGTGTTCGCTGCCCAGTTGGTGCTTAATTCATTTTATTCCCCTGACTCAACAAACCACTGATTGAGCTGCCTGGTCTCTTCCGTCAAAATATCCAAATATAAAGAAGTGCGGTATCCCGTGTCCTTTAAGCTTTTCCCCGTAATCTCTGCTATGCGATTTAATCTGTACAGCAATGTGTTGGTATGAATATGTAAAAAAGCGGCGGATTCCTTCAAGTTTCCACTGAGTGATAAATAAACGGCAATGGTTTTTAGAAAATCACTTTTATGCTCGCGATCATGCTCTTTTAGGGGATACAGTAAAGGACTTTTACGGGTCCGACTACGTTTTTGCTCTATAATAGCCGGAACATACGCCCAAAATCCAATATCCTCATACAATAGTAACTCTCGGCCATGAAAAGGCAGCAGCTTCTTGACTTCCAGAATGGAACCCGCTTCCCAGTACGCAATGGCTGCCGACATATATTCAGTGTAATCCAGGCTACAGCCTGCAGCCAGCATACAGCTCTCACTCTTACGCATATCCTCTATAATTTTGTGCATGAACGAATACAGACCACCCGTACCTTCCATGCGAAAGCTGAATGAAAACAATATAATTAACCGATTGTGTTCAGCAGTCAGAAACAATAATTTCAGCCCCGGATAGGAGGTCATAGTTTGCCGAAACCGAAGTACGAAGTGGTCATTGATGACCTTGTCACTCTCAAACACGCTAATATAATATTTGTCCGGCAAAAGAATCGACCAAACTTCCGCGTCCTGCTTGATATTCGCTTCATTGTCATAATGGGAGGTAAGCAGCTTCCAGAAAAAATCCTCCTGCGTTTTCTCCTGCTTCGTCTTCCAACCCCGTTGCTTCAATATATAACGACCAACGATGGCCGCCGCTTTCTCTACAATATTCTCTGCGTGTCCTTCAACTAGATTGCCTGCATCCACTACCCATATGTACCCGAGTATTTCCTTCTGATGTTTGATGCAAATAGCGAGTCGGGGGCCAAGACCTACCTCCATGACCGCAGGAATCCGAATCGGACGTGTAGCGCTCTCAAGCTGCTGCATAATCCCCTTCTTGCGTAAGCCAATAATGACAGCGTTAGGTACACGCTTTCCAATAATGGTCGAAATTCTCGCGGAATCACTCTCAAATTGATGGGAGCTGTATCCGATCACATGGTGATTGCTGTCCTCAATCGTAACTTGGGATTGAAGAGATTCACTAATCGCATCCGCCAACGATTCCATACTATCGAAGAAACGATCAAACAATGGATCCTTTTCCGTCACTAGCCCCACCCCTGCCTGAAAAAATAGCCGAACCTTGTACTCTAGAGTGATTTTATTATAGTATGCGTGCTCCCAGCTGACTATAAGATAATGGGATGGGGCGAGATGGCGGGACCTTGAGATCGCCGGGTGGAGGAGTTACGAGGTTATAGAGTTGCGTGGGGGCGGAGTTGCTGAGTTACGGGTTACGTTGGTTACAGGGTTGCGGGTTTGCATGGGACGGAGTTGCAGGTTACGTTGCTGCGGATTACGGGAAGCGAGGTGACGGAGTGGCGCGACAACACTTAAACCGCTACTTGATAGAGCCCCTTTAGAGTTTTTAGGGAATTCCTCCCTAAAATTCTGTATTTTAGGCTTGGTTTACTACTAATCAGGGAAAAACTCCCTAATATTCAACCGATCAGGTTATTATTGGGCATATTCTTCGTATTTTTAGGGAGAAATTCCCTAATTATAGCGTTTCAAGCTATTTTCGCGTAATTTTTAGGGAGGATTTCCCTAAAAATCATCACCAACACACATCCACCCGATCCAACCATCTTCATAACGCAGTCCTACAACCTTTAATACCGAACTAGTAGACTTCTACTGGATCTAGCCACACTGAAGCCGATTCTAGCTACCTCCTGGATCGAACTAGCAAACTTCTACCGGATCTCCCCCACATCGAAAGGAGCCAAAAATATTACTCCCAGAAACAACAAACAGCAAACTCCCATAGCGGGAATTCGCTGTCTATTGTCCCTAAATATCACCACTCACTTGGAACGCATCTATTCATCTCAATTTAGCTCTATTTAGCTCATCGTGAACGTCTGCTCCATAGCTTGTTCTACCGTAAAATGTTTCTCGCCAAGTGCTTCAGCCACGGCTTGGCAGGTGATTTTACCGTTGGCGACATTTACGCCGCTTCTTAGGCCGGCATTATCCTGAATCGCCTTAATCACGCCTTTATTGGCAATTTGCAGGGCGTATGGAACGGTGACATTGGTTAAAGCGATCGTCGAAGTTTTGGCCACAGCGCCCGGCATATTAGCAACAGAATAATGCAGCACGCCGTGCTTGATAAATACAGGATTATCATGTGTTGTCACTCTGTCGATCGTCTCTACGATACCACCTTGGTCAATGGCCACATCGACAATCACTGATCCCGGCTTCATGGTCTTGACCATTTCTTCTGTAACCAGCTTCGGTGCTTTCGCACCCGGAATCAACACCGCACCTACCAGCAGATCTGCCTCAGCTACCACTTTGGCAATATTGTAAGGGTTAGAGATCAGCGTATTGATCTGTGCCCCAAAAATATCATCTAATTGACGCAATCTTTCTGCACTGAGGTCAACAATTGTAACATCAGCACCCAAACCGATAGCCATTTTTGCAGCGTTTGTACCTACTACTCCACCGCCGATGATGCTAACTTTGCCACGACTAACCCCGGGAACACCGGAGAGAAGAATCCCTTGTCCGCCATAGTTTTTTTGCAAGAACTGAGCGCCAAGCTGAACAGACATCCGGCCCGCCACTTCACTCATCGGTGTTAATAACGGCAAGGTACGTTCATGAACAACTGTCTCATACCCGATGGCAAAGACACCCTTGTCTTTGAGCGCAGCGGCCAGAGAAGGTTCAGGCGCAAGATGCAGATACGTGAACAAAATAAGGCCTGGACGGAAATAAGGGTACTCGCCTTCGAGCGGTTCTTTCACTTTCATCACCATTTCGGCAGAGCTCCAGACCGTAGCTGCGTCCTGAATCAGCTTCGCTCCGGCAGAAGCATACTCTTCGTTCGGAAATCCACTTCCCACACCAGCCCCAGCTTCCACCAGCACTTGATGTCCTTCTTTAATAAGGCTAACTACACCCGCAGGCGTTATGGCTACACGATTCTCATTATTTTTAATTTCTTTAGGCACTCCGATAATCATCATTCATCTCTCCCGTCTAATGTAGATCCCTTATGTAAAGAATGATAACATACGTTTAGTATTCCCAATTTGGTAAAAAATTAAAATATTATCTATCATCATTGTGTTTTTACACAAAGGATTCGACTTAAACCGCCCAGTAACTTTATGTCATTTGGTACCCAACACAACCCTAATCATTATCTCATAAAAAAAGACACTGCTTAAAGTGTCTTTTTGACGATTTTGTATGAAATTAAAGCACTACTTCCATAATAGAATGTTAAGTTTAGTGACGCGTATTACTTTGACAGTAATAACAACACCGTTTCTAGGATTACATTTACCCCTTTTTCACAGTCTTCATAGGAGGTAAACTCCTCTTCACAATGACTTTTTCCCTTCACACTAGGTACAAACACCATCGCGGATGGCAGAAAGCTGGCTACGAACTGAGCATCATGCCCTGCGCCACTTGCGATCTTCCGTTTAGAATAACCCAAGGCTTGTGCCGCTTGCTCCACTAAATCACATATCCCCGGGTCAAACCAAACAGTCTCTCTGCCCCAAAGCTTGGTCTTACTTACTCCGCAGTCCAGTAGCATCTCCGGCAAGCTATGAATAATAGCTTCCACCTCACGGACAATCTCCATATCTTTATGTCTAGCCTCAATGGTGAAGATCACTTTATTAGGAATGACGGTATGAATATTAGGAAACACATTCATTCTGCCCATGGTATACACCAGTTCAGAATCGAGTCCACTAAGCTTGTTTCTAAGCTCCGTGATCAAATCCGTGGCAGCGAACAAGGCATCCTTGCGCATTGCCATAGGCGTGGTGCCCGCATGATCCGATTCCCCCGTCACCTCAATCTCATAACAGGCCATGCCAACTACACAGTCCACCAGACCAATCGACAGTTCTTCTTGTTCTAGCACGGGACCTTGCTCGATGTGAAGCTCCAAATAAGCAGTGGCTTCGGTAATACGATTGCTCGCGTCTCCCTCATATCCACTCTCCTCCAGCGCTTCGCCAAAGGTAATGCCCTCCGGATCTTTTTTATTCAACATTTCTGCCTTGTCGAACTTACCGGCCAGCACACCAGAAGCCATCATCGAAGGCTCAAAGCGAGCCCCTTCTTCATTTGTGAAATTCATAATGGTCACCGATAGCTTCGGTTTTATCCCGTGATCCACGAGTGTGCGAACTACCTCTAGTCCAGCGATTACCCCAAGGATACCATCGAATCTGCCGCCTTTTTTCACAGTATCCATATGCGAACCAATCACAATAGGAGGCCCAGACTCTACACCCGCAAGCGTAGCGTACATCGTGCCCATATCATCCACCTTCACAGACATCCCCAATTCTTCACAACAGGATCGAAAATAATCCCGAACCTTAAGATCCTCTTCCGTCAGCGATAACCGGGTCACGCCGTTGTTATCTGTACGCCCATAATCCGCAAATGCCTCAATCGTATTCTTTAATCTCTCACCGTTCACGAATATTTTTTGCAGCTGCATCGTAGGTCCCTCCGCTTCGAGCGTTCATGATTTTATAGACTTTCTATATATGTTATACCAATCGATATGATTGTCATTTTACATACTGTAATAATTATTATTCACGTGATGTTACAACGAATTAGAGGTAGCAATAAGTAAACTAAAGTAGTATATACAATCTTTTGATACGAAGGGTAAGCTTAAGATAGCTATTTATCCAGTTCTACCAAGGAAAGGAGCCAGCACATGAATCTAAGCATTGTGGTCCCTGTATACAATATTGAACATTATATAACCCCTATGTTTGATTCACTCCTTACCCAAAGTGAACCGCATTTCGAGGTCATTATCGTGGACGACGGATCTACAGATAACACCTACAACGTGATAGCAAATATTCTCGCACTTCACCCCGATCTTTCTTGCAAAGTCATTCGAACAGAGAATCAGGGAGTTAGTGTGGCTAGAAATAGAGGCTTAACAGAAGCTACAGGGAAATATGTGCTGTTTCTGGATGGTGATGATTATATCTCTACAGACTTAGTACGAACCATTCATACCTATACTCAACCATCTGACCCCGAGATTATTTGCTGGGGATATAGCCATGTCACAGAGGATGGAGTCACTACTTTGAGCTACACCTCCGCTTATAGCAACATAACAGGCAGTGAAGCGCTGACTCATATTTTTGTGAACAAAAGCTTGCGAATATGGACAGGGAGCATAGCGTATAACCGGGAATTATTGCTCCTTCATGGGCTCCAATATACGGAACGCTGTGTGAATGGAGAAGATCAGGAATTTATCTACAAAGCCTTATCCAGAGCCGCTACAGTCATCACATTGCCGGATATATTATCGTTTTATTTACAAAGAAACACGTCGATTTCCAACAGCTATAATGTGAAAAAATTTGATGTCGTTGGTGTATTCAAACGGTTAGATGCTTATTTCGAGGCCCATCCCTTTGAGAAGTTGGATATGATATCTCCTTATATAAGAAATCGCGAATTGATCGAGAATTACTTTTTCAACCTAAAAACCTGTCTAAATGGGACAGAAGGCGTAAGCATTCATAAGTTACTTCGCGACATCGATCATACCTATCCGGAACTAAACCAAGAAATGTATGAACTCATAAGACGTTATAGAGGGAATGATCGAAGATTAGCCCTTTATATCCGAGCATTCTTAATCTCCCCGCTTCTATATCACAGATTCATTTCTGTGGAGAGAAGCTTATCCAGGTTCAAGCGAAAGGAATCTAGAATATGAAGAAGATGCTGATCTATGCCTATACCGAATTTAATTTGGGCGATGATTTATTCATAAAGGTGCTATGTGAAAGGTATCCGGATACCGAATTCAGAATCTGTGCTCCACGCCTATACAAGCTATGCTTCAAAGAGATCAGGAACCTCAAAGTGTATCCTTCCGATTCCATTTTCTTAAGAGGCATTGCCTTTATTTGCAGAAGGTTAAAGATACATAATCTGGCGCAAAAATTCATGGCAAATCGTTCCGATGGTGTTGTTCATATCGGCGGCTCGATCTTTATGCAGGCAGAGCATTGGGAGGAGCATTTTAAGAACGCAGAAGCCATCCGGAATAAGAACAAGCCCTACTATTTATTAGGATCGAATTTCGGCCCTTACACAGATAAAGAATATTATGAGGAACACAGGCGGGTTTTTAAGGACTATACAGATATCTGCTTTAGAGAAAAGTACTCTTATGATTTATTTGAGGATCTGGATCACGTCCGTTTAGCACCCGATATTATTTTTCAGCTTAACCCGTCAGATCTTCAAACCGAACCAGAGGATTATATCGTCTTATCCGTCATTAAGCCTTCTGCTAAAGGTCTGAACGGTTTTGACAACCTCTATTATGAAAAAATGAAAGAACTCGCAATTTATTTCATTGAAAAAGGCTACGCTGTTCATTTTATGTCATTTTGTGAACACGAAGGCGATCAGCTGGCGATTGAGGAAATCCGGAATCTTATGGGCCACTCCTATGAGGATGCCACCCAAGTGCATTTATATAAAACGAATATGGAAGAGGTCTTGGCCGTTCTAGCCCATTCCAGCTTTATCGTAGCTTCAAGATTCCATGCGATGATCCTCGGCTGGGTTTTGGGTAAACCAGTGTTTCCCGTCGCTTACAGCAAAAAAATGATCAATGTAATGGAAGATGCCCAGTTCAAAGGGCTATATACCGATTTCACTACACTGGAGCAGCTCCAGCCTACGCAGGTTTTTGAAAGTATGACCACTCACTATATGGATGTCACGCCGCAAGTCAAACATGCCGAAAGGCATTTCGAGCATCTGGATACGTATTTATCGCTTTACGAAAGGAGGATACGTTATGAGAGCCAAGCGGAGCATTCTTAACTTATCTTTTGGACTCGGGAGCCAGCTCATCACGATCATCCTCGGTTTTTTTATCCCCCGGCTGATTATGGTCAACTATGGCTCAGAGGCCAATGGTTTAATCGCTTCTATTGTACAAATTATTAGTTATTTGGCACTGCTGGAAGCCGGCGTAGGCGCCGCTTCGATCCAAGCCCTATATAAGCCAGTAGCTTCGGATGATAAGAACCACATCAACTCTATTTTGGCCGCCACCTCTAGCTATTATAAAAAAACAGGCATTTATTATTTCTTCGCCGTTCTTCTAATCGCCACCGTGTATCCATTAGTGATCACTTCTGACATCGATCGATTATCGATTATGCTCATTATTTTACTTACAGGGATGGGCGGAGCGATCAATTATTATTTTCAAGGGAAATTCAAAGTGCTTCTCGCTGCAGAGGGAAAAAGCTATGTAGAGACTTCTATAGTCACCGTAGCTAATATTCTGAACAATGTAATTCGGATTCTGTTATTACTTCAAGGCGTTAACATCATTGCTGTGCAAGCTTCCTACTTCATACTGACCATACTTCAAATCGTCGTCTTCTATATTTACATCAATAAGCATTACAAATGGATCAACCTAAATCTTAAACCAGACTATGAAGCCATTGGTCAAAAAAATTCTGTCTTAGTCCATGAGATCTCCTACTTAGTGTTTAGAAATACTGACGTGCTAATCCTGACTATATTTACGAACTTAAAGATCGTCAGCATTTATGTCATGTACAACATGATTTTTACGATTGTAGATAACATCGTCCAAACCATAAACGGAAGCGTGAAGGCTGCTCTCGGTCAGAGCTTTCATGAGAGTAAAGAAGCCTTTATTAAATTTTATGATGCTTACGAAGTGTATTTTATGGGGCTCATTTTCTCGATTCTAACGGTAGCTTACATTCTAATTCTACCTTTTATGAAACTGTATACCGCTGGGGTAAATGACGTGAATTATATCGATATGTGGCTGCCGATCCTGTTCGTAGTCATCAAATTATTAACCAATGCCAGAGCTTCTTCTAATAATGTGATTACGATCGCCGGACACTTTAAGAACACACAGAACCGTTCCATACTAGAATCCGCTATCAATCTAGTCGCTTCTATTGTCTTCGTTATCTTTATGGGGATTTACGGTGTATTGATGGGGACGATAGCCGCTCTCTTATACCGCTCCATAGATATCGTGATCTACGCTAGCAGACATCTGCTGAATCGGAGTCCTTGGGTCACCTTTAAAAGATGGCTAACGAATGCAGTGGTTTTTGTGGGTATTATTCTGATCTCTAGCGCTATCAATATCCCCATCCATTCCTATGCGGGAATTATGTTGTGGGGTGCACTGCTAGGACTTGTGATCTTGCCTGTCTATTTCGTAATCGCCTCCTTGATGGAACGGGAAGTATTCCTGTATACGTGGGGGCATCTCAAAATATACCGAACTAAGCTCAAAAATAAGGTTATTGCTAGACCTGAGGTAAGTAGTTTATCCAAATAACACATTAGGAGGACCCAAATGGATCATAGCGAGGTTTTACAGCAAGCCTGTTACGTCTTTCTAAATGACCTTAATGATGAAATCAACCATTCATCTGCCCTTCAATTGAATGATCAAGAGATATTCCAACGATGCCGCCTGATCATAGCTAAAGAACAAAATCCGCAAGTTAAAACCTATCTAGAAATCTTATCTGAGGTGATCCGTGCTTATCTCACAGGCAGAGCTTCAGAAGATGCATTAAGGTTCTATCTGTCAGAGCAATTCAGTATTGTGAACGAAGAAATTGACGGGTTAATCCATGGGATCGTTGCAATCAAACATCAGTCCTCCCATACGGATACTTCACACTCAGCAATCCTTTCCTTTGCCGATTATCCCAAGGTTAGTGTCATTATCACTACTTACAATAGAAAGGCATTTCTATATCAAGCGATCCAAAGCATCTTAAAGCAAGACTATCCTTATATAGAGATCACAGTTATTGATGATTGCTCTACAGATGGCACGGAAGAGTTAATGCATCAAAGCTTCGGAAGCGAGTCACGGGTAATCTATATGCGGAACGAAAAGAATAGCGGACCGGGAAATAATCGCCGTAAGGCTTTTGCTGCTCATGGTCATGGGGAATATGTTCTTTTTCTCGATGATGATGACTATCTGATTGACATGAATTATTTAAGTAAGGCTGTGGACTTTCACAATCACCATCCCGAAATAGCATTTGTGGCTGCTAATGTGTTTCTTGAATTTTCAAAGGCCAAGCAACTGAAGATCAGTAGCCTACAGCTAAGCAGGATTATTAAGAAGCAGGATTATTTCATGAATTTCGAGAAAAAAGGATATCCGAAGCCCTCCTCCACCTTAACAACTGTCTTTAAGCGTGAGGCTTTAATGGCTATGGATATCCTGAATATGAACATGGTTAACGATGCTTCTATTTATCTGCGTTCCTTGTTGGTCGGTGATGCTGGCTTCATAGATACCCTTGCCGGTGTGTACAGATTACACGGGGACAACATTACTTTTAATTTGAGTCAGCGATTCTTAATTGAGAATCTGGAGGAGAAGCTGTTAATTAAGAATATGGCCGTTCAGAAATATGGCTATCACGAGCAGGAAATGACGGAATGGTTTAACCATAATGCATATGATACGATCTCATACTATTTATTAAATTCTGCGAAAGACGCCACAGACTTTAAATTCATGTATCATTGGGCCCTTAACCATTGCCCGCCGATCTACAATCAATTAAGAAATGAATTCCGTACAAAGCTTATTAAAAAACAATTATTACGGATCTCGTTACTTCGAACGCTGCTCGGAAGATGATTCACGCATTAGCTTATCGAGCAGCAGTAAGAATCCTTTTACCTCTTCTTTAGGAATGTCGGCGTACTTGTCTCCAATACTGATCTCACAATAAGAACTATGTTCTCCCGTTGGTCTTATCGCTGCGCTTAAACCGATTCCTGTTGCCTCATATGCAGAAGACAGGATCGGTTCAATGCTCTCCCTAGACATTTGAAAATGCATATGAAACATGTTGGAGACAGGCTCAGCAGGTAACGTAGTCACCGCATGACATTGATTAACTAAAGCAGCAAGCTCTTTAGCCCCTTCATAATACTGCTGCATCTTATCTACTCTTTGCTGGTAGTAATAATCAGAGGAAATAATGTATGGATACAGACTGATTAGGTCGCCACCATGCCGCCGTTTCCATATCTTCGATTGCTTCGTAAACTCCTCACCGCCTGCTAGAATCGCGCCAGCAATTCCTCCGATTCCTTTATACAGTGAGATATAGACACTATCAAAGAGGGCGCAGATCTCAGCAGCTGTCTTTCCATAATAGGGAAGCGTCTCAAGCAATCTTGCGCCATCCAAATGCAGCTTAATTCCACGAGCACGGCAATGTGCAGAAATCGCTTCAAGCTCCTGATACTCTGGTAACTGTCCGCCAATCTCACGCTGTGGCAATTCAAGCAGCAGACAAGCAATATCATCCTTCATTTGTAATACATCATCCAAGGTAATTAGTCGATTCTTATCCGCAAGTAGGACAGGCTCGATATGATGCAATTCCTTCAACCCATCCTGCTCATGGATCTCTAAATGACATAAAGGGTGATAGGCGACGCTCTTGAGTCCTTTTTCATCACACCATATTCTTAAAGCGATTTGCTGTGCCATCGTTCCACTCGGAAAGAAGACTGCTGTTTCTTTTCCCAAAAGCTTCGCCATTTCCGACTGGAAATCCTCAATCACCTTTCCCGATCCATAAATATCAGATGGTGTACTATTCTCTACAGCTTCAAAGGCTTCCTTCAAGACTTGAACATCTCGATCCCCATGTCCTACGATTCGATAAGTCGTTTCATTAAACGCCTCTTGCACTGATTTTTTTCCGTTCATTGGTAGAATTGCCCCTTCCGTGTTTGCCTTGTCCCTAATATAGACGAATTTCAAAAAATCCCATCTTAATTTTACCCGATCTAAGGTGAAAAAACATGAGCGCTGTGCTACAATATTGGAATTGCAACGGCAATCTTAGGGAGGGTTATTGAATCACATGCTCATCATTGGTATCGCCGGCGGCACCGGCTCGGGAAAAACAACCGTAGCCCGCTCCGTCATTGACCGTCTTGGAACGGGAAAGGTAACTTTCATATCTCAAGATAACTACTATAAAGATCATTCACACCTCAGCTTCGCTGAACGTGAATCCATCAATTACGATCATCCTTTCGCTTTCGATAACGAGCTGCTTATTGAGCATCTTAAATGTCTGCGAGAAGATAGGGCCGCATATGCACCGGTGTATGACTTCACAGTTCATGCCCGCTCCACTACGGAGACTGTAGAACTGAAACCCAACAATATTGTAATCATCGAGGGACTCCATGTTCTATCCGACGAGAACCTCCGCGATATGCTTGATATCAAAGTCTTTGTTGATGCTGATCCTGATGTACGCATCCTCCGCCGGGTACTCCGCGATATCGAGGAACGTGGTCGGAGCATTCAATCGATCCATCACCAATATTTGAGCACGGTTAAACCGATGCACGAAGCTTTTATTGAGCCATCCAAAAAATACGCCGATTTGATCATCCCTGAAGGTGGCCATAATGAGGTCGGTATCCAGTTGTTGTCCATCCTAACTGAGAAACATTTATATAACGACTGGACGTCCTAAAGTTCTTAAATACCTAGTTCTAACCCTAGCTGTCGAGATTCTCTCGACGGCTTTTTTGCATGTTCATCCCCAAACCTGCAGTTGACTATTCAAAGAATAATCCCACCGCATTTTGGTAATAGCTAATTTCACAGCAGCTTGCGGAAGAGGGATAACAACTATGGGATTTCTAAACAGAACAATAACTAAAATATTCAAAAACCCTACATTAGGGCACCCCAACCCCACTAGAGAATTACCTAAAGAACCTCTCAAAGAAAACCTTCAAGATAATATTGAACATATAAAAAAGACGCTCGGCAATAGCACAGACCTTGTGGTCAGAGATTTCTTCATTGGCTCCAAACATAAGATTAAAGCCGCTATTTTCTATACGGATGGACTTGCTGACAGTAAAGCTATTCAGGATTTCATTCTGGAGTCTCTTGTCTTAGAAATTCCAGATTTGAGCTTAGTACCTGAGAATGACAACTATTCCTTATTAAAAAATCACATGCTTACCGTAGGTGATATCAAAGATGCGACCGAGTTCCATTCTTTGTTAACCTCCTTATTATCCGGAGATGTGATCCTTTTACTAGATGGATACGCTAAGGGTTTCACGATTGGCATGCGTGGATGGAAAGATCGAGGTGTATCAGAAAGTGCCACCGAAACGGTGATCCGCGGACCTAAGGAAGCCTTCACAGAAAGCTTGCGTACCAACACTGCATTAATCCGGCGGAAAATAAAAGATCCAAATCTGTGGTTAGAAACACAACAAATCGGACGTATGACCCAAACCGATGTATCCATTATGTATATCAAAGGAATTGTAGATGATGGGATTGTACAAGAAGTACATACACGTTTAGATCGAATCGACATCGATGGCATCTTGGAGAGTGGTTATATCGAGGAATTAATCGAGGATGAAACCTATACTCCATTTCCAACGATCCATCATACCGAACGACCTGATGTTATTGCAGCTGCGCTAATGGAAGGAAAAGTAGCTATTTTAGTAGATGGAACGCCTATAGTCATGACGGTTCCTACTACATTCGTTTCCTTCATGCAGACCGCTGAGGATTACTACCAACGTGCAGATGTTGGTACCTTAGTTCGGATGCTCCGTTATTTCTGTATATTCATTTCTCTTCTAGCCCCATCCTTATATGTAGCTATTACTACTTTTCATCAAGAGATGTTGCCTACAACCCTACTTATTAGCTTAGCTGCTCAACGGGAAGGCGTACCGCTTCCAGCATTTATTGAAGCCCTCTTAATGGAGCTTGCTTTTGAGATTCTAAGAGAAGCTAGTGTACGCATGCCCCAAACCATAGCCCAATCTGTCTCTATAGTAGGAACGCTAGTCATTGGAACAGCTGCAGTAGATGCTGGCATTGTTTCTGCCGCCATGCTCATTGTCGTTGCTGTTACGGCGATCTCCAGCTTTGTTCTGCCGGCCTTTGATCTCGCCTTGACGGTCAGAATGCTTCGTTTCCCAATGATGTTTCTAGCGGCTTCCTTTGGATTGTTCGGTATCATCATTGGTGTTATCGCAATAGTGCTTCACATGTGTAGCTTGCGCTCCTTTGGAGTTCCTTATATGAGCCCGTTTGCTCCGTTTAATCTTGCTGATCAAAAGGACACCTTTTTCCGAATGCCCCGTTGGGCTATGTTTACCCGCCCTAAGCTGATCAATCAAAAAAATATGGTTCGGGTAAAGAGTACACCACCGGAAAAACCGGGAGATCTAACGGAGGAATAAACTATGAAACGAAGAGCACTTCTGCTGTGTGTGGTTATACTCATACAACTATTCGTAACAGGCTGCTGGAGTCGCCGGGAATTAAACGATCTTGCGATTGCTGTAGGAATCGGAATCGACAAAATCGGAGATCAATATCAAGTTTCTGCTCAAGTCGTATTACCCAGTCAAATCGCAGGCTCAAAGGGTGGTTCTCCTCAATCACCCGTAAACCTATATAAAGCAACCGGAAATACCGTATATGAAGCCCTTAGGAAAATCACAACCCTTAGTCCACGTAAAATTTATATCTCTCATCTGCGGATTTTAGTCCTCGGTGAAGCTTTGGCTAAAGAGGGAATCAGTGATGTACTTGATTTCATGTCAAGAGATACCGAAATACGAAATGATTACTTTATAGTGGTAGCAAAGGATACCAAAGCAGAAGATGCCCTGAAAATATTAACCAGCCTCGAAAAGATTCCTGCTGTGCGATTGTTTTCTAGTCTGGAAACATCGGAGAAGCAATGGGCACCCACCTCTACTGTGACGTTAGGAACACTAATTACAGAACTTGTGAGTAAGGGTAAGAATCCAGTCTTAACAGGAGTTGTCATCAATGGAAATGTAGATGTCGGACAAACTCAGAAGAATGTTGAAACGGTAGACTCTCCAACAGAATTGAAATACTCCGGATTGGCTTTATTCAAAGAGGACAAATTAATTGGTTGGCTAAACCCAGAGGAATCAAAAGTGTATAATTATTTAACCAATAAGGTAAAGAGCACGGTTTTCTATATCCAATGTCCCGAAGGAAAAAAGGTTTCGCTTGATGTATTTGAAGCCCATTCCAAAATAAAAGGCAGCATGCATAATGACAACCCAGAAATCAGTATTGAGCAACATATAGAATCAGATATAGGAGAGGTTCAATGTAGAAATCTAGACCTGACCAATCCAAAGACCATCACCGAATTAGAACAAATCGCTAACCAGAAAGTAGTACATTTATTCGAAACTACGATTAAAAAAGTGCAACAAGAATTCAAATCCGATATTTTTGGCTTCGGTGAGGTCATACATCGCTCAAACCCACAGGCATGGAAGAAACTGAAAGACAATTGGGATCAAACCTTTGTAAACCTGCCTGTAAGCGTAAAGACGGACATTAAGATTCGACAATTAGGGAAAGTGACTAACTCTTTCTTAGAAGAGATGAAGTGATACATTGGAGGGAACGAAGCTATGCTCGAAAAAGGTAAACTAAGTACTCGTCAGCTAACCATATTGGTTATGCTTCTTACCATCGGGGATTCCATTCTCGTAATCCCCCCTTCCACTACACACTACGCCAGACAAAATGCTTGGATTTCCACTTTAATTGGGATGGTAATAGGTTTGCTAGCCATCTATATGTACAGTAGGTTCATAAAGTTATATCCCAAATTAACGCTTATTGAGGCTATTCAAAAGGCTTTTGGAAAATGGCTAGGTACGGTTCTATCGCTTATGACTTTAATGTTTTTTCTTATCGTTACCGTTGGAAGTATGCGTGAGGTCAGTGATTTTGTGATTGCAGAAATGTTGCCAGGAACCCCTATTCCGCCCATTTTAACCCTATTTATACTTATCGTGATTATGGCAACACGACTTGGTATTGAGGTCTTAGGACGAACTGGTGAGATCTTTACTCCAATGATTATTATCCTATTCCTGATCCTGACGGTCGCAATTGTTCCTCAGATGAATATTGTCAGAATCCTGCCCATTTTGGAGGACGGAATAAAACCAGTACTGAGAGGATCTATCTCCATTACGGCTTACACCTTTTTAGAACCGGTTGTCTTTCTAATGGTACTCCCTTATGTAAGCCAACAACAGAAGATAACAAAAGGCTTACTACTGGGCTGTTTACTAGGTGGTACTATCATCTTCCTGACACTGACTGTTTCCATATTAGTGCTAGGTCCGGATCTGACGACCAGAGATATATATCCCAGCTACAACATAGCAAGACGTATATCCATTGGTGGGTTTTTCGAGCGGGTGGAAGCCCTGATAGCTCTACAGTGGATGTTAACCCTATTTATAAAAGTAACTTTGTTCTTCTATGCTTTCATTCTGGGTTTATCCCAATTATTAAAATTAAAAGAGTATCGCGTGTTAACCTTACCCACAGGGTTGATTTTGGTGTCACTAGCGCCTATTATTGCCCCCAATTTCACATATTACAACACAGTTTTCGATAATTATTGGGTGTATTATGTTATAACCTTCGGGTTATTTCTACCCTTGGTGTTGTTAGGTGTGGCAATGTTTCGAAGAGCACTGAGTAAGGACTTGAAATCTCAAAACTAAAGATGGTTTGGGAGGTCGTAAATATTGGATTTAGTAGTGATCCTCATCGTTGTGGCTGTTATTATAGCTGTTGAAGTACCCCTTATGTGGAGGAAAAAATTAATCAAGGAGCTGTGGGTGTTCTCATTTCTTCTGTTGTTGGGAACCTTTTTTGGCGTAATTAACGCATTCCATATCCCAGTCTCTAACCCTTTAGGCTGGATGATATTTATCTATAAACCCGTAGCCGACATGGTAAATGCCTGGTTAACTTAACAATGAGACTAAACCCATTTAACATATCAATCCGAATCCGAGTAGGGTCACCGAATGCGGCGAGAAACCGTGTGATGTTGCTGATTCATTAAGTTTAATCTCTTGCGGCTCTATCTCCCCACCCCGATTCGTAAATAAACATAAACCTATAAAATTTTTTGACACTACAATATAGATCTCGTAGATTCTCTAACGATTAATTCTGCAGGGAAAATCTGATGCGCATGATTGACCTTCTTATTAATGAGATCAAACAAAATCTTAATCGACGCTTCCGCAATTTCTACTACTGGCTGTTTGATGGTAGTGATAGAAGGATTATAATAGAAGGAAATATCCAGTCCGTCATAACCTGCCACAGAGTAATCTTCAGGAACTCGCTTGCCTGCTTCAAATATGGCTTTACAAGCACCGATGGCCATACTATCTGACAAGGTGAAAATAGCAGTAAACTCTTCCCTTGACTCCAGCAGTTCTTTTGTAACCGCATACCCATTTTCCATACTATAGCTGTCAATATCTTCTTTCATCCGCCGTACTAGCCGTTCATTATAAGCTATTCCATGATCAGAAAGAGCCTTTTTATATCCTTCATATCTTAATTTACCGATACTCACATCATCTTCAGGCGCGGTAATAACTGCTATTTTTTCATGTCCCAGATTACATAAATAGTCTACAATTTTATAGCTCTCATTAAAGTCATCTACAGATACGGAGGAATAGTTACTTAGATCAAACTCTTCCGTCATCCCAATCGTGCTGAGGACAAATGGAACCGTCAATTGCTGTAATTTTTCCTGAGAGTGTGAGAATAATCCCCCCAGGAACACAATTCCCTTCAGGCGCTTTTCTTTCTCCAGCTCAATTGCCACTTCGATCTCATCTTGATTCTCATCGACTCGCTGTAGGATAAAGGAGTATTTCTTTCGCTGGATCTCTTTTTCAAATACTTTAATCATCGGGCTGAAAAATGGATTTGATATTCCTTTGATCAATACTGCAATCGTTTTCGAATCGGAACGTTTTAAATTTCTGGCACTGTTATTCGGTACATAATGGTTTTCTTTGATGACTTTCATAACCATCGCTTTTGTTTCTTCATTAATATCCGGATGATTATTTATAGCTCTAGATACTGTAGTCACGCCAACCCCACATAATTTGGCGATATCTATGATAGTCAATCTCTCCATTTCTACCTTTCCTTTACACGTTAAATAAGAAAGTAGGGGATTCTTGAAGAGAAGACTCCACAAGAAAAGCACCCTACTCGCTTCTACATACATATTCTATTTAACCCTTAACGGCTCCTGCAACGACACCTTCGATAATATATTTTTGGCAGGTGAGGTAGAAAATAATGATGGGTACAATAGCTAGAACTAGCATCGCCATCATAGCTCCCATATCAATCGATCCGTATCCACCTTTTAGGTACTGTATCGCAATAGGAATGGTTTTGTATTCAGTACCGATCAGTAGGTCAGGCAACAGGAAGTCATTCCATACCCACATTACATTAAGAATCGCTACGGTTACAGCTATAGGCTTAAGGATGGGCAATACCACTTTAAAGAACGCCTGCGGTGGATTACATCCATCAATCATAACCGCCTCTTCAACCTCCAGTGGGATGGACTTCACAAATCCACTAAACATAAATACCGATAGTCCTGATCCAAATCCCAGATAGATCAAGATAATCCCAATCGGATTGTCGAGATGCAGTACATTGGCTGTCTTAGTCATTGTGAACATAACCATTTGGAACGGTACGATCATCGAGAACACAAATGCGTAATACATCAAGTTCGTGAATTTTGATTTCACCCGAGTAATATACCATGCGGTCATGGAAGTGAATAACACGATTACAGCAACCGAACACACCGTGATAAACAAGGACATTCCAAAAGCACTGAAGAAATCAATCTTCGCTATACCGCTAGTATAGTTCTTCAAACCAACAAAAGTAGTTCCATTAGGGAATAAGAAAGGTGTATCACTAATGTAGAACTTACCTTTAAAGGAGTTCATCAGAACAATAAAGATCGGAGATAAGAACGCAATGGCCAAGACCAACAAAATGGTGAATATAGAATAGTCTTTTGCTCTAGTCTGTTGCATTAGTTCTCAACCTCCTTTCTTCTAGTAATGACAAGTTGTACTAAGGCGATTAAGGCTACCAGTGCAAAGAATACGACGGCTTTCGCTTGACCGACACCTTCCCATCCTGTTTTTCCGTAGAAGGTATTGTAGATATCCAGTGCTAACATCGAGGTCTGCTTAGAAGGAGCACCAGCAGTCAACGCTAAGTTCTGGTCAAACAATTTGAATGAATTCGATAACGTTAAGAATAAACAAATGGTAATGGATGGCATTACGAGTGGAATCGTCACATTACGTAAAATCTTTGAACGTGAAGCTCCATCAATTCTTGCGGCTTCTACTATATCCTTAGGCACATTTTGAATACCTGCAACATAGATAATCATCATGTAACCTATCAATTGCCAATTCATAAGGATGATTAATCCCCAAAATCCATAAGTTGCGTCAGAGGTCAAAGTAACTCCAAATTTATACAGGATTCCATTAAAGATCAGCTGCCAGATGTACCCTAATACGATACCGCCTATCAAGTTAGGCATGAAAAAAATAGTTCTAAATACGTTAGTCCCTTTTAGCTTTCTAGTTAACAACATCGCCAGTATGAAGGCGAATACATTGATCGTAAGAACAGATAGAACTGTAAACTTAACAGTAAAGCCTAGTGCATTTAGAAATTCTTGATTTGAAAATGCTTTAGCGTAATTGCCAAACCCTATCCATGTTGCATCATTGACTGTAGTAAACTCTGTAAAGGATAAATATATACCTAGCAGAAAAGGTACAACAAACGCGATCCCAAAGGCTATTATGGTCGGTAATGCAAAAAGAGCAAAATATTTTCTTATCGATTTTTCCATGGAGTCTTCTCCTATCTCAGTATGGAAAATGATGAAACAGATGAATTTACTCGAATTGTTGCTTAGTGCCACTGAATTTCCAAAGGGAATCCAGTGGCACTAAGCTTTTATCTTTATAACAACTGAGAGTTATTCAATCATTTTTCCATGCATTTATTATTTTGCCTTTTCAGCCTTCCAAGTGTCCTTAAAGATGGTTACAACTTCATCCCAGGTTTTATTGCCTTGAGCGTATTGCAAGAGCGCATCACCAAAGACATTTTTGAACTCTTCACTTGGGAATGCCGCAAATGTCCAAGCTACGGAAGTTAGATCTTTTTCCATCCAAGCGGATACTTCTTTAGCCAGTGGATCTGCTGGTTTTTCGCTGTCTTCAAACGTGTTGAATGGAGCGATGAAACCTAAGTCGTTCGTTACATAAGCTTTACCTTTTTCACTGGAGAACAACCATTCCAAAAATGCGATAGAAGCTTGTTGGTTCTCAGCAGAGGCTTTGCTGTTGATTGCCAAATAGTTTTCTGTACCTACAGCCAGACCTTGTTTTTCTTCGCCTTCCATACCTGTGTAGATAGGCAAGAATTTGATGTCCTCAGCTTTAACTACGTTACCATCTACATCATTGATTTGTGACCAAGCCCAGTTACCGTTTTGAACCATTGCTGCGTTACCCAGTGCGAATTCAGCCATGGAGTCCGCTACAGATTTACTACCCAGAAGGGATTCTTTAGTCACAGAGTTTTTGATGTAAAGATCAAAGATGTTTTTGAATTTATCGTTATATTTGAATTCAACTTCCTTAGAAGCTAGACCGGCAAGAACTGTGTTATCAAACTCAGTGTTGTCTTTGAATTCATAGTACAGTGGCAAGTTAGCCAAGTGAGTCTGCCATCTCCATTGTTCACCAGCAGCGAGGGAAGTCGAGGCGAATACACCTTTGATGCCCAGTTGATCTTTTTTAGCGGTCATATCTTCTACTACTGCTTTCAAAGTCTCGAAATTATTGATTTCAGTTGTGGACGAGATCGAAACAGCTTTGTCAGCTAAAGCAAAGTATTTCTTCATAATGGCGTCGTTGTAGATAATACCGTATCCTTCAACTACGTAAGGGATACCATACACGCCTTCGCCTTCAGTTACAGCCAAGCTTTTGTCGGACAAGTAGCTGTATAGCTTAGTATCTTTCAAATCCAAGGTGTAGTCTTTCCAAGCTTGGAAACCAACAGGTCCATTAATTTGGAAGATCGTAGGTGCATCGGACTTAGAAATTTCGGATTTCAATTTGGTTTCGTAAGTACCTGCTGCAGCTGTTACGACTTTTACTTTAACGCCTGTCTCCGCTTCGTAATCCTTAGCGATTTTTTCATATATCTCTGCAATTTCAGGCTTGAAGTTTAAAAAGTAAACCGATCCATTTTTACCAGATGAAGCGTTTCCACCATTGGTTGCTGTATTGTTCTCTTTATTCCCACACCCTGCTGCCAAGACTACAACCATAGACATTACCAACATGAGCCCTAGATATTTTTTAATATTCTTCATTTTTCTTCCCCCTCGAACTTTTTATTAAATTACTTCTCTTAAAGACGTCTCCGAGCTTGCTCACCGAGAATAATGTCAGCGTTTTCATTTCACTTAAATATTCTCCGCTTTTTTTCCGGTATCCTTATCGGTAACGTTTTCAATTGAAATATTAGCACACCGTTTGGAACATTTCAATAACCATTTTATTGCAGGAAACTCGCCATTACAAATCTTCAAACGTTATAATAGACAAGTATAAACGCCTTCGACTTTCTTATATTTTTTAAAATAACTATGAATAGGTGATTGCATATCTTATCTCTGATCGAAAAGTATGAGTTACAATTCTCTAATAATAATTATTTTGGCGATATCGGGGTAGAGCCCTCTTACTCCATTGTAAAAGGTACTCTTCCTGTCCTTGTGTCCGCTCCGCATACCATTAACCACTATAGAGAGCATGCAGTAAAACCTGCGGACATGTATACAGGTTCTCTTGCGCTGCTGTTACAAAAGCTCACCAATTGTCACTGTATCTATTCCAATAGCTTCTCCAAAGAAGACCCCAATTACATCCTTGGCGGAGAATATAAGACTGCACTTGGAACAATTGTCAAAGAACATCAAATTAACTTTGTTATAGACTTGCATGGTGCCTCTATGGATAGGGAATTTGATATTGATTTAGGTACATTACACGGAACTTCCATACAAGAAAATAATATAAATGAAGTCGTACGTATTTTTTTCAATAATGGTATTACCAATGTTCATCAAAACCATACATTTTCTGCATCTCATCCGGGAACGGTCACATCATATTCCGCCAAAGAGCTGTTAGTTCAAAGTATTCAAATTGAAATTAATCGAAATTATCGTAACCCGAAATCATTTGATTTATTCCAAAAAACCATTCATTCCCTCGAACAAATCATCAATCAATTGGGAGGTGCCTAACATAAATATCGAGCAGACCTTCACCCTATTGGACAAACAAAGCTATACTGCCCGGGAAGAACTCACGATGAACCCCGATGAGCTGGCTGAATTAGGCTTAGTCCACCATATCTTTGTCGAGCTTAAAGCAGAGAATGATGCTCAGGTTAGCTGTTTGCTTTTATCTAAAAGTGATATCCCTAGAGGCAGTATTCAATTATCTAAAAGAGCAAAGGACAAGCTAGGAGATTGCCCCATAACAGGATTAACCATTACTAAACCTGAGTACAACACGATCCTTCGGGGAATTCCTAAAGTGGACGAGATTGCCAAACCTTATGTCAAAGCTTGTCCAACGCTCGTCCGCAAGTATTCGAACCATGTAGAGCTGATTAATCCTAAGAATGGCTTTCGGGTAAACTTAACGTTAAAAGAGGATGACACAGCCAAGCCGAATGCACTATATTTCAACAGATATATCATGTTGTTACTTGAGACTCATGCCACTGAGGATGATCAACTAATTATTACCCGTGCAAGAACAAGTCCTCAGTCCAAGCCAGGCATACATAAACTTATACATCTGGGAATCAAACAGCCCTTAACCGCATTAGGAAATCTTTTTATTGGCAAAAGAGAGCTTACGCTAAGAGTAGGACATCCCTATCCTTTTGATGAGCACCAAAATCTATGCCGAATTCACCCCAATGTTAGAAAGCTGCTGGGTATGGAAGAGACCGACAAAATCGTCATCACCTATAACAACAAAGAAATCACCGTCCCCATCTTAGATATAGATACTGAGCATATTGCCCAGTTGATCAAGCTAAATGAGGAGGATGATCAGCTCAAATTTAACGACAGCCACTTATTTATCGGAATCACCGCTTTGTCACGAAATGAACTAGAAATCCCCAGTATCGGCACATCGGTTACCGTAAAGAGAAGCATGAACTCCCTATTCTTAAAACACTTAAATAAGCTGGTCTTGCCTGTAATTGCTCTATTGTTTACAGTAGTACAGCTGTATAAGGATTTGAACTGGAGCATCGCTCTGACCGTTGCTATTTCTCTGATACTACTTCCGATAATCATCTACACGACGCTATCTGAAGAACGAGCAAAAATTAACTAAATGGAGCGATGATCGTGGAATTCACTTCACAAGCCCAGGTAGAAGATATGATCTACAGCTCTTATCTAAGAGCCATTAACAACATCACAGAAACTTTGGATGGACAAGTTAGACGACCGGAATTAACCAGAGAATTGCTGGAACTAGTCGGAAATCCGGATCGAGATCAACAATACATACTAGTCACAGGCAGTAAAGGTAAGGGCTCCACCTCAAGGTTTATCTCTTCTTTGTTAAGTCACCTAGGCTATAAAGTGGGCTTGTTTACCTCCCCTCATCTGGTTGATTTCAACGAAAGAATACGGATTGACGGGCGGGCCATATCCACAGAGGATTTTATACGATTAGGAAATGTGGTTCGCGAGGGATTTCAAACGATTGAAGATCAGCTTGCCGCTGATGAGTATCAAGGTCCTGTTGGGGTGGGTCTGGCGATTGCGACGTTGTACTTCAAGGAGAATCATACCGATTTCAATGTAATTGAATGTGGAAGAGGCGGAAGGTTTGATGACACGAATGTCCTGAAGAATGATTGGGCTGTCATTACTCCGATTATGGAGGAACATGTAGCTAATTTGGGACCTGACCTGAACAGCATTACACTACATAAACTGGGTATCGTCAAAAACAAGGCTACTAACGTCTATATTAGCAAACAGAAATCGAGCGTACTTGCGACTATAAAAGCGAACCTCACTTCCAACGCTGTGCAGTATTATGAGGAGCAGTTCCAGGCTGACTCTATTGCAATAACACCCGTTGGAACTACTTTTAATGTTCAGACAAATCAAGCGGTTTACCCGTCCTTAACGATTCCGTTATTGGGGCAATTTCAAGCTCTAAATGCAGCCACTGCAGTCGCACTATGTGAGGATATTACAAGTGGTCCTCTGAATAGGGAACTCGTTCTCAAATGCTTTGCACAATTACAATGGCCGGGTCGCTGTGAAGTGATCTGTCATGATCCATTAACGATAATTGACGGAGCAATTCATAAAGAGTCGGCAGGCTATTTGGCTGAGCTTATTCAACTGGTGAATCCTGACCGCAGCCGAGCTGTAACTTCAATTATCGGTGTCCCTAAAGATAAAGATTACCCAGGGGTTATCGAAGTGATGAGTTCGGTCTCGGATCAATTAATCATCACAAAGCCCGATATTAGTCATCTTTCTTTTCCTACAGATGCACTCCATGTTGCCAAACGTTTTATCGAACAAAGTTACGAGTTCCCCTATTTAGAGGACGCTCTAACGCACATACAAACTGGCTCGTCTTCCGAGATTATTGTAATTGTCGGCACGCAAACCTTTATCGGAAATGCCAAAAGATTATTCGGGCAATCGCTGCTCGATATCGGCTTATAGCTTCTCAAAGCGCTGGAGAATGACTTCCTGATAAAGATCAGATAGAGCTGGCACTTCACTTGGATTCTGCTTACAATACTCATCTAGCATAACCTTATGATTCACTTCGATCACTCTGAGGCCTTGATCTGTTTCCAAAATATCCACGGAGCAGAAATCAAGGCCCATCGCTTTAGAGGTCTCGGAAGCAAGCGCCGCAAGCGCCTCTCGTTTGGCCTGATCGCTAACCTCAATAGCAATAGCCCCGTTAATCAAATTGTGCTTCCAAGAGCGAACTCTTTTTTTGCCAAGGAATACACGCGCCTGGTGATTAAAAGTTACGATTCTATACTCAATCTTCGCTTCATAATAGGGACCTATTGCCCCATTAAGCTGTAAAGAAAATAATAAATCCAGCTTTTCGTGCAGATCGGCTATCTCATTAATTTTGTACACATGATTTCCCTGTGCCCCGTTATCCTGCTTCATAACTACCACCCCATTGAGCGTTTGGAAATAACGTTCAGCCAATGAATAAGGATTCAAGTTGTTAAATTTGGAGTCAGGATGTGGCAAATAGATATGTTCTACCGCGGGGATATTCGCCTTATGCAAAACGTCATAAGTTAGAGATTTACTCATAGCAATGATCGTAGAAGCACTGTTGTTTAGTCCGATCTCAGCGTCTACCATCACAAATGATTTCAATCCATCCGTAGCTCTATATACGAAATTCGGTGTAACTTCCTCAAAGGTAATCCCTGAGGTTGTAACAGAATGCTGGATCATTTTTAAGTAAGGTCTAGTCGTCATTCAGTTTCCTCATTTCTAACAAAATATGACCAAACCTAATCATAGCATGAGAAATATCAATCGAAAATAACATTCATACGTTATAATTACTATCATCAAAACCTTAGAAATCTTTTTCGAGGGACTTTCCAAAAAAAATAACAAGGTTAATGTTATGTTTAATGACTGATAGCGCTCTTATAGTTAAAAATAAGTATTGATTATTTAGTGATCATCCTCTATGATAAGCTTATCAAGCGAACCAAAAAGTTAAAGCGATTAAACTTTAATACCAAGGTATCTATTATTATTGCTAATTAATAGTATTAGTACGGCCAAAAGTTAAAGCGCTTATACTTTAAAATGAGAGGTTGGTGTGTCATGATCAATCGCGAGAACAGGCGGCAGACTTTCTACATGTATCTGTTCATTTCTCCTTGGATTATCGGCTTCCTAGTATTCGCCCTTTATCCTATCTTATCATCGCTTTACTTCAGCTTTACTGATTATGACATCATACACCCGCCTAAGTTTATCGGGCTCGCTAACTACACAGAGATGTTTCACAATGACCTATTCTGGAAATCGGTGGTTGTCACACTGAGATATACCTTCATCGGTGTACCTATCCAGCTTGTTCTCGGTCTTGGATTTGCGCTATTGCTTCACCAGACCATTCCCCTGCGCGGCTTTTTCCGAACGGCCATGTATTTTCCAAGCATGGTATCCGGCGTGGCCATGTCCCTCCTATGGTACTGGATCTTCAACCCACAGATCGGGCTCTTCAATTACATCCTTTCCTGGTTCGGTATTCATGGACCGGCTTGGCTGATGAACCCGGACACTGCACTATATGCCTTGATCATCATGACCTTCTGGACAGCAGGCTCAGGAATGATTTTATTCCTCGCAGGTCTGCAAGGCGTACCGGCTAGCTTGATCGAAGCCGCTAACCTTGACGGTGCCGGACGCTTCAGAATTTTCTTGAACATTACCTTACCGATGATCTCTCCCGTGCTGCTTTTTCAACTAATTATGGGACTGATCGATTCCTTCCAAGTCTTTACCCAAGCTTTTGTTATGACTCAAGGAGGTCCAAATTACTCTACCTGGTTCTATGTCTATAATCTCTACACCAGTGCTTTCAAAGAATATCGTGCCGGTTATTCCTCAGCCTTGGCATGGGTGCTCCTCATCGTAGTTATGCTGTGCACCGCACTAATTATGAAATTGTCTAATCGTTATGTTCACTACGAAGGAGGCGGACGCAAATGAGTACAGTCAGAGCGCTAAGCCCCCAGACTAAAGGAACCAAACGCCGTCGAAAAGTGGAGCCTGTTAAGATTTTTAGCTTTATTACTTTAGTAGTTACAACATTTCTGATGCTGCTTCCTTTGTTCTTCATGGTCTCCACTTCACTTAAGTCCAAACGTGAGATGCTGAAGTTCCCACCCACCTTTCTTCCAGAGAGCTGGCAGTGGAGCAATTACACAGAAATATTTGATACCCTGCAGTTCGGTACGCTTTACAAAAATAGTTTAATTATCGCCGGTCTCAGCGTTGTAGGCACCTTGATTTCTTCAGCGCTGGTCGCCTATGGATTCGCCAGATTCAGAGGTAGAGGGAATCAGATATGGTTCATCCTATTGTTGAGCACAATGATGTTGCCTTATCCAGCCATTATGATTCCGCAATTCGTACTCTTTTCACAAATGAACTGGATCGACACCTTCCTACCCTTGATTGTGCCTGCTTTTTTCGGCTCAGCTTATAACATTTTCCTGCTGCGCCAATTCTTCTCCACGTTGCCTGAAGAGCTGTTTGATGCCGGACGCATTGATGGATGCGGCGAAATACGGATGTGGGCTACTATAGCACTCCCACTCTCCAAACCCGCACTTGCAACTGTAGCTATCTTTGCTTTTATCTACAACTGGAACGATCTGCTTACACCGGTGCTTTACCTAAGCTCGTCAGAGAAGTTCACGCTACCCGTCGGGATGGCTTCTCTCACCTCATCGAGATTCCGCATTCCACCTTGGCATTTGCTGATGGTCGCTTCGGTTCTAGCTATGGTTCCTATCGTAACACTGTTTGCTGTAGCACAGAAACAGTTCGTCGAAGGGATTGTACTTACAGGGATTAAGTAATAATCCGCCATCCGGGCGGCCAAATATACTTGAAATCATGGAGGGTTTAGCTAATGAACAAGAACAGGAAAAGTAGTGCGCTTTTACTTGCAACAACCATGCTTGTTGTTCTGGCATTGTCAGGCTGTAGCGGCGGCAAATCGGCGGGTAACACTCTATCTGAAGGAAATAGTGGCTCGACCAATTCAGGAGGCAAAGCAGAAACGGTAACTATCACCCATTACACAATAGATTCAGAAGACCGGACTTTTGTTGAGAAATTAATTCCTGATTTCGAAAAGCAGCACCCGAACATTAAAGTAAAAGTGGAAAAAGCACCTTATGAGCAGTTTGACAGCAAGCTGCAAACGCTAATTGCCGGTGGCAAATCACCCGATGTGACAAGTCACTGGGGTTATGGAGGTTTCGCAGAATACTACAACAAGGATATGCTGCTCGATTTGACCGACCTTTTAAAAGAGGATGGTTTCAAGGCAGCCGATTACAACATCCCAGAGAACCTGATGAACATTTATAAGGTTAAAGATCACACATATGGTATCCCAGTTAATATGTATGTCACCTTGATGCTCTATAACAAAGACATGTTTGATGCTGCCAAACTGACTTACCCAACAAGCGATTATGAAGATAAGAGCTGGACGTTTGAAAAGATGGTCGACCAGGCTAAACAAATGACTCTCGTCTCCGATGATATTGCCAAAACACAATATGGCGTAGACTTCACCTGGTCTGAACGCGATATGCGGCCATTATATTTTGGAGCGCAGCCTTATTCAGAGGATACATGGACGAATGGCGGCGTGCCTTCCGAGACTTATTTTGATTCCCCTGAAGTGATTGCTGCCTACAACAAACTCTTTGATCTCGTCTTCAAAGATAAAGTCTCTCCTTCCTCCGAGTGGAGCAAAAGCGTAGCTGGACAGAACGGTGATCCCTTTGTTGCAGGCAAAATCGGGATGTCTATCGGTGGCTCATGGAACCTTGCAGGTGCGAATGACTTTCCCTTCAAAATCGGTGTAGCCGCTGTACCATGGGGAGGCAACGATAAGGTACGCAGCACACTTTACGTCGATCCGCTGCTGATCTTGAAGGACTCCAAACATCCGAAGGAAGCTTTGGAATGGATCAAATATTTGATCACTACCGAAGTGCAGGAGAAATCCATTGAGCTTAGTGGCGGTAACCCGCCAGTCAACACCGAAGCTGCTGAAGCTTACTATAAACATTTTGACGGCATCGATCCACAAGATATCAAAAATGTCTACGAGGGTGCTGTGAACTATGGCTTCGAATCCTACAACCATTTAATCACCAACTACTCGCAAATTAATGACATGTTCATTAATGAATTGCAGCCAGTAGAAACTGGACATAAGACGGTGGAAGAGGTGATGACGACGATTCAGAAAAAAGTTACGGAGATCATTCATCGTTAATATTTGGCAGATATGCCGTCCCTTTAGGGACGGTATACCTGTTTGAAATCATACGTTTAGCGGACAGTCTGCCAACCCTGTATACTAAAGGTAGAAAACAGGATCGGAAAATCTGCCGCGAGGAGAACTAGAGATGAAAGTGAGTATTTTTGATGTAGCCAAAAAATCAGGATTATCGGTTGTAACCGTATCCCGAGTCTTAAATGGGGCCGAATCGGTACGCGAGAATAATCGCCAGAAGGTGCTGGAGGCCATTAAAGAGCTGGATTATCGCCCTAATGCAGCGGCACGCAGTCTGGCAAGCGGTAAGACGGGAATTATCGGGATTATTGTCACGACCCTGCAGGATTCTTTTTTTGACGCAGTGGTCAAAGAGCTGAATGAAGTCTTAGCGATGCATGGTTATTTTTTGGCCATCTCCATCTCAGCAGGCATCGAATCGGATGATAGCCATTATTTAATCCAGGAGGATCGTGTAGACGGTTTGTTTCTACTCTCTCCGATGGAAGAGGATAATTATATTGTGGAATTAAAACGGCGCGGCATCCCCTATGTGCTGATTGATAACCAAAAGCCCGAGAATGACACCTACTCTATCACGATTGACAACTTCAAAGGTGGCTACATGGCTACCAGTCATCTGTTAGCGCTTGGTCATACGTCAATTGCTCATCTATGTGGACAGGAGATGTTCCGTAGTACGCGGGAGCGGCGTGCCGGATTCCTACAAGCGCTTGAGGAAAAAGGTCTTACTCCATTTGAGATTGTACATGGTGATTTCGAAATTGGAATGGGATACGAAACCTGCAAGCGTTGGCTGAACGAAGGACAATTACCTACTGCGGTATTCGCTGGCGATGACAATATCGCCCTTGGAGTCATCAACGCGTTAATGGAAGCTGGCATTCGGGTACCCGAACAAGTAGCTGTGATTGGCTATGATGATCATTATATTGCTTCACAGCTTCATCCATATTTAACAACGATCCGTCAGCCTTCGGACAAAATTGGATTAGCAGCTGCCGAAATGCTCTTAAAACGTATCTCTGGAAAGATGAAGCGCGGAGCTGGAGTAAAGATTGACCCAGAGTTAATTGTACGGGAATCTACCACTTCCAATTAATTAAATCATATAAACAAGGAGTGACAACCATTGACTTACTACTTGGGGATCGATGGTGGAGGCACCAAAACCTATGCTCTGCTATGCGATGAACATGGCAATGTTCTCGGTAAGGGCAGGAGCGGTAACGGCAACCACCAGACAGGCGCACTTGAGGCAGCCAACAGCATTCGAGAGGCCACATTCGGGGCACTAGATGAGGCTGGACTCCGATTGGAGGACATCCAACATACCTATCTTGGGCTTGCCGGTGCTGACCGAGAGGCCGATTATCTCATTCTCCATCCAATGATTCGCGAGATCGGATTTATCAATTACACCATTAACTGTGACACCATGATCGGATTACGTGCAGGGACGACTCGCCCTTATGGAGTTGCACTAATCTGCGGCACAGGCACCAATTCGGCAGGCAGAAACACGCAAGGAGAGCACTATCAGTGTGGTGGCTTTGACTACATGTACGGTGACTTCGGTGGTGGCGGTGCTCTCAACATTGAAGTCTTTCGTTCTGTCATAAGAGCTTGGGATGGACGGGAGCAACCTACCCTCTTGACCGGACTTCTACTCAACTTGCTAGGTTATGAGGAAGTTGCAGATATGTTTAATGATTTCCTCAATCATTGGAAAAGGGTCCCTGTTCATGCTGCTCGTTTGCTTTTCGAAGCAGCAGCTGAAGGAGATGCTGTAGCCTTAGAGATTCTAAATCGGCAAGGCGTTGAGTTAGGGAAGTCCGCTGCTGCAGTCATCCACAAGCTTGGGATGGAGCAGGACACCTTCGATGTGGTTCTGGCGGGAAGTCTGCTAACCCGTGGGGATCGCGGCTGGATTCGCGGACCTATTGAGAAAGCTGTACAAGCCGCAGCTCCACAAGCAACTGTGGTGACTCTTGCCACAGAGCCTGTAGTAGGTGCCGTATGGTCCGCGATGGATCAAGATGGTTTGACCCTTAGTAATGAAGCGTATGAGACCATGCGGCAATTTCAAGATTATGAATCGATCCAACAAACAAAAAAGACAGGAGTGGTTGATCTTGGCAACTAATCAAGGATTAAAGATCGCAGTTATCGGTGGGGGTTCTTCGTATACACCCGAATTGGTAGAGGGATTTATTCTTCATTACAAGGAGCTTCCTGTTCGTGAACTATGGCTCGTAGACATCGAACCTGGACTTCGCAAGCTGAATATCGTTGGAAATCTCGCTAAACGCATGGTTGAGAAATCCGGGCTTCCGATTGAAGTTCATCTTACAACAGACCGCCGGAAGGCTATCGAAGGTGCAGACTTCGTCAGCACTCAGATGCGTGTCGGTATGCTTGATGCCCGCGCACGTGATGAATCGATTCCTCTTAAATATGGTGTCATTGGTCAAGAAACGACAGGTCCTGGCGGAATGATGAAAGCACTGCGTACGATCCCTGTCATTCTGGATGTATGCCGGGATATCGAAGAGCTGGCTCCTAACGCATGGCTGCTCAATTTCACCAATCCTGCAGGAATGGTCACTGAGGCTGTTCTGAAATACTCCAAAGTAAAGAGTATCGGTCTCTGTAATGCACCTATCGGTCTGATCAAACAAGTATCCGCCAAATATAACGTAGCTGCCGACCGTGTTTATGCCGAATTCGTTGGTCTGAATCACTTACACTGGATTACTCGAATCGACGTTGAAGGTGAAGATAAGCTGGATGATATGCTCACAGAGGGCTACAGTGCCAAGAACGTGCCAGCCCGAGAGTGGAATCCAGAATTCCTAAAATCCCTTCGCGCCGTGCCTTCCTACTATTTGAAATATTTCTATATGACGGATGCCATGCTCGAAGAGCAGATGGAATCGTTTAAGCAAGGTATCAACCGTGCTGAAGTCGTCAAACGCGTAGAAGAAGAGCTATTTGAGCTATACGCCAACTTAGAGCTGAGCGAGAAACCGAAACAGCTAGAACAACGCGGTGGTGCTTTCTATTCAGAAGCAGCAGTTAATCTCATGAGATCGCTCTATAACGGTTCAAACGACATCCAGACCTTGAATGTTGCTAACCGTGGCATACTGGACTTTTTGCCAGATGATGCAAGCATTGAAGTGAACTGTGTTGTCACCAAGAACGGACCACTACCTCTACCACTGACTAAGATTCCACCGATGGCCAAAGGGCTTATTCATGCTGTCAAAACCTACGAGCAGCTAGCCATTGATGCCGCTGTGACCGGTGATCGTGCGCTTGCCCTTCAGGCAATGGTGCATCATCCACTCGTTCCATCTGTAGATGTGGCGGTTCGTATGCTGGATGAAATGCTGGAAGCCAATAAAGAGTTCTTGCCGAACTTTTTTACTAAATAACCATAGAGATGAGGCGTCAATATGTCAGCTAAAGCGGTTTGGAAAGGCGATGTGAACCAAGCCATCTGCGCGTTTACATTTGATGATGGGCCTTCCCAGCTTCCCGTTGAATTATGGCTTGATGTTTTGGAGGAGGAAGGTGCTGTCGGCACCTTTTTCTTCACTGGGGAATGGATGGATCGCTATCCAGAGAAGGCGAGATTGATCCTGTCCCGTGGTCATGTGCTTGCTCCGCATACGTACCATCATCGGCGAATGGCCCAAGTGCCAAAGGCGGTATTCTTAGAGCAATTGAAGCTGACTGAGCTGGCCTATCAGGACGCAACGGGTCTCCCTTCTCCCAATTTCATGCGTTTTCCATATTGCTCATTCCGGGAAGAAAATCTCGAGTGGCTGACAGAATGGGGCGATTATCTAGATATTGAAGGCGTTGACTGCGGAGATTGGTCTGGTATTTCTGCTGAAGAGATCGTTGCCAGAGTTGAACCTACGCTTGAGAATGGAACCATTGTAGTCATGCATAGTAATGATGTTGCAAAAGGTTCACCGGCTGCACTGAGAGCACTTATTCGGATCGCCAAGCAAAGAGGCTTAGAAAGTGTCGGCGTACCTGAGATCCTTGGGTCCATTGGCGTAGAAGTAAACTACAGACCCTGGAAAATAGTCGTAGACGTTCCCGCAGAGTTAGATCATCCCTTGGAAAATTGGATCCCTTTAGAAAATAGTAAGCAGCTTGCCGACCTCGCGACCCAGACAACTGAGTGGAACATTCCGCAATATACACTACATTTCACTTCTGAAAAGGAGTGGCTGGAGCATCTGGAGAGTCCACTAGAAGAGGTTGGAGTGACAGAGGATCGCGAGTTGTTTACCGTACGGCAATTTGATGGCAGCTATTGGGGATATGTACGCGCCGGTGTCGTAGACAATACCCTTGTATTATTAGATTATGCGGCTAAAGAAGCGCAGGCTGATACCTCGGTGTACTTACTTCGCTGGGCTGCGGATACTTCGATCAGATTGGGACTAACCAAGATTGAAGCCAGACTCAATATTCGTAAAATGAGCGAGATGTGCAGACAGTTAGGCTGGCAGTCAGAGATAGTAGAAGATCAATAAGAGACATCATCTATACTGATAAATAGTTGCGGTAAAAAACAGCGCTCCCCCGTTATTGGTGGATCGCTGTTTTGCGTTATGAGAATGGTAAACATCCCAGCAGTAAACGCCGTAATCCCAGTTTGCTCTACTATCATCCAAATGCAAGCGCTAATTGAAAGCTCTTGTTCCTTTCGGTACAATCAATTGCAACATCGTATTATTCCATCAGAAGGGGTGATTTCTTGCGTAAAGATACCAAAACCATCGGCGAGGTGGCTAAGCTGCTGGGCACAACCATTAAAACCATCCGTTATTATGACGACATTGATCTTTTGAAACCATCGAGTCACAGCGAAGGTGGACACCGGTTATATACTCCCGAAGATATTTCCCGCCTGCGGCTGATCACAACACTGCGTTATTTGGACTTTGGCATTGACGAGATCCGCCAAGTCATCGCTGGAGAGATTCAGCTCAATACAGCACTCAACTGGCAAATCGAAGCACTGGAGACGCAGGTTAATACGCTGACTAATATGATTTCGATTCTGCGCCAAGCCCAAGCGCATGATTCATCAGGCAATTCCATGGATTACATGAATGAGCTGGCTGACTCCTTGTCCATGAATACCGCTAAACGAAACGAGTTCATCTCCAGCAAAATAGAAGAAATACAACCGTTCAGTCAATTGCCATCCGAATGGCAGAATACTTTTTTATATTTGTTCAATAAATATATTATCAATGAAGTCAAAGTGACAGCTGGGCAAACCGTAGCTTGGAATGAGCTACAAGCGCTAATGAATGATGCGCAGTACATGGAGGAGCTTGTCCGATTCGAACTGCCCTTCCTCAATATGGTCAGACACCCTCGTGTTCCCGCTGCGTCCTGGATCAGAACGCTGGAGAGTATCCGAGTCCGGGTGGAAGCAGCCCTGCAACACAAATTATCAGCAGACAGCGCTGTTGTACAGGCTATTGTTGAAGATTTTGTGATGCTGTATGCAGATCCAGAGCAGTTCCGCGATAAAGCTGCCTTTTTCCGTCAATATGCTCAATGCATGCACACTGCTCCTACCGAACGGATAGAACGCTTTAATAAACTGTGCTTGCTTCTCAATCCCAAATGGGATGTTATTGTAGAAGGAAATACCTTGCTGATGCAAGGATTACAATGGAAACTCGGGCAGGAGAACTCTCACTCTGCGCCTTGTTGAAGTGTGAACTTCGGATGGTCTCCCAGGTTGATGTTCAAATATTGCAAGGGCTGCCCTTTTAAATAATGGTCAAAAAAATCAAGCGTGTACTCATTAATCAGCTCATGCGTTCCGCTCACATCCACACCCTCCATCCATTTAAACAACGGGGTGAGCAGATATAGATCGGAGAAGCTCATATGAGTGCTTTTTTTGAATGTCATCCAATAGTTTCCACCTGCGGTTACCGGCTCATAACGGGCAACCAGCTCATTATAGTAGGCTGTAATTTCTTCTCTGTTCGTCCCAAGCGCGGTGATTTCTGCATCAGTGGTTTGGTCTACTCCTTTTAATGTGTCATCGGCACTCATGAGCAGAAAAGGCTTCTTTAGGCCGTCTGTAGGAATCCGCTTTTCACCGTAAAGTACCCCATCCATATCGATGCCTGCTTGTATTCTCTGATCATCCAGCAGCATTTGCACCGTCGTGGCTCCCCCAAAGGAATGCCCGAACATGCCCATATGTTCAAGATCGATCCGGTCAGTAAACAGACCACTAGGGTCGTTCGCAGACAAGGCCTCCATTCGATCAAGCACAAACTTCGCATCTTCTACCCAAACTTCATTACGCCGATCCATAAAAGAATACTTCATTTGCTCATAGCCCATTTTTCCTTCTGAATCAAACTTCACCACAGGCTTATCTGGAAATACCGAAGCCACGCTGCTATAAGCATGTTCAATCCCTACGACAATATAGCCGTGACTTGCCAATTGCTCGACTTGAAACATGTTCTGATTCTTGTAGCCCATAAATCCATGCGAAAATAGAAGCACAGGATATTTAGATTCTGTATCCGCTAATCCGGCATTCGCAATAGCATGGGTGTTGACCAGCTTAAACCCTGAGAATAAAAACTCCGGCAGGTGCAAAAATTCATGCAATCCCTCTATATAGGGAGCAGGATCAGATAAATAGGGCGCCTTTTTTCCAGTAGCCTCCGAACTTGCCGGATACCAGATTTGCACCGCTAATTCGCGGGAATCACCGGATGTTTTCGTAAATTTTTCTTCTCTTGCAGAATCGGTCCAATGGTAGGTAATGGTTCCTATCTTGTAAGGACCTGTGGGCTCCGCAAAAGAAAATACAGGGAATAGGAGCGGCAGCGCAATGGACACAGCAGCATAAACCACTCCAACTCCTCCAATAATTAGTGTCTTCCAGCGCTGTCGCGACTTTCTTTCTATCCTTGCTGTGGATCGTAAGAAAGGTCTTACTCCTCCTACAATCGCCCATAGTGTGACCAGATACATTGGGATCATCGGCCACCGCAATCCTTCCACGAAAGCGTGGACAAGCAGTAAAACAGCAGAAATTCCGCCGCCTATCAGCCACCCGCGTTGTGATTTAGGGCGTCCTAGCATTAACCCACCCAACATCCATACATTAAATAAGACAAGCATGATCTCAATCCATCTCATAATCTATAATCCTCCTTGGATTTCTCTTCTGGCCGCCGACCTGAACCAAGTATAAAACCTCCTGTTAGAGGAGAATCAAACACCTATTTAATTCACTGAATGGAGGATAGAGAAAAACTATGGGTTACGAGAAATGAGGATTGGGGCATAATTGAGGGGAAGATAACAGCTTGGAGGTCGCCTCTCAACTGATGGATCTTATTAAGATAGAACATTCATAAGATGCTACTTCAGCGTATTTCTCGAATCACCTGTGCAATGCCAGAAGAAATATCAGGCTCTTTTACACTAGATACATTGAGCTTTAGAATTCTCTCTTTTTTCGCAAAATAGGGAAGGTAACCGCTATCCGCCATCTCCACTCGAATGAACTTTTTTTGCAGCCGTTTGATCATCTGCTCTGCTCTAAAGTTATCCTCCAATTTCAGATACGTATGCACACCTAGCTGACTGGCAGGAACATAGGAATAATGCTCTTCAGATGCTGCATTTGCCTCCCTCATAATCGAATCATGGAGGAGCATGGATCTTTTTCCGTAGCAGGAACGCATCTTTTTTCGGTGGCGCTCGAACATTCCACTTTTCAAATACAACTCCAAGGCAGCTTGTGACAGCATAGAACTATCTATATCCATCAGTCTTTTGAATCGGTTAAAGGACTCACAGAGCACCTCAGGAAGTACAGCCACACCAACGCGCAGACCTGGGAATATAATCTTGGAGAAGCTTTTTAAATAGATAACGTGTGATGTATTGTCATAGGCATAAATCGGATCTTGCTTCGTATCCTGCTCCAGATCTGCCATGTAGTCATCCTCAACGATATACACATCGTATTTAGCTGCAAGCTGGGCAATCGCCTTCTTCTGGTTGCGGGTATAGGAAACGCCAAGCGGATTATGAAACCGTGGAACGGTATAGAAGAACTTGAACTGGCCCGTCTTAAATAACCGCTCTAATTCATTCAAGTCCACCCCGTCATCCGAACGCTGTATCCCCTCTGTCTCGATGTCGTACGTCTTCAAATACTCCATAAACAGTGGGTAACTCGGCTGTTCAATCAACACACGCTCCCTGCTATTTGGAAAAGGAATACGGGTTAAGAGTCCAAGTGCTTGCTGCACACCAGAGGTGATAAAAATCTGTTTGGAATCAGCAAATACCTGATAAGAGGCCAGTTGCCGCTGCATTTCACGGATCAGAGACGGCAGCCCTTGCGGCGTTCCATAGATAAACAAATCCTTACGGTACATATCGATCGCCTTATTAATACAATGTTGAAAATCTAGATACGGAAAAATATCCGGGTCCGGTGCAGATGCTGTAAAATCAATCCAGTGCGCCCCCTCTTCTTTTCGCTCCCCACTGCGTTTCATGACATAATATCCACTCTTTGACGCGGCATAGATTAGATGTTTGTCCTGAAGGTCTTGGAGTGCTCGAATAACCGTGCTCTTATTGCAGTCATAACGTAGCGCTAGCTCTCGAATAGAAGGTAACTTGTCGCCCTCACGATATGTATCTTCAGCGATTTGTAATTCCAGATCGTTGATTAACTCCGAATACTTATATATGCCCTTCACCTACCTCCGAGTCTATTTTGTACCGGTACAGATGAACAATAATTACATTGTAGCATAGCTGTTCTAGCCTTAGAATAAAGAGCATAACAGGACCGGTCCTAAATGCGCGCAACACTTTGGAGGTCTTATAGATGAATACATCTTCTACTCAAAAAGCGATAGTAGCTGCTGTCTTGAATGCTATTATTGTCGGGTTTTCTTTTATATTTGTAAAAATGGCTTTAACCGTCTCGGACCCATTCGATACGTTAGCTCACCGCTTCACGTTATCTTTCCTTGCCGCTTCATTATTTACTTTTCCAGGATGGGGGCGGGTGAAGTTTGGTATTTCCAAGGCAGCAGTGGTAATCCCACTTGCTCTACTATACCCATCGTTGTACTTTACACTTCAAGCCTTTGGACTTCTGCATACAACATCTGCTGTAGCGGGTATTATTCAGGCGACCATGCCCATCTTTACCATCATTTTAGCAGCGATGTTCTTGAAAGAAACTACAAGCGGATTCCAGAAGATCTCCACCTTAATCTCGGTTGCAGGCATCATTCTTATCTTTGCCATTCCGGGCGTGAGTATTTCTTCCTCCAGTCTGTGGGGCGTCTTACTCATCCTAATCTCAGCGCTATCCCTTGCCGGCTATAATGTTGCGGCCCGAAAGCTGACACGAACTTGGAGTCCTAAAGAGCTCACTTATATGATTACTTTATTTGGATTTATATTTTTTAATGGATTGTCGATCATTAAACATGGTTCGGCAGGAACCTTGAATCAATATTTCACACCTTTTCAGGAGCCAAAATTCATATTCTCCATGATTTATCTCGGTGTGCTATCTTCCCTCGTGACCTCCTTCCTCTCCAACTATGCTTTATCCCGAATGGAGGCTTCACGCGTGAGTATCTTCGGCAGTCTTTCGACAGTTGTCTCTATTCTTGGTGGTGTACTCCTGCTGAATGAACAGCTGGAATGGTATCATTGGACCGGCACGGTGATGATCATTGCCGGGGTGATCGGAGTGAATTGGCGGAAAAGAGCAAGGGTTCAAGCAAAAAGCGAGATTGGGTTGGACTAGATACATTTACGTAACAAAAAGACACCCCTCGAGGTGTCTTTTTGCTTTTACCTTTTCATTCTCTCTATTCTGTATCAAGCTGCGGTTATCACTGTTGCTTCGACGTTTCTAACGCCTTGATTTTCTCTTTATATTGATCCAATAGTTTAGTTAAAGCTTCCTTAATCACAGTGGAATCTTTGGTTTTAGCCGCGCTATTCAGATCCTCTTGGGCTTTGAAGAAGGCTTTATCAGCCTCACTAAGTTCTTGAATTGAAATCGTAGCTCCAGTCGCTTCTACAGCCGCAATTGCCGCTACACCTTTAATTGAAGTAGAGACAACACTCTCCATCTTCTGAGCTTCAGGTAATTGGATATCAACGCTGCGACCCGCTTCAATGTAACTCACGGGCAGAGCTTCAGCTGATCCAATCTCTTTCGATAATTTAACTCCCTCCGCCTGCTCAGAAGGTACAAGCTCAGAAACTGCGGTAATACTAAATCCAGCAGCCTTATAATATTGATCCAAAGTCTTCTTCCAGTCTTCCAGAGTATTAGGTGCGTATGTTTTAGCCAGTTCCAGGGGATCTACCCAATCAAAGCTTATTAAGCTTGCAGAAAGTGATCCACTATTTGCTGGAGTAACCACGGCTGCTGCTGTTGTCTTCGCACTTTGATCGTTTGCTCCACTAGCTGCGTTCACTGCAGTCGGTGCGGCAACTGCGGACACTAGTAGGGCGGACAACGCTAACTTTTTAAATATCATCTGTTGATTCATAAATACAACACTCCTCGTCGATTTGAATGATCTTACAAGTCCAAGCTTACAAAATGGGTGTGGCATAACATTGGTTAATTTGTGGAAAAACGATGGCAGACCCCTATACCCACCTATGGATTGATATAATTGCAGAAGAATACTCTGGAGGTAACGAAATGAATACCAACTATCTCATTGCCGTAGTAGACGATGATCAGCATATACGTAATCTTGTAGAAGCCTATTTACAAAAAGAAAATTACCGCACGATCGGCCTTGGCAGCGCTGAGGAAGCATGGACCTTATGGCAGACAAGCCCACCGGATATGTGGGTGCTCGACGTAATGTTGCCTGGCATGGACGGGTACGAGTTTTGTCGGCGGATTCGCAATGAAGCCGAGGTACCGATTATTATGATCTCCGCAAGAGATAATGAAGTGGATAAAATATTAGGCTTAGAGCTTGGCAGTGATGATTATCTGGTCAAGCCATTTAGCCCCCGGGAGCTAGTTGCTCGCATTAAACGCCAGTTACAACGCTGGTATAAAATGAGTAACCCCGTGGAACCCGCAATTAGTAGCCCACACCTATCGACGCAAATTGAGGTTAGCCACCTACAGTTATTATTGGAGGAAAGACGTGTGTTCTGGCATGGTAATGAGATTGAACTCACCAGCAAAGAATTCACCCTTCTAAAAGTTTTTGCAGCTTCTCCAAACCGCGCATTTACAAGAGATGAGTTGTTAACCTATGTTTGGGGAGATGACTATTTTGGGAGCGACCGCGCCGTGGACCATTTAATTAAACGAATGCGAAAAAAACTAGACCTGCTGCCGATTGAAGCCGTTTGGGGACATGGCTATCGTATGCGTATTGAGGAGGGAATGGAGATCAATGAAGCTAGCACATCAGATTAATATAGCCTTTAGCATCGTATTGGTACTGCTCCTGTCTATTACCGCTGTCGTGATCCACTTTGTACTGCTCAATCATTTTGTCGGTACACAAAAGGCAGAATTGCGAACCATTAGCTCTGCCATGTCAGCCACTATGATTGAGGGAAGCACGTACAAGGGCGACATGGGGACTGAACTCCATGCGTTACCCGTAATCATGCCTTCTACTGTTGGTACCGCAGGCGTCGAGGCCATTCTTAGCGATGAGACAGGAAAAGTATTGTCCACCTCATCGAATATGAGTTCAATCGCGGTAAACTCCAATACGCAGTTTGTCGCAGGTCAAACCTCGGATCTCCAGAACATATGGAATGGAACAGATGCAAGATATATAACGGAAGTGAAGTCCACCCCGATAGGCACGCTAACTCTGCTTACACCTATGAGCGCAGTTACAACGATTGAACAAGCTCTGCTCAAAAGACTTCTAATCGTTTTCGGTGCAGCAGGGGCATTCATGCTCCTATTTGGCCTGTTTATCACGAAAAAGCTAATCCAGCCTCTAATGAAGCTGCAGCAAGAGCTGAAAAAGGTAAAGGAACGCCACTTCTCAGATGTTAAGCTAATCAAAGCTGGCGGAGAGATTGGCGCTGTCGCTAAGTCGGTATATGACATGGCTGGCGAATTGAATCGTTTTAACCACGTACAGAAGCAATTTTTCCAGAATGCCTCACACGAATTAAAGACCCCACTAATGTCTATCTCTGGGTATGCTGAAGGGATTAAGGATGGTATCTTCGAGGGGGAAGGGATCGATAAAGGTCTGGATATTATTATGAGTGAGAGTAGTCGTCTGAAGAAGCTCGTTACTGAAATGACCCTGCTTGCGAAACTGGATAGTGAGGAGGATATATTTAGAACTAGCGAGCTTTCTCTGGACGATTTAGTCGTAGAAACAATTGAACGCATGAACCCCCTTTTGATGAAAAAGGGACTGACCCTACATGTATCCTACGATGACTGCGAGCCACTTACGATCCGGGCCGATAGAGATAAGCTATTGCAGGCGCTGCTTAATGTAGTTTCCAATGCAACTCGTTATGCCAACCAGCATATCTACATTCATGCTTCGGTTAAAGATGATCAGGTTCTGCTCTCCGTTAGTGATGATGGCCCTGGCATATCAGAAGATCTGCTTCCATACCTGTTCCACCGATTTGTAAAAGGAAAAGATGGCGAATCAGGGCTAGGACTAGCCATATCCCGTGCGATCGTTGAGCGCTCCGGAGGTCTGATTTCGGCAGGGAACCGTAAGGATGGCGGTGCAGTGATCACCATGGGATTCCCTACACTCTCCCCTACCTAGACAGTTTCATGTCGAGCGGAACACCAAAAAGCGATCCTCCTGAGTACCTCGAACTCAGTTCTTTCATTGTTAAAGAAGGCGGCAATGCACATGCATCTAGAATGAGTTCGATCGAAGAAATGACACAGTAAGATTCCGACTATATTACGGGTCAAACAATCATGATCGATGGCAGATCGATATTTACCATCAAGAGACTCCATTTAGAGGAGATCTCTTTTTCGTCTTCAAATCTCTTTATCGTTCGTTTAATGGCCTTCGGATTTAGGGTAATAATAAATCAACATGCTATTTAATGCATAATTTAAAACACCCTGTGTGACCCGGAGGTATTAAAATGAACAAGTTCGACGCTATTATTATTGGTTTCGGTAAAGGCGGAAAGACCCTTGCCACAGAACTAGCTAATCGAAAATGGAAAGTAGCCGTGATTGAACGCTCTAAGAAAATGTACGGTGGAACTTGCATTAACATCGCCTGTATCCCTACGAAATCCTTAGCTTATCAAGCCCATCAAGGGGAAGATTATATAGAAGCGGTCCATAATAAGGATCAGCTTATTTCAAGTCTACGCCAAAAAAATTACGATAATCTAAATCAGAACGAGAATATAGAAGTTATCAATGGTGAAGCTTCCTTCTTATCGGATCACGAAGTCCAAGTAAAGGATGCCGGTGAGACGAAAATCTTGACCGCCGATAAAATCTTCATTAATACGGGCGCTGAAACCATCATTCCTACTATTGATGGGATACAAGATAGTAAGTTCGTATATACCAGCACATCCATTATGGATCTTAAGGAGCTCCCAACTAAACTAGCCATCATTGGTGGTGGTTATATTGGATTGGAATTCGCGTCGATCTACAGTCAATTCGGCTCACAGGTTACGGTGCTGGAGAGTTCCTCGAAATTCATTCCTAAAGAAGACCGCAATGTCGCGGACGCCATCCTCCAAACCTTTACCAAGAAGAACATTGAGGTCAAACTGAATGCAAAGGTTATAGGACTGAAGGATGTTAAAGATGGAACAGTTATCTCCTTTTCGATAGATGGTGCTATTCAAGAATTGAAAGTCGATGGGGTTCTGGTTGCGACAGGTAGAAAACCAAACATTGAGGGATTAAATTTAGAAGCAGCCGGTGTAGAAGTTACAGATCGGGGTGCTATTAAGGTGGACCCTTCCCTAAAAACCACCGTTCCCCATATATGGGCCCTCGGAGATGTCAAAGGCGGATTACAGTTTACCTACATCTCATTAGATGATTATAGAATTGTACGAAATGATCTCTTCGGCGATCATTCCCATACCACAAATGACCGTGACGTTGTTCCATACAGTGTATTTATTGATCCCCCGCTATCCAGAGTAGGAATAAGTGAAGAAGCAGCCGTCGAACAAGGACTTGAAATTAAAGTCGCTAAGTTGCCTGCAGCAGCTATTCCACGTGCTCGCTTAATTAACGAAACCGAGGGCTTCCTAAAAGCAATTGTGGATGCAAAAACCAATAAAATCCTAGGAGCTACATTGTTCTGTGCGGAATCTAGCGAAGTGATTAATATCGTGAGCATGGCAATACAAACAGGGCAAGATTTTACCTTTTTGAGAGATCATATCTTTACTCACCCTACAATGAGTGAAGCTTTGAATGATTTGTTCTCACAGATCAAAGAATAATACTACATGCATGGCAAACAAAAAGACACCCACACGGGGTGTCTTTTACTTTTACTATATAACACGATGCTGAACCCACTTCTTACCCATGAAGCGCCGTAGAAATATGAATCCTCTTATTCCCCACTCACAGTTCATAGCTAACCAAACCCCAAGTAGACCGAAATCGAGAACAATACCTAAGATGTATCCGAGTACTACACGGAACAACCACATACTTAACATAGACACCATGGATGTGAACTTGGAATCACCCGCCGCTCTAAGCGCTGACGGTGTTATGAAACTAACAGACCACAACGGTATTTGTACGATTGTATTGATAAGTACAATTATGAAAATATCCCTCACAATCTCCGCAGGTGGATGAAACATCGACACTAGCGGATGGAAGAAAGGCATAACTAACAATCCCATCACCACAAAGGAAAGGGAAGATGCTACGAGAAACGATTTAATAAATTTCCGAGCATCCTTAACATTATTGCTTCCCATACATTGTCCGACCACTGTAATAATCGTCAAAGACAACGCATTACCCGGAATTTGCATAATCCCCGCAAAGGAAGAGGCGATAGCATTTGTAGCAAGCGCGTAAGTACCGAGACTGACGATAAAGACTTGCGTCAGAATCTTACCACCATTAAAGAACATCTGCTCCGCCGCAAACGGCATACCGATGAACATTATTTTTTTGAGCATGGAGAATTGAACCACCAGTAAGTCACGAATTCGAATATGCAGTTCATTGTCCATCCGGAACAGATAATACAGAGCGCATATCGCGCCCAAATATCGAGCTATATTTATAGAAATGGTCATTCCTAGAACGCCCATATGCAAAAGGTTAATAAATACGAGATTCAAGAGGACGTAAACTAAATTCATAATGAGCGATAGCGCAAGCGAGGCTCTCGTCCTTCCGATTCCCCGAAGAGCACCACACACCGCCTCTACCACAGCTATACCAAGATAGGAGATACAGCTCCCAATCAAATAGATTCGGGCGTTGTGCATTACCTCGGGTGAAGCTGCTCCAAATAGTAAGTTCAACAGCGGATTATGAAAAAGAATACCAAACATACCAATAACAAAAGCCATAAGGGAAACCGATGAAGTGGCGCCTGCGGTAGCTTTTGATACCATAAGACTATTACCGCTTCCTTTATACTGCGCTACGACAACCGTACCACCTGTTGATACCGCGATAAACACACTAATGAGAAAAAGATTAAGAGAATCAATCATGTTCACCGCACTGATAGCTGCCACACCGGACGAACTGATCATAGCCGTATTCACTAGATTTAGCCCCACTATAAAGGCTTGATCTACCAGAATAGGGATAAATAAAGCAATCATATGGCGATAATCTAACGATTCTCCTGAAAAATATTTTTCAAGAAACCTCACACTTCGCTTCGTATTGACATTTACATTAGGTTCCATCTTCGCTTCACTTCTTTTACATTAGAGTTATCCAAATCTGAAATATCCTTATAAATAGAAAAAGGCTCTTCAGGTTGAAGAGCAATTCAAAAGTACAGCTAATTTATAAGCACTTAGGTATGCGGTCGAGAGGACTCGAACCTCCACGGGGATTAACCCACACGGACCTGAACCGTGCGCGTCTGCCAATTCCGCCACGACCGCACAAAATATAAAAGAATCATGCAGTGCAGAACTAAATTATCATATATTAGCGCAAAGGGCAATACCTAATGTAAAAAGAAAAAGTGTACCGAGTCCCTATTAGGGATCATCGATACACTTTTTAGAAGAACTATCGGATTATGAAGCTTGTTCAAGCATACGGTAGATAATGACTGCCGCTTGAGCGCGGTTAGCTATGCCCTTAGGTGCAAATTTACCACCCTCAACACCGTTAACAATCCCCAATTGGGTCAGTTGTGCTATAGCGTCCTGTGCGTAAGGAGCAATACTGGACTTGTCTGCAAACTTGCCCAGCGCTGCATTCTTATCAATCGGCTGTAGTTTATCTTTCAATGCATTAGCAATCATAATAGCCATTTCTTCACGAGTCACTTCACGACCCGGTTCAAATTTACCATTTCCAGAGCCTTTTACAAGTCCGGCCTTGACCGCAAGGGCGATAGAATCCGTGTACCAAACTCCTTGCTTAACATCGCTGAATGAACTGGTTGTTGCCGAACCCGTCAGATTGAGTGCGCGTACCAGCATTGTAATAAATTCTGCACGTGTCACTGTTTTGGTTGGTGCAAAAGTATTAGCATCCAACCCTTTTATAATGCCCTTAGCAGCCAATGCTTGAATAGCTTCTTGCGCCCAGACTACCTTACCCAGATCTTTGAAGCTTGCTGCTGGGGCAGTAGTTGGTGCTGGTGTTGCTGTTGGTGCTGGTGTTGCTGTTGGTTTCACGGTTGGAGTAGGTGTTGGAGTTACAACATTAGAACCACCATCGCCACTGCCCGATCCCGTATCAGCCTTCTCTTTGTTCGTAATACGACCTTCAATGGCTGCCTTGATCTCTTTGCGATCAAACGTCTTCACAATGTAATCGTAGAATACATCCAAATCAATCGGACCAGCCAATGAATTCTTACCTTCAGTCAGAACCTTGTAGTTATCCCCTCCAGCAGCCATAAAGTTATTCACGACAGCCGTATATTCCTGCGTAGGATTAATTGGTGTACCATTAGTTAGTGTAAGATTGGCAACACGATCTGCTACCGGAAGATACATATTGGCTGTATATTTCAGTCCGGAGATTTGCAGCGTTTTAATATCTGCCGTTCCATCAGCTTTCACATTCCATTGCTGTTGCAGCAACGTTTTGATTTGTGCTCCAGTCAGTGTCAGCTTCACAAGTGTGTTGCCGAACGGCTGAACTTTAGCCAAATCGCCAAAGGTTACATCACCCTTCGGAAGATCCGCACGGATACCACCCGGATTCATAAAGGCAAAATCAGCAGCCTTTGCGCCATCGCCGAAATCAGCAGTACGCATAGCGTCAGCAATCAGGTTGCCAAGGGCAGCTTCTTTGGTGTAAGCATCTGTACGAGTAACAGTTCCGTCTGTTGTACCCACTGGTTGGGTCAGTTCAGGATGCTTCTCAAGGTATGCATTTACCAGAGCCACACTTTCCGGATCTGGTGTTACACCTTCATGGAAGGTGGACGTTACTACAGCAGACTTCTCCTTCACATCTCCTGTTTCATGGTCAATGATCAGCTTGATATCTTCAAATGCTGTACCGTAAGAGTATGCTTGTACAAGCAACTTACCGTTGACCAATCCGTTTGCCAGAGCATGGTTATCACCAGCAACGATAACGTCAACAGGGGAGTTCGCAGGAAGCGCATTGGCTAGGTCAGCTGCTTCACCTGTGGTTTTGCCATCTTTAGTTGTGGCAGGATCATGCGCAAGTACGATGATCGTTTCTACACCTTTAGATTGAAGCTCCTTCGCATATTTCTCAACAGCCGCTACTTCCTCCTCTGGAGAGAGGAAGTGTACGCCCACTGTTCCAGAAGGTGCAACCTTGCTTGGTGTGGATTTGGTTACAAGACCTATAAAGCCGATCTTCACACCACCGACTTCTTTGATTACATAAGGATTGATAATGGGTTCGCCGTTTTTGGCATACACTGCATTGGCATTCACGTAATCAAAATCAGAACCAGCATGGATAATTTTTTTGTTCTTTGGATCTGCACCACCATAAAGCTGTGTCATTAGCGCATCAACACCTTGGTCGAACTCATGGTTACCCAAGGAACCTACATCAAATTTCATCATGTTCATCCAAGCATGAGTCGGCTCATCGCGCTCAAGCGAGGATACAGGTGCCGATGCTCCTACGGAGTCACCGTTATGGAAGAGCAAGGAGTTCTCATACTTTGCACGAGCCTGTTTCAAGTAAGTCGCGAGGTAAGCTGCTGTGCCTACAGACTTATTGCTCACTGTAGAAACTGTGTCTAGTTGACCATGGAAGTCATTGATTCCAATAAGGTGAACTTCAACATCTGCAGTTGGCGCAGGAGTTTTCACACTTAGATCCAGTTCGAAAATTCCGAAGCCTTTATCATTTTGCTGACCCATATCGTATATGTTCGCCGGAAGTACACTTGCTGCTTTAGGCGTTGTAGTGAACGTTACTTTCACACTACCCTTAATAGGTGCCAATGACCAGTTGCCATCAGCAGTAGGATCAATCGTTCCAGCTTCACTGATATAGTCCATCAAGACCTGACGATTCTCATCTTGAGAGTCCACTACCAACTCTGAGCCTTTAACGCCCGGGAAGTTACCACCACCGCTTGCACGGTAATTGTTAGTGACAACAATAAAATCCTGATCAAGATCTAAAGGCTGATCATTGTAAGTCACTTCCGTCACACGACTCGATGAAGCATCATTAATGGAGCCATCCGGATTGTACTTCGCGTTTTTCGTTACATCAATTTTATATTGGACCCCATCAATCACATCAAAATTAAAGACTTGGAATTCCGGATTCAACAGAGACTGCGGAGTCGAGATTCCAAGTTTGATGCGGTTAAATGCACCCGCGCTCATTTCCAACCACTCTTTAACAACAGAACCCTTAACCTTGATCGCTTTGAGCGTGTTATCGTATAGATAGAGGTCGCTTGCGCTACGGATAGTCAAGTTGCCTTCATCAATACTAGTGTATTCTTCTGGGCCGTTACGTCCTGCTTTAAATGGAGCGCCGACACTCAGAATCGGTAGGTCCTTATATTGAGGAACATTGACATCAATATACTTCTGAACATACCACTTCTGTGCATACGTTACGAGCTGAACCGTAGGATCATCCTGAACCATTGCAAAATAACTGTTCATTGGAGCCGTTGTCACACCCAGCTTCTGTTCAGTATAAACAATAGTAGCGTTATGCGCTGCCGCAGCAGCATCATCTACAGCTGGATCAGGTTCGACCGTTGGATAATTCACTTTATTCTCTGTCTTATAGATAGAACGAGTTAAAGCTTTTGAGCTTTTCTTATCTACTTCCCAGCCTTTATCACCGTATACAATATCCAGATCAATTAGACCTAAATAAGCACCGCCGTAGCCAGCTTGTACAGCAGGCGTACCGTTAATGTGACCATTCGCATTATCGATCACAGCCTTATCGTTATTGTAAGGCTTTTTAGTATCCGGATCTTTGAACATAGCATCCAGTGTGCTGTCGTTTCCCGTTGGGAATACCTTATGGGTATGTGAGAATGTGATCGCATCGATACCCGGAACCTTACTCAAGGCGTTAATGTCATTTTCAGAACCATCACCTATAACAGCGTTGATATCAAACCCAGTATGGGCCATAGCAACAATGACATCTGCTCCTTTAGCTTTCATTTCTGGAACAAACTCCGCAGCCGTTGCGGCAATATCTTTAACGGTGACTTCGTTCTCCAGATTAACCTTATCCCACTCCATGATTTGAGGGGTAACAAGGCCAATTAGGCCGACTTGAATCGTTTGTTCTGTACCATTACTGTCTTTTATTGTTTTAGGTATGATAACAAAAGGATCAAAGGCATTCGTGCCATCCATTTTATATATGTTCGCATTCACATAATCAAAATTTGCACCGGTAGTTGACTTCTTCTTGCCATCGCTACCATTTATAGTACGATCTAAAAATTGCAAACCATAATTGAATTCATGATTACCAAAAGTCGCAGCATCATATTTCATAACATTCATAGCCGCAATCATCGGATGAATCTCATTCGGATCTTTCAGTTCTGATTTCTTCGCCACGTACGTACCCAGCGGGGTTCCTTGAATCAAGTCCCCATTGTCAAGCAGGAGGTTGTCGGGTTCTTCAGCTCTCGCTTGTTTCACCAGACTTGACGTGCGGTCAAGACCGACGGTTACAGATGGTGCACCCTTAAAATAATCCCAACCATACACATTAGTGTGCACATCCGTTGTGCTCATCAAACGAAGCTCAACCTTGGCTCCAGAAGCAGGTGTAGCAGGTGCAGCAGCTACTTTGTCCGGACTCCAAACCGTACCCAAAACGACTCCACCTAGTACCTGTGCTGAAAGCACTGCAGTTGCTAGTACAGAAGCGAGAGGCTTGTTCCATCGTGTCTTCCATCCCATAAAGATTTATTCCCCCTAGTAGTTTTTACATAATTTCGGTGATATTATATCACACAAACATGACGAAAACGTATAGGATTGTAAAATTAATATAATTTCGTGTTAAATATATTAACGTGTGAAGAAAGACCTAGGTCACATTTTTATTTTATTAGATCAAGAGTCTCTAGACATACAAAAAAACACACCTTATAGAGATGCGTCCTAAGAAAGCGCATACATAAAATCAAAACACGTCGAATCTTTATCTGATAATAACTCTCTCAAGACCCACTCATGATGGCAGTAAACCCAAAACAAATTGCCGTGATTAAAGACAAAGGTGTCATCACAAGTCTTTCTTTTCTGCTCTTCGATAATATATTCATTACGGTATTGAGAATTAGATAGACTGTAAAAAAGTAACATACGCCTCTATCAAAAGGTAATCCAATAGAAATCACGTTGCCTGCCTGCAACAAGTACGAGATTGCAATCAGTTGTATAACAACTGAGATCGCACACGCAATCCTCATCTGTGAGGACATGATTCTATGTTTGCCACCCATTGCGAACTCTCCATAAGGTAATCCTAAAGACAGTAATATGTAAAGAATCGCCGCTCCGGCAAAAGTAATACTCCCCATCCATGCAGATAACATCCTACCACCCCCTTCACTAATTGTTATTCGAATCTTATAAGCGGAAGAACACCTTTATAAATGCAATGGGCTTTCACGAGAGATACTTGGAAATCGATATTTATGTATAACGTCGTTTCCTCATCCAATTTTTTGGACTTTCTTTTCATATTAATGATGAACCCGCACAAGCAACACCGGAATATCTGAGTAATATATAATTAAATAGACCAATGAGGTGATCCACAAATGTCAAACAGAGCAAAAATTCGCAAGCGAGCTGAACAGCTCAAGGGTAGACCTGTGTGCGTTACGCTTCATGATGGACGTACGTATGTAGGATGGATAACTGGCCTCGATAAGGATGGATTGACCCTCTCCAAACCACGTAAAAATAAAAATAAAAAATCAAAAAAGCACTCTTCTTCCCGCTCCCGGAAAGCGAACGTATCAGGACTCATGCCATTATTCGGCTCACTTTTCGGAATGGGAGGAGGAGCTGCAGGGGCTGCCGAGTCTGCAAGTTCAGGCGCTTCAGGATTCGGTGGAATTATGGGCTTCGTAGGGATGATCCAAAGAACAATGCCGGTTGTGAAAATGGGCTACAATATGATTAAATCTATTTCCCCATTCTTGAATGGACTGAAGGGTTTAATGGGATAGTCAAAAGACACCCCTCAAGGTGTCTTTTTATTTTTCCTCATGAACTTATCAGTTTCTTCAACAGTCTCCCCGCAGATTTTACTCGTGGGCGCTTTAAATGCTCCTGTACATAGCGATAGTCCGTTAATTCAACACTAGCATCACGAATCGCATAGGTAAAATCATCATCAAAGGGTAGACGGTATTCCCAGACTCGCTTCTCCCAATGTGGTATATTTGCAAGCATCCACGGATCGTCGATTCCGGGATGAATATAGGTTTCACTAACACCATCAGGTAGCGAATACATCTTGGCGATAATGGATTGTTTGAAACTATCGTACGTCTCACCCTCTTGCACACCAAAAGGATGCGACAACAAGTAATCAGGAATCGGGACTCCAAGTGTATCGGCCAGCCCGGATCCAAGTGCAACAGGACGTTCAATATTTTTCAGCGATCCCAGAAGAGGATCCTCTGGATGGATGTATCGAAAGAACCGTGATGGTAATCCCCAGCGGGAAATTCTCCACAACGTCTGCGGGAGCAAGCTGCGTCCCGTTTCCATGCCATATAAACTTCCCATATGGTTGTCAACATGACTAATCACTATTCCGGATTGTTTCACTCTCTCATACTGCGCAACAATCTCCTTCAGCACAGCTTTTGTCTGTGCCCCCTGCTCAAACTCTTTTACCGTCTTATATTGATGCCCGCCATCGTCATGTAGTGAAGAGTCCCCCGTCAGGCTGCTCCAGCGTAAAGCCTCAAACTCACTAGTCATCGTCAAATGAAGGCCCACATTTCGTTGTTGCCTACGGCTACACCATCTAGCTGCCTCCTCGAATCCAGGGGCCACCGCCATGATCGTCGCTGAAGATACTTTTCCCTCTTCTAATAGATGCATTATCGCTTGATTCATGGCAGGGCTTTGCCCAAAATCATCACAATTGATGATTAATTTTCTGATCATAGTCAGCATCACCTCTCAATTGCCCCGTAAATGTAAACTTAATAGTAAAAGATATGACAACAGATATCGCTAGCAGACATAACGGCACCACGCTTATTAAATACCGGAACGTTGCTTCTGGATCTGACCCTGGGTCATCGCCACCCTTGTAACCAAAGATCATCCCTACAATGAAAAAAGCCAGCGCCGAGATTAATCCGCTCGAGCGAGTAATGAATCCACTTACCGCGGTATAGATGCCTTCTCTTCTCAAACCTGTCTTCTCCGCATCCTCATCAATAATTTTGCCACCTACGATTGCCGGGGTTACTAGAAATCCTGCTAGTCCGAAACCGACAACAATGCCAGCGGCCACACCACTTACAAGATCATACCCGAACCATAGCGGAATGACAGATAAAGCATATAGGATAAGCGATAGCCGCCATGCCTTGACCCCATCCATCTTACGAATAATCCAATACCATACGAACACTAATGGAATGACCGAGACAAAGACAGCCGCGAGCATAATAGACACTTGTGCTTCTGAAATATGTAGAACATATTTTGCATAAAAGGGAATCATCGAGCTTACAAGTCCATTAACCGTTTGGGCAAAAGAGTTCGAAATATTAAACACCCAGAACTTCTTATTCCGAATCGTCTCCCGAAAAGCCGGGATGAGTTTCAACGGTTCGGTCTTAGTGGTCTCTTTCTTCTCTTGGACATTCATCATACATAAAAACATAAACACGCCGAAGAGACAGGCATACACAATAGCCATATTAGAGAAGTTAATTGCTGCGAAAAGTTTTGGCGTTAGAGCCGTACCGATTAACAGAGCAACCACTTGATACCCTTGCTGAATCGCTGAGGCTTTTGCCCGAATACGATCTCCACGGAAGAGCTCCGGAAGCAGTGCGCCATAGTTCACCCACAAGACCGTAGCGACAGCCTCATAGAAAATAAGTGTCACTAGAAACCAAGTGAAGAGTCCATTTTCAGATAATCCGCCGGGTGGAGAGAACACCAGCACAAACGCCAGCATAAATAGCGGAATCGAGCCGAACACCCAGGGTCTACGCCGACCATAGCGGGTATTTGTGCGGTCTGACCAGTATCCAAACAGCGGATTATTCACCGCATCCCAGATCAGAAAGATTGTTCTGGCCAGTGTAGCAAGTCCAATGCCCAAGCCCAATTTCTCCACATAAAAATAACTGTAAAAAGAACTAAAAGCCTGACTGGGAACCATCATCGCAAACATCCCTAAAGCAAAGGTGTACGGCGAGTTCATCCATTTATGCTTCACTCACATACCTCCCATATGGTAATCGTCTAATTGTAATATATTACCACAATCTCTGGGAGTGTAGGGATAAAAAGTCTAAGAAATAGCGAAAGGGGATGTCCTAATAGCCATGAACATTGGCTATGGAACATCCCCTTCTGAATACTTAATGGAGCCAGAACAGCAGCTATGCTACGCCGGATATCCTAGTTATAAAAATACGATCATGGACAGGATGAACATAAAGACTACACCCACAAGCATTGGCACAGATGTGCGTTTTACAATCTCAATCGGATTCTTCTTAACGGAGCCAGCTACAATAAGAACAACGGCCGCGACTGGAGAAACTGCTCTAAACAGGTTACCTGCAAGACCCATTGGCACTGTAACTGCAATTGGGTTAATACCCGCAGCGTTAGCAAGAGGAACCAATAAAGGAATCATCGAATAGAAGAGCGCCGTACCGCTACCGCTCAAAATAACGATTAGAGCAGTCAAGGTAACGAGAATGAGTGGAAGAATAAATCCAAGGCTGGAACCGTGAATACCAGTCATCGCTGTTTCCAAGGATTCAATAAGTCCAATTGATTTCAATCCAGTAACGAATACAGAAGCCGCAACCAGCAGAACAACAATTGGAACCGCGCTGCCCATGCCTTTAAAGAAATGCTCTGTACCATCTAACACTTGCTTTGCATTCCTTTTACGGATTAATTCACAAACAATCGCAATAGCGAAAGATAATAAGGCAACTACCTCAACGCTTATATTAATAGTCATACTAGATGCAGATTGAAGTATAAATACTACGATCAAGAACAGGATAGGAAGCACTGGCAACAAAGCGTAAACCGTTGTAAACAGCTTTCCACCTTCCACTAGCTTAACATCCTTTAGTTCAACTTCTGCGTGTTCTGTGTCGACGCCCATCTTTTTATCCATACGTTTTTGCCAGAAATAATGTACAACAGCCATTACTAATAATGTAGGGATGGAGACTAACGCGTGGTAACGGAATACATAATCTGTTACGGTCAAACCTGCATACTCAGCATATTGTGCTAATTCAGTTGCAATTGCCACGTTATCCCCGCCCATTGGCGTTGGTACGATGGTCGCAGATGTCGCAATAATCGCAGCTGCGGATAACGTTGACATTCCAGCTTTTTTCAACACAGGGAATAATGTTGCAAGTAAGATTATAGCCAGGTTTGAGGCACTAGGTATTACAAGAGACAACAAATTTCCTAGCAAAAAGACTACTGGCACAAGAATATATACCGATTTAATTTTACCTAGTGGTTTCGTTAATACATTGACGGTCACATCATTCGCATTAATATAGGACATGTATGCTGTATATCCACCAAGAATAAGAATGATAAAACCAGCAGATGTGAGTGACGATTTAAACTGGTCCGCTATGGCTACCAATGGATCTAACCATACAGCACCCGAAGATTCAAACCCTTTAGCACTTATTCCATTACCCATTAGTATTCCAATGAACATTAGAACAATACCAATGAAGAATAGTGTAATCTTAATATCCATCTGCTTTATTAACATATATACAATAATAACAATCGCCAGAATCGCAGAGCCGTACATGATTATGTCCATCGCGCTGTCCCCCATTTAGTTGGTGTTAGTTCGTTAGTTGCACTTTCTCAAGCTATCTAATAGCCATTCTCGAAATAATTGCTGATCGATATCAAGACACACTTTGGCATTATTAGGTCTACCTAAATATCCTTTCAAATCAACGATTGTAGTTCCTGCTGTCATACTGCCGTTCAGTTCGATATCCACGTGAGTCTCAACCGTTTCAAACATTTCTGGTTTTAACAAATAGGCAATGGCACAGCTATCATACATTTTTAACCCGGTCTTCATGCTGCCGCCACGGTACCGCTGAAAGAGGCTGTGAATCATTTTCCCAACATCGTTCATGTTTTCTAATTGGGCAGAGTCTTCTGGTAATACAAGCGCTTTCCATCCAACGTCTAAACCAGCCATAACAATCGGAAGTCCACTATCAAACACAATTTTTGCAGCTTCCGGATCCACATGAATATTAAATTCAGACATTACCCCCATATTTCCTCTGGAGGCTGATCCCCCCATTAGAACGATATCTTGAATGTTATTTTTTACCTCAGGATAAATTTTCAACAATAATGCAATATTCGTAAGCGGTCCAATCGGAACAAGCGTAATCGGGGTTGTACTTTCTTTAATCACCTTATACATGGCATTAACTGCATTCTCTTCAAGCAAAAGATCATTTGTAGGTTCTTCAAAATCAAAACCTTCCATTCCGCTAACACCATGCACATTACTCGCATCTTGAGGTGTTCTAATCAGCGGGGCAGCCGCACCCATGGCAACGGGAACTTCCTTTTTAAAATATTTCAGCAGCTTTAATGCATTGTTTGTTACTTTGTCTACGCCCACATTCCCTGCTACAGTTGTGATTAGCTTGACATCAAGTTCTTCACTATACAAAGCAATAGCTATAGCTACTGCGTCATCAATCCCAGGATCTGTATCAATAATAATCGGTCTTTTTAACATATTATTTATCCTCCATCGGGTTATCAATTTTATATGATTTATCTACAAATTTAACCATTCCGTGGCCAAAATCCTGATTAGGACGTTGAATAAATCCGAATTTCTCGTAGAATTTCTCTGTATTCGGCGTAGCCATTAAACCTATATATGCGTTCTCGCACGCTTTTTCCTGAATGTAATTCATTAAGGAATGCATAATAGTATAACCAATTGATTGCTTCTGGTATTCAGGATCAACTACTACATCCTTTATGAAGAACACAATTCTATCGTCACCGACAATTCGACCAATACCAATTGGTTTATGATCATCGAATATAACAACTGAAAATAGCGTCTTCTCTAAGGCCTGTGCGACATCTTCTAATGAATATTCTTGAAAATCCACTTTTCGGCGAAGCTCAGCATACATCTGTGGTGTTAATGCGTTTGGTTCTTTTCTTAGCATTAAAGAATCGCCTCCTAGTATACCCTCAGCCCATGAATTGTTTCAGCTCTTTTAATAAAGGCATTCCTCCTTGAGCACCGACCCTGCACCCATGGTATCTACTGTTTGAACCTCTGGCGCTTTGATGAAAATATTTTCTCCATTTTTGTAATAAATAATTCCATCTTTTCCGTTTGTGACAATTAGCTTTTCTTTGTACTTTTCGCGAAAACCAAGGGACTTCATAAGCATTTCTGCTTCTTGCTCGTTTGGAGAAATAATGACGGATGAGACTCCTGTTGAGGTATGTGGAACCGGTTCCACATTCTTAAAAAAAATATGATTCCTCTTTAAGATGCGACAAGTATATGTGATTTTATGATTGTCCAAATCTAGGTAACCGGTTACATATATCATATGAAATCGCATTCATTCTGTCAAAGGTAAAAATTATCATAAAAAGTAAAAGACACCCTAAGATGTCTTTTACTTCACTACACCCGTTACACCATGTTTTTATTTCAGTGGCTTCCACACCCAGTTCTCTATTTCTGGTAAATCATTTCCCTCTTCACGAATGTATTGATGATGTTTCTTAAGGATCGCATCCATTTCATCCAAGATGGTCTTATGTTCATCCGCATCAGGCAAGCTGAGAATAGTCTCCTTCGTCAGGTCAAAGCGATCCATCTGATTCAATACACGCATATCGAATGGAGTTGTAATGTCCCCATTCTCACGGTATCCATGTACATGCAGGTTATGGTTATGACGCTCAAAGAAAAAGTCTCTAATCAGACCTTCATAACCGTGGAAAGCGAAGATAACAGGTTTGTCTTTTGTAAAAAACTGATCAAACTCTTCGTCAGATAAGCCACGAGGATCCTGTTTTCGACTTCTTAGTTTTAATAAGTCCACCACGTTGATATATCGAATCTTAAGTTCAGGCAGTTTCTCATGCAGTATGGAGATTGCTGCCAAGCTTTCAATTGTTGGTTCTGTACCTGCAGAAGCAATGACAACATCCGGCTCTCCACCTTGATCGGTGCTTGCCCAATCAATAATCTTCAGGCCTTTTCCAACCAATTCTTGTGCTTCGTCAGCACTAAACCACTGTAGTCGCGGTTGTTTGGACGTAACGATTAGGTTTATTTTTTGACGGTCGTTTAAGACAGTATCAAAGACAGCCAGCAAGGAGTTCGCATCCGCAGGTAAATACTCACGGATAAATTCAGACTTCTTGTCAGCTAAGTGACCTAATATCCCTGGATCTTGGTGAGTGTAACCATTGTGGTCTTGTTGGAATACGGTTGAAGTTGCCACCACATTTAAGGATGGGATATCTGCACGCCAGCTTTGATCCTTTGCCTTACGCAGCCATTTGAAATGTTGAGTAATCATAGAATCGACTACACGCAAGAAAGCTTCATAACTTGCAAAGAAACCATGACGGCCAGTCAACACATACCCTTCAAGAAAACCCTCTGCCTGATGCTCGGACAATTGAGAATCGATAACACGTCCATAAGATGAGAGAAATTCATCATTTGGTTCCTTAATTTGATCCAGCCATTGCCGGTTGGTTACTTCAAAGATAGGTCCCAGACGATTAGACATCGTTTCATCCGGTCCGAAAATTCTGAAATTGCGATTTCCTTCGTTAAGAGTAATAACTTCCTTCAGGTATTTACCCAGAACAGACATATCTTGTGCAATAACTTGACCTGGTACGGAATTATCAAGCGCAAAGTTGCGGTAATCTGGCAAATGCAGGTCTTTAATCAGGTTGCCGGCGTTAGTTACAGGATTCATTGCCATACGGCTGTCTCCTGAAGGCAGGATCTCGGCAATTTCAGCTTTCAAACGGCCATTGTCGTCGAATAACTCTTCCGGTCTATAGCTGTTCAGCCACTCCAGCAACGCTGGCGCGTATTTCATATTTTTTTGGTCAACCGGAATTGGCACCTGATGGGCACGGAACGAATTATTAATGGGCACACCTTCCCATTGCTCTGGACCTGTCCAACCCTTAGGAGAGCGGAAGACCAGCATTGGCCAGACCGGACGAGTAAGATCATTGTTCTCACGCGCATTTTTTTGAATCTCTTCAATTCTTTCGACGATAGTATCGAGCACCTTGGCCATTTCTGGATGCATTAGATCAGGATCTTCACCTTCAATAAAGAATGGTTGCCACCCCATACCTTTAAAGTAGGCGGTAATTTCTTCTTTCGATTGACGAGATAAGATCGTTGGGTTACTGATTTTGAATCCATTCAAGTGCAAGATCGGCAGGACCGCACCATCGGTAACTGGGTTGATGAATCTGTTGGAGAACCATGAAGTAGCTAGTGGTCCAGTTTCAGCCTCGCCATCGCCAATCACAACAGCCGATATCAAATCAGGATTATCCAGTATGGCACCGACACCATGAGAAAGAGAATAACCTAATTCGCCGCCCTCATGAATAGAGCCAGGTGTTTCAGGAGCGGCATGTGAAGCAATCCCACCTGGGAATGAGAATTGTTTGAACAATTTCTTCATACCTGTGATATCTTGCGTAATCTCAGGATAAATTTCCGTGTAACTACCATCCAGATAGGAATTTGAAACCATAACCTGACCACCGTGACCAGGACCTTCAATATAGAACATGTTCAAATCATATTTAGTAATTACACGGTTCAAATGGGCATAAATAAAATTTTGGCCTGGAATAGTGCCCCAGTGTCCGATGGGCTTAATCTTTAAATCGGTATCCTTGATCGGCTCCTTTAACAACGGGTTATCCTTCAGATACAGTTGACCTACGGAAACATAGTTCGTCGCACGCCAATAGGCATTGAGTTTTTCTAAATAAACTTTTGATGAATAATCACATTCCATCGATAATACCATTTTCCCACTCCCAAATTTTATTTTTTTGCATTTACTTGGCCGTAATTTAAATATCATTAAAAATAGGAGACACTTTTTTTGTTAAGGCTATGCTTGATCGCTTACTCTATTTTGTACAAAACAAAAAAAATAAGACCGAGAAAAATTCCCCAGTCTTACTCTTAGTCACCGATATCTATAATGGAATTAGGAATAACTTCAACCGTATGGATCGGATTCTAGCAATTAATTTGTTATTTTCGACGACGAATGTTCATGCGATTATACATCACTAAACCGGCGATGACCATGCCCAGCGTACCTATACTACTCGCTACTTCAGTCTGCATACCAAACAAAATACATACGTTAGTCACCAGGCTTCTCGTAAGCAACGCGACAATAATTAGCATGATCGGACGCCAAAAGTTATATCTTCTCATTTCAGTAACACTCCTAACCCATTTTTCTTAAGCGCTTAACCTTATTTATCTATATGTATTATAGCATAAGTAAGTAACCGCATACATTTTACGTAATCCTAACAATTTTGATCTAATCAGAGCATAATTCAGCGCCCACCCCCTTTGTTCGTTCGACTTTAGGTATAGACTTATCATTTTTTACGGATTATAATAACAAACGAACACCAAAAGACGAACATTAAGGCGGAAATCATGACTGAATATATGCAAATATTCCTAGGCACTTCATTTTCAAGCAAATCACCAAAGGAAATTCAAATTTTAAAAGACCATCTCTACTGCATTAATACAGATGGAATGATAGAAAAGATCGTTTCACCAGAAGAACCCGACTATCAAACTTTACTAGCTACTTATCAAGACCAAGACAACTTCCATCGATTAGCTGAAGGTCAGTATTTTTTGCCTGGCTTTATCGACTTGCATGTTCACGCCCCGCAGTGGGCTCAATCTGGAACTGCATTAGATATTCCACTCTATGATTGGTTAAATACGTACACCTTCCCACTGGAGTCTAAGTTTTCGGACCTGGATTTTGCTAAAAAGGTCTACTCTGATGTGGTTGATACTTTACTCGCGAACGGAACTACTACAGCCCTTTATTTTGCAACGGTGCATAAAGAAGCCAGTTTACTATTAGCCCAAATATGTGCGGATAAAGGGCAACGCGGACTCGTTGGAAAAGTGGTAATGGACGACCCTCAAGGAAATCCAGAATACTATCGCGACACTGACACCGGCACCGCAATTAAAGATACAGAAGAATTTATACTAGCGGTAAAAGAACTAGCCAAATCTACTAAGCAAGGCGTTTATCCAGTAGTGACACCTAGGTTCATTCCTAGCTGTACAAATGAGGCTTTGCAAGGTTTAGGAGACTTAGCCGCCAAATATGATACTCATATTCAATCGCACTGTAGTGAAAGTGATTGGGCACATGGTTATGTACAAGAACGATTCCAGAAGAACGATGCTTTTGCCTTGCATGATTTCGGTCTACTCCGTGATAAATCTGTAATGGCACATTGTAATTTTTTAGAAGAAGAAGATGTAGAGTTATTTGCGGAGACAGGAACGGCTATTGCGCATTGTCCAATATCAAACGCTTATTTTGCCAATAGTGTCATCCCTATCGCTCATTTCCACTCCAAAGGTGTAGAGATTGGTTTAGGGTCTGATATTTCTGGCGGTTTTTCACCTAGTCTCTTCGATAACATAAGACAAGCTGTAATGTCTTCAAGAATGCTAGAGGATGGCGTTAATCCTTCCCTTCCTGCACAAGAGCGTGGATTATTAGGATCACGGATTAAGATTGATGAAGCTTTCTATCTTGCTACTGCTGGCGGTGGTAAAAGTTTAAGCTTACCTATCGGTCGGATACTAGAAGGCTATACATGGGATGTTCAAATTATTGATACGAAATTACCATCGGCTAGATTGCCTATTTTTGATGGGAATGAAGATTTAGAGGACGTGTTTCAAAAGATGATGTATTTAGCTCGACCTGAGAATATCCGTGAAGTCTGGGTACAGGGTGAAAAGGTTCATTCACGTTAAGGATCGATAAAACTAGAAAATATAAGGTGGGCATCTGAGTGGAAACACAAGCAAACGTACAAGATCAAGCGCCATTGAAGTCACAACTATTAACCGTTCTACCCGATGAAAAAGTTTCCTTCGGTAAATCCATCATCCTAGGCTTTCAACATGTATTGGCAATGGACGTTTATGTAGTTCCTTTCCTGATTGCAATGTTAATCGGCTTACAACCGAATCAGTCAAGCGCGTTGATTCAATCTACCTTTATTGCTGCTGGACTTGCAACGATTGTGCAGACTTATTTCTGTATGAAGCTTCCTATCGCGCAAGGTCCATCTTATGTTCCGCTTGGTGCGATTGTCAGTATTTATGCCGCTAGTGGCGGCGGGGAGCTGGGTTGGAGTTCCGTGTTAGGTGCCAGCTTAATCGGTGCGGTTCTAGTTATTATTTTGGGCTATGTCGGGATCTTTAATAAAATCGTTAAGAACTTTATCCCACCCATTGTAGGTGGTACGATCATATTCATAGTTGGTCTTTCTTTATTACCTGTTGCTATAAGAGACAATATCTATGGAGCTTCAGGCGCTTCAATCAATCAGAACGTTTTGTTAGCCCTTATTTCAGCAGGTACACTCCTTTTATTCGTGATTCTCGGTTCTATGTTCCGTAATAAAGGATCGATCTTCCGAATTATTTCCGTCATGATGGCGTTAGTAGTTGGATGTATCTCTGCTAACATGATGGGTGTGTTAGATTTCTCAGCGATTAGCAAAGCGAACTGGTTTAGCATGCCGCGTATCGCTTTTGTAGATTTCGGATTCTCGTTCAACTTTTCGGCTATTATCACCATGGTTATTATTTATCTCGTACTGCTAGCTGAAACAACAGGTACCTGGTTTGCTGTCAGCAACGTAATCAATAAACCTTTAACAGACGAACATATTAATAAAGGGGTTATCGGTGAGGGGATTGGCTGTCTTATTGCTTCTGCACTCGGTTCAACACCTGTTACAGGCTATTCTACCAATGCGGGCATTATCTCCATCACAGGTGTTGCCTCCCGCCGGGTTTTCCTCGCAGTAGGAGGATGGTTTGTCCTCTTCGGTTGTTCTGGTAAATTAGCTGCTCTGATCTCTTCCATACCATCCGCTGTAATCGGCGGCGTCTTCGCTATCGTCTGCGGGATCATTGCAATTAATGGTGTGCAGGTGATGAAGAACGTAACCATTGGCGAGAAAGAAATGTACATTATCGCAATACCGATGATTATCACGTTAGCTTTGGTACTCATTCCTGGCGACTACTTGCATTCCTTACCTTCATTCGTGCAATATTTATTGGGCTCACCTATACTAGCGGCTTCATTGGCTGCGATCTTATTGAATAAATTATTGCCTAGTGGAAAATAGAACGTAAAATGCTAGATCTTAAAACGGGCATCAAATGATGTCCGTTTTTTACTTATTTCCTCAGCTTATTGGGTAATGGAATATGCCTAATTGACTCAATGGGATGATACAGTAACATCCATGGACCTGAAAAACGCATAACCCCTTTTATTCTTTGACGATACTCCGGTTTATAACAATGAATAGGGCATTTAGCACAAGCCGTTTTCACTTCCCCGAACTTACAATAAGCTAACCTCTTCAGAGCATAATCGTTTAGATCCTGACATTCGTTGCAAAGCCCCTTATGGTGATGTTTTTTCTTACAATATATACGAATCATTTTCGTGACAATATCTTGTTCTTTTTGAATTTTAGGACCTTCATTTAACTGTCGGTTCACCTTTATTGTCATTTATGAGCCCCCTTGTAACTTATACAATAAGATCTCATCTAATTATAGAGGAAAAGCAGTCCTTCTTTTTTTACATTTCTAAGGATTTTTATCATACTACACACCCGAGGCGTTATTTCGTTATACTCATAATTATTTTAGAAAGGCTGTAACGTTTATAGCTTTTTACGGATATATAAAGTGAGGAGGTGAACGGATGCAGGACAACGAGGAATTATACAGGGAATATTCAACCCAAGTATATAAATTCGTATTTAGTTTTTGTCATAATCACTTACTGGCAGAAGAAATCACCCAAGAAACCTTTTATAGAGCTATAAAGTCCATACACAAATACGATGGAACCTGCAAAGTATATGTATGGCTTTGTCAGATTGCTAAGCATGTGTGGTATCAGGAACTGGACAAGCAGAACAAAAGGAAGACTTGTGAATTAGAAGACCCTCCTTTTTCTAACGCAAATTCAACAGAAACTGAGTTCATTTTAGCTCAAGACAAAATGGAGTTATTTAAACAGCTTCATTTACTTGATCCAAATACCAAGGAAGTATTGTATCTGCGTTTGACCGGAGAGTTCAGCTTTCGGGAAATTGGCGAAATTCTCGGAAGGGATGAAACCTGGGCAAGAGTTACCTTTTACCGTGGAAAACAAAAATTAATGAAAGGAAGATCTTCATGAAATGCGAGATCATTCAGGATTTATTGCCCTCCTATATCGAAAAGCTAACCTCTTTACATAGCAACGAAGAGATTGAAAAACATCTGCAAACCTGCGAAAGCTGCCTTCAGTCATATCATGAAATGACCGCAACAGCAAATCTAAACGTGCCTATTGTTGATAAAGAAGAGGTTAACAATCTTAATTATTTTAAAAAGGTGAAATCAAAAAACATAAAGGTAATCGTCCTTTCCATCTTATCGGTAATCATACTGGCTGCAGCTCTTATTGGACTTTTTGTGATTGGCTTCCCTGTGTCCTCTAAAGATGTGACTATCGATTATCAGAAGACAAAGACTCATTTGGAGGTTCATCTGACTTTGGAAAACGGCAAGGACTTGGTGTTCTCAGGAAAAACTAAATTTATCCGCGATGAAAATAATAATGTGATCGGTTCCGAAACTAGGTATACCCCTAGAGGCTTGATTCACAATCCCTTTGATGATGTAGGGAAAAAAGTAATGTTGGGGACGGAGATTCAAACCGATTTGGATTTCCCAAACAAATTTATCCTTGAATTCAAAGATAAAACTATGACGTTCATTAATGGCGTTTTGGTGGAGTAGACATTGCCGTTAAAATGAAAAAAGACACCTTTTAAGGTGTCTTTACTGATACTCCATGTGGAACTTAGTACATGTTCATACCTCTATGATGAGCGAAGGACTTGTCTTCTCATCCACAACGTTGCAACCCACTTTTCGCCTTTGATCACTGGCGTACCTGCATGCAAGGTGGACTCGTTTAATTCATGATTATCGTAAAAATATTCGAAGTAGACCGCCATACCTTTGTTAGGACTCACTGTTAAATTAAGCATAGGGAAAGCTGTTTCTCCACCTTCCTCCACATCATTCAAATACATCACGAGCGTACTAATTCGATTATTGCTACTTGCTCGACTCGTTTGTGTGAAGAAATCATGATGGGGTAGATACTCTTGGCCAGGGATATACAGCAGAACTTGCAAGCCATCACCATGCTCGATAGGAATATTCATAATTTGAGAGAATCGTTTCTCGATTCTTGTAACCGTCTCATTCTCCTCACAGAACACACCACTGCTCGTTCTAATTGAATTGACCGCATGGTCTTCACCAATTCTTGAACGTTGCAATCGTTGCCTAGAATATTCAATTAACTCATTACACTCCTCATCGCTAAGCACATTTCCTAGCAAGACAACCAGCGGTTCCTCATACTTGGCAAGAATTCGAATCTCTCGATCTTCTGTCTTAATCGTATTTCCAGCATGATCAAATATCGTCCGTTCTTTGTCTGTCGCATTCCCTGTCGTATTCCCTGTCGTATTCCCTATCATCCTTATGCAGCTCCCAAGTTATAACATCCATCGCAAAAAAACATACCATAAAATGGTTTTATTTGCTTGATTAACTTCAGAACATCTAAAGACTCAGAAAATCAGCCTATTGTACGCTTATATCGCATTTTTCGTTGATACGTAGATAGCATAACTCCTGCTAGAATGAACAAAGACCCTAATATTTCTACACCTGTAATAGGTTTGGACAATAATATCAATCCCATGATCATAGCTACAAAAGGTTCTAAATTAGATAATACAGACGCTTTTGAAGCATCAACATGGCGAATATTGTTATTCCAAACCAGTGTAGCTACACCATGTACAACAACAGCGGTTCCGATCAGAAGAACCCAATCCGTAATATTCGAGCTCATTCGTAAAGGTGTATCTAACGAGAAGATAAACGGGGTCGATACAATAAAGCCCACCAGATTCGAATATAAAGTAATCGTGAGCGGATCTATTCTTTGTGAGAGTACCCTAGTCATAATAATCATAATGGCGAAGGTTATCATCGTTACAACAATCCACAGTAGTCCTTTATCAAAATGCAAAGAGGAGGATCCCCCTTTTACAACGACAAAATAAATGCCTATGATCGCTAGAATAGACCCCATCAACATACGGATCGTTAATCTTTCTTTTAAAAAAACTGCCGCTAATAAACCAGTTAAAATAGGAGTCATAGCTAAAATGATTGCAGATGTTGTTGGATCAGCTGTTTGCAGCCCTTTAAAAAAGGACCATTGATTAATAAACACACCAATAACACCTAGCGATAAAATTAGGAATACATCCGATTTACTCACCAGCTTAAAATTCTTTTTGTAAGCCGTTATTCCTACTAGACATAACACTATAAATAAAAGTCTCAGTGAAGTTAATAGACCGGGGGAGAAGTCCTCAACTAAGATCTTTCCAAACACAAAATTACTGCCCCATACGACTACACAAAAAGTGAGCCAACCATAAGCTTTTAACATTTAAATCACCTTTCAATAATACCGACTCCACAATTTTCCCATTACAGCCTTACGCCAAAAAAATAGACCCCACCCATCGTAAGATACGGGGTCTATTGTACTGTTGGTTAGCAAACATCGGTTCTTCTTTGTATCTATTATAACCTTCATGGTTTCTTCATGCGCTTAATTTATAGAGGGAATAATATCCATAAGGCGCTGAATGCGGCATATTAAACCTCCATTTTTTTCTTAATATTCATCGACCCGGGAGCACCCGTGCCAAACTGATAACGGTAAAGTACAACTACAGCAATAATCACTAGGGACATGACGAGAAAAATATTACTGTACACATGGGCAGTTGCATTAGCATTCAAAGGATTGAACTGCACAGCGGCAGTACCCTTGTCGAGCATTTTACCGACCACACTCATGGCCGTCGCGCCAGAGATGAAATTGATCATGGAGAGTAATCCCATACCCACTCCTGTTTCCTCTTTTGGCAGTGTCCGCGAAATCGTATTGGACATCGAGATTTGCATGAAAGTCTGGCCCACGTTCCCTAATATTAAAATAATGGCAATGAAATATGCCGATAATCCAATAAAAGTAGAGAGTAGGGAGAAAGCAAGAAATAACAATACCGAAGCGACGAACACAAGCACGAAATTACCACGATCATCAGCCAACCTGCCTCCCTTGCGTCCCATGATAGCCGAAGCAATAGCAGCTGGTACTAACACGAAACCAATGGTCGAAGGGGACAAACCATTCACTGTCGCTAGAAATTGTGGTGTCATGAATGTCATGCTAAAGCTCATAGCTGTCGTCGTAAAAGCAAGCAACAACCCAATCGAATAGGTTTTGTTACGGAACAAAACGGGTTTAATAAAGGGCTCCTCAGCTTTCCGAATCCGAATGATAAATAAGGCTAGCAAGACAAGGCCCCCGAGGAACAACCACAGTTGCATCTGTGTGATGGCAAGCAAGAAGATTGCGACTGCTGCAGCTAGTAACCCGCCACCAAGGACATCAATACTTCCTGCCTTCCCTCTCGCATTATCTAAATACTTTCGGAAGAAAGGAAGCGTCAGTAGCGGAAGCAAGGAAAGGACGAACATGAGTCTCCAGCTTCCAAAGCTGGTGATAAGGCCTGCAGCGACCGGTCCCAAAGCATTACCAAGCGCTAACCCAACCGCAGAAGTCCCAAGTGCTCTCCCCCTCTTCTCGGGAGCAAAATACCGGATTGGAATGATCATTGCTGTTGCAGGAAGGACGGAAGCACCGGCAGCTTGAATTACACGGCCCAGAATAATAATCCAAAACTCACTAGCAAACAGACCTATTAATGAACCGAGAGCGAATATAAGCAGTCCATACGTTAACAAATCTTTCAACCGATACTTATCCGCCAATTTCCCCATGACGATAGAACCTACCGCGTAAACCACCATATAACTGGTCATAATCCAACTAACCTGCGATGGAACGAGATTAAACTCTTTGCCGATCTCAGGGAGAGCTACATTGAACATCGTACCGTTCATAACCGAGAATATTAAGGTAACTACAAGTATTTTCAGCAGCTTATCTGCATTTTGTGATGATGTATCCGTCATGATCTAAACCTCTTTTCTGATTAAATTCATAATGAACTATAAGTAAAAAGATAAATAATGAGTATCCTCAGTAATATATATTACTGAGGATACTCATTATTTTCTTGCGTGTCAAGTTATATCATTTACATGGAAGAATAGCTGGATGCGCCTTATAAGAGTATAATATAAAGAGTGTACTCATTAAGAGTGCACACATATTCGCCGTTTCCATGAAATTTAGTATGAAAAATTGACAATAAAGTCAAGGAGGCACTACATCCATGAACACAGATCATCCCAAGGCGATAGACGTCATTCACATATTAATGAGATCAACCAACTACATTAAAACAGAATTTCAATCCCAGTTATTAGCGCTTAATACGCCTTATCATCTCTCCGGTCCCAGGTTACGCCTGCTTTCAGTCGTTGCCGAAACAGGCAATATCCGTATGAATGAGTTAGCTGTTAAGTTAGGGATCAAAGCACGCACCGTTACTGATTTTGTTGATGCGCTTGAGCAGGATAAGCTCCTCGTTCGAATTCCTGATCCAACCGACCGACGAGCTACACTGATCCAGCTTACGGAACTTGCACAATCCACGATTGAGGAAGTTCTTACTTTCCAGGATACAGTCGCTGACAACATGCTGGAGAATCTTTCAATGGAGCAAAGAAAGCAATTCTATGACCTTCTATTGCAACTAACCAAAAACAAAGCAATCTCCGATTTATGTGAAGAAGCTAAGTGAGTCGCAGCCACATCGAGGAACAGGAACTCACGGCACCCAGTTCACCTCCCCCGGAATTCATCCCTCAGCAATCTGCGGTTTTGCCCTTGGCTGTCGATCCGGGAGCAATCGCTGGTTGTTTGTTTCGGAATACGTACGTTTGGCTCGTGAATAGAAATCAATTCTGGTTTTACCCGGTTTCGTAGGACGCACCTCGGTTGCGGGGTTTCAGTGGAACGGAAGATTTTGGGTCTACACTGGAATCCTTCAAATGCTTCTAAATAAACACGTAAAAAACTCCGTTCTGCTAGGAACGGAGCTTTTGGATCTACGTCAGAGTTAATTATCATTTAACCCTTAATGCTTGGCCACAGCGTGCACAGTAGCGGGTACCCTGAGGAGACAATGACCCGCAGCCTTCACAGTAAAGCTCCTGCGTCATGGGCTTCACTTGATCGTCATGCCTTATCGCCTCATGCGTGGTTGGATTCAACATATTCAATGTATGGAACTCCTCTTTTCTTCCCCTACGAATAAGTGAGAATAATAAATAGAGTCCTATAAACCCGACTACAGCCATAGCTCCCGCCTTCATCAGACCCGATTCAAAGTGATAATTCCATAGTGCATGCATCACGACTGCTGCCAAAAACATCTCCATTGCACGTATCCCTCTCGTCCACGGCTTACCGTCCCCCAAATTCGAGTGCTTATGCATGCTGTTTGCATACCAGATACCCACAGTTGCAATCGCAGTCCATGTTCCATGACCGAATGGCGATAATAATGCTCTCATCCATAGGACTGCGAGCATCCCAAGTGAAGAGGCTTCGTCTATATGCACCCATCCATAAATAATACTTTCCACTGCAGCAAATCCCATTCCTGCTGCGGCACCAAACACCACTGCATCCATCAGAAAATGGATTTTTCGCGTTCGAACGAGCATCACACAGACTAATAATTTTGCAGTTTCTTCTATTAGAGCTACAGACAAAGGTACGTAAAACTGCGAAAAGTCAAAGGAACTTGCTTTTGCTTCAAAAAGCCAAATCCGCTCTAAATACCAAGCCAGAGGGATAGCGACAATTCCGGTAGACGCAAAAACTAGACCAAGCCTCCTCTGACGAAAGCCTATTAACTGCTGATTTCTCACAAAAGCTACGAATGCTAGGGGACCCACCACACCTCCAACAATTAAGGCGGCGATCTTCCACCATTGGCTATGAAGGAACAGTGCCAAGAAGGATAAGACAAGGAATCCACCGACCAACCATAGCAACTGGTTAATCCAATTGTCTTTGGCTTTAGGTAGCAATTCATTATCCTCGATAATAGACTCCTCGCCAAAAGCAATTGTAACTCTCTCCATCAGATGGGGTGTTCGCATATTTAGAAACTCAATGAGTTGTTGACGAACCGGAGCGTAATAATCGAGTATAGTTAAGAATTCTAACTTGCCCATGATTAGCAATTCACTATCTTCTATCGCGATCAACGTGTGTGAGGAAGCCGTGTCTGTTAGTAACTCTGTCTCTCCATAAAAATCCCCTTCACGAAGAACAGTCTTACGCCGCTTTTGACCGTGAAGTTCGATACTCCCGCTACTAATCATGAGAAATTGATCCATTACCGCACCTTCTACGATAATCTCTTCGCCCTTGGTTACTTTCTTGATCGTTGTAATCTCTGCAAGACCCCGAAGTTCAGCATCAGGAATGACCGACCAAATTGTCGCTTTGCGAAGCATACTATGGATCATTCGGATCCGTATGTTCACAAGTACACTTTCATAAAATAACGGACTCAGCTTCGCCAAATATTCGAACGAGGAACGGTCTAGACGCAACGCTTGTACTGGCCCGATTGCCGTAACACTAGCTGATCTTTGTACGTTCCGAATCAGACCGATCTCTCCGACTAACTCTCCCGGTCCAAGTTCAGCCAAGAGCAGTGCCTGCCCAACTAAGTTAACTGAGGTGACTTGCACTTTCCCCTGCCATATAATGAAACAGTCCTTAGAGGTGGACTCTTCCATAAGAAGTCGCTGTCCATCCTCTAAAGACACAAGTTTTATAGCATTAATTACATTTCGTAGCTCATCATCAGGAATACCTCGTAATAACGGATGATCCCGTAGAAAATCGACTGCAGCACTTGGTATCATAGGTTTAACTCATCACCGCATATTTCCAATAACACTACTTCTGGAATCTTGCATTTTTTTAATAAAATTTGTCATTGTATCAAAAGCTTCGTTACGTTTATTCGTTAGACTTTGCAGGCGCAGCATGTCCATTTGCTGACTATTACTTGCACTATCAATCTGTGATTTGATTTGTCCCAACAGATTCTCAAGTTGCCCTTTTGTTTGCGGTATAGCCATACTCATAGCAGTAAACATGGCCCCCTTGTCATCTGCCAGCTTTACAGCAGCGTTGGCCTCGGCACCTGAAGGAAGCTTCGCTAGCTCTTCATTGATCACTCCTAACAATTGATTCAGTTTTGAGATTGTTTCATTCTTGGCTTGTACGGATGCGATTTGATCTTTCAACTGATCCTCTAACATACTTGCACGACTCGACTGTACAGCCATCATTGCTGCTTCAAGATCCATGCCCTGAATGTTAACCTGTGTCATACCACTCATATCAACGCTACCTACCGAATTTTGCGTGGCATTTCCATTCAGGGCATCCTTAACAGAGTTATACACCGAATTGTTATACAACAAAGCCCCTCCTACAATGATCCCCAGTACAAAAGTACCTGACATAGATAAAACTAATTTTTTCACGCTCATTTCATTTCCTCTTTTCATTTATGGATGATCATTGCGTCATTACGATTAACAAATCCAAATATGCGCTTTCTTTGTTAATATTGTTATATCATTTTGGGTGATAAATGGTCTGTAACCCCAATTACAATTTCCAAATACTCGAACTCAAATCACATCAAGTATCTTTCTAAGTCTATCTATGTTGCACACAAGTATTTTCCTCTGATCAATACGTATCAACTGCTCATCCTGTAATCCAAGCAATGATTTTGTCACGGTCTCGCGCGCCGTTCCTGTCATATCCGCCAGGTGTTGATGCGTCAGCTTCAAATCGATTAGAACACCCTCATCAGAGGGCACTCCATGCTGTTCTGTTAGACGCAGCAACACGCGAGCAATGCGCGTACGCACATCAATAACGGTTAAGTCTGTTATTAATTTATTGGCATCACGTAGACGATCTAACGCTGTTTCCAAAATGCCGATTAGTATTTCCGGATTACTTTTTAATAAGGGTATGAAATCGCGTTTTTTCAGAATACATAAGGTGGATTTCTCAATGGTTCTTGCAGACGCAGAACGTGCTCTTTCATTTTGCAATAAAGCCATCTCTCCAAAGAAATCACCTTCTCTAAAAATAGAAAGGATTACATCCCTTGAGTGGTTATCTTGATAGATTTGAACAACTCCAGATATAACCAGATAGAGTTCCTCTCCCTCTTCACCTTCAAAAAAGATAGACTCTCCCTTTATATAAGTACGCTCGCTACATAACTTGGCAATTTCAGCTAAATATTCATCATCAAGATGTTCGAAGAATGGGAAATCTCGTAACAGTTGTGGGTTCATCTTCAAGAGCAGCCTCCAGTGTATCATTTTATAATTTCTATTAGGCTTCAACTCTAGCAAAAGTTAAATCTTTAGGACCATCCTTTATTGTAATACTTTTAAATTAAGATAAATAGTGACTGTAGTCATCAAATTATCATGTGACATTTTTACATTTTATGGATTAATAATCCTGACAGGATATGCTTTTCTTCAAGTCTTTAGACAGGTCATAGAAAGCAAAAAACCACATCCTCATGCGGATGTGGTTTTGGGTAGAGGCGAGGGGATTTGTTGTTGATGATAGCTTAGGGCTTAGGAGGTGAAGGATTCATTATTTCAAGCCTACTTCACCTTATATAGTTTCCAATAACCATTAAACTCTTGATACAATGTAGTCCACTCTGCTCCATTTTCATAGAGATCCGGATACTTTTGGTTCACTCCATCTATGGACAAAACGGCTTTCGGGTTTGGAAGCAGGATAAAATCAATGTTATGCTCTGCAGGATTTTCAAGCGATTCTACAAAATCATCATCACTTGTTATAACGAAGTTTTTAGGATTGCTGCTGCCCATAATAATTCTAAAGCTGCTGAATGAGTCTGTAAGAATCATCTGGTTAGGCACATTTTTATTAATGAATGCTGTTACCGCTGCGCCAGCTTGTTGTTCTTCAAACAGCTTATTTTGACGGAAAGCCTCATATTCATCGGATGCGATTTTCGGATTATTCATCATCATACCCATGACTACTCCGCTTATAAGCATCCCAATAATGAGCAGGGTTGATCCTACTTTACGAAATCTCATTTTGCTAATCTCGTAAGGAATCCACGCAACAACGATCGGAAATACATACATGTAGTATCGAATCCACGCTGCAGTCCCTCCCCTTAGCAAAAGAATAACTTGCATCGAAGGTATTGAGAGTGCAAGTATAAGCAGCATGAGAAAATCCCATCTGAATATTCGCCGCTCTATGATACGCATCACAAATATGATAATGAGCGGTATACTGAAATACCATAAACGCTCCGCAACGAAAATTAAAGTAGAAATAGGGTTATTAACCAGCGAAGTAAATTTCTCATCTTCCATTAATAAGGTAGCTTGTCCTAAATTCCCGTAGCTGGATGTCAGAAAGTAAAATCCATCCCCCATAATTGTATAGTTGAAGAAAATCCATAACAATCCTGAGAAAACAACCGGCGTTAATAGAAGAATCCACGTTCCCTCGACTTGCTGCAACCGCTCCTTCATTAATTCTTTTTTGGTCTGCATTATCCAGATAAGGACCGCTACTGCTAGTGCTGCCCCAAAAAATACAGTTTCGTAACGTGTCCAAAAAGCAAATGCAATTGCAATGGCTGCTATAACCAAAGGTCTTGCACCATCTTTATGCATCCAGAGCAGCATTTGGATCACAGCTATGTTAATGAAATAAATGAAGATAACCTCTGTTAGTCCATTAGCTCCATAATAAAAAATATACGGATTAAAAGCGTAAAGCAGTGCAAAGATGATGCTTAACCATTTGTTTAAACCGAATTGCTTTCCAGCCTTTACTAATAACGCTACAGTTAGAGCAGCAAATAAGCTGGAAACAATAACGGCAGCTAATCCTTCTGATGCAAGTGCTGGGAATAGGGGATAAAATACAAGTAAAATCATCTCCATAAAACTCGGGAGAGGATTCCAGACAAACCCAATATTTGCAAGGCTCGGCTCACGACTATAAAGGACATAGAAAGCATTAGCTACACGGCTTGAAGCGTCTCCCGACATAAATCCATAAATGGATGTTAGGTAATATCCTACCCCCAACTCTAGTAACAAAACCAAAAAAAAGATAATATATTTTGATCGTTTCCATGTAACTGACATTCAATTCACCTATCCATTTATTTGTTGGCCTACATCGATGTATCCATTTTTGAATTTGCATGATGTGTATCCATTGTAGCGTGTCCGTGAGTCGTTTTTTCCCAATAAAATGGCTTGGTGACGAGTTGGATTGCCGCCTTAATTGCTGCGATACTCATCAACACCCAATAAATCGGCGTCAACAATGTGTATTTGATAAGTGAAAATGAAAATACTTTATTTCCTTTATTATGTAAATCTCTTGTTACCCAGTAAATACCAACAGTAAGACTATATACAAAAATAAAATTGCCAATAAACAATTCAAATGCGGCAAAATAATAAATTGGACCTGGGAAAAATAGAGGTATGATTTCTACTTTCGCCAAATACCACAGCAACAGCATTGTCCAAAATATAGGGTTTAATAAAGGCAGCATGGGAGTTGCAAGCACCATCGCTTGAAAGCCAAAAAAGCCTTTTGCTCCGAGGTCACGCCAAAGCTGAACCGGATTACGCATATGGACAAGCCATGTTTGCATATAACCCTTAATCCACCTCGACCGCTGTCTAATCCAGTTGCCTACTCGGCTCGTTGCTTCTTCCCATGTTCTGGAGTCAACAATAGCCGTCTTGTATCCTTCTTTATATAGTCGAACTCCAAGGTCCGCGTCTTCCGTCACGTTGTACGGATCCCACGCATTAATTTTCTTCAATACATCCGTCTTAAAATGGTTTGAAGTGCCTCCCAAAGGTATTGGAATATCGAGTTGCATTACTCCTGGCAGAAGCAATTCAAACCACATGCTATATTCATGAGTGAACCAGCGGGTTAGCAGATTTTGATTGCTGTTGTAATAATTAAGCTTTGCCTGTATACAGCAAACATTTTCTTGACTCGCCTGAAAGGCAAGGTATACCTTTTTCAGTTGATCTGGATCGGGACGATCTTCCGCATCATAAATAACTACATATTCTCCTCTTGCCCGTATAAGACCGTAGTTGCAAGCTTTTGGTTTAGTCTTGGGCAAGCTGTGCGGCACAACAAGCACCGTAAAATAAGATGGAGGCTTGAACGCTCTCAGTAATTCCTGGGCTTCGACATCGTCCTCTTCAATTAGCAGCCTGACATCCAATTTCGATCTAGGATAATCTAAGTTTTCAATATTTCGAATAAGCTGTGGAATGATATTGCTTTCCTTATAGATAGGAACCAGTATGCTATATACCGGCAAGGATCTTTCATCTATAGCTGCAATTTCTTCCTCCGTGTACCTAAGCTGAGCTGATTCCTTTGCCCCGTAGATTAAAATGGAATATTTAAAGACCGACATCAATAAATATCCGATTTGAACAACGATGTTAAATATGATTAATGTCCATAGCCAATCCCATATCAAACCGCCCACAAATAATACACCGGATATAAGTAATCCAATGGTTTGTCTTTTCGTAAACGTAATATGTGCGGAATCTTCTGGTTTTTCGGCTATAAGCTTATCCGTACTTTCCAACATGAGCTCCTCGACGTAAACTTCTTTCCAGAATAATTCCATCTCGTCTCTAGTTGCCATTACTTGTTCAATCGGGCTGTCCAGGTATCTTTCTAGTTCCCTCACCTGTTCCTGAGATAGAATGCTACTCACCGCTACCAAGTACCGGTTGAAATCTCTATTTAAAATAATCGCATTATAAGCACGGGCCATCGTTTCTGGCAATTTATGCTCCTGCTCAAATGAAAACTCCACGCCGATACGACCCATATTATTCTGAGTGGCAATGGCCCGATATAGCTGATCAGGTTCAATAAAACGGAACGATAACAAAATATCTCCCAGAATACCTCCACTTTTCTGTTGAAACAAAAGAGCTTGATCCAGCTGTTCTTGCGTAATCTGCCCTGTATTCACCAGCATTTCGCCTAGTCGTCCTTTGCTTGGAAGCTGCTGAGTGAATAATTGAATCGCTTCGCGATCCACACCTTCTAGTTTCATAATAATATCGCCTAGGCGACCGCCAAATCTTGTCTGGTAATCGATAGCTTCTTGCAGCTGTTCGTTCGTAATTAAGCCTTCGCTCAACAGTGCATCCCCAATACGTACAGGCTTCATACGAATATTCTTCCTTTCCTTAGGAGCCTGTGCTCTTCCCAGTCGTAGTCATATCTTGTTATGTCTTCTTCACTAACTTCAACACCAATTTGAACCTCAATCAGGTCAAGGCCATCTATCGCCCTAATTGCATGTTTCGATCCACACTTAATATGAATCACATCGCCTGAACTCACGGTAAAGCGTTGCTCATCAACAACGACATCCCCATTTCCGCTAATAATCGTCCATATTTCTTCGCGCATCGTATGAATCTGGTAGCTAATATGTTTTCTAGCCCATACATGCACCCGCTTCGTAACTACGTGCTGGTCCATCTCGTTCTTCTCTATATCAATCACACGGTACCATCCATATAGGGTCTCTTCGTACATAGGCCTTGCTGAAATGGGCTTTATCAGTTCCTTTAGCTTGGGACTGAGTTTTTTATCCGCGAACAAAATCCCGTCTGGACTGGCCGCGATAATTGCATTGGAAATCCCCATCACAACGATTGGGATCTGCAATTCATTGACGATATGTGTATTTACACTATCCTCACTTAGAATACCTTTTCCATTCAAGTAACTTGGCATCGTGGTTGCCCATTCATCCCAAGTTCCCAGATCACTCCATTTTCCTTCATACGGTTTCACGACAACGTTTCTTTCCTTCTCAACCACTTCATAATCAAAGCTGATGGCAGGCATCGTGTGATATTGAGTAAGAAGCTCCTCGTATTGCCTAGGCCGTTGTGACGCATCCAATAATTGAAGTAGATAGCCTAAGCGGAAAACAAATACCCCGCAATTCCATAGCGCACCCAAAGCAATCAATTGTGATGCTTCGTCTGAAGCAGGCTTTTCAACAAATCGGTCAATTGTTAACAAAGCTGCATTATCATCTGAAGAATCAGGAAGAATATAACCGAACTTCTCTGAAGGATGTGTCGGTTTCAAGCCAATAAGCCCTATATTTGCTGTCGATGATTCAAATTCAAGCGCAAGCTGCCTAATAGCAGCAAAAAAGCCTTCATCCGATTCAACATCGACAGGCATGACTACAACTACCTCATCTTCGTTCACATTCCATTTTGTATGCAAAAAACTCGATGCTAGACATATTGCCGGGAAAGTATCCCTCTTAACGGGCTCGAGCACGAGAGTAACATCATCGCCAAGTTGAGATTCGATGACCTCTTGCTGTACCCTGCTTGCTGCAATGATCGCCGAAGAAGCAAGATCATACTTTTTTAAGTTGTTCCATACTCGTTGGATCATTGAAGTTTGACTTTCATTAATGCCATTATCACTATTCATTACCTTTATAAACTGTTTCGAACGATAGTCGTTTGACAACGGCCATAATCGCTTTCCAGATCCGCCAGATAAAAGTATTATTTTCATAGTATTCTCCTTCTAGCTATTAATGAAAGATCAAATATCTCAATGAAAGGAACCTAAAGGCAGCACTATTAATCTAGTTATTTGACGATACTCATCCAAAATGGCAAATAGCCGTAATCACATCTAGATAATTCATACATAATCTAACATATTAACCTTCCAAATACTAGAATTCTACATTTTCCTTAAAAAAGGATCCTATTATACAAAAAAATATGGTCAAATTGTTACGAGGACCCTAGAGATTGTAAATAAAGCAAAAACCACATCCTCTTGCTGATGTGGTTTTACATGGCGGACCCGAATTGTAGCTATGCGAAATCACAATTCACCTGAGCTCAGAACCTGGGTAGCCTATTTACGTGTATACGGTTTGTAAAATTGTCTTATCCGCTAGCTTCAACAATAAATGCAGCATCTATTTTCACGTCAGGTTCGCACTTGCCAAGAGCTCGTTATAAGTTGTGATCTGCGGCTTCTTAGAACCATAATAAACTGGATTCGTAAAGGCGAGCAGCGTCCCCGCTTCATCACGAATGTCAAAGCGATACCAGTTATACGTCCCCTCTTCTAAAGCTATATTCCATTCCAGCACCTCAGGTACTTCTCCTGTGGCCGTTATAGATACATCCCTTACCGATTCAGCAATTCCGTTGTGGATCAGTGTCACTCGAGCGTTGACATCACTTGCTACGCTTAATGTGCAAGTCACCTCATGAGATGCTATTTCTCCTTGTTCCTGACTGAATGCAGCAGACAGGTCACAGCCGAAGCGATAAGTATTACCACCAGCTTGAATCGATGCATCAATCACTGGACCGCGCGATACATAAACATGCCCATTTCGCACACCTTCTAATACTGCATCTGCACTCAGATCATCACACCACACATACGTAGCAGGATCCCCGATTAAAGAAGGAATTGGGCTATCATCATAGCTCTCAGTTGGTAGCATATGTGAGTCAGAGCCGCCAATACCTGTAATGCGATAGCCTTCATTCCAGCTTACTGTCCATAACTGCAATGCTTTCTCGGTAGCTACATTGTTAGGAGAAAAGGTCGGGTCATTCCATATTTCCATGGAATGTACTCCCTCCAACTGCGTCTCTCCGTATAGCCAAGCCCATGGCGTCAGCATCGGATGATTAATTGAGCAAATCGCCCCCAGTTCTGCCGCCTCTTTCATCAATCGATCCATACCCTGCTGAGTGGTTAGGCCTCCATCCGGTGAGGTTGCTCGCCAATCGATCCATTTTCGAAGTCCAAGTGCATTCCAATGTCCGTCGCCAGCTGTTACCTCTACACCTGGAATGACGAGCGCATCTCCTTTAGCCCAAGATGTAGACATTACATTGTGATCTGTCGCTACAAAGAAATCCATACCTTGCTTCAGTGCCTGCTCACGATTCATAAGCTGAGTCATCTTGCCATCGGACAACACGGTATGCGTATGGAAATCCCCCTTGTACCAACGGCTTCCTGCCTGCCATATCTTCGCCCAGTCATAGTTTTCCATTATGAAGCCAGCATTCAGCTTGCCGCTGTTCCAATACTCACGTTCGCCCTGAATTTGCGCAGATACATACTCGTCTGGCAATGTGCCACAACCAAATTCCCACTCAGCTTCAAAAGTTCTGCCTTCTTCATTTGAAACTTCAAGCATCCATGTGCCGGTCATAATCGGCCCTGGCACCGCTATTGAACTCGTTAATTCTGGTTGGTTATGAACGACAATGAGCCGCTCGTTTCCACCATCCAGAAAGCAGAATCGAATATGTTTTTCCGAATCAAACAAATGTAATCGTCCCCACGACTTCTCCTTCTCATAAGTAAATCGAATCGCGAACCATTCGTACTCTTCTTCTGCCTCAATCGGGAAGTAGGTATTATTCTGTTCCAGCTTAACGGAAATTTGTCCTTTATTCATAGTTAGCCACCCTCCATATTCCAAGTTTAGTTGTACAATTCTTCATCTATCCAAGTGTTCCAATAATAATTATCCCTGTCGTAATCGCAATCGACATCATGACCCGCATTCTACCCTGCTGTTCCTTCAAGACTATTATGCCTAGCAGTGTCCCGAAGACGGTGCCTATCTCTCGGATCGGAGACAGATGTGCTAAAGGGCCTAGATTCATAGCAAATAAGAATAACAAGTAAGATCCTGGCGATAAAATGGAGCCGACTATAAGTGGCACCTTATTGATCTTCCACTCCGTCTTAACCGCTTTCGAGCGCAAGGCAGGCAATGTTAGAACAAGCATATAGCCAATGTTGCACAGGGCCAGTAATGCAAGCGGTGGCATGAATTCCAATATGTTCTTATCTGTCAGGGTATAGCCTGTTATGCATAAACCAACCCCAAGAGCATACATAAGACCCTTCATATACTTCTTATCTTGCAGCAATGTTCGATTCAGCTTAAAGCCACCGATGCGGATCATTCCATAAATAATAAGCATTAAACCTGCCCATCCGAAGATGGAAAGGGACTCGTTATACATAAGTACACTTAGGACAGGAACGAGCAGTGCTCCTGTCCCACGCATAATCGGGTAAACCTGCGAAATATCACCGAACTGATACGCCTTCGATAGTAGTATGAAATACCCGCTCTGCAGCATTATAGATAGCAGTATTAAGCCGTAAGCTTTCAATGGAATCGTATTGCTTACTAGCCATTCAATCAGATATGGAGTAAGCAGCAAAAAACACGGGATATTAATCATCCATAGGAACACATCTTTGTTCATGCTACGTTTCGCAAACAAATTCCATATTGAATGCGTAAAACCAGATGCTAACACGAGTATGAGTGCGATAGTTGTCATTGTTTAATCACCGAATTTCTTGTAAAGGTTGTGACTCGTACCAGTATCCTTTTATTCCTTTTTCCAAACGTATCAGTGCTTCGAGGTAGAAATAATCGCCCCATATCATATAATCATCTGGAGCTACATTTCCTCGTACATAGTAGGACCCATGTTTTAATAATCCCTCGGCTCCTTCTTCGCCAATAGTTGAATAATGAAGCATGAGTGAGGTCATCGACAGCTCAAACTTCTCTTCAAACTCAGCGCGATCGGGATCTGTATCGTCAAGAAGACTTAGCATCTCGATCAAGCCAGCTGCGGCGATCGCTGAAGCGGAACTGTCTCGATACGTATTCGCATTAACCGGAGCATCAAAGTCCCAATAAGCCACATAATCTTCTGGCAGTTGCCCAATAAAATAGGATGCCATACGCTTCGCCGTGTCCAAGTAAACTTTATGTCCTGTGTAGCGATAGGCAAGGGAAAAGCCATAAATACCCCATGCTTGACCACGAGCCCATGTAGATCCGTTCGTAAATCCTTGATGAGTCGCTCCGCCAAGCGCTTCACCTGTTTCCGTATCAAACACAAACGTATGGTATGAGCTATCATCCCCACGCACAAGATATCGCTGGCTTTGATCAGCTTGCTTAATCGCAACCTGACGATAACGCTCTTCCCCTGTTTGTTGATAAGCCCAGAACAACAGCGGGAGATTCATGAGACAATCAATGATCATTCGTCCCCCATGCTGTGCATCACCAGACAGTCCCCAAGCTTGAATATACTGTCCATCCTCGCGCCAACGACGCATGAGTACATCTGCCGCTTGTAGTGTCAATTCTCTTGATTCCTCATCCTGCTCCACCACCCATTGCGCCTGCGAGGATAACGTATAGAGGAATCCAATGTCATGATGATCAAGAACGATGTTCTGTTCCATTCTCCGCTTGAAGCTTTTTACCGTAAGGCGTGCTGCCTCACGGTAAGCCTCGTCGCCAGAATACTCGTAGCACAGCCACAGCATTCCGCTCCAGAACCCGTTCGTCCAATCATCATTATTGTTCAATTCATACCTGCCGTTAACACTGACATGTGGGAAGCGATCACCGAAACGCTCCACATTATTTTTGATCTTCTCCATTGCATCTTCAATTGCATGTTTCCACATGTCCTTACACCCTTTCCACGATCCATTCATCTCAGCGAAGCATTCGTTGCAGAACTGCAGCAGCCTCACCAGATAGTCTACATCTTCCTTAGCCCAATGATTGTCCATATCCTTGAATGTCTTCACATGCTCAACCAAGATGTAGGAATGTCATACAGAATGCTACTATAATTGAAATCCGTCTCTTTCTGATGCCCATTCAAGGTCTCCTCCTACTGAACCCATAGTAATATCACCCTAAGTCCGGTTGATCCTGAAGTGTAACTTGCAGGTCATTCGTACCATGCAATTCGAACACAACAATCTCATTCTCACCGGCATGCAGCAATGGCCCTGGAACATAAAGCGTCTTTTGCGGTCCCGCCTCCCAATAACGTCCGAGATTGAAGCCATTTACGAATACAATTCCCTTTGTCCAGCCCTCAAGTGCTAGGAAGGTGTCTGCGATATCTGCCTCTTGCTCAATATGGAAGGAGCCTTTATAAAATGCAGGTCCTTCTTTTCCTTCCTCAACATTAACAACAGGTTCATGTAGTAGATCGATATTGTCCATTGGTAGACTATGAATCGTCCAATCAAATAGGAACTGGAATCCCAATCTCGCACCCTCGGTAATTCCCTTACAATCTCTTAAATACGGTCCATAGTTTGTTCTGCCCATATTCTCGACTAGAATACGAAGCTCTGCTCCGCCCTCTGGTACATGGAACTCAATCGGCTGCGGATCCCAACGCTCAATAACTCCCTTATACTCTCCATCGAGAAATACGAGCGCACGATCATGTACCTCCTGCAAGACCAGTGAACAATTTTGTCTAGGACCGGAAACCTTCGTTGTATATAAAATGAAGCCATAATCCTGTCCAAGCTTCTCCATCGGCTCTGGGCAAGTTCGTTGCACAGGCGTCGACAGCACTGGCAGTAGGTCAAACAGCGGTGCTACTGGCTTCATCTGAACACTGCCATAATCCATCTTGCGAACAGGCTCAGGAAGCGGCATTAGCTCCGTATCGAGATATTTTGCAATAAGCTCCCTTAACAGAATGTACTTCTCCGTAACGTCCCCCCATTCTGTCAGTGGGCTGTCATAGTCGTAGCTAGTTACCGTTGGCTCATATATCCCGTGATTATTGGCACCATTGTAGAATCCAAAGTTTGTTCCGCCATGAAACATATAAAAGTTAACCGATCCGCCAGCCTTCAGCATATCCTCAAACACATGCACAGCATCCTGTGCATCTCGCGTATGATGCGGCTTGTTCCAATGATCGAACCACCCGTTCCAATACTCCATACACATTAGCGGCTTATCCGGCTGCACCTGCTTCAAACTATTAAAGGCTTCCTCCGTTCTCGAGCCAAAATTAACGGTTTCAAGAACTCCTGGAACCATGCCGCCTTGCAGCATGAAATCTTCAGGGCCATCTGAGGTGAACAGCAGGATGTCCATCCCGCGTGAGATCATGCTCTCCTGTATATGTTCTAGATATTTCAGGTCATTCCCATAGCTTCCGTACTCATTCTCTATCTGCATCGCGATGATCGGGCCGCCATTCGTACATAACAACGGCTTCAGCTTCGGCAGCAGCACATCATAATAAGAATCTATCTTAGATAAAAATACCTCGTCATAGCAGCGCAAGCGCATCCCATCCTCGGCAAGCAGCCAGGCCGGCATTCCACCGAACTCCCACTCCGCACAGATGTAAGGACTTGGGCGTACGATAACATGCAAACCTAACTCTGCTGCTGTTTCGATAAATGTGACGATATCCGCCATACCCGTAAAACAGAACTTACCTTCCTGAGGCTCATGAATATTCCATGCAACGTACGTTTCTACCGTGTTAAAGCCGCAAGCCTTCAGCTTGCTCAATCGATCCTTCCAATACTCAGGAATTACGCGAAAATAGTGAATCGCTCCTGACACAAGCGTAAGGGGTGTACCCTCATAAAGAAATTGATCTCCTTGCACTGTGAATGATGCCATATTAGATACTCCTCTACTCATGAACTCGATATAGACTCCTTCTACCTGTCATTACTATTCTGAACAAGAATTCTCGCTAACCAGACGGTTAATCTCTTCACGCTTACGGATATACCATTCTGCCTCTTGTGGGTATACTTCAAGGGATAATTCTTGCTCCAAGCCATCTTCCAATAAGGCGATTACTGCCTCTCTTCCGACTTTCTGCTCGAGTAGCTCAAGTGCGCGTAAATCTTGCAGAGCTTCCGTAAGGACCTCCAGCCTGATCGACTCGATCGGCCCCTCAGCGCCTGGATATACCAAAAATGCATCGCCCGCTGGAAATCCACCTCCTGCATCCGTCACTTGAAATGGATCAATCGGATACTTCGAAAATTGTGCATACCAGAAGTTGTAACCCCAATGCAAAAATCCTTTAAGCTTTAGCTTGTAAATTTGCATCCCGAGTACACGATTGCGTGATGACGGCATATGAAGAAAGCGATTAGAAACGAGCTTGTATTGGGCACAGCAATAATAAGTCCATAACCCCTCTACGCCATGATCCAGAAATGGTTGAATACCATTGCTCGCTGGAATCGGATGCTTAATTAAACCACTTTCATAAAATTCATACTCAGAGAGCGCATCAATGATCGGAAAACCTTCTAGAATTGGCCCAATAAGTTCGCTCGCTGCACGATAAGAATCCATGTCCGCAAGATTTGGTTCATCCGATAGATGGAAATAAACTCGCTGCTCTAAACCATTCTCTTTCACAAACGCTAATAGCTCTTGTAAAAATAACGTAAGGAATCCCGTGTACTCCGGATCTCTAGAATCGGTATCCCATCCAAATAGTTGCTTTAATTGACCATCAACCATAGCCATTACTTTTGGTGCATGCTTGGCACCCCATTGTGTGAATAGATGGGAGAACTCAAAATATTTCACGCCACTGCGGTCACATAGCTCTATCCAACGCTTTAATCGCTCAAAAGTGAAGTTATACTTCTCTCCTGTCCGTTCTACTTGAACAAGTTGTACGGTTGGGCGGTCTCCCCCGATCTCCGTGTCTAACGGCGGTGTAAACAAAGGGGTTAGAATCATATTCATTCCATGTTTCACCGCGGTGTGGATGTATTGCTCAATCAACTGCCAATGGTACTCGCTAAATATGTCCGTTTTATAGTAGGTAGCCAAGCAGTCTACATGGAACCATTCCGTATGTATAAGCGACTGCTCCGGCAATGTTGCCGTGATCACTTCCAGCGTAAATGTATCCTCCCCTACTTGTTCGCCGCTATCATTTTCGATTTGGATACAAATATCAAATAAGCCCGCCTTAGCATTGAGCGGCACCTCAACAGTGATCCATATTGAGCGCCATTGATTCGGATAACCAGTTAAACCTCGATTTGTATCGAACGGAATTAACACATCTGGATAAAGACCTGGCATGCTTCTTAAGACATGTTCATCTGCATCGTGATAGCTCACCATATTAGCAGGTACTAACTCTACAGTTCGCACAGTGATATTGGGCCCCAACTCGGATTGCTCGGCCCGAACTTGAAGCGACCGCATAAGTACATTTGCCCGATATGCAACCTGGAAAGAATAGAATTCACCAAGTAGTGCCGAGCCTCTAAGTTGAGCTGGCGCATGTAGTTCTTCATCGGCAAATACCTTGATTAATGAACTGATACATCTTGTTTCCATCCGTGCAGCTCTATTCAACATTTCCACTTCTTTTCCCCCCATATGAATTGGTAAAAAGGATAAGCCCGGCAAACTCGACTGACTATTCGAACTTACCGGGCTTATTTAATTACTTAATTACTTACTTGCTTTGTAAGCATCGCTAGTATCTTTGAGATGCTGCTGGAAGCTCGGGTCTGCTTTCAGTCCATTAATAAACTTGTCCCAATCCTCCAAGCTGGATTTTTTGATAACGACATTTGTATACATATCAACAAACTTCTTCTGCCAATCGCCGCCTTTTTCCATCCACGCTTCGGTATTTGGCAATCCTGCAGCAGGATTCTTAATCGAAGATTCTGAGATTGTATCGATCAGCTTACGATTGTACTCTAATACTTCTGCTGGCATTCCAGGTCCTTCAGCACGTTGGTATTTATTGAAGAAACCAGAAATCCATTGTGCTGTTGTCGCTGTACCGTATCCTTGCTTCTTACCTTCATCTGTTTGAACAATAGAACCATCTTCAGAAACGGTATAATCCTTGTCTTTGATACCATAAGTCACGAGATTGTAGCCTTCTTGAGTAGCCGTTTCGTTGTAAACTTCAAGAATCTTCTTGAGCTTGTCTTCACTAACCGATTTGTTAACTAGGAACAATCCATAATAACCATAAGCTTGCTCATTGTATTTCTTGCCATCTTTCGCAGCTGGAATTTCATACGCCTTCAACTCAGCTTCAGGCTTAATCTTTTGCAACTCTTGGCCAAATATAAATGCTTCGTTAATATTACCGAATGAGATACCCGCCTTGCCTTGAATCATCATTTCTTTCACTTGGCTTGACTTCATAACTGGTAAGTCCGGTGTAATAAGACCATCACCATAAGCCTTGCTCCAGAATTCAAGCGCTTCTCTCGCTTCAGCTGTTAGCCAGTACGGCTCAAGACCGCCATCAGCTGTTTCCTTCCACGATGTGCCTGCACCAAACATCGTCATCATATAAGGACTGACACTTGCCTGTACCATACCGTAAGTATCGTTTTTACCGTTTTTGTCCGGGTCATTCTTTGTAAAGGCCTCTAACACTTTGTAGAACTCTTCCATAGTAGTAGGAGCAGTCAATCCTACGTTTTTGAGCCAGTCTTCACGAATCAACAGCGCCTCATGCCCGTCCAATGGACGAACGCGTGGAATACCATAAGATTTTCCTTTGAACTTAATATTGTTAATTGCATTCTCCGGATAGCCTGCTAGATTAGGATAGTCTGGCAGGAAAGGAGTCAAATCCCAGAATGCACCTTGATCTATTGCAGTTGAGAACGCAGGGTCATTAATATCCTCGATGAGAACGACATCTGGCAAACTCTTCGAAGCAAGCAATGCATTCAACTTTTCTTTATAGTTATTAATTGGATAGAAGTCGATCTGAAGCTTTACATTCAATTTTTCATTCAGCTGTAGAATGCTTTCAAGATCACTACTAGGGGATTCACCATAAGTCATCGTACCGATATTGATTTCAACTGGCTTTTGTTGCTCAGACTTGGAAGCATCTCCAGCAGAATTGGTCTCACCACCCTTTGCACAACCCACCAACATGCTTGTAGAGAGAACTAACACCAATAACATGGTCATCCAACTTCTTTTTTTCATTTGTAAAAACCCTCCCTTTTATCTAATAAATTAATATATAAGCTTGGTTTACCCCTTAACCCTTCACGGAGCCAACCAACATACCCTTAACAAAGTACTTCTGAAGGAACGGGTAGACCATAATGATAGGTAGAGAAGCAACGACTACTGCCGCCATCTTAATCGTCTCTGGAGGAAGCATCTGCTCACTCTGTAGCATAGCAGCTACGGATGGATCTGCTATATTCGTTGAAGCTTGTATCAGCATCATCTGCAGCACAACCTGCATCGGCCGAAGTTCATCTGAGTTGATGTACAAAACGCCATTGAAGTACGTATTCCAGAAACCTACTGCAAAGAATAGACCGAATGCAGCAACCGCTGACAGCGAGATCGGGAACATAATTTTGAAAAAGACTCCGATATCATTACATCCATCAATCTTCGCTGCTTCCTCTAACTCCTCCGGCAGTTCCTGATAGAAGTTCTTCATCAAGAATACATACCATGCGCTTGTAATTGCCGGTAATATCAACGACCAGATGGAGTCAATAAGACCTAATCCTTCAACTAACATGAAATTTGGAATCATTCCTGGGTTGAACAACATCGTCATTAGAATAGCAACTAGGAAAAACTTCTTCCCGAAGAATCGTTTCCGTGATAGAGAATACGCCAAGGCACTCGTCACCATAATACTAATCGCAGAGCCGACAATAGCTAAGAAGGCACTAACCCCTAATGAGCTCATAAACATCTTGGTTGATAGAATGTACTTATAGGAGGAAAGACTCCAGTTTTCCGGAATAAGAATTAATGGCTTGCTCAAATATTCCGAAGGATCTGTAAAGGATACGATAATGACATAAAGAAAAGGTAGTAGTGTTACAAGCCCGATTAAACTGAGCACACCATAAATGATGCCGTTTGTCACTTTATAGCCGAGGGACTTATTCATTAGTAAAGACCCTCCTCACCAAATTTTTTAGCTAAACGATTGGCTGTTACTACAAGTACAAGACCAACAACCGACTTGAATACTCCAACGACTGTCGCATAACTGAAACGACCGTTCTGTATCCCTGCCCGATACACATATGTATCAAAGACATCCGCAACATGTGCTACGGGAGAACTCATCATCAAGAAGATCTGTTCAAACCCTACCTCCATCACTTGACCGAGCCTGAGTATGAGCAACACGACGATTGTACTCCTGATGCAAGGCACTGTAATCTTCATAATCTGTTTCCAACGGTTCGCACCATCAATTTGAGCCGCCTCATACATTTCTTGATTGATACCTGCAATTGCAGCCAAGAAGATGATTGTACCCCACCCGGCTTCTTTCCATATGCTCTGCGCAGTTAACAAACCCCAGAAGTAATTCGGCTCTGTCAAGAAAGCGATTGGCTGACCGCCAAGCTCGACAATAATCTTGTTAACAATTCCATCGCTCTGTCCAAGAATAATAAAACAGATACCAGCAATGATTACCCAAGATAAAAAGTGAGGTAAATAAACTATCGTTTGTATTACTTTCTTAAATCTCATACTCCGAACCTCGTTAATGAGCAATGCAAGAACGATCGGAATCGGGAAGAAGAAGATGATATTTAGCAAGCTAATCGCCATCGTATTTCTAAATAAGAGAAAGAAGTCTGGATTCGTGAAAAACTCACGAAAATATTTGAATCCGACCCATTCGCTTTCCCAGAACCCTAGGTATGGAGAATAGTTTTTAAATGCTAAACCTAACCCCCATAGCGGGAAGTACTTGAAGATTAAAAAGAAGAGAAGACCTGGAAGTGCTAGTAAGTACAAATATTTCTCTCGACCAAATATGACTTTGAATCGAGCCCATAGGGAGTCTTTCGGATTTAATCTTTGTCTGTCGGCTTCATATGCCTGTGATAAACTTGCGTTCGCTAATTTAAGATTAGATTGCGGCAAGGGTTTCACCACCTCCAACGATTTTGTTTGAACCTGGTTGACTGTAACGTTTCATGTCTGCATCTTACAAGCTGCAACGCCCATCAACAATGACCAATTCTTATTCGCCTGAGATCCTTGTGCAATAATTGCGAATAGCTTGATACTACTGGGTTTATGAACACTTCTAGTCTCAATAATTAACCTCATTAGCCCTGAGAGATTATAAATTTGCACCTCATAAAAATCAAAAAAAGACTTGCAAGAACGAGAGGTTTCATTTCTCTCGCTCTTGGCAAAGTCTTATTAAAAAAAAGTGCATTTAATTTAGTCAGGAATACTATTTTCGATGCATCTCTCGATATTGCCCCGGCGGTAAGCCCACCTGCTTCTTAAATACACGAATGAAATTTTTAGGGTTATATCCTACCTGCTCCGCTATTTCATTGACCAATAAATCAGTCGTTTCTAACAACTCCTGGGCTTTGGCTACACGCAATTGTGTTAAATACTCGATAAAGGAAATATTCATCGTCCGCTTAAACAACTTGCTTAAATATTGCGGGCTCAAATTGCATATCTGTGCACACTGGTCAAGAGAGATATCAAGATGATAGTTTGCCTCGATATAGTCCGTGACCTTCTCAATAAATTGCTCATACTCTTGATTCTTCTTACTATTCACATACAGCATAATCGGTTCGAATATACGATCCATAAACCACTCATTAATTGAATGTATAGTTGTGAGTTTTCTCAGATTTACATTGAGTTCACTAGTTGTATAGCCAAATAATTGCTCCGAATTTATATCCATTAAATATACCATTCGTAAAGTAGTAGACAACAGCTGATCGTAAGACATCATAATGAGCTCTGGATTGTGTACAGCGGATTGTACTTTATCAGAGAATGCATCAAGCATCCGCTTCGTTTCAGAGAGATCTCCCACCAGCAGCGAATCGGTCAGATGGTTCTCAATCTCCGTTGGATAACGGTACATCATCGAAATCGCAAGCCCTTTGCTCTCAATAATCTGATTTCCCCCATTAATCATCCGCGAGTGAATCGCAAGCTGCGCCTCACGATATAAATCAGGCAACTCCTCCACATGCGATGTGGTTCGACTCAAACCGATCGTCGCCGGAGATTTCAAAAAATGAGTAATCTGCTCACGTATCCTATCAATCACAGGCTTCAGCTTATCTGACCAAACGTCTACCTCTTCATGCTCTGTCCATAGCCAAACCACAACTTGATCATTAAAAGAGTTGATGACCAAGCCCTCCAGTTGCTGATGCTCCAATAATTCTGTCGTCATATTCTTTATGATGAAGAGAATTAGATCCCTATCCGTCTCTTGGAACTTGGTCACATCCGATAGGTGATCATAGGCAATAATAAATACAACTGCACACTGCTTCTCCGGAATAGAATGCCTGCGCAGAAGCTCCAGTAAATATTCACGACGGTCATGAGTAAACTGCCCCTCCATTAACCTTAAGGCGAACAGCTCGCGAATAAGTGGGAATTGTTCATTTAATTGTTCTTCTAGTTGACTCGCTTTACGGTTAATTTCCTTCCAACGCTGATTCACATAACTGAACTCATCCGTTCCCATATCCGCGGTTTGATTATCGCTGATGAGAGAGACTAGCTTCCGAATCGGACTATACACTTTCCTAGTGCCGATCATCGCCAATGCAATTCCTGCAGCAAGTACAGCAATTACAATTCCTATCGTAATGCCTGCAATCTGCCTTGCACTGCTATACAGTTCCGCCGTCGGGATCATATCCACAAACAACATCTTTTGGATTGGAGATTCCGTAGAGGTCACTAAGTACTCTCGGTCCTGCCATCGATAGATAAACTCTTGCTCACCTTTTTTTGTAACCGTTATCAATTCATACAAGTCTTCAGGCACTTCGCTTCCGTTCAAATGGAATACAAGTTGACCGGTGTTATCCATCACATACATTTGCTCATGCTCGTATTTAAGAAATTGTTTTGTCAGTGATTCAAACGCTTTATTATCTATGATGACCTGGATAAATCCGATAGGTTCTTTTGAATGTAAAGGTACTGTACTTGTTAACGTTATTCCTGAATCATAGTCTTTGCCACCCTGAGAATAGCCTACTTTCCAATCTAGTTGCTGATTTTTATCCAGTAGGTTCGCATACTTCTCCCGTTCCACTGCTGATTCGATCTTTATTCCACCGTAAGTTGATGATATTAAGTAGTTCTCATCCAATGTATATAGCGCAATATCCTTAACACGAGAATTTCCGTTCATAAAAGCTAACAAATTCTGATATACACCCGTATAGAAGCTGGAATAATTGGTTCGCTTCATTTCATTCAAGTCTGAAGTAAAGAACGAGCTCAGTTCCATCTGGACTAAGTTATTCTGAACCGCTTCCAACTCGGTATCCATCGTCCTTGAAGCGTAATTCAAGATTTGAGTAATATCTTGGCTAACATTATCTTTAATAGCATTAGAAGTTAATGCATAACTAGCGATTCCAACGATAACGATAGGAATGATCGATGAAAATAATGTATATGCAATCATTTTGCGATAAAATGATGGATACTTCAGCAATCTTTTATTCCAAATTGTTCGGTAATCATCTTTAAGCTTCATATTGTAATCTCCCATGTTGATAAACTATGTCCTCAGCGTACAAATCATTTGATATGAAGTCAATAACTACGAAAAAAATTTTGGAAAATATTATAACATTAAACAAATCAAACAATCTGCAATGATTCGAGTCTTAAGATCATAGAAAAAAAGCGACCCTGACCAAAAAAGCTGCTAACGATATTGCAATATCGTTAGCAGCTTTTATCTTATAAAACTATCTATTCCAACTTCATATAATACAGATTCGCCGTACTATCCTTCGTAATGGTATGTGCGCCCGCCGTAAGGGAGACAGTGGCAATTCCATTCGTTATAGGATAACTTGTTCCATCCACTTTGATTTTAGTTCCTTCTGTATTGAACACCAGGGTTAGGGTTGAAGCTTTAGCAGCTGTGAACTGAATACTGGTTGCACTCTCGATTTTTAGACATTGAGTTAGGGTTAACCCCTGATATGTCACAGTTCCCTTACTTGTTGAGAGATTCCCTTGGATATTGAAGAAGCTGCTCGTTGTTCCATCAGTGGTAAAGTTATGAACGGTTGCTCCCGCTGTCGGCACTGGCGTTGTCGTGGGTGTCGGAGTCGTTGTAGGTGTTGCTGTTGGCACAGGAGTAGCTGTTGGAGTTGGTGTCGCACTTGTTGGGTTTGAATTGCCCCCTACGGAGACGAGCCCCGTTGTGTAGCTTCTGATTGCAGACATCAGCGCTGTATTCAGCGCATACGATGCGTCATCCACTGAATCATTAAATTCCCATGTGAAGTCTCCGCCATTCAGACGTCCGGCTTTTGCCGTAACAACCTGTTCCACATTGCTTACGTTGTCAATATTCGATACGTTCACTCCAGTTTGGATGCTCGTATCGAAGTTATTATAAGCTGTTCCGCCCTTTAATGCTTTGTATGAGCTTGGGACGGTTTCATTTCTCGACGAGGCTAAATAGGCATCAAATGAGGTTGCATTAGCAGGAGCTGTCCCTGTATTGGAGTTAGCGTAGATAAGACTTGAAGCATCAACAGTTAGATTGTTATAAGCTTTAATCATACCTCCATTTTCACCCGAGAACGTCCCCTCACTTAAAGCATCTGTACCCTGTAAGGAACTAAGCATTGGGTCTTTAGTATTTCTAAAAACATTGGATTCCACAAAGGCCGAAGCTCCGGTTGTAACGCCGACACCATATTTCGAGACTCCATCATAGAAGTTATTATAGACATGAACAGAGGCCACTCTGATCCGCGGATGACGGGAGTCCGAATGATCGAACCAGTTATGGTGGAAGGTAACAAAGAATTCTGCAGACTCACTAAGTCCGACTAGAGCAGCTTTTCCGGAATCAAAGTAATGGTTGTACGAGATGGTAATGTACGTTGATCCTTTTTTGAGGTCCGTAGATCCGTCACCTTTGGCTTGGTCCGCATCGCTCCCTGCAGATCCATAAAAAATATCATTATTATGCACCCATACATTCGCATTGCCTGTGTCCATTGAAATGCCATCGTCAGGAAATAACATCACACCCAGATTTCTTACTTCCAAATTACCAACATATCTAAGCAGCAATCCCCAACCGTATGCATAAGCATCTTTTCCGATACCTTCGATTGTAATATTCATTTCCGAATAATTATTTTTACCTTTGACTTCAAGATATCCACTGCTGTTAAGCTGTCCACTCAGGTCAGCAGCTGTAACTTTACCGATAATTCGGATGGCAAGTGGGGTTGTATCATAACCCTTTTGTCTCAGAGCCAAGATGCTACCAAGACCAACGCCTGTTTGTACAGCACCTGAGCTGTTGATTTTCACATCAAGTGTTACGGTTTTCGCATTCTGAGATGTTATATACAGCACTTGAGCACCATTCTTGAGGGTTCCATTCTCATTATAAGCGCCAGAACCCGTACCAAATGGCGAGCTTGCCGAAAAAGCAAACCCAGATCGATCATATGACGTTACGGATAACGTATTTGATACCGAACTTGCCGTTCCTCCCCCTGATAGGGTAGCCTCAACCTTCATTACATAACTTCCAGCTGCAAGCCCTACAGCATCCGCTCTCCAATAGGAAGAATATTTGCGGATCAATTCATTATCAATCTGTTGGTACCCCGAATCTGATGCGCTTGCCTGTTTAACATATACGTTATATCCTGTCGCATTACTTACAGGTGACCATTCCACATATGCCGCTTCATTCCAGCCTCCACTGCCTGTTATCGAAAGACCAGCAGCATGCACTACTGTATTTGTCCATCCACCTGCTATCAAAGAAAGTGCAAGAGAAAACAACACACCAATACTGATTACCTTGGCAATACTTTTTTTCATTTTATTCCCTCCTGATTCTAATTTGTTGCAGATAGAATTGTAACCGCTTGCAAGAAGATATAAAGCTTCCTTTTCACCTCCTGACAATATTACATTTTATGGGACTAAAACATCCTCAACATATCAGAACAGAAATCAGTTCCGATACAATCATTTCCTCATATTTTTCACATCTAACAGTATTCTGAGTTAATGATTATAGGACAGAGCATTGATTCACCCGTACTTTCAGCAATGTATCCTGGGCTCTTGTGAAAATACAACATGAATAACCACACAGTAGCCAGCACATAATAAAATTCACAACCATTAGATAATCAAGGGAGGAGCTTTCAATTGAGTGCAAATCAACCAGATAAGAATCTAATCAACACAGTAAAAGAACTGGAAGCGACGCCCGTAAACAGCCTGGAAGCCCAACAGCAGCAGCAAGCCCGTAATGATCGCCGCAAACAAGCTCTGCATGACAGCGATGGCAAATTCTCAGAAAATGAATCTGGGAACTTCCATTAGAGTCTTCAGCTATGTCCGCACCCCAATAAATCGCACGTTTTATGATCCTTTCCAAAATGAAAAAAACGTAAAAAAGCGACCAACGATGGTCGCTTTTTTACTGATATTAAGAAATGCCTTCTCCTGCAAATCATTCTTATCTTCAGTATCCAGACGAATACTCTTTGCTTTCTTTTAAGCGAGCAATATCATGGCCCGTCGGGTTTTGGAAGACACGAAGCCCAAATATCGGTACAACTGCAAAAATGTGATCAAAGATATCAGCTTGAACCGATTCATACACCACCCAGTTAGTATCATTGCTAAACGCGTAGATTTCTAAGGGCAGTCCATTATCCTCTGGTGCTAGCTGTCTGACGATCAGCGTCATATCCTTATGAATTTTAGGATGATTCCTCAGATATTCATGGATATATTCTCTGAATACACCAACATTCGTGAGATGTCTTCCATTTACTTTACTCTCCGTATTGATTTGATGTTCGATATTATAAATGCTAATTTCATTTAATCTTGCCCTTATAAAATCGGACAGGTAGTGAATCTTCTGGAATTCCTCCATCATTTCTTTTGTACAAAAGCATATGCTGCTTGTATCGATATGAACGCTTCGTTTAATCCTTCTGCCGCCAGAAACTTGCATGCCCCTCCAGTTTTTGAACGAATCTGAAATAAGGGCGTAGCTAGGAATCATGGTGATTGTTTTATCGAAATTCATAACCTTTACCGTATTCAATGTAATGTCAATTACATCACCATCCGCATTATATTTAGGCATTTCGATCCAGTCACCTACACGAACCATATCATTAGATGATAATTGAACACCTGCCACCAAACCCAATATAGAATCTTTGAAAATCAGCATAAAAACAGCGGATAATGCACCTAACCCACTAAGTATAATCAGTGGATTCTGACCAATGAGGTTAGAGATCACCACAATAACACCAATGATAAATAGAATAATCTTTGCAACCTGAATGTACCCCTTGATCGGCCTAATCTTGGAGACCTCGAATGAGCGATAAATAGCATCGATGGCATTAAGTAGTGCATTAAACACCGTGATAGTGACGATAATCATATAAGTTAAGGCGGATTTTTCAATAAAAGCCTGATATAGCGGAAAGATAGACGCAGAATAATAGATGATGAAGGCTGGCGCCAGATGCGACAGCTTGTGAAACACTTTTTTCTCCAAAACGATATTATCCCATGCATACCGATCCTTACTAATGAAATGAATAATTATCTTCAGCACGATTTTTTTGGCTATTAAATTGGCCAGTACAGAGAGTAGTGCTATAAATAAGACCATGATTATATTCGAAAGATAACCTGTCATTTGTTCGTTTACACCGTATCCTGCTAGTTGATCTTTTATAAAATTCATCATTTCCTCCTGCTGTGTGTTACTTAAATTGTTTGATGAAATGGACTAGCACTAACATTCGACGTATCGATCGTTGCGGGTGAACTATTATGGCCTAGTTTCAATTAATTGTATTAACCTGGTTAACGCGCTTGAGTAAATTGTGTCATGTCTATGCACAAACCATACCTGCAAATCTCGATACTCTTCAGGCAAACGGTGGGAAGTGATTATGCCCTGTTCTTCCGCCTTGGCAATCGATGACTGTGGCAGCATAGACACACCAAGTCCAGAGGAAACGCCATCTAGAATAACTGCTAATGTGCCAAATTCCATAATCTGATAAGTGGTCAGGCCAGTGCCTCTCAGAAAACTCTCTGCTTTTGCCCGATGCGTACATCCAACGTCAAAGAACAACATCGGTTTCATAAGTAGCTCATACATTCCGTTTTGTCCCGGCTCAGAGATCAACACCAACTCCTCTTCAAAGGCCGCGATATGTTCTATATCTGGCTCATCAACAGGACCATAGACGAACGCTCCATCAAGCTCGTAATCCAACACCTTTTGTAAGAGCGCATGTGTCACACCCGTAGTGAGCGATAAATTAACATCCGGATATCGTGATTGATACTCGGCCAATAAAGGAGTCAGATGAATGACTGCTGTCGCTTCAATGGACCCTATCCGAAGAGGCCCTGCAGGATGATCCGAGTATTGTGTAGTTTTCACAGCCTCGTCCATCAGAGTCAGTATTTTATCCGCATATCCCAGTAAATTCTCGCCAGCCAAAGTTAGCGTCATTCCTCGATTGGATCTCCGAAAAAGGGGTGTTTTCAACTGAGCCTCAAGATACTGAATTCGAGTCGTCACATTAGACTGTACATAGTTCAACATTTGCGCAGCCTTGGTTATGCTCCCCTCTCGAGCCACAGCCTGAAATATTCTTAAATCTCCGCTTTCCATTTCTATGTCACCTGCTTGGTATGATTATTTATGATACTCACAATCGGTTTTGTTCATTTTACTGTATGATTCCCACTCTGTACAATTCAATATAGATTCATTGAAATACGAATTACTGGAGGATTAGGATGAAAGCAATCGTACATGCTGGGATGAACGGCTTGAAGAGCCTGACATATGAAGACGTTGTTGATAAACAGCCAGGCTTCGGTGAAGTAAAAGTAAAGCTGAAAACCGCAGGGTTAAATCATCGAGACTTATTTCTCATAGCGGATCGAAAAAATGAGGATGCTCCCCTGATTATGGGCTCTGATGGGGCGGGTATAATTGAAGCGGTAGGTGAAGGCATAACATCACTTACAGTAGGTACCGATGTAATCATTAATCCGTGTATCGGATGGGAAATCACCCACGATGTCCCGAACGTTCCGGCCATAGTGGGTGGCCCTTCAGATGGTACATTTGCCGAGTCTATCGTCATCCCTGCGCAAAATGCCATCAGCAAGCCAGCTTATTTGTCTTGGGAAGAAGCGGGCGTGTTGCCCTTATCTGCCTTGACAGCCTATCGGGCTTTGTTTACGAGAGGCCGCTTACAGCAAGGTGAACATATCCTTATTCCGGGTATTGGTGGCGGTGTGGCTACTTATGCCATGCTTATGGCTTCAGCAGCGGGTGCAAGAGTCAGTGTCACATCACGAAGTGAAACAAAAAGGCAAGTTGCTCTTGCACATGGGGCAGATCATGCCTTTGACAGTCATAGTGATTGGAAGGAAAGTATGAAAGGAGAAACAGTGGATCTCATCCTGGATAGTATCGGGCCAGCGACGTTCCAACAGTACTTTGACATCATTAAGCCAAATGGCCGGATCGTTACGTTTGGAGCAAGCTCAGGAGATCGAATGGAAATAGCAGCACGATCCATATTTTACCCCCAAATCAGTATCATCGGCACCTCAATGGGAAGCAGTGAGGAGTTTGTTGCGATGCTTCAATTTATGGAACTCCACTCGATACGCCCTATCATTGATAGTGTGTATCCTTTACAAGACACCCTTCAAGCCTTTCAGCGAATGCAACAGGGGGAGCAGTCTGGGAATATTGGAATAAGAATTGATTGAAAAAAGACACCTCACAAGGTGTCTTTTATTTACTCTATATGGAACCGAGGCGTGGCACAGTAAATCCATTAGCCGCCCTGTGTTCAATGCATGCAAGTATTCCACCGCAACATGCCAAGAGTCAGCAACCATCTATCCTTTTACGTGGCGCTAACACGTCGTTTAGCAAGCGCCATCGCGGCAGCATAGCCGGAGCTCCAGGCCCATTGCAGGTTATAGCCGCCGCAATCTCCATCGACATCCATCACTTCACCTGCCAAATACAGCCCAGGGACTAACTTAGATTCTAACGTTCCTTCGATTAGCTCCGTCGTATCGATGCCACCGGCTGTTGTTTGTGCATTCGTGAAGCTATTGGTATCGGTCACTTTAAATTCCCAACGTTTCAAGATTCGATAAAATATTTTCTTGGTTTTCCATGATAAATCCATACAAAGCAAGTGCGGCTGTTGATCAATTCCAGCCTCCTTCAGCAGAACTGGAATCAGTTTCTTGCTGACGATGCCCACAAAAGAATCGGCAACCGTCCGGTGTCCGAAGATCCCCCAGTGGATCTCCAGAAAATCAATTAACTCTTCCTCCGTGCGCTCCGGCATTAAATCAACCGACAATGTCACCGATTCTCCTATTCCGAGATTATACGCAGCCTTTCTGCTGAGCTGAAGTATGGGCGGGCCCGAGATACCATAGTCCGTAAAAAGAATCTCACCAGACTCAGTGCGGATGACTTCATTGTTTACGATAACATGGGCCTCTCCCTCAAATTTGATGCCCGATAGTTCCTTCAAATACGGATAATCCAGCTTCAATTGTACAATGCCTGGCACCGGGTTGATCAGGGTGTGCCCCAGACGTTGGACAAGCGTATAACCGGAGCCGTCCGTTCCCGTTTTGGGAGCGGTAAGGCCGCCTGCACATAGAAAAAGATAGTCGCTGGTATACACAACCTGTTCCTCTGTCTCCGTCTGGCAGGTTATCGCGAACCGCGGATGTCCCGCCGAAACGGTAACATCCAACACTTTATGTTTATAATATACGGGAACATTCCGATCCTCCAGCGCCAGCTTAAATACACCCGGCACCGAAGCCGCCTGCAGCGACATCGGATACATCCGGCCATTCTCCAAGCTTACAAAAGGAAGCCCGAGCGAGGAGAAAAATTCGATCGTTTGGCGGACACCGAATTGCCGCAATACATGTATTGGGAATCCTTCCTGATTACTGTGATACTTGCGTGATAAAGCGGCCGCTTCATCCGTACCGGTGGCGGTGGATTGGTTCGTAATGTTGCAACGCCCGTTACCCGTCGTTATTATTTTCTTCCCAAGCCGGTCATTGCTTTCAATAATTGCTGTATCAATACCTTGATCCCTCGCTGTAACTGCAGCCATTAGACCTGCAGCACCCCCACCGATAATGAACAGCTCGTGGTGCTTAGAAGTCTGATCCTTATACATTTTAATTGATGCATCCCTTTTCCTAATAAATTTATTGAATTGACTTAGCTAGCGCCATGGCGGCCACATATCCGGAACTCCAGGCCCATTGCAGGTTATAGCCGCCGAAATCTCCGTCGACATCCATCACTTCGCCAGCCAAATACAGCCCAGGCACCAGCTTGGATTCCAGCGTTCCTTCGATGAGTTCCGACGTATCAATGCCGCCGGCTGTCACTTGCGCATTAGTAAAGCCATTGGTATCCGTCACTTTAAATTCCCAACGCTTCAAGATTCGATAAAATTTCCCCTTGGTTTTCATCGATAGATCCTGGCAAAGCAGCTCTGGCTGTTGATCTAAGCCAGTCTCTTTTAGTAGGACAGAAACAAGCTTCTTATTGAAGATGCCAACAAGGCAATCCGCCACAGTCCGGTGTCCAAAGGTCTCCCAGAGCCTTTCTAAAAACTCAACCAACTCTTCCTCCGTGCGGCCCGGCATCAGATCAACCGACAATGTTACCTGTTCTCCTCTTGCAAGATGATACGCAGCCTTCCTGCTTAGCTGAAGAATTGGCGGGCCGGTAATACCATAATCCGTGAAGGCAATTTCACCCTGTTCACTGCAGATGACTTTACCGTTCACAATGATATGAGCTTGTCCCTGAGATTTGATAGTGGACAGTGCCCTCATATTCGGATATTGCAGCTTCAATTGCACAATGGCCGGCAAAGGCTCAATCAGGGTGTGTCCCAGACGTTCGGCAAGTGTATACCCAGGAGGTTCTTTTCCCGCATTTGGACCGGCAAGACCACCCGCAGATAGAAGTAGATAGTCGCTAGTATAAACAACCTCCTCCTCTGTCTCCGTTTGGCATTTTATCTTGAAGCGCGGATGATTCTTCGAAACAGTAACATCCAACACTTTGTTATTGAGGTATACCGGAACATTCCGATCCTCCAGCGCAAGCTGGAAAATATCCAGCACCGCTGCTGCCTGCAGCGACATTGGATACATCAAGCCCTCCTTCAATCTTGTAAGCGGAAGCCCGAGGAAGGAGAAAAAATCTATGGTTTGACGGATGCCAAATTGCTGCAATACTGCAAGTGGAAATCCGGCCTGATTACTGTGATACTTGCGCGATAAAGCGATTGCTTCATCCGTACCCGTTGCAGTGGATTCATTCGTAATGTTACAGCGGCCATCACCTGTCATTAATATCTTCTTTCCAATCCGGTCGTTACCCTCCAGAATGGCAGTATCGATACCCATATCACGCGCAGTAACGGCGGCCATTAGTCCGGCAGCACCTGCGCCGATAATAAACAGCTTGTGGTGCATAGAAGTCTGATTCTCATACATGGTTGGTCAATGCATCCTTTATCCAATTTTTCTAAAAGCACAGAGTCACTTTATTAAATTATAGCATAAGTATACTGGTTTTCATTTATATCTCCCTATTAACTCTTCCTATCCTATGTTTGCCTTTTTTATCCCTATATAGAACCTTAAATTTTTTTGGCCTTCACGCCATCTTCACTGCAATCTTTAATTCCATATCCGAAAGATACTGGACCTAGCAAGATACTCATTTTTTTGAACCGCCACGCATAGTCCAGATCATACTCTGAAAATATGAAAAAAGACACCCTTCATGGTGTCTTCAATAATACTCCATATGGAGCCGAGGGGAGGCGAACCCCTGTCCGAAGATAACGGCACATAAGCTTTCAAATTATAAAATCGTATAAAAATTACTTATCTATGGTTAAAAAAGGAGACTGATCATAGGAATAACTCCTTAGTATAGTGATGCAATTATATAAGTTAATACGCAGAAGTACCTTTGCCGCTACAGATGATGGCTGGATCCTTTTAATTTTAGAAGTTGCTAATTCCCTGCAGAATCAAGATACGTTTCAGCTTCTTCTATCGATTCGTACAAGTTTGCAATATCTTTAAACATACGATGCATTTGCGTTTTGTAGAAAGAAGTAGGCGCAACATACACCCATTTGTGTTTTGTAGAGATTCCAGCTTTCACAGCATCCTCACTAGTTGGAGCAAGAATTGCCAACACTTCTTGCTTAAATACCAGGCCACCAGTAATTACAGTCATACCTGTAAACCCTCGCTTAGTTTTCTTCAGTACTTTCGGAAATTGTTCCGCGTACGCAAGGGCATCCTCAACATCCATACCGTCCGATGTTACAATAATTCTGTTTTTGTTTTTAACATAATCAATAGTAAAACTCATGATAGTAATTCCTCCGAATGTTTTTGTTTTTGGATGCTTAATACTATAATTTTATATCAGTTCGGGCTCTTATAGATATTAATAACTTCAAAGTGAATGATCTAATTTTAGATGTAGACAACATGTCTACAATAATGAACACATTTAGTTCCCTATAACTCCTTGTCTACATTCGGTCTGCAATCCAACCACTAAACAGCAAAAAACCCGCTATTTTAGCGGGTTTTTCTTATGGAGCCGAGGGGAGTCGAACCCCTGTCCGAAGATAACGGCACATAAGCTTCTACGAGTGTAGTCACAGTTTTCATGTCACCCGAGTATCGCCCCGTAACCGGCTATACGTTGGGTCAGCCTGATTATCTTCTTCCGTTGACCCCAGGCGGAGACCAGACGGCGTATCCCACTACTTGTTAGCCCCTATCCCTGTCACATGGGCGATGCAGGGTAGAAGCACGCGCGCAGTTTCTTAGGCTGCGAAAGCGTAGTTGTTTTGTTGTTTGCCGTTTAATAGGCTTTAGCGTTGATGAAGCGGACGCGTCCCCACTACTCGCTACTCATGCTCGAACTACCCCCGTCGAATCCAAGAACGGCCCCTCATTAAAAAGGGCGCTTCGGATCAAGCGGATCTTCCAAGCAAGAGAGATCCTATCCACAGCTTCTTCTTCAAGAAGTCTGTAACGAAGCAATAATCTTACTTACTCAGTATATCACATTTATCAATACTTTAACACGTAGGTTAAAGGAATTGAAGGTGGAAACTGGTACTCATTTGAATCGTACATTCTTCCTAGATTATCTGGCGATCTTTTGCTTCTCACGCAATACACGCTGAATATCACGTTGAGCATCACGCTTAGCAGCAGAGTCACGTTTATCGTACTCTTTCTTACCTTTACCAAGACCAATTAACAGCTTCGCATAGCCATTTCGCACATAAACCTTGAGTGGCACAATCGTAAATCCATCTCGCTTGGACAAGCCCAGAAGTTTATGAATTTGCTCCTTATGCATCAACAATTTACGAGTACGCGTCGGGTCCGTAGGGTTAGCACGATTGCCTTGTTCAAAAGGGCTGATATGCATGTTGTGAATGTGAATCTCACCGTTACGGATCGTAGCAAAAGCATCTCCAATATTAGCGCGGCCATTACGCAGCGACTTGATCTCTGTACCTGTCAGCACCAAGCCAGCTTCATAAGTATCCTCGATAAAATAATCATGGGAAGCTTTTTTGTTCTGGGCAAGTACTTTCCCGTCTGCTTTTTTACCCATGAGAATCACTCCTTGAATCATATTCATAAGTTAAAGTAACCATGTCTCTCTAATCTTAAACGACATAGTCATCGAACGTCTGATCTATATTGTAACAAATGGAATCGATTGTGCGCAAGGAAGGATCAGGTAATCCTTTCCCAGCCATTTTGACAACTAGTTGTCAGTAAGTTTACCCAATAGTTAACTTTAATTACATTTATTTATAAAAAGTTGTTTATGTTTCTATATTCACACATCTCAGTTAACTCATACCCTTTTCTATTCACTCTCTCCCTCCGACGCTACCCTAAAGCTACATAAATGCACTTTATACATCTATTTAATATATTTAGATGCTCGATGGTTGTTTAGTTGTACTTTCTGCAGTTAAAAACTCGAAATCATGCCGTTTTGAAGATACTGATCAGATTTAGATGTACAAAGTGCAATTAACCTCAATCTCTACTGAAACGCCGGAATTTTAACTGCACATTATGCAATTAAAAAATAAGCATCGTGATAGCACGGGTTACTTTGCTCCAACCCAAGTGTCATAGTTGCAAAACGACGCTGTCACATAGCTTCTTCTGATTATTACTCAACAAACTTGCGGCAACCAATAGTCTCGGTTAGAAACGAGAATTTCACACTTGAGCAGCGAAAAAGAATTAAAAAAGCACCGCCCCCAATCAAAGGGAGCGGTGCTTAATCTTTCGTCATAGAGCTACGACATGTAGGCCAATAACGTTATTTATTTCTTCTTTCTCTTACGAGGAGCTCCGTCTGGTGCGTTACCTGTAGTGTCGCTACGTTTAGAAGCGGCTTGTTCCGACGTCTGAACGTTGCCCGGTGTCACGGATTGACCGATGAACACACCGCTTTTGTTCTTCTTTTTCCGGCGACCTCTACCTGTTGGAGCGCCGCTACGGCCTTCTCCACCGCCAAAGTTACCGCCGCGGTCCTCACGGCTACGGAACTTCGTGCTGCCGTCCAGGCCGCGGACTTCGCCGCTGGAAGAGTCAGACGCAGGAGAGCCGTATCCGCCTTTGCCGGAGCCAAAGCCGAAGCTGATGCCGCGTCCACCACCGGCACCGCCGTTGTCACCGCCGCGGCCTCGCCCGCCGCTGCGCTCACGTGGCGCGCCTGCGTTGCCGGCTTCGCCCCCGCGCTCTGCACCGGGGCTTCCGCCCGGCGCCGCAACTACCCGGCTCGCATCCTCGCCGGCATCACGCCCGCGCTTCCGCTTTCCGCGTCCGCCCGGTGCGCCAACACCGGCCGCTTCGCGCGGCCCTTCGCCGGCGCGCACACCAGCGCCAGGCTTGCCCTTGCCCGCGCCTACAGCAGCGCCGGGCTTGCCTTTACCGCCGCGGCCCTTGCTGCCCGCGCCGCCTTTACCCCCGGCTGGCGCCTTGAAGCCGCCGCTACCTGGACGGCCGCCTTTGCCACCGCGGCTGCCTCCAAAACCACCGCCGCGATGCTCACCTGGCGCGCGTGGTTTCATGTCGACCAACTCGAAATCGATCGTGTGGTCATCCATGTTTACCTTGGCGACTCGAATTTTCACCTCGTCACCAATACGGAACACCCGTGATGTGCGCTCGCCGATGAGCGCCATATGGGCCTCGTCGAAGTGATAATAATCGTCGCTCATAGCGCTGAGACGAATAAGGCCTTCGACAGTATTGTCCAGCTCGATGAACATTCCGAAGCTGGTCACACTGCTGACCATTGCCTCGAATTCCTCGCCTACTTTATCCTGCATGTATTCAGCTTTCTTCAGCTGCTCTGTATCGCGTTCTGCTTCTACCGCTACACGCTCACGCTCCGAGGACTGCTGAGCAATGTCAGGCATCCGGCCGGCCAAATAATCATGTCGTTTCTGGCTCAGCGCCCCTCCATTCTCAATCACTTCACGCATTACGCGGTGAATGACCAGATCGGGGTAACGGCGAATCGGCGAAGTGAAGTGGGAATAGTATTCCGCAGCCAGTCCGAAATGGCCTGTGCTCTCCGCATCATATTTTGCCTGCTTCATGGAACGCAACATCATTGTGCTAATAACGGTCTGTTCTTTAGTCCCTTGGATTTGCTCCAACAGATCCTGCAAAGCACGTGGATGAACCGAATTGCCACGTCCCTTCACGTGATATCCGAAATTAGCTGCAAAAGCCATAAAATTCTGCAGCTTCTCTGGATCTGGATCTTCGTGAATCCGGTAAAGGAACGGAACCTTCAACCAGTGAAAATGCTCCGCGACTGTTTCATTCGCCGCGAGCATAAATTCCTCGATAATCTGCTCAGCTACAGAACGCTCACGCTTCACAATATCTACAGCCTTGCCGTTCTCATCTACGATGATTTTGCTCTCTTCAAAGTCAAAATCAACCGCGCCTCGCCGCATCCGTGCATCACGCAGCTTCATCGCCAATTCTTTCATGAGACGGAAATCATCAATTAATGGACTATAGCGCTCCAGCAATTCAGCGTCTTCATCCTCCAAAATTTTGCGGACATTGGAATAAGTCATTCTTTCCTTGGTGCGAATCACACTTGTAAAGACATCGTGCTTCACGACCTTCATATGTTCGTTAAATTCCATCTCGCAGGACATCGTTAAGCGGTCTACCTGTGGATTCAAACTACAAATACCGTTAGACAAACGGTGAGGCAGCATCGGAATCACCCGATCCACCAAGTACACACTACAGCCCCGATCATAGGCTTCTTTATCGAGCTCAGAGCTCTCGCGTACGTAATAACCTACATCCGCAATATGCACGCCTAGCTTGTAGTGTCCGTTCTCCAGTCGCTGAACATTAACCGCATCATCCAGGTCCTTAGCATCCTCACCGTCAATCGTGACAATGTTTAGTCCGCGCAAGTCGCGACGTCCCTGCTCAGCAATTTCCTCTTCTGTGATTGAATCCGGAGCGTTGTCCGCTTCGTTCATCACTTCAGCCGGAAAGGCTTCTGGCAGCTGATGCTTACGAATGATAGATAGAATATCAACTCCTGGATCATCCTTATGTCCGAGGATCTCAATAATTTCACCCTCTGCCGCTGATCGGCCTTCTGGATAATTCACGATACGTACAACGACCTTTTGACCGTCTACCGCCCCCATGAAGGATTGCTTCGGAATAAAAATATCGCGGTTAATCCGTTTATCATCAGGCAGCACAAAGCCATAGGTCTCCAGGTTTTGAAATACGCCAACCGTCTGCAGTACTCCCCGTTTTACAATGCGCTCAACTTCGCCTTCCATACGTCCGCCGGACGGACTTTTAGAGGTAATACGGATAAGGACGATATCACCATTCATAGCTCCCTTAAGATCATTCGCATGGATATATACGTCAGGATGATCACGATCATCCGGGATAAGAAAAGCGAAGCCTTTCGCATGAGCCTGTAACCGGCCTCGCAGTAAATCCATCCGCTCCGGAACGCCATAACGTGCATTACGAGTTAATACAATTCTTCCGTCCTGCTCTAATTCAATTAGTAGTTCCTCGAACTTTTTAAACCCTGTGCTATCTTCTAGAGCAAAATGGCTCACCAGCTCTTCATAAGTCATTGGTTTATATGCAGTTTCCCGCATGAAATCGAGTAATATTTCTTGTGTTATCATGTTCGTCACCCCAGCCCTCCGCGGCTCCAAGCCGCTGGCAAATATGTATGTCTTGTCCTGCTCTGTAGTAATGCCAAGTAAAATTTACCTTTACCTACTTCATACCCTAGTATACACGAAATCAATCCTGCGCATCCCTGTTACTGTCATCCAAAGGTAAACGCAGTACAAAATTTCATTCACACCGAAGGAAAAAGTTTGTTTATTAAGGCTTTACCGTATCGAATCTTATTCTTTCTGCTATGCAAAGAAAAGCACCTGCAGGTGCTTTATCCCCTTTTTATTATAACAAAAAAGCCTTCGCTCCATTCCATTCAGAACAGAGCGAGGGCTTACTGTAGGTACTTTAGTCAATGAAAACAGCAGCTAGAATCGCCATAATGAAGAATCCTGCAGCAAGTCCAACTGTTACACGTTGTAGTACGAGTTCCATACCACGAGCTTTTGTTTTACCAAAGAGATGCTCAGCACCACCGGAGATGGCACCGGAAAGACCCGCGCTTTTCCCCTTTTGCAGAAGAACGACCGCAATAAGACCGACGGAAAAAATCAGGAGCACAACTTTCAAAAAGATATCCATTCACTTCCACCTCCTACGCCTAAGCATCACTATCTATGGTAATTGAGGTTATCACGATACATAAACAGTATTCTTATTTTATCATAGCAGTGCCGGTAATACAACCGCCTAGACTGTTAAGTCGTAGCTTTTCTTGAAAGATTAGGATAAACACATATTAAAAAAAGACCCGCCATAATGGCGGGTCTTCGTACTCTGCTATAAAAGCAGATTATCTTTTAAGGTTGTAGAAAGATTTCAGGCCGTTGTATTGAGCCAATTCACCCAACTCGTCTTCGATGCGAAGCAATTGGTTGTATTTAGCAACACGGTCTGTACGGGAAGGAGCACCTGTTTTGATTTGACCAGCGTTAGTCGCAACAGCGATGTCAGCGATTGTGCTATCTTCGGATTCACCGGAACGGTGAGAGATAACTGCTGTGTAACCAGCACGTTTAGCCATTTCGATAGCATCGAAAGTTTCAGTCAATGTACCAATTTGGTTAACTTTAACCAAGATGGAGTTACCGATACCTTTTTCGATACCTGTTGCAAGACGCTCAGTGTTTGTAACGAACAAGTCGTCACCAACCAATTGAACTTTGTCTCCCAATTTTTCAGTAAGCAATTTCCAACCATCCCAGTCGTCTTCGGACATACCGTCTTCGATTGTGATGATTGGGTATTTCTCAACCCATGAAGCAAGAAGGTCAACATACTCAGCGGAAGTGTAAGATTTACCTTCGCCAGCAAGTGTGTATTTACCGTCTTTGTAGAACTCAGTGGAAGCAACGTCCATACCCAAGAATACGTCAACGCCTGGTTTGTAACCAGCTTTTTCGATAGCTTCGATAATTGTAGTGATTGCTTCTTCATTCGAACCAAGGTTTGGTGCGAAACCACCTTCGTCACCAACAGCTGTGTTCAGGCCTTTGGATTGAAGTACGGATTTCAAGTTGTGGAAGATTTCAGCACCTGTACGAAGAGCTTCTTTGAAGCTTGGAGCTCCTACAGGAAGAACCATAAACTCTTGAACGTCGATGTTGTTGTCCGCATGCTCACCACCATTGATGATGTTCATCATTGGTACTGGAAGAGTTTTAGCGTTGAATCCGCCCAGGTATACGTACAAAGGAATATCCAATGCTGCTGCAGCTGCACGAGCTACGGCCATGGATACAGCTAGGATTGCGTTAGCGCCCAATTTACCTTTGTTATGAGTTCCGTCCAAAGTGATCATCAATTTGTCGATGCCCACTTGGTCAAGAGCGTCCATACCAATAACTTCTGGAGCGATGATTTCATTTACGTTCTCAACAGCTTTCAGAACGCCTTTACCCATGTAACGGGATTTGTCGCCATCACGAAGCTCTACAGCTTCATGAGCGCCAGTGGAAGCGCCGGAAGGAACGATAGCGCGGCCTTTAGCACCGGATTCAAGATAAACGTCAACCTCTACAGTAGGGTTACCACGGGAGTCAAGGACTTCGCGAGCATAAACATCAGAAATAATAGTCATTTTAGTTAATCTCCTTTAAACAATGTTTTGGTTTTGATTGTTGAAGCTTAATCTTAGGTATTGTTTCCTTATTTGCGACTAGCGATCATGGATTGACCAGTCATTTCCGCAGGTTGCGGAATTCCCATCAGATCCAAAATGGTTGGTGCTACATCAGCAAGGATACCGCGATCGCGCAATACAACATTTTCATCCGTAAGGATGAACGGAACCGGGTTAGTGGTATGAGCTGTGAACGGACGACCGTTCTCATCAAATACCATGTCTGCATTACCGTGATCGGCGATAATGATCGCAACGCCACCCTTGGCAACTACTGCGTCCACTACTTTACCTACACACTCATCAGTTACCTCTACAGCCTTGATTGTTGGCTCCAGCATACCGGAGTGTCCAACCATATCAGGGTTTGCAAAGTTAAGGATAATAGCATCCTGTCTTTCCGCTTCGATTTCTGCTACGCAGGCTGCAGCCACTTCGTAAGCACTCATCTCGGGTTGAAGATCATAGGTTGCCACTTTAGGAGAGTTGATCAAGATACGAGTTTCTCCTGGAAGTTCCTCATCACGTCCACCACTGAAGAAGAACGTTACGTGCGGATACTTCTCAGTTTCCGCGATGCGCAGTTGCTTCTTGTTGTGTTGCACAAGTACTTCACCCAATGTGTTATCCAGGTTCTTCGGTGAATAGGCTACATAACCTTGTACCGTTTCACTGAAAGTAGTCAGGCATACGAAGTGCAAGTCTTGCGGGAACAAAGGACCCCGGTCGAAACCACGGAAATCTTGATTCGTGAACACTTGTGACAACTGAATAGCACGGTCAGGGCGGAAGTTAAGGAACACGACAGAATCGCCGCTCTCTACTGCCGTTACCGGCTTGCCTTCACTGTCTACAATCACGCTAGGTTCAACGAATTCGTCGAACACGGAATTTGAATAAGATGCAGTGATAGCTTGCAGAGCATCTGTGTATTTCGGTCCTTCGCCATAAACCATAGCACGATAGGCTTTTTCTACACGATCCCAACGTTTGTCACGGTCCATGGCGTAATAACGTCCGGATACCGTTGCAATTGTACCTACTCCAACTTCTTCAATCTTAGCCACCAGATCTTGGACAAACTTCTTACCACTATCTGGAGGTACATCACGGCCATCCATGAAAGCATGGATATACACTTCGTGCATATCTTCTTTCTTAGCCAGGTCAAGCATAGCAAACAGGTGATTAATATGGCTATGTACCCCTCCGTCGGATACAAGCGCGTAAAGATGAAGCTTTTTACCTGTGTTCTTAGCATTTCTAACTGCGGCTACCAGTGTTTCATTATCGAAGAATTCGCCCTCACGGATCGATTTATCGATACGAGTCAAATCCTGGTATACAATCCGTCCTGCACCAATATTTAAGTGCCCTACTTCAGAGTTGCCCATTTGGCCTTCTGGAAGACCAACAGCTTCACCACAAGCAGTAAGGGTAGTATTAGGATATTGTTTCAAGTAACGGTCATAGTTAGGTTTGTTAGCTTGAGCAACGGCGTTACCTTCAGATGTTCCACGCAAACCGAAACCATCCATGATGATCAAAGCTACAGGTCTTGGAGCTGACATCTTACTTCGCCCCCTCAACCAATTGAACGAAGGAAGCAGGCTGCAAGCTGGCACCGCCAACAAGCGCACCATCGATGTCGCTTTGGCCCATGTACTCAGTTACATTCTCAGGCTTCACGCTGCCGCCGTATTGAATACGAACAGCTTCAGCTGTTGCAACATCATACAAATCTTTTACAAGACTGCGGATGTAAGCAATAACTTCGTTAGCATCTTGGGAAGTGGAAGATTTACCTGTGCCAATAGCCCAGATAGGTTCGTATGCAATGACAACTTTTGCTGCTTGCTCGGCACTAAGTCCTTGGAATGCAGCTTCAGTTTGTACTTTACATACTGCTTTAGTTTGATCAGCTTCACGCTCTTCGAGCTTTTCGCCAACACATACGATTGGAGTGATACCATGACGGAATGCAGCATGCATTTTCTTATTCACGATTTCATCTGTTTCGCCAAAATAAGCACGACGCTCTGAGTGACCAATGATTACATAGTCTACGCCAAGATCGCTAAGCATTACACCACTGATTTCTCCTGTGTAAGCACCGTTATCTTCAAAGTGCAGGTTCTGTGCGCCAATCTTGATGTCTGTACCTTTTGCAGCTGCTACAAGTGCAGGCAGGTTAGTGAATGGGGCGCAGATTACAGTCTCAACGCCTTCTACTTCTGCTTTGCCTTTGATGTCAGCAATAAAGCTTTCTGCTTCAGGAACTGTTTTGAACATCTTCCAGTTACCCGCAATAATTGGTGTTCTCATGAATTAAATTGCCTCCTTCTATACGTCTTACTTGTCGTTCAGTGCTTCTACGCCAGGAAGCGCCTTGCCTTCCATGAACTCAAGGGATGCACCGCCACCAGTGGAGATGTGATCCATTTGGTCAGCCAGGTGGAATTTTTCTGCTGCTGCTGCGGAATCTCCGCCGCCAATAACAGTGTAACCTTCAGTTGTTGCACAAGCTTTTGCTACTGCAAGTGTACCTTCAGCGAATTTATCGATTTCGAATACGCCCATAGGTCCATTCCAGACAACCAGCTTGGAGTTCTTGATAATATCGGCATAAAGTTCACGAGTCTTAGGTCCGATATCAAGTCCTTCCCAACCTTCTGGGATTTCATTGTAATTAACGATCTTAGTGTTAGCATCAGCACCGAATTTATCAGCAACCACAACATCAACAGGAAGCATGAAGTTTTTGCCAAGTGCTTTAGCTTTTTCGATGAATCCAAGAGCAACGTCAAGTTTGTCGTTGTCTACAAGTGACTTACCGATTTCAAAGCCTTGTGCTTTAGTGAATGTATAAGACAATCCACCGCCGATCAGGACGTTATCAGCCAAAGACAACAAGTTATCAATAACATCAATCTTGTCTTTAACTTTCGAACCACCGATGATCGCAGTGAAAGGACGTTCTGGGTTAGTAAGAGCTTTACCAAGAACGGTCAATTCTTTCTCCATCAAAAGACCGGATACAGCTGGTAAGAAATGAGCGATACCTTCTGTCGATGCATGTGCACGGTGAGCCGCACCAAACGCATCATTGACGAACAAATCAGCCAGTTCAGCGAATTGTTTAGCCAATTCAGGATCATTCTTTTCTTCGCCTGGGTAGAAACGAACATTCTCAAGTACAAGTACGTCGCCTTCGCCTAGCTCAGCAATTTTTGCTTTGACAGCTTCGCCAACAGCTTCGTCAGCTTTAGCTACTGGTTTGCCAAGAAGCTCGGACAGACGCTCAGCAGCAGTAGTCAAACGCATGGAATCTACGAATTGACCTTTAGGACGACCCATGTGACTCGCAAGAATGATCTTTGCACCGTTCTCAATCAAATATTTAATGGTAGGAAGGGTTTCGCGAATACGAGTATCATCAGTAATCTTACCGTCTTCTACAGGTACGTTGAAATCCACGCGTACAAATACGCGTTTACCCTTTACTTCTACATCACGGACGCTCTTTTTGTTCATGATTAATTCCTCCACACCCAAAGTTGTTTCTAGCAGGAAACAAGAAATACATTTAGAAAGAGCGGAAACAAGGAACTTCTGTTTCCGCTCTATAGATGTTACTTATATCAAGTCAATTACTTAGCGATTTTAGCGAATTTCTCCAAAGTACGAACCAATTGTGCAGTGTAGGACATTTCATTGTCATACCAAGCAACAGTCTTAACGAGTTGTTTGTCGCCAACAGTCAATACTTTAGTTTGTGTAGCATCGAACAGGGATCCGAAAGTCATACCTTTGATATCGGAAGATACGATTTCATCTTCAGTGTAACCATAAGTGTCTGGATCGGAAGCTGCTTTCATTGCTGCGTTGATTTCTTCAACAGTAACGCTCTTATCAAGAACAGTTACAAGCTCAGTCAGGGAACCAGTTGCAACTGGAACACGTTGAGCCGCGCCATCCAATTTACCTTTAAGTTCTGGAATAACAAGACCGATTGCTTTAGCAGCACCAGTAGTGTTAGGAATGATGTTCTCAGCTGCTGCACGAGCGCGTCTGAAGTCACCTTTAGCGTGTGGAGCATCCAAAGTGTTTTGGTCACCAGTGTAAGCGTGAATTGTAGTCATCAAGCCTTCAACGATACCGAACTTGTCGTTCAATACTTTTGCCATTGGAGCTAGGCAGTTCGTTGTGCAAGATGCGCCGGAAATAACAGTCTCAGTACCATCAAGAATGTCATCGTTAACGTTGTAAACGACAGTTTTCATGTCGCCAGTAGCTGGAGCGGAGATAACTACTTTCTTAGCTCCACCTTTCAAGTGTTTTTCAGCTGCTTCTTTAGTTGTGAAGAAACCTGTGCACTCAAGTACGATATCAACGCCTAGGTCGCCCCATGGCAATTCTTCAGGGTTGCGGTTAGCAAGAACCTTAACTTCTTTGCCATTGACTTTGAAGAAGCCATCATGCACTTCAACATCACCTTGGAATTTACCTTGAGTTGTATCATATTTAAGCAAATGAGCAAGCATCTTAGCGTCAGTCAAGTCGTTGATTGCTACCACTTCGATACCTTCTACATTTTGAATACGGCGGAAAGCAAGGCGTCCAATACGTCCAAATCCGTTAATTCCAACTTTTACACTCATTGAATAGTTCCTCCTAGAATTCGTTTTATTTATTCAAAACAGACCGTGAAGCCTGTCATGACAACAATGTTAAGTATGATGCAAGATATATGTTCTAGTGAGTTACGAGGATATCTGTAACTGATTATCAATTTCCTTGCCGATTTCCACAGCAGCAGCCTCGTCGGTGACGAGTATATTCTCCTGCCCGAAACGCAGCATGGCATGAATGGCTTTGGCCTTTGGTTTGCCTCCAGCAATACCGATGACTGTCTCCGTCCGAACAATATCTTCTAGACGTAGTCCCATCGTAAGCATCGTATGGACAACCTGACCATCTTCGTTAAAGTAATACCCAAAGGATTCAGCCACGGCTCCCTCACCCTGGATTTCTGAGACAGTTGCCTCATCCAGCTTGCGGCGGCGAGTCATTTCAATGGCATCCCCAATCCCATGTACAATAATACGCGAACTGCGGATGATTTGTACAATCTCACCAATATTAGAGTCAAGTGCTAGTGACTGGTAGGCATCCCCACTAAGTAAATCAGGTACATGCAGCAACCGGTAATTCGCTCCTACCCGTTTTGCCATTGTTGAGGCAATCGTATTGGCTTGAATCTCCATACTCTCTCCTAATCCACCACGCGCCGGAACAAACCAAGCGTTCTTATAGGAAAGGGATAACGGCGGTGTCAGTTGATCAGCCATGTCGGCAAGCGTTGATCCACCTGTGACAGCAACTATATCATCTGTACGAAGTACACTGAGCAGCGCTTTTGCACCCGCTCGGCCAAGCTCACGTTTGGTGAACGGCGATGACTCACAATCACCCGGCACCACAATAACTTTATCCAGACCGTACGTTGCCCGAATTTTCTCTTCCAGCTCATCCAGACCAAACAGGCTCTTAACGACCGGCTCTAGTAAATCAAGCAGTCTACGCCCAGCAGCGCTAATGCGCATGCCAACGCTCTCGATCTCAATGAGCCCTTGCGATTTCAGAAGATCCGTCTCGGCACGCAGTACCCGCTCAGTCATATCAAGCGAAGCGGCAAGCGTTCTGCGCCCAATTATATCGGACAGCATGATCTGATGAAGAATCGTGTACCGTCTCTTAAGGGTTTCCATGAGATCAGGCAGAAGCTGCTTTTGGATATCTAATAAATTACGCATACTTTCACTCCTGCAACTTCGTCTTCCTCTATTCCCTTGTTCATGGTCTCAAAATGTCCCGGGTAAACTTTTTAAGTCCCACTCATATTCTAACCAAATATTGCTCGAAGTGCAAGTCTTCCGAGAGTAGAATTCTCAAGCGCTTGTCTTCTTATACATTTATAAGATTGGGAAAGAGGTTCTGCTCCAAAAAACCTGTCATTAACAATCCAGATTCTTTAGCTGAGTGAAACACAATGTACGCTTGTCCACCTTGAAGAATAGGGATAAAGCCTGTGTACAGTATTATTAAAAATATAAGAAATTACAGGTTTCACGTTATATATCATCCTTATATTTCTACGAGAAACGGTTGTCGTCAATAAAGGACGACAGCGTCGTTTCTTCCTGTCCATTGCAATTGCACAGAAATTGTATTATAATCATTTTTGTTGCGCCCGTGGTCCAATGGATATGACGTAGGCCTCCGAAGCCTGAGATCCAAGTTCGATTCTTGGCGGGCGCGCCATTAATTTCACTTTTGTACATAATTCAGTAGTGCCTATACTACTACTTAACCAAAGAGCCGCGTGTCGGCTCTTTTTTTTGAATATAAGTTTGACTTTCTTTGACTTTTTGTTTGAATTTGTTTATCATGTGGGTAATACGGCAAGAGTAAAAATGAATACATTTGAAGAACCAATATCAAGGAGGTTTTCCACGTGAGTTATATTCCTATGGTAGTAGAACAGAGCAACCGCGGTGAGCGCGCTTATGACATCTATTCCCGCCTGCTGAAGGACCGCATCATTTTCCTTGGAACGGAGGTTAATGACGTGGTAGCCAATTCTATCATCGCACAAATGCTGTTCTTGGCTGCCGAAGATCCGGAGAAGGACATTCACCTTTACGTGAATAGCCCCGGCGGTTCCATTACTGCAGGTATGGCTATTTTTGATACAATGCAGTACATTAAACCGGACGTTTCCACCATCTGTGTGGGTATGGCAGCTTCTATGGGAGCTTTCCTACTTAACGCTGGCGCTAAAGGCAAACGCTTCGCACTGCCTAACAGTGAGATCATGATTCACCAACCTCTGGGTGGTGCTCAAGGTCAAGCAACGGATATTGAAATCCGTGCCCGTCGTATCCTGAAATTGCGTGATAAGTTGAATCGTATTCTTGCAGAACGTACGGGTCAACCGCTAGAACGTATTGAGAAGGACACTGATCGTGATTACTTCATGACTGCTGCAGACGCGGCAGCTTACGGTATCGTTGATAAAGTCATCGAGAAGACACTGCCTAGCGGTGTGTAAGCTATAAAACAACACAAAGAGGCTGTGCCCTATCCACTTGATGGTTAGTGCACAGCCTCTTTACTTTTCAGACCACTACTTCATACGAATCTCAATTAATACAAACCACCATAACCAAGCGCATCCAGTTTCTCAGCAATCACACGGTAGCCTCGACCATTCGGATGTAAGTGGTCAATTGATAAAAGCCCTCTCTCGTTTCCTGCAAACTCACTATAAATAGAAGCAAATCCACATACCCGGCTACTGTACTGTGAGGCATAACTGTTAAACTGCCTTACCCACTCTGTAGCGCCTACTACCTGAGGATAGGGATTATACAATCCCACAATTCGAATGATATAAGGTCTACGCGTTCCCGCCTTCAATTGGAAGAGGATACTCATAATTGCAGCAAAATTCTGTTTGCACTCTTGCAATGATCTTCGCAGCTCTTTAGATAAATTTTCAGGTTGTCTAGCTGCAGCCTTCGCTGCATGGATTAAATCATTACCACCAATGGATAGAGTGATAATATCCGCTGCTCGAATGGCTTCACGAGTCATAGAGCTTCCGCGTAGCCGCTGTTCCAATTCAGAAGTAGTCAATCCATTCACGCCCAAATTCGTAGAGGCTACATTAGAACGCAGTCTCCCTTCCGCCATTCTACGGTACACCGGTACAAAACCGTTACCTGGCAGAGCGCCAAATCCAGTCGTCAAGGAATCGCCAATTGCAGTGTATTGATAGCTCATAGCTCTCCCCCGTTCATAAACTAGTTACTCCATTTAGCATATGAATTCGAGGTCATTTTGGTAAGGGGGAGATGTCCAGTGGTGACACTAGCGGTTACGACTTCTCTATTTATTTTACAGCAGCAAATGGGCTACCGCCTTCCGGCAACAGTTCTTTGAAAGTAAAGGGATATTCCGGGAACCCCGCAGCATAAGCTGTGTATTCATACAATTGGAAGAACAGAACGACCTGATCATCCTTCAGATAAAAATACTTTTCCGTATTCAATCCGTTGAATCCTCCCAAATAACTTTCCTCCGCTTTTACTAGGTTGTTCAACTTAGCATTCAACTCTTTTTTGTAGTTTGGGTTAGCTCCGAACAGGTCGCCCAACAGTAGACGTTTGCCATCCTTGAGCGAAAAGGTAAACGCCTCCCGATTGGTCATACCATGAGCGCCGCCCGTATCGCTATACTGTGACATCACTAAGCTGATCACACCATCCTGATTGTAGGTCACCATATATTCTATATCATAGGTATACTTAGGCTCTGACCCGGATCGATTCGAGATATCCTTCTCTGCGTTTGCAGCAAATTTCATGGCACTTTCTTTCAAAATATCATTCATGGCCTGCTGTGCATTGGAATTGCTTAATCCACTAAACTTCGGATAATCAAGCTGGATCAAAGCCTCTTTTCGATCCTTAGCATAGGTCTCTGTGGTTACTATCAACGCATTCTGTGATCTATTCACCACATTCAACCTACTAGAGCCCCGACTCCAATCCACTTTATAGCCTAAATAATCATTTAACAGACCTGATGGAACATAGAGCCGATTGTTTATTAGCTTTCCTTCATACTCTCGAATGTAATAATTGTTCACCCAAATTGAAGTACCATAGCTAGATAACAGCAACTTGGCCTTAGTCGTTCCCTTTCCGATCGTGTATGCATTTTCTTTTTTATCATAAGTTAGAGGTAATTGCAGCACATCACGCATAAAGGTAATCGGAATCCAGACCTTCCCTTCCTGCAAAATACCTGTCTGCTGAGAAATTACCCCGTTCGCCTTTAAAACTATACTTGCAGCAATAGCCTTGCTCTTCGTCTGATCAGACGCTGCATAACCCTTATCACTAGGCAGCAATCCTCCACCAAGCAATAATCCCGCCGACATCAAACCTATGCCCCATTTGCGTACTGTTTCTTTTGAAATATTCATCATCTAGTTTTCCCACTCCTTTCCAGTTTATTAAACCTAATCTTGGAGAATTCACACAAAAAAGAGGCGCCCCCACTATTACTAGTGGAAGATCACCTCTCCTCTCTGCAATCACCTTGTTCTGCTACTATTTCAATTCATACATTACGCTCAGCTGTGTTGTAACTTTAACTACTCCCGGTTGAACGGATGTGCTTGCACCAGCATCTGCTGCAGCCATTTCCATTTTTAGATTCTGTTCAAAATAAACCGGAGTGACATTGCCATCATTTTGGCTGACCGTGATTACTTGACCCAAGCTACGTTTAGCTGCCTTAGCAATAGCACCTGCTTTAACATCTGCGTTCGCCATCGCCTTTTCAATCACCTGAGCTTCAAAGGCAGAAGTATCTTCCACGGAAAAACGTGCATTTCCGATATTATTTGCCCCCGCCGCAGATGCAGCGTCTAGCAATTCACCAACCTTGGTCAGATCTCTATAGGACACTAACAGTGTATGATTCGCGTTGTATCCTTTCACTTGCTGTCCTTCTTTTTCACTATAACTATAGTTGGGTTGCACATAGAATTGGGTACTTTGAATATCCTTATCTGCGATTTTCCAAGTCCCCTTCAGTAATGTAGTGATCTTTTGGATTTTAGCAGCATTTGTTTTTTGCGCTTCTTGCGCAGTTGTAGCCGTAGTATCCACACCGATGGACAAGTATACAATATCCGGCTTGATGGACAACTCACCTTTACCTACTACACTAACAACATTTTTCTGCACTTCATCTGCGTAAGCCTTTGCAGGGCCTTGGAAGACACCACTCATGCTAATCCCTCCAATTAACAAACTTCCTACGATCAACACTGAACCAATCTTTTTTACCAAACCTTTCATATTTGCCAGCCCCTTTCATCTTTTGTGATTTGTTATTATCCTCTAGACGAGTCTTTTTGGTAAATGTTGCACAGTTAAAATCTATTTTTTGGTATAAAAAAAAGCCCCTGGGGGCTTTTTAGTCATTCGATAAAAAGTCACTTCAAAAGATTATTGGTTCTCAAGCTCTTCTTTGCTGACGAGACTCGTCAAAGCGTTTACAGCTTGATCCGCGTCTGCACCATCCGCGCTGATATAGATCTCCGTGCCGGAACTGATCGCTAGGCTCATAATACCCATAATACTTTTGGCGTTTACTTTTTTATCGTCTTTTTCCACGAAAATCTCCGACGAAAACTTGTTAGCTTCTTGCACAAACAATGCTGCCGGTCGAGCGTGTAGCCCTGTCTTCAACCGAACAACTACCGGGTGCTTTGTCATGAAACGCTTACCCCCTAATTGAGTTCTCCCCAAAAATTTCACATTAATTTTATATTATTATATCATTATAACGTAAACCACACTAGAAAAAAAGTGATTAGCCGCCTCGAACCTTGTCTGCCAGTTCATCAATCTTACGAAGTCGATGATTTACTCCGGACTTACTAACCGTACCTTTCAGCATTTCACCAACCTCTTTAAGGTTGATATCTGGATGTGCCATTCGAATTTCTGCAACTTCCCGCAGTTTATCCGGTAAGCTCTCCAGACCCACTTCTCGCTGCAGCAGTTTGATATTCTCAATCTGCCGCACCGCGGCACTTATCGTTTTATTGAGATTCGCGGTCTCGCAGTTCACGATCCGATTCACGGAATTACGCATATCGCGCATAATTCTTACATCCTCAAATTTGAACAACGCTTGATGCGCCCCGATCAGACTTAAGAATTCGATAATCTTCTCGCCTTCTTTAATGTATAGAATGAACCCTTTTTTACGTTCAATGCAGCGTGCGTTTAGGTGAAATTCACCAGCCAGATCGACCAGCGCCTTACAATGCTCCTCATACATCGAGGAAATCTCCAAATGGTAAGAGGAACCCTCCGGATTATTAACGGATCCGCCCGCCAAAAAGGCACCCCGCAAATAAGCACGCTTACAGCAGTTATTCCCAACAATCTCTTTATCAATACCGTCGGTAAAAATAAATCCTTCGGACACAATTCTGAGATCATTTAAGATTTCCTGTACGCGACTAGGGATTCTAACGATATAAACGTTATTTTTCTTCAAACGCATTTTTTTACGCACGAGTAGCTCAATATGGACCTGGTAATATTTCTTAAGTAAAGAATATACCCGCCTTGCAATCGCGGCGTTCTCCGTCGAAATGTCGAGAATCACCTTTTTGCTTGAAAGCTGCACAGATCCATTCATACGGATAAGCGCTGACATTTCCGCCTTCTCACAACAGGGCTCACTCTCCACCATCGTCAGCTCTTTTTTTGTAAGGGCCGCAAAAGACAAGGGTCTCACCTCTTTCTGAAAATAAGTACGTCATTCATATATACAAGCATTAACGCCTTCGGCGTCCTTTTGAGGACGGTAAGCGTTTAAGCGAGAAATATAAGAAAGTATAAGTGTAAAACTTATATTTTCTTATATTTTAAGTTATACCCTAGGGTTTCTGTTTATCCAATCTTGCACAAGCTGATAGATATGATGACTAAGCTTATCGGTATCATGCCTTAAATAAGTTCGGAATAACACTAGCTTATCCGCTATAACTTTATATGCACTGCCTTCTAGTACATCCTTATCGAGCTGTACCGGACGCGCACCCTTCTCAGCGTACTTCGACTGCACCTGCTCAGGAATTTCACCGTCATTCACAATAATATAATCAAATAAATGAATCCCAATATGATCATAAACGGCTTGTAGATGGTCATTTACAGTATAATTATCCGTTTCACCAGGCTGAGTCATTACATTGCAGACAAAAATTTTGATTGCATCAGAAGATACAACTGCTTCTGCTAGCTTCGGAACAAGTAGGTTCGGAAGAATGCTCGTATATAGACTCCCTGGACCCAAAAGAATTGCATCAGCATTTCGAATCGCTTCAAGTGCTTCAGGCAACGGTTCCACATCAGCAGGCTCCAAAGAAACCCGTTTAATGATCCCGCCTGCTTCCGGTATCTTAGATTCACCCGTGATAATCGTGCCGTCCGACATTTCTGCACGCAATACTACGGCATCCCCCGCAGCGGGTAATACCCGTCCGCGAACAGCAAATAATCGGCTAAGCTCACGAACAGCTGTGACAAAATCGCCAGATATATCTGTAAGCGCGGCAAGAATTAAATTGCCAAGACTATGACCCGCCAAGCCTTCGCCCGTGTTGAAACGATATCTCATAATATCCGCCATGAGCGGCTCTACATCAGCCATAGCTGTTAATACGTTGCGGATGTCCCCAGGAGGCGGCATTTGCAGTTCACTGCGCAAAATGCCCGAGCTTCCTCCATCATCTGCTACGGTAACTATAGCTGTAATATCTAGCGGCTTTTCTTTTAAGCCGCGAAGCATGACAGATAGCCCCGTGCCACCGCCCATAACGACGATACGTGGACGCTGTCTTTGTTCTTCAGCCACTATGGACCCCTTCTCTCATTAGTGCCGATCACGCTCGGAATCCCGATGACTAACGGCTACGGATTCCGTTTCGCTGACGCCCAGCATTTTGCCCAAATATTCAGAAATGGCTACTGAACGGTGTTTCCCGCCTGTACAGCCAATGCCGATAATAATCTGGGATTTACCTTCCCTACGATATTGCGGAATTAAGAAATGAAGCATATCGAGCAGTTTGGTCAGGAACACCTGTGTTTCAGGCCACTTCATTACATAGTCATAGACATCGCTGTCCTGACCTGTTTTTGGCCGCAGGTGATCCACATAATGTGGGTTAGGCAAAAAGCGAACATCGAAGACGAGGTCTGCATCAATAGGAATACCATACTTAAATCCGAACGATGTAATGTTGACGGAGAGTGTACTTTTTCCTAAATGCGAGAACCGAGAAACGATCTTCTCCTTGAGCTGCACTGGTTTCATACTGCTAGTATCCAGACATAATGTAGCTGAATTCTTTAATTCCTCAAGCATTTTACGTTCCAGCTTGATACCATCAAGCGGAAGTCCCTTAGGCGCTAGAGGATGATGACGCCGGCTTTCCTTGTAACGCTGCACAAGCACCGAATCCGTAGCATCCAAGAACAAGATTTCACAGCCAATGGTTGACTCATCTTTAATATAGGCTAGAGACTCGGACAAAGCAGTGAAGAATTCCCTACCGCGCAGGTCAATCACAAGCGCTACCTTGGCGATCTTACCCTTCGACTGCTCAATCAGTTCTGCAAACTTAGGGATCAGCACCGGCGGCAAATTATCGACACAGAAGAACCCTAGGTCTTCCAGACTCTGCACAGCAATTGTCTTACCCGCACCTGACATTCCGGTAATAATGATCAGGGTGGCTCCAGCCGTTGGAGTATTGTCCAATTCGGTCATTAAAGCGTCCCCTCCCTAAATTAGTATATGAATACTCCCTATCTTTTAAGAACGAAGCAGAAGACCTGCTGCACCCACAATACCTGCATCATTACCAAGCTCTGCAGGAATAATCGAAACACCAGTCTGAAGCGGAGCCGGTGCGAGCTTAGCAAACACACGACGAACTTCATCAAATAGAATATCTCCAGCCTTAGACACACCACCACCAATGATGAAGACCTCAGGGTTAAGCACGGCTGCAACAGAAGCCATAGATTTACCCAGGTAGTATGCTGCACGGTTTACTATGCGAATCGCTACTTCATCGCCAGCCTTAGCCGCATCAAAGACTTCCTTCGCAGCAATCTTCTCTACCATTGAGAGGGAAGTACGATCACCACGAGCTACTGCATCGTTAGCCATACGAATAATTCCTGTAGCGGAGGAAACGGTTTCCAGACATCCCATATTACCGCAACCACATTGAATGGCTTCCAAATCCGGCACTACAGTGATATGGCCAAGCTCACCTGCTAGACCTGCAAAACCTTGATAAATCTTTCCGTTAATAATGATTCCGCCACCAACACCTGTTCCTAGCGTATAGCAGACACAATTTTCAATCCCGCGTCCTGCACCACTCCAGGCTTCACCCAGTGCAGCCACGTTCGCATCATTGTCTATTTTGACAGGCTTGTTCCAGCGATCTTCCAAAATGGAGCGAATCGGCACATCTTTAAATCCTATGTTGGGCGCAAGGATAATGATTCCTTCACGAATATTTGTGAACCCTGCTACGCCCGCGCCTACACCTGCAAGCTGATCCCAAGAGTACGGGGAATCCTCCACAATTTGGCGTACATACTTCTCGATATTATCGATAACAGTATCGACACCTTCTGCAGTTCCTGTGGGTCCCTCATAAGTATGCAGTAGCGTTCCCTCAGCATTGCAGATTCCAACCTTAATTGCAGTTCCACCCAAATCCACGCCAACGTAGATATTCTCAGACATGTAACAAGCCACCTTTTTTTATACTAAAATAGTTAATCCTAAGTACCAACTATAATAGAAGCCCCCTCTGTGGTCAAGGAAAGACAACACACCCGGGAATTCCTTATTTTAATACTATACTCTATTATATTCTAAAAAGACCCCCTTACGACTATGTAAGAGAGTCTTCTGACTATATTATTATCTGGAAAATAACCTAAAACACCCATTTATTCTGACAAAATACGCTTTTGCCCCTCCAGTGCACGGATAGGTGCGATATTCTGTGTAAACTCCAGCGTACCCATATACCGACCAGTCTCGTCTCGGACGGCGAAATAACGGATATAGATAAATTTATCCTTGATGTTGATCCAGAAGTCCTCAGCATCCTTACGACCTGCCTTAAAATCTTCCAGAAGCTTCTCCACCACATGAACACTTTGAGGCGGATGACAGTTCTGTACCGTGCGGCCGATAACTGCCTTAGTTCGGGCAAAGATACGTTCCTTCCCGTGTGAAAAATATCGAACGACATCATTCTCATCAATGAATGTCAGATCTACTGGCAGGTGATTGAGTACTGTTTCGAGCTGATGCAATGACAACAGCCCTGTCTCAAAACGGATGAACCCTTCTTGCGGAGCGGCTCCCACTGCTTCACCCTGCAATGCTGCACCTTCCGGCTCTGCGGCACGTTCGGGTATCCACTCCTGCTCCGGCGCCGTTAGGCAGAATCCGATCTCATCGCTCTCCCGAGCGATTTTGACCCATTCGTCTTCCGTCAATTTATCCAGCGACATAGGCAATAAAATATTTTCTTCCTTAAAAATCATTTCATTAACTTCCTTGATGATCTCCGTAAGTTGAACACCAATATCTGCTGCATTTCCTCTGTAGCTGCTGAGCGCTGCTTTTGCATCTTTAATCATACGACGGATATGATCATCCACGCCCCACATTACCTTGGTTGGTCCATAAATGCCGTATTTTTCAAGGTAAGGGAACAACAGATTTTCTTTTCGACTATAGTGTTTATCTAGATCCAGCAGTAAGCTAAGATCCTCCAGCAGCTTAAAGATCAGCTCCTCGCTGTCATTCTTCTGGAATTTGGTAGCATGCAAATCTAAACGGAAGTTCACAAGTCTTTCAATCTCACGGTTTTCTAGCTTGAAGGTGTGGACTGGGTGGCCGGGTTGTTCTTCAGGCTTTGAGGAGCGGTGAATTTGCTCAATAGAGCCTTTGAATATTGCTGTATGCACCGAACAAAGCCGCTGTACCTCGGATACTGGAATTCCCTCTTCAGTCATTAACGAATGCTCCATTGCAGAGATTTCCGCAACAGTAACATCACCTACAGCTTCCTCGAAGCGTGCCTTAACCTCTTCAACACTTTTGCCTGCATGCAGTTCTTTAATAATCTCCTTGAGCATGGCTTGGCGACGAGTTAGCTCCGGTACATCAACCTCGCGGTTATTTATCAATTCACTCATTATTGATCTCTCCTTAATGAAAATTTTGATGATAGATTCCTTTATTTCATAATCTCGAAGCCGTGTCGTTCAAATGCTAACTTCACGGTATCGAGATCCATTTTCTTCAGCTTGATTCCTTTGGATAAGGTCATGAAACGGCCAGCGGTCTGCAGCATACCTGGCTTAGCAATGTCCTTAAAGCCCAGCTCTACCATAATCTCAACGACCTCTGGATGCCGGGATACCATCTCGAAGATAGACTCATCCATTCGCAGCATTTTTTCCATTGGACTCTTCTCCTTTATATGAGAACTATTCTCAACAACAGATTAGCACAGGCCGTACAAGGCAATAGTGATTGCAATCACTAAATTAGAAGAAAGCAATGACCGTTCTTTTAAAGATGGATTATGTATAATGTGAAATTAAAAAACTGCCCCCTACGCTAAATAGCATAAGGGACAGTCTAATTCGTAATAAATTATTTATTATAGCGTTACTCCTGTTTTGAATATCGATATCTCGCGGAAGTTATTCTTCTCGTTATTTACCCATTCCCCACTAGCCACGCTGATAATGTAGTTAATGAAGTCACGCAGAACCTCATCTGGAGAACCATCTTCAACCAACACACCCGCATTAAAATCGATCCAGTGACGTTTACCTTCATACAATGGGGTATTGGTAGACACCTTCATTGTTGGCACGAATGTACCAAAAGGTGTCCCCCGTCCGGTCGTAAAGATCACCAATTGGCAGCCAGCAGCAGCCAGAGCCGACGAAGCCACTAGGTCATTGCCCGGCGCGTTAAGAAGATTTAAGCCTTTGTTAGTGATAAGCTCTCCGTACTTGAGTACATCCATTACCGTGGAATTACCGGATTTTTGAGTGCAACCCAGCGATTTATCCTCAAGCGTAGTAATCCCTCCGGCTTTATTGCCTGGTGAAGGGTTTTCATATACCGGCTGTTTATAGTCCATGAAATACTGCTTAAAGTCATTGATGAGATCAACAATTTTGTGGAAAATAGCTTCGTCTGCAGCACGTTCCATCAGAATCTTTTCGGCGCCAAACATTTCAGGTACTTCAGTGAGTACAGTTGTGCCGCCTTGGGCAGCCATATAGTCAGACAGACGTCCAAGAAGCGGATTCGCTGTAATCCCGGACAGGCCATCCGAGCCTCCACACTTCAGACCAATCTTCAGCTCAGAGAGTGCGACTTCTTCCCGATGATCGCCCTGTACGTTATTGTAGAGTTCCTTCAGCAGCTTTACGCCTTCTTCAATCTCGTTTCCAACCTCTTGGGAGACAAGAAAACGCACTCGATCGTCATCGTAACTACCCAGCATGTCTTTAAAAATATGCAAATTGTTATTCTCACAACCTAGTCCGAGCACAAGAACGGCGCCCGCATTTGGATGCTTAACCGCGTTAGCAAGTATTGTACGGGTATTGTCATGATCATCACCCAGCTGGGAGCAACCATAGTTATGCTTCAGTACGAGCACGTTATCGAACGGAGCGATATCGCCAACCTCTGCCTTAAAAATATTGATGATCTGCTCCGCCACTCCATTCACACAACCAACCGTAGGGACGATCCACAGCTCATTACGAATACCTACAGATCCGTCAAAGCGACGATACCCCTTAAAGGTCAAATTCTCCGTTTTAAAAGGATTGGGGGTCAGCTTCTGCTCAAAAGTATATTCCTCAACCCCTGTTAGGTTTGTCTTCGTATTATGGGTATGCACCCACTGGCCCGGCACGATAGGCGCTTTAGCATGACCGATGGGATAACCATACTTCAATACATTCTCGCCTTCGCTAATACTGGTTAGTGCAATTTTATGACCTCTAGCAATATCTTCCGTAATTTTTATCTCTTTTGAACCAATCACAATGGTGTCGCCTGCTTGATAGTCTTTAAGTGCAACTGCCACGTTATCAGCCTCGTTGATCTGCAGTACCTCTTTCATAGTCTTAATCATGTCGTTATCCACCTCCTGTGTATTAGTTGTGTGCAGGTCTCTTCACGTACGCTTGCAGCGCTTGCTTCATACCTGTTCTCTCAATCGCAATGAGCCCTTCTGTCACCTTGTCAGTAAGACCAGCCACTTCATTCAGGTCACAGCCCCAGCGATTTGTCGCTGCTAATACCTCGACAGCCAGTGCCCGTAACCCAGTGTCTGTGCCATCCCATCCTCCCCACAAGGAGGCGAACCATTCCAAAATATCCGCATCATCCGCCAGATGAATCTCTTCTTCCCCTCTACGTCCTTTATAGAAGGCAATTAATGCACTCATTGAGAAAACAAGCTTCTCGGGCAATTGTCCTTTGGACTCTACATATTGCAATAAAGAAGGCAGATCTCTTGTCTTAAATTTCGAGATAGAATTAAGGGAGATGCTCATCAAGTAATGCTGCACATAAGGGTTCAGGAACCTTTCCAATACCGCGTCTGCAAAAGAATTCAATTCCTCTACCGGCAGATCCAGCGTCGGAATGATCTCATCGTAGATTAAGGACTTCACGTACGCCCCAACCTCTTTGTGCTCAATGGCCTCGGCAACCGTATCAATGCCGTACAAATACGCTACTGGTGTCAATGCGGTATGAGCTCCGTTTAGAATTCTCACTTTACGCGTCCGGTAAGGGGTCATATCATCTACCACGAGCACATTAAGACCTGCTACTTCAGCCGGGAATTCATTTTTAATCCATTGAGGCCCTTCAATTACCCAAAGATGGAACTGCTCGCCGACAACGACCAACTTATCCTCATAGCCCAATTCTTCCGTAATCTCAGCGATGGTGTCTCTTGGATATCCAGGAACGATGCGGTCCACCAAACTACAGCAGAAGGTGTTAGCTTCATTCAGCCAGTTTACAAAGCCCTCTCCAAGATTCCATAAATCTGCATATTTCAAAATAACCTTCTTAAGCTCATCCCCATTTCGGTCAATCAGCTCGCACGGAATGATAATAAAACCTTTAGATGCATCACCGTTAAAAAATTCAAAACGCTTATACAATAAGGCCGTCAGTTTACCTGGAAAACTGCTCTGCGGAGCATCGGTTAACTTGTCGCCTGCTTCAAAAGCAATTCCCGCCTCAGTGGTGTTGGACACGATAAAGCGCAGCTCTGGATTCTCGGCAAGCTTCATATACTCCTCATGCTGGGCAAAAGGATTAAGCGTTCGTGTAATACAGTTGATGACCTCATGTTCTTTTACCGCTGCTCCATCTTTGATTCCTTGGAGATAAAGCGTATATAAACCGTTCTGAGCATTTAGCATTTCTGCAAGTCCGTTACCCAGCGGTTGTACAACCACCACGCCACCATTGAAATCCGTTTTTTGATTCATGGTATGAATCTGCCAATCTACAAAAGCGCGCATGAAATTGCCTTCACCAAATTGCAGAACCTTCTCAGGATATTGCTTGTAGGCTTTCCAACTATCACTATTTAATCTGCTCATATAAACGCCTCCTGATTATTAATGCACACGATAAACTAATTAAATATACTTTATAATACAATATTTATATTATTATTTTATTAATTAATGCACACGTGAAAATTTTTATTCAAAATCCTTTACGAGTGAAAGGATCAAGCTGCTATGTTCAGCTTTTTGCTTCTACAGTTTTCTAACCGATTCTCTCGCAATAAACTCCGTATCAATGGAGGTTAGCCCGTCATTCTCCAAAGGTTCTTTAATTAAGCTTAGCAGCTTGAGGGCTCCATGCTCGCTGATCTTCTCAATAGGACGTTTAACTGTGGTAAGCGAAGGATTCGCAAAGAGCGAAAATCCAATATCATCAAAACCAACAATAGAAACATCGTTTGGCACCTGCTGCCCTCGCTCAAAAACAGCTTTCATAGCCCCGATTGCCATATCGTCATTGGAACAAAATACTGCCGTCGGCGGTTTTTCCAAATCTAGCAGCTTGCCCATCGCCTCATACCCACTTTGCATATCGTAATTACCATTTCGCATATAATCGTTACGAACAGGGATATTATGGTCAATCAAAGCTTTTATAAAACCGTCTCTGCGTTCCTGCGTGGATTTAAAGCCCTCAACACCTTCAATGATCGCAATGTCTTGATGCCCGGACTCAATCAGGTGTTTGCCTGCATGATAAGCGCCTTCCCGGTCATTCGAGATGATATTAATAATGGAGCGATCATCTATCTGCCGATTCAGCACAACGATTGGAATGCCTTGCTGGACAACATGGTAAATGAATTTATTATCTGCTTCACTCTGGCTCATTAGAATAATTCCATCAAAGCGTTTGTGATGAATAGAGGAATAGTCCGCATAATCGTCGATCCCACGGATGAACAGATTATACTCTACATCTATGACACTATTTACACCACGAATCGTATCAGAGAAGAAACCAGACGTGGTGCCGTTGGCGATACTCGTGAAGAACAAGCCAATGGTGTATGACCGCTGCATCACAAGGCTTTTGGCATTGTAATTGGGGACATAACCCACTTGCGCAGCGATCTCGGCAATTTTTTTACGTGTAACTTCTTTAATTAGGGGACTGTTGTTAAGTGCTCTTGATACAGTTGTATGTGAAACATTCGCCAGTTTGGCGATATCCTTGATTGTAGGTGCCATGGGTCAACCTTCCTTATCAAACGGGTTTGGCTCTTCCATGTAAGGATATCATAACGATTACCTAGTCACCAATGCCTGTTTCGAGAAATTGAAATAATGATCAGCGTTATTGTAACAGATATTCTCAATCATACTACCCAGTAGCTCCATATCCTCCGGAGCTTCTCCATTCTCTACCCAAGAGCCTACAAGATCACATAGGATTCTTCTAAAATACTCATGTCTGGTATATGATAAAAAACTTCTGGAGTCTGTTAGCATCCCGACAAACTGGCTAAGCACACCGAGGTTAGCAAGCGTCTTCATCTGTTCCAGCATGCCATCCTTATTGTCATTGAACCACCATGCCGTTCCGAATTGAATTTTCCCTGGAATACCGCCCCCTTGGAAGCAGCCCATTAAACCAGCAATGACATGATTATCATTAGGGTTCAGTGAGTACAAAATGGTCTTAGGCAGCGCATTCTCACGGTCCAGCGCATCTAACAGACCTGCCAGCGGTTTAGCAATCACGCCATCATTAATCGAATCATAGCCGGTATCAGGGCCGAGTCGTCCGAACATTACGCTGTTATTATTGCGTAGCGCATGGATATGGAATTGCATCGCCCAATCCAGCTCGTTGTACAATTTGCCAAGGAATACTAATGTGAACCCTTTGTATTTCTTTTCTTCACTCTCACTTACAACGCCTTCACGAAGAGCTTTGTTGAATATAGCCGTAGCTTCCTCCAAGGTAGCAGGCTCAAACATTACTGCATCCAAAGCATGATCGGATACACGGCCCGCTCTGGCATGGAAGAATCTCACTCTGCTCTCCAATGCTTCTAGAAACTGACCATAATTCTCAACATCCATTCCTGAGACTTCGCTTAGCTGAGCTACCCAAGGCTTGAAGGTAGTACGATTAATCTCAAGGGCTTTATCTGGACGAAACCCCGGAACTACGCTGGCATCGAATCCACTCAAGCTAGTGATTTTTTCATGATATTCCAGAGAATCTACTGGGTCATCGGTGGTGCATACAACAGTTACTTTCGATTTAACAATTAGATCTCTTGCTCCATATCCTTCACCTTGCAACTGTCTGTTCACTTCATCCCAAATCTTCGGAGCATTAGCCTCATTTAGCAAATCATATACTCCAAAGAAACGCTGCAACTCAAGATGTGTCCAATGATAGAGCGGATTCCCGATAATCTTAGGAACGGTTCTAGACCATGCCAAGAACTTTTCATAGTCACTAGCATCACCAGTAATGAACTTCTCCTCTACACCATTTGCCCGCATCACTCTCCATTTGTAATGGTCGCCATACAGCCAAGCTTCGGTAATATTGTTGAACGTCTTGTTCTCATAGATCTCTTGAGGACTGAGGTGGCAATGATAGTCGATAATAGGCATATCTTTCGCATGATTATGAAACAGCTTAATGGCGGTCTCGCTCGACAACAGGAAGTTCTCATCCATGAATTTTTTGCTCATGAGGTTTGCTGCTCTCCTTTATAATCATAATGGAAGTTACGATTAGTTTAACGTGAACATTTTTCAGATTATGATATTTTAACTTATTTATTTCTTTAAATTATAATAATTTGGTTGCTAAATATGTTCGGATTGTTCACGTTAACATTATCTCTTATTGTAAACGTATTTTTAAAATGTGCAAGCCCTTTTCGAAAGACATTGTTACAGTTATTTTAACAGCACCCAGCTTCCTGCTACAAAAAAAGCAGGCGCCCCTTTAAGATAAGGATCACCTGCTTGAATTCATTCCGATTAAATTTAGTTATATTAACTACCCAAGTTTTCGCTCCAGTCATGTACCATTGTGCCCTCAAGATATTTCTCAGCGTCCATTGCTGCCATACAGCCAGTCCCTGCTGCGGAGATCGCTTGACGGTAACGGGTATCCTGTACGTCGCCGCAAGCGAATACACCCGGAATGTTCGTCTCGGTAGTACCTGGATTTACTACAATATAACCATTGGTATCGGTCGTAATCTGACCGCCCAAGAATCCGGTATTCGGCGTATGACCAATAGCGACAAACACGCCGTCCGCTTCGATGAGTTCTTCAAGCCCTGTATCATTGTTTCGAACCGTCAGTCCCTTAACTCCAGACTCGCCGGTTGTTACTTCAAGCGGTGTACGGTTAAGTGCCCACACAACCTTACTATTATCGCGTGCGCGGTCCTGCATAATTTTTGAAGCTCTGAGCTCATCACGACGATGAACCACGGTTACGCTAGAAGCAAATCTTGTTAAGAAGCTGGCTTCCTCCATCGCAGAGTCTCCACCACCGACCACGATAATCTTCTTGTTCCGGAAAAAGAAGCCATCACAAGTAGCGCAAGTGCTGACCCCACGGCCCACATTCTCCTGCTCCCCTGGTATTCCTAAATATCTGGCAGAAGCACCGGTAGAGATAATTACCGACTCTGCCTCTAATACACCCAAACCATCTACTGTAACTTTAAATGGACGCTGTGAAAAATCCACTGAATCCACCCAACCATTCTTGAATTCAGCACCAAAACGTTCAGCCTGCTTCCGCATGTTGTCCATTAAATCCGGGCCGAGAATCCCTTCGGGAAAACCTGGAAAGTTCTCCACTTCTGTTGTCGTTGTCAGTTGTCCACCTGGCTGCATCCCTTCAATTACAAGTGGGTTAAGGTTGGCACGTGCCAAATAAATAGCAGCAGTAAGCCCGGCCGGGCCTGTTCCGATTACAATCGTTTTGTACATAACAGTGGCCTCCTCACAATAGGGTTTATGCATCAAGAATTTAGATATTTTCAGTAAACGGGGGAAGACTGTCGCTCACACTTCCCTGAAAACTACATTCATCATCGATACGCCGAGCATAACGACTGACCATCGACACGGATACGTCATAACGCTGAGCTACCTCGCGGTAGGTGACTGGAAGGTTATGCATTTTTGCGATCAGATATTCCAAGGCAGCACACCAGCCTTCCGTTTGACGGATAAAAGGAACATCTGGATATATGCTACTCACGAATTGCTTCCAAAGTAATTCAGCATCTTTTTTCTGAACGGCATCAAATCTCCGGTCCATCATACTTACCGTCTGGTCGATGACTTTTTGCCAATCTTCTCTCCATTCTGGCAATCCCTTCAGACGCGCATTAGAAGTTTCTTTGGCTTCCTGAAGTACATTTTCCTCCGGAACACTACCAATCAGTCGCTGCAGGCTCAGAAGCGCAGCTTCCTGCAGCTTTTCTTCCTGCAATGGCTGTTGTTTCAGAAGTCCTTGTAGAATCTCGGACATTTCTTCATCCTCAATCCAGCGCAGAGCTTCCGTAACCTGAAGCTTCGTATTGGCATCACCGTAGCGAAGTGCCCAGAAGAAGGAAGACCGAAGCAGTGGATTGTTCCGCACCTCTTCAGCAAAACTGCCTTTGTTGTCTTTCCACAGCTTCAGCTGCTCTTGAAAGGGGAGCTGATAGTTGTAACTGATTGGAGACAACGCCTTGCCTTCCCCCTGCGCTTGCTGCAGTTGGGCCAGAAAAAATCTCGGCACAGCCGATTCCGGATCCAGCTTAGCAGCTTTTTGCCAGCAACGCTGAGCCTCTGCATAGAGACCGCTATTACTTGCTGCTGCCGCACAGTAATGGTACAAACTGGCGTCACCGCCGACTTCCTCATCTTTCAGCAGGCGCCGAAAATGACCATAGGCGGTTCTATGCCGTCCCAGAATCCCCATCGTAGTGGCCATCTTGAATAAATGCTCCTGGTGAAAAGGAATAGTCGTCTCTAGCAAACGTAATAATCCAGCCAGTTGCCCGCGGTCACCTTCATACTGCAAAAAGATCGCCAAGTTACAAAGTGCGTGCAAATTCCCAGAGTCCTGTTCAAGCACCCGCATAATGCATTCTTTGGCTTTGGTAAAACGACCCATATAGAAATACGCAAGGGCTAGGTTGTTATGCGCCGCCAAGAAGTCTGGCGTATTGCTCACAATCTCTTCAAGCAAAGTTACGGCTTGTGTAAACTTGCCTTCCTCCAACAGCGCTCGGGCCCGCTCATGCTCTATTACCCCTTCCCGGCTTCTAATCCGGATAAGTGGTGCAGGACGATCGAGCTCATATTGCAGAAGTTCCATCAACTCTTCCGATTCGGCCAGAAATTCACCGTTCACATCTTCTTCGAGATAAGTAACAAGTGAGCGTTCTGCCTCCTCATAGCTTTCCATATTGGCGAAGTTGTTAGCCATATAGAAATAACATTCCGTCATTCCAGGATCAATATTCTCCAGCACATGGGTCAAAATGTCGTTAGACGCCTCATAATTACCCATCTCTGATAATACGCCTGCTACGTTACAATGATTTACCGGGTTCTCCGGTTCGTACTCTACAGCTTTGCGAAAATTCTTTAATGCCTTATCATATTGAAAGCGATCCAAGGACCGAACGGCTCTTTCAAAGAAAAAATTGGCATTCAGAGTGACAGGAATAACATTACCATTCTCCTCATACTCTGAAGTTCTCTCCATCATGGAAGCAAGGCACCCCCTTATAAGAAGCTTCCTTTTATACTAACGAAAAAATAGGAGGACGGCGCCCAATGGGGTATACCGGAGCTCCAAACTTAATCGCTATTCCGTTCCCTTTATGGGTGCGGCTATCTTCACACAGTATACCACATGTGACCGCGAGATTCTCAAGTTGAGAAAGACTCTACCACTCCACAAACAGCAACTTTTTCACGTAAAAACAAGCATAAACGCCTTCAGCGTCCTTATAAGGACGGTAAGCGTATATGCGAGAAATATAAGACATAAAGTATGGTGTGAAACTTATACTTTCTTATATTTAAAAAAAGACGGGGAATTAAATTCCCGCGTCTCTGAAAAGCTTATCGATTGAACCGCCCTCAAGAATAATACGTGTAGCTTGTGCAAGCATCGGTGCCACCGATAAGACCGTAAACCGACTTGAATGATCATCTGGCAGCGCAATAGAGTCCGTAATGACCACTTCCTGAACAGAGGGATGGTCAAGCCGCTGCAGCGCAGGTCCTGAGAACAATCCATGCGTTGCACAGACGATACTGTCCTTCGCACCTCTCTCTTTCAGACCCTCAACCACATTCACGATGGTAGTCCCTGTATCAATCAGGTCCTCGATAATAATCGGTGTACGTCCCTCGACATCACCAATGACATGAGTGATTACAGATTCATTATGGGCTGGACGCTTCTTGATCATAATGGCAAAAGGTGAATCCAGCTTATTTGCCAGCTTCTCAGCCATAGATGCACGTCCGGCATCCGGAGAAACAATGACCAAATCAGACATAGCCTTGGCCTTCAAATGGCTGCTGATCAAATCGAGAGCAGTCAGATGATCGACCGGAATGTTGAAAAATCCTTGAATTGCCGCTGCATGCAAATCGATAGTGATTACACGGGTTGCGCCCGCGGTCGTAAGTACATCAGCTACCATCTTAGCCGAGATCGGTTCACGAGGTGCAGACTTACGTTCCTGTCGAGCGTATCCATAATACGGCACAATAATGTTAACTGTACGTGCTGATGCCCGTTTAGCAGCATCTATCATCACGAGCAGTTCCACGAACATCTCATTAATGGGATGGGATAGGGATTGCACCAAAAATACGTCGCAGTTCCGGATGCTCTCTTCGTAATGCACGTAAATCTCGCCGCTCATGAAACGGGTCAGCTTAATCTGCCCCAATTCAACACCAAGTCGCTCTGCAATATCTGCCGCCAGCTTTGGATTCGACGAACCGGAAAAAATACGTAATTGTTGATGATGCATAATACCCTCCTGCGGATTATAAATTATAGTTTGAACGGAACAGTGGTACGACGGCGTCCCTCAAATACAGCCAGCTCACGGAAGCCTGTGTGCCAAAGCATGCTACGTGCCTCTTGCAAGCCGTCACCAAGCTTGGCAGGGTCATGTGCATCCGAGCCGAGCGTAAGTGGTATACCGAGCTTAAAAGCCTCCTGTAGCAGATGTTCCGCCGGGAACATCTCAGCACATGGCTTGGTAAGTCCTGAAGCATTCAGCTCCATGGCGATTCCGCTATCCGCTATAACCTTTAAGGTTTCCAGCTCCAGCATTCTCACCTCTGCTTTACCTTCTGGTGTCTGAGGACCATAGCCGAACCGTTTAATAACATCCATATGTCCTATAATATCATATAATCCTGATAACGCCGACTTCTTTACAGCATCATAATAAAGGTGATATACCTCTAGTTCATCCTTGCCTTCCCAGCCATCAACCTGTCGATAATCCGTGATATCCCACTCCCCGAGAAAATGCACAGAGCCTATCAGATAATCCCATGGGTAAGGAGATAAAATCTCACGAATTTGATCCTCGTAGCCTTCAATATAATCTGCTTCCAGCCCTACCCGCAAGTCTATGACTCCGCGGTAGCGTTCCTTCAGCGTCAGGCATTCCTCCACATAACGAGGCAGTTCAGCCATTGGCATGGCCATTTCAGGGTAATAGCTAGCAGGATCAACATGGATGAGCGGCAAGTGGTCGGATAACCCTAGCTGCTGAAGACCAAGCTGTATCCCACGCTGCACATACTCCTCAAGCTTGCCCACGGCATGACCGCAGCGCTCATGATGCGTGTGGTAATCGATATGCATCCGTCAGTTCCCTCCCTAGTACTGGTCCCGGCGTGGGCGCTCGTGGCGGGTACTCAACTCTTCCATGATTTCATCCAGCGGAAGCTTGCGCTCCTGTAGCAGTACTAGTAAGTGATAGATCAGATCACTAACTTCAAGACGCAGCTCGGCATTATCTTTATTTTTGGCGGCAATAATCGTTTCAGAGGCTTCTTCGCCTACCTTCTTAAGGATCTTATCGATACCTTTATCGAACAAATAAGTTGTATACGCGCCTTCCGGACGCTCTACTTCCCGCTCAGCAATCACGCGCTCCAGCTCACCAAGAACAGCAAAACGCTCACCATCCGTAAGGCTAGTAGCTAACGATTTCTGAGATTCCTCGTCTTGGTTATTCAAAGGAATGTCACGGAAAAAGCATGACGTAGCTCCAGTATGGCAAGCTGGTCCTTCAGGGACAACCTTCACGAGCAGTGTATCACTATCACAATCATAGGATATGGAAGTAATCGCTTGTGTATTGCCTGAGGTTCCACCTTTGTGCCAAAGCTCGCTGCGTGAGCGGCTCCAGAACCAGGTCTGGCCACTTTCCAACGAGAGCTGCAACGATTCCGAATTCATATAAGCAACCATCAAAACTTCTAGTGTGTTAGCATCCTGCACAACGGTAGGCACCAACCCCGCTTCATTCCAGCGAATGCCGGCCAGCGCTTCTTTTTGGCTAATGGATGTATTCTTTTCTGTTTCGCTCATCGGATCTCTACCCCTTTTTGCTTCAAGTCAGCCTTTAAGTCGTTAATGGCAATCTCTTTATAGTGAAAAATGGTCGCCGCCAGTCCCGCATCGGCTTTCCCTTCCGTAAATACGTCGTAAAAATGCTCCTTCTTTCCAGCGCCGCCAGAAGCAATCACAGGAATACTAAGTAAATCGCTTACTGCTGAGGTCAGCTTCAGGTCGAAGCCATCTTTCGTCCCATCTGCATCCATACTTGTGAGCAAAATCTCGCCTGCACCCAGCTTTTCAGCTTCCTTGGCCCAGGTCAGAGCACGGATGCCAGTGGGCTTGCGACCACCATGTGTATACACTTCCCATTCACCAAATGCCTCGTTATATTTAGCATCTATTGCTACCACAATACATTGAGAGCCAAAACGGCGTGCACCTTCCAGAATTAACTGTGGATTAGTGATAGCAGCCGTATTAATGCCGATTTTGTCTGCACCTGCACGAAGAATCCGCTTCATATCATCAGGTGTAGAGATCCCGCCGCCCACTGTAAAAGGAATGGCGATTTCACCTGCGGTCTGCCGCACAACCTCAATCATGGTCGCCCGGCCTTCTACGGAAGCCGATATATCGAGAAACACAAGCTCATCTGCACCCTCACGGTCATACAGCGCTGCCAGCTCTACCGGATCTCCGGCATCACGCAGATTCACAAAGTTAACGCCTTTGACTACCCGTCCGTCCTTAACGTCAAGACAGGGGATGATACGTTTTGCTAACATTATTAATCCCCCTTTCCATGTGTTTTCCTAAAACATTTTGATCCCCCTAAATCCCGCTCCACTCACTCTATAATCACTTTGTTCCCACGATTCTTGCTCCTAGCAGGACGACGAGCTCGCGACAACCGCAAGACCACATTCATATAGGCGATATGTGGGCTCGCGCTCATGATATCATCGGTTCATTTAATTGCACATTGTGCAGTTATTTCACCGTCCGTCCAGAAAACTAGGTGTTTAACTGCATTTTGTACAATTAAATCTGGGAATGAACTTAGATATAAGCTCAACTCTCATATATAGCTGCACGAAATACAATTAAATTAGCTAAAGGGTTCTGAATTGGAACAATAGTTGTATGAAGTACACTTATACTATCAAAGGAATAATGCCCAACCTGCCGCTTAATTAACTTATTGCAGCAGATTCCACATCAGGCTTTAGCTGAAACCACCTTAGTCGCTCAATAGCTTAGTGGCTTATTAGCCTAGTTCAACGTTCTATTGCATTCTGTACAATAGAATCGACCTCAAACAATCTAATTGTGCCGTCTGTTGCATTTCGTGCAATAGATTCCTGAGAAATCCACAAAAATAAGAGCTTTGTACTGTTTAGATTGTACAAAGTGCAATCAGATAAGCATTCAGCTTCTTTAAGCAGCTTTCTATTGCACAAAATGCAACCAGCACCCCTAAATAAGATTTTTCGCAGAGTGTGAACGAGTTAATTAGTCAGGTTCGTCAACTAACGCACATACTCAGCACTACTTCTGCCCAAGCGCCTGCAAAGCTTTGGAAAGATCAATATTGCCCGTGTACAACGCCTTGCCAACAATAGCTCCGCCCACACCGCTGCCGCTGTGTACGTTCAGACGTAACAGATCATCAAGACTGGTGACTCCGCCGGAGGCGATCACCGTTTTACCGCTGACCTTCGCCATGGACACAATGCCCTCCACGTTCGGACCCTGCATCATCCCGTCGCGGGAGATGTCGGTGTAAATGAACGTCTCAGCTCCTTTTGCAGCCAATTCCTTAGCCAGATCCTCAGCACGTACCTCAGAGGTGTTCAACCAGCCATGTGTCGCAACATAACCGTTGCGCGCATCAATGCCGATAGCTACTTTATCACCGTATTTAGCCAATACCGCTTCGGTAAAAGCATGATCGTTAATCGCAGCAGTTCCGATAATAACCCGACTAACGCCAAGCCCAAGCAATTTTTCCACGTCCGCAAGATTACGAAGGCCACCGCCCACCTGAACAGGCACATTAGCATTAGCAGCAATAGCGCCGATAATCGCATCATTCACAGGATGACCTGCTTTCGCGCCATCTAAGTCCACCAAATGAATGAACTTTCCGCCCTGCTCTTCCCATGATTTTGCCACCTCCAGTGGGCTATCATTGTATATCGTTTCCTGACTGTAATCCCCCTGCTGCAGCCTGACACATTTTCCATCCCGGATATCAATCGCCGGATATACAATAAAAGAAGACATTTGGCGCTCCCCACTTTCGTTACATTATATTTATAGCGCAGCTTACGCCCGCTCTCCCTTTAATTTCAAAAAATTTCCCAGCAGCTTGATGCCTAGCTCCCCGCTCTTCTCCGGGTGGAACTGCATGCCGAACACATTATCTTGCCCCACAATAGCTGTGACTGGGTAACCATAATCGGTGACAGCCAGCAGATCACTCTCATTCGCTACAAGCGCATGATAAGAGTGCACAAAGTACACATGACCCTCATCAAGATCTGCAAAAAGCGGACTTTGCGGCTGCCTAAAGCTCAGCTTGTTCCAACCCATATGCGGCACTTTATAGCCATCTCTAGGAGCGAAACGCACCACCGAGCCTGAGAGAATATCAAGGCCCTCATGGCTGCCATGCTCTTCACTACTGCTAAACAGTAGTTGCATACCAAGACAGATTCCTAGCAGCGGCTGGGTTCCGGCAGCTACCTGTTTGACCACACGATCCAAACCACTTTCCCGCAGCTGCTCCATCGCATCGCCAAATGCACCGACACCAGGCAGAATGACACTATCAGCAGCGAGAATTTGCTCGGCTTCCCCCGTCACTACACACTCATAACCGAGACGTTCTACCGCCTTGCTCACACTGTGCAGGTTGCCCATGCCATAATCGACGATTGCAACAGTCATGCTACAGCACTCCCTTCGTAGAAGGCACACCCTTCACACGTGGATCAATCAGTGTCGCTTCATCGAGTGCCCGTCCGAGCGCCTTGAATACAGCCTCAATCATGTGATGTGTGTTAGAACCGTAGTGTACGATCACATGCAGCGTAATCCGAGCTTCCAGCGCGAACTTCCATAAGAATTCCTGAACAAGCTCCGTCGAAAAGCTGCCCACCTGCTGTGAAGGATACGTTGCGCGATATTCAAAGTGTGGGCGATTGCTGATATCGATCACAACCTGCGCCAACGCCTCATCCATCGGTACAAAAACACTCGCATAACGTTTGATTCCCTTTTTATCACCCAGTGCTTCGTGCAGCGCTTGACCTAGGCAGATCCCGATGTCTTCAACCGTGTGGTGATCATCAATTTCGATATCTCCTCGCGCCTGTACTGACAGGTCAAACTGGCCGTGCTTCGTAAATAGGTCCAGCATATGATTCAGAAAAGGAACATCCGTCTCCAGCTCAGAAACTCCACTTCCATCTACGTTAAGAGACAGCTTGATATCCGTCTCGTTTGTTTTACGGCTTAATCCTGCTTGGCGCAAGGCCTGTTCATTATTGTTCTCCATATCCGTCTCCACCTTTTCCTTCGTTCTTGAGTCGAATCTCAATGGCTCGTGCGTGGCCTTCTAACCCTTCGCGACGCGCCAGCTCTATAATGGTCTTTCCATCCCGCAGGAGGGCTTCTTTACTGTAATAGATCAGACTTGATTTCTTTATAAAATCATCCACATCCACTGGCGACGAGAAGCGTGCCGTACCATTGGTCGGGATAATATGATTCGGTCCGGCAAAATAGTCGCCCACAGGCTCCGAGCTATACGCTCCCAGGAAGATCGCCCCAGCATTCTCGATGCTGCCCACAAGGCCCATTGGATCCTCGACAACAATCTCTAGATGCTCAGGTGCCAACCGATTCACTACGGAGATTCCCTCCTCCATAGATTCCACAACAATGATCGCCCCGTAATTTTCTACGGATGAACGGGCGATCGCCTGTCGCGGCAGCTCCTGTAGCTGACGCTCCACTTCAGCAGCCACGCTATCCGCCAAGCTCTGCGATGGCGTGACTAGAATCGCTGAGGCCATCTCGTCATGCTCGGCCTGCGAGAGCAGATCCGCTGCGACATAGGCCGGCTCAGCGGTCTCATCTGCGAGCACGACAATTTCGCTTGGTCCCGCGATACTGTCGATGTCCACGGCACCATATACCTCGCGTTTCGCCAGCGCAACGTATATATTGCCGGGCCCACATATCTTATCTACCGGCGCTATGCTCTCCGTCCCAAAAGCCAAAGCAGCTACCGCCTGCGCTCCGCCCACACGGTAGATTTCATTCACCCCTGCTTCTGCAGCAGCAACCAGGATGTAAGGATCAATCCCTTCTTTGCCGCCGGTGGATGGCGGGGTTACCATAACGATCTCCGGCACGCCTGCGATCTGTGCAGGGATCACGTTCATCAGCACCGAGGAAGGATAAGCTGCCTTACCACCAGGAACATATACCCCTACCCGCTTCAGCGGACGAATAATCTGTCCCAGAATCGTGCCATCGGGCTGAAGATCCATCCACGAATTCCGTTTCTGTCTAGCATGAAAAGCCCGGATATTTGCTGCAGCCGCTTGAATAGCGGATACGAAAGATTCTTCTACCCGGCCATACGCCGCCTGAAGCTCTTCCGGCGTTACCCGCAGCTGATTCGGCGTGAGCGTGACCCGATCAAATTGCTCCGTGTAGCGAAGAAGCGCCGTGTCTCCTTCTTTTTTAATCGCGAATACAATTTCCTTTACCGCCTGATTTTGCTCTGGCGTTCCATACTCGACTTCTCGCTCTAGCTTAAAATCCTTGCTCGATACAACCTTCATCGCCGGTTCCTCCCTTTACCCCTTAACATCTGTCACCTACCGCAAATTTGGTTCCCCTATAACCGCCTGTAGTCGGTCACACAGCTGCTGTATCTCTTCATTTTTCATCCGATAGCTCACACGATTCGCCACAAGGCGGCTCGTAATTTCGAATATGCTCTTCATTTCAATTAATCCGTTATCCCGCAGTGTTTGGCCCGTCTCTACCATATCCACGATACGATCAGCGAGACCAATCAGCGGCGCAAGCTCAATTGAACCATTCAGCTTCACGACCTCAACCTGCTGTCCCTGCTCCCGGAAATACTTTGATGCCACATTCGGATATTTCGTCGCTACACGCTGCTGAATCCCCGGCTGCCAGTTCGGTAATCCAATGATCGACATCCGGCATCGAGCGATGCCAAGATCAAGCAGCTCATATACATCACGATCTTCCTCCAGCAATACGTCCTTGCCCACGATTCCAATGTCGGCCACACCATATTCTACATATGTAGGTACATCTACTGGTTTAGCTAATATAAACTCCATGCCTGCCTCAGGCAGCGGAATAACAAGCTTGCGGGATGCCTCACCATCCGGTGGAATCGGGAGACCTGCCTGGCGGAACAGCTCAGCAGCCTTTTCATAAATCCGACCTTTTGGCATAGCGACCTTCAAAATCTGTGCCATCGTTAAGTTGCCTCCTTTTCCATTTCCATACAAAATTTATCTTAACCGCTCATTCTTGCTAGCGATATCTCAGCCATGTTCACTTACAAAAGATACAAAGGTATAGATTTCGCCGTACCGCATACCATCTGCTTCGATCGTATCCGTATCTAGACGCTTCACAGTTTCAAGCTCTTCTGGACCTGCTGCTAGTCTAGTCACTACTGCGTGCCCTTCCGACCGTAAGCGTGTTGCCTCTTCCAGACCTTCTTTTCTGCGAGTAGCATCATATTGGATCAAGATAGGCAGCTCTTCCTCTTCGCTCGATCCAGCCACACCATCGAGAATACGATTCGTTTTTAAAGAAAAACCTGTAGAAGGGATCGGACGTCCAAACTGCTGAAGGAGATTATCATATCTACCTCCACTACATACCGGAAACCCTAATTCCGCTGCATAGCCTTCGAAAGTCATCCCTGTATAATAAGAGAAGTCCCCGATCATCGTCAGATCGATCAGCACATGCTGTGATACGCCGTAAGAGACCAGTACCTCCCACACCTTGCATAAATGATCTATTGAATGACGGGCAAGCGGATGATCGCTAAGCTCCAGCGCCTGTCCACAAATCTCCTTGCCTCCACGCAAACGTAACAGTCCATCCAGTTCATTCTTCTGAGCTTCCGTCAGATCCAGCCGGCGTAAGGTCTCCCGAAAAGAGACGTAGTCACGGCCCAACAAATGACTTTTGAGCTCCTCCTGAGCCTTCGGCAATTGTGGAAGTGCCTCTTGAAATAAACCATTCAGAAAGCCTACATGCCCCATCGCGATTTTAAAAGACTTCACACCTGCAGCCTGCAAAGATGAAATTGCGAGCGCCACTACTTCAGCATCCGCCTCAGGTGAATCGTCACCTACCAGCTCGACCCCTGTCTGAAAAAACTCTGCTTCCCGCCCTGCTTCTTCCTCAATAGCACGGAAAACATTAGCGTGATAGGACAACCGCAATGGCAATGGCTCATCCTTTAATAAAGATGCCACAACACGGGCAACCGGAGCTGTCATTTCAGAACGAAGCACTAGCGCCTGACCACGATTGTTGAGCAATTTATAAAGCTTTTGGTCGGACGTAGAGCTAGCCACGCCAACTGTATCGTAATATTCTAGCGTCGGAGTCATCATTTGCTGATAACCCCAGCGACTCATGCAATGCAGCACATCATTCTCAATTTTGCGTAATTTCGTTACGGCCCGGGGCAGATAGTCCCGAACGCCAGACGGCTTCTCAAATCCCTTTGGTTTGGACATCTTCATTGTTCACCTCGTCAGTTATCATTAGATACTGTTTATATTTACTTTACTATGGTAAAGTGGTAGCAAATTAAAGTATTTTCAATATCGTATCATGGTCACTGCTTTTTCGTCAATCTAACGGGGTAAAGCTATGACTTCAATTCTAATGCTTGTATGCTTAAAGCTTGTCTACCTAGGTTGAATTGTTCACAAAGAAAATCTAAATCAAACACTTATGTACTTCGAACCAATACTTGGGAATCCCTTTATTTTGCCTCCACGTTTATCCAATACTATAATGAGCTAATATGATTGTACTTCATAATTCTGTAATTAGTGTTCTAAAAATCTACTTACAACTAGAAAGAAGGGCTAATGCGTGACTAAATCCTATATGATTGGCGTTGATATTGGAACTACAAGTACCAAAGCAGTTCTCTTCGAGGAAAAAGGAGCCATAGCTGCACAAGCTAATGTAGGATATCCCTTACATCAGCCCTCACCCTCAATAGCGGAGCAAGACCCAGAACAAATCCTGAGTGCAGTCTTCCATACTATCTCTAAAGTTATGCGGCAAAGCGGTGTATCTGCGGATGAAATCCTATTCGTCTCCTTCAGTTCAGCCATGCACAGTGTCATTGCAGTTGATAAACTGGGTAAGGCCCTAACTGCCTGCATCACATGGGCTGATAATCGCAGTGCCGGATGCGCACTTCGTTTGAAGGATGAGCTAAACGGCCATGAATTGTATCTACGCACAGGCACACCTATACACCCAATGTCTCCGATCACCAAGCTAATGTGGCTTCGTGAAGAGCAGCCTGACGTATTCCAGCAAACCTATAAATTTATTTCCATTAAAGAATACATATTCGCAAGATTGTTTGGCGAATACGTCATCGATCATTCCATTGCCTCTTCCACAGGCATGCTCAATCTAGAGAATCTAGAGTGGAATAAAGAAGCTTTAGAGATTGCTCATATTACAGCGGATCAACTCTCGCGGCTTGTTCCCACCACACAGATCATGCAAGGGCTGCTCCCTGGTCTAGCTGAGGAACTTCTGCTGCTCCCTACAACCCCATTTGTTATTGGCGCCAGTGACGGCGTCCTGTCCAATCTCGGCGTAGGTGCAATTGAACCCGGTGTAGTGGCCGCTACGATTGGTACGAGTGGAGCAATTCGTACCGTGGTGGATCACCCGCTCACCGATCCCAAAGGACGGACCTTCTGTTATAACTTAACTCCAAAACATTGGGTAATTGGAGGACCCGTCAACAATGGCGGTATGCTGTTCCGTTGGGTAAGGGATGAGTTCGCGGCCTCTGAAGTTGAAACCGCCAAACGACTAGGCATTGATCCTTACGAGGTTCTGACTCGTATTGCAGAGCAAGTTCCTGCGGGAAGCGGTGGACTTTTATTCCATCCTTACTTGACTGGAGAACGGGCGCCGCTGTGGAATCCGGATGCCCGCGGCTCCTTCTTTGGCCTTTCTATGAACCACCATAAGGAGCATATGATTCGATCAGTACTAGAGGGCGTAATCTTCAATATGTATATGGTTCTCCTTGCTATGGAAGAACAAATCGGACGCCCAAGCAGAATCCTTGCCACTGGCGGATTCGCCCGCTCCTCAGTGTGGCGGCAGATGATGGCTGATATCTTTGATCAGGAGGTTGTCATTCCGGAGAGTATCGAGAGCTCCTGCCTCGGTGCGGTTGTACTTGGCCTTTATGCTACGGGTCGTGTAGATTCCTTTGATGTGGTGTTTGACATGATTGGTTCAACCTATAAACATGATCCATTGGATGAACATACCAAAATATACAAGCAGCTGCTGCCGATCTATATTTCTGTCTACCGTAGTCTCGAAAGCCAGTATCAAGCCATTGCAGAATTTCAGCGGGAACAAGCTGGAGAATAAGGCAAAAATAAAAAGCGTCGGCCTGCCCACATATGTGGGAAAACCGACGCTTTTATATTTCCTTGCAATAGACTATGCACTTTTAGATTCTGCTTTTGCTTTCTGTGGACCCGAGCCGAAGATGATCCAAGCCGATTTAATATATCGGAAGGCAAAGGCCACTACCACCCATGAACCTAACAACGCAAAGAGCCAACCCCCAGCAATCGCTGCGGTATATGCAAGAGAACCCCCGTGAAACGGTAATTTTCTATAGAAAAATAGCAGTAACGGATGCAGTAAATAGATTCCGAAAGAGCAAGCTCCGGCAGATAACAACAGTCTTGTAATCAAGCTTCGGCCCGCTCCGTACAATAAGAAGGAGACTTGTAACAACACCACACAAGAGAGTAGCGCATGAAGGTTAGAGAATCCCTCATACCATAAACTATTGATGACTGTTTTCTTCGTATAGTTGTTAAACCATAGCTCCACATGAACAACCCCAGCTACGATCCACAACAACCACAACGTAATCCATACCGGACCTTTACCGGCGCGCCAGCCTTCACGTGAAGGTACCAGCCATTTTTTCAAAGAAGGATAATATACTGCAATCCCAGCACCCAGCAAGAAATACGAGAAATAAGTGATTGCCAGACTGCCCTTGGACAACTGCCAATACCCGTTATTAGTCATGTATTTATTCAGCAGCACAAAACCCCATTGTAGAGCCAATCCGATTAGCGGTGCCCAAGCCGCCAGACGACGAACCTTTTGCAGACACCACAGAATGAGCGGAAACAATACGTAGAACTGAATAATGATAATAATATAATACAAATGCGTGTATGCTGTTCCTGTCCACAAATACTTCCAAAGCTTAGAAGCCATCTCCCCTGGAGGTAAACTCCATGTATGTCCCGCCGTCATTTTTAATGCAAAATACAACAGTGAAAATAGTACATAAGGCACGATAATATAAAGCAGCCTTCTACTGTAGAACTTCCCCAGCGTCTTTCCGCCCAGAGGACGATCAATATAGTTATAGAACAGCACGAACCCACTCAAAAATATGAATGAAGGTACAGCGAACTGGCTGAATTTATTAATAAATAAGAACGGATGAAACATGTTTGTACCTAGTGTCTCCGCCAACGTTCGCGAAGTAGCATGAATAGCTAGCACTGCAAAAATAGCAATCGCTCGAAAAATATCCAGCTGCGGAATTCTTTCTTTTTGTCTCATTATCTTTCCTCCTGTTAAGCTCCGCATCAAAATGATGCCAAATCAAGTATTAACCTTCCTCATCTCCTCCGAGGCATGTCCTGACCTTACCTTGGAACTAGACTCTAGAGACCGAGGAACACTTCCCAAGAAGATCCATGACTTAGGAATTCGGCGAAAAGCAAACTGCACCATGAACCAGCTTCCTCCCAGTGCAACTACAAGTCCTCCATAGATGAAGAAAACATAAGTTAGCGATTCGAGGGGAATATGATATCGGAACCTGCGATATATCGCCAGCAATAGCGGATGAATCAAATAAATTGCAAATGACAACTCACCTAAACGAGTCAAGAAAGCAACGATCACACGAGGGGCCTTTCGATAAAGCAAAAATGTAGCGTACAACAGAACCAATGCCGATAACATCGTATGAACATTCCATAACAGCTCGTACCACAGCGAATCCGTCCACACCCCAAAATGGCGGGCTACATACCATAGCTGCACATGGATAAAGGCTGCAATTAACCACAAGCTCACTAATAAGGCAGTCCATCTCTTTTGCTTGGCAGCCAGCTCACTCCATGGCTTTATCAGCCACAGCTTCACCTTCTCAAAGTGAATGGCGAGATAAGCACCCATCATATAATAGGCCAGGTAGGAGATCGCCAAGCTCCCTTTTTCAACAATGTGCAGTTCGTACTTATTCCAAAAAATAAAACCCCACTGAAGCGCCAAACCCACCGGTATCGCCCATTTCATTAAGAAGCGGGAACTCTGCAGTAGCTTAAGCAGCACTGGAAAAAGCAAATAAAACTGAATGCTAATAAAGACAAAATACAAATGCGCATATGCGGAACCCGAGAATAACGCTCTAGAAAAGCTTAACAAGTTATCTCCAAGGCTCTGCATCAATCGTCCGTTCACATATAGAGTTAGTGCATAATAGCCCATAGAAGCTAGCAAATAAGGCAGTAAGATATACTTTAATCGCCGACGGTAGAAATTAATGATCAAGCTACGTGTCACAGGACGACCATAATAATTATAAAACAATACGAAGCTGCTAAGGAAAATAAATGAGGGCGTACCGAATTTAAAGAAAATGTTAATCCAGTTCAGCCAGTAATAATAAGGTGAATGCAGTGCCTGCTCTCCAGCAGCAAAAGATGAGGCATGCACATGCAGTACACCTAATATAGCTAGAGCTCTGAAAATATCCAGCTGGGGCAGCCTTTCCTGTCTCACAGTATTCATATTAAATTCCTCTTCTCTACTATGATGGTTGTTCATAGAGACGCTAAGCGGAATGTGGAAACTGAACATACCAGGAAGTCTGCACTTGCTGAATTTACATTCTGATATTTGACGCTGAATGCCTAGCGTGGGATTTACGTGATTACTAAGGTTAATTATACCGCCTACATCCGAATAAAAAACTTAAGAAGATCTTAAAGTTTTCTTAATATGCTTCTCCAAGACGCAAGAAACCCTGCAGATCCTGCGCTAAAAAAACGCAATATGAAACTGCAGGGTTTACGAAGCATCTTTTACACTTGTTCCGAAGAATCTTCCGATGAAGCTGGACGTAGCTCTCGCAGTGGATTGCCTCCTACAAAAGAGCCAGCCGCCACATTCTTGTGTACTACTGATCCTGCGGCAACAACTGCCCAATCACCGATGGTTACACCGGGAAGAATCGTTGTATTCGCGCCAATCAATACATTTTCACCAATCACTACTTCTCCCAGGCGATACTCCTTGATTAAATACTCATGCGCCAGAATCGTCGTGTTATAACCGATAATAGAGTTCTCACCCACCGTTATTTTTTCCGGAAAAAATACATCCACCATCGCCATCAGACCGAAGGAAGTATGCTTGCCTACCTTCATCCCGAGAATCCGACGATAGATCCAGTTCTTTAACGGTAGAATCGGGCAATAACGGGCAATCTGAATAAAAATAAAGTTGCGGACACCCTTCCACGGGCTGACCGTACGGTAAATGTACCAAAGTGAGTTATGACCTTCTACAGGATATCGGGTTACGTTTCTCACGATTCACTCGTTCCTCGCTCCACAATTTCTATAATATCCTTCATGTTATGGATGATATAGTCGGGATCATACTTGCGGAGAGTCTCTTCGCCTTTTAAAGACCACGATACTCCAGCCGCATATACACCAGCAGCTTTTGCTGACTGAATATCAACCGTACTGTCACCCACCATAAGAGTTTTACGAGGATCAACGCCAAGGTTATTGACTGCTGTCAGAACAGGCTCTGGATGTGGCTTTGGTTCAGTAACATCGTTCACCGTCACAATCGTATCCATGTACTTTAGCAAATCAAACATCTCAAGTGACTTAATCGTTGTTGGACGAATTTTTGTGGTCACAATCCCCATTTTAATTCCACGACGTAAGAGCTCTTCCATTGTCTCATTCACTTGAGGAAAGGGACGTACTAACTCATCGTGATGTTCATAATTATAAGAACGGTAGGATTTCTCAAGCGCACCACTTACATCCTCAAGTCCAGAGAAGACTCTCATCTGTTGCTGAAGGGTTGTGCCCATATGCGGAATAATCTCTTCCCTAGTGAGTGGAGCTAGACCATTGTCCTTCAGCGCGTACATAAACGAACTAATAATTAGCTCATTCGTATCGACAATCGTTCCATCTAGATCAAAAAGAACGCATTCTATCATAAGCTTTACTGCTCCTTCTTATCTCCATCCGCAGGCTGTCCTTGCTCAGGTTGAGCCCCGTGACGAGCTTTCTGCGGTGTATTTACTGCGCTTTCAGGCACTATAGTATCTGCTTTGATCGGTTTAGTACATACGATAGGATCAGAATAATGTGCTTTAGGCTCTCCAGTGACCCTACGAATAATGATAAGCAGTACAGCTGCGACGATGATCAGTAGAGCAAGCAGCTGAGAAATACGAATATTTCCATAGCTTGGGTCCAAGTATCCTTGCTCAAAGCCTAACCATTCCATCGGTTTCCACAATCCGTTCATAAAGGATGCCAAACCTGCACTTCCATTAAAGGCCAAGCTGTCCGTACGTATGGCTTCAATGAAGAAACGACCGATGGAATACCATATAAAGTAAGACATGAAGATCTCACCGGCACGCACAAACTTCTGGCGACGAAGGACCATGAGTAGCGCGATACCCAGTAAGCTCCAAAGAGATTCATATAAGAAGGTCGGATGATGAAAAGCATCCCCTATGTACATTTGGTTCACGATGAAGTCAGGTAAATGCAGTTTATCCCGTAAAAAAGACTCTTCAACCACGCTGCCGTATGCCTCTTGGTTGACAAAGTTTCCCCAGCGTCCAATCATTTGACCCGCAAGTAGTCCAGGTGCACAAATATCAACGATACGCCAGAAGGGGTAGCCTTTATAGCGGAAATAAATAATTCCGCAAATAATGGCTCCAATTAACGCACCGTAAATGGCGATGCCACCATTCCAGATCTTAAAGACATCTATTAAATTATCCTTATAATCCTCCCATTTAAACGCTACAAAGTAAATCCGTGCCCCAATAATGGCCGAAGGCACACCTAGCAGCAGCATATCCATAAAGAATTCTTGTGGTATACCAAACCGTTTGCCCTCGCGGATCGCAAGAAATAACCCCGCGAGTGCACCGAAACCTAGTATTAATCCGTACCAGTGTACTTGCAGTGATCCAATTGAGAAGACAATAGGATTTAGTGCTAATGGGAACATTCTCTCACACTCCTAATCGAGATCATCCATATCTTCAGATATGGTCGCAGTTAGCTTATTCGTGAACTGCAGGGCTGCATTAAAGCCCATTTGTTTCAGGCGATAGTTCATCGCTGCAACCTCTATAATAACTGCAAGGTTACGTCCTGGGCGTACGGGAATCGTTACAAGCGGAACATCTGTGTCAATAATCCGTGTCGTTTCCTCATCAAGTCCAAGTCGATCATACTGCTTGTCTTGCTGCCAAGCTTCCAATCTAACAACAAGTGTAATCCGTTTATGATTACGAATGGCACCCGCACCAAAAAGTGTCATTACATTAATGATACCTACTCCACGGATCTCCAGTAAATGACGGATTAACTCAGGGGCTGTACCATGCAGCTGGTTATCTGAAGTCTGACGGATCTCTACGGCATCATCAGCAATCAATCGATGACCGCGTTTTACAAGCTCAAGGGCTGTTTCACTTTTACCAATCCCACTACTACCCGTAATTAGCATACCTACACCATATACATCACAAAGTACGCCATGAATAGTCGCCGTAGGGGCTAATTTCCCTTCTAGGAAGCTCGTCAAACGGCTGGAGAAAATAGTCGTAGCCATCGAGCTGCGAAGCACAGGAAGAGCCTTTTCATTACTTATGTCAATTAACTCCTGAGGCACTTCCAAACCACGTGTAATTACAATACAAGGTGTGTTATCATTACAAATTCCACGAAGTCGACTTTTCCGCTCAGCTTCGGGCAGCATGGAGAAAAAAGCGAGTTCTGTTTTGCCTAGCAATTGAACACGTTCTTCTGGATAATATTCAAAATAACCAGCAATCTCTAGTCCAGGGCGATTCAGGTCATCGACCGTAATGGGTCTCTTTAGACCTTCCTGGCCGGAAATAACCTCTAATTGAAAATGCTGTACCAATTCAGATACTTTTACTTTCTTAGCCATGTAATTTCGTCCTTTCGTCACCTGCGGTATTTGTCCGCTTACTGCGTCCGGTTGGCAGCGATCTCTTTACATTCCGGAGGTAATTCTCCTGCTATCTTAATTGATAACGCTTATGAATGCAATCTTAGCGCCTAACCAAACAGGGGCCATCTAAACAATAAAGCCACCCTTTCGGGTGGCTTTATCAAGAGAGAAAAGATCTTTACAATCTTATCCCAACAAAATGTTAGCTTCGGATTCTTTATCAAAGAAGTGAATTTTGTTCATATCAATAGCCAATTTAGGCTTGCTGCCTTCGCGAGTAGTGGAACGTCCATCTACACGAGCGATTACAGTAGATTTACCAAGGCCGCTCAAGTAAAGGAGCATTTCGTGACCAAGGTTTTCAGTAACATCAACCAATGAAGTGAAGATTGTGTTCGGGGAAGCTTCCAAGAATACTGGCTCTTCATGGATATCTTCTGGACGAACACCCATGATTACTTCTTTACCGATGTAACCTTTGTTGCGGATGATTTGAGCTTTTCCGCCTGGTACTTCAACATCAAGGTTCTCAGCACGGAAACGGATAGAACCGCTCACTTCGGACAAAGTACCATTGATAAAGTTCATTGTAGGGGATCCGATAAATCCAGCTACGAACAAGTTTGTAGGTTCATTGTACAACTCTTCAGGGGAAGCTGCTTGTTGAATGATACCATCATACATAACTACGATACGATCACCCATTGTCATAGCTTCTGTTTGGTCATGCGTTACGTAGATACAAGTAGTTTCAAGGCGCTTAACCAGTTTAGTGATTTCAGCACGCATTTGACCACGAAGTTTAGCATCCAAGTTGGAAAGAGGCTCATCCATCAAGAAGACTTGTGGATCACGTACGATAGCGCGTCCCAAAGCGACACGTTGGCGTTGACCACCGGAAAGCGCTTTTGGTTTACGATCTAGCAAATGCTCGATATCAAGAATTTTAGCAGCTTCGCGAACTTTCTTGTCGATTTCATCCTTCTTCACTTTACGAAGTTTCAAACCGAAAGCCATGTTTTGGTATACGCTCATATGCGGATACAGGGCGTAGGATTGGAATACCATCGCGATATCGCGGTCTTTAGGTGCAACGTCATTAACTACACGATCGCCAATGTACATTTTACCTTCGGAGATTTCTTCCAAACCAGCGATCATACGCAAAGTTGTGGATTTACCGCAACCGGAAGGTCCAACCAATACTAGAAATTCCTTATCTTTAATATCAAGATTGATATCGATTACTGTTGCTTTATCTGAACCCGGGTATTTTTTGAAAATATGCTCTAAACGTACGCCTGCCATTGTATTTCCCCCTCGAGTTAATTATTAATTAGTTAATATAAAAATTCTGTTTCCTTGTACATTTATATTACCCCAGTCGGGACACTATGGCTATTTGTAAGGTTCACAAAAAACCTATTTCCTTTTCGTCACTTTATACAAAAGCATAGTAAGCTTAACAATAGCAGCGTCCCCAAAGCTTCGTACATCTGCTCCGGTCTCTTGTTTTATCTTATCCAGACGATAAAGCAGCGTATTACGATGGATATACAACTTCTTGGCGGTTTCACTTACATTACAGTCCATCTCAAAAAAAGTCTCCAAAGTCAGCAGCATTTCTTTATCTGATAGTACAGAGGAGTAGTCACCAATTTGTCCAAGCAACTGTTTGCGGCGTACATCAGGAATGCTGTTAACCAGACGTTCCAAATGCAGTTCCCAAGGTAAATGAATATACTCTCCTACTTGAAAAATACGACCAAGTACAATCGTCTCCCTGAGCAAAGCTACAGATCCAGTCAATCCCTTAACAGGGACTATAGCCGGAGCTACTGCCAAATGGAATACCCCTACCCATTCACTAGCTATCAGCTCATGTAACCCCATACTAGTCTGTGCTAGAAGATCATCTACACTCTCTTCTTCATCATCCTTATCATCCCCGCCCGTAAGTAATTCTTTACGAGCTAAAATTAACCATTCCTTCTCTTGAAGGGGAATGAGCAGAATTTCGTTCTCAAAATAGCTACGCAGTAATTTCATCAGTGAACGATAAGAGATCTGTGGACTATGGGCAATCTCACTACTTAGGAGGAATGGAATCATATCTCCGAACAGACGTCCCTTTAGGGTGATCTCATCGGGAATTTCAGTGTCATTTTTCTCTTGCTCTAGCTCCGTGTTCAACCAAGCGCCAAGCTGCCGCGCCTCCACTTCACCTTCTTCTCTAAGCCCTGTAGCTTTAAGTGCAATAGCAAAATTTCGAACTGCATAGTTGACCAGTTGTACTTCCAGAGAGGTGAGCCCCTCCATTTCTACCCAGACAGCGGTTATACGTCCGTCACTCTCATACAAAGGTGCCCAGAGATGACCCTCATGGATTACCAGCTGATCCTGTCCTTCTAATCCCATGCTAAAAAGAGAAGCTGAATGCTGCCTCCCTAACTGCTTGATTCCGGTTCTCTTTCCGGTGAGCTGCTCTAATTTTTTCCGCAATGTCTCACTATCCATAGTCACCATGCTCCACCACTTTTGCTCTTTTCGCCTATTTTAGCATATTCTCTTATATTATGTTAATCGCTACAGTAGCGCGCTACTATAATACAACCATAAAACACAAAAAAAGCCACCACCATAAGGTGATGACTTTCTGTTTGGGATGAGCCATGAAGGACTCGAACCTTCGACACCCTGATTAAAAGTCAGGTGCTCTACCAACTGAGCTAATGGCTCATAAATGGTGGGGGATGATGGATTCGAACCACCGAACACGTACGTGAGCAGATTTACAGTCTGATGCGTTTGGCCACTTCGCTAATCCCCCAGGGAAAAGTGGCTCGAGACGGATTCGAACCGCCGACACGAGGATTTTCAGTCCTCTGCTCTACCGACTGAGCTATCGAGCCATATTAAATTGACATAAAAATAAAGTGGTAGCATTAAACTTCCCACCCTAGTCTTGTGGAAAAAAATGGCGGAACCGACGAGATTCGAACTCGCGATCTCCTGCGTGACAGGCAGGCATGTTAGGCCAACTACACCACGGTTCCGCATTGATAATAATGGTGCCGGCGAGAGGACTTGAACCCCCAACCTACTGATTACAAGTCAGTTGCTCTACCAGTTGAGCTACACCGGCACGGTGTAAAAAGTAATTCTAAAAAAGTAATAATGGTGGAGGCTGAGGGGATCGAACCCCCGACCCTCTGCTTGTAAGGCAGATGCTCTCCCAGCTGAGCTAAGCCTCCAGGTATTATGGTAGCGGCGAAGGGGATCGAACCCCCGACCTCACGGGTATGAACCGTACGCTCTAGCCAGCTGAGCTACACCGCCACAATAATTAGAAATGCTATGGATTGAAAATGGCGGAGAGAGTGGGATTCGAACCCACGCACCGCTTACGCAGTCTAACCCCTTAGCAGAGGGTCCCCTTATAGCCACTTGGGTATCTCTCCAAACGATATCAGTACCACAGCAATCCAAACAGGAATTTGACTCCCTGAAAACTGAATCCGAATTGAATTTGCGTTCTAAGTATAGGATAAGCCCTCGACCGATTAGTATTGGTCAGCTCCATGCATTACTGCACTTCCACCTCCAACCTATCTACCTCGTCGTCTTCAAGGGGTCTTACTAATTGGGAAATCTCATCTTGAGGGGGGCTTCACGCTTAGATGCTTTCAGCGCTTATCCCGTCCGTACGTAGCTACCCAGCCATGCTCCTGGCGGAACAACTGGTGCACCAGCGGTACGTCCATCCCGGTCCTCTCGTACTAAGGACAGCTCCTCTCAAATTTCCTGCGCCCACGACAGATAGGGACCGAACTGTCTCACGACGTTCTGAACCCAGCTCGCGTACCGCTTTAATGGGCGAACAGCCCAACCCTTGGGACCTACTTCAGCCCCAGGATGCGATGAGCCGACATCGAGGTGCCAAACCTCCCCGTCGATGTGGACTCTTGGGGGAGATAAGCCTGTTATCCCCAGGGTAGCTTTTATCCGTTGAGCGATGGCCCTTCCATGCGGTACCACCGGATCACTAAGTCCGACTTTCGTCCCTGCTCGACTTGTAGGTCTCGCAGTCAAGCTCCCTTATGCCTTTGCACTCTTCGAATGATTTCCAACCATTCTGAGGGAACCTTGGAACGCCTCCGTTACTCTTTAGGAGGCGACCGCCCCAGTCAAACTGCCCGCCTGACACGGTCCCCGTACCCGGTAAGGGTACTAGGTTAGAACCTAGATACGATCAGGGTGGTATCCCAACGGCGCCTCCACCGAAGCTTGCGCTCCGATTTCTACGGCTCCCACCTATCCTGTACAGATCGTACCCAAATTCAATATCAAGCTGCAGTAAAGCTCCATGGGGTCTTTCCGTCTTGTCGCGGGTAACCTGCATCTTCACAGGTATTAAAATTTCACCGGATCTCTCGTTGAGACAGCGCCCAAGTCGTTACGCCATTCGTGCGGGTCAGAATTTACCTGACAAGGAATTTCGCTACCTTAGGACCGTTATAGTTACGGCCGCCGTTTACTGGGGCTTCGGTTCATAGCTTCGGGTTACCCCTAACCACTCCCCTTAACCTTCCAGCACCGGGCAGGCGTCAGCCCGTATACTTCGCCTTGCGGCTTCGCACAGACCTGTGTTTTTGCTAAACAGTCGCTTGGGCCTTTTCACTGCGGCCCCCTCGTGCTATTCACACTACCGGGGCACCCCTTCTCCCGAAGTTACGGGGTCATTTTGCCGAGTTCCTTAACGAGAGTTCTTCCGCGCGCCTTAGAATTCTCTTCTCGCCTACCTGTGTCGGTTTGCGGTACGGGCACCTTCTCCTGGCTAGAGGCTTTTCTTGGCAGTGTGAGATCATGACCTTCGCTACTATAATTTTCGCTCCCCATCACAGCCCAGCCTTAATGATGTGCGGATTTGCCTACACATCAGCCTCACTGCTTAGACGGACATATCCATCAGTCCGCGTCACTACCCTCCTGCGTCACCCCATCGCTCATAGCGGATTACGGTGGTACAGTAATTTCAAACTGTTGTCCTTCGACTACGCCTTTCGGCCTCGCCTTAGGTCCCGACTTACCCTGAGCGGACGAGCCTTCCTCAGGAAACCTTGGGCTTTCGGCGGATCAGATTCTCACTGATCTTTTCGTTACTCATACCGGCATTCTCACTTGTATGCTGTCCAGCGCTCCTTACGGTACACCTTCAACCCACATACAACGCTCCCCTACCCCAGATACATACGTATCTAGCCATAGCTTCGGTGGTGTGTTTAGCCCCGTTACATTTTCGGCGCAGAGTCACTCGACCAGTGAGCTATTACGCACTCTTTCAATGGTGGCTGCTTCTAAGCCAACATCCTGGTTGTCTGTGCAACTCCACATCCTTTCCCACTTAACACACACTTGGGGACCTTAGCTGATGGTCTGGGCTGTTTCCCTTTTGACAATGGATCTTAGCACTCACTGTCTGACTCCCGGCAATAAGTATATGGCATTCGGAGTTTGACTGAGCTTGGTAATCCTTGCGGACCCCGCACCCAATCAGTGCTCTACCTCCACTACTCTTATACCGAGGCTAGCCCTAAAGCTATTTCGGGGAGAACCAGCTATCTCCGAGTTCGATTGGAATTTCTCCGCTACCCCCACCTCATCCCCGCATTTTTCAACATGCGTGGGTTCGGGCCTCCAGTGCGTGTTACCGCACCTTCACCCTGGACAGGGGTAGATCACACGGTTTCGGGTCTACGTCCACATACTAAATCGCCCTATTCAGACTCGCTTTCGCTGCGGCTCCGTCTTCTCGACTTAACCTTGCATGTTAAACGTAACTCGCCGGTTCATTCTACAAAAGGCACGCCATCACCCATAGATAGGGCTCTGACTTTTTGTAAGCACACGGTTTCAGGTTCTATTTCACTCCCCTTCCGGGGTGCTTTTCACCTTTCCCTCACGGTACTGTTTCACTATCGGTCGCCAGGTAGTATTTAGCCTTAGCAGATGGTCCTGCTGGATTCATACGGGGTTTCACGTGCCCCGCACTACTCGGGATCCGTCTCGGAGAGAACACAGTTTAGGCTACAGGGCTTTTACCTCTATCGCGGGCCTTTCCAGACCTCTTCACCTACCATATTCCTTTGTAACTCCATGTGAGACGTCCCACAACCCCTAAGAGCAAGCTCTTAGGTTTAGGCTGTTCCGCGTTCGCTCGCCGCTACTGACGGAATCACTATTGTTTTCTCTTCCTCAGGGTACTTAGATGTTTCAGTTCCCCTGGTCTGCCTCTACATCTCCTATGTGTTCAGAGATGAGTAACTGCGAATTACCACAGCTGGGTTTCCCCATTCGGACACCCCCGGATCAAAGCTTGCTTACAGCTCCCCGAGGCAGTTTCGTTGTTCGCCACGTCCTTCGTCGGCTCCTGGCGCCTAGGCATCCTCCGTGTGCTCTTATTAGCTTAACCTCGATTTTTCCTAAGAAAAATCTCACTAATAACATTTACTTGTTTACACAAGTTGCTAAAAGATGTTCTAAAACGCAAATTCGTTTCGGTATCCAGTTTTCAAGGATCAAGTTTAAAGAAGGTATCGAATTAAAATTATGGTGGAGCCAAGCGGGATCGAACCGCTGACCTCCTGCTTGCAAGGCAGGCGCTCTCCCAGCTGAGCTATGGCCCCATAAAAGGATATAATGTCATATGGTGGGCCTTGGTGGACTCGAACCACCGACCTCACCCTTATCAGAGGTGCGCTCTAACCAACTGAGCTAAAAGCCCATATAACATATATAATATTGTGAATCAACCAAAGAATGGTTGTCCGCTTGGCGGCGTCCTACTCTCCCAGGACCCTTCGGTCCAAGTACCATCGGCGCTGGAGGGCTTAACGGTCGTGTTCGGGATGGGTACGTGTGGAACCCCTCCGCTATCGCCACCAAACGCATACGAAAGAGACTTGCTCTTTCAAAACTGAACACGAGTGAGTGTTCGAACCCGAAGGTTCTATAATGGAAGTTTAACTTCCGATTTGAATGTCTTCATTGCAGAAGACGATTCTCCATAGAAAGGAGGTGATCCAGCCGCACCTTCCGATACGGCTACCTTGTTACGACTTCACCCCAATCATCTACCCCACCTTCGGCGGCTGGCTCCCTTGCGGGTTACCCCACCGACTTCGGGTGTTGTAAACTCTCGTGGTGTGACGGGCGGTGTGTACAAGACCCGGGAACGTATTCACCGCGGCATGCTGATCCGCGATTACTAGCAATTCCGACTTCATGCAGGCGAGTTGCAGCCTGCAATCCGAACTGAGACCGGCTTTGATGGGATTGGCTTCACCTCGCGGTTTCGCTTCCCGTTGTACCGGCCATTGTAGTACGTGTGTAGCCCAGGTCATAAGGGGCATGATGATTTGACGTCATCCCCACCTTCCTCCGGTTTGTCACCGGCAGTCACTCTAGAGTGCCCAACATTACTTGCTGGCAACTAAAGTTAAGGGTTGCGCTCGTTGCGGGACTTAACCCAACATCTCACGACACGAGCTGACGACAACCATGCACCACCTGTCTCCTCTGTCCCGAAGGCCGCCACTATCTCTAGTGGATTCAGAGGGATGTCAAGACCTGGTAAGGTTCTTCGCGTTGCTTCGAATTAAACCACATACTCCACTGCTTGTGCGGGTCCCCGTCAATTCCTTTGAGTTTCAGTCTTGCGACCGTACTCCCCAGGCGGAGTGCTTACTGTGTTAACTTCGGCACCAAGGGTATCGAAACCCCTAACACCTAGCACTCATCGTTTACGGCGTGGACTACCAGGGTATCTAATCCTGTTTGCTCCCCACGCTTTCGCGCCTCAGCGTCAGTTACAGCCCAGAAAGTCGCCTTCGCCACTGGTGTTCCTCCACATATCTACGCATTTCACCGCTACACGTGGAATTCCACTTTCCTCTTCTGTACTCAAGTCACCCAGTTTCCAGTGCGACCTCAGGTTGAGCCCAAGGTTTAAACACCAGACTTAAATGACCGCCTGCGCGCGCTTTACGCCCAATAATTCCGGACAACGCTTGCCCCCTACGTATTACCGCGGCTGCTGGCACGTAGTTAGCCGGGGCTTTCTTCTCAGGTACCGTCACTCCGATAGCAGTTACTCTACCGGACGTTCTTCCCTGGCAACAGAGCTTTACGATCCGAAAACCTTCATCACTCACGCGGCGTTGCTCCGTCAGACTTTCGTCCATTGCGGAAGATTCCCTACTGCTGCCTCCCGTAGGAGTCTGGGCCGTGTCTCAGTCCCAGTGTGGCCGTTCACCCTCTCAGGTCGGCTACGCATCGTCGCCTTGGTGGGCCGTTACCCCACCAACTAGCTAATGCGCCGCAGGCCCATCCCTCAGTGACAGATTGCTCCGTCTTTCATTCTTTCTTCAGGAGAAAAAAGAAATTATCCGGTATTAGCTACCGTTTCCGGTAGTTATCCCAGTCTAAGGGGCAGGTTGCCTACGTGTTACTCACCCGTCCGCCGCTAAGTCATTTTGAAAGCAAGCTTTCAAAATGACTCCGCTCGACTTGCATGTATTAGGCACGCCGCCAGCGTTCGTCCTGAGCCAGGATCAAACTCTCCAATTAGTATTGAAAAGAGCGATATGCTCATTTTGAAACATCTGACGAGAAAATTAATTCTCTAATTTTGGATTTCACTTTCGTGATTTCCCACTCACTCGTTGTTCAGTTTTCAAAGATCAATGTCTCATCTTTCGTTGTCGTTGCTTGTCAGCAGCGACCTTTATAATATATCACAGCACCTTTGTTTTCGTCAAGCGTTTTTTTAATTTCTTTTTTTCGCTTACCGTTTCAGCAAGTTGTTAATCAACATCTTGTCCAAAGGGGCGAGACTTAATGTATCATATTTTTCAAACTCACGTCAAGCATTAAAACAAAATAATTCTTAATCCTATTAACATTACTACGCCTGGAAGGCCAAGAACCGTTACTGCGCCTATGGTTGCGGGATTCAAGGGAATATGAACTTGTGTGATTAAACCCGAGAAATTCACTACATATATCGCGAGCGCAGCCAGTACCAAATGAGCTCCGAACAGACTAAGCCATCCAAAGCCAAGTTTTTTCCGGAATACAATTACACTCAACAATACAACCGATATGACCAGTACTCCTATAGCTAACATTCTTAGCATGTTGATCCCTCCTATATTTCCATTTGGTTAGCGCCTACATCTGACTGCTATTTAATCCAATGCTCTTTGCATGTTTAAGATGTATCTGATACTTGCGCTCTGCTGCCTCTAAAATATAAATAGCATAATCAATTTGATCTTGACCCAACGCTTCATCAAACATTAGGTACGCTCTCTCCCACTCAGATTGCGCCTTACGAACCTCCAGCAACGTTTCCCAGCCCTCCGTATCTTTTCTACCCTGTTCTTCATCTACTCCCCGCCACAATGAGCTCCACCATCCCATTACTCATTCCTCCTCAGAATAATTTCGATGCAAAATTACATCTCGTTATTCTCATTCATATCGGGATAGGGACAAACTTAGAACAAAAAAAGGAGGCCCAGGGGGCCTCCTTTTGAAAAACACGACTTTAGAGCTACTAGAATAGCTCACGACGACCTTCCAACGCTTTGGACAAGGTAACCTCGTCAGCATATTCAAGATCGCCACCAACAGGCAAGCCATGGGCTATTCTGGTGATTTTAATCTCAAAAGGCCGAACTAAACGAGAAATATACATCGCCGTTGCCTCACCCTCAATGTTGGGGTTAGTCGCCATGATAAGCTCACTCACTCTTTCATCACTCAAACGAGTCAATAATTCCTTCAAGCGAATATCATCAGGGCCAATACCTTCCATAGGTGAAATCGCACCCTGAAGAACGTGATAATACCCATTAAACTCTTTGGTTCGTTCTATTGCCACCAAATCCTTGGAGTCTTGGATCACACAGATTACTGAAGGATCTCTAGTTTTGTCCTGACATATCTTACACGGGTCCGTATCCGTAATATTACAGCAGACGGAGCAATAATGAAGATTACGCTTGACACTTACTAGCGCTTTAGCAAAATCAATGACGTCATCCTCTTTCATGTTAAGCACATGAAAAGCTAACCGGGCGGCTGTCTTCGGCCCAATCCCGGGCAAGCGCGTAAAAGCATCGATCAGCTTGGCTAGCGGTTCGGGATAATACAAATTAATAATTCTCCTTTAGACGAAAGTGGAGTGAGTGAATTAGAACAAGCCTGGGATCTTCATTCCACCAGTAAATTTACCCATATCATTGTTCGCAAGGTCTTCAGCTTGAGTCAAAGCATCATTAACTGCAGTGATTACCAAATCCTGTAGCATTTCAACATCTTCCGGATCAACAGCTTCTGGCTTGATTTGGATAGAAAGCAACTTTTTGTGGCCATTAACTTGAACTGTAACTACTCCACCACCTGATGAGCCTTCAATCACCTTGCCACCTAGTTCTTCTTGAGCCTTAAGCATTTGCTCCTGCATTTTCTTAACTTGCTTCATCATTTGGTTCATATTATTCATACATCATCTCTCCTTTGGAATGCGCAATTTGCGCTAGTATGCTTACATTACTCTTTTATGACAACAAGGTCTTCTCCAAAAAGCTGGATAGCCTCATCAATCCAAGGTTCAGATTTCGCATCTGCAGTATCATGTTCATGCTCTAGCCGCAACTCTTCTTTGCTAGGCTGTCCCACTGACTTCTGAGCGGCTTCGTTCCAATCGCGCTGCATTATAGTTACCAGTCTATAAGGTTTACCAAGACGCGCTGCAAACACATTCTCAATGACCTGTCTGTTTGCTGGCTTCTCCGTTGTATCACGATGAATCGTGTTCTTAAACGCAACAAGCACAGCGTCGTCCATTACAGATACAGGTTCTCCGTCTACAAACCACGCATGAACCGTTACCTTCTCCTCTTTTACCCCTTGCAAGACAAGACTCCACTGTTTATAGATAGCTGCAAAATCAGGACTATCCTTACCAGCAATAAACTTATCAACATTTGGAGGCATTTTGGAGGTTGCAGAGATTCTAGGCGCAGAACTTGGAGTCGGATTCGATTTCGCAGAAGAGGCACCATCTCGCCCACCTCCGGAAATACCACCGGCCTGCAATGCCTGCTCCAGCTTTTTCTCCAGCGCAGTAATCTGTCTCTTGAGCAGATCCAGTTCACCAGAGTGGACTGCAGGAGCATTCGCCCCTGACCCAGCCTGCAATGCACCTAACGGAGCAGCTGATGCGGTCTCACTTTCCTCTTGCTGCAAGCTACAAAGCTTCATCAGTGCGACTTCAAACAAAGTCTGCGGATGAGTAGCATATTTCATTTCACCCAGGTACTTATTAAGTGTATCTACGATCTGAAACAGACGATCCCGGGAAAATGCGGTGGCCATATCTTTAAACTCGGCGGGATTAAGCACTCGCTCCGTCAGTTGATCGGCCCCAGGTACCATCTTAATCATCAATAAATCACGGAAATAATACATAAGATTCTCTAGACATTTATCAGCACTCTTACCTTCATGCATAAGCTGTTCAACAAGCTCCAGCAGAAGACCCATATCACCTTCCAATATGGCAGTGGCAAGACGTGCAAATTGCTCAGAGGGTATCCCTCCGGTCATCCCCAGCACTTGTTCGTACGTAACTTTGCCATCTGTAAAAGATGAAATCTGATCCAGCAAACTCACTGCATCGCGCATACCCCCATCAGAAAGGCGGGCAATATACTGCAATGCGTTAACATCGGCTGTAATCCCTTCCTTCTCACAGATAGCACTTAGATGTGCTGTCTGCTCTTCCAAAGCTACTCTGCGGAAGTCAAAACGCTGACAACGAGAAATGATCGTCGCTGGCAATTTATGAGGTTCCGTAGTCGCAAGGATGAACATTGCATGTGACGGCGGTTCTTCCAATGTCTTTAATAGCGCATTAAATGCTTCTGTTGTCAGCATATGCACTTCATCAATAATATACACTTTACGGCGCACCTCGGTAGGTGCATATTTCACCTTGTCCCGGAGGTCACGAATCTCTTCTACGCCCCGGTTGGATGCCGCGTCTATTTCCTGCACATCCATCACATTACCCGCAGTGATTCGCAAGCAGGAAGGACACTCGTTGCAAGGCTCCGGACCTGGCCCACGTTCACAATTGACCGCTTTCGCTAAGACTTTAGCAGCACTTGTCTTACCAGTTCCCCGCGGACCACTGAACAGATAGGCATGCGAAACCCGCTGTTCACGAATTGCGTTCTGCAGCGTTTGGATAATGTGCTGTTGTCCAACCATGTCTTGAAACGACTGCGGCCGCCAAGCACGGTACAGCGCGATATGTTCCACTATGCATTACCCTCTCTTAGGCTGCCTCTTTCCCGGCATTTGTCGCAAATTTATTATACTATATTCATCGGCTATTGACCAAAAACAAAAAGCATCTTTGCTTGTGGCAAAGATGCTGTTATAAACAGAATTATAAACCGTGCACCTGTTATTGATGACTACGATCCAAGCGGCAACCCTACATGACTGCTCGGGCTAGGCCACCCTCCGGCACAAGAGTAAACTTACTTATGGCTGCTTCCTTCCGGACCTGACCAGGTTCATAAGCACTCATTGCGGAGGACCCAACCGTCAACACAGCCCGTAGGAACCAAGGCCTCACATCGATAGCACCTCTAACAGGAATTCAACCTCGCTACAGCGGATTGCGAGTTACAGGGCACCGCTACCTCCCCGTCTAGCACGGCGAAGATAAGTATAGCTCACGCTCGGACAAAAATCAACTCCAAGACATAAAATGAGCCCCCAGCGAGAAAGCTGGGAGCTCGATCTAACCATTAAGCCGCTAAGCGGCTATTCCAATTAGATACCGTATTTCTTCTTGAATTTATCAACGCGACCGCCGGCATCCAGGAACTTCTGCTTGCCAGTGAAGAAAGGATGGCAGCTGGAGCAAATTTCAACACGAAGCTCTTGTTTAACAGAGCCAGCTTCGAAAGAGTTGCCACATGCGCAGGTTACCTTAGTTAAGTTATACTTTGGTTGAATTGCTGCTTGCATTTTGAATTTCACCTCTCATGCCCTAAGCCTCATGCGGACCCAGAGTTATATGATTACACTGTGGTATTTTAGCACGAAAAATTCAATTGATCAATATGTTTCATTGGTAATTCATTGGTACATTTAATCTATTAAATGTTGAGTTGCCGTTGCTTTACCCGAGCCATATTTGCTGGTGGTACATGTGTGTAAGAACCAATAACAACATCCGGCAATTCGTCCCGGAAAATTTCCAGCATCGTCTTCATGCCGAGAATTTCACCCTTAGCAGGAGGAATTAACTCCAGATAACTCTCTGGATCAATGTTCAGATTACGCATCTGAATAAGCTTCAGATCCGTACGTCTTACAAACTCCACCATCGCCTCAATCTCTTCTTCGCGATCAGTTACTCCAGGGAAAATCAGATAGTTGATCGATGTGTAAACACCTTGCGAGGCAGCATATTTCAAAGACTTCTCTACATTAGCCAATGTGTAGCCACGTGGTTTGTAATAAGCATTGTAATGATCATCTAGAGCACTAATCGTGCTGACACGCATCAAATCCAGCCCAGCATCGACGATTCCACGAATATGATCGCTTAAGCCAGCATTGGTGTTGATATTAATGTAGCCCATGTCAGTAATCGAGCGCACTTCACGGATTGCTTCTATAATAAGTTTTGCCTGCGTAGAAGGCTCACCTTCACAGCCTTGTCCAAAACTGATAATCGATTCAGGCGTCTTCAAGTGCTCCAACATAACTTGTGAAATTTCATTGACCGTTGGCCGGAAATTCATACGAGTCTGCGGAGACACAAAACCACTATCATCAGGTTGCTCAGAAATACAGCCAAAACATCCAGCATTACATGAATAAGAGACAGGTACACCGCCCTCCCAACGCCCTAAGAAGGTGTTGGAGGAAGTCAGGCATTCATAACCAAGCGCACAGTTAGAAAGATGCTCATAGAGACGGTTATCAGGATATTTGGCAGTCAACTCGCCAACGCTTACCTCAAGATCCTGTTTATCACAGTTCAGTGGGTTCCACTTCTCCGGATTATCGGTTGGATCCGCCGCAACATAGAACCCGCCATCCTTCCACACTACAGCCGAATACCCAAACAGAGGAAGCTTGTAAGACTTATCTGTCTTTACATACCCAGGAAGACACAAGCGAGTATAGCCCTGAGGCAGCAGCGCGCCTACAGCCTGTGAGCCATCCGGCAACGCCATCATTTCACCTGTCTCAGGATCCATACCCACAGCCCGCGTACTAGGCAAGCCCACAAGAGTGGCGCCTTCAGGCAGCGGAATCAACTCTTCCTCCAACATTTCAACGATCATATCCCCACTACGGGCTAACCCGTACAGTTCTGGATGATCATATACGTTTCCTTGCCCGTCGGCATATACCAAATACATGTTAGTCTCCTCTTATTATCAATTCTCAAGTTGTAGGTACTGAAGAAGTCTTTGCCCGTGTTGTGCGACGAGCAGCCGTACCACTGTTGGAAGTTCCTCCGCTACTTGCAGTTCCATTTGGCGATTGTTTAGCTCCCGCAACGTCAAATGATGCTAAGAATTCAGCATTAGTCTTTGTATCACGCAGCTTTTTGATGAATCCCTCCACAAAATCGTAGGATTCATTCATATTTTTGCGAATCGCCCAGATCGTATCAAGCTCTTCTTTGCTCAAGAGCACTTCTTCACGACGTGTACCTGAACGACGAATATCAATAGCAGGGAATATACGGCGTTCCGCCAATTTTCGGTCCAAATGAAGCTCCATATTACCAGTACCCTTAAACTCTTCATAAATAATATCATCCATACGTGATCCGGTATCAATTAAAGCAGTTGCTAAAATAGTCAGTGAACCGCCCTCTTCTACATTCCGTGCAGAGCCAAAAAACCGTTTCGGCCGATGAAAGGCTGCTGGGTCAATCCCCCCACTAAGCGTGCGTCCAGATGGTGGAACCACAAGATTATACGCACGTGCAAGACGGGTAATGCTGTCTAAAAGAATAACTACATCCTTCTTGTGCTCAACTAAACGAAGAGCTCTTTGCAACACAAGTTCGGCCACTTTAATATGATTCTCTGGAAGCTCATCAAACGTCGATGCAACCACTTCGCCTTTTACTGAACGCTGCATATCAGTTACTTCTTCGGGACGCTCATCTATTAGCAATACAAAGAGTTCAATCTCAGGATTATTAGTGGAAATACTATTGGCAATTTCTTTCAAGAGGAGCGTTTTTCCTGCTTTAGGAGGTGCTACAATCAAACCCCGCTGCCCCAAACCTACAGGAGCGAGCAAATCCATTATTCGGGTAGACAAATGAGTAGGGGATGTTTCAAGCGGTAGCTTGTCTTGCGGATAAAGTGGTGTTAATGCTGGAAAATGTAGTCGCTCCGCTGCGCTAGCAGGGTTCTCGCCATTAACGGCATTGACTTGAAGCAGGCCAAAATATCGTTCATTTTCTTTCGGCGTCCGGCATTTCCCAGATACAAGATCTCCGCTTCTGAGATCAAACTTCCGAATTTGTGAGGCTGAGATATAAATATCTTCAGCGCTAGGCAAATAGTTAATCGGCCTTAGAAATCCATAACCCTCGGGTAGAATTTCCAGTACGCCTTCCATAAACATAAGACCGCTTTGCTCTGCCTGTGCCCGAAGGATCGCAAAGATCAGTTCCCGTTTCTTCAGCTGTCCGTAATAAGGGATCTGGTATTTCTTGGCCAGCTTATACAACTCGGTCAGCTTCATTTCTTCCAAATCGGAAATTTGAAGATCCATGTAATAACCACCTATTCAATTTTTAAATGAGTTCGCCCTAGTCTATCTACTAGGCAAAATGATGAGTCTATTAAAATGCCCATTAGGATATTAATACCCAATTTGGAAGGATATATGCGGTAAATAAGCAAATAAACCTCCTTCCAAACGGGATATCCTAATTTTATTCGTTCTCACGCCAAACATGAGCACCAAGTTGTCGAAGGTTGCTCACTAAATTATCATAACCACGGTCAATATATTCTACGCCGGTCACCTCGGTGATCCCATCCCCTACTGTCAATCCAGCAATGACAAGAGCAGCGCCTGCCCGTAAATCAGTCGCTTTCACCTTTGCAGCGTTAAGCTTACCACCCTCAATAATTGCAGAACGGCCTTCAACGCGTATTTTCGCGCCCATCCGTACCAATTCTGGCACATGTTTAAAACGGTTGCTGTAGACGAAATCGCTAAGCACACTAACGCCTTCCGCCTGTGTCAACATACTTGTCATAGGAGATTGTAAATCTGTAGGAAAGCCAGGATAGGTCAACGCTTTGACATCTGCGTGCTCATATTTAGCTCTACCTATAACGCGAATACTTTCGTCAAGCTCTTCAATATCAACGCCCATCTCTAAAAGCTTGGCCGTTAAAGCTTCCAAGTGCTTAGGAATAACGTTATCTATCAACACATTACCACGCGTAGCCGCAGCGGCAATCATATAAGTTCCTGCTTGAATCCGATCGGGAATAATGGAGTGACGGCAACCGTGCATCTCCGATACCCCTTCGATTCTGATGGTTTCTGTACCGGCGCCTTTAATAACAGCGCCCATAGAGTTCAATAGGGTTGCTACATCTATAATCTCAGGCTCTTTAGCCGCATTTTCAATAATTGTGGAGCCTTTGGCACGTGAAGCCGCCAGCATGATGTTAATAGTGGCACCTACGCTTGATACGTCTAAATAAATCTTCGCACCGCGTAGCTCTTTAGCATATAAGTGGATAGAACCATGTTCGTTGGTAACTGTTGCTCCCAGTGCCTCGAATCCTTTGATATGCTGATCGATTGGACGAGGTTCGAAGTTACAACCACCGGGTAGACCTATTGTCGCTTCTTTGAATCTTCCAAGTAGAGCTCCCATCATATAATACGAAGCTCGAAGTTTCTTAACCGGACCATTAGGCATAGGTATAGATACAATACGCGAAGGATCAATTTTCATCTGGTTGCCTGACCAAGATACACTTGCGCCAAGCTCTTGCAAGATTTCGGAGTAAACGGCTACATCACTAAGGGACGGTAAATTATCAAGAACAACTTCAGATTCGGCCAAAATCGCCGCAGGAATAAGTGCAATAGCACTATTCTTTGCTCCACTGATGGTTACAACGCCCTCTAGCGGACGTCCACCGCCAATCATTAATTTTTCCATAGATTTATCAATTTCCCCCTACGTGTATTGCAGCTGTGTGGGCAATACGTGCTGTGGACTTTTAGTGATGAAAATGGAAAGACACCGGCTAAGCGGTGTGCTTTCCTCATCAAACTATTCAACTGGGCAGAGCTACACCCTGCCCTTTACAAATTGCTTGTCCACCTGTGGCGGAAGCTAACAATGATTAGGCTTTGTTGTTGGATCCAAATTCGCGGATTTTACCGATAACGGTTTCTTTGATCGCATCGCGACCTGGTGCGATGAATGTACGTGGATCGTAAGCATCAGGTTTAGCAGCTAGAACTTCGCGAACAACTTTTGCGAACACGATTTGGTTCTCAGTGTTTACGTTGATTTTGGAAGTACCCAAGGAGATAGCTTTCTTGATGTCATGTTCAGGAATACCTGTACCACCATGAAGAACCATTGGGATGTTAGTAGCGTCGCGGATTTCTTCCATTTCTTTAAATCCGAGGTTAGGCTCGCCATGGTAAGGTCCATGAACGGAACCTAGTGCAGGAGCCAAAGTGTCGATACCTGTTTCTTTAACAATACGTACGCACTCATCAAGCTTAGCATACATGATGCCGCCGATAACGTCGTCTTCTTGTCCACCAACAGTACCTACTTCTGCTTCTACAGAAACACCTTTAGCGTGAGCATATTCAACGACTTTTTTAGTCATATCAATGTTCTCATCGATTGGGTGGTGGGAACCGTCGATCATTACGGATGTAAATCCAGCATCAATTGCTGCTTTACATTTATCAAAGCTAGATCCATGGTCAAGGTGGATCGCTACAGGAACTGTGATATTCATATCGATAATTAGACCTTCTACCATTTTAACAACAGTAGTGAAGCCGCCCATGTGACGTGCTGCGCCTTCGGATACACCAAGGATTACTGGTGATTTCTCTTGTTCAGCGGCACCAAGAATAGCTTGTGTCCACTCCAAGTTGTTAATGTTGTACTGACCTACTGCGTATTTTCCTTCAAGTGCTTTGTTCAACATGTCTGTCATAGATACTAATGGCATGGTTTCATCCTCCTAAGAATGTTGGTTGGCTATGTTTTTAAACCGACATCACATACAGGCTTATTATAACACATCCTGAGTCAAATACTAAATAGGATAAACAAAAAAATGTCCCGGTGGGACGATTTTTATCCAACCCGTATAGCATTTGCACTCAAACTGTTTATAATCACCATAACCAAATAGAATCGATACAGAAAATATCACTTTAACTGCATTGATCTACAGACTTATTATGAAGATGCATATTGACCGCTACCCGCATTTCATCGATGTCAAATGGCTTTGTGAAATGCATCAATGCGCCTAGCTTGGTTGCTTCCTTAATCATATCCAGCTCCCCATAAGCGGTCATCATTATGACCTTAATGGATGGATTTAGTTCCTTCAGATGCTTCAAAATCTCGAGTCCATCCATTCCCGGTATTTTCATATCGAGCAAAACCAAGTCAGGAGACTCACTGCGAACAATGTCTAAGGCCAATTTTCCGTTAGCTGCTTGAAATGTCGTATATCCTTCGCTATTGAACACTTCCATAAGAAGAATCCGAATCCCATTCTGATCATCGACAATTAACACTTTCTTTTTTTCCATATAATACCCTCCCAGAGATTAAGCCAGATTGACTATACCGCGCTCTCCACAGCTAACGGCCCCTTCAGAAACTAACCCATACGAAACCTATTATTCGTGCTTCACTGCTCAAATCCTGCTAATTGGATAAAATGGGTAAATAAAGAGTCTGAATTACAGTGATGTCATTTACGGAGCTCTTCAAAATGGACAAACAGGCATAAACACCTTCGGCGTCCCTATAAGGACGGTAAGCGTTTAAGCGAAAAATATTAGACATAAAGGATAGATGAACAACTTATACTTTTGAATAGTTAAAAAAAAGAGCCTCCTATGGGAGGCTCTTCAGGTTTGATACAGAACCCGCAGGTTCCGATTATATTTACAAAATTACTGCTGTTCGGAATGAGTCAAAGAAGCTTTGACGAAATCACGGAACAACGGTTGTGGACGGTTCGGACGTGAAGTGAATTCCGGATGGAATTGAACCGACAAGAACCAAGGATGTCCCGGAAGCTCTACGATCTCAACTAAACGGCCATCTGGAGAGGTTCCGGAAATAACCAGACCTGCTTTTTCAATCTCATCACGGTACGTATTGTTGAACTCATACCGGTGACGGTGACGCTCATAAACCAGTTCATCATCGTAGCAAGACATTGCCAGGGAACCCTCAGCAATCTTACAAGGATACAAGCCAAGACGCATAGTACCGCCCATATCTTCAATATCCTTCTGCTCAGGAAGCAGATCGATCAGTGGATATGGTGTGTTCGGATCGATTTCGGAGCTATTCGCACCTTGTAGACCTAGAACAGAACGGCCATATTCGATTACGGAAACTTGCATACCTAAGCAAATTCCGAAGAAAGGTATCAATTTCTCACGGGCATAACGAATCGCAGAGATTTTACCTTCAATTCCCCGATCACCGAAACCACCAGGAACAAGAATACCACCAATACCACGCAGCATTTCATCCACGTTCTCATCCGTAATTTCCTCTGCATTCACCCAGCGAATCTTAACCTCTGCATTAGCAGCAAAGCCTGCGTGTGAAAGTGATTCAACAACGCTCAAATAAGCGTCATGCAGTGCTACGTACTTACCAACAATCGCAATTTCCACTGTTTTTTCAAGCTTCTGAATCCGTTCAAGCATACTTTCCCATTCACGCATATCTGGTGCAGGTGTCGTAAGCTTCAAATGATTAACAACAATCTCGTCCAATCCTTCATCACGAAGATTCAATGGAACTTCATACAACGTTGAAGCATCGCGGCATTCCACAACAGCATTAGCATCAATATCGCAAAAGAGTGCGATCTTCGCTTTCATATCTGCGGAAAGCTCATATTCCGTACGGCACACGATGACATTCGGTTGAATACCGATACTGCGCAGCTCTTTAACACTGTGTTGTGTCGGCTTTGTCTTCACTTCTCCAGCAGCCTTGATATAAGGAATCAAGGTTACGTGGATATACATCACATTTTCCCGTCCGATATCACTCTTGATCTGACGAATGGCTTCCAGGAACGGAAGACTTTCAATATCACCTACGGTTCCACCAATCTCTGTGATTACAACATCAGAGTTGGTCTCGCGGCCTGCACGGAACACGCGTTCTTTGATCTCATTCGTAATGTGTGGGATAACTTGTACAGTTCCGCCCAAATACTCTCCACGACGTTCCTTGCTGATTACGGATGAATAGATCTTACCTGTCGTCACATTGTTGTTCTTTGACAGATTAATATCAATAAACCGTTCATAGTGTCCAAGGTCAAGGTCAGTCTCCGCACCGTCATCGGTTACGAATACTTCACCGTGCTGATAAGGACTCATCGTTCCAGGGTCTACGTTAAGATACGGATCAAATTTCTGAATCGTTACCTTTAGACCTCTGTTTTTGAGCAGCCTGCCCAGCGAAGCGGCGGTAATGCCCTTGCCCAGGGAAGACACAACGCCACCCGTTACAAAAATATACTTTGTCACTGTAAAACCCTCCTAAATAAAGTCCAGACATAAAAGCGGCGCATGGTGTTTATCGTAACCCGTTTTACTATCATCAAAACAGGGGAAATCAAAAGTTTGATTCACCGGGGAAAACATAAAACGTCGTCCCGCAAATTACATAAAACTACAGCTACTTTGCATCTAAAAAAACAAAAAAGTGACACCCGTAGAACCGGGGCACTTTTTATTTTAAGAAACGCGTTTATTAACTTACATGATAAGCCCATGCAATAGTTTACTCTGACGTTCCCCCACTGTCAAGGGAGGAATTATACCATCAGCAAGACTCTTTGAAATTATTTATCTTACTTGTCAGCTTCTGCATCGTCTTCATCTGAGTCATCTTCTGCATCGTCTTCATCTGAGTCATCTTCGTCTATGTCATCTTCATCGATCACGACATCTTCGTCGACTTCTTCTTCGCTGTCGTCGTCGGAATAGAGGTCGTCGCGATCTTCGTCGATAGCGTCGAAATCCTCTTCTTCAGCAGCGTAGTTTTCTTCTTCTTCAGCAAAGTCGTCATCTTCCAAATCATCGTCTTCATCGTTGATGATACGCACGCGTTTGGTGTTACCAACCGGATCATCAGAGCGCTCTAGAGGATACCAGCGTTTCAATCCCCAAAGGTTGGTTCCGACACAGGCAAAACGCCCATCAATGTTAATCTCGGTATATAACTGGGCAATAGTATCTTGGCTTTGTTGATCGGTCATGCCGCGCAACTTGGCTACCTCGACCATCAGATCACGGTAATAATACGGTGTATTGGCTGCCTTAAGCACTAGAAAGGCCAAATCCACCATCGGCATTTCTTTAACTTTCTCAGGGTCTAGCTTTAAATTGAGTGGCGTACTCACTAAAGGACACTTCCTCTCACGCATTGTTCACATTACGGTTTATTTCAATAATATCCATTAACAAAACTAAGTAAAACCTATTTGACAACAAATTGCAAGTCAAAAGCGGTAACAGCTAACAGAAAGAGCCTTCAGGCTGTTATCTATAGCAGAAACCTGTCTCCATCTTGAAGAAGAATAAACCCAAAACATATGTACCCGTGTGAAACTTATAATTCCTTTTAAATAAAAAAAGGCGGAGGAAACCCTCCGCGCATGACTGTATCCACGCCAAGGATCGGCTCCTTACGTGATGTTACAAAGAGAGTGTTAATCTCTTCTGTCTATTTTATGTAAAGCGCCGTCTTTTGACACGATGGGCAGCCCATTTCGTTAAAAAAGGGCAAGTTCCCATTCGGACCCCCTCTTCCACTCATACAATATGGCAGCAGGGCACCGAGGAGGGGACAGCGAAACCTATGGACTATTTCAAATTTTGGCACATGCTTCTTGAAGAAATATCGGTTGCCCCCAACAATGGTGAGCGGCGTATTCTTACCTTCAATGATCCCCGCCAGTATGCCGGAGCTTTTACACAATGGAAGGCGCTGAAAGCGAAGCAGCCTGAGCTGCGGCAAGTGCAGGTATCTCCGCTGATTCGGGCCTTTTTTGTGCCTGCTGCCGGAGCTGGAAAACTAATGAATCGATTTGCAGACCTCCTAAATGTCGAAGAGGATCTACAAATACAAATCCATTCCATAGCTAACGAAAAGAGCGGTACCGCCACACTCCCTTGGGGAGTAAAAGCCATTCATGCTCCTCAGGCATGGTCCAAATCAACCGGAGTTCACGTCAAAATCGGCGTAATCGACACAGGTGCTGATTACCGCCATCCCGATCTGAAGCATTCATTAGCCTCTGGGGTCAACTTACTACACCGCGGAATGTTGCCGCTAGATGATAATGGACACGGGACTCATATCGCCGGAACTCTAGCTGCGGCAGGAGGAACACGCGGTATGATGGGAGTGGCTCCACGAGCGTTGCTATATCCAGTCAAGGCCTTTGATCATAGCGGCTCCGCGTATGTATCGGACATTGTACTGGGCATTGATTGGTGCGTACAGAACAAAATTGATATCATCAATATGAGCTTCGGAATGAAAACTAGAAGCAAAGCGCTTCACAATGTGGTTATTAAAGCGTACCGAGCCGGAATCGCTGTCATCGCCTCATCCGGGAATGATGGAAAACGTGGCGGAGACTACCCCGCACGTTATCCTGAGACGATTGCCGTGGGTGCCATCGATAAAAGACATCGTGTTGCTGGCTTCAGCAACCGCGGTTCTTATATCGATGTCTATGGCCCCGGCGAAGGCGTGACCTCCTGTTGGCTGAAGGAGGGCTACAAAGAGATGAGCGGCACCTCCATGGCGACCTCGCATGTCACGGGAGCCGCTGCACTGCTGCTCTCGGTGCGACCGGGGCTCTCGCCAAGGGAGCTGAAGCTGCTCTTGCGCCGTACCGCGTCCCCGGTGCGGCTGCGCAAGGGGCAGCGACGCGCATCCCTTGGCGGCGGCGCTGCCGATGCCCTACGCCTGCTGAAAGCAGGAGTGAGGGCCAAGCGGGCGGTATCCGCGAACGTATAGACCCCACCCGGGCACCGGGTGGGTCACTCTGACGTGAGCGCAGCTTGTGCCGGTGCGAAGAACGGCACAAAATAAAATCCGCCTCCCAGAGAACCGGAAGGCGGATTTTTTGTCGTTTGATGTTGAATTACATGCGGTCTGGTGCGGAAACACCAACAAGACGCAGGACATTAGCAATGGTGGTACGCGCAGCACCAAGCAGTGCAAGTCGTGCCACGGTTTGAGCGGCATCCTCAGTGATTACACGTTCAGCTTTGTAATAACTGTGGAACATCGCAGCCAGCTCATATACATAACGGATGAGGCGATGTGGAGCATAACCTTCAGCCGCAACAGCAATTTCTGCTGGGAGCTCACCAATTTTGCGCAGCAGGTCATATTCATGCACTGCTGTCAGCTTGGAGAAGTCAATCTCAGCGTAATCAGGAATGAAGATCCCTTGCTCCTCTGCCTGACGGAAGATGCTGCAGATACGCGCATGCGCATATTGAACGTAGAATACAGGGTTCTCATTAGAAGTAGAGATCGCCAAGTCCATATCGAAATCGAGATGGGAATCCATGCTACGCATGGTGAAGAAATAACGAATCGCATCGATTCCTACTTCTTCCATCAAATCTTCCATCGTAACCGCTTTGCCGGTACGTTTCGACATTTTAACCTTTTCACCATTCTGGAACAGGCTGACCATCTGAGCAATCAGAACCACTAGCTTCTCAGGATCATTGCCAAGTGCTGACATCGCCGCTTTCATCCGCGGAATATAGCCATGATGATCCGCACCCCAAATGTTAATCATTTTATCGTAACCACGGCCATACTTATCGCTGTGATAAGCAATGTCCGGTGTAAGGTAGGTGTATGTGCCATCGTTCTTAATCAGAACGCGGTCTTTATCATCGCCATACTTAGTCGTTTGCAGCCAGGTTGCCCCATCCTGCTCATAAACTTCTCCACGATCACGAAGCTCGTCTAGTGAGCGTAACACTTCTCCGTTCTCGTACAGCGAAGTCTCACTGAACCAGATATCGAAGTTTACGCGGAATAGTCCCAGATCACGTTTGATTTTATCGAGCTCTTTATTAAGTCCATAAGTCCGGAAAAAAGCTGCGCGGTCACTTGGGCTCATTTCGAGTAGTGTATCACCCTTTTCAGCCACAAGCTCTTTAGCAAATCCCTTAATATCCTCGCCATGGTAACCGTCTTCAGGCATTTCTGCTTCTTGGCCCAGCTCCTGCAGGTAACGAGTTTCAATGGATTTGCACAGGTTGACCACCTGGTTACCGGCATCATTAATATAATATTCCCGTGTCACCTGATAGCCTGCATAATCGAGTACGTTGCAAAGCGCATCGCCGACAGCAGCACCACGAGCATGTCCTAAATGAAGGCTACCCGTTGGATTAGCGCTGACGAACTCCATTTCAACCTTCTGACCTTGACCGATGTTAATACGGCCATAATCATCACCCTGCTCAGCAACAAGGCTGATAATTGGGTACAAATAATTCTTGGACAACGTAAAGTTAATAAAGCCTGGTCCGGCAATCTCAGCTTTTTCAATAGAAGCGCTGCTTGTATCCAAATGCTCTATAATTGCCTCAGCAATCTGGCGTGGGTTACGTTTTGCGATTTTGGTCAGCTGCATAGCAGCGTTCGTAGCCAAATCACCGTGTGCCTTATCTCTTGGTACTTCCAGTACGATATCCGGAACCTCTTCCGGTGCAACAATTCCTGCATTTACAATTGCATCGGCAATGGCTTCTTTTACCCGTTCATTCACTAGCTCCAACGGATTCTTTCTCTGTGTCATAATTTCGGTTCCTCCTGTATATGCAAACTAATAGCAAACTTTCCTGACAATTCCTCGTATACGTACAAATCATATTCCCATGCAACCGTTAGGGAGCGCCCTTCGCGCACCACGTCCAGCTTGTTCGTTTCTGTAGAAAGATTAAACTGTGTATATGGTGAACGATAGAATCCCGGCAGACGCCGTCCGGATTGAAAGCTCTGTTCCGACTGTATCCCACCGTGGCGGATTAGCTTTAGCTGTTTGCCTGCAATCTTTATTGTTGTACGAACAGAAATTTCCTCTCCTCGAGGGCCTTGCTCTAACTCTTCATATTGAATATATAGATGCGGTCCTTTGGATACTACCTCTCCATTCGCTTTCATAACATTCCGCTGACCATCTTGAAGGCTCACGAGCGTAATAGAGACGTCATATTTGTTAGACTGTAATTCGGGCATCACACGTTCCTCCATTCTGCAAGCCTCTGCATTCTGCATAAGAAAAACGCCTGTCGTAAAACTTAAACATTTTTATATTCATTCAAAGGCCTATTCGCTTTCCCATTGTACACTATATCCAGTTCAAAGAAGCATTTCAATCTCAGAATCCATTAGATCTAGCTTAGCTCATAAAATTTTACCATATTGATGGATAAAAGCACACTTGGAACATGTAGTAAAACTGTACACAAGTGCAACCAACTTCATAATCACAAAAAAAACGGTTCCCTTAGGAACCGTTTAGAAAACTAAAAGCTATGCTCGCTACCTTTACTAACCCGCCCGTTACAAGGACAAAATTTTCAACGAAAATCTAAGTTGCCAAGATGCGCCGCCATCTTTAGTTACATATAACGATGAATAATCGCGTTGGCGAACGGCTAGCCAGCCTTCTTTATTACTAGTGAACGAGATTACTCCTTCATACCCAGCAATCGCCGGAAGATTGGTCCACTGCTTGCCACCGTTATATGTGCGTCCTACCGCTACTTTTTCTGCTGCGTCGGAATAACCCACCAAGAAGGTCGTATTGTTCCCTATCAGCTCCAAATTTCCCGGTCTGCCAGACGCAGGCCCTTTATTTACTACAGCTTTTCCACTACCCGGGGAAGGTCCACCCCCAGCAGTTTCCTGGGCGATCACTCTATTCCAGCTTTTCCCCTTATTCGTACTTGTATATAGGGAGTATGAGGTTTGACTCATCCCTGAGCCGCCAAAGAGAACCACATCAACTTGATCTCCCTTCGCGGTGATTTGGCCATACTCAGGATCAGAAAAGGCTGCCTTCAACGATAAACTCCAAGTTTTCCCACCATCTGTAGTCTTCATTATTCGGTAGCCGGTTCCAGGCACAGTTACAACAGCCCAGCCGGTATTACGATCACTGAAATAAGCACCACGTGTATTGGATGGGGTTGAAATCTTACTCCAGCTAAGTCCCCCGTCCTTGGTGTAATACGTTGATGCCCTGTTATATCCGAAACCAATCTTACTGTCGAAAAAATCGATTCTTTCAAAGCTGACAGCTTTATTCGAAAGTCTTTTCCATTCTGAGCCGCCATTAGAGGTACTGATTAAATATCGAGCTTGACCGTCTTCTACAGAAGCAAGGGCAAAACCATGCACGTTATCGGGAAAATCAATCTGTTTAAAGCTCCATTGACCTTCATAAATTTCTTGAAAATTGCAGCCTCCATCAGAAGTGCCAATCATAAATCCATTGCCTGCTGCCCGTCCGATATTTCCATTCAGAAACTGAACATCAGAAAAGGTAAGCGGTGTGGATACGTCTCCTGAATGCTTGTTTTGCAGAGACTGTAGTAGCCCATGATCTCCAGTGCCGCACGCCGCTGGTGTAGCCGATGCCGCAGCATGTACAGAAGAAGCTGATGCACCCCAGCCTGAAACCATTATTAGCGTCGCCGAAAGGGCGGTTATTGTCGATCTGTGAATCTTTTTCGTCCAGTTCATAATGACACCTCCTATTGTATATATACCCTCGCTTTCAATCTCTACTCTTTTATACCTCCTGAAGCACGCATGATCCACCATTGAATAGTCACAAAATGGAAACAGTTTGTCATCTCCTATTTAAATCTCCTCCGGTGATAGTCCCTTTAACAGATCACCTAGTTATACAATGAATATCCTTCCAGTTCCTTTCCCATAATACAAGGAGAAGGGAGTCTGGTGTCATGTCACGTGAATCAACGAGTCCACCCAAACGAAAAAGCCGCTTCCGCCGTTTATTCCGGCTGCTGGTAGCCATGATTATATTGTTTCTACTGACCACGGGAGCTCTGCTCGGTTACCTATACCAAAAAGATCTCCCTCCCATTGGCGACGATGTGCGCTCCAAGCTACTCGACTCCAGGGGCAATATTCTTGCCACCTTTACCTCAGACGGGCGTAGCCGTGAACCGGTCAAATTAAGTCAAATTTCTCCCCTGCTCATTGAAGCCACACTAGCCGTCGAGGACCGTAAGTTTTACGAGCATTCCGGATTTGACATGAAGGGGATGGCTCGGGCCGTGCTCGTCAATCTGGAAGAGGGAAACCGAACGCAGGGGGCTAGCACGCTAACTCAGCAGCTCGCGAGAAATCTTTATCTATCCCACGAGAAGACGTGGACGCGTAAAGCTAAAGAAGCCTTGTATACGATGCAGCTCGAGATGAAATACAGCAAAGATGAAATCTTGAACATGTATTTAAATAACATCTACTATGGCCATGGTGCCTATGGCATTGAAGCAGCCTCTCAAATGTATTTTGGTAAATCTGCAGCAGACTTAGACTTGGCAGAGAGTACCATGCTAGCTGGGATTCCAAAAGGACCAACCTATTATTCGCCGTACAATCATTTAGACAACGCTAAAAAACGACAAAAAATCATTTTGACTGTCATGGCTAATTTAGGAGAAATCACACAAGAAGAAGCAGGACAGGCTGTTCAGGATGACTTGAACTTAAAACCACAAGGCCAGAAGGATACCACTGTGGTTGCACCTTATTTCAGAGATTATATCCGCAATCTGGCCACAGAATCTCTTCACATCAGCAGTGATGAGCTGGAACAAGGGGGACTAAATGTTTACACTACCCTTGACCCTGACATGCAGCATGCCGCAGAACAAGCAGTCGACAAAGAGATGGATCAAAAGAGTGATCTGGAGACCGCTCTTGTTTCCATCGATCCTCGCACTGGCTACATTAAAGCTATGGTCGGCGGAAAAAATTATCGTACCAACCAATACAACCATGCTCTAGCCACCACACGTCAGCCTGGCTCGTCCTTTAAGCCGATCATGTATTTAGCAGCACTCTCTTCTAAAGAGATGACTGGTCTTTCCGTTTTCAAAAGCCAGCCAACGATGTTCCATTATGATAACAATCGCAAAACCTACCAGCCTCGGAACTTCGGGGATAAGTATCTGGGCGAAATCAATATGCGACAAGCCATTGCAGCATCCGACAATATCTATGCTGTGAATACGATCATGAAGATCGGCGCAGATAAGGTGAGCGAGATGGCAGGCAAGATGGGCATTGATAGTCCGCTTCAAAGCGTGCCGTCACTGGCACTCGGTACCTCACCGATCAGTCCGCTAGAAATGGCTGCGGCATTCGCTGTTATTGGAAACAGTGGTCAGAAAATGCCCACCACAGCCATTCTAAAAATAACGGATTCTAATGGTATGGTGCTGTATGAAGCACCACAGCCAAAGGGTGAAGCCATTGTAGAACCTTCTGCCGCCTATGTGTTGACCCGTTTAATGGAGGGGGTATTTGAGACTGGGGGGACAGGAAATCGCGTAGCTTCTATAATCAAACGTCCGGTAGCCGGGAAGACTGGAACTACGGATACAGACGGCTGGATGGTAGGCTTCACCCCCGAGCTGTCCACTGCAGTTTGGGTTGGATATGACAAGGGGCGCGACATCACAACAACCGATGGCCGACGGGCAGCTCCAATTTTCGCGGAGTTTACTGAAAAAGCGTTGGAAAATATCCCGCCTAAGATTTTTCCCATTCCAGATGGCGTAGTCAGTGTATACATCAATCCGCAATCCGGTAAGCTAGCTACAGCAGCCTGTCCCGAAAAAGAACTGGAGACTTTCATTAGTGGAACTGAGCCCACCGAATACTGTGATCAACATGGCAAAGCTCCCGCTGTCGATGATGTACAAAGCAAAGTAGATCCTGCTGAAGAAAGTCGTTCCCTGTGGAACAATATTAAACGCTGGTGGTTGAATTAACCTCTTCATTAATTGAAGAGGTTTTTCTTTTTTATTACTTATTTATTGTAGAATCCATAGGATGGCCAAACTCGATTTTCACTTCTCCCACAAAGGATGTAACCGCTTCATTAATTATATTCACCCCATTCTCTTAACTCACAATTACTGCTATAATAGTTAGTAGCAACCAAAATATAAAGATGTAAATGAGGGACATGGGATGAAGGATACAGGCATGATCCGGAGTTTAGACAGTCTTGGGAGAATTGTGGTTCCCGCAGAAATCCGTATGACTCGTAATATCGACATTGGTGATCCTATCGAATTTTTTATATTAAACGATAACACCATCATACTCAGGAAGTACACCTCGACAGAATGTACGTTTTGCAGAAGCCACGACCATGTCACCTACTATAAAGAGCAATTTATTTGCAGTAGCTGTCTAAAAGAAATTGCCGACCCTGAACGCATGTCTCAAGTGCCTGAGGCGCGCCAAGATTTTGCAGGCGAAGTGTCAGAGCACAGCAGCACTACCCGGAAGACGAAGACAGAGGATATGTGCCAACGCCTGGAGCGGGCCATAGAAGAACATCCATATGCCAATCAGAAAGAGCTTGCTGAAATTCTTGGGATCAGTCAAGCTAGAGTAAGTCAACTAAAACGCAAACTTAGTACGGCAGGCAAATCGTAAACTAATTCATTGTGTTCAATTCAAAAAGGCTTCGACTCTCCTATTTCAGGATGTCGAAGCCTTTTTCTGTATCAGGTAACCTTGACCGGGTAATCGTTCCTACTCGGTCAGTGCAGCCTTAAGCTCATCGGAGGACGCAGTCCACCATGCCTCATTATGAGAGATCAAGAGGGATTTGAGGGCAGCTTTTTCAACTGTGCCAAGCCCTCCCACATCGATTTTGCGTTTTAGAGCAGCATCCAACTTATTGACATGCTCGGCGAGAATTTTCCAACCGCGACGTGCTTCCGTATCGATCCACATTTCGCAGGCCGTTATTCCACCATAGAATTGACTATCCTGTGTACGGTCCACTGCTACCCATACTACCCAAACCTGTCTACCATTAGGTACATCTTCACGGTTCATGGAGAATTTAATCCCCTTTTCAACCTTACTCTTGGCATGCATGGCACCAATATCAATGACTGCTTCACCGCCATCAATAATGACAGGCGATACGTTATTGAGCTCTATAGAGCCCGCTCCAAAGCCTTTATGTTTACTTTTGGCATTCACAATATTTAAGGCAATCTGTTTCTTGCCTTCCGGTTGTATGTTGTCCACGAGTGCACACCCTTCCTCTTACGAATAATTTAATTTTAGCTAATAATGCGGCGATTGCAAACATATACATCCCGTAGATGCTTGTCACGGGAGGAATCACACTATGAAGTCACTGTCATTAAGGTACATCATCATCTTTGCGACCCTGGCCACCCTCGTGCTATTAGGAGGCATATGGGTCTATTCGGGGGATAACTCCACATCTTCTGTTACTAGCTTTGTTTCAAAAGAGGCCAAGTCCTCAAGCGGCACAGCTCCTGCAGCTGCACCACAGCAGACACTGCCTGATAGCGCCCCCGTTCCAGCAGAAGAGGCATTAAGTCAACGAGTTGTCGAGTATCACATCGATGTTCAGCTTGTTCCTGATACAGAAACCTTAATCGCTTCTGAGACGGTAACCTGGACACACCCCGGTGTAAAACCGGTAAGTGATCTATATTTCCATATGTATCCAAATGCTTTTGCTTCACCAGATACTACCTTTATGAAGGAGTCCGGAGGAACGCTCAGAGGTGACACCATGCCAGAGAATGGCTTCGGAAGTATGACTTTAACCGATTTGCGCACAACAGAAGGAACATCACTAATGCAAAGAGTGCAATTTGTACAACCCGATGATGGTAACGTCAACGATAAGACACTCCTAAAGGTACATCTCCCACAGCCGGTTAATGGTGGAGAAAGTGTCACGCTTAAACTCCAGTACGAGGTTCAGCTCCCCAAAATATTTGCCCGTATGGGCGCATCCGGCAATTTCGTGATGGCTGGGCAATGGTTCCCTAAACTTAGTGTATACGAGCCTATGGGCACACGTGGGGTTAAGGAGGAAGGCTGGGATTTGCACCAGTACCACGGCACCTCTGAGTTTTACAGCGATTTTGGCATCTTTAATGTAACGATTGCGGTTCCTTCCGACTACACGGTAGCTGCGACCGGATTTCCTGTGAAGAATGCCAAGCTAAAGCAAGATCAAAAAATATATCAGTTCTACGCTGACGATGTCCATGACTTTGCGTGGGCGGCATCCCCTGATTTTACAGTAGCCGAAGAAGCCTTCTCTACGCCAGAAGTGCCTGGTGTACGGATTAAGGTGTATCTCGATCCATTACACAAAGACTTAAAGGAAAGATACCTTCAGGCCGCTAAGGCAGCTCTGGCCTACTTCAGCAAATGGTACGGTCCTTATCCCTACTCCACCCTGTCTATTATCGTTCCGCCTAAGGAGGGGAATGGGGCTGGAGGAATGGAGTATCCAACACTCATTACAGCGTTTGGAGCCACAGACTCTTCTCCTGACACCTCACTTGAAAGAACCGTCGTTCATGAAATTGGCCATCAATACTTTTACGGCATGGTAGCCAGCAATGAATTCGAAGAGGCTTGGCTAGACGAAAGCTTCACTTCTTATGCTGAAGACAGACTCATGGAACAAGAATATGGCATCAAAACGAATCTCCCACTTCAGTCCAGCTTGGTGACCAAATCAGAGCCGCTAAATTTAGAGACATGGAAATATGCCGGGGCAGAATCCTATAGCCGGAATGTGTATATTCGCGGAAAGCTAGTACTTAAGGATATTGAACGCCAAGTAGGCACTAAGGCAATGAACAGCATCATGTCCACTTACGCACGTAAATTCCGTTTCCAGCACCCCACTACGTCTGATTTTCAAAAAGTCATTGAGAAGGTAACCAAAAAATCATGGCAGCCTTATTTCGAAGATTATATTTATGGTGGTGGTGCTCCTGATTTCTCAGTAGATACGATTACGATTAAAAAGAATGGCAACAGCGATGCTCAGAGCTATGAATCCATAGTAAAGATTACAAACAAAGGGAGCCATTACATTGACGTTCCCATTAAATTCACATTCGCCGATGGCTCTGATACAGAGCGGGTCTGGAGCGGTGAAGGAGCAGAGACTACCTTCCAATTGTTAAGCGATAAGCTTCTTCTCTCTGCTGAGGTTGATCCTGAGCATACCATTCTGTTAGAAAACAAACATCTTAATAACTTCAGACTGGCGGAAATAGAGCCCAAAACGCTCTCCCGCTGGACATTAAGTGTAACTAAACTAGTTGAAACCGTGCTCGGAACTCTTGTCTGGTGAGGTGAATGATTGTGAGAACATCGATAACCCGCGGCTGGCAAAGCATGAAGGAGCAATTTTATATTCTGATTCTGCTCTTCATCTACCGACTGCTCTGGGGCTACTTTATGTACGGCTTCATCCGGTCTGCTATCGTTCCAATTCTACTACGTTATCCAGATAAAGACGCTGGAGGCAGCGGAATGGGCAGACTACTCTATTATGTCGAAGGGCAGTTCAGCTTAAACACAGATCCTGCGATACGTACTTGGTTATGGATGTTCCTAGGGCTTGTTGTCTTACGACTGCTACTCTCCCCCTTCATAAGGGCAGGATTACTGCATGAACTCCATCAGGAGCGAAAAGGAGAGCGTGGCCTGTTCTTTTTTCCAGGTATGAAGCTTTATGGATTTCCAGTGTTTATCTTCAGTCTAATCGAATGGGTGCTGGCTCTACTTCCGTTATACTGGCTTGCTCCAAAAATGTACGGGCTATTCTTGTCCTCCTTTCTGAACTACTCTTTGTTACTTCATCTAGTTCCATACGTATTGGCATGGCTTATATACATCTTTATCGTGCGCCTGTTCCTTCTATATATGCAGTTTGGTTATACCAGCGGCACGGGGATGTTCTCCTCCTTATTCATTTGCTTGAAGTCGCTGATTCCGGCAATAGGAATTTCAATCATACTTGGTGCAGCAGGCCTGATCCTTTTGCTAGTGTGCGGAATAACGGGCATCTTCTGTCCTGGCCTACCAGCACTTCTTATTCGTCAACTTTCATCACTGCCCTCAACACTCTTCAAAATGTGGGGAATTTCAGCTCAATATCATCTATGGCACAGTAAAGCATTTCCACAATAATTTGAAGCATTACAGAACATAATATAAGAGTCCCGGTTCCTGAATCAGGAGCTGGGACTCTTTCGCGTTATAGACAAATTATGAGGATTTGCAAAATCGTAAAGACTTTGTTACAATAAGTCCTGTTCCATTGGTAACAAGTTTGTAATCATTTGAAACGATTTCTACATAACTTCATGTATTTGTCGTAGTCATGTCGATAAGTCACTATCTGGTGCATAAAACGCCGAATTCCTTGCACCGGGAAGTGGGGGAACCATATTTTGGGTGAATTGATCTCGCTTTGCAGTGATCATAGGGGAACCTTCTACCGAATCCTTAAGCTAACCTCACAGGCATTGGAAGGGGTACAATTTTTTTGAAGAATTTAAGAAAAGCATGCGTCGCTGCGGCGCTAGGACTTGTGATGGCGTTCTCTATTGGTGGAGGAAGTGCCTTTGCAGATTCTAAGATGGACAGTGTTATTTCAAAGACAATTGGAGTTGCCTATAAAACCGGAGGCACTAGCACTGCCGGGTTTGACTGTTCTGGATTTACTACGTATGTATTCAAGAAGGTGGGTCTTTCTTTGCCCCGTACTTCAAAAGCTCAATATAATGTCGGAACTCCTGTAGCCAAAAGTAAATTACGTTCAGGTGACCTAGTTTTCTTTAACACATTGGGCAACGGCGTATCCCATGTCGGCATTTATGTTGGAAACGGAAAATTCGCACAATCATCATCTTCATATGGCGTGACCATCACTTCACTTAGCCAGTCCTACTGGGCCAATCGCTACGTTGGTGCTAAAAGAGTAATGAGTACTTCCTCATATCAAGCTATAGCCTACGATTAATACTTCCCCACAACTATAACCTCACAATTACATTATATAGACCTGGGTTTGATTATTGACTTAATCGAATCCAGGTTTTCTTTTGCCTTATTATATTCTTTACACCTCTAGAACGGACTTTAAACACTTTTATTTGATAAAAATTTCAATAAATATAAAAATTAGTTTAATATTATCGCTTACATATGCATTTTGTCTTTAAAAAAAACGAATTTTTCTGCATGATTATGTTAAAAACGATTGCCAAGCGGCACTCTGTTTGTTACAATAACTGCAGTAAGATTTTAGTAACATTTTTGTAATCATTAAGTTGTTATTTACAAAGGTTTTGTCATGTATTGATTACAAGCTATTCCTAATCAACAGTATCAGCCGAGTTTCCTAACTATTAGGAAAACGGGGGAACCAACTTTGGGTGAATTGACCTCCATTTTTAGAGGGGTCATAGGGGACCTTCAACCGAACCCTTAAGCTAACCTCGTAGGCATCCGGAAGGGGTATAAACTTTTGAAGAAGAAGCTAGCAGCAGCAGTACTTAGCTTTTCCATTATTTTCACCATCGGAGCAGGAAGCGCTTTCGCGGATTCCAAAATGGATAAAGTGATCGACAAGACCATCGGAACTAAGTACGTATCCGGCGGCATCTCCACAAATGGATTTGATTGCTCCGGATTTACAATGTATGTATTTGATAAAATTGGTATAAACCTACCACACCAATCAGGTTCCCAGTATCAAATGGGTACTGCTATCTCCCAAGATGATTTAAGATCTGGAGATCTTGTATTCTTCAATACAAGTGGTAAGGGTGTCTCCCATGTCGGTATTTATGTCGGTGAAGGCAAGTTTGCACACGCATCTTCCTCACGCGGTGTAACGATTAGCTCCCTGAGTGATAGCTACTACGTGAAACGCTACATCGGTGCTAAACGAATTATGAGCACGGATGCTTATCATTCTGTTGCTTCTGAGACAGAGGATAATGATGATGTTCAATAAGTAAATCGTACATAGGCTCTTTTCCAAGATGTTGATTCTTGGGGAAGAGCTTGTTTTTTGTCTTATTTAGTATTTACCCCTCTCAGAATTTGTAAAACAATAATCCTAATAAATTTCTGAGTCGACCATGCCTCTTTTTGTATATAATTAGTTACAAGCATAAACGCCTTCGATGTCCTTATAAGGACCATAAGTATTTTAAGCTAGAATTATAAGACATTTAAAGTTCCCCCGTGAAAGGAGGTCCTTGACCTTATGATAAATCCCTCTGTTACTTTTCATGTAGCGCCTATGGAGACCAGTCACGCGGAAGAGGTTTGCAACTGGGATTACACTGCCCCTTATAATATTTACGGCTGGATGCCGTGGGAGCAAATGCAGGCTCTTGGAATCGAGTTCGGTGACCCGCAGCTACGGAATGAGCAATATGTCTCCATACTAAATGGGCAAGGGATTTTGTGTGGATTCGCGCAGTTGTTTCCAATGGAAGGTGTTGTTCGCTTGGGGATTGGTATGCGCCCTGATCTATGCGGTCAAGGTCTAGGGAAAATATTCATGGATGCAATCGTGCAAGCAGCCTTAATTCGTTATCCTGAGCGTGAGATTGATCTAGAGGTATTGACCTGGAACCAGCGGGCGATCCGAACTTACCAAAAGTGTGGATTTACGATTACCGATACGTATGAGCGCCTAACCCCCACAGGAAACAAACCTTTTTATTGCATGGTCTATGATAAATAATATTAAATTCCATATTTTTCAATGATTTGATGGCATTATCGTTCATTTTTTTGTCACAAACCCTATGATAACGCTTCACCTTGAGCTATAATGTAGGGAGCAGCTTACATAGAAGGGACGAACTGGGATGCAGAAATGGATCATGAGCGGTTTGTTTTTTGCCGCCTGTGCCTTTGCGGTAGTACTTATGTTTACACTTCCAGGTAAAGAAGAGGTAGCTGAACAGAATAAACCGACGATGCCGGAAGTCCAATTGGATGCGGCAAAGGCCGAAGCAACCGTGAAAGCCAGCTGTATCACCTGTCACGGCGATCAGCTTCAAGGTGGAGTTGGGCCCAGTCTTCAAAATGAAGGCGGTCAGCATGATGCTGAAGAAATCTACAGTATCGTCACTAAAGGACGAGGTCAAATGCCTTCCTTTAAAGAAAAGCTAGCCCCTGAGGAGATTGCAAACGTCGCCCTCTGGCTCTCAGAGAAAAAGTAACAGTAACTACTACCTAAGCAACTAAAAACGCCCGTGCCAGAAGATAGTTCACTATCTGCGCACGGGCGTTTATTTATGAGTTTAGGTGACACTAACGATTTTTCTCAAAGGCTTCATTAAATTCATGTGCCTCTCGAATATCTAGAGCTGTAATACCGTCTTCCTCATTTGATTTCAGTCGTAAAGTCACTGTCTTATAATCAATCGTAATATGTGGATGGTGATCAAAGGCTTCTGAAATGGTGGCTACTTCATCAACGAAAGCAATACCCTTCATATATTGGCTGAACATATATTTTCGCACCATGGTATTCTCTTCCAGCTTCCAACCTTCCAGCTTGCTGATCTGCTCACGCAGTTCTTCTTCGGTAAATAACAATTCGTTTCCTCCCTTACTAAAAATTGCAGTAAAATCCGCAGGTCCCTTTACTCGTATTATTCGTTAAACAAAACATCCCTTAGCTTCTGAGGTCCAAGGGATGTGCCAGGATAAAGGCAATATTTTCGATTAAATGTATTCAAGAATCCCAGCGATTATAACTCGGCTACACCAATTTTAACACGGGCTACTAACTACGGGCAAATTACGCCCCGCCACCGCCTCTTCTTAAATCAAAACAACAGAGGCTAAATCCTCTTCTCCGACTAAAATATTAATGCGGTGCGTGTCCTTATCGTAAATGATAACGCCGCTCCCCACCTCAATCATAGGTTCATTACCCAGCGCGAAGAAAAGATCCTCAGCCAGTGCCTCCCATACCTCCATCTTGGATTCCTGCGGCAATTCTTGCCACTCTTCCGGATCCATTTCAAAAAATAAGTACCCATCGGAAATTCTTCCGACAGCCTCAGTCAAATCCGTTAGGATTTCACCGTAATCTCTACCATGCTTTACACCCACATGTATCACTCCGTTTTCTCCACAGATGAATAATTACTTACCTTATCCATTATAGCCGAAAAAATGACTTCACAAAAAACGGAATGATGTCGATAAATAAGAATATACGTTATTCGGTTTCGAACAGAGTGCCTTGCCGCTGTTTCAAGGATGATATACGCGGCTTTGTCGGAACACATCTTATAATCTCATGGACGAGGTGCATAATGGAAATTTCAACAATACTTGGTTTAATTTTTGGTCTAGTTGCAGTTATTTGGGGTATGATCCTCAAGCACGCTCCTCTTCACGCTTTAGCCACACCTGCTGCTTACGTTATTATCTTAGTGGGTACGGCAGCTTCCATCTTTATGGCCTTTCCGTTCTCGGAGGTCAAGAAGATTCCAAGTCTGTTTAAAATGATTTTTGTCAAAAAGAAATTAATCAGTAAATCCGAATTAATTACTATGTTCATGGAGTGGGCTTCTATTACACGGCGTGAAGGTCTGCTGGCTCTTGAGTCGAAAGTCGATGAAATAGAAGATAACTTCCTCAGAAATGGCATGCGGATGATTATTGATGGAAATGATCAGGATTTTGTCCGCGATGTTCTCATGGAGGACATCCACGCCACAGAGGATAGACATAAAGCAGGCGCACTCATTTTCTCACAAGCAGGTATGTATGCTCCTACACTTGGCGTACTCGGGGCCGTTATCGGACTTATCGCCGCTCTGGCTGATATGAGTGATATGAACAAATTGGCTGCAGCAATCGGGGCTGCCTTCATCGCAACACTACTCGGTATCTTTACAGGTTACGTATTATGGCATCCTATTGCCAATAAGCTGAAACGACTTTCCAAACGTGAAATTGAAGTTCGAATGATGATGGTCGAAGGTCTTTTGTCCATACAATCCGGTGTATCCACTATTGCCATCAATCAGAAGCTTGCTGTCTTCCTGACACCTTCGGAACGAGCTAAGTTAAATGATGAGAAGGAGAGTGGATCGGGTGAGCAAAAAGACTAGACGACACGAAGAGCATGAAGAACACGCCGATGAATCGTGGCTACTGCCTTATTCTGATCTTATGACCCTTCTGGTAGCCTTGTTCATCGTAATGTATTCTATGAGTGCAACGGATGCCAAAAAATTCGAAGAGATGAGTCAAGCCTTCAGTTCTGCTCTTAATGGCGGTACAGGTGTTCTTGAAGAGCGGGCGGCAATGCCATCTAAGAGTCAAGAGGATTTAGGAAAAAATGATCAAATGGATAAATCAGTAACCAAGAAAAATGAACAAACAGAAATGGCTAAGCTGCGGCAAAAGGAACAAGAGGATTTAGAGAAGCTTAAGAAGCAGTTTGATCAATATATCAGCAAGAACGGCCTTACCGATCTACTCAGCACTAAGCTCAATCAATCCCAGCTTATGATTACGATAAGTGATAACGCGTTGTTCGCATCCGGACAGGCAGTAGTTAAAGATGATTCTCGGCAATTAGCAAAGTCCATCTCAACCATGCTGCAGCAATTCCCGGATTATGATGTAGTCGTGCAAGGACATACCGATAATATCCCTATCTCTAATAGCGACTATTCTTCCAACTGGGACCTGAGCGCCGATCGCGCCCTTCAGTTCATGAAGATCTTGCTAACAAATACGAACCTAAATCCACGGAAATTTAGTGCGATTGGATACGGGGAATACCACCCCATTTCTGAAAATACAACAGCTGTTGGACGAAGTAAGAACCGCCGGGTTGAAGTATCCATTATTCGTAAATATCAAGAAACCAAAGAGTTCTCAGGTATTGCTCCTTCCGATGAATAATGGTTATCCTATTACAAACATAAAGAGCTGTCCCAAGGTCTTAGACCGATGGAACAGCTCTTTTTTGATACATTGTATTCAAATCTAGGCTTTTCTAAGTTATAGAAGTTCGTAGTTCAGTGTAGCTCCAAGTTCTTGCTTCTCTTCAGCAGACAGCTCACGCCATTCTCCTGTTTGTAATGCCCCTAGACGAATATTCATAATCCGAATGCGTTGAAGCTTTCTAACCTCGTAGCCAAAAGCGCTGCACATACGGCGGATCTGACGATTCTTACCCTCCGTCAAAATAATACGGAATACACGCTCTGTAATACGAGTGACCTCACAAGGTAGCGTCTTCTCACCTAATATCTTTACGCCACTGGACATGCCGGTAATAAATGATGGCGTAATCGGTCTGTCTACAGTAACAACATACTCTTTTTCATGCCGACCTTCGGACCGTAAAATCTTGTTAACGATGTCCCCATCGTTGGTAAGCAAAATCAATCCTTCTGAATCCTTATCGAGTCGCCCAATCGGGAAGATTCGCTCATGATGACCTACAAAATCAACAATATTCCCCTTAATATGCTGCTCTGTAGTTGAAGTGATACCCACTGGCTTGTTTAACGCAATGTAAACCGTCTGGCTTGATGTTTCAAGCGCAACACCATCTATTCTCACATCATCGCCTGGAACGGCCTGACTGCCAAGCACAGCAGGTTCTCCGTTGATCATAACTCTACCACCTTCCACCAGCTTATCTGCTTCACGGCGTGAACAGTACCCTGTCTCACTGATGAATTTATTAATTCTCACGTTGTCCTTCACTCCGTTCATCCTTAATATTAAGCCAAGGGGTATCCGTACCAGCTGCAGGCAGCTTGATCATAACAGTTGTCCCTTGACCCACTTCACTTTGTATTTCCAAATGACCCTTATGAGCCTGAATAATACGTTGGCTAATCATTAGCCCTAAGCCTGTTCCCGACTCCTTATTGGTGAAGAAGGGCTCACCCAGCTTAGGCAGCATATCCTTAGGAATTCCTTCGCCTTGATCTGAAATAAGAATGAAGACAGAATCCAAGGTATTTCTTAACTCCATTGAAATCACACCACCATCAGGCATAGCTTCAATAGCATTTTTGACGATGTTAATAAACACCTGCTTTAGCTGGTTCACTTCACAATGTACGGTGGATGGATATTCAGAGAATGTCGCACTAAACTGAATCCCAAACAAATGAGCTTGACTGTCTAATAGAGAAACCACATCACCAAGGATATCCCGCACATCTTTTTCCTGAAAATGAACAGCTTGAGGCTTGGCCAAAATCAAAAATTCACTTACGATCAGATTAATCCGCTCGAGCTCGGACAACATCAGTTCAATATGGAGGGGGACCAAAATCTGCTTTTCTTGTTGAAGCTGCAGAAATCCTTTTAGCGTCGTAAGAGGATTACGGATCTCATGGGCTACTCCCGCGGCTAATTGGCCAACTGTAGTCAGCTTCTCAGAGCGTCTAAGCAGTTCCTCCATTCGGTTACGTTCCGTCATATCACGTGAGACGTGAATAAAGGAATGTGGGTACCCGTCTTCATCACGAATCACTGAGGTACTAACACTAACTTCAACAATTGTTCCATCACGTTTAAGTCTTACGGTTTCAATTGGTGGTAGAACCGCACCACTCTTTAACGCATCAAGCCGTTCTTCCTCCTGCTTAAGCGCTGTCGCAGGCACAAGGTAAGGCTTATTCCCTAGCACCTCTTTGGCACTCCATCCATACAGCTCTTCGAAGGCTCTGTTCGTACTAGTAATTCGGCCGTCCATATCGATGGTATGTATCGCATCAGAGGTTCCATTAATAACCGATTCCAAATGCTCCTTAACTGCTCGGTTCTCTTCCAGTGTCTGTTTGAGTCGATTAGTGCGCTGCATGAGATGAGCCGTCATAGCGTTGATTCGTAGTGCCAGTTGCCCTAATTCATCCCGGCTAGTTACCTTAAGTGGAGGCTCGAATTTCCCTTTAGCTACATCGTTCACTTTGGCAAGTATCGCCTGAATAGGACGAGTAACAAATCCAGACAGTATGTAACTACATAACAAGAATAATGTAAGTAATAACAGTGAAGTTGTCAGATTATTAATTAATTGTTCATGAACCACAGATGAAATCACGGAGTAATCCAAAACGACTCCAATCACATAAGCTTTCAGTCCAGGAGATTGGATAGGGATGAAGCTTTTGAGCACTCTTTTTCCAAGCACTTTCGTCTCCAGTGTAACCGGCTTCTGCTTCTCCTGAGCCAATAGAATCGCTGTTCTATCCTGCTCCACATTACCATAAGTATAGGTGCCGTACTTAATGGGACGGTTACCAAGATTCTTATTCAATGTGTCAGTTCCGTCAGCCTTCATACTTGCTGAACCAAATGTTACTGGGTTAAATCCTGTGAGTTCTAAGATCCCTGGATTAGCTTCTTTAGTCTGCGCTGCAATTTGATCGGGATTGGTAATCTTGACATAGTCGCTGGCTGCAGTATTGAGAATAACAGGATTTATGATGTAGTTGCTCTCTTCATCATGGTAATATCCCCACTTTTCAATGAAATCGAGATTGTAGGTTGAATAATCAAAAGGGCCTGACCAAAAATGGTCCATGGCCTGCCCCTGACCCACGGATACCTCCTGATTATCGAACAACTCCAAAAAGGCCAGATACCAGTACCCCCAGTCCTTTGTGGACACCCCAATATCACTAGGCACCGAAGACCTCGCTATTACAATATCGTTATCAGTCTTTACCAGAATTGAAATATTAGACACGCCCACCTTGGAAGTTAGGGCCTTAAGTTGTTCATTCGTCACATTCCTATAGTCGGGGTCCAGCTCTTCGGAGGCAAAGATAGCCGCCATCCTTAAATTATGCGCAATTTGATATTCTACATAGTTAGAGCTATAGTTACTTTGTTCTACAGAAACGGCCATTTGCATAGCGGTTAGTTGCATATTATTAATGCTTTCATTCCGTAGATTATTTTGGGCGGCATAAAGGTTAAATGTCAGGTTCAGTGCTAAAATTAGCAACACCGCCCCAAAAATAATAGCAGATAGTTTTGTCTTTATGGACAAACTGTTTGTTCACCTCTTATCCACTGGTAAATCCTTGCGGGGCCTACAATAAACATCATACCTTTTGCCCTCACATTTGAAAAGACATTTCAATGAAGCGTTCCAATTCAAGAAATATTGAAATTCAAAAGGTCTTTCTCTACAATATACAAGTATAAATGCCTTCGGCGTCCTTATACCGACGGGAAGCGTTTAAGCGCGAAATATAAGGATAAAGTATAGCGTGAAACTTATACTTTCTTATATTTCAAGAAACCATCCACAGCTTATGCACATATAAACATTTTATTATAAAACGATGTGTACAAAAATGTGCATAAGTAGGCGGTTATCCACAGAGTTATGCACATTTTGTTAAGAACGAATATTTGTTCGTTGTACAATGGATATAAAGGAAGGGAAGATGATCTTGAATATTAAAGCAGGTGAATCGCTAGATGATATGCGAGCGGTTCATGAACACTGGATGAGGCAGGCGATAGCAGAAGCCCGCAAGGCTGAAGCATTAGGGGAGGTTCCCATTGGGGCGGTCATCGTACGGCATGGTGAAATTATCGGACGTGGATACAATTTAAGAGAAACTACAATGGATTCTACAGCTCATGCAGAAATGGTTGCCATTCGTGAGGCCAGCAATGTCATGAACTCATGGCGACTGCTGGATTGCCAGCTGTATGTTACTTTAGAGCCTTGTCCTATGTGTGCGGGAGCGATTGTACAATCAAGAGTACCCCTCACTGTATATGGCACTCCTGATCCTAAGGCTGGATGTGCTGGGACCCTCATGAATTTGCTTGAAGAACCGCGTTTTAACCATCGCACCGAAGTGATTCAGGGGATTTTACAAGAAGAATGTGCAGACCTACTGACCTCATTCTTTCGTCGTTTACGTCAAAAACCATCGAAACAAGCATAAACGCCTTCGGCGTCCTTATAAGGACGGTAAGCGTTTAAGCGAGAAATATAAAACATAAAGTATAGGTGCTAAACTTATACTTTCTTATATTTAAAAAAAGGAGAGACCTGAAATGACCCTTACTTTATATCATACCTCACATGGTATCTATATTTCTCCTCTAGAGCTAAAGGATACAGAGAAATTACTGGAGCTGCGTTTGAATAATCGGTTAACACATGAACCATTTGAACCAAAACGCGATGAGCAATTCTACACTTTGGAGAGTCAACAACGGATCATCAATCAGCGTCTGGTGGATGCTCAGGAGGACAAAGCCTATATGTTCGGTGTCTATCTGCTTGATGGACAACTAATAGGTCAAATCACGCTATCTAATGTCTCAAGAGGTGTAGCTCAGTATGCTGATTTAGGCTATTTAATGGATCATCGGATGCAGGCAAAAGGTTACATGACTGCTGCGGTCGGATTAGTTCTCGGCTACGCTTTTCGAGCCTTAGGTCTTCATAGGATTCAAGCAGCCATCTTATTGCATAACGAGGCTTCTCGGAGGGTGCTGGAGAAGAGCGGATTTAAACCTGAAGGTATCGCACGCCGGTATCTCAAAATAAACGGCCAGTGGCAGGATCATCAAACCTATGCAATATTAGCCGAAGATATGCTGCCGGATGAACACAAATAACTTTCTACTGACTCGTTCAGGATTAAAAATCTTATTCTTCTAATAAAAAAAGACCCGCATGGGCGTATATCATACGCAACATGCGGGTCTTTCTCTCGTAACTTCTTATTAATAAGTCCCCAAGCTACCGAATTGCTCCTCTAGTTGATCCATTGTAATTACATCATCGCCCTGAGGAATGCCAATCTTGAACTCTGGCTTCTCGTTAATCTTACCATATTGACCTGTTCCGTTTACAGAGAAGGCTACGTTCGTGCCATCTTCCGGATCATTTACTTTAATGTCCATCAATAAATCCTGATACACAGGGAATCCGTCTTTATTGATCGCTGTATTGTAGTGGAACTGATTAATTGTAAGATACTTATCAAGATCCGCCAAACTCTTATCGAATTCAGTTCTAGTTTCACTTGATGTGATCTCTTCTTTAGCCTTAGCCAGATCAGCATCATTAATTTGCAGCATATCCTTGTATTCTTCCTTGCTCACAATATCAATGATTTTAGGCAGGGCATTATTCACAAAGATGGTGATTGCTTCTTTAACATTATCGTTTGTCACTTGGAACTGAACGACCTGTTTAGCTTCAACACCCTCCGGTAAATTTGCTTCCTTTGGACTAAGCTCATTAAAATATTTTCCTTCATCATATTCCGCTAATACAGTGTCCATCACTTCATTAGAGAACTTTTGCATTTTCTGTGTATCAAGAGCACTTGGATTAAACTCAGCACCCTCTTGTTCTGCCAACGCCTTCAGATCCACCTCTACAAACTTATTTACGATTGTCTCCGGAATCGGGAAGAACGGAATCGATGGAATCTTAACATACAACTTCTCAGTGGTCATCACCATAGGGACATTGAAGCTCATGCTCATATCGCCCTTGAGATTCAGAACCATAGTTAGCTCTGTCTGCATTGGATCAGCCTGATAAACCCCGTCGACGGTAATATCAGCATTCTTGAGCATGCTGAGTACCTGTGTGGTCATTGCAGCAGATTCAGCATCAGCAGTCTCGATGGTTAGATCATTGATCGAGAATTTACTCTTCATCTCATATGAAGACATCGTAGTCGCTTTTGACGCGGCTGATTTTAAGGCCTCTTTTGGCGCCTCCTGTTTACTTGCACATCCTGGCAGAATTACTGCTGCTGTAAGCAACAGTGCCGCGGCCGATAAACTCCATTTTTTGTTCATTATTTTTCTCCTCTCCCATGTAAAAAAAATCTCCCCCACTTATCATAAACTATTTGTAAAAATCAAGAAACACTTCTTTATAATTCTTATTGTTTTTATTTGTTATCCTTGCGGATTATGATGGTCTACATGATTAGCCTGCTTCACCTTTTTAGAGCCAGAAAGTGGTTCTGGTGCAGAAGAATTATGCTCCTTTCTACGCTGGCCATCGTTGGGCTGTGCCCCGGGAACTGGAATACTTTTTGGCTTTGACATTGTTCATTCCTCCTAAGGATTAGTTATATTCTGTAGAGCCTGAGCACATTCGTGAATTTGCCGTGAATACTGCTGTGCTAATAGCTGTACTGCATCACTATGCTCATCAATATGAATTCCACTCTGCTCCACATCAAGCAGATCAACAGCGACCTCCCTGCTATCTACATACCTGCAACGAAAATCAAGTGAGTACCCTTGACGTCCTGCTGCATTAAAATGAATAAGCAGACTATTCGGATCACCATCATCCGCTAGTACATTGAAACTGTCCCCATCCTCCATTAACGCAGGCAGGCGTTCTTGCCAGGCCGAGACAAGATTATGCTGATCTACTTCCAATTGTCTGTCCATAATTATGATCATCCTCCTTCTCTAATACATTGCGGAGAAATCAATCTTTTTATTCTCAATGGAACTAGGTTCATCAAACAATAACTAAAACTGTACCAGTTCAAGCACAACAAAAAAACCGCCTCCAAAGGAGACGGTTTCTATCTGCTTATTTCTTAAAGTTCATAAAGGAATGGCGGAGAGGATGGGATTCGAACCCATGTGGGCTTGCACCCTAACGGTTTTCAAGACCGCCCCGTTATGACCGCTTCGGTACCTCTCCAAATGCATATAAATTTCACATGCATTAGTAATTATACCATATGGTGCGAATAAAAAGCAACTATTTTCTTAAATAGTTTTAGGTTGGATCGATTTTACATTACGCATATACGGTTGTAGACATTCTGGAATCAGAACACTACCATCCTCTTGCTGATAATTCTCAAGAATTGCTGCAACAGTACGCCCAACAGCCAAAGCAGATCCGTTCAGTGTATGAACAAATTCAGGTTTGGATTTCGGATCTTTACGGAAACGAATATTTGCCCGACGCGCTTGGAAGTCCTCCGTATTCGAGCAAGAAGAGATCTCACGGTACATTCCACTCTCAGGCAGCCATACTTCCAAATCGTACGTCTTAGCCGATGTAAAGCCCATATCAGCTGTACATAGCCCAAGTACGCGATAAGGCAATCCAAGAAGCTGCAGCACACGCTCAGCATCTGCTGTCATTTTTTCTAACTCCTCATAAGAGGATTCAGGAGTAGAAAGCTTCACCAGCTCTACCTTGTTGAATTGATGCTGACGGATCAGACCGCGAGTATCACGGCCAGCTGAACCCGCCTCAGAACGGAAACAAGAGCTGTATGCTACATGATACTTAGGTAGATCTGCTGCTGTCAAAATCTCTTCGCGATAGTAGTTGGTCACAGGTACTTCCGCTGTAGGAATCAAATAGTATTCAGTGTCACGTAACTTAAACAGATCTTCCTCAAACTTAGGAAGTTGCCCCGTTCCGTACAAGCTGTCTTTATTCACAATGTAAGGCGGCAGCATTTCTTCATAGTTATGCTCACCACTGTGCAGATCCATCATAAAGTTAATAAGCGCCCGCTCTAAACGTGCTCCCAGTCCTTTATAAAAAACAAACCGAGATCCCGTAACCTTCGCTGCAGCTTCAAAATCAATAATATCGAGCTGCTGCGCAAGCTCCCAATGTGATTTCGGAGTAAATCCGAATTCCTTTGGCTCCGACCAGCGACGCAATTCAACGTTATCATCCTCAGATTTACCAACTGGAACTGAATCATGAGGAATATTCGGAATACTCATAGTAAGTTCAGCAATCTGAACTTCCAATTCACGCACTTCGTCATCAAGCTCTTTAATTCGGTCAGATACCGTACGCATTTCTGCAATTAGATCATCTGCTGGCTCACCATTCTTCTTCTTCTTCGCTACTTCACCAGAAACCGTATTACGACGGTTCTTAAGACCTTCTGTTTCTTGCAGTAATTCACGTCTGCGTAGATCAAGTTGTGGAAAATCAGCAATTAAATCCAGTGATTTACCCCGTTTCTCTAAGGCTTGTTCAACTCGAGCGTAATCACTGCGTAATACTTTTACGTCTAACACAAAGTTTCCCTCCTGAAAACAGCCTAAACTCTTTCAAATTGCTGCTTACAGCTTTGAAAGAGTCAGGATGTTCTTATATGCGATTCTGTTGTTGCACTTGCCTAGTAGCCTCTACCATATCAGCAAAATATTGATGCAGTCTGAAATCATCGGTCAATTCTGGATGAAAAGAAGACACCAGCAGGTTACCCTCCCGTGCAGTTACAATCTCATCATTATAGACTGTAAGCACATCTACACCCGGGCCTACCTCGTTGATAAGCGGTGCACGTATAAAAACAGCGCGAACCGGCTCATCAATTCCTTTAACCTCCAGATCACATTCAAAGCTTTCCCGTTGACGACCGAATGCATTCCGAGCCACCGTAATATCCATTAGCTCCAAATGCCCTGGTTCGCCGCCGGCAATTTGTTTGGCCAAAACAATCATACCCGCGCATGTTCCAAAAATCGGCTTGCCTTGATTGGAGAAGTTACGTATGGCTTCGATGAAGCCATATTTTCGCATCAGTTTACCGATCGTTGTACTCTCACCACCAGGAATAATTAGGCCGTCAACCTCCTCAAGCTGCTCTACTCGCTTGATAGGTACGCCCACTGCTCCGGTCTTCTCTATACTAACAATATGCTCCGTAACTGCGCCTTGAAGCGCCAGCACTCCTATTTTCATCCGGCAACCTTCTCTCTATTAACGGCCACGCTCCGACATACGTTCAGCCGGGGTTAGAGTTGCAATATCAATCCCCTTCATTGGTGCGCCAAGGTTCTTAGATACTTCTGCAATCAGTTTGTAATCAGTATAGTGTGTAGTGGCTTCAACGATCGCACGGGCAAATTTCTCAGGGTTGTCCGATTTAAAAATACCTGAGCCTACAAACACACCATCCGCACCTAGATGCATCATCAGGGCAGCATCGGCAGGAGTTGCTACACCGCCAGCAGCAAAGTTAACAACCGGCAGCTTACCAAGCTCATGCACTTCAAGCAGTAGCTCGTAAGGAACTCCCAGGTTCTTAGCTTCATTATATAGCTCATCCTTGGACAAATTAGTTACTTTGCGGATTTGACTATTGATAAAGCGCATATGACGCACTGCTTCAACAATGTTGCCTGTTCCTGGTTCACCTTTCGTACGGATCATGGATGCACCTTCGTTAATACGTCTCAAGGCTTCACCCAAGTCTTTAGCTCCACATACGAACGGAACAGTGAACTCACGTTTATTAATATGGAAGACTTCATCAGCAGGAGTAAGAACTTCACTCTCATCCAAATAGTCAACACCCAAGGATTCCAGAACCTTTGCTTCTACGTAATGGCCAATACGAGCCTTAGCCATAACAGGGATACTTACCACTTTGATAACTTCTTCTACAATTGTAGGATCGGCCATCCGTGCTACACCGCCAGCTGCGCGAATATCAGAAGGCACGCGTTCCAATGCCATAACAGCTACTGCACCCGCAGCCTCAGCAATTTTTGCTTGTTCTGCATTCATGACGTCCATAATGACGCCGCCTTTTTGCATTTCTGCCATGCCTCTTTTAACTCGCGATGTTCCAGTTTCCATGTCCTAGCCCCCCGAATGATCTATCTTAATCTAACTTGTAATTTTACCCCAATGAAGGGAAATATACAATCCACTTACTCGGATTTAACGCAATTTTCGATGCTAAATTCATTAGAACAAGTTCTTGATCCCTGTAAATAAATCGCCGAAGAAATCTCCAATGGCTCTAAGGAATAAACTGAACCAACCGGCTTTCTCCGCTTCTTCAGCAGTAATCAGATTAACTGTCTTCTGCTGAACATCAGACATGCCTTCAACTTGGTAGGAATAAGTAACCTTACCCACTTTAGCAGATTGTTCTATAGGAGCAACTAAGGTTGCTGGATCATTTATTTCAACAGTTGTTTTAATTTGAGGGGAGGTTGTTCCCTTAGGGACGATAAACGAAACAGCTTCATCCGTAACTACAGACACCTTTTTATTTTTCCCTTTAAGAACTGGCACGGTTTCGTTGCCGGCTATCACTGCTTTAGGGGCCACAACCTGTTTGATTTCAAAATTATTAAATCCGAAATCAAGTACTTTCTTCGTCTCTGTAAAACGGTGTGGCTCTGTATTAGCCCCCATTACTACACTTATCAGACGCATGCCATCACGTACAGCTGTACCTGCAAAACAATATTTTGCTCTAGCGGTATGGCCTGTTTTCAAACCATCCAATCCCTCATAAGCATAAGCCTTAAAATTCTGGATACTCTTGTTAGCTTCCAACATCCAGTTAAAGTTAATCATTGGTGCGGTATCACGTTCACGGAACTTATACGACTGAACCGTTGTAAATCTATTAAAATCAGGATGATCAGTAACGATATATTTGGCAAGAATAGCAGCATCCATCGCTGACATTACGTTTTCTTTCTTATCAGTTGAGCGGAACTTCTTAGGCATGTCAGCTTTGTCTAATCCAGTAGAATTAACAAAATAGGCAGTTTTCATCCCCATCTTCTGGGCAGTCTGATTCATTAGCTCTACGAATTCCAATTCTGATCCGGAAACTAGTTCTGCCAAAGCTACTGTAGCATCATTTGCAGATCCGACAGCCATTGCTATATACAGCTCTTCAACCGTATGCTCGTCATTTTCCGCTAGAAAAATACGTGATCCAACCTGTTTAGACGCATTTTCTCCTACTATGACTTTTTGATCCCATGAAAGCTGTCCAGTCTTCACCGCTTCTGCTACAAGATACTCTGTCATCATCTTAGTCATACTAGCTGGAGGCAAAGCCTCATCTGCATTCATAGATAAAAGAATTTCACCTGTTGTTGGTTCTATTAGAACCGCTGATTTCAAATTTAGACCCAGTGATTCCACAGAAGGGATCTTTACTACTTTCTGAGTCGTCTGAGTTGCAGTACCAGCTTGTATTGTCGTTGTCGTACCTTCCTCAGCGAATGCCGGAAGTGGAGTGGAAACTAACATATTTAAAAGTAGACCTACTGTGACTGTCTTAATCATAAATTGCTTACCGTTAAATTTCTGTTTGTGCTTCAATGATTACTACTCTCCTTTAAACCTCATATCAATAGCTTGTTCTATTCTAACACAGGGGTACACGCAAAAAAAGACAGACAGGACGAAATAGTCCTGTCTGTCCAAAAAATAGTCTTTCTAGTCCATTACACGGAATAATTTGGAGCTTCTTTCGTAATTTGCACATCATGTGGATGGCTTTCGCGAAGTCCGGCACTTGTGATGCGAATGAAAGAAGTGTCATTCCGAAGTTCTTCGAGTGACTTGGTCCCACAGTAGCCCATACCCGAACGCAGTCCGCCAATCAATTGATGAACGGTATCCGAAAGAGGCCCTTTAAAAGCGATACGACCCTCAATTCCTTCAGGAACAAGCTTCTTATCGTCATCCTGGAAATAACGATCCTTACTACCTTGTTTCATGGCACTCATACTGCCCATACCACGATATACTTTAAATTTACGGCCTTGATAAAGCTCCGATTCTCCTGGGCTTTCTTCTGTACCCGCAAACATACTTCCCATCATTACTGCATGAGCACCAGCGGCAATAGCCTTAGTGATTTCACCGGAATACTTGATTCCACCGTCAGCGATGATAGGAACTCCGTACTCACGAGCAACCGTTGCACAATCATAAATGGCTGTAACCTGCGGAACACCGATACCAGCGATAACTCGTGTTGTACAGATAGATCCAGGTCCAATACCTACTTTAACTACAGAAGCTCCAGCTTCAATAAGTTCACGGGTTGCTTCACCTGTAGCCACGTTACCAGCAACAATCGTAAGATCAGGATACAACTCACGAATTTGGCGAACCGCTTCAATAATATTAATGTGGTGACCATGTGCAGAATCGACGACGATCAAATCCACACCTGATTTCACTAACGCTGCAGTACGCTCGAATGTATCTTTAGAGATACCAACAGCTGCTCCAACCAGTAAGCGACCCTGTGCATCTTTCGCTCCGTTAGGGAACTGAATCGCCTTCTCAATATCTTTAATTGTGATTAGGCCCTTAAGAACGTTATTCTCGTCCACCAGCGGCAATTTCTCAATTTTATGACGTTGTAAGATGCCTTCTGCTTCTTGAAGTGTCGTACCTACAGCAGCAGTCACGAGATTCTCATGTGTCATAACTTCTTTGATTGGAATATTAAAGTCATGAATAAAACGTAAATCTCTATTAGTTAGAATACCGACCAGTTTGTTGTCATTGTCTACAATCGGTACTCCGGAAATACGATATTTACCCATCAGCAGTTCAGCATCGGATACCAGATGTTCTGCTGAAAGAGAGAATGGGTTAGTAATAACTCCGCTCTCAGAACGTTTTACACGATCCACTTCTTCCGCTTGCTGCTCTACAGGCATATTCTTGTGAATAATCCCGATACCACCCTCACGAGCAATAGCAATGGCCATAGCCGCTTCTGTGACTGTGTCCATACCTGCACTCATAAGCGGGATGTTCAACTTCACATTCTTACTTAGAACTGTAGTCAAATCTACTTCCTTCGGCAGTACCTCAGATTTACGCGGAACCAGCAGCACATCATCAAAAGTCAGACCTTCTTTACCAAACTTATCTTTCCACACCTGGGTCATTCCTCCTCGGTTGTTTTAAATTATTACCCGCCTACAAACTTTATAAAAGAAGAACCTTCGACTTTAAGTCCATTCACGACAGACAACTCTGTACATCTGGAAGTTAAACAAGTTCATATCTTCAATTTAGGTTTGAGATGCTTATCCAAAAATATATTATTGCCATCTTAGCAAAGGGCATTTGGACTGTCAAGAACATTACATCATCAGAGTAGGTATTCAAAAAACGACTCACGCGTAAGCGAATTATTGGACTATTGTCCGCGCAGAGTGGACAATTAGTGGTCAAATTATACAATCCACCATACCCATCACCAATGCTTACACCTATCTCTAATGTAGTATCTCAAAATAAACCCTAATGAATTCTTCAATAATACAACAAAAAGACCACTGTCGATTACTCAACAGTGGTCTTGCGTGCTTGGCAACGTCCTACTCTCCCAGGACCCTTCGGTCCAAGTACCATCGGCGCTGGAGGGCTTAACGGTCGTGTTCGGGATGGGTACGTGTGGAACCCCTCCGCTATCGCCACCAAACGGGCATTTACATCGTAAATGCTCAGGCTTGAGTCGCCTGAAAACTGAATCCGAATTGAATTTGCGTTTTAAGTATAGGATAAGCCCTCGACCGATTAGTATTGGTCAGCTCCATGCATTACTGCACTTCCACCTCCAACCTATCTACCTCGTCGTCTTCAAGGGGTCTTACTAATTGGGAAATCTCATCTTGAGGGGGGCTTCACGCTTAGATGCTTTCAGCGCTTATCCCGTCCGTACGTAGCTACCCAGCCATGCTCCTGGCGGAACAACTGGTGCACCAGCGGTACGTCCATCCCGGTCCTCTCGTACTAAGGACAGCTCCTCTCAAATTTCCTGCGCCCACGACAGATAGGGACCGAACTGTCTCACGACGTTCTGAACCCAGCTCGCGTACCGCTTTAATGGGCGAACAGCCCAACCCTTGGGACCTACTTCAGCCCCAGGATGCGATGAGCCGACATCGAGGTGCCAAACCTCCCCGTCGATGTGGACTCTTGGGGGAGATAAGCCTGTTATCCCCAGGGTAGCTTTTATCCGTTGAGCGATGGCCCTTCCATGCGGTACCACCGGATCACTAAGTCCGACTTTCGTCCCTGCTCGACTTGTAGGTCTCGCAGTCAAGCTCCCTTATGCCTTTGCACTCTTCGAATGATTTCCAACCATTCTGAGGGAACCTTGGAACGCCTCCGTTACTCTTTAGGAGGCGACCGCCCCAGTCAAACTGCCCGCCTGACACGGTCCCCGTACCCGGTAAGGGTACTAGGTTAGAACCTAGATACGATCAGGGTGGTATCCCAACGGCGCCTCCACCGAAGCTTGCGCTCCGATTTCTACGGCTCCCACCTATCCTGTACAGATCGTACCCAAATTCAATATCAAGCTGCAGTAAAGCTCCATGGGGTCTTTCCGTCTTGTCGCGGGTAACCTGCATCTTCACAGGTATTAAAATTTCACCGGATCTCTCGTTGAGACAGCGCCCAAGTCGTTACGCCATTCGTGCGGGTCAGAATTTACCTGACAAGGAATTTCGCTACCTTAGGACCGTTATAGTTACGGCCGCCGTTTACTGGGGCTTCGGTTCATAGCTTCGGGTTACCCCTAACCACTCCCCTTAACCTTCCAGCACCGGGCAGGCGTCAGCCCGTATACTTCGCCTTGCGGCTTCGCACAGACCTGTGTTTTTGCTAAACAGTCGCTTGGGCCTTTTCACTGCGGCCCCCTCGTGCTATTCACACTACCGGGGCACCCCTTCTCCCGAAGTTACGGGGTCATTTTGCCGAGTTCCTTAACGAGAGTTCTTCCGCGCGCCTTAGAATTCTCTTCTCGCCTACCTGTGTCGGTTTGCGGTACGGGCACCTTCTCCTGGCTAGAGGCTTTTCTTGGCAGTGTGAGATCATGACCTTCGCTACTGTAATTTTCGCTCCCCATCACAGCCCAGCCTTAACGATGTGCGGATTTGCCTACACATCAGCCTCACTGCTTAGACGGACATATCCATCAGTCCGCGTCACTACCCTCCTGCGTCACCCCATCGCTCATAGCGGATTACGGTGGTACAGTAATTTCAAACTGTTGTCCTTCGACTACGCCTTTCGGCCTCGCCTTAGGTCCCGACTTACCCTGAGCGGACGAGCCTTCCTCAGGAAACCTTGGGCTTTCGGCGGATCAGATTCTCACTGATCTTTTCGTTACTCATACCGGCATTCTCACTTGTATGCTGTCCAGCGCTCCTTACGGTACACCTTCAACCCACATACAACGCTCCCCTACCCCAGATACATACGTATCTAGCCATAGCTTCGGTGGTGTGTTTAGCCCCGTTACATTTTCGGCGCAGAGTCACTCGACCAGTGAGCTATTACGCACTCTTTCAATGGTGGCTGCTTCTAAGCCAACATCCTGGTTGTCTGTGCAACTCCACATCCTTTCCCACTTAACACACACTTGGGGACCTTAGCTGATGGTCTGGGCTGTTTCCCTTTTGACAATGGATCTTAGCACTCACTGTCTGACTCCCGGCAATAAGTATATGGCATTCGGAGTTTGACTGAGCTTGGTAATCCTTGCGGACCCCGCACCCAATCAGTGCTCTACCTCCACTACTCTTATACCGAGGCTAGCCCTAAAGCTATTTCGGGGAGAACCAGCTATCTCCGAGTTCGATTGGAATTTCTCCGCTACCCCCACCTCATCCCCGCATTTTTCAACATGCGTGGGTTCGGGCCTCCAGTGCGTGTTACCGCACCTTCACCCTGGACAGGGGTAGATCACACGGTTTCGGGTCTACGTCCACATACTAAATCGCCCTATTCAGACTCGCTTTCGCTGCGGCTCCGTCTTCTCGACTTAACCTTGCATGTTAAACGTAACTCGCCGGTTCATTCTACAAAAGGCACGCCATCACCCATTAATAGGGCTCTGACTTTTTGTAAGCACACGGTTTCAGGTTCTATTTCACTCCCCTTCCGGGGTGCTTTTCACCTTTCCCTCACGGTACTGTTTCACTATCGGTCGCCAGGTAGTATTTAGCCTTAGCAGATGGTCCTGCTGGATTCATACGGGGTTTCACGTGCCCCGCACTACTCGGGATCCGTCTCGGAGAGAACACAGTTTAGGTTACAGGGCTTTTACCTCTATCGCGGGCCTTTCCAGACCTCTTCACCTACCATATTCCTTTGTAACTCCATGTGAGACGTCCCACAACCCCTAAGAGCAAGCTCTTAGGTTTAGGCTGTTCCGCGTTCGCTCGCCGCTACTGACGGAATCACTATTGTTTTCTCTTCCTCAGGGTACTTAGATGTTTCAGTTCCCCTGGTCTGCCTCTACATCTCCTATGTGTTCAGAGATGAGTAACTGCGAATTACCACAGCTGGGTTTCCCCATTCGGACACCCCCGGATCAAAGCTTGCTTACAGCTCCCCGAGGCAGTTTCGTTGTTCGCCACGTCCTTCGTCGGCTCCTGGCGCCTAGGCATCCTCCGTGTGCTCTTATTAGCTTAACCTTGATTTTTCCTAAGAAAAATCTCACTAATAACATTTACTTGTTTACACAAGTTGCTAAAAGATGTTCTAAAACGCAAATTCGTTTCGGTATCCAGTTTTCAAGGATCAAGTCTTACTGAGAGCTTAAACTCTCAAAACTGAGCAACGAGTGAGTAACAGGCCTAAACCTGAGATTTTGGAAGCTTAACTTCCGATTTGAATGTCTTCATTGCAGAAGACGATTCTCCATAGAAAGGAGGTGATCCAGCCGCACCTTCCGATACGGCTACCTTGTTACGACTTCACCCCAATCATCTACCCCACCTTCGGCGGCTGGCTCCCTTGCGGGTTACCCCACCGACTTCGGGTGTTGTAAACTCTCGTGGTGTGACGGGCGGTGTGTACAAGACCCGGGAACGTATTCACCGCGGCATGCTGATCCGCGATTACTAGCAATTCCGACTTCATGCAGGCGAGTTGCAGCCTGCAATCCGAACTGAGACCGGCTTTGATGGGATTGGCTTCACCTCGCGGCTTCGCTTCCCGTTGTACCGGCCATTGTAGTACGTGTGTAGCCCAGGTCATAAGGGGCATGATGATTTGACGTCATCCCCACCTTCCTCCGGTTTGTCACCGGCAGTCACTCTAGAGTGCCCAGCCTTACCTGCTGGCAACTAAAGTTAAGGGTTGCGCTCGTTGCGGGACTTAACCCAACATCTCACGACACGAGCTGACGACAACCATGCACCACCTGTCTCCTCTGTCCCGAAGGCCGCCACTATCTCTAGTGGATTCAGAGGGATGTCAAGACCTGGTAAGGTTCTTCGCGTTGCTTCGAATTAAACCACATACTCCACTGCTTGTGCGGGTCCCCGTCAATTCCTTTGAGTTTCAGTCTTGCGACCGTACTCCCCAGGCGGAGTGCTTACTGTGTTAACTTCGGCACCAAGGGTATCGAAACCCCTAACACCTAGCACTCATCGTTTACGGCGTGGACTACCAGGGTATCTAATCCTGTTTGCTCCCCACGCTTTCGCGCCTCAGCGTCAGTTACAGCCCAGAAAGTCGCCTTCGCCACTGGTGTTCCTCCACATATCTACGCATTTCACCGCTACACGTGGAATTCCACTTTCCTCTTCTGTACTCAAGTCACCCAGTTTCCAGTGCGACCTCAGGTTGAGCCCAAGGTTTAAACACCAGACTTAAATGACCGCCTGCGCGCGCTTTACGCCCAATAATTCCGGACAACGCTTGCCCCCTACGTATTACCGCGGCTGCTGGCACGTAGTTAGCCGGGGCTTTCTTCTCAGGTACCGTCACTCCGATAGCAGTTACTCTACCGGACGTTCTTCCCTGGCAACAGAGCTTTACGATCCGAAAACCTTCATCACTCACGCGGCGTTGCTCCGTCAGACTTTCGTCCATTGCGGAAGATTCCCTACTGCTGCCTCCCGTAGGAGTCTGGGCCGTGTCTCAGTCCCAGTGTGGCCGTTCACCCTCTCAGGTCGGCTACGCATCGTCGCCTTGGTGGGCCGTTACCCCACCAACTAGCTAATGCGCCGCAGGCCCATCCCTCAGTGACAGATTGCTCCGTCTTTCATTCTTCCTTCAGGAGAAAAAAGAAATTATCCGGTATTAGCTACCGTTTCCGGTAGTTATCCCAGTCTAAGGGGCAGGTTGCCTACGTGTTACTCACCCGTCCGCCGCTAAGTCATTTTGAAAGCAAGCTTTCAAAGTGACTCCGCTCGACTTGCATGTATTAGGCACGCCGCCAGCGTTCGTCCTGAGCCAGGATCAAACTCTCCAATTAGTATTGAAAAGAGCGATATGCTCATTTTGAAACATCTGACGAGAAAATTAATTCTCTAATTTTGGATTTCACTTTCGTGATTTCCTACTCACTCGTTGTTCAGTTTTCAAAGATCAAGTTCTCGTTGGCGCCGTTTAATGTCTCAGCAGCAACTCTTATACTATATCATGTCCAGCCGTTTAATGTCAAGCTCTTTTTTTACTTCTTTTTCGAGCTCGGCATGTGTGTTTCTCGGCCAGAAATAGAATATATCATGTATAGAGATTCTTTGCAACACTTTTTTTTCAAACAATTAGTATTAAGCTATATATCTTTATAACGATACCAGAATCTTTACCTTCTGATCAACAGTAGCCAAGGAGAACCGCCGCTAGACAGCTCCCCTATGCTCATTGTTGTATAAATACTATTCGTTTGTACGGTTACGCATATGCGGGAACAGCAGTACATCACGAATAGATGCAGAATTGGTAAGCAACATGATCAAACGGTCTACACCGATTCCCAGTCCACCTGTAGGAGGCATACCATATTCCAAAGCACGGATAAAGTCATCGTCCATTTCATGAGCTTCGTCATTACCTTGCTCTTTCTCCTGGATTTGCGCTTCAAAGCGTTGACGCTGGTCGATCGGATCATTCAATTCACTAAATGCATTCGCATGTTCACGACCCACAATAAACAATTCAAAACGATCGGTGAAGCGTGGATCCTCATCGTTTTTCTTCGCGAGTGGTGAGATTTCAACCGGATGTCCCATTACAAAGGTAGGCTGAATCAGAGTTTCCTCTACAAATTGCTCGAAGAAAGCATTAAGGATATGACCGAAAGACATGTGCTTCTCTACAGGTACACGGTGCTCTTTTGCCAGAGCCTGTGCTTCCTCATCTGTCATATGAACACTGAAATCAACACCGGTTACTTCTTTAACGGCATCAACCATAGTTACACGACGCCATCCTGGTGACAGATCTACCGGCTTGCCTTGATAGTCGACCTGTTGAGTTCCTAATACCTCTTGGGCAATATGAGCGATCATATTCTCCGTAAGGTTCATGATGTCCTTGTAATCAGCATAAGCTTCATACAGCTCAATCATAGTAAACTCAGGATTGTGACGAGTCGAAATTCCTTCATTACGGTATACACGACCGATTTCGTATACTTTTTCCAGTCCACCAACAATAAGACGTTTCAAATGAAGCTCAATAGCAATACGCATATAAAGCTGCATTTCAAGTGTGTTGTGGTAAGTAATGAACGGACGCGCTGCAGCTCCACCGGCAATCGCATGAAGTGTAGGTGTCTCAACTTCAAGATAGCCAAGTGAATCCAAATAACGACGCATAGATTGAATGATTCTTGAACGAGCAATAAAGGTCTGTTGAACTTCCGGATTAATAATCAAATCAACATAGCGCTGACGGTAACGCAGCTCTACATCTTTAAGACCATGATATTTCTCAGGAAGCGGCAACAAGGACTTGGACAAGACTTCGAGATTATGCACTTTGATGGAGGTCTCGCCTGTTTTGGTTTTGAATACTGTTCCGCGAACGCCGATGATGTCTCCTAGATCGAGAACATTGAACGCTGCGTATTGCGTTTCAGGAATGCTGTCTTGACGAACATAAAGCTGAATTCTTCCACTGAGATCTTGGATATGCGCAAAACTGGCTTTGCCCATAACACGTTTTGCCATAATGCGACCCGCTATGCTGACTTCAACAGATAGCTCGTCCAATTCTTCTTTAGAAAGTCCATCATACTTCGATACTAGGTCGCCAGCGTTAGCTGTACGCTCATACTTTTTGCCGAAAGGATCGATACCAAGTCCTCTTAGCTCGTCCAATTTGGCACGGCGGATTTGCAAAAGCTCACTAAGTTCGTTCTCTGCATTCTCCACATTATTCATTTCCTCGGTCATGCTATTCATCCCCTTGCAGATATAAATCCCTTATATTTTGAAAAAAAGCTTCCCTAAGGAAGCTTTCCCAAACAATGTTCCCTTATCTGCCTGCATACAAGAAAACTACTTATACATTCGGCAGCACATCTATTTACAGACTATAAGATCTGTACACTACTTCATTCTGATATCGAGAATTTTATATTGAATAACGCCTGCAGGTGTATTAACGTCAACAATCGTGCCTATTTTCTTGCCGATGATGGCTTTGCCTACTGGACTTTCGTTGGAGATCTTATTATTCAGTGGATCGGACTCCGCTGTACCTACGATCGTGTATTCCATAGTGTCACCATATTCCAAATCTTCAACACTTACAGTAACACCGATACTTACCACATCAGTAACGATCTCGTCGCTATTAATGATGCGCGCGTTGCGAAGCATCTTCTCCAAGGTGATAACGCGTCCTTCGATAAAAGCCTGCTCATTCTTCGCGTCTTCATACTCCGAGTTCTCACTGATATCTCCGTAGCCAATCGCTACCTTAATCCGTTCAGCAACCTCGCGGCGTTTCACAGATTTGAGGAATTCCAGCTCATCTTCCAGACGCTTTAGCCCGTCCGGCGTAAGGATGACTTCTTTATCGCTCATCTCAACCGATTCTCCTGTCGTATACATTTATTGAAAACACCATACTATATGCTAATCTAGGAGGATAAGAACCCTCCCTGCTGCATTGCTCTTACTGTAACGGCGATTTTATACTGTGAAATTATATTGGAACCGCTACAAAATGTCAATGACACCACATATAAAGTGGGATGTGTTCAAAAAGCGTAAGGAAAACAACGTTTATACTGCGGAAGCAGACATTTCATTACCCTTATTCTCTTCTTCATGCTTTAGCTGAACGACAAAATCATTCAAAATCTTCACCATTCCATCACGTTCTGTCTCTAACATGAGCACATCCTTCACTCGTGCAGCAGACTTCAGGCCTTTTAAATACCAAGCCATATGCTTACGCATCTCCCGAACGGCTACTGCTTCTCCCTTAAGTGCAACCAGCCGATCCATATGAAGAATGGCAACCTTAATCTTCTCATCCAATCCAGGTTCAGGCATCAGTTCCCCGGTGCTTAAATACTGAATCGTACGATACAGCATCCATGGGTTACCTAGCGCACCACGCCCGATCATCACGCCATCACAACCGGTCTGATCAAGCATAGCCCGAGCATCTTCAGGTGTATTCACATCACCATTGCCGATAACCGGAATGGAGACCGCTTCTTTTGCCATCTTGATATAATTCCAATCCGCGCGCCCCGTGTAGAGTTGCTCTCGTGTTCGTCCATGTACACTGACAGCCTTGCCACCGGCACGTTCTACTGCACGTGCATTATCTTCGACAAAAATATGCTCGCTATCCCAGCCAATCCGCATTTTCACGGTTACGGGTTTATCGACAACATCGACAACTGCAGAGACCATTTCATAGATTTTATCGGGATTCAAAAGCCAGCGGGCTCCCGCATCACATTTAGTTACTTTAGGCACTGGGCATCCCATATTGATATCGATAATATCAGCATTGGTTTCTTTATCAACCACTTTAGCTGCTTGCACCAGTGATTCTCTATCCCCGCCAAAAATCTGCAAACTAAGCGGTTTCTCCCGTTCATCTACAAATAACATTTCGCGAGTACGCGTATTTCCGTGAATAATAGCCTTGTCGCTCACCATTTCCGCACAGACTAAACCTGTACCAAACTCTTTAGCGATTAGACGAAAGGCCGGATTGCACACCCCAGCCATAGGTGCCAGAACAACTTGATTTTTCATCTCAATGTCGCCAATCTTCAGCATTCGTATCACTTCCATTATTCCTATTTAAATTGCTTAAAAATTATGAGTCAGGGTTTACCAATTCTTCGGTTGTAACCCCTAGGACATTCGCAATTTTATCTAAAATTTGATCTTCCAAACGTCTATTGCCCCTCTCGACTGCGCCAAGCACAGCCAAGGAAATCCCAGTGAGATCCGCAAGTTCCTGCTGAGTATAGCCTTTTAGCTTGCGGAATGCCCTGACCCTCCGTCCCATACGCTTGTTGTCCACAACCGAATTCCTTCCTTCCCGTCTATGTCTTGAAGCGCTGCTGTAATCAACTTGCGGAGTCCGGAAGACTGTTCATTCTGTGGAACGATATCACTGAGCGGAAGCATTACAAATGCACGCTCAAACATACGCGGATGCGGTAACGTTAAATGCGGAGTATCAAGTGTCTGGCCCTCTACCCACAATAAATCTAGATCTACCGTTCTCGGTCCATAGCGAATATCCCGGATACGACCCAGCTGCGTTTCGATCCCCAGCATTACTTCCAGCAAGGTCTCTGGCGCAAGCGTCGTGCGCAAAGCTGCTGCCATATTAAGAAACTGCGGCTGATCTAAATAACCTACTGGCTCTGTCTCGTAGACTTTGGAGCAGCGAACTACCGATATTTCATCATGATTATTCAGTCTGTTCAAAGCCTCTGACAGCGTGCCCTCACGGTCGCCCAAATTAGCCCCTAAAGCAATATAAGCCTCTGATTCTTCAGAGGTGGAATGTATATTCATGGACTTTGTTCTCACTTTCTAGTTCTGCGCAGCTCCACAGTCACTCCCTGAAAATGAATGTCGAATGGCGGATGCGGTTTAGTTACCTTTACCGTTACTGCATTGATAACAGTATAAGTGTCCAGTACGGAGGATGCAATATATTCTGCCAGAGCTTCAATTAACTTAAAGGACTTTATTTCGACAATGTTTTTGACCAGTTCATGCACTTCAGCATAGTTTACGGTTTGGTTCAAATCATCGTTCTGGCCCGCTCCCTGTAGATCGAGTTCCAGCTCCAAATCAATGTAAAAACGTTGGCCCAGCTTACGCTCTTCTTCAAATACACCATGATATCCGTAATATTCCATTCGATGCAGTGTCATTTTATCCATCTTTAAACCCGCCCTTTTTATAAAATATCTTTATTCACGCACCAATGGAGGTGCAGCATACAACATCGCATCACACATCTTGACCGTTCGTTTTATTAGGGATACATCATGCACTCGTACGATCTGGCAGCCCTGAGCAATACCAAAGGCTACTGTAGCTGCGGTACCTTCCACAACATCATCAGCGGGCAAATCAAGTACGGTCCGGATGAATTTTTTGCGTGAAGTCGCCAGTAACAGTGGATAGCCAAACTCAGTCAACCCGTCCAAAAGCATCATCGCCTGCAAATTTTCATTAAAATCCTTCGCAAAGCCGATCCCTGGATCCAAGATGATATTGACTGGCTTCACTCCTGCGGCTAAAGCAAGATCAATACTTTCCTTAAGGTCTGCCGACATATCCGCACTTAGATTCGTATAATCACGGTCCTGCCGGTTATGCATCAAAATAATGGGACAGTCTGCAGCTGCTGCCACTACCGCCATTTCCGGATCAGCCTTACAGCCCCATATATCATTAATGATATGGGCACCAGCAGCAATAGCTTGGCGTGCCACTTCAGCTTTGTACGTATCTATAGATAACGGAATATGCGGTGCCGCTCGATGAATACTCTCGATGACAGGCAATACACGAGCTAATTCCTCTTCAAGCCCCACTGGTTTATGACCAGGACGGGTAGATTCTCCACCAATATCTATAATATCAGCACCGTCTGCGGCCATTTGTAGCGCATGTTCTACTGCTTTGTCCGGATCATCCCAAAGTCCTCCATCTGAAAAAGAATCCGGGGTTACATTCAGGATGCCCATAATCAGCGTTCGCTTTCCCAATTCCAAATCAGTATTTCCACAGCGGTATGTCCGCTTGAATATGGCTGGTCTCATTTCGGTATTCCCGTCCTTTCTCTATAGAATGAAATCAAATCCGAAGTCATTCTGCCGCAAAGGCCATCGCCTACGGTAAATTTTTTATCTTTTTCCCAAATCGTTGTGACCGGGACAATTTCTTGTACGGAATTAGTAAGAAATACTTCGTCGGCTATTTTTAACTGCTCCCAATGATATGCGCCCTCTTCTACCCTAATTCTAGCACTACGAGCCAGCTCCATTACCATTTCCCGGGTAATTCCCGGTAGAATCCCAGCTGAGATATCTGGAGTGTGGAGAATATTGTTTTTTATAAAAAAGATGTTACTGACAATGCCCTCTGCTATGATCTCTTGTGCAGTCAACATCAGTCCTTCAGCACCATTCGCCGCAGAGGCATAGCCCCTAAGCTCACGCTTGGCCAAAATATTATTCATATAATGCAGAGACTTGAATCGCACTGCTCCCTCCGGAGTGTTACGCCTTAAGGACAACAATTGCAGGTCTTTGCCTTCGCTATATATCTTTTCGGATACTTTCGGCAGCGCTTTGATGTACAGCAAATGATTGGGTTCGCAATAGTCGCCCGCAGGTAATCCGAGAATATCCTCACCAGCGGTCACGGTATAGCGTATATAAGCTTCTTTTAATTCATTTTTGTCCATAACACGCTGGATCCACTCCTGCAGCTGTTCAACATCCTGCGCAAATGGAATACCAAGCTCCTTGCAGCCCTCTGCCATACGCTTCAAATGACGCTCCAGTAGAAAAGGCACTCCCCCATACGTCCGAAAGGTCTCGAACAATCCTATGCCGTATAAAAAACCGTGATCCAGGGCGGAAACCACGGCTTGTCTTGCATCAATGACACCATTGTTAAATCCTATATATTTCATGCCGTTTCTCCGGCTCTCCGTTTCAAGAAATTACGCAGCATCGTATGACCATGATCCGTAATAATCGATTCCGGATGGAATTGCACACCTTCGATAGGGTATTCTTTATGGCGCAGTGCCATAATCTCCCCTTCTTCGGTCTCCGCTGTAATCTCCAGACAATCCGGCAGACTCTCGCGCTCTACAATCAAAGAATGATATCTCGTTGCCGTAAAAGGAGACTCCAGACCTTCAAAAACCGACGTACCATTATGATGAATCGGGGATGTCTTTCCATGCATCAAACGCTCTGCACGAATAACATTTCCACCAAATGCTTGGCCTATCGCCTGATGCCCAAGGCATACGCCGAAGATCGGAATAATACCTTTGAAATGATGTAACAATTCCAAACTGATCCCCGCTTCATTAGGTGTACATGGTCCTGGAGAAATTAAAATATGATCGGGAGCCATTTTTTCAATCTCTTCAATGGTAATTTCATCGTTGCGGTGTACTTTAACCTCTTCCCCAAGTTCACCCAAATACTGTACGAGGTTATACGTAAAGGAATCATAATTATCGATGACCAAGATCACAGTGTTTCTCCCCCTTCGGCGCCGCTGGTAGTTTGGGATTCCTGCTGTAACTCACTACAGAGTACTGCCTTCACTACCGCTTTGGCTTTATTATGGCATTCACGGTATTCACGGTATGGATCAGAGTCGATCACGATGCCCGCACCTGTCTGAATATATCCGACTCCATCCTTTACAGCCAGTGTTCTAATAATAATATTTAATTCCATATTTCCGTTATAGTCAATAAAGCCCATGGATCCTGTATACGGCCCACGCCGAACCGGCTCCAGCTCTTCAATGATTTCCATTGTTCTTACTTTGGGCGCGCCTGTAATCGTTCCCCCTGGGAACAATGCTGCGATTACAGCATAAGCATCCTTATCCGGTGCGACCTGGCCCTCTACCTGCGAAACGAGATGCATCACATGAGAGTAACGCTCCACCGTCATCAGCTCAGGCACGCTGACGGATCCATATGCAGCGACACGCCCGATGTCGTTGCGCTCCAGATCGACAAGCATAATATGCTCGGCGATCTCTTTTTCGCTCCCGCGAAGCTCCGCCTCCATGGCGGCATCCTCCGCGGGAGTCAGGCCTCGGCGCCGGGTGCCGGCGATTGGCCGTGCGCTCACTTTGTCCCCGTGCAGCTTGACGAGCAGCTCCGGTGAAGCGCTGGATAGCGCGAAGCCGGGCGACCGCAAGAGCCCCATGTACGGGGACGGATTGAGCTTGCGCAGCCATTCGTAAACATCCTCCGGCGAGGACTTCAGCTGCGCCTCCTGGCGCAGCGAGAGGTTCACTTGAAATACATCGCCTTGGCGGATGTATTCCTGAACGTCCAGCACAGCCTGCTGGAACTTCTCAGGTGAGAAGGCCGAGGTCATACCCGGCCACTCTCCTGAGGAATCTGTGAGGGCCTCAATGCTACCTTTGACCTCTTCGTTCAATCCCGAAGCAGTGGATATCAACTGCCACTGCTCTACCATTCGCCCAGCCTGTTCTATAGCACCGAGATAAAGGTTCTGCAAATCCTCCATCCCACATTCTGCTGGAACCGGGACATGAACAGCACAATAAAGCACATGCTCTTTGTGATCATAAATCCATACCTCATCCATCCTCATAAAGAGATAATCAGGAAAACCGGGATCATCTTGTGCGAGAGACGGTAAACGCTCCAATGAGCGAACCACATCGTACCCTAGAAATCCAATACATCCACCGGTAAATGGAGGAATGCCCTGAACGTTTAGACTTGGCGAGGTGAAGCCTGACATCCATTGTTGTAGCAGCTCTAGCTGCTTACCTAGCAGCGTTGTAGTCTCATGTGAACCCTCATCGGCTGTATGACCCAATGATTCGGGAGAAAGGCTAAACACCTCAGCGCCTTCTCCCTTGCCTTTTAATATTGATACAGGATTTAAACCTAAGTACGTATAACGGCCACCCTTGCCACTCTCCAACACTACGGAGTATTCGGAAGCTAGTTCCCAGGCCTTCTTCCAGGATGCGGGCAATTCCCCCGAGCACTTGGGTGATTTTATAATCAAGGGGAACATGCTCCAGTCTTCAGCTGCCCATTGTTCCCACTCATTCCATGTCGTTATGATTTCCAAAGCCATCCTCCTAAAAGTTTTATGAAGCAATTACATCATAGACATCACTTCGCAATAAAACTTACTTCGTAAGCATTTGCTTAGTTTTGTCTAGCATAATCCTACAGTTTAATCTTCGGGACAAAACTTACTTCGTAAGCATTTGCTTAGTTTTATCTAGCAATTACTTATTATTAATCATCAGTAGTATATTGCCTGTCAGTATACTGTACTTAAGGCATTATTGAAAAGCCCCCAGCTATAGGAAATTATTATGGCTTTTAAGTCTTCAGTAAAAACCATAGCATTTTTCAAAAATAATAAATTACCACGTCTAGGTCGTCATATATCCATAGAGCCTTTTGCCCATATAATCAACGAAAAGAGTCTCCATCACCACCAGAAAAGTGGTATGAAGACTCTTATAAATTACGTTATTGCAAACAATTACGCTTCGAAATTGTAAAGTGGTGTACTCAGGTAACGTTCACCATTACTTGGGATGATGACAACTACCTTCTTGCCAGGACCGAGGTCTTTAGCAACCTTAAGTGCTGCAAATACTGCTGCACCGGAAGAAATGCCAGACAAGACGCCTTCTTCTTTAGCTACACGGCGTGCAGTTTCGAATGCTTCATCGTTCTCAACATGGATGATCTCATCATAAATGTCCTGGTTCAGGATTTCAGGAATGAAGTTTGCTCCGATACCCTGAATTTTGTGAGGGCCTGGTTTGCCTCCTGCCAAGATTGGAGAAGCAGCAGGCTCCACAGCATAGATCTTCACGTCAGGATATTTGCTCTTCAGCACTTCACCTGCACCCGTGATCGTTCCACCTGTTCCGATACCTGCAATAAAAGCATCCAGTGGGCCTCCGATGGACTCAATAGCTTCAACGATTTCAGGTCCAGTGGTCTCACGGTGGATCTTCACGTTCGCTTTATTCTTGAATTGCTCCGATGGGAAATAGCTTGGGTTCTCTTTCAGAATTTCTTCCGCTTTCTTAACCGCACCATTCATGCCTTCCGATCCTGGAGTCAGAACCAATTCTGCTCCGTATGCACGAAGTAGATTACGGCGTTCCAAGCTCATGGTTTCCGGCATTACGATAACTGCCTTATAACCTTTAGCCGCAGCCACAAGTGCCAAGCCAATACCAGTGTTACCACTGGTTGCTTCTACAATTGTACCTCCAGGTTTCAGTAGACCTTCACGTTCAGCTTCTTCAACGATGCTGATTGCGATACGGTCTTTTACGCTTGATCCCGGATTCTGATATTCCAATTTCAAATAAATATCTGCGGAGCCTTCCTGTGCCAGACGATTCAAACGAACGAGCGGAGTACCTCCGATCAATTCTGTTACGTTGTTAACGACTTTAGCCATGAGCAAAAACCTCCTTAGAATGATAAATGCGATATAAGAACGTAAATTGTGACTTTACTCTTCTGTATGTGTGTCCCTATTATGCAATAATAACTGCTATAAAGGGGTATAGATATTGGACCACCGTTAGTTATTTCCGACTAAAACGGTAGGTTTTACGTTAATATCATATTATCAATCTTGCAGGCTGTTGTCAATATTTATTGCCACATCATATTTCGTGCGCAAATCACTCTCCACTTGCTGTAGAGGGGGTGCTTGCTCCAACGCCAGCTCTTGACGTACCAGCGCCCGAATTTCCTTTTGATCAGGAATATTTTGTGTGTGAATACTCTCTAGTCGAATGATAGCGAAGTCGTCCTCCGCCTGAATCGGCCCCGCTATATCACCCTCATCCAAACTAGCAGCGGTCTTAAGCAGTCCCTCAGGCCAAAAAGGATCGTCTTCCTCTACTTTGCCCAAACGGCCTCCTTGCTGCCGACTCTCTGCATCAATGGAAACTTCCCTAGCTAAATCAGCAAAATTCTCACCCTGCTCCAAGCGATCCATTACTTGCTCGCCTTCATCATAAGATGAAACCTTAATCATGGAGAGTTCCAATTCCCTTTTGGGAGTGAAACGCTCCGTATTTTGGTCTAAATAAGTATCGATATCAGCTTCCTTAATCGTAATACCATCAGTGGCTATTGCTTGTAAGGTCAGACGATAAGCCGTTTCTGCGAACACTTCCTGACGAGATAATCCCAGCTGAGACTGCATTTGTGCATAATACTGTTCTTCCGATCCGTATCCAACCATAGTTCGTGCAAGTTCTTGCTCAACCTCATCGTCGGTCACGGTAATCCCCAGAGCCTTTGCTTCCATCTCCACAACAATATGATTGATCATTCCAACCAGCACTTCGTGGCCATGCTTTTTTTTGAGCTCATCCATCCACTGCTTATCTGTTATCGGTTGTCCGCCTGCAGTCGCTGCATCCGGTGTTTCGTTTTCTGTTGTATCCCCTTTTAGAAGAGCCATGGCGCGTAAGCTCCAGAACAATAGGCCCCCGAGCATTAAAGTTGCAACAGCCAGAATAACAACCGTATTGCGAAGTGCACGTTCCTGTCTCGTCATCATCCCATGCCCTACGATTTCGCTTGTTCTAAAATGACCTGTAATTCGTCCTTATTAAAAACATAAGCCTCGTTGCAAAAATGACATACAACTTCAGCCTGCTCATCTTCTGCAATTAATCTCTCCAGTTCATCTTGCCCTAAGCTAACCAATGTCTGCTCTACCCGCTCACGCGAACATTGACAAGCAAAGTTAATATCCAGTTCATCCATAACTACCGCATCCGGCAAAAGAAAACGCAGCATTTCTTCTGGCTCTAGACCCTGATCAAGAAGTGTTGTCACGGAAGGCATAGCCCCTAGAGCTTTTTCGATCTCCGTAATCTCCGCATCCGTCAGTCCTGGAAGAAGCTGCACGATAAACCCTCCGGCTACAATCACTGACTCATCGGTATCCACTAATACACCTAATCCAACTGCAGCTGGGGTTTGTTCAGAAACAGCGAAATAATAAGTGAAATCTTCCGCAAGTTCTCCGGAGATGATAGGAATACTACCTCGATAAGGTTCCTTCAAACCTAAATCCTTTATAATATCAATGAACCCTTCAGTTCCTACGGCTCCAGCGACATCCAATTTGCCCATACTATTGCTAGGTAAGTGAATGTGAGGATGGTGTACATAACCGCACACTTCTCCCAACGCATTGGACTCCGCAACGATTTGCCCGATCGGTCCATCCCCTTTGACCATGATACATAGCTTCTCTCTTCCTTTGAGCATAGCGCCCATCATGGCTGCAGCGGTAACTGTACGTCCAAGTGCGGCTGTAGCCGTTGGATACGTATCATGTCTGCGCCGCAATTCCTCGACCAATTCTGTTGTGCGGACAGCAAACGCTCTCACTTTACCATTCATAGCTGTTCCACGGATAAGTCGATCCTTCTTTTTTTCCATTGGGTGCATAGCCCTCCTATCTCTTCGCCCTTTAGGCTTCTTTATCTTTATTGGTTACGGTCATAAATAATTCGTAATCCTTCTAGTGTTAACATAGGATTTACTTCGTCGATACAATCCGTCTCCCCCGCAATTAGCGAAGCGAGGCCTCCAGTAGAAATAACCTTCAGTTCCGGAGCGTTCATCTCGATTTTGATACGCTTTACAATCCCCTCGACTTGGCCTGCATACCCAAAAATAATACCAGCCTGCATAGCGTGAACTGTATTACGTCCGATAACCTTTTTAGGCTTCTCCAACTCAATTCGTGGCAGTTTCGACGCCCGCTGGTATAAGGCCTCTGTAGAAATAACAAGACCCGGAACAATCGCTCCTCCAAGATAATTAGCCCCTGCATCGATACAGTCGAAGGTCGTAGCCGTACCAAAATCAACAACAACAAGCGGACATTTATATTGTTCAATCGCAGCCACAGCATTAACAATCCGGTCTGCGCCAATCTCACGCGGATTCTCATAGCGAAGATTAAGTCCCGTTTTTATCCCTGGTCCTACGAGTAACGGATCTTTGCCTATATACTTTATACACATATCCACGATAGTCTTAACCAGAGGTGGAACTACCGAGGATATAATTACACCTTCCACATCTTTAACAGAGATCCCTGACATCTGAAAAAGATTGTGTATCAGCACTCCATATTCGTCCACGGTGGATTGGCGCGCAGTACTTAGCCGAAAATGATGTAACAATTCGCGCTTTCTGTATACACCGAGAACAATATTGGTATTACCGACATCGACAGCAAGCATCATGATGAGGACCCTTCCTTCTTGGCATTAAGGTCTAGACTAATATCCAGACTGGAAAAGGAGTACGTAAGGCGTCCTACAGAAATCACATCCACACCTGTTTCTGCGATCCCACGAACCGTTTCTAACGATACATTGCCGGAGGCCTCTGTCTTGACATGTGGAGCTTTAGCTTTAATCCTAGCCACCGCTTGCTTCATCATCTCGTTAGACATATTATCAAGCATAATAATATCAGCACCTGCTGCCAGCGCCTCTTCGACTTGCTCTAAGTTCTCAGTCTCTACTTCAATGCTCATCGTATGTGGAATGTTCTTCCGCGCACGACCTACTGCCTGCCTAATACCACCTGCACCTTTGATATGATTGTCCTTGATCATAACCGCATCATATAGACCAAAACGATGATTAAAGCCTCCACCAACACGAACTGCATATTTTTCCAGCATACGATGTCCTGGTGTAGTCTTACGTGTATCTACTAGACGAGTCGGTAATCCATCGAGCACCTGTACGAAAGATGACGTACGTGATGCTACACCGGAAAGACGCTGCATCAAGTTGAGTGCAAGCCGTTCACCCGTAAGAATTGCATGTGTGCTTCCCTCTACCTCAATAATTACAGTCCCTTTTGTCACTGCCTGACCTTCTTCTACAAGGGCTGTAAAGCTAAGCGTAGGATCAACAATTTCAAAAACCAACTCTGCAATCGGGATACCACAAATTACGCCATCTTCTTTAGCATGAATAATCCCTTTAGATTCATGGCCAACAGGTATTGTCATTTGTGTTGTTACATCACCCGAACCGACATCTTCCCGCAGCCAAGCCTTAATGGATTGTACTAATTCTTCATTGTAACCATTAAACATCATCGCTTAATTCCTCCACTATTCCCAGATCGCGAATTTGAAGCAGGTGCTTGCGCCACTGATCATCACTTCGCTGCGGGTAATCCTCACGGTAATGTGCCCCGCGACTCTCTTCCCGTGCTAGAGCAGACTCTGTCACGAGCAAACAGCAGGTCAGCATATTAGCGAACTCGTATTCCTCTCGTTTAGTCAATACGGATCCAAAGATGGGTAGCTGCCGTTTCAATTCTTCTATTCCCTTAGACAAGGTCTCTTCATTACGTCGTAATCCAGCATATCGAACCATTACCTTTTGTAGCTTCAAACGGCGTTCCACAATAGCTTGAGTTGGCGAATCAACACGCCCTTCGTTGCTACTAACTGATGTAACATCACGTCCAAGCGGAGATAATTGGCGAATCCGCTCAATAATACGATGTCCAAAAACAACTGCTTCCGATAATGAATTGCTTGCTAATCGATTAGCCCCATGTACGCCTGTGGAAGAAACCTCCCCGCAAGCAAACAAGCGAGGAATCGTACTCTCCCCATTCAGATCGGTCTTAATGCCCCCCATCATATAATGCGCAGCTGGAGCCACTGGAATCCAATCACTTGTAATATCCAGTCCATAGCCCATACAGGTCTCATGTATTGTAGGGAAACGATGCTTCACCATTTCTGGGGATTCATGCGTAATATCCAAATAGACAAACGTTGACTTTGTAAGCTCCATTTCACTTACAATAGCCCGAGCTACAATATCTCGTGGGGCTAGCTCAAGCAACTCATGATATCGTTCCATGAACCGCTCTCCATTAATATTGCGCAATACTGCTCCTTCCCCACGAACTGCTTCGGAGATTAGGAATCTAGGAGCTCCAGGATAACTCAATGCTGTAGGATGAAATTGAATAAATTCCATATCTCGTATATGAGCCCCGGCACGATAAGCAATGGCTACCCCGTCGCCTGTAGCTACTTCAGGGTTGGTAGTGTATCTAAATAATTGTCCTGCACCGCCAGAGCACAAAATAGTCGCATCCCCTTGCAGGAATAACCGTCCTCCGCCGGGACGCTGCAACAATGCGCCTACACATTCTCCACCTTCAGTAATGAGATCAATGACATAATGATCATCCCACACCTCAATGTTCTCATGTTCAGCTACCTGTTCAGCCAAGGCACGAACAATCTCATAACCTGTAGCATCTCCATTAGCATGCAAAATACGACGGTGACTATGCGCTCCTTCCTGCGTCAAAGCCAGTACCCCATCTTCCTTATCAAAAAGAGTACCTAAACGAATTAGCTCATGAACTCTATCTGGTCCTTCATTAACAAGTGCATCGACAGCTGTGGATGAGCACAGACCTGCTCCCGCCATTAATGTATCCTGCCGGTGGTAAGCAGGGGAATCGTCCTCAGCTATTACAGCTGCGATCCCCCCCTGTGCATAGCGAGTATTACTCTCCATTACTGATTTCTTTGTGATCATAATGACACGCCGATCTTCACTAGCTTTAATAGCTGTGAACAATCCGGCAATCCCTGAACCGATAACAATACAATCTGTCTTTACTTTAGGAATATCCCGAAGATCAAAATCAACCAAATATTGTGGAATCATGACCGCGTTTCACCTGTTTCAACGAAAGAGTAGCGCATACTACCGGACTTGTAGCATGCGCTCTAGGGAAGTTCTGGCTTTGTCGGCGACAGCAGGCGGTACATAGATTTGTGGCTTCATCGTCTCCAGGCATTTCACCAGTTTTTTTAGATTGTTAACTTTCATATTAGGACAAACAAGAAATTTTGTAGCAAAATGGAATTCTTTATCCGGACTATCTTTACGAAGCTGATATCCTGTACCATCCTCAGTTCCAACGATAAATTGCTTACGGTCAGATTTCCGGCAATACTCGAGAATGGATGTAGTACTACCTACATAATCACCCATGGCCACTACTTCCGGACGACATTCTGGATGAACTACAAATTCTGCTTCTGGGTATTTCGCTCTCATTTCTACTACATCTTTAACAGTCAACATATCATGAGTGTTGCAATAGCCTTCCCAGATAATCAGTTTTTTGCCGGTCTGATCTTGTACGTATTGACCAAGATTCTTATCGGGTACCCAGATAATTTCTTCAGCATCGAGGGATTCGATTACTTTCACGGCATTGGCAGAGGTACAACAGATATCAGTTTCCGCTTTAATCTCTGCAGACGAGTTGATATAAGTCACCACTTTAGCATTTGGATGTTGCGCTTTAAGCTTACGCAAACCGTCTACATTGACCATATCAGCCATTGGGCAGCCTGCACGTTCATCAGGAATAAGGACGGTTTTGTTTGGAGCCAGAATTTTAGCACTTTCCCCCATGAAATGAACACCGCAGAATACAATAACCTCTGCATCAGTCTCTGCAGCCTTCTGAGCGAGTAAAAAAGAGTCTCCCCGGAAATCGGCAACCTCCTGAATTTCATCACGTTGATAATAATGAGCTAAAATGATTGCGTTTCTTTCCTTCTTAAGCTGTTCAAGACGTATACGAAGTTCTCGATTCTGTTCCTGCTTACGCTCAAGTGCCAGAGCTTCCACCGATTGTTCTCCCCCTTAAATCTTCGCGGCTTTACGCCGGTGCGATGTTATCAAATGGCATGAGCCATCATCCGAAAAAATGAATAAGCTGATGTTAATAGTAAGTAATATTAATCACTAATGTACACAACGTTCCAGCCCCTGTCAATGTGACTAGACAGGCTTCTAAGCATGAAATTACCTAAAAATTAAAATAAAAAATCCGGAGAGCAATTACGCTCTCCGGATTAATTTACATCTTATGAATAGTGATCCTGCTTAGGTGAGGCTAGTTCCGCCGCCTTTATTGTCATCATCAGATCCGTCATTACCCTCAGATTCAGGTTTGTTCGGGATTTCCTTTGATAGGTTCGGAGGCGTGGAATCAGTATCTTCAGACTTGCCTTGAATGCGGACACGAACATCACCGATATTATCAATGACAGGTTCGCCAACTTCAAGCGCAACACCTTCGCCACCCTCAGCCTTACCATCTTCAGAAAGGAATCCTTGTTCAATCAGCTCTTTAATCTGATCAAGCTCAAGTGTTTCCTTCTCAAGTAACGTATTGGCAATCAGGTGCATTTCTTTAGAGTGTTTGAGCAACAGTTCTTTACAACGTTCGTAGCTCGAAGTAATAAAGTTCTGCATTTCTTGATCAATCTCATAAGCGATGGAATCACTATAATTCTGTTCATGCCCAATATCACGACCCAAGAATACTTGGCCTTGAGAAGAGCCGAACTGCATAGGTCCAAGCTTATCGCTCATACCGTACTCCATGATCATGGCACGCACGATACGCGTAGCCTGTTGGAAGTCACTGTATGCGCCCGTACCGATCTCACCAATAAACAATTCTTCGGCAACACGTCCACCAAGTAATCCAGTAACCTTATCCAAAAGCTCCTGCTTGGTAACGATCATCCGATCTTCCTTCGGAAGCATAATAACATATCCGCCGGCACGTCCGCGTGGGATAATTGTAACTTTATGCACCATATCAGCATGCTCAAGGAAATAACCAGCTATAGTATGGCCTGCTTCATGGTAAGCAACAATGCGTTTCTCACGGTCACTGATAACCCGACTACGTTTCTCAGTACCCACGATAACACGGTCAATGGCTTCATCCACTTCAATCATGGAAATATCTTTGCGGTTACGACGTGCAGCTAGCAATGCTGCTTCATTTAGCAGATTCTCTAGATCAGCACCCGTGAATCCAGTTGTGCGTTTAGCGACAACATCCAGTCTTACATCTTTCGTAAGCGGCTTGTTACGGGCATGAACCTTAAGTACAGCTTCACGGCCTTTTACGTCGGGGCGGTCAACCGTAATTTGACGGTCAAAACGTCCTGGACGAAGTAATGCAGGATCAAGTATATCAGCGCGGTTAGTTGCCGCAACAATAATAATGCCTTCGTTACCACCGAATCCATCCATCTCAACCAGCAATTGGTTAAGTGTCTGCTCGCGCTCGTCATGTCCGCCGCCGAGTCCGGCGCCGCGTTGACGACCCACAGCATCAATTTCATCAATGAAGATAATACATGGCGCGTTCTTCTTAGCGTTCTCGAACAAATCACGTACCCGAGAAGCACCGACACCCACGAACATTTCTACAAAATCGGAACCGGAAATACTAAAGAAAGGAACACCGGCTTCACCTGCTACTGCACGTGCAAGCAATGTTTTACCTGTTCCCGGAGGGCCTACAAGCAGTACGCCTTTAGGGATACGTGCACCGACAGCTGCAAATTTGCGCGGATCTTTCAGGAACTCAACGACTTCGACAAGCTCTTGCTTCTCTTCGTCCGCCCCTGCAACATCCTCGAAGCTGATTTTCTTCTTCTCTTCATTATATAACCGAGCCTTGCTCTTGCCGAAATTCATGACTTTACCGCCGCCACCTTGCGCCTGGTTAAACAGGAAGAAGAACAAGATGAACATAATGACTAGCGGGATAATAGAAGAAAGGAATGTCAGCCAAATGCTGGTACCTTCCATTTTCTTCTGAGTTAATTCAATCCCATTAACATCACTGGCTTGAATCAGTTCATTAATAGCAGCATCTGTTGGAGGAATATATGTGGAGAAGCTTTTCGATTTAGTATCGGCAGGCAACTCTCTATATTCGCCTGTAACTAAAAAGGCATTACCCTCAAACTGAACCGTCAAATCCTTCACATTGTTGCTCTTGATCTCCTGCCGTAACTCGTCGTATCTAGGGAAATCGGCGGCTTCATTTCCATTGCTCACAAACTGGACAATACCCACCACGACTAAAAATAAAATCAAATAAAAACCAGAATTCCGGATGAACCGATTCATCCCCTACCTCCTCTCGCAACACTCAAGTTATTGTACCATAGCCTCTTGGGACACCTCAAATAAAGGAAGCCAAGGGTGCCCGATCCGTATGATCAAGGCAATCAATAGTTCAATTGGAATAAATCTCAGGCTTCAGCACTCCAACATATGGGAGGTTCCGATACCGCTCGGCATAATCCAATCCGTAGCCTACTACAAATTCGTCTGGCAACACGAAGCCTGTATAGCTGGCTTCCAGATTAACCGTACGACCTGAGGGCTTATCAAACAAGGTAACCACATTGATAGAAGCAGCATTGCGGTTGCGGAGTAGCTCAATCAAATAGCTGAGCGTAAGGCCACTGTCAATAATATCTTCAACGATCAAGATATCGCGGCCTTCTACCGATACATCTAAATCCTTAATAATTTTGACAACACCAGAGGACTTGGTGGATGCTCCATAGCTAGATACTGCCATGAAATCCATCTCAACAGGTACTGTAATGGCTTTAACCAGATCTGCCATAAATATAAACGCGCCTTTTAGTACACAAATGACTAAAGGGGTACGTCCTGCGTATTCTTCGCTCAGTGTTCGACCGAGCTCCTTAATTTTCTGCTGAAGTTCCTCTTCGGTGATCAAGACTTCTTGAATATCATTTTGCAACTTGCGAAACCTCCTAAGTTATACTATGAAAGACTTACATCGACCATTACGTTTCTTCACGGTCATCCAGCTCTGCTAGAGACAATAGAAGTACCGAGGTCGTTTGCCGCCCTACTGCGGCATGCATCGAGCGTCTTACGCCCGGAATCCAGACGATATTGCCCAAACCATCACAAACGAGGGGGATCATTGAGCGTTCAGCAGCAGGTATTTTATCATCAATATAAATATCTTTTACCTTTTTGCTTCCGTTTAATCCCATGACTCTTATGGTATCTCCAGGCAATCGGGAACGTATCGTTAGTGGAAAGACCAGTTCATCACGGTCAAACCAAGCCGACATCTTCCCATAATCCTCCCCCTGTACAAAAAAGTTTTCTCTCTCCAGCACCGCCATCGACATCACCTTACCTATTTCCTCCAGCTTAAGCTCGGAATCCGGTAAAAACAGACGATATGTATAGCTTGCCTGTTGCTGCGCGGGCTTGGACGAGAACAAGATGATATCATATTGCCGCACACAAGTCAGGCCTCCACCTAAATCCAAACTCCAGGTGGTGGGATAGCTCTGCAGCGTTCCCCGACGTACAGATTCAATCTTGGAGAAATCAAGGGCAGATAGATCCGCCGACAGATAATTTAATATTAGTTTAATCAAACGCCGTTGTAAAGCGGAGGGTATGGCCGCAAATGAAGCTCTGTTAAAGGTATATTTCCCTTCCCCTTCCGAAACCAGCTCCTCAAAGCATTTTACCGCAGATGCCTCCATATATTCATCCTCAGCTCCTGCAATTTCCGCAAGCTGCACAAGTGACTGTCTCACTCTGCCGTTATACCTTTCCAGAAAAGGAAGAACTTCCAATCGAACAGCATTCCGCTTGTATTTCGTCAGCAGATTAGTTGCATCCTCGGCATAGGTGAAACCTTCATTCTGACATAACCCAAGAAGAGCCGTTTTGTTAATACGTAGGAATGGACGAATGAGTTCCACCTTTTTTTCTGTTCTTTTCCACTTGATACCGGACAGCCCCGATAAACCGCTTCCTCGCAATAGACGCATAATCACCGTTTCTGCCTGATCATCCGCATGATGAGCCAGAGCAACGGAGCGCGCCCCATAACGGTGTGCGGTATCAATCAGAAATTCGTATCGCTTTTCGCGTGCTGTCCCCTCAGGACCGAGTCCACTCTCTTTAGCCAAAGAGGGAATATCGAATTCTGCCAACTCAAAGGGCAGTCCCAACTGTTCAGCCATACCACGTACTAGCTCTACCTCTTCCTTAGACTCCGCTCTAAATCCGTGATTCACATGAGCGCATATTAAGGTAAGTGGCATAACGTTTACTGCTATTTCATGCAAAACATGCAAAAGAGCCACAGAATCCGGGCCGCCGGAAACTGCGACTACAATGGTGTCATGGGGCGCCCACAGCTCGTGCTCGGCTGCTGACTCCAATACTGACTCCACCAGTCCATTCATTTGCTCCATATGCGGCCCCCCTTCTCTCTAACTATATGTATAAGTTCAAAACCGAAATACCCAATAAATTGTAAAGGCAAGCACAAACAAGGATACCCCAAAAGCATTTTTGAGCCAGCGAGGTGTGTCCATACTATCAGGACGCTTTCTACGCGAATTGTAAATATGGCTTCGCCAGAGCTCTGTAGCATCAGCGGAACCGGAGAAACCTCCTTTTAACGCCAAACAAATCCAAGAGGATAGTTTCTTGTCGGGTAGATTTCTAGCCAGCTTAAACAGCTCATCTACACTTCTTGTCTGCGGCAGCTGTAGCGCAGCTTTCTTGAGCCCCTCTTCATTCAAAAGACGGAGGCACAGTACAGCAAAAGCGAATAGATCATAACCCTCATCACTCGTGCGGCTGCCTGCATTCCAAAAACCACGGTCATGCCATTCGGTAAACTGCTTCACACTGCGACCAATAGGACTTGTGCCCCCAAAGTCGATCAGCTCCACTTCGCCGTACTTTGATACCATGACGTTCTCCGGCTTCAAATCCCCGAACACAAAACCGCATTCATGCAGCGTGCGCAGCTTATCAAGCAGACCAAGACCTACCAGGCCTAACCAGTCGGGACCGTTTTTCGATAAAAAATGATGCAGAGGTTTGCCTTCAACATACCTCATTACATAGAAGGGGACATTATCCCCATTCGCAAAATCATCCGCTTCCAAAAAATAAGAAGACAATGGATTCTCACGACGAGCACGATGCTCATTCCGCTTTCGCCGTGATTGCAGCGAGGTTAGTACATTGATCTCCGATTGAAGTTCAAGTGTATCGTATCCGATTTTTAGCGCGTACCTTTCCCGTCTGCCTTCTCTTTGCACAAGATATACGGTTCCGTTCGCGCCCCTTCCCAGCATCCGCTCAACGACATAACGGTTACCCCGCCATTTGCCGTTAATTAAGGTACCAGTAGGATAGGACGGATTAGACGACATACCCACCAATCATCCCTTCTCTTTCGTCGTGGTCATCACTTAGTCGGCGTCCACGATGTTCATCCAGTGTATCATAACGATAATGTTCAAGCACCTTGAAAATAGCTGGACCCGTCGGTGTCGCGCCTCTCATGTGTAATTTAGAGAATAACGTACGAATACCTGACATGTCATGGGTCCAATCTAGATCAAGCTTGGCATCTTCGCTGCTGTTATTTCCAGGATAATGGAACACAGCAATCTCACTCTTACCTTCCCGTGCTTCCAAACTGAGCGCCAAATCGCGGATAGCATCTTCCACAGCACCCAGTTTAGGTTTCATACTAGCACTGGCATCGATAAGAAGTGCAATGCGCAGCGGTGTTGTTTCTGTCAGTTCATCTACAACTGTAACAACCTGTGAACGTTGAACAGGAGGTAACTGATCCAATGAGCCATTGCCTAGTATCTTTTTTACCTCTTTATTAACCGCCTGCTGGATCGTCTGAACCACGGTCTTGCGTGTCATCATCTGAATCGTCTGTGCCAGTTGTGGCGTTCCGACTATTCGGCTAAGGCCTCCCCCGGCCTTGGCAATGTCGGCAATCTCCCGGCTTCCGAGTTCGCCGATCGTACCATAATCAACTACACCAACCACATTTACGGTGATTCCCTCCTGCAGGGCATGCGCCGCTGCCAACACCGGACTTTCTCCTACATTCGAACAACCGTCAGTAATGAGCATAATTTGCTTCATAACCCTCAACTCCCCCTTTGTTTGAACCTCTGTTTCTAGCATATCCAGAAATGAGAGATTTCAAACGGTCGCTTTTGTTGGGGAAATTTGTGATCTGAACTAAGGGGATAGTGAATAGGGGAACTGCGAGAAATGTTTGGGCTTTCGATCGCTGTTATTATTTGATTTCTCTATTAAAACCGCCTTCTGCGGTTGAAATCAAATAATAAAGGCGAACGCTCCGCTTCTACAGCTCCAAACTTTCTCTCCGTTCCGTACCTTCACTAGTAAACAGTTTAGATCTAAAAAATTACCCTCCAAAGTCAGCGAACCTTTGAAACGTAATGGTAGAGGCCGGCGAGTTACACATCACAGACTCGCCCCGACTTCCAAGCACGCACGACGCTTCGCGCGTACTTAAACTCCTATAGCAGCACGGCGCATTGCGCGCACTGCAAATATATAGGCAACACGACACTTCGTGCGTGCTTAAACACACAAGCAATACGGCCCTTCCGCGTACTAAACATAAAACCTAAGCCTAAACCGAGAAAATTCCTAACTCACCGTACGCGGACGCTCCATTCGGCCAACACCAGGCATATGCAGGCTGGACCATTCCGGATGGAAATGATCCACACGACTGACGACAATTGTCATGTCATCATGGATCTCATTGCCCTGATAACGGATTACCTTATCTAACAGGCTATCCGCCAAATCTTGAGGATCATCCCCCTCAAGCTCTTGGATCAACCGTTTCATCCATATCTCCTTATTAACGGCATATCCTGGCGCATCATAAATACCATCCGTCATCATAATCAAAATATCACCGGCCCGAAGCTGCATGCTGATCAGATCCACATCGATATCTTTAATGATTCCTATAGGCAGATTGCTAGAGGTTATTGGAATGACCTCACTACCCCTCCGGATAAAGCTCGGTGCGGAAGCAATCTTCATAAAAGTTGTCTGTGCGGAATACTGATCGATCAAAGCCATGTCAACGGTAGCGTAGAACTCGTCAGGAGAACGTAATAAGAGAATAGAGTTTACCGACTTTACAGCCAGCTTCTCATCCATACCGGATTGCAGTAGCTTTTCTAACATACCGAGGGCGGCACTACTCTCCATTCTCGCCCGCTCACCATTTCCCATTCCGTCGCTAATGGATACTGCAAAGGTGCCGTTTCCAAGCTCCACGGTACTGAAGCTATCGCCAGATAACATATCTCCTCCTTTAGAAACAACGGCCACTCCTGTGTTTATCTCAAAGGCTTTGGCTGAACCGAAGGTAACCATCGACAATCCTTCCCGAGGATGGACTGCCGTCTCGCTCATGACAGCAATATTCTCATCTAGTATGTCGGAAAGGAGTGGAGCGATCATTTTACGGCATTCATCAAAACCACGAGTATAGGCATGCACCACCTCTATTTCTACACGCCCAGGATCTAAACTTAGGATTTCGATACTATGAATAGACAGCCCTAATTTCTCCAATGTCTCACGGATTTGAGCTTCCTGACGATACATAGCCTGTCCCTCACGTTTTATTTCACGCGCCAGGTCCTCCATAACCTGTGACACGCCCGATAACTGCTCGGCAACAAATTGACGACTATCGTATATTTGTCTTTTCCATCGCATATCATGTTGGTAAAGATCATATTGTCCTTTCATGACTTCAAGTACTTCACCAGTTTTACCGCAAATCCGGCTCCATTCCGGAGGCAGCTGAGCTGCCGTAATATCAGGGCATTCCTCAACAGTAGTCATCATATCTGTCATATATCTATACGTCTGATAGAATTTTGCATCCCAGCAGTGGGAACGCCGAATGCATCCTGCACAGGCACCCTCTGTCACCGTACTCATGAAATCCTCCATCTCACGGTCTGACTTCCCTACTTCTCCGGCACGTGGAATCTGACCAAAGCTGCTCGACAGCTGCTGGAATACCTGTGAGAATTGCGTCACCCGTTCTGCCGTTAAATCCCTGACCCTTCGCGCATATTCGTGTTGCGATCGGCTATGATCTGACGTGCCAGGAACATATTTAGCAATGGCAGATATCATCGCCTTAGGCGTTATAAGAAATAGCACTACCGCTACGCAGGTTTCCCATGTTGAGGCCATCATATCACCTGGACCCGTAAAATAGACGGAAAGGATCGTGGATCCTAGCAACATCCCGATAGATACTGCACCTTTTCGACCACCCTGCATCATTCCCGCTAGCATTCCAGAAAAAGCAAGCAGGCTCATTTGATAGATAGCACTAATATCCGCCAAACTGAGAATCAATCCGGTCACCACCCCAACAGCAGCCCCAAGAGGAGCCCCCCCTGCCATGGCGAAGAGTAGAATCAAATATCGTGACAATATATGCTCCAAAGACAAACCATTAAGGGTCCAGCCCACAAGGCCCGTCATTACTGAGGCAAGTAAGATAATAAGGCACAGAATCTCCTCGTTCCTGAGCGCTCTACTCTTTTGCTTATAGGTTAGTAAAGGCAGCGCTTGAATGAACACCAGTGTAAGTACAAAACCTAGTAAAGCATCTAGTGTTGTCATCATAAGCGGATACCAAGAAAGAGAAGGTCCAATAACAATCTGGAACAAGCCAACCATAAACGAAGACACGAACACCATAAGTGGTGCATAGGATAAATCTATTCGTTCATAACTTTCCAAGCCTTTATAAACTAAAAAGAAAATAATCAGCTCAGCAGTAGTAACCAAAGCTCCAGGGAATGGAGTAAAGAGACTTCCAGCTATAATGGCTGCAGCTACAGGTAGAATAGAGTCGCGACGCATAAACACAATGACGGCAAAGTATGCGACAGCAAAAGGGGATAGTTCGTCCAGAATCATGGCTCTACCCAGCAGAAACCCCATGAAACTAAGCAATAGCATCCATTTCTTCGCTGCTATTAGCTGAATATACCGTTGTTTCTGACCCCAAGCTGTAATACGCGTGCGCAATGCTTGTCTCTGCTTCTTATCTTCACTTCCCACTCTTGTCCACTCTGGCAAATTTACCACGTTGCTTTTACTCATTCCCCTACACCACCCGTTTAAGAATTTATGGTACTCATTATATAACCGGGGAATTGAGAAAGTTTGTCAGAAATGGAGGGACACACACAAGAAATTTCCGACAAAAAAGCCTTCATTCATGATCTGTAAAAAAGCGGTTCTATCCCTTGCGGGACGGTAGGTTGATTGGTTTCAAGATTGTTTACAACGTAATTTCACGCGCTGACGCGGCGGTCTTTCGTCAGCGATTGCCCTAGAGTTATGTGAGAATGACATGGATGCTGTCGGCAATTTTATATGACATGACAAAAAAACCGCAAGGGCGAAATGCCCCTGCGGTTATTTATGATGTACAGGTATTGGATTACACGCGTTTAGCTCCACGGCCTCCGCGCTTTCCTTCTGTGTTCTTCTTAATCGAAGATATCCGTTCTTCGCTGTCTTTCAGGAATCGCGACATTTTATCCTCGAATGAAGGTTTACCGGCTGCAGGCTTAAATGGACGCCCACCCCGTTCACGATTGAATCCACCGCCGCCTCCACCACTGCCGCCTCCACCGCCGAAACGGTCTCCGCCGCTAGGACGTTCTGGTCTTGGAGCTCTAGGCGGACGTACTTCCGATGCTGGCTTGTCAACAGCCTGCTTAATGGAAAGTCCGATCTTGCCGTCCTTATCGACGTTGATCACCTTGACTGTTACTACATCACTAATCTTCAGATGATCGTTAACATCCTTGACATAATTATCGGCGATTTCCGAGATGTGAACGAGACCTGTGACACCTCCTGACAGATCCACAAATGCTCCGAAATGCGTGATGCCTGTCACTTTGCCTTCTAACTTGGTGCCCACTTCAATTGCCATAGAATAAAATGATCCTCCCTTAAAAATATACAGACGAATATTAAGGTCATCCTGTCTGCGGTGATTTGATTATACAGTAAAGAGCAAAGCAAGGCAACAGAGTAAAAGCCTCTTTTCGCCGCTATTATTGCTCTGATTGCTCTGTTCGAATAGGAGTTTCCCCTTGAGGATAGATATTGTACCATTTACGTGCTAATTGGCCAATATACTCGTCATCATTAAGTCTGGATAATTCATATTTTAATTGAGTTAAAGATGCCATGACATCCTCACTAGTCTCCTGTTTCTTTGCAAGTTCCTCACCCTTGTCCGCAATGACCGCACTTTGAGCGAAGTAAGTATAACCCGCCCAACCAAAAAATACTGCCACAAAGACAATCCACATAAATCTTCTTCTCTTCGCGCCTGCGGCCGAATTTTTGCTATGATTACTTTTCTCTTCCGCAGTAAATCTGTTCATGCAACGTACCCCCTAATTCAAGGTCAGCGTTTCCGCCATTTGGTAATCCATTCAGTGATCTTCACAATCCAGGCGCTATGTGTCAGCCGCGATAACTGTGGAGAGATCCACCTAACAGGTAATACCCAAATTGGTTTGGTCAGACGCAGCAGAAGCTTAAAGATGAACCGCAGAATACGACCTAGTAGCTTTAGCAGCCCTAAAATAAATCGCCAAAGCCAGAGAAGAGGTGTACCTATCAGGATCTCCACAAGTCTCCACAGCAACCTGCACATATACTGAACCGATTGAATTAACCTTAACACAAAACGCCGCACCGTAACACTGAAGATTAAAAAATAGATCCATACTCCTAGAAACAAACCTAGAAAGACATAAAACCGCAATTGTCCTTGATTTCCGGCATACAGCATACGAAAAACGAGCAAGGCGGCCCAAAGCCAATACAGTAGATCTAGCATGGCATTCAGCCATTTGGGAAAATTGAACTTCAGCGACAGCACCCGGTAGCTGTCATAGGCCAGTCCCATTGCCAGCCCGGCCATGATCATGTAGAACAGCGTCACCCACTGGACTGCAGGATTCATTTAAATAGCTTACCGAGCAGACCTTTATTTTTGCCCTGCGATCCGGGATCGAGATAAATCAGGGAATGTACATTGCCCTCTAGGGACAACATTCCGTTCTCCAGACTTAAATTTTTGATATGTAAATGATTCCCGCGAATGGTGAGATGGCCGAGTTCTGTACGAAGCAAAAATTCCTCGCTGTCGAAGCTCTCCACATTTTGCACGCCCGTCAACTCCAGCTGCTTCCGACTGCGCATGTGCAGATCATGCTGTTTGTTTACCTTTCCTGGCTCAATCATAGCATGTACCCCTCCTTCTTACCTCTAATCTATGGCAGAGGCAGAAGTTATAGAACATCCCGTCCCACTAAAAATAATAGAAACAAAAAGAAGGCACAACTCTACAAAATGTAAAGTTATGCCTTCTTCTATTACTCTTACCAGTCCAGTCCGCTGCTTTTGGCAACAGGCTCTTCCCGAACTAGAGTATACATACCAGCGGCCTCGTCCTTGCGAGTCGTTTCGACCAGCTTTTCTACTTTGACCGTTACAAGCTTTTGTCCAAATTGTACAGTAATCTCGTCACCGATCTTAACTGCACTACTAGGTTTAGATTCCCGCCCGTTAATCAGTACCCGGCCTTGTTCGGACACATCCTTGGCCACTGTACGGCGCTTAATTAAACGGGACACTTTCAGGAATTTGTCAAGACGCATTAGTTAACGGCTTCTTTAAGCTTGTTACCAGCTTTGAAAGCCGGTACAGTCGATTCTGGAATTTCAATCGTAGTGCCCGTTTGCGGGTTGCGACCAGTGCGTCCTGCACGTTTGCGAGTTTCAAAAGTTCCGAAACCGATCAGTTGGACTTTATCACCTTTTGCCAAAGCTTCTGTAATCTCACCCAAGAATCCGTTCAATACTGCTTCTACATCTTTTTTTGCCAATCCGTTTTTCTCGGAAATGTTGTTTACCAAATCTGTCTTGTTCATAATTTAAAGTTCCTCCTAGGATACGAAAAAATAAATGAAACGAGAATCACCACCATAATATGGGGCGAATCGCATTTCGTCTTTATGTTATTCTTGATGTCACCTTAAAATCCTGCCACGATTCGTCGTTTTTTTAAAAAAGAAGCAGTTATTTCTCAGAAATCGTCGCAGAATCTATTCTATAGCACTATTAAACTACTGGCCACATTCTAAATCAGAAAATAAAAGCTACATCCACAGCATTGCCCCATTTTTGAGTCCATATACCGTAAAGAGGCTGTGAATTACTAGACTTTTCGCTCCTCAGCCTTAGCCTCTTGCCACAGTTCTTCCATCTCTTCCAAACTACTATCCTTTACGCTCGTTCCCTTGCGCTGCAAGCTTTGCTCAATATATTGAAACCGGCGCACAAATTTGCGGTTAGTCCGGGTTAATGCCTCTTCCGGATCTGCACCGATAAAACGAGCGACATTCGTAACTGCAAACAACAAATCCCCAAGTTCCAGAATTTGATCATCTGTCGCCGCATCTGTGTCAATCGCCTCCTGCAGCTCATCAATCTCCTCACGAATCTTGGCTATGCAATCCGTAGCGTTGTCCCAGTCAAACCCCACCTTGGATGCTTTTTTCTGAAGCTTGTATGCCTTCATAAGAGCAGGCAGGTCACGCGGAACACCACTAAGAACGGATAATTCCTCTGGCTTCACACCTTTACGCCGCTTCTCTTCTGCCTTCATGCCCTCCCAGTTCTTCAGCGCTTCTTCGGCATCATTCGCATTGGTATCCCCAAATACGTGAGGGTGACGGAAGATAAGCTTATCATTCAGCCCTTCAATGACGTCATACACGTTAAACGTGCCAAGCTCCTCCTCCATTTGAGAGTGAAGCATAATTTGCAGCAAAAGGTCGCCCAGCTCCTCTTTCATATGATCGGGATCATCCTCATCAATCGTTTCAAGGACTTCATAGGTTTCTTCGATTAAATTTTTGCGCAGGGATTCATGTGTCTGCTCCCGATCCCATGGACAACCTTCCGGGCTTCGAAGAATATCGACAATCTCATGCAGACGGGCAAAGGTACGATTCCTTAGATTCTCGTCACGATTCGCAGGTACATAAACTAACGACAGGTTGCCATAACCGTCGAGTCGATCCAGTTCGTACAGTGGGACTCTTACAATACTTTCTTCGTTCTCGACACCGAGTGCATGCCCCACAACAACTTCATATTCAGGCGGGTACAGCTCCATCAAACATAATTTTGTCTCCGAGGCTGTGAAGCTATCGTACACCTGACCAATCAGAGTATGTAGTTCAGGCTGAAGCTGAGCACTGCGAATGCCTGAAGCATCTAGTAACTGAAACCCTTCAATGGGGTCAAACCCCAGTCGAACAAACGCCTCGTCGAGAAAGCTCTCTCCACCCAATATTTGCAGTTCAATGCCTTCCTCAGGGCACCGCTCGCGCAGCTGCGAAACCGCTGATTCCGCAACCATAGGATGACCCGGAACCGCGTAAACAATATCTGTACCGTCTGCTGATGCTTGAGCCTCTTCAATCAGTTTTGAAGTAATCGCTGCATACACCTCTGGAAACGAGGATAAAGATTCATACAATCCATCAAAGGACTGGGAAGTTATTTCAAGCTCGGAGAGTGCAGCCATGACTGGATGCTCTTTTGTGCGGACATAGACAACGGATGCTGCCTTCAGCTTCTTTATAATTCCTAGCGTCAATCGATCAGGGTTGCCTGAACCCAGACCGACGACCGTTAATGTTGCACTCATGTCTGTTCCTCCTCTTAAGCGGCTGTCTCAGCAGACCGCATTTTTATATTGTGATGTAAACGTTGATTAAGGGAATAAGCGCAGCTTCTTCAGCTTGTCCGCCAGGGACGGGCCGAAGCCTGGAAGCTGGCGAAGCTCGCTCTCGCTAAGGAGCCGAAGGACTATAGCCCCTACGGCAAAGACAGCGCAGCCTGCGAGCACCCCGAGCAGGCTCTGCGCCAAGCTGGCAGTGCGCCCGCCGCCGATGCCAGCGGCTGTAGCCGCAGCGTCCACGCCCCAGCTGGTGGCTGCAGCGGCAAGAGCCAGGCCCGCTGTGAGCAGCGCGGGCCGTGCCAGGGCATCTGCGAGGCGAAGCCGCAGATGGCCCTGGCGATACAGCAGCAGCACGTTGAGCGCTGCTGCGAACGAATGCGCGGCCACGCCAGCGATGGCTGCGCCGGTAATGCCCTGCTGCGGAACCAGCAGCAGGTTCAGGGCCGCCTTGAGCAGCGCGGCGGCCAAAAGGTGCAGGGCCGGGGCGCGCACGTAGCCGAGGCCCTGCAGGAGTGCAGCCGAGATGATGCTGACCGTACCGCCAACAGCGGTTATGGCCAGCCAAGTCATAGTGCTGCTGCCGGCGGTGTCGCCATAAAGAGCCATATTAATCGGCTCAGCAAGCACTGCAAGGCCCGCTGACGCTGCCAGCCCTAGCAGCCAGAACCAACGCAGTGACAAGCTGCAACGGTTCTCGATCAGCTTCATGTCTCCCTTGTACTTCGCCTCTGCTAAGGCTGGTATGAACACGACAGACAAAGAAGTGGCAATCATCGTTACAATCTGCACTAGTGGCAAACCACGATTGTATACACCAAACTGTGTCATTGCCTCCACTTCGCTTCCTACAGAGGATAGCAAGCGAGGTACAGTGAATACATCTACAAGACCGATAAGAGGCATTGCGAGCGCACCAAGCATCACGGGAATTCCATAAGCCAGCAAGGCCCCTGCTTTAACGCCCATAATCTGTTGATTTGAACGCCCCTCATTATCTGCATTGGGCAGCTTTAAACCCTGACTTTCGACAGAAGCGGCAGCATCTAAAGGGGCCCCTTGTCTTAACACCCGCCGATGACGTCGCAAAAATAGCAGCATAATCACAAGCCCTGCTGCCCCTCCCCCGGCTGAGCCAAGCAATGCGCCAGCAGCAATGCTCTCAGCGCCTGCACCCAGTGAGGTCAGGTATAAGAGCAGTACAATCATTACTGTAACACGTACGGACTGCTCTACAATTTGTGACACAGCCGTCGGAACCATATTATGAAGACCCTGAAAGTAACCCCGAAGAGCTGACATGATTGGAACAACCGCAAGTCCCCACGCACTTGCCCGCAAAGCGGGCATCACATGCGAGTTGCCGACCCACCCAGCTATAATCGGCGCACCTGCATAGGTGATTGCTCCGATAACCAAGCCGCTTATGGCTGTTATAACCGCAGATAACCGCAGAATCCGCCGACCCTCGTCATCCCGCCTTCCTGCAGAGGCTTCAGCGACAAATTTGGATATGGCCGCTGGCAGACCCAGCATCGCTACCGTCAACAACATCGTGTACAAAGGATAAACCGTGTTGTATATACCAAATACCGCATCTCCGCCTAGATTTTGCAGCGGGATTTTTTGGAGTGTACCTATAAGCTTTGAAATAATCGCTGCTGCACTTAGAATAAATGCCCCTTGCAGCAATCGTGATGTTTGTGAGTTCGATTTCATAAAGTACCTGCTTCTACAACTTTAATGGGATGAATTTCTATATTATAACGTATGTATACCCACAAGTAGAAACGGTTTTGTAAGAACGACAAAACCCCGTTTGCCCTTTGTATATCTTACCAAAAGGAAAGCGGGGTCTACATTACGGTTATTGCTCCATTTGCTTGCCAAGGAATGCGGCGGCGGTTTCGGCCATTTTCACTTCCATTGACGACATTTTCGCTGAATCATCCTTACTTACCATCACTACACAACCAATAGGATCTCCACCGGAAATGATCGGTGAGGCTACATATGAGGACACCAAATCCGGATGATCTTTAGCGATTTCATAACTGCCTTCGTTGGTTTCCAGTACAGTCTTACGACTATCCATGACCTTCTCCAAAAGAATTCCTACTTGTTTTTCCAAATAGTCTTTCTTGGAGCCACCAGCCAGTGCAATAAAGGTATCACGATCAGCAATCATCGTAATATGCCCAGTACCTTCGAACAAGGACTCCGCGTACTCTTTTGCAAAGTCACCAAGCTCGCCAATCGGGGAATATTTCTTGAGTATGACTTCACCGTCCCGATCGACGAAAATTTCCAGTGGGTCGCCTTCTCTAATCCGTAGAGTACGTCTAATTTCTTTGGGAATAACCACTCGTCCGAGATCATCAATACGCCGAACAATTCCAGTAGCTTTCATTTCACATGTGCCCCGCTTTCTTAAGAAGTATGGTCTTACTACTGTCCATTATGGGAAAGGATAATCCCAGTGATTTATCGTAATATCTGACCATAGTATTCATCTCTTCCCAGATCCTTATACATAAGCTGACATGTATTAATATCTGCATCAAGATAAAGGCCGTTCTGAAGATGTTTCTTCGAAATAAAAAGCCATCTTCACATTAAGTGAGGATGGCTTTTCTAAGGTAAGCTTGTCCATTTTTACCGATGTTTATTCAGCAGCTTTTGTAGCACTTGGGGATGCGCTTGGCGCTGTAGTGGCTTCTGTTCCGCTATTTTTTGTTCCGGATTCATCTGCGGCAGCAGAGCTCTTCGGCAGATTGATGCTCTCAATAATACCTTCCAGATCTTTCTCCATGAACGCTTCTAGGTTCTTGGACACAATGGAGCTCTTAATGCCTTCTTTTTGTTCATCCGTTAACTGATCAAAGGTTTTGTCGGTACGGGACTCCACTTTGATAATGTGGTAACCATAAGAAGTCTCTACAGGATCACTAATGGTATTCAAAGGCAAGGTTTGAGCAGCCTTCTTAAACTCGTCTACATACGTTCCTACAGCTTTATCTTTATATTCTCCGCCTGTTTCCTTAGAGCTTGTATCGTCAGTGTATTCCTTAGCGATTGCTGCAAAATCAGCTCCGCCGTCCAGCTTTGCCTTAACTTCCTTCGCGATTTTCAGTGCTTCTTCGCTAGTGCGCTCTTTGTTGTTAGCATCTGTCAGACCGATTAGCACATGGCGCAAAGTCGCTACCGTAAAGTCACCTTTTGTAGCTTCAAATTCTTTGACAACCTGATCATCTGTCACTTTAAGCAGCATATCCTGATAAACCGTCAGCACACGCTCCATATAACTATGGATATCGCCCTCTGTAACGTCTGCGTCTTTAAGTGTTTTCTTATAAGTGTCGCCCAGAGCTTTCTTCAAGTCAGCGATTTGGCTATCAGCCTCTTTCTTCGCCTGCTTCTTCGCTTCATCCGTTGCTTTGGAAGCCAAATATTCAAAGCCCACTTCCTGCTTCAAAATAGATTCCTTAAACGCCTCAATCTCTAAATATTGCGCTTGCTGTGGGGAGAGGAATTTCATGATTTTTTGATCCATAGCAAATTCCTTCTCTGTGATTGTTCCACCTTTATAAGTCGCAACTGCCTTGCTATCATCAGCACTACTACCGCATGCTGCTAGCATAGAAAAGGAAACCGCTGCTACCAATGAAACGAGCAGTACTTTCCATGATTTTTTTTTATTTAACGACATTGTGTAGTTCTCCCTTCGATTTAAAAGACTGTTTAGCTTCCTTAAGAAACTGTTCAAGCAAGTCAAGCAGCTGTTTATCACTTAAGTCTTTCGACTTTACTCGGATACTGGCTTTAGCATCTCTATCGAATTGTACACGTCTTTCGAAGCTATTTCCAACTTTGGCGAGTTTGGCCGTATCCAGAGCGCCAAGACTTCCCTCATAGAAATTCAGGGTAACATCATCACCACGTCTGATCATGGAATCAATACCATACATTTTTCCATACACTTTTAGACGAGCCACAGTTAATAGATTAACAACTGCTTCAGGCAGTTCTCCGAACCGATCCAAGAGTTCATCCTCAAGCTCAGAAGCATCATCGAAGGATGTTACTGCCGCAACTTTTTTGTAGATTTCAATTTTCTGGATACTGTCGTAAATATACTCGGATGGCAGATATGCGTCAATCGACAAATCAATGACGGTGTTGCCCTCTTTGAGCGAGGTATCTTCCTCTCCAAGCACAGTAACCTTACGCTTGCGGATCTCCTCCGCCAGCATTTGTGAGTATAGATCAAATCCTACGGATGCAATAAAACCATGCTGTTCTGCACCAAGTAAGTTACCGGCACCACGAATAGATAAATCCCGCATCGCTATTTTGAAACCAGAACCCAGTTCCGTAAATTCCTTAATAGATTGTAGACGCTTCTCTGCCACTTCAGTCAGAACCTTGTCCCGCTGATAGGTAAAATAGGCGTACGCAATCCGGTTGGACCGGCCTACACGTCCACGTAATTGATAGAGTTGAGACAAGCCCATCTTATCGGCATCATGCACAATAAGTGTATTTACGTTAGGGATATCTACACCCGTCTCAATAATACTTGTGCTGACCAGCACATCGTATTCTCCATCAAGAAAATCAAGGATCGTCTTCTCCAGCTCCGCTTCCGACATTTGGCCATGTCCGATGCCTACCCTAGCCTCAGGAACAAGCATAGAAATTTGAGCGGCCATTTCTTGAATGCCCTGCACACGATTATAGAGATAGTAGACTTGACCGCCACGAGCCAATTCACGCTCTACAGCTTCCCTCGTAAGCGTCTGACTATGCTCAACAACATAAGTCTGCACGGGGAAACGGTTCTCAGGCGGCGTCTCAATAACAGACAAATCACGCACTCCCAGCATCGACATATGCAATGTACGAGGAATTGGAGTTGCTGTCAGGGTAAGAACATCTACATTCGTTTTTAACTTCTTCAGCTTCTCTTTATGAGTCACGCCAAATCGCTGTTCCTCATCCACGATCAATAAACCTAAGTCCTTAAATACAAGGTCCTGAGACAATAAACGGTGAGTACCAATAACCACGTCAACCGTTCCTGCCCGAACGCCTTTAATCGTCTCATTCTGCTCCTTACGGCTGCGGAAACGACTTAGGACCTGAATATTTAGCGGATAATTTGCGAAGCGTTCCCGGAAGGTCTCATAATGCTGCTGAGCTAGAATCGTTGTCGGTACCAGTACAGCCACCTGTTTACCTTCAATCGCTGATTTAAAGGCTGCTCGTATAGCTACCTCCGTTTTACCATATCCAACGTCTCCACAAAGGAGCCGATCCATTGGACGATTCTGTTCCATATCCTTCTTAATCTCTTCAATCGCTCGAAGCTGATCCCGAGTCTCCTCGTAAGGGAACATTTCTTCAAATTCACGCTGTTCCTGTGTGTCCTTCTCAAAACCATACCCTGCTGCACTTTGGCGTTCAGCGTACAGTTTGATTAGATCATCAGCAATATCCTGAACGGAAGAGCGGACCTTATTGGTCACCCGCGTCCATTCATTACCGCCTAATTTATATACTTTCGGCTCTTTATCTTCTGAACCGACATATTTCTGAATCAAGTCAATTTGCTCAATCGGAACCGAGAGCTTATCGCCACCCGCATATAAAATATGCATATAGTCGCGATGAATACCGCTGACCTCCAGCGTGCCGATCCCCATATACTTACCGATACCATGGTTCTGGTGAACGACATAATCACCAATTTTCAGCTCAGTATAACTCTTGATCCGTTCAGCATTATCTATCCCTTTGGAGATCTTTCGTGCCTTCCGCTGCTTCTGAGAGAACATCTCTCCTTCAGTGATAACGGCTAAATGAATAGAAGGCAGCTCAAAGCCTGAACCCAGGTTTCCTTGTACGATCGTTGGCTCATCAATGCCGTAGTCGTAAAGGACTCTGCGCACACGTTCAATCCGTTCTTCACTGCTCGCAAGCATCATTACCTTTACACCAGACTTCTGCCAACGCTCCATTTCCGATTTAAGCACATTCATCTGACCATGGAAATCCTGCATCCCACGACTAATAAACCCAAGAATGTTCTGTGGTTGAATGTGTGGGACCTGGCGTAAAAAGATCGACATAAACAGGCTTTGGAACGGACGTTTGTACATCACAACATCTGTCTCAACAGAGAGATCCAGATCCGGCAATGTTTTGCCGTTTTGCATCAGATGGAGGTTCCATTCCGATTCATCTCTTTCGAGCTGTTTCGCCGTTTCAAGCAGTCTTGTCGGCTCATCGAGAATAAGGATCGTATCCTGGGCCATGTAATCAAATAAATGAGAGCGTTCAGGGTATAAAAGACTGATATATTTATAGATTTCAGGAAAATAGGTTCCTTCGCGCAGCATTTCTAGCTCGCGTCCAATTTCTTCTTTTAGACGCAACTTAGCCTGCCGATCCGCCATTTTCTCAAGCTGTCGTTCCAGCATAACCGATGCTTCAGCAGAAGCAGATTCCTGGCGAAACCTGCTCGCTATAATCTCTTTAGCCGGTGTGATCTTCACACTTCGTACTTTATCAATAGAACGCTGATCGACTGGATCAAAAGTTCTGATCGAATCAACCTCATCATCAAATAACTCAACACGATATGCCAAAGGAGAAGTCATTGGATAAAAATCAATAATTCCTCCTCTTACGCTCAGTTCACCGCGATTCTCAACCCGCTCTACTCTTTCATAACCCATTTCGATCATGGACATCAAGAATTCATCCAGAGCAAGCGTTCCATCCTGAGAAACCGTAACCTGTGCCTCTGCCATAACCTCTGGTGCAGGGAGCAGTCTGCGCACTCCCGAGTAGGGAACTACAACAATACCACGGAAGCCCTGAGCACATTTGGTCAGTACATCAATACGCTGGGCTAATGTCTCTGGACTTGAGACAGCCGCTTCCGCAGCCACAAGTTCATTAGCAGGATAGAGCAGAACTCGTTCCGGGGAAAGCGCTTCCTGTAAATCATCGGCCATTTTCTGAGCCGAAAACATATTATGAGTCACCACAAGCAAGGGACGAGCTGTCTCTTCATGCAGTGCTGCAAGCATGATCTGTCTAGCTGAACCTGTAAGCCCCGATATGAGCTGCTCTTTCATACCTGCAGCTACACCCTGGGTGATAGACTGGAAATCGGGATCCTTGGAAAAAGCTTCTATAATACCTTGTAACAACAGGCGCACCTCTCTTACTAAACAGGCTAACGGAAGCCAAAGCCACCGTCACCTATTATGATTGGAATCGAAAAGAAGCCTCAGCTGTAACGCCAAGGCTTGCGGATGACGATAGAGACAGGCGCTATCACCTACTGAAGCGGACTCGTCAGCAGGCTAAGCTCCGGATTATGCTCTAAAGCCTCCTTGCAATAGTCGCAAGTCACCTTTACCGTGATCTCACCTTCTGAATTATACGCTATTATATCTCTGCGCTCCGCAGGGGTCAAGGAATGAAGGCCCAACTGCATTTCTGTTACATCACTTCTATTAATGCTGCCTAGAGATGTCTTGCAGTGCCTACATACATAGTTTATTGCCATCTATATGCCTCCTGAAGGTACTATATACCTTCAGTATGTCCGGGGAGCATCATCTTTAGCCTCATAACCAACAGAGTTTACAGATCAACCATTGAATTTAGCCATCGTCTGTTCGAATGAATTCTGTAAGCTGAACTCCAGTGCATCACAAGTATTAAGGATCATCTGCTTCAGAGGATCGCCTTCCTTTTTAGGAAAAGAAGAGAGAACATAATCCACTATTGCAAAACCCGGTTCAGGGCGAGAAATACCCATGCGTACCCGATTAAAGCTTTGTGTACCTACATGCTGAATGATCGATTTAATTCCGTTATGCCCACCAGCACTACCTTGATAACGCAAGCGAATTTTTCCGATTTCGGTATCCAGATCATCGTAGACGACGATCATATCTTCTAGTTTAACTTTGTAATAATCCATATAAGCGCGAACGGCCTCACCGGACAAATTCATAAAGGTCATCGGTTTAATCAATACGGTTTTGACTCCCCCGATAACCCCTTCACCGATCACGGATTTACATTTGCTTTGGTTGAAGGAAATCCCGTTCTGAGCCGCAAGCTCATCCAATGCCATAAAACCAACATTATGCCTTGTTTTCGCATATTGTGTTCCCGGATTTCCCAATCCGACAATCCATTTCATTATCGAACCTTTCCTTTCCATCGGGCTCTCCGGCAAGAGAAGTCCGTTTTTGGTACAATAGATCTTATCTACATATCTCTGTGCAACCAGAGCGAAATTATACTCCGAAGACAGGTGATAACCTATGCTACATCAAAGTGGAATCTTAACACATCAGCGCGATTTTCAGTACCATATCCAATATGCTGTGCCTGTGGAAATATACAGAGGCGACGTGCACATTGACATTGGTGTATTGACAGCAGTGGACGAAGGATTCGTGGAGCTGCAAGGGACACTCTATAACCGCAGCATATTCACCTTCGTCTCCCGCGCCGGGTATTGAAGCCAGCGCTTCTACCTGCATCACGCCGATAAGGGTTACATCTCCGAGAGTGGAGGTGTAACCCTTTTGTACAATATAAGAATGTATAAGTTTCACGCTATACATTATCCTTATATTTCTCGCATAAACGCTTACCGTCCTTTGGGGACGCCGAAGGCGTTTTTGCTTGCTATTTATTGATTATATTTATTCAATTTCAAACAATTTACTAATCGACAACTCTTCATGAACGCGGATAATTGCCTCACCCATAAGTGGAGCCACGGACAACACTTTGAGTTTAGAAGTTGGGTTCGCGCTGCGAATTGGAATCGTATCTGTCACGATAATCTCTTTAATTGGAGAATTCTCCAGACGTTCATGTGCAGGACCAGACAATACTGGGTGTGTACAGCAAGCGTATACTTCCTTCACGCCGCCTTCCATCAAAGCATTAGCACCAAGTACAATGGTTCCAGCAGTATCGATAATATCATCGATCAGAATGGCTGTTTTACCTTCAATATTACCGATAATGTTCATGACTTCGCTGACATTCGGCTCTGGACGACGCTTGTCTATAATTGCAAGCGGAGCGTTCAGGAAATCAGCAAGCTTTCTTGCACGTACTACACCGCCGTGATCTGGCGATACGACAACTGGGTTCTCGATTTGTTTGGAACGGAAATACTGAGCCAGGATAGGAACTCCCAGCAAGTGATCCACTGGAATATCAAAGAATCCCTGAATCTGCATAGCATGGAGGTCCATCGTAATTACACGGTGGGCGCCGGCTTTTTCAATCAAATTTGCTACCAGCTTGGCCGTAATAGGGTCACGGGAACGAGCTTTCCGATCTTGACGAGCGTAACCATAGTAAGGGATAACCACATTGATGCTTTTTGCGGAGGCGCGTTTGAGTGCATCCACCATAACTAAAAGCTCCATTAGGTTGTCATTAACCGGGCCGCAGGTGGATTGAACAATATACACATGACAACCCCGAACGCTCTCTGACAGCTTGACCTGAATTTCTCCATCGCTAAAACTTGTAGTATGCGATTCACCCATCGGAATTCCGATGTAATCAGCGATTTGACTAGCAAGCTTTGGGTTGGAGTTACAGGTGAAAATCTTTAATTTGGAATCACAATAAGTCATAAAATTTAAACCCTCCGTGACGGAATTTAGCTTTCCAAAGGCGCCGGCGCGGAAATATAAGTCCGTCCGGCGCTTCTTAGCAACGCTTTACGATGGACTCGAGTGGTCTTTCTTCGCTTTTGCACGGGAACGGATCTTCTCTGCATATCCCGGTTTATTCTCCTGCCGTACTCTGGCAACAGCCAGATCGTTCTCTGAAACGGAACGCGTAATTGTCGAACCAGCTACAACAAAAGCCCCCTTGCCCACAGAAACCGGTGCAATAAGGTTAACGTTACTGCCGATAAAGGCATCGTCTTCAATTGTTGTCGTAAATTTATTATACCCGTCGTAGTTAACAGTAATCGCACCGCAACCGACGTTTACATTCTTACCCACAGATGCGTCGCCAATATAGCTAAGATGCGACACCTTAGAACCGTCACCAATCGTAGCATTCTTGATCTCGACGAAATCTCCAACCTTCACTTCTTCTCCAAGTATAGAACCTGGACGCAAATAGGCAAAAGGCCCAACGGTAGTCCGTGCGCCAACTTGTGCTTGATTCAATACGGACTGCTTAATCGTCGCGTCGTCCATGATCTGACAATCTTCGATTTCACTTGCCGGTCCGATCACACAGTTCTCACCGATTACAGTTTTACCCTTCAAGATGGTTCCTGGATAGATCGTTGTATCCGACCCAATGACTACATCTGCTCCGATATATGTGGAGGCAGGATCGATTATGGTTACGCCACCCAGCATATGTTTGCGGTTGATACGTTGACGCATAATACCTTCCGCATCAGATAAAGCTAAACGGTCATTAACACCAATAGACTCGTTAGCATCCTCAGTCTGGAATGCTAGAACAAGATCACCTTGCTCACGCAGAATACTGATAACATCTGTCAAATAATATTCCTGTTGATTATTGCTGTTAGTAACCTTCTCTAAAGCCGAAAATAACTTGATGTTATCAAAGCAATAAATTCCTGTGTTGATTTCATGAATAGCTGCCTGTTCGGCATTACAATCTTTCTGTTCTACGATCTTCATTAAGCCGCCATCTTCACTACGTATAATCCGTCCTAATCCAGATGGATCATCCATTACTGCGGTTAATACAGTCGCTGCCGCCTGACGCTCCTCATGCAGAGCCATCAATCCTATCAGCGTCTCCGATGTAATAAGCGGAGTGTCACCATAAGCAACAATCGTCGTTCCTTCTTCACCACCGAGCAAATCCTTAGCTTGTTTGACAGCGTGACCAGTACCGAGCTGAGTTTCCTGCAGCACGTATTCCGCACTTTGCCCTACATAGGCCTTAACCTTCTCTGCGCCATGCCCAACAACAACAACGGTGCGCTGGCATCCGGTCGCTTCTACTGTATCAAGCACGTGCCCTACCATTGGCTTACCGCAAACGGGGTGCAGCACCTTATATAATTTAGATTTCATTCGCTTGCCTTGACCTGCGGCAAGAACTACAGCCATTCTTTTCAAGAATGCCAACCTCCTACTCTTGAACTCACTACTGAATATATCTCATTCCGGGCAAAAAGAAAAGAGAACCATGAAGTCATGGTTCTCTTTTCTATAAACCCCATGTTAGAAAAGCATTTATCGCTGCCTTTCGAAGATGTCGTCAAATCCTTCACTAGCGCTAGCTTTTCTTGCAAGATCAAGCTGCTTAAGTCATGAAGTATATTCGGTATGATCTTATCAAAAACGGCGGATCCTACGCCACCCAAAAGGTAGCCGTCTTCCGAGGCAGCCTAAGCTCCCTCTTCAATAACTTCTTCTTCTTCTTCAGTAGCGGCGCGATCGTACTCGGCCAGAACCGCGGATTGAATCTTCTCGCGTGTTCCCGAAGAGATCGGGTGAGCGATATCGCGGAATTCGCCATCCGGTGTACGCTTGCTGGGCATTGCAACAAACATCCCGTTATTACCATCGATGACGCGAATGTCATGAACAACAAACTCGTTATCGATTGTAATGGATGCGATTGCTTTCATTCTCCCCTCAGAGTTAACGCGGCGGAGTCTGACATCCGTAATTTGCATGTGTGTGTTCACCACCTTTTTCCATCAGAGACTTGGTGTATAATTCCACACAGCAAAGCGAATTCCTTCTTTTTGATTCCATAAAATACCTAAAAAAGAAATATATTTTTTAGGATCTGTTGTTTTCGACACGCATCGGGTGATTTTCTTAATATCCCTTACGTTTTCGACAATTTCCACGCTTTTTGAAAACAAAGAAACGTCAATCTATCAAGAGGAAAAGTAGTTACCCGGATGCGCGGAAATCCGCCGCTCTTTCGAGTCTACCTCGCTTAGTTTCACTAAAGAAACATAGTCATGCAACAGACGCTCTTCCGTCTCTACTGCACCTGATTCGACCAACACACCCACTCCAGCAACTTCGGCATTGAACTCACCGAGTAAATCAACCATCCCTCGAACGGTCCCGCCTGCCTTCATAAAGTCATCTACAATGAGTACCCGTGATTTCTCCTTGAGTGCTCGTCTAGAAAGAGACATGGTATGTATGCTCTTATGTGATCCAGATACATAATTAATGCTTACTGCTGAACCTTCTGTAACCTGATGATCACGTCGTACCAGCACCACTGGCAAGCCGAGCTGTGCTGCCGTTGCATAGGCTAGCGGAATCCCTTTAGTTTCTACTGTCATCACCACATCGATTTCCGATCCATAAAAGGCCGTTGCGATGATCTTCCCAGCTTGCTCCATCAAAGATGGCAGTCCAAGCAGGTCCGACATATACAAATAACCACCAGGCAATATCCGATCTGTCTGTTCCAGCTGCACACATAAACGTTTAACAAAAGAGAGCGCCATTTCTTTAGGCATCACAGGAATATAACGTACTCCACCTGCTGCACCGGCTAAGGTCTGAAGCTCTCCAATGCCCTCACCTTCAAATACTTCTTTTATGATCGCCAAATCTTCACTGATGGAGGACTTAGCCGCTCCATACCGATCGGCAAATATAGACAGCGGCAGTAGGTCATGTGGCCGCTCAAGTAAAAACTGAGTCATGTCTACCAAACGTTGGCTTCTTTTTAATTTCTTCACGGAATGCTCCTCGCCAAAACCGAATATTTTATGAAAAATATATCACTTTTGTACGGGTTTACACAAGAGAAGCATACTAATTGAGTGATCTCACTGCATAGACTTCCTTGCAGAACCCTCGCAGTCCATTATAAATTCTTGCTACTTTAGACTGCTTGGACACTAAACCGAACACTGTAGGACCGCTGCCGGACATTAACACTCCGTCTGCTCCGAGCTTAACCATCGCCTCTTTGAGCTGCTGGACCTCTGGATGCAGCTTTAGGGTAACATCCTCAAGCACATTGCCCAGATGATTACACACGCCCCCAAAATCTCCAGCTTCGATCGCGTCCTGCATCTTTCGAGCCGAAGGATGAACAGCTATATTATTGCTCCGCACACGTCCGTATACTTCCGCAGTCGATACATTGATAGGTGGCTTAGCTAATACTACCCAGCATTGCGGAGGGTTCTTAATCGGCGTCAGCTTCTCGCCACGACCTGTTGCCAAGGCAGTGCCACCTGTAACGCAGAAAGGCACATCTGAGCCAAGCTCAGCGCCAAGCTCCTGCAGCTCCTGCGCAGGTATACCTAGGCGCCACAGTCGGTTCAGACCACGTAGGGTAGCCGCTGCATCACTGCTGCCGCCAGCCAGGCCAGCTGCGACCGGTATTCTTTTATCCAGATGGATATGTACACCACTCTTCACGTTATAACGCTCTTTAATAAGCCTAGCCGCTTGAAAGGCCAGGTTCTTCTCATCTAGAGGAATATAACCCGCTTGACTTGATATTATAATAGTATCCCTTGGCAGCTCAGACAGCTCTAAACGGTCTGCTAGATCTACCATGGTCATAATCATTTCCACCTCATGAAAACCGTCAGCACGCTTGTGCAGCACATCCAGCATCAAATTAATTTTAGCTGGTGCCTTCTCATACATTTTCAAGGCGTTCACCCACCTTCAGCTTTTCCCGTAAAAACAACTTAACATATTATATGAAAAACTTCTAATGAAGTCCAATAATAAAAGGGTGTCGCCAGTTAGACGCACCCTTTTTCGTTAAATAATTGTTCACACGCTAAAGATTAAGATTTCCGGGCAGCCTCTTCAGCGAGCTGAATCGCTCTTTTTACCATATTACCTGCATCCTTCGCCCGTATTCCTCCCCATCCTTCACGTTCCACAGTTTCGTAAAAACCAAGCTCCTTGGCTAACTCTGTCTTTAGTTCTTCCGACATCATGCCTCGTTTTCTGCGGCTCATTACGGAATTCCTCCCTTATGAAAGAAAATGATAAACCGATTGCTCAATTAGTATGCTTGCTAAGAACAAGGATCATTCACTGAATATTAACCGCCAAAAAAAAAGAAACGGTCGTCCTTTTTGAAGGACAACCGTTTCTGATACAAATAAAAAACAGCCTCCAAAGGAAGCTGCCCGTGAAACATTAAGCTTTAATATACATAATCCGCATCTGCCCATCGTCTTCACATACTGTGATTTCCACAGATTCAGTAAGGATATCGGCATAGCTATAGGAGACTCGCTTGAATGTTTGCTGCTCCTGATCCAGTTTGACAATAAATACAGAAGGGTACGTTTCTTCCAGGACACCGGTGCGTTCTACGGTTTTACGACGACCTCCGTTTGCACGCAACGTGATCTTATGACCGACGTGAGCTTCGAGACTGCGTTTGATTTCCAACAGCGCGTTATTAGCCATTGCCTGACGACCACCTCTTTTCTTGTCCATTATACAACTTCCCCAGGTGTTTGTCAAAGCAAATAAATAATTATAGATGATGAATATTTGGTTGTCAACGGAATTTTTTTGCGGAGAATCAGAGGCGAACTAATAGCCTTGTTATCTGTAATAGGTTTACCACAAAGCAAGAAAAATAACATTGTCGATCTTTAAAGATAACTACCATTTCACACAAGCATAATCGCCTTTGGCGTCCCTATAAGGACGGTTAGCGTTTATGCGGGAAATATAAGGATAATGTATAGCGTGAAACTTATACTTTCTTATATAAAAAAAGGGTTAAGCTCATCGCTCACCCTTTCTTCGCGTTACTCTATTCGGCCACTTCAAATTACCTATTAGCTTTGAAAATAGACCTGTACCTGTCGATTAAATTGCGGAAGGTGTCACTTTTAGTGCTGACAGGTTCTGCAGACGCGGCATCCCAATACGGAAGCTGCCACGGGTCTCAATACCGCCGATTCCCTGATTACCACTAATGGTGTTGTTCAAAACCTCACTCAGATTCACCGTATCCCTAATGGGCGTGAACGACGATTTTGCCGCTACATAAACTGGGTCTAGGGCATGGATCAATATCCGTCCAGGAGAACTGGCGAAGTTCGCCCCTGCCCCCAGCAGTGCTTCAAAATGTGACTGACAAGCACCTGCAACAATCGTCAACGCATCAAAATTTCGCTCATAATCCCTAGCTACCCTAATAGCAGCTACGAAGTTTTGCGAATTTTTATAGCTGCTCAGACTGTGAAGATCGTAAGTATGCTGTTGCTTCAGCACCCCGTCATGACCGGTAATCACCACAATATCTGGACGCACGCGGGGCAGCAGCCGGTATAAAGTGTCAGCCATTGCGGACTCATGAACATGATGACCTTCAGCAGGGATCCGCAATTGCTCGTATAAGCTAAGGCTCTTATTCAAATACGCTGGATCGCCATCCAGATGCAGTACTTTCCCCGGTACTTCAAAATAAGCAGCTTCCTTGGGCGATGGAGCCCATGCTCCTTCTGATAGAGCGCTCCCGCTCCGCTGACTTTGCTCCTGTCGGTCTTTCCGCAGCTGTGTCAGTGATTCATTCGCTTTAATCTGTGCCTGCTGTCCTCGTTCCGTAATTCGGGTAGGAGGCACTTGAACCAAGTCATTCAGAGGAGAATCCGCCAACAGACGGAAATCTGTGCCTTTAATGACGGCTCTGTCCTGCACAATATGATCTACACGAAAAGTCAAATCTCCGCCATAAGATTTACGAACGACCAAGTCTCCTAAATTCATTACAACCACCACCTCTACCCCATCGTATGGGCAAAGGCCTCAGTTGGTTCATAACTAGCTATGTTTTTAGCTTATTCAATTCCAGCAGCCAACAGAACACCGCTCAATCGGGCGTATTCTTCTAGACTTAACGTTTCTCCACGACGGGTTGGTTCAATACCAGCTTCTGCGAGTAAAGCCTCCAGACGCTCACGTCCCTCTTCCGGGAAGTAACGAGCCTTGAGATTGTTAGCAATCGTCTTGCGACGCTGTGTGAAAGAAGCTTGGACGACCTCAAAGAAGTGCTTCTCACTCTCAACTTCTACCGGTGGACGCTCTCTTACCTTTAGACGGATTACAGCGGACTCCACATTAGGTTGAGGAATGAACACCGTACGCGGCACAATGCAGACGAGCTCAGGCTCGCTGTAGTACTGCACGGCAATGCTAAGGCTCCCGTATTCCTTTCCTCCCGGAGAAGCGGCCATACGCTCCGCAACCTCTTTCTGAATCATTACAACGATGTTATCAAGCGGTAGCTTCTCTTCGAGCAGCTTCATCAGAATCGGAGTAGTTACATAATACGGCAGATTGGCAACTACGCTTACCTTGTTCACGGATGCAAAATCTTCTTTGAACAGCTCCTGCAGATTTACATTCAGAACATCATCATTACGAACCTTAACATGCGGATAAGGGGAAAGTACGTCCCTTAAAATAGGAATCAGCCTACGGTCGATCTCCACAGCGGTCACCGCACCAGCGGTTAGCGCCAAACGCTCGGTCAGGGCACCAATCCCAGGACCGATTTCCAATGCCCCTGATTCGCTATCTAGCCCAGCGGCGTCAACAATCTTGTCCAATATATTTTGATCAATCAAAAAATTCTGTCCTAAGCTCTTCTTGAACTTGAATCCATAACGTTGAATAATTTCTTTCGTCCGTTTTGGAGTCGAAATTTCCTCTCTACTACTCATGAAGTAATGCCCCCCTGATCAATTTGGGCGAGAGCTCCGGCAAATTCCTCCCGCGTAATTCCAAACATCGCCAGCCGCTTGTACAGCTGCTTGCCATTACAATATCCGATTCCAAGCAAATTACCAAGTGCCATACGTCTTTCAGCTGCCCGAGGATGTACAAGCATTCCAGCGGCCATTAGATCATCAAGTCCAATTAAAGCAGGTGCACCTTCAAAAGAGGTATGTACATTCCGCAGCGCATGACGAATCGCCTCTGGAGAAGCGTTCTCCACACCAATATCTCCCTTGCGGGTTGCGTCCTTCTCCGGAATGAAGGCATGCTTACAGCCCGGCACCTTTGCGGACACAATCTTACGAATTCGTTCACCCGCGTGATCCGGGTCAGTAAGGATAATCACTCCTCTACGCTCCATAGCAAGCGCGATCTTCGCAATTACGGTCCGGTCTACAGCCGAGCCCCCTGTTTCGATTGTATCTGCTTCTACAGCGCGTTTAACAGCGACGGTATCACTCTTACCTTCAACGACAATTAATTCCTTAATCATATCTCTTGACTCCTTCCAAAAAAAGCAAAAAAGAAGAGGTTTCGCTCCTCTTCTTTTGGTTAAAGAATGTATAAGTGATGAGCGGTTGCTCTGCGATCAACGAAATGATCATCTGGCGTTCCTTAACGGTTATCATCACTATAGCTTATCAAAGAATAATTTGCAAAAGCTTCAGCCTAGTTTAACTCCGGCTTCACAGGTCCAATCACATAAACGGTACGTGATTTACGACCGAAATTACGGACATGGCTCAGTGAATCGTAATAGACATCTACTTTATTGCCTTTAATGGCACCGCCAGTATCTTCTGCTCGGCGGAATCCAAGCCCCTCGATATATACCCACCAGCCAATAGGGATTACATTCGGGTCTACCGCAATTGTACGACCTTCCGTTACGCGTGTTCCGGAGGCAGTTTTGGTACCAATACCTGGCTCTTCTGATGAATAAGCTGTCATGGAGACGTTCTTAATCATCTTCTTGTACTCAAAGTCTACGCCAGCCTTGCTAGTGACGTTATTAGTCTTGGCGCTAACCTTAGCCGTTTTTGAAGTGGTGTTTGATTTGGAAGTTGTTGTAGTCTTAGCTACAGCCGGCTTAGGAAGTGCTTTGGTACCAACGGCAATAATCTTATCTTTCGTTACCGTTTGTACTTCCTTACCAATCATGCGCATAGAGGCCAGTTCTCCGTCTTGGTAGATCTTTTCAATATGCTGAATCATGACGCCTGGTTTGCCTGCCTGTGCCACTCTAACTGTTCCCACAGTAAGGGAGGGGTCTGCTGTCTTGATGACTCTGAAGGGTAAGTTAGTTGATCGCTGTACAGTCTGTTTGTTGATGCGAACAATCTTAACCTCCATGTTTGCAGAAATGGTGGTGTCTAACGAAGGGAAAATCTTATCATGACCTTCTAGGGTAATGCCCATTTTCTCAATTGCTTTACCAATTGTGTCTTCGGTCGTATATAACGTTTTTGTTGCTCCATCCGCAGTAAGACTAATTTTCTGCGCACGATTGATAACGACACGGTCACCGTCTTTTATTTCATCACTCAGTCCTAAAGATAGTTCATCATGCGGCTGCAGCGAAATTTGCTCTTTCTCCAACACATCACCAAGAAGCGCTTCTCGCGTTTCAAGCGTCTGTGTTTGCCCGTCTATTACTAAAAATAATTGTTTGTTACTTTGACCGTGTACGTACAGCAGAATAAGTAGCGCGATAGCGACTGAAATCACGCCTGCAAGTAAAAGTACGCGAGTATTTACTTGCTCCCACCGTAATGCGAAAGACCTGCTGGATGACTGCGAATCATGGGATACTTCTGGTTGGAATACGCCCATTCTCTCCATCCTCCTTACATAGCCCCGTCGTCAATTGTATATCATGAGGACTGAATTCCTTTGACGAAACTATTTGAGATTGTCACAGGACACGCACGTAATAACTTAGCGTCTCCTGCTCATGGATCGCCTGCTCGGCACAGCTACTCCCACCCCTGTTATATAACAGTATGTGGGCAACATTCTATTTATTCAAAAATAAAAAAGCCTAAAAAGAGTTCAACTGAGGACTCTTTCGTGGCTTCTCCAATATCAGAATAGAGAATGCTTGTGCACGAGGTTGCCTCTCTTACTTGCGCTTACGGGGTTAGCTGTCGGGTTCGGACGAAAGAGAGACGCCCTATTTCAGGTCACCCGCTCATGGCGGTTGCCCTTAAATTCACCCCAAAGACCACGTGAAGAAATCAAATACTGTCCTACGGCACGTCTAAACCGTATTTAAAATACAGGCATGCGGCAGGTCAATATTGGTTCCCCCGTTCTCCATACGGAGACTCAGCGAGACGATCCATGAATCAATGGCTGTCACTATAACACAGCTCACATCACTGAAAAGATGATATCCTGTTTTGATGCATGTTGTAAAGGACGATTCAACCACGTTTACGCAAAAATATGGTTAAAATATTGTAATATTCAGCCGTTTTTATATTAAAAAAGTTTAATATATCGGCCATTCTCTATTTTTCGCCTGTTTTGCTCCCGTTTTCACTCAATCCCAAATCGTTCCAGTGCGTTCGCATACGTTATTTTAGCCAATTCTTCCCATGTTAACCCTTTAATTTCAGCTGCTGCCTCTGCTACAAGCTTCACATGAGCGCTCTCATTTCGCTTCCCGCGGAAGGGGTGTGGAGTCAAATATGGAGCATCGGTTTCGATCAATAATCGGTCTAGTGGGGTCTGCGCAAGCACTTCTTTTGGCACTCTTGCATTTTTGAACGTAATGGGTCCTCCAAAGGATAAATGAAAACCAAGATTCAAGCACATTTTAGCTGTTTCCCAGCTTCCTGAGAATGAGTGCATCACGCCTCCAACCTCATTTGCTTTTTCCTCCCGTAAAATCCGTACAACATCCTCATGGGCATCACGATCATGAATACAAATCGGCATATTTAATTCACGGGCTAGTCCAATTTGCTTGCGAAAAACTTCATGTTGCACATCCTTGGGAGAAGTATCCCAGTAATAATCCAGTCCGATTTCACCAATAGCCACTACTTTTTTATGACTGCATAGAGAAGCGATCCAATCGAGATCTCCTTCTTTCATATCAATCGCATCCTGAGGATGCCAACCCACTGCCGCATAAATATAATCATAAGATTCCGCCAGCTTCATCGTTGAGGGAATCGTCTCCCGATTAAATCCGATATTAATCATCTTGCTAACTCCTGCTTCTACAGCACGAGCGATAACTTCTTCGCGATCCTCGTCGAATTGAGGTGCATCCAGATGCGTATGTGTGTCAAACAGAAACATTTTAACCCTCACTCCTTGTTCTTTTTTAAATATAAGACAATATAAGTTTCACACTATCCGTTATATCTTATATTTCTACTCTTCTTGTCAAAAATCCCATATTTTCTTGTATTATTTTGCAAAAATCTCTGCAATAGAACCAGGCAATCGCGTAAGCGCATTTCTCAACTTATCCTGAGGAAAATAAAGATGATATCTGCCACGGTGAATACCGCTAATAGAACGCACAATATCCGACACCTCTGAAATTTCCCGCAGATGATCATGCCGATCAAGCAGCAGAATTTGTTTATTGTCAAAAGCTTCTCCCGGACGGAACACATCATAGGGCAGATCTGTCGGAAAATCAATCTCCAAATCATATTCTGGGTGAAGTCCCGCTGCCGCAAAACTGCTACGAATTTCAGTAATCATATCTGTATCGAGATTCTCCACCTCAACATATTTATACAGTTTACGATGAATAAAACGGGTACACAAGTCGCTTAGTAGCTCATCTTTCTCAAGCGTCCACTGCATAAAAGCCGTCTGTACCAGTGCTTCATCTAGCATTAAATATTGCTTCACTGTCACCTCACCACGGAACAAATCCTCCAGCGGATTAATCATGAAACTAAAATTGTACCCCTCTTGGAAAAGCTCCTTGGCTCTACGGAAAATTTGTCGTAAAATAATCTCTGAGCTACGTGTCACCGGATGAAAATAGACTTGCCAGTACATTTGATAGCGCGACATTAAATAATCTTCAATGGCGTGCATTCCCGATTCTTTTACAACAATTCGACCATTATAAGGACGCAGCATTCTTAAAATCCGATCAATGTCGATCGTCCCATAGTTTACACCTGTATAGTACGCATCACGCAGCAAATAATCCATGCGATCAGCATCTAGCGGACTGGAAACCAGATTTACAACAATTTCATGCTCATAAGTTTTAGCGATTACAGAGGCTACTTTACGAGGAAAATCCTCCTCCACATCACGCAAGATCTCAGTAATCTCTGTGTCCTCCAGAATAATTCGACAAGTCCAATCCTCATGATTCATTTCAAAAGCTTCTTCTATAGAATGGGAAAATGGACCGTGTCCCAGATCATGCAGCAAGGCCGCACACAAGGTAAGCAGACTTTCTTCAGGAATCCAATCCTTATACCCGCTTCGTTCAAATTGCGAAATAATTCTACGTGTAATTTCGTACACCCCTAGGGAATGAGAAAACCGACTATGCTCTGCGCCATGAAAAGTAAGATACGAGGTCCCCAGCTGGCGAATACGGCGTAAACGCTGAAATTCCTTTGTATTTATTAGTCGCCAAATAATAGTATCCTGCACATGGATATAATTGTGAACCGGATCTTTGAAAACCTTTTCTTCTGTGAGCGGCTGCTTCATGAGATCAACTCCTTTATTAAATTTAATATGATTTTAACCAATATAAGTATATAATAAGTAATTATGTCGTACTTTGTCGAATAGTGACGTTTTTAGTCTTGGTAAATCGACAAAGTTTATTTTTTCACTTTTTTTAGAATTCGTGATTGTTATAGGGAATTCAAAGTTTTCGTGAAAAAGCACTTATTCAACAGATGAAAAAAGGTTGACTGTTTTGGGAATCGTTGGTATTATAAATATCATAAAACAGTGAACAATGTCGAATAATGACGTTTTTGGAACATTGAGAGGAGTAACGATTGTTATGATGAAATCAACAGGAATTGTAAGAAAAGTAGACGAACTTGGACGGGTAGTTATTCCCATTGAATTGCGCCGTACTCTTGGCATTGGTGAAAAAGACGCACTTGAAATTTACGTTGATGGTGAGCGCATTATGCTTAAGAAATATGAGCCTGCCTGCATTTTCTGCGGCAACGCTGAGAACGTAACTTACTTCAAAGGAAAAATAGTTTGTCATGAATGCATTTCTACTATCCCTACCCCTGTGACAAACTAAAATAAATAGTATATAATAGAACTAATCAAATTGTTAATTCTAACCTTTTCATATCTCCTTGACCTCCCGTGACCGCGGGAGGTATTTTTTTTCTGCAATCACCTGTGTTTCCTGCCCAAAAGGTGTCTACAAGGATTAACTCCCCTCATGACACCTAATAATGATGGGGAATGCGGTGAGAGCATGAAGCAAATCGTGTTTTTACCATGATCTGGTCTATCTTGGGCTTCCTTTTGGGAACCACCTTCAGGCTAGAATCTCGTCAGCTTCGTAATACCCCTCCGCACCTTGTTAGCCTCTTAGAATTAGAATCCGTCAATAACACTTACTGCTGCTCCGTTTTATCCAGAAGTGCGTTATAAATATCCCGCTTTGACACACCACGATCAGAGGCTGCTTTTTTCATAGCTTCTTTACGCGGCATATCTGCTGCTTCGTAATGAGCAACATGTTCTTCAATATTTAACTGGCGCCACCAAGCCGATTCCGCCATTTCAGCATCTTCCTTGCTCTCGCCTTCAACGACGATAACATACTCACCAAGCGGTGGATGTTCAGCGAGCCAATCCGTACATTCCTCGATCGTCCCACGTAGAAACTCCTCATATCTCTTCGTCAGTTCACGAGCAAGCACAATTCGCCGATTGCCAAATGCTTCATGGAGATGAGCCAGTGTCTTCACCACGCGATGTGGAGATTCGTAGAACAGTATAGTCCCTTGCGCCGAACGAAGTGGACTTAATACCGCACGGATATCTTTACGTTCTCGAGGTAAGAAGCCGATAAAAGTGAAAGTAGTCGTAGGCAGACCAGAGGCAATTAATGCTGACAAAGCTGCGTTAGCTCCGGGTATAGGAATTACTGGTATACCATGACTTATGGCAAGGGCTACAAGGTCTGCACCAGGGTCGGAAATGGCTGGTAAACCGGCATCGCTGACGAGTGCCAAATTTTTTCCTTCTATTATATAGCGGATAAGTTCAGGTCCACTGGCAGCCTTATTATGCTCATGATAACTGAACAACATAGAGGGTGTAATTTCAAAATGGCTCAACAATTTCCGAGTTTGTCTTGTATCCTCAGCTGCAATAATATCGCATTCCTGCAAAGTGCGGACAGCACGATAAGTCATATCCTCTAAATTACCGATGGGTGTTGCCACCAAAAAAAGTGAACCGGTTGATTCCTGCTTATGTGTATTGTTATTGTTCTGAAAACTGCTTTGGCATGATATCGTCATGATTTACCCTCTTTAGCACCATAGTAGATGTCCATAATTTCTGGACAGTATTGATTGTCCTCATTATATACAATGAGTGGTGGATGTAAACGAACCTCCGGCTTACCATCACGTATCGCTTCAATTAATACCATATTAGCTTCCAGATGCGCACGTGGATGTACAAAGCGAATAATCTTAGGCTCGAGCCTATATTTTCTCATAAGACTAATAATATCGACCAATCGTTGTGGCTTGTGAACCATACTTACCTTTCCACCGGTGCGAACCAGTCTCACACAGGCTTGAATGACCTCCTCCAGCGTACACCCGATTTCATGACGAGCCATAGCCTGATGAGTGTTCAGCTTGAGGTCACTGCCGTTAAGCGGCATATAAGGAGGATTGACTGTTATTGCATCATATACGCCATGCCCTGCAACTTTATATAACTCACGTAAATCGCCTTCATGGATCACAACCTGATCCTGTAGCCCATTTAGAGCCACGCTACGCCGAGCCATATCCGCTAAACGGGGCTGAATTTCAATCCCTTCTATAGAAGCTTTAGTTCGGGTCGTCATCAAAATAGGAATTACACCATTTCCAGTACAAAGATCCAGGACTCTCCCACGAGGCGGAACGCTGGCGAAACGCGCAAGCAGTACAGCATCCATAGAAAAGCTAAATACTTCGTCACTTTGAATAATTCGCAAGTCATGCGTTAATAAATCATCCACCCGCTCCGTCGGCAACAAAGGAACAGATATATCGTTAAAAGAATTTGTCATGTAGTAATCTCCTAAATGTTTTGTTGAGCTAAATTCAAAAAAAACCGTAGGATCAATCTCCTACGGCTGGATATCCTCATTTATTAAGAAAAGAAAGACAGAACAGACAATCACCTTCCGTGCGTAAATGTCCAAAATAAACATTACAGATGTGAAAGCCTTCATGGTAAAGCCGGGCCAAGTTGTCATAACCTTCCCCGACAACCTCTTCTGTTCCCTCTCCGGCAGCTAAAAGAGCTTCCGCCTCCGCAGAATCTACGGTAGGATCCAAAGGTGCATCCCGCTTTAAAATTTTGCGAAGCTGTTCATTCTCCAGAGTTAACCTCTGATTAGCTTCCATCAGTTCTTTTACCGTCTGTTTCCATTCTCCAAGATTGGCGCGCATCGTTTCCATCTGTGCTTCCATATCCTGCATGTGTGCAAATATATTTTTCTTCTCCAAGTTTCCACCCCGAAAGTAACCTTATAATGGTTTACTTGACGACAACATCATCCATTGGAAGTTCCTTAACTTTGCCCACTTCAAACAACTGTACATGAACCGTACGGCTTCCGGCATTAAGTCCTACTACTTTGCCATCACCCAATGAGGTCACGACAATCTTGCCGACCGCTGGCATTTCTTCCTTTACACTCTCATAATTGTCATGCTCAAATTTCAAACAACACATCAGACGTCCACAAAGTCCTGAAATCTTCGTCGGATTAAGTGACAGGTTCTGATCCTTCGCCATTTTAATGGATACGGGTTCAAAATCCCCTAACCAAGATGAACAACAAAGCACTCGCCCACAAGGTCCAAGTCCACCTAGCATTTTAGCCTCATCACGCACCCCAATTTGCCGTAGCTCAATGCGGGTCCGGAAGATACTTGCTAGATCTTTAACCAATTCTCTGAAGTCGACCCGTCCTTCGGCCGTAAAGTAAAATATAATCTTATTACGGTCAAAAGTAAACTCTACATCGACGAGCTTCATTTTGAGACCATGGTCGCGTATTTTATTTAAACAGGTGGTAAAAGCCTCTTTAGCGGCCCCTTTGTTCTCTTCAACTACGCGTGCGTCGGTTTCTCCGGCAATACGCATCACTTTTTTGAGGGGCAAAACTACGTCGGATTCTTCCACCTCTTTTTTGCCTACGACAACTTTACCGTATTCAACCCCACGTGCTGTCTCCACAATAACATATTGATCCCGTTCAATCGGAAAATCAAGTGGATCGAAATAATATATTTTACCCGCTTTTTTAAAACGGACACCTACTACGCTGTACAAAAATTAACCCCCTTGTTTGCCGGTAAAAGGAACCTATGGGCATGTCCGCTCCCTGATGATCCATGCTTGTCCTTCCTCGTCTGTTAAAACGATATTTCCAGGTAAAGCGACATCCGGAGGATATATCATAACTAATCCTTTAACTTTCCAGTCGGATTAAAAACTGCTCCAGACACAACTGGGCATTGGCATTGGATCGCAGCTTCTTAGTGCTCTCTGCAGCAAATCCCATATAAGCCACCCATTGTTCCGCACTCCGCTCACGGGCATGCCTGGAAATAAAGTCTAACTGATCTATGAAAACGATACTTTCATGCTTACGATACAGGAAGTAAAGCATATCTTTAAACCACAGATGGAACATGCTGAAGAAGATATCCAAATGTTCAGCGAGTCCGGTCTTGAACAGCTTCTGCCCAGCAGTTGCTACAGCGGAGCTGCCCTTGCCTAAGGACTCCTTAGCTAATTGTAACATTACATTTCTCATTTCTGCAAACCAATTCTGTTCCAAAAGTTTCCTGCAACCATCAAGTCCTGAACTAAGTGATACTGCACATCGAGCTAAGGGTATGGGAACGCCCTCACTTGCCAGAGCTTGGAGCATAATATCCGGGTTTAACGGACTAAATGGAATCCGTTGAGTCCGCGACTGAATTGTTGGCAATAAGGAACGGCTATTATCAGAAATTAAGATTCCAACAGCCGGAGCTGGTGGTTCCTCCAGAAATTTCAGCAGACTATTGGCAGCTTGTACCGTCATTTTGTCTGCTCCATCTATAATATAAACTTTCGGATTCACACCCTCTGACCGATAGGAAAAGACGCGCTGCAGCTCACGGATTTGATCTATTTTAATACTTGCTCCATCTGGCTGCAGCAGTGACAAATCAGGGTGGTTTCCATGCTCTACTTTACGGCACTCCAGGCATTCCCCACAGGCATCGTCCTTGCTCTGGGTACAAAATATAGCTTGGGCAAACATCAGCGCCGTTTTCATTTGTCCACTGCCTGCCGGCCCTGTAAATAAATAAGCATGACTCACAGCTTCTTTGCGCAAGGCATTTTGGAGTAGCCGCTTGGCGTTCTCCTGGCCTACTATATCATGAAAAGGCATAATTTCCTCCCAAAACTTTCAAACATAAACGCCTTTAGCGTCCTTATAAGGACGGTAAGTGTTTAATCGAGAAATATAAGGCTAAAGTATAGTGTAAAGCATATACTTTCTTATATTTTAAAAAGAAAGGTTGATTAACAACCCACGGATTTCTCCAACGCGTCCTAACAGATCGATCCGGCCTTGCTCACTATTCAGCAAATCATCTGCCATTGATAGCAAAGCCGAATCAATTTCCTCAAGCAGCTTGTAACGCTTGCCACGTCCACGTCGATCCCATCCGCGTGTTTCCTTCAGAATGACGCCTCTTCGAGCCGTTTCCTCCAGAAATCTTTTGATCATCATCCGGTAGATGGTAAGCTCACGAATCGTCATAGACTTAGATAAACGATCGCCTTGAGACTGTATTTCTTTGATCTGGCGATTCAGTTCATCTTTGGTTTTCTGCTCACTTTGCTGCTGAAAAACATCAGAGAACGTTTTTTGCTGAACGGGTTTGTTAGCCCCTTCTGCATTTGGCATCTCACTCTTCAAGGGCCTATACCCCGGATTGATCTTCAAAGGTTATCTACCGCCCTTTTTATAAATGGCTTGCTAATCTATATTATACTTAATAATGTTCAAAACGATCTACAGGAAGTACGAATACAGTAGCTCCACCCACTTGTACCTCAACAGGAAGTGGCAAATACGAATCCGTTGTTCCACTCATCGGTGTTACAGGAGTGACTAACTGCTCACGCACTTTACAGCTGTTTCGGATTACGGTCAATACAGATTCAATCTGACTGTCTTCTACCCCGATCATAAATGTCGTATTCCCCGCTCGTAGAAATCCACCTGTACTTGCAAGTTTAGTAGCACGGAAATTGGCTTTGACTAGCTCGCTGGACAACCGGTTACTGTCTTTATCCTGGATAATTGCAATGATCAACTTCATCTTCGCATTCCCTCCCAATACTTTTATGGTGTATTACTACTTAGAGTTACTCGTAGTAACCCTTACTTCATAAGCACACGCCTAATTATGTCACTTCTCTTAGTATATTAGACAAAACACCCTAAAAACCCTTTAATACTCTCTCTTCAAGAGTTCTCACGATATCTTGTTCTACCATATGAATGGGGCGATTAGCATCCAGAACTACTATTCTGTCCGGATTGGCCTGGGCTAATAATTGATAGCCTTCACGGACCTTCTTATGAAAAGAAAGGCTCTCCAGATCCAGACGATTCACTTCCCGTTCTTGATTCGCTGCTATCCGTGACAACCCTATCTCTGGGTCTACATCCAGATAAAAGGTTAGATCTGGCATACGGTTCCCTATCGCAAAACGATTAATACTCCATACCTCTTCTATTCCGAGTCCTCTCGCATGTCCTTGATAAACGAGGCTGCTGTCTACAAAGCGGTCACAGAGTACAGTAAGCCCTTCTCTAAGAGCTGGTTCAACGACTTCGGCGAGATGTTGGCTTCTTGATGCAGCGTATAGTAATGCCTCTGTACGCGCATCCATAGCTGTATGGGCAGGATCTAGAATAATGGAACGAATCTTCTCAGCAATCTCAACGCCACCCGGTTCACGGGTAATTCGATAAGGCATGGACCGGTTCTGTAAATAGGCCGTTACTCTACCTAGTACCGTTGTTTTTCCGGAGCCTTCGCCCCCTTCTAATGTTATGAAGAAACCTTCTTTTCCCACTTATGCTTCTCCGCCCTTCTGAATGTTGTATACCTCAATACGCTGCAAGACCGGATCAGCACAAGCCTGAAATTTGGCGCCTCCTTTGGCTAAACCAGCCAGCCTTCTTTGGATCTGATCTGTGATCACTTCACCCGGATATAATACCGGGATGCCTGGTGGATAGGGAATAACCATCTCTGCCGCCACTCTACCCACGCAATGTTTAAGATCAATACTTTCAATCTCATTGACCGACACCGGCTTCAATGAGAAGTGAACAGGATCTGAGATTTGTAAAGAATGGAAATTGTTCCACGTGGAAATATTGCGAGCGCCTGATAAGTCGGGGGCGTTCGGTGATTCGGAAGGCTCCTCCGAATCTATTTCCCGCAGCGCCTGCAGCAAATGATCTGCATCTCCAGCCTTCGATCCAAGGCTGAACAGCAGCACTACGTGCCGGTCATCGCTCATCTCCGGCACGCAGCCCTTTGCCTCGAGCTTACGCTGCAGCTCGAAGCCGCTCAGGACCCCGGTGGCGTCATAAATGACGACTTTAAAGGGGTCCTGTGTCACGTACGCCGCCAAAGAATCAGGCGGCGTATTCGGGTGCAGCGGCTCTGCCGGCTGCACTAGTCCGTAGCGCGGCAGCTCCGCGAGTCCGCGCCGCAGAACGTCCACGGCGGCCAGCCCCGCCGTGAAGGCACCCTTGCCCCGGCTGTGCAGCAGCCGCCGGGCAAGATCCAGCGACGCCACCATAGGATATGATGGGCTGGAGCTCTGCACCATGGCGAGCCGCTGCCGGAGCAGGGCGCGGTCGAGCCGCGGCCCTTGAACATGCAGCATAGCGCCCATGGTCATCGCTGTGAGCATCTTGTGCGTGGACTGCACGACGCCGTCCGCGCCACAAGCAAGTGCCCCGGCTGGCAGCGCCGGGTGCTGCCCATAATGCGCCCCGTGCGCTTCATCCACAAGCAGCGGTACACCGCTGTCGTGACAAATACGCGCGAGGGGCGCAAGATCACTACCCATGCCGTAATAATTCGGCATGGTAACAAGTACAGCTGCGGCTTCAGGATAGGCTGCAAGTGCAGCCTTAACAGCTTCGGCCGCCGGCGCCACTGCCAAGCCGCTAAGTGGATCAATCAGAGGCTCCAGAAAAACAGCACGTACTCCAGCCAACATCAGTCCATGAATGACTGACTTATGCACATTGCGTTGAACAATCATAATCATTCCAGGCTCGGGACAAGCGGTTAGAATAAGAGCCAGATTGCCGGCTGTGCTCCCTCCAACCAGAAAAAAGCTTTCCTCTGCTCCAAAGCAGTCTGCTGCCAACTCTTGCGCTTCCTTGATAACTCCCTCAGGATGATGAAGATCATCCGTTCCAGAAATTTCCGTAACATCATACTTCATTACCTCATCTAAAAAGCCAGCGCCTTCAACGCCCTCATATGCCTCTCCATTCTTATGACCTGGCACATGATATGATCTATTACCCATAATTCTATATTGTTCCAGCATTTCGTATATAGGCGCCCTACAACGTTGTAATTTATTCATATTAAATTCCTTCCCATAGGGTTCCTTCTATTTTAACGTAAATATTCGCAAACGCCTACGCTTCAGTGTAAAAGCAGCCCTATGGACAAGAAAACGGCTCCTCCCGCCTGAAGAACGAGGAAGCCGTGTATTGAATATCACTAATGCAGCCTTCGTATCTTTCATCCAGACCGCTCTCTTAATTGCATCATTTAACAGAGTTACTCTACTTAGGCGTTCTTTTGCAATCCAATCTTCTTCATCCGGCCGATAAAAAAACGGTACTTGGCATCTTCAGCCTCGGTACGTATCATCTCAGCCTCACATTCCTCACAAATAAAATGCGAGACAATCACAATACCTTCCTCTTTTACCTGTCCACAAATGATACAAGCTTGCCCGGTTTGCTGTTCCATAACCATCCCACCTTGACTCTTTTAAGAACAGTATGATACACCTTCTATCATTTTAAACCTTTTCATAGTTTTTTCATATCCTTCGTATCGTGCATTATATATATTCCGTTGCCGTTATATCGGTGAATTTTCGCCGCAGTTTAATAAAATACATCCAATCGCCGATATTAAGAACATACGAATTCACGAGGAGGTTAGACTATAATCTATGGAACCCACTACCAAAGGTGCAGCTACATTCTATCAATATAAACTAATTAAAAAAGTCAATCTAACGGCACGCCTGCTGCCTATTTATATTATGCTTCCCTTATTAGTCCTTGTGCTCGAAACCGTATTTCTTTCCTGGTGGAGCATTCTTTACATAATCATAGCAGCGCCTGTAGCCTTCTGGGTTCAATATGTCATTTCACGCTCAGTTCTTTTAATCTCAGGACACCCCATTTCAAAAAGATGGTCTGTCTCATTTAAACTGCCTTGGTTAGGGTTTATGCCTGATCAACATATTAGTTACCGTATATTCCGTAAAGTACAACTACATAATTTCTATATCGGTCTTTGTATTGCAGCACTCTTTATTTTCTGGTCACCGCCAGCATTTACAGTATCACTGATCACTTGTCACTTATGGCTCCTACTGCCTCGTCTTTATACTCTGTTCAGACTGAATCGACAGGATCAGGGAGGCATGCTGAAATTCAATCCGACCGATGTATCCTATTACTCTCAATAAAGTGCAGCAGTATAGCTCATATTATTTTCATGTATTAAAAAACAAACCGCCATCCTTAGGGATGGCGATTCTTTATTTCGTCTTAAGGCCTTTAATGGAGGTCTTCTTTTCTTTAGGAATCATTACTACAAAATAATCATCGTGCACTGTTAAATGAACCGTTAACCCATCCTTCAGAAAAACGCCCGAAGAATCACTATCATCATCTTCCTGTTCTGTCCATCCCCAGGCTTTAATAGCCTCCAAATAAGGATCCGGAATACCATTCTTCTCCTTTAATCCAGGTAAAGAATAACGTACATAATCCATAGCAACGTTAGTAGTGGTCTGATCTGGTGAGTTTGCCTCATGAGGGACAGGGAAGCTTTTCTCATTCAGTGCACCCTCGAAAGTATCCCACTTAGGTTCTTTAGCCCCGCAACTTGCCAGTATTAAAGTTAAAATACAAGAAATCATTATTAACTTGAATATTTTTAATTGTTTCATGCCTTAAATCCTCCCTACCTCTACAATGCATCTAAAGACACAAGAAAATTCAAAGTTAGAATTTATGAGTAGTTCCTTCGTATTAAAGATCTGCTAACTATTAGCACTTTTCTATTATACTTGTATCCACCGCAGCGTCGGTAACAAAAATGTCATTCCACAGTAACCTATTCTACTGTTATTACTAGCCTTAAATACTTGCATAATAAAAAAAGAAAAAAAGCCACTGCTGATATTATCAACAATGGCTTAATCTGCTTGGCAACGTCCTACTCTCCCAGGACCCTTCGGTCCAAGTACCATCGGCGCTGGAGGGCTTAACGGTCGTGTTCGGGATGGGTACGCGTGGAACCCCTCCGCTATCGCCACCAAACGGGCATTTACAGCGTAAATGCTCAGGCTTAATCGCCTGAAAACTGAATCCGAATTGAATTTGCGTATTAAGTATAGGATAAGCCCTCGACCGATTAGTATTGGTCAGCTCCATGCATTACTGCACTTCCACCTCCAACCTATCTACCTCGTCGTCTTCAAGGGGTCTTACTAATTGGGAAATCTCATCTTGAGGGGGGCTTCACGCTTAGATGCTTTCAGCGCTTATCCCGTCCGTACGTAGCTACCCAGCCATGCTCCTGGCGGAACAACTGGTGCACCAGCGGTACGTCCATCCCGGTCCTCTCGTACTAAGGACAGCTCCTCTCAAATTTCCTGCGCCCACGACAGATAGGGACCGAACTGTCTCACGACGTTCTGAACCCAGCTCGCGTACCGCTTTAATGGGCGAACAGCCCAACCCTTGGGACCTACTTCAGCCCCAGGATGCGATGAGCCGACATCGAGGTGCCAAACCTCCCCGTCGATGTGGACTCTTGGGGGAGATAAGCCTGTTATCCCCAGGGTAGCTTTTATCCGTTGAGCGATGGCCCTTCCATGCGGTACCACCGGATCACTAAGTCCGACTTTCGTCCCTGCTCGACTTGTAGGTCTCGCAGTCAAGCTCCCTTATGCCTTTGCACTCTTCGAATGATTTCCAACCATTCTGAGGGAACCTTGGAACGCCTCCGTTACTCTTTAGGAGGCGACCGCCCCAGTCAAACTGCCCGCCTGACACGGTCCCCGTACCCGATTAGGGTACTAGGTTAGAACCTAGATACGATCAGGGTGGTATCCCAACGGCGCCTCCACCGAAGCTTGCGCTCCGATTTCTACGGCTCCCACCTATCCTGTACAGATCGTACCCAAATTCAATATCAAGCTGCAGTAAAGCTCCATGGGGTCTTTCCGTCTTGTCGCGGGTAACCTGCATCTTCACAGGTATTAAAATTTCACCGGATCTCTCGTTGAGACAGCGCCCAAGTCGTTACGCCATTCGTGCGGGTCAGAATTTACCTGACAAGGAATTTCGCTACCTTAGGACCGTTATAGTTACGGCCGCCGTTTACTGGGGCTTCGGTTCATAGCTTCGGGTTACCCCTAACCACTCCCCTTAACCTTCCAGCACCGGGCAGGCGTCAGCCCGTATACTTCGCCTTGCGGCTTCGCACAGACCTGTGTTTTTGCTAAACAGTCGCTTGGGCCTTTTCACTGCGGCCCCCTCGTGCTATTCACACTACCGGGGCACCCCTTCTCCCGAAGTTACGGGGTCATTTTGCCGAGTTCCTTAACGAGAGTTCTTCCGCGCGCCTTAGAATTCTCTTCTCGCCTACCTGTGTCGGTTTGCGGTACGGGCACCTTCTCCTGGCTAGAGGCTTTTCTTGGCAGTGTGAGATCATGACCTTCGCTACTGTAATTTTCGCTCCCCATCACAGCCCAGCCTTAATGATGTGCGGATTTGCCTACACATCAGCCTCACTGCTTAGACGGACATATCCATCAGTCCGCGTCACTACCCTCCTGCGTCACCCCATCGCTCATAGCGGATTACGGTGGTACAGTAATTTCAAACTGTTGTCCTTCGACTACGCCTTTCGGCCTCGCCTTAGGTCCCGACTTACCCTGAGCGGACGAGCCTTCCTCAGGAAACCTTGGGCTTTCGGCGGATCAGATTCTCACTGATCTTTTCGTTACTCATACCGGCATTCTCACTTGTATGCTGTCCAGCGCTCCTTACGGTACACCTTCAACCCACATACAACGCTCCCCTACCCCAGATACATACGTATCTAGCCATAGCTTCGGTGGTGTGTTTAGCCCCGTTACATTTTCGGCGCAGAGTCACTCGACCAGTGAGCTATTACGCACTCTTTCAATGGTGGCTGCTTCTAAGCCAACATCCTGGTTGTCTGTGCAACTCCACATCCTTTCCCACTTAACACACACTTGGGGACCTTAGCTGATGGTCTGGGCTGTTTCCCTTTTGACAATGGATCTTAGCACTCACTGTCTGACTCCCGGCAATAAGTATATGGCATTCGGAGTTTGACTGAGCTTGGTAATCCTTGCGGACCCCGCACCCAATCAGTGCTCTACCTCCACTACTCTTATACCGAGGCTAGCCCTAAAGCTATTTCGGGGAGAACCAGCTATCTCCGAGTTCGATTGGAATTTCTCCGCTACCCCCACCTCATCCCCGCATTTTTCAACATGCGTGGGTTCGGGCCTCCAGTGCGTGTTACCGCACCTTCACCCTGGACAGGGGTAGATCACACGGTTTCGGGTCTACGTCCACATACTAAATCGCCCTATTCAGACTCGCTTTCGCTGCGGCTCCGTCTTCTCGACTTAACCTTGCATGTTAAACGTAACTCGCCGGTTCATTCTACAAAAGGCACGCCATCACCCATTAATAGGGCTCTGACTTTTTGTAAGCACACGGTTTCAGGTTCTATTTCACTCCCCTTCCGGGGTGCTTTTCACCTTTCCCTCACGGTACTGTTTCACTATCGGTCGCCAGGTAGTATTTAGCCTTAGCAGATGGTCCTGCTGGATTCATACGGGGTTTCACGTGCCCCGCACTACTCGGGATCCGTCTCGGAGAGAACACAGTTTAGGTTACAGGGCTTTTACCTCTATCGCGGGCCTTTCCAGACCTCTTCACCTACCATATTCCTTTGTAACTCCATGTGAGACGTCCCACAACCCCTAAGAGCAAGCTCTTAGGTTTAGGCTGTTCCGCGTTCGCTCGCCGCTACTGACGGAATCACTATTGTTTTCTCTTCCTCAGGGTACTTAGATGTTTCAGTTCCCCTGGTCTGCCTCTACATCTCCTATGTGTTCAGAGATGAGTAACTGCGAATTACCACAGCTGGGTTTCCCCATTCGGACACCCCCGGATCAAAGCTTGCTTACAGCTCCCCGAGGCAGTTTCGTTGTTCGCCACGTCCTTCGTCGGCTCCTGGCGCCTAGGCATCCTCCGTGTGCTCTTATTAGCTTAACCTCGATTTTTCCTAAGAAAAATCTCACTAATAACATTTACTTGTTTGCACAAGTTGCTAAAAGATGTTCTAAAACGCAAATTCGTTTCGGTATCCAGTTTTCAAGGATCAAGTTTAAAGATGAGAGCTTAAACTCTCAAAACTGAGCAACGAGTGAGTAACAGGCCTAAACCTGAGATTTGGAAGTTTAACTTCCGATTTGAATGTCTTCATTGCAGAAGACGATTCTCCATAGAAAGGAGGTGATCCAGCCGCACCTTCCGATACGGCTACCTTGTTACGACTTCACCCCAATCATCTACCCCACCTTCGGCGGCTGGCTCCCTTGCGGGTTACCCCACCGACTTCGGGTGTTGTAAACTCTCGTGGTGTGACGGGCGGTGTGTACAAGACCCGGGAACGTATTCACCGCGGCATGCTGATCCGCGATTACTAGCAATTCCGACTTCATGCAGGCGAGTTGCAGCCTGCAATCCGAACTGAGACCGGCTTTGATGGGATTGGCTTCACCTCGCGGTTTCGCTTCCCGTTGTACCGGCCATTGTAGTACGTGTGTAGCCCAGGTCATAAGGGGCATGATGATTTGACGTCATCCCCACCTTCCTCCGGTTTGTCACCGGCAGTCACTCTAGAGTGCCCAGCCTTACCTGCTGGCAACTAAAGTTAAGGGTTGCGCTCGTTGCGGGACTTAACCCAACATCTCACGACACGAGCTGACGACAACCATGCACCACCTGTCTCCTCTGTCCCGAAGGCCGCCACTATCTCTAGTGGATTCAGAGGGATGTCAAGACCTGGTAAGGTTCTTCGCGTTGCTTCGAATTAAACCACATACTCCACTGCTTGTGCGGGTCCCCGTCAATTCCTTTGAGTTTCAGTCTTGCGACCGTACTCCCCAGGCGGAGTGCTTACTGTGTTAACTTCGGCACCAAGGGTATCGAAACCCCTAACACCTAGCACTCATCGTTTACGGCGTGGACTACCAGGGTATCTAATCCTGTTTGCTCCCCACGCTTTCGCGCCTCAGCGTCAGTTACAGCCCAGAAAGTCGCCTTCGCCACTGGTGTTCCTCCACATATCTACGCATTTCACCGCTACACGTGGAATTCCACTTTCCTCTTCTGTACTCAAGTCACCCAGTTTCCAGTGCGACCTCAGGTTGAGCCCAAGGTTTAAACACCAGACTTAAATGACCGCCTGCGCGCGCTTTACGCCCAATAATTCCGGACAACGCTTGCCCCCTACGTATTACCGCGGCTGCTGGCACGTAGTTAGCCGGGGCTTTCTTCTCAGGTACCGTCACTCCGATAGCAGTTACTCTACCGGACGTTCTTCCCTGGCAACAGAGCTTTACGATCCGAAAACCTTCATCACTCACGCGGCGTTGCTCCGTCAGACTTTCGTCCATTGCGGAAGATTCCCTACTGCTGCCTCCCGTAGGAGTCTGGGCCGTGTCTCAGTCCCAGTGTGGCCGTTCACCCTCTCAGGTCGGCTACGCATCGTCGCCTTGGTGGGCCGTTACCCCACCAACTAGCTAATGCGCCGCAGGCCCATCCCTCAGTGACAGATTGCTCCGTCTTTCATTCTTCCTTCAGGAGAAAAAAGAAATTATCCGGTATTAGCTACCGTTTCCGGTAGTTATCCCAGTCTAAGGGGCAGGTTGCCTACGTGTTACTCACCCGTCCGCCGCTAAGTCACTTTGAAAGCAAGCTTTCAAAGTGACTCCGCTCGACTTGCATGTATTAGGCACGCCGCCAGCGTTCGTCCTGAGCCAGGATCAAACTCTCCAATTAGTATTGAAAAGAGCGATATGCTCATTTTGAAACATCTGACGAGAAAATTAATTCTCTAATTTTGGATTTCACTTTCGTGATTTCCTACTCACTCGTTGTTCAGTTTTCAAAGATCAAGTTCTCGTTGGCGCCGTTTAATGTCTCAGCAGCAACTCTTATACTATATCATGTTCGGCCGTTTAATGTCAAGCTCTTTTTTTAACTTCTTTTTCGAGCTCGGCATGTGTGTTTCTCGGCCAGAAATAGAATATATCATGTATAGAGATTCATTGCAACACTTTTTTTTGAAAGATTTAAAAACCATAAATCATGTATTAATGAATACACTCTATCTTTATATACTGTTACCTTATATACATTCCATAATATAAAAGAAAAACAACTGAAAAAGATATCAGTTGTTTTCAGAAGATAGCTTAGACGAATCTAAATTAATTCCGCTTCCTTCGCTCCAGTAATTACGGAAACGATACTGTTTCGAAGTATCTCTGCATTATACGCCTGGTATGGATCGACATTGAAAACAACAGCATCTGCAATAAAACCTTCTGCAATCTGACCAAACTCGTTACCGCTCCCTAGAATGTCAGCAGCGCTTTTAGTAGCAGACTGCCACGCTTCTCTTCGAGTTAAGCCATAATCAATCAACGTATCCAGCTCTTGAAGGTTATAACCATGTAATAAGGGTGTAGCATAATCTGTACCGAATCCAATACGAACGCCTTCTCTTTTTGCATAATTAATGGCTTTGGAATGTGATTCAGCAGCGCGGGCAGCTCGTTCGCAAATGATCGGGTTCAACGCTAGAACGCCTTTCGGATCTGCGGCAATGCGATAGATGGATGTAGTAGGTACAAAAGCTACCTCCGAATTAGCAAGTCTCCCTGCCTGATCTTCAGTTAGAAACATCCCATGCTCTATAGATTCCACCCCGGCCTGAATGGACCAGTCTATCGTCACTCCACCCCAGGTATGAACCAGTACCTTCTTATCATGAGCATGTGCATTACGAACAATGAATGCGAACTCTTCTTCGGAAAAGATCGGATCTACGACTTTCTCGGTGGGCGCCCCAAGACCGCCTGTGGCCATGATTTTTACCCAGCCCGCTCCTGTAGCAAAGATTTGCGCCATCCGTTGTTCCAAATGCTTAAGTCCACGGGCATCTGCTGCTCCAAGCATATCGCTGCTGGTATGCACTCTTAATGGCTGCTGATACTGCTGAACAAGATGCTGCACTGTGCTTGGCACAATTCCGCCTGCATCACGTACAGTCGTTACACCTGTCCTTAAAGTAGCCTCAAAGGCTTGTGCCTGCATGGCTTCGATCTGCTGGGAGTCGCGCTTTAATTGATCTGCATGGTCAAAGTCTGTCCAAGCCATATGCGTATGAAGATCTATAATACCTGGACTAATCCATAGATCTGTCCCTGTAAGTGTTGAATTATTTTGTTGCGGCTCTATTTCAGTTATAGATAAAAAATAACCATCCTTAATCACAACATCAAAACGTTTACCTTCGATACCTGCTATATAAATATTCTTGAATGTATGCAGTTCTGGATGCTTGTCAATCATCTTCATTCCCCCCAAGCCAGCCGAACAGCATGTAATGCCTGATCAGGGTCTTGTTTCAATAACTCAGCAAGTGTTGATATGGCTTCCTCCACACTTTTCCGAGCAGCATTTGTTCCGAAATGATTGATCCGCAAAAGATGGCCAAATAATTCTCCGTCTCCTGGAGCCACAATGCCTATAGGTTTTTCGATCTGCAAATCTTGCTTTCCAGCAATCCGAACCGTTGTAGTCAGTGTAGAATAATGTCTGCTGTCCTTTTGCCAAGGCTCAAGCCCCAAGGATTCTATACCAGCTAATGTAGCAGCTGCAGCCCTTTCATGACGCTGAATGATTTGCTCCAATCCCTCTTCTTCAATTCGTGTCAAGGCCAGGATCAGAGCTCGAGCCTCTAAAGTAGGGATATTTGGAGCAACCCGTAGCGGCGCAGTGCCATCCAGCGAAGGTTTGAGATCCAGCAAGGACAGAATGGAGTTACGCGGTGCATTTTTATTAGACTCAAGAAATTGCCAGCCACGTGGTGAAATACTGACGGCGCTAACACCGTTAGGTCCAGCCAAGGCTTTTTGTGCGCCTATCACAGCAAAATCAACTCCCCATTCATCGACCAGTAACGCCTCTCCCCCAACCGCAGAAACTGAGTCCGTCACAGTAATGAGATTGAACTCCTTTGCAATCTTAAATATTTCTTTAGCCGGATTAGAACCACCTGTAACTACTTCAGCCTGAACAAAGGAAAGGGCACAAGGGCTAAACTCTTTAATTGCGGAAGCAACTTGGTCGCTAGTGACCACTTCATCAAAAGGAACCTTTACTTCAATAACCGTTGCACCTCCCCGTTCAAGCCACTTTCCAAATAGACTTCCATAGGGACCTGTTACTATATTTACAATGGTTCGACCAGGCGCGGCTATTCCTGCAGCCACTGCCTCGATCCCCAGAATTGCCTCAGCTGGGATGATAACTGGTGGGTGCTCAGTAAACAAGATAGTAGAAATCAATTGTGTAAGCTTATTGTACTCATCCACTGAAAGTGGCACATGTACATTATATTCTGGGCTCATAAGAAACCTCCTGATGTACTTGATTTTGGCATTTTAGGAACTGCCGACAACAGCTCGTAACTGTATTCATGTTTAGGCCGGATGAAGAATTGATCCTTCGGACTCTGCTCCACGAGCTTTCCTTGCCGCATAACTGCTACCGTATCGCTAATTGCATTAATTACTCCTAGATCATGGGAAATAAAAAGCATGGTGAGATTAAGCTCAGCTTTCAGCGTATTGAACAGTTCGAGCACACTAAGCTGCACAGATACATCCAGCGCGCTGGTTGGTTCATCGGCGATCAGGATATTTGGTTCAACGCTTAATGCACGAGCGATCGCTATCCGTTGCCGTTGACCACCTGAAAATTCATGCGGGAATTTATCTAAAGCCTTTTGCTCCAAATGAACCTGGTTCAAAAGCTCTTTACATCTTTGCTCAACGTCCGTACGTCCCACAATTTTATGAAACAATAAGGGCTCGGAAAGAATTTGCCTAATCGAATGCTTTGGATTCAGCGATGCATCAGGATTTTGGAAGATCATCTGGATTGTTTTACGCTGCTCACGGCTCCTTTTCTTTTTTAACTCTTGGGTACCTAACAGAATCTTCCCCTCATGCGGGGCAATCAGTCCAGCAATTACTCGCGCCAGCGTAGATTTCCCTGAACCGGATTCTCCAACAAGTCCAAGAGTGGTGTGCTGCTCAAGATTCAAATTGATACAATCCAGTGCAGTAAATCCGCCGTAGTGAACAGTTAAATCTTTTATTTGTAAGGCTAGTTCCATGAGTCTCTACTCCCTTCAAGCTCTGGCAAAGGAAGCACCGAATCAATCAGCATCTGTGTGTAAGGGTCGGATGGATTTTGCAAAATATCAAGGGTAGCGCCATGCTCCACAATCTGCCCTTGTTTCATTACACATAGGCGTGAGCACAAGTTGGCTGCAATCGCGAGATTATGCGTTACAAAAACCATAGCAAATCCCAACTCCTGCTGGAGGTTCGTGATCGTTTCAATAATTTGTCGTTGAACCGTGACATCCAGCGCCGTTGTCGGCTCATCACAGAGAAGAATACCTGGCTTGCACGCCAGTGCCAAAGCGATGACTACCCGTTGACATTGACCGCCTGACAGCTGACTCGGATATCGATCCTTTTTCTTTAAAGAATCAGGGAGACCAAGCCTTTCGAGTAGCTCCAGCGCAATCATTCGCGAAGCCTTTCGACTAACTTTCTGTCTGTAATACACGACTTCAGCCAGCTGATTGACAACCATACAGAGTGGATCAAGCGCACCTCTTGGGTCTTGAAACACCATCGCACTGCTTACGTCACTCTTAATGGTGCCACCTGTCTGTTCAACACCATTTGGAAGTAGTCCCAGAATTGCACGCAGCGTAAGCGATTTTCCTGAACCCGACTCACCTACTAATCCTAGACTCTCCCCTTTGCTCAGCGAAAAGCTAACATTGTTGACTAATCTCTCTTTTGACTTCGCTGCCAGCGATAGTGCGTTTATTTCTAAAATGGGTTGTATAGACATCATTTTTTCCTCCATATGTCTGCCAAACCATCACCTAGGAGCGACAAAGCTATTCCGGTATACACCACTGCAAATCCTGGGACAGCTGAGAGCCACCAAGCTGTAGTGATGAAGGGCTGTCCATCTGAGATCATAGTTCCCCAGTCTGGAGTTGGCGGTGTAATACCGATCCCAAGATACCCCAGTGTAACAATGGCAACAAGCAATCCAATCATGTCTGTCATAAGAACGACAACGGCTTGCGGAAGTACATTGGGCAGCAGATGACGCAAAATAATTTTTACTCCGGGTAGCCCTAAGGTTTGAGCGGATGCCACCCATTCCTGATTGCGAAAAGATGCGCTAAGACCTCTCACTACACGGGCAAAGACAATCCAACCTACAAGGATAAACGTAATATAAATGCCTCGTTCTCCTGCTCCACTGGCAAAAGCAACGATAATGACGATTAGATAAAAAGGAAAAGCGATCAACGTATCTGACAGCAGCGTAATAACTGTATCAATCCATTTGCCGTAATATCCTGCTAGCATTCCTAGGAACACACCTATGCAAAAGGGAATGATTTCTGCCAAGACCATGATTTTTAAATCAGTCCTCGCTGCATAAATCAATCTAGTAAACAGATCACGTCCCAGCTGATCGGTTCCTAGCCAGTGTTCAGCCGACGGAGGCTGCAGAAAGGCGCTCAAATTTTGCTCGGAGGGATCATAGGGACTTATATACGGTATGAACACAGTCAAGAGAATAAGAGCAGCAAACATAATCAATCCCACTAGAAGTGAAGGGGTATTCCATATTCGTTTTAAGCCGCTAGTCATTTTGCCAGCCTCATACAATCGTGGTTCTAGTCTTATCGTTTTCATTGTTTTCCCTTCGTTCTGGGATCAAGCCACCAAGAAATGATTTCAATCAAGAGACTGATGATCACAACAGCTAGCGCACAGTAAAGTGCTATTCCTTGAATAACTGGAAAGTCCCGTTTCGAAATTGAAGTGAATAACAAACTGCCAATTCCCTTTATTCCAAACACCTGTTCAACGACCAATGTACCGCCGATTAGATATGAAATATTCACACCCATCAGCATCAGTGTTGGTAGAGCCGAATTGCGCAGCACATGTTTAAATAAAATAACCCTGCTTGGTATTCCGGCAGCCTTAAGTGTAACTACAAAATCCGATTCTAACACTTCAAGCATCTGTGCTCTTAACGAACGGACCAGCGTAGGGATCTGTGAGAAAGCAACGGTGATTGCCGGAAGTGCAAGACTGTGCAAAGTTCCAATCCACCCTTCACTTACTCCCCCAACGGGGAACCAGCCAAGCCGGACACTAAAGAGCAAAATTAAAAGTAAGCCAACCCAGAAGATTGGCATACCCAAAGTTATTGTAGGAAAAATACGTATTAAATGATCCAGCAGTTTATCCTTATGCGTAGCTGCTACTGTAGCAAGCAGAAGTGATACGAAAATCGCCAACACACACGCCATTACTATGAGCAACAAAGTGACAGGGGCACGCTGCATAATCAACTCTCTTGTTGATGTACCCATAACAATGGAGTTTCCAGTATCCCCCTGAGTAAATAGCGTCTTCAGAAATCGCATGAACTGCTCCCATAAAGGAAGGTCCAGCCCAAGAGTATGATGCATACTCTTGAGCGCCTCAGGGGTACTGTATTCTCCCAATATCATTTTAGCTGGATCTCCAGGCACAATTCGGATGATGAAAAAGACTGCTATCATTACGCAGCAGATCACTGCCAGCGCCTTTATAAGTGATATCACAAGCCAGTTGTAAGAGTCCTTGCTTCCTCTAGGTTGATTTAACACCTGCTTAAGATTCGTCATTGGCTGATGTGGACATCTTCGAAACGGGCGCTGCCGTTAGGTAGAACAACAAGACCATCAACAGAAGAACGAATACCTTTCAAGACATCTGGATAATAAAGCGGAATATAAGGTACTTCATCAGCAAGTGTCTGCAGCAGTTTAGTATAGATTTGCGCACGAGCATCGCCATCTGCAGTTTTTTGGCCCTCATATAGAAGCTTCGTTACTTCATCATTCGTATAATGCGTCCAATACGATTTGCTGAAGCCTTCCGGATCAGTTTGAAAAGCAATGATCGAGTTCGCTTCCGGGGAATCCGCTTGACCGCTATTAAGCATTGCCGCAAAATCATATGCAAAGAAACGTTCACGGAAAGTAGCAAGCTCAATCGATTCAATCTCAATCTTAATCCCGATTGTTTGACCCGCTGCCTGGATAATTTGTGCTTCTTGTGCTCTTGTACTGTTGCCGGAGGCTACAAGTAATTTGGTAGTGAATCCATTAGGGAAGGCAGATTTAGCAAGCTCCTCCTTGGCTGCCTCAACATTGAAGTTCAGAGCCTTGATTGTATCATTGGAGTTATAAGGAATCGTTGTTGGCAGTAATGAGTTTGCCGTTTGTGCATAACCAAACGTTAATGCTTTGGTCAAGCCTTCACGATCAAGTGCCAGAGCCAGCGCGCGGCGAACATGCACATCCGAGAAATGCTCATCCAGCGTATTAAAGAACAATTGCTCTGTCACCCAACTGCCGTTAGTAATTACTTTAGTGTCAGCTCCATCTTTGATCTCATTGGCATTTTGCAGCGCTAAAGATTCAATAGCATTAACTTCCCCAGCCTTCAGCTGGTTGATCGCTTGGCTATCATCCTCAATCAACTTATAAACAAGCTTATCAATATATGGTTTTCCTTCTTGCCAGTAGAATTTGTTCTTAGTAAAGGTCAGATCCCCCGCTGTATCCCATGATTCAACCACAAACGGTCCCGTTCCGATGGGCTTCTTAAAGAATTCTTCTTCGGAAACTCCACCAAAATTGTTAGGCAAGATGCCATTTGAGAAATTGGATAGCTCTGAGATAAATGGTGTATAAGGCTCTTTAAGTGTAATAACAAGCGTTTTGTTATCCTGCGCCTTAATTGTGCCGACCTTTGCCGATATTGCCAGCGGGCCGCCAACCTTCAAGTGCCGCTCAAGGGAGAATACAGCATCTTCTGCAGTCAAATCCGTACCGTTTGAAAACTTTACGCCGTCGCGAAGTTTAAAAGTATACGTCAGGCCATCCTCACTGATACTATGTGACTTCGCAAGCCAATCTACAATTTCGCCCTTGCTGTCAAAAGCAACTAACGATTCAAATACTTTGTCGATTGCAAAAGCATTGTTGGACGTAATCTGGTTATGCAAATCCAACGAGGTTACAGATGCAGGGCGTCCATAGACGAAGGTTCCTCCTACTGCCGGCTCTGCCGCTTGAGGACTCTGAGTTGCTGTTGCTGGACTCGCACTTTCCTGCGCATCTTTATTTGAAGCAGCCTTATTATTAGATCCCGAGCATCCTGCAATTACCATCAATAGCAAAACTGCTATCGCCCCCAACAGAACCGGTTTCTTAACAGATACATTAAAATATGACATAATCCGCTCCCCCTATAATTCTTATATGTTTAGTATGAATTGTATTATGGATTAATCAATGTGGTCTGTCAAACAAAATTTAAATCTTAACAATCCGTTAAGTAAATAGACATAACAAAAAGACCACTGTCGATTACTCAACAGTGGTCTTGCGTGCTTGGCAACGTCCTACTCTCCCAGGACCCTTCGGTCCAAGTACCATCGGCGCTGGAGGGCTTAACGGTCGTGTTCGGGATGGGTACGCGTGGAACCCCTCCGCTATCGCCACCAAACATGCGTCTGTGAAACAGACGCTGCCGCGTGAAATTTCGTTCATCACCAGAAGTGAGAATGAATTTCTAAGCGTGTTACAGGCTTGATGCCTGAAAACTGAATCCGAATTGAATTTGCGTCTTAAGTATAGGATAAGCCCTCGACCGATTAGTATTGGTCAGCTCCATGCATTACTGCACTTCCACCTCCAACCTATCTACCTCGTCGTCTTCAAGGGGTCTTACTAATTGGGAAATCTCATCTTGAGGGGGGCTTCACGCTTAGATGCTTTCAGCGCTTATCCCGTCCGTACGTAGCTACCCAGCCATGCTTCTGGCGAAACAACTGGTGCACCAGCGGTACGTCCATCCCGGTCCTCTCGTACTAAGGACAGCTCCTCTCAAATTTCCTGCGCCCACGACAGATAGGGACCGAACTGTCTCACGACGTTCTGAACCCAGCTCGCGTACCGCTTTAATGGGCGAACAGCCCAACCCTTGGGACCTACTTCAGCCCCAGGATGCGATGAGCCGACATCGAGGTGCCAAACCTCCCCGTCGATGTGGACTCTTGGGGGAGATAAGCCTGTTATCCCCAGGGTAGCTTTTATCCGTTGAGCGATGGCCCTTCCATGCGGTACCACCGGATCACTAAGTCCGACTTTCGTCCCTGCTCGACTTGTAGGTCTCGCAGTCAAGCTCCCTTATGCCTTTGCACTCTTCGAATGATTTCCAACCATTCTGAGGGAACCTTGGAACGCCTCCGTTACTCTTTAGGAGGCGACCGCCCCAGTCAAACTGCCCGCCTGACACGGTCCCCGTACCCGATTAGGGTACTAGGTTAGAACCTAGATACGATCAGGGTGGTATCCCAACGGCGCCTCCACCGAAGCTTGCGCTCCGATTTCTACGGCTCCCACCTATCCTGTACAGATCGTACCCAAATTCAATATCAAGCTGCAGTAAAGCTCCATGGGGTCTTTCCGTCTTGTCGCGGGTAACCTGCATCTTCACAGGTATTAAAATTTCACCGGATCTCTCGTTGAGACAGCGCCCAAGTCGTTACGCCATTCGTGCGGGTCAGAATTTACCTGACAAGGAATTTCGCTACCTTAGGACCGTTATAGTTACGGCCGCCGTTTACTGGGGCTTCGGTTCATAGCTTCGGGTTACCCCTAACCACTCCCCTTAACCTTCCAGCACCGGGCAGGCGTCAGCCCGTATACTTCGCCTTGCGGCTTCGCACAGACCTGTGTTTTTGCTAAACAGTCGCTTGGGCCTTTTCACTGCGGCCCCCTCGTGCTATTCACACTACCGGGGCACCCCTTCTCCCGAAGTTACGGGGTCATTTTGCCGAGTTCCTTAACGAGAGTTCTTCCGCGCGCCTTAGAATTCTCTTCTCGCCTACCTGTGTCGGTTTGCGGTACGGGCACCTTCTCCTGGCTAGAGGCTTTTCTTGGCAGTGTGAGATCATGACCTTCGCTACTGTAATTTTCGCTCCCCATCACAGCCCAGCCTTAATGATGTGCGGATTTGCCTACACATCAGCCTCACTGCTTAGACGGACATATCCATCAGTCCGCGTCACTACCCTCCTGCGTCACCCCATCGCTCATAGCGGATTACGGTGGTACAGTAATTTCAAACTGTTGTCCTTCGACTACGCCTTTCGGCCTCGCCTTAGGTCCCGACTTACCCTGAGCGGACGAGCCTTCCTCAGGAAACCTTGGGCTTTCGGCGGATCAGATTCTCACTGATCTTTTCGTTACTCATACCGGCATTCTCACTTGTATGCTGTCCAGCGCTCCTTACGGTACACCTTCAACCCACATACAACGCTCCCCTACCCCAGATACATACGTATCTAGCCATAGCTTCGGTGGTGTGTTTAGCCCCGTTACATTTTCGGCGCAGAGTCACTCGACCAGTGAGCTATTACGCACTCTTTCAATGGTGGCTGCTTCTAAGCCAACATCCTGGTTGTCTGTGCAACTCCACATCCTTTCCCACTTAACACACACTTGGGGACCTTAGCTGATGGTCTGGGCTGTTTCCCTTTTGACAATGGATCTTAGCACTCACTGTCTGACTCCCGGCAATAAGTATATGGCATTCGGAGTTTGACTGAGCTTGGTAATCCTTGCGGACCCCGCACCCAATCAGTGCTCTACCTCCACTACTCTTATACCGAGGCTAGCCCTAAAGCTATTTCGGGGAGAACCAGCTATCTCCGAGTTCGATTGGAATTTCTCCGCTACCCCCACCTCATCCCCGCATTTTTCAACATGCGTGGGTTCGGGCCTCCAGTGCGTGTTACCGCACCTTCACCCTGGACAGGGGTAGATCACACGGTTTCGGGTCTACGTCCACATACTAAATCGCCCTATTCAGACTCGCTTTCGCTGCGGCTCCGTCTTCTCGACTTAACCTTGCATGTTAAACGTAACTCGCCGGTTCATTCTACAAAAGGCACGCCATCACCCATAGATAGGGCTCTGACTTTTTGTAAGCACACGGTTTCAGGTTCTATTTCACTCCCCTTCCGGGGTGCTTTTCACCTTTCCCTCACGGTACTGTTTCACTATCGGTCGCCAGGTAGTATTTAGCCTTAGCAGATGGTCCTGCTGGATTCATACGGGGTTTCACGTGCCCCGCACTACTCGGGATCCGTCTCGGAGAGAACACAGTTTAGGCTACAGGGCTTTTACCTCTATCGCGGGCCTTTCCAGACCTCTTCACCTACCATATTCCTTTGTAACTCCATGTGAGACGTCCCACAACCCCTAAGAGCAAGCTCTTAGGTTTAGGCTGTTCCGCGTTCGCTCGCCGCTACTGACGGAATCACTATTGTTTTCTCTTCCTCAGGGTACTTAGATGTTTCAGTTCCCCTGGTCTGCCTCTACATCTCCTATGTGTTCAGAGATGAGTAACTGCGAATTACCACAGCTGGGTTTCCCCATTCGGACACCCCCGGATCAAAGCTTGCTTACAGCTCCCCGAGGCAGTTTCGTTGTTCGCCACGTCCTTCGTCGGCTCCTGGCGCCTAGGCATCCTCCGTGTGCTCTTATTAGCTTAACCTTGATTTTTCCGCAGGAAAATATCGAACGATATCTTCTTTGAAAAATCTCACTAATAACATTTACTTGTTTGCACAAGTTGCTAAAAGATGTTCTAAAACGCAAATTCGTTTCGGTATCCAGTTTTCAAGGATCAAGTCTTACTTGAGAGCTTAAACTCTCAAAACTGAGCAACGAGTGAGTAACAGGCCTAAACCTGAGATTTTGGAAGTTTAACTTCCGATTTGAATGTCTTCATTGCAGAAGACGATTCTCCATAGAAAGGAGGTGATCCAGCCGCACCTTCCGATACGGCTACCTTGTTACGACTTCACCCCAATCATCTACCCCACCTTCGGCGGCTGGCTCCCTTGCGGGTTACCCCACCGACTTCGGGTGTTGTAAACTCTCGTGGTGTGACGGGCGGTGTGTACAAGACCCGGGAACGTATTCACCGCGGCATGCTGATCCGCGATTACTAGCAATTCCGACTTCATGCAGGCGAGTTGCAGCCTGCAATCCGAACTGAGACCGGCTTTGATGGGATTGGCTTCACCTCGCGGCTTCGCTTCCCGTTGTACCGGCCATTGTAGTACGTGTGTAGCCCAGGTCATAAGGGGCATGATGATTTGACGTCATCCCCACCTTCCTCCGGTTTGTCACCGGCAGTCACTCTAGAGTGCCCAGCCTTACCTGCTGGCAACTAAAGTTAAGGGTTGCGCTCGTTGCGGGACTTAACCCAACATCTCACGACACGAGCTGACGACAACCATGCACCACCTGTCTCCTCTGTCCCGAAGGCCGCCACTATCTCTAGTGGATTCAGAGGGATGTCAAGACCTGGTAAGGTTCTTCGCGTTGCTTCGAATTAAACCACATACTCCACTGCTTGTGCGGGTCCCCGTCAATTCCTTTGAGTTTCAGTCTTGCGACCGTACTCCCCAGGCGGAGTGCTTACTGTGTTAACTTCGGCACCAAGGGTATCGAAACCCCTAACACCTAGCACTCATCGTTTACGGCGTGGACTACCAGGGTATCTAATCCTGTTTGCTCCCCACGCTTTCGCGCCTCAGCGTCAGTTACAGCCCAGAAAGTCGCCTTCGCCACTGGTGTTCCTCCACATATCTACGCATTTCACCGCTACACGTGGAATTCCACTTTCCTCTTCTGTACTCAAGTCACCCAGTTTCCAGTGCGACCTCAGGTTGAGCCCAAGGTTTAAACACCAGACTTAAATGACCGCCTGCGCGCGCTTTACGCCCAATAATTCCGGACAACGCTTGCCCCCTACGTATTACCGCGGCTGCTGGCACGTAGTTAGCCGGGGCTTTCTTCTCAGGTACCGTCACTCCGATAGCAGTTACTCTACCGGACGTTCTTCCCTGGCAACAGAGCTTTACGATCCGAAAACCTTCATCACTCACGCGGCGTTGCTCCGTCAGACTTTCGTCCATTGCGGAAGATTCCCTACTGCTGCCTCCCGTAGGAGTCTGGGCCGTGTCTCAGTCCCAGTGTGGCCGTTCACCCTCTCAGGTCGGCTACGCATCGTCGCCTTGGTGGGCCGTTACCCCACCAACTAGCTAATGCGCCGCAGGCCCATCCCTCAGTGACAGATTGCTCCGTCTTTCATTCTTTCTTCAGGAGAAAAAAGAAATTATCCGGTATTAGCTACCGTTTCCGGTAGTTATCCCAGTCTAAGGGGCAGGTTGCCTACGTGTTACTCACCCGTCCGCCGCTAAGTCATTTTGAAAGCAAGCTTTCAAAATGACTCCGCTCGACTTGCATGTATTAGGCACGCCGCCAGCGTTCGTCCTGAGCCAGGATCAAACTCTCCAATTAGTATTGAAAAGAGCGATATGCTCATTTTGAAACATCTGACGAGAAAATTAATTCTCTAATTTTGGATATCACTTTCGTGATTTCCTACTCACTCGTTGTTCAGTTTTCAAAGATCAAGTTCTCGTTGGCGCCGTTTAATGTCTCAGCAGCAACTCTTATACTATATCATGTTCGGCCGTTTAATGTCAAGCTCTTTTTTTAACTTCTTTTTCGAGCTCGGCATGTGTGTTTCTCGGCCAGAAATAGAATATATCATGTATAGAGATTCATTGCAACACTTTTTTTTAATATAATCTATAAATAAGAGACTGTGCTATTAATCTCCCTTTATATATTGGTATATACCTTTTAGCACAGTCTCATTTATACAGTCTCTTAATACTTCCTTCTCTAAGCAATGATCTCCTGAATATACAATTCTCGCTCCAACATTAGGTTCACAATCGTACCCTCTACCTTAATCATAGGACGTGTTGGATTAGCACGGTCAGTAAATATGATCTCTCCATGACGTCCATCGCTCAGACGTATTCTGGTTCCATTAAACAAATCGGTACTCTTCTGTATAAAGGTCTGTACAACGACTGGGTCGAGCTTACCGAAGCTTTCTGTCATTATCTGCTCTAACACTAAATAAGGAGACTGTGCTTTTCTATAGGCCCTTTCTAGAGTCATAGCATGGAATATATCTGCTACCGCAACTACTTTAGCGTAAAAGTGAATCTGGCTACCTTCTAGCTTAAGTGGGTATCCAGACCCGTCAACCTTCTCATGATGCTGCAATGCTGTTAGTCTTACCCCTTCATTAATCGCTGTAACATTACGCAACAATTGATAGCCATATGTAGTATGTCTGCGAACCTCTTCTATTTCAGCACTATTAAGTGACTCCGGCTTATGTAAAAGAGAACTATCTACTTTTGCGTTTCCGATGTCATGTAGCAATCCGGCAAAAGCGATCTGCATCCAATCCTTTTGCGGATACCCGCACCACTGAGCGATCTTATATGATGTTAACGCGGACAGTACGGCATTGTGATAGTTGTAATCCTCGTCTTTTAGCGTACGTGGAGAAAACTTCAACACATGATAATCCTTCAAATGACTAATTAGTAACTCTAATTGACTCCGCAACTCAAAAATAGGAAGTGAGGCTGCCGTTACCGAACGATAGCTGGTCCTAATAAGTGCGATCATTTTTTCATATTCATCATGTAGTGGGGAATTGTTCTTGATCAGCATCGATTCATTTATAATCGCTCCAGCTTTAAGTGCTGTCTGCTTGGCGTTTTTTTTGACAGCATCAGAGTTGGCCTCTCCCTGAACACCTTCGATCTCCACTTGCCCAACCAAAAAAGCTTCTAAAATTTCTAGATCACGGGGGAGTAGTATCTTTCCCTTGGTGAACAAAATTCCCCCCAAAGGTGTAATTACATCTTTGGTTATCTTTGAGCCCGCTTTAACTTCTCCAGCCAATACACTTGGCATATACTCAGCCCCTTAATTTCTATAACAATAAGCTCAGGATTACCGAAATCTAATATGACAGATAATTTCTGAGAAAATAGTACTTTATATACTGATTTATACTCTATCGGCTAATTATAGTACGGATAAAAGGAAGCGACTAGTGAAATGAAAACTATTCTTATAAAAATCCTCATTAAATTTCATTAAATAACTAGCTATTAATTAATCACAGCAAAAAGAGCAAGGGTCTCTGTAATAGAAGCCCTTGCTCTTTATTGAATAAAACCTACTCTAAATTATCTTCTTGATCCTCAGCGATTGTTTCCGGTTGATCAATATCACCAGATTCATCTACTGTTACTTGTTCCTCGAGGCCTTCCATATCTTCAGACAATTCGTCCTCTTCGTTCTTATCTGCTCTACACAGAGTAGCCACTGCATCATCCTCGCGGATGTTAATTAGCTTAACCCCTTGCGCATAACGACCCATAGTAGAGATTCCATCCATGCTGGTACGAATCAAGGTACCGCTTGTAGTAATGATCATTAAGTCTTCATCGTTCTTAACGACTTTTAGACCAACTACAGGGCCATTCTTCTCAGTGAGATTAATGGTCTTGATTCCTTTACCACCACGAGTCTGGGAACGATAGTCACCGGCTGGTGTCCGTTTACCATAACCCTTGCTAGTAACAATCAGAACCTCAAGCTCCTTATCGACACAATCCATACCGATGACATGGTCATTACTATCAAGCGTAATGCCCTTCACGCCTGTCGCGCTACGACCCATAGAACGAACATCATTCTCTGAGAACGTAATCGACATTCCGCGAGCTGTACCGATAATAAGATTTTGCTGTCCATCTGTCAGCTTAACCTCAATTAGAGAATCCTCTTCACGAAGGTTAATAGCGATAAGTCCGCCTTTGCGGATGTTATTGTAATCCTCAAGCGGCGTCTTCTTCACGATACCTTCGCGGGTAGCAAAGAACAAGTACTTGTCACTATCGGTTTCTTCCACTTGGATTACGGCACTAATCTTCTCACCTTGTTCAATTTGAATCAGGTTGATGATTGGTGTCCCTCGTGCTGTACGTCCCAGCTCTGGGATCTCATAAGCTTTAATCCGGTATACCTTACCCTTATCGGTAAAGAACATCAGATAGTTATGAGAGTTACTCACGAAGAGATGCTCCACAAAGTCCTGATCCTTGGTGTCCATCCCCATGACTCCGCGCCCTCCACGCTTCTGACTGCGGTAGGTGCTGACAGGTAGACGTTTGATGTATCCCGTATGTGTAATAGTGATAACAACCTCTTCACGCGGAATAAGGTCTTCATCCAGGATACTTTCTTCACCAACGGTAATCTCTGTCCGGCGTTCATCAGAATATCTATCACGAATATCCTGCAGCTCGTTACTGATGATTTCCAGTACAAGATGCTCATTCGCCAAAATTTCACGGTACTCTGCAATTTTAGCTAGCAATTCGTTATATTCATTCTCGATCTTTTCTCTTTCCAGACCGGTCAGACGCTGCATTCGCATATCGAGGATCGCTTGAGCCTGCTCTACACTAAGGCTAAAGGTGCTCATTAATCCCTCACGGGCTATGTCCGTTGTCCGAGAAGCACGAATTAACGCAATAACTTCATCCAGATGATCCAGCGCAATACGCAGACCTTCTAAAATATGAGCGCGTGCTTCGGCTTTTTTAAGATCAAATATTGTACGACGACGAATAACTTCAATCTGGTGCTGCAAATAATGATAGAGCACATCACGCAGATTAAGAATTTTCGGCTCGTTGTTTACGATGGCCAGCATGTTGATACCAAATGTAGATTGCATAGAAGTATGTTTATATAGATTGTTCAACACAACATTTGGATTCACATCACGTCTCATCTCGACAACTACACGCATACCGTTACGGTCAGACTCATCTCGAAGATCCGTTATACCCTCGATCCGTTTCTCACGTACTAATTCTGCGATTTTCTCAACCAGTCTCGCCTTATTCACCTGATACGGCAGCTCATGTACAATGATGCGAGCCTTACCGTTATTCTCTTCAATCGTTGCCTTTGCACGCATGGTCACTGAACCACGCCCCGTACGATAAGCCTGACGAATACCCTCACGACCCAAAATATATCCAGCCGTTGGGAAATCTGGGCCTTGGATATACTCCATCAATTCCATAGGGGTGATATCAGGATTCTTAATCATCGCCTGCACACCATCGATAACTTCACCTAGGTTATGCGGTGGAATATTAGTAGCCATACCCACAGCTATACCAGATACTCCATTAACGAGCAGGTTCGGATAGCGAGCTGGTAATACAACTGGCTCATTCTCTTCACCATCATAGTTGGGTGCGAAATCAACTGTTTCTTTGTTCAAATCTCGAAGCATTTCGCCTGCAATCTTGGAAAGACGGGCTTCTGTATAACGCATCGCTGCAGCCATATCACCATCAATCGAACCAAAGTTCCCGTGACCGTCCACAAGCATATAGCGCATAGAGAAATCCTGAGCCATCCGTACCATTGTTTCATAGACGGCTGAGTCACCGTGAGGGTGGTACTTACCGATAACCTCACCGACGATTCTTGCCGATTTCTTATGAGGCTTATCCGCAGACATTCCAAGTTCCGACATCGCAAACAAAATGCGTCGGTGAACCGGCTTGAGTCCGTCCCGCACATCTGGCAAAGCCCGGCTAACAATGATGCTCATTGCGTAATCCATAAAGGATTCACGCATTTCCACGCCAATGTCCCGATCTTTGACTTGTGGGTTATTTTGTTCAGCCATGAGTTGCTGGACCTCCTTCAGTTAAAAAACCGCTACCCTTAATTATATTACTTTCACAAAAGTAGCACAATTAAACATGATAGCCTTTTATCTTCTAATATTGATTTCTTTTGCGCTGATTAGGGTATTCGCCCTTTCCGCAAATGTCTTTAGTACATAGACTGTAAAGACAAGAAACACGGTTTTATTATCCTAGTATCGTTCGATAAGGCATAACCCCATATCCTTATATTATACCATTGTTTAGGTAGCTTGTCCTGATTTTCAGCTGCCAAAGATTATGCTTCCACAGCAAGTTTTGTACAAGGGAATTCAAAAGAGCAAATGCTGCACAAAATTGTTAAGGAGGAAGATAATGAAGATTCAACGAGTCCCAAGTAAATGGGCTAAAACAAAAGTTATCCTTCAAAATCAATCTCTATCTCTATATGTGCCTGATACTCGTAAATATGATTTAAATGTTCTTAAAGAAATGCTTGCGTTATATGCCATGGTCTATATAAAACCTGATCGCGGAAGCTTTGGTATTGGTGTAATGAGAGCTGAGCAGCGTACGGTGATTTTAAGTCCTAGCCAGCAGAAGACTGAAATGAATGTCACCGCCAATAACGAGGAGAGAGAACAGCAAGAAGCACAGGTCCTATATATTTTAAGATATGCAAAGACGGCAGAAGTTTTCTTCTCCCCCGAAGAGCTGCATGAGGCCTTACAGAAACGAATTCAGAACCGTACCTACCTCGTCCAAAAAGGAATTGATCTCCTGCGTCACCAAGATCGTCCCTTCGACCTTCGAGTTCTTGCCCAAAAGACTCCATCAGGTGCATGGGAAACAACAGGAATGCTCGGAAGAGTAGCTGCCCCTCAGAAAATCGTCACCAATTATCATAGTGGAGGCAGTATTCTGTCAGTAAATACATTATTAAAAAATCATATGAACCCTTCTGAAACACTCTCCACGATTAATCAATTAAAATCTTTAGGCGTACAAATTGCAGGCCAATTGGAAACCACCTATCCAGGAATTAAAGAAATTGGTCTGGATATTGCCATGGATCAGCATATGGATATGTGGCTGCTTGAGGTCAACACGCTTCCATCCATTGTTGTATTCAAGTTATTTCCTGATAAATCTATCTATCGTAGAATACACCGCTATGCTGTAGCATACGGACGTGTAAAAGCTAGAAAATCCCCATATACTACCCGCAATAGGCAATATACTAAAGCCTAAAAATCAGCTCTGAAACCAAAAAAACCTCCAGCATTCTCATTCCTTTAGGAACAGAAGCCGGAGGTTTTATTAAAATATAAGAAAGTATAAGTTTTACACCATACTTTATGTCTTATATTTCTCGCTTAAACGCTTATCGTCCTTATAAGGACGCCGAAGGCGTTTATGCTTGAATGTAATTGTTACACATCAAGGTATCTGACGCTCTTCGCATGCTCATGGATAAAGTCACGTCTTGGCTCAACATTATCGCCCATCAGCGTATCAAAGATACTATCAGCGAGCATCGCATCTTCAATCGTTACTTGTAGCATCATACGAGCCTCAGGATCCATCGTCGTGTCCCACAGCTGGGTAGCATTCATTTCACCCAAACCTTTGTAGCGCTGAACATTGACCTTAACATTCTCACCAAAAGAGGCGATAATCTCATCTCGTTCCTTCTCGCTACCTGCATAACGGATCACTTTGTTGCGTTCTATCTTAAATAATGGCGGTTGTGCGATATAGATATAACCTGCATCTACTAGCTTCCGCATGTAACGGTAGAAGAATGTTAACAACAAGGTTCTAATATGAGCTCCATCGACGTCGGCATCCGTCATAATAACGACTTTATGGTAACGAGCCTTCGATAGGTCAAAATCATCACTGATTCCTGTACCAAGAGCAGTAATAATAGCCCGGATCTCGGCGTTGGATAAAATACGGTCTAAGCGTGCCTTTTCTACGTTTAGAATCTTACCACGCAGCGGTAGAATCGCTTGGAAATGACGATCCCGTCCCTGCTTGGCCGATCCACCCGCAGAGTCACCTTCGACGATATACAGTTCGCTGATAGACGCATCCTTGGATGAACAGTCCGCAAGTTTACCAGGTAGTGCACTGACTTCAAGCGCACTCTTACGGCGGGTTAACTCACGAGCCTTACGAGCGGCTTCTCGTGCACGTGAAGCTGAAAGCGACTTCTCAAGGACACGGCGTGATACTGCCGGATTCTCTTCCAGGAATTCCTGCAATTTCTCTCCGAACAGTGATTCTACTATTCCACGGACTTCACTATTTCCGAGCTTAGTCTTCGTTTGACCTTCGAACTGAGGCTCTGGAATTTTGACAGAAATAATGGCTGTCAATCCTTCACGCACGTCGTCGCCAGTCAGATTTGAATTACCATCCTTCAGCACACCCGCTTTACGGGCGTAATCATTGATAATACGTGTTAAAGCACTTTTGAAGCCGGATTCATGCGTTCCGCCCTCATGGGTATTAATATTATTCGCAAAAGAGTAGATGTTCTCTGTATACGAATCATTATATTGGAGAGCTACTTCAACCTGAATCATATCCCGTGAGCCTTCCACGTAGATTGGTTCCTCGTGCAGCGCTTCTTTTTTCTCATTCAGATATTTCACATATTCAACGATACCACCCTCATATTTGAACACGTTGGTGACATCGGTCCGCTCATCATGCAGTGAAAGCTCAATTCCTTTGTTAAGAAAAGCTAGCTCCCGAATACGAGTAAGCAGTGTCGCATATTCAAAGACCGTGGTTTCAGTAAAGATTTCAGGGTCCGGATGAAAAGTTGTAGTCGTACCTGTCTCTTCCGTATCTCCAACAACTTTGATCTCATACTGTGGTGCACCACGTCTGTATTCCTGCTGATAAATATGCCCATCACGCTTAACATTAACAACAACCTTCTCAGACAAGGCATTTACTACGGAGATACCCACACCGTGTAAGCCGCCTGATACTTTATATCCGCCGCCGCCGAACTTACCGCCTGCATGCAGTACTGTCATTACAACTTCAAGCGTCGACTTTTTAAGTTTTTCATTTTCACCTACAGGTATGCCACGTCCATTATCGATAACAGTAATCCCGTTATCCTCATGAATAATCACTTGAATCCGGTCACAATAACCTGCTAGGGCTTCATCGATACTATTATCTACGACCTCCCACACCAAGTGATGGAGACCTTTAGAACTAGTGGAACCAATATACATGCCCGGACGTTTCCGGACAGCTTCTAGCCCTTCCAGTACCTGAATCTGGCTCTCATCATATGTCGGTTGATTCATTGACATGCCTTCACCTACTTCTTTCAGATTATCTCTTTGTTACTAAACGCAAGTTATATTTCGAGCAAAATTTTGGCTCTTTTTTTAAGAGTGGAGGAGGAAATGGGGGAGTAATACACGATATTTTTAGTTACGACAATAGATTTTGCTTCCTCTTCACCAATCCGCTCAAGCTTCTTGTCCTGCTCAGAGTGAATGACGAATTGCTTAGACACCTTGGAAGATTTCTCAATCGAAATATCAAATATTGCAATTAACTCCGAAGAGCGAATAATCTTCTCCCCGCCCAAATGAATATACATGATCTTCCTCCGCTCTTTATAACTCCACTTTTCCATCATGAACATGATATAGGCTGGCGCCCTTTAATTTATCGGCATTCAGACCCTCAATCCCGGTAGCGGTAATGAATGTCTGTACCTTGCTTTGAAAGGTTTCAATAAGCTGGGTCTGTCGGTAAGGATCAAGCTCGGATAAAACATCATCAAGAAGCAGCACAGGATATTCTCCGATTTCTTCATGGATCAGCTCGATTTCCGCCAGCTTGAGCGATAAAGCCGTTGTACGCTGCTGTCCCTGAGAACCGTAGACCTGAGCTTCCCTTCCGTTGATAAAAAAGGACAGGTCATCCCGATGGGGACCCGTCAGCGTCATACCGCGCCTGATTTCTTGTTCTCTCGTTTGTGATAACTTTAACATAAAATTGTCTAATAAGACAGCTTCATCTTCCTCATCCCGATCGCCGAAAGAGGGGACATAGAGCAATTTCAGTTCTTCTCCGCCGTTCGTAATCCCCCGGTGTATGCTTTCAGCCCATATTTGCAGCTTCTTTATGAATTGTTTCCTTTTTTTGACGATTTTAACACCATGCTCCACAAGTTGAGCATCCCAAATTTCCAAAAGGTCTTTTCCCGCTGCCTCTTTCCCCCACAACTGCTTCAGCAAATTGCCTCTTTGTAAGAGAATTTTTTGATACTGCTGGAGGTGAAATAGATAACTGGGCTGGACTTGGCCAATCTCCATATCGAGAAAACGCCGTCTGATGCCAGGTGTGCCTTTGACTATCTCTAAATCTTCCGGTGCAAACATGACCACATTGAGTGATCCCACAAACTCACTAAGACGTCGCTGTTCTAAACCGTTAATCTTAGCTTTTTTACCTTTGGCAGATAGGGTGAGCTCTAGCTTGAGATCGCCGTACTTCCGTTCTACCTCGGCAATGATCTGAGCAGCGTCTCCAGGGGCATCAAATGAGATAAGTTCGCGATCCTTCGAGGTGCGGTGGCTTTTGGTCATCGCCAGGACGAACAATGCCTCCATGAGGTTTGTTTTGCCTTGGGCGTTCTGACCCAGAATCAGGTTCACATCGCCCAAGCTCTCCAGACGCAGCAGCCCGTAATTCCGATAATGCTGCAGACCGATATTTTTAACAAACACGAAATGGTTCCTCCCCTAGCCTACTCCTCTTTGACTCCTCCGCCTTCAACCTGAAATGTGCCGTTATCCTGCACTTCAATTTGATCACCCGGATAAAGTTTTCTTCCGCGCCGTTCCTCTACTTCTCCGTTAACAAGTACATGTCCTTCTTGCAGCAAAGCTTTAGCCATTCCACCTGTGGATACACAATCAGAAAGTTTCAGGAATTGATCCAGCTTAATATATCCACTGTGGATAAGTATTTTTTTCATGGTTTTTATCCTTTCAGCCACTTATCCACATGTTCATGAATGTTGGCATTAATTTGTTGTACGGTAAGGCAAAATAATATACAAGCTATTGGTTTGATCGAGCGGCTTCAAAATGATCGGACTCATCATTCCTGTAAATGCTATTACAAGCTGCTCACTCTCAATAACTTTTAAGACATCGAGCATATATTTGGAGTTGAAAGATATTTTGAGCGGTTCACCTTTGAAATCAATGACTTCAAGTTCTTCGCGAACTTTACCAAGCTCAGAAGAGCTAGATGAAATTTCAATACCGCCTTGCTCAAGCGTCTGCATGCGCACAATATTGGTTTTTTCTTCACGGGACAGCAAATAAGCACGATCAATCGATTCGCTTAATTTTTTTGTGTCCAAAGTTAGTTCTGTTTTGTAGGTTGTTGGAATAATTCTAGAAGTATCCGGATAAATTCCATCAAGGATCCGTGAATAGAACAGTACTTTGTCGATTTTAAAGAGAACTTGATTGTCCGCAACCACAATATCAACGAGCATATTTTGATCAGGAATAATCTTGCTTAGCTCATTAAGAGTTTTACCGGCGATTACGATATTTGCAAATTGGACATTCTCCGTACCTTCTAGTTTTGCTGCTCTTGTAGCTAAGCGGTGACGGTCTGTCGCTGTAAACTTAAACTCATTATCAGCCAGATTCCACAGTATACCTGTTAAAATCGGAGTTGTCTCTTGGGTAGAAATAGAAAAAGCGGTTTGTTTAATCATATTTTTCAGCAAATCACCTGGCAGGGAGATAGTATCGTTCTCCTCAATACTCGGTAGCACCGGGAATTCTTCAGGGTCTAAACCTACGATCTGAATCTCAGTGGATCCAGAAGAAATATATGTTTGGAATCCTTCTTTAACTTCCATGTGAATCTCTTTGGAGGGCAGCTTCTTAATAATTTCGACGAAAAATTTAGCGGGAAGAACAACACTTCCTGGCTGATCTATCTTCACGATCGTATGGCTGTCATTCTCTGCTGGAATAAACGATTGAATCGAAATATCGGTGTCGCTTGCAGTTAATGTGACGCCTTGATGGCTAACTTCCAGCTTAATACCGGTCAGAATAGGGATGGTTGTTCTACTGGATATAGCTTTGGATACGTGTTGAATGGATTCGTTGAGTTCATTTTTAAGAATGCTTATTTTCATGATTTCACTCCTAGCTGAAAAATTGGGAATTTCGTTGTATTGGTATCTCTTTATTACGCGTCTTTACATGATGAATTATTATAGTTATTTAATAGTATTAGTAGTAGGGGCGTCTAATATGTGGATAACCCTATCAAATAGCATAAAATTAAGCCTACCCACATGTGTATAGATTGTGTATAGGCTCTTTGTTCCTCTTAGGAAGGATTTTTAATTTTCTCCGCAAGATTATTTACCACTTTGTACAACTCCTGATCGACCTTTAATGACTGTGTAATTTTGTCATGCGCATGAATTACGGTCGTATGGTCACGTCCTCCGAATGCCTCACCAATCTTAGGGAGCGAATAATCGGTTAGTTCACGGGAGAGATACATTGCGATTTGACGTGGAAAAGCTACGGCTTTCGTACGTTTTCGCGCTTTGAAGTCTTCAAGGCGTAAATTGTAGTATTCACCGACTTTTTGCTGAATATCAGCGATGGTAATCATCTTAGGCCGGCTGGAAGGAATAATATCCTTGAGTGCTTCAGCTGCCAAATGAGTAGTTACATCCTGGTTAGTTAGCGATGAGTAAGCAACAACCCGGATTAATGCACCCTCCAGCTCACGAATATTGGTGTCAATCTGGTTAGCAATATACATCATGGCCTCATTAGGGATATCAAGGTTCTCTGCCTTCGCCTTTTTGCGCAAAATCGCAATTCGGGTTTCTAGATCGGGTGGTTGAATATCCGTAATCAAGCCCCACTCGAACCGGGAACGTAGCCGTTCTTCCAGTGTGGGAATTTCCTTTGGCGGTCGGTCGCTGGAGATGATAATTTGCTTGCGTTCTTCGTGGAGCGCATTGAACGTATGAAAAAACTCCTCCTGCGTGGACTCTTTTCCAGCGAGGAATTGAATATCGTCAATAAGCAAAATGTCAACGTTACGATACTTATTGCGGAAGCTTTCACCGCGGTTATCACGGATTGAATTGATAAATTCATTCGTGAATTTCTCTGATGAGATGTAAATAACCTTGTTATTCGGGTTATGTTCTAGAACATAGTGCCCAATGGCATGCATTAAATGGGTTTTGCCCAGACCTACACCACCATATAAAAACAAGGGATTGTATGCTTTGGCCGGCGCTTCGGCTACTGCCAGTGAGGCTGCATGCGCAAAACGGTTGCCGGAGCCGATTACAAAAGTGTCAAAAGTGTACTTGGGATTGAGTAGATGCGTTTGCGCTTCTTCTCGTGATACTACGGGAGTGGGAGCGGATTGTTGAACCACAAGCTCAGGCGGCTTGCTTTCTTCAATCACGAATTTTACATCCACTTGTTTCCCAGTGACTTCGTAGACCGTTGCTCCTACTAGTTTGGTGTAGCGACTTTCCAGCCATTCTACTGCGAACGTTGTAGGTGCCGAGATAATGAGAACCTGGGAGTTGAAGGTTATCGCTTTAGTAGCCTTAAACCAGGTATCAAAGCTCGGCTTGCTTAATTTGGTTTGAATAATCGATAAAATTTGCTGCCATAATTCGGAAGTATGGCTGTCCACAGACTGTCACTCCTTTAAATCTTCCAAATGTGGCATCAGCCATGAAGTGGAAATGTCGAAGAAAATAGGTTGGTGCTGATATTTATCCCCAGTAGGCAATATGAAGAGACAAAAAAATATGGATAAATTTGATTTGTTCACAACTTTATCCACAGCTTGTTGATAATTAAGAGAACAAACAAATCTATTCACATTCAAAAGTAATACCATCATAGCAAAACGCCCCTTATTTTTCAATGAGCAGGGCTATTTTATCCACAAATTCAAGCACTTGTGTACAATTATTAGGAACACCACTACATATTGTTGATAATTTGTTTACGGTTCGACACTTTACGCCAAAGCTTCGATAATTTTATACACAGGTTGTGCTCATCTGTGAGTAGTCGACTTTATTTTTTGATCACAGGTGGATAACTGTCATATCTTGTGGATTACTTTTTTTCTAATGGGAGTTGTGGATAAGCGGCTTGAATTTGAGGGAGGGTCTGGAGCCAGCAGTAGGTTGACTTTTGCGCATAAAATATGTTTAAATATATAAAGGTGTTTTCTGTAAGGATATGTCTCGATAATTAAATGATGATTCATGTAGATACTGTCCCTACTATAAGGACGGCTTAGACCGTTTCTGCTTATATGACAGTAATTAAGTTCCTGTAAGGGAGGTGCAATTATGAGACCGACATTTAGACCAAATGTGAGCAAACGCAAGAAGGTTCACGGTTTCCGTAAAAGAATGAGCACGAAAAACGGCCGTAAAGTGCTGGCAGCTCGCCGCTTGAAAGGCAGAAAAGTTTTGAGTGCGTAAGTTAGGCCACTAAGGGACCACTCCGGTGGTCTTTTTTTACTGCTTTTTATTATTATTTGCTCTGCAAACGACTAGGATCTCGCTTAATGCGCTAGCTACACTTTGCGGGGCTATTTAACGTATATACAGAATTATTTTGTGAGAAGTTGAGAATATTTTTCTTTCTATAATATAGAAGGGAAATTTCGGCGTTGTAGTCGCGGTCGTTTATGGCGACATCCAAATGACTATACTATTAGAAGAAAAAAATTCGGAACGATACTTTTAACCGGATTTATGAAGGAGATTCCCGTGCACAAAAAGTTACGATTACGAAACCGTGCCGACTTCAGTCGTGTATATCGCCATGGGAAGTCATTTGCGAATCATCAATTTGTAGTGTATTGGTTTAGCAAAAAAGAGGTAGAGCGATTTAGAGTTGGGGTATCGGTCAGTAAAAAGGTTGGAAACGCGGTTGTCCGTAACCGAATGAGAAGATTGGTGAAGGAAATCGTCCGTCATCATGAACCTGAAATTGCAGGTGGACTCGATATGGTGTTTATCGTAAGAAAAGGAGCGCTTTCCATGGAATACGCAGAGCTCGAAAAAAGCGTGCTGCATGTACTGCGCAAAGCCAAGCTACTCAAGGCTTCCCGCAAATAAAGGACGCATAAGAGGCTTGTTTATTTGTATTCATAATTATGGTATGATTTACGGTGGAATGGAATGTTCAAGAGAGGGGTTTTGAAGTGTCTCTAATGAAGACTAGACGGGGAAAATGGTTTCTCCTCATCACAGTGATGGTGTTGTCGTTAGCTGTTCTGTCGGGATGCGCTCCGTCAGCTGCTGTTACGCACACTACGGAGGATTTAAAGAATGGAGGCTTCTGGCAAAGTAATGTAGTGTATTATTTCGCCATTGCCTTGGACAAGTTTGCTGATTGGTTTAACGGAGAATATGGTTTAGCCGTACTTGTGATGGTTATTATTGTCCGCACGTTGATTCTTCCGCTTACGATTAAACAGGTGAAGAGCTCGCGGGCAATGCAAGCCATTCAACCGGAACTCCAAAAGATCCAGAAAAAATATAAAGACACACCTGAAAAGGTGCAGCAAGAAACGATGCGTTTGTTCCAAGAGAATAAGGTTAATCCAATGGCGGGTTGTTTACCGCTGATCGTACAAATGCCTATCTTTATCGCTCTCTACAACTCGATCTACTATAATCCACATCTACGGGAGCACTCCTTCTTATGGCTGGAGCTAGGTAAGCCGGATCATCTGTTTATCTTACCAGTGCTTGCAGCATTAACAACATTTATACAAACTAGAATGATGACTAAAATGAACCCGATGCAACAACAAGGGCCAATGCAGTTCATGATGATGATCTATCCAGTTCTGATTTTCGTTATGTCCTACAACTTCCCAGCAGCATTGCCGCTATACTGGGTGTACAGTAACATTTACACTATTGTTCAGAACTATTTCTTATATCGCAACAACGATAAACATAAATTGGCAATCGCAAGTGCTGTGAAAAGTACAGATGACTCAACTGCTGTGAAGAGCAAAGGCGGCAGTAAAGCATCGAAGGGAGCCAAAAAGTCAAAATGAGCAAAGTCGTCGCAACAGGGAAAACCATTGAAGAAGCTGTAGAACGGGGACTAACCCAGCTTGGAGTTCAAAAGGACCGGGTAACGGTCAACGTACTTGAGCAGCCATCAAGAGGATTCCTGGGATTGATCGGTGCGAAAGGTGCCAAGGTTGAGTTAACCTTGATAGCCGAAGCCGCACCGGCATCAGCGGCGAGTGCTCCGTCACTGCCTCAGCAGTCAACAAGAGAGAGCAAACAGGAGGCTAACGGCGGTGTGCCACGCCAAGATTCCGGACAACCGGTGGAGGAAGCTTACCAAGAAGCCGTTCATTTCATTGTGGATGTCGCTAAGAGCATGGGGCTCGAAGTGGAAGTCGAAATCGTCCACACTAAGGAATCCACGATTCTGCAGATATCAGGTCCAGATTTGGGACTGTTGATTGGTAGAAGAGGACAAACTCTCGATGCTCTGCAGTATTTGGCTAATATCGTAGCTAATCGTTACTCCGACAGTTTTATACGGCTTGTGCTAGATGCGGAGAACTTCCGTGAGCGGCGTAAAAAAACTCTCGAAGAGCTGGCTGATCGTTTAGCCAGTCGTGTCATTCGGACTCGTAAAGAGGTAGTACTGGAACCGATGTCACCTCAGGAGCGGAAAATTATTCACTCCAGATTACAGGATCATCGGCAAGTGAATACCCTTAGTAAGGGCGAAGAGCCAAATCGCCGCGTCGTTATAACTTTGAAGTAAAGACTATATGATGCAATGACTCCTTGACCAATGTAAGGGGTCATTGCTTTTTTAACAATATAAGACCGTTTATGATCAAAAAAATATAGGTTTTGGGGTGAAAAACAGCATGCTTAGTGACACCATTGCTGCCGTATCGACGGCATTAGGCGAGGGAGGAATTGCTATTATTCGGGTAAGTGGCCCTCAGGCTATTTCCCAAGTGGCGCCTTTGTTTCGTAGTCGAGTTCCGTTAACTGAAGCGGAATCGCATACCGTTCATTATGGGCATATCGTTAGTCCGGATAACGGAGAGAAGATGGAAGAAGTACTTGTAACCGTAATGAAGGGCCCACGTTCTTTTACGACCGAGGATGTAGTAGAGATCAGTGCTCATGGTGGTGTAATTTCTGTAAGAAGAGTGATGGATTTACTTCTTCAGCAGGAGATAAGGTTAGCCGAGCCGGGTGAGTTCACCAAGCGTGCTTTCTTGGGTGGACGTATTGATTTATCACAGGCTGAGGCAGTTATTGATCTCATTCGCTCGAAGTCGGATCGTGCGTTTTCTGTGGCTTTAAAGCAGGTTAGTGGATCCTTGTCGGATCGAATTCATGCTTTGCGCCATACACTTATTGAGATGCTGGCTCATATCGAAGTGAATATAGATTATCCAGAGCATGATGTAGAATCCATGACAGCTGAATTTATTAAAGATAAAAGCAGTGAAGTGATGGAAGGAATCACAAAGCTTCTTAAGACTTCTAATGAAGGGAAAATTCTTCGTGAGGGGATAACGACAGCTATAGTTGGTCGTCCCAATGTTGGTAAATCTTCTTTATTAAACGCGTTAGCACGTGATAACAAAGCGATTGTAACAGATATTCCTGGAACAACACGTGATGTCATCGAAGAATATATAACGATAAACAACATTCCGCTTAAGCTGCTTGATACGGCGGGAATTCGTGAAACGATGGATGTAGTGGAGAAGATTGGCGTAGAACGTTCCAAGGCGGCAGTTAGTGATGCGGATCTGATTCTACTTGTGCTAAATGCTAACGAAGAGCTGCATGAGGACGAATTGGCATTGATGGAACAAATCCACGGTAGACAATGCCTAGTGATCATGAATAAAATGGACTTACCGCCCAAACTGGATAAGGATAAGTTGCTCTCGTTCTTTGAGGAGTCCAACATCGTACCGATGTCTGTTCTGGAAGAGGAAGGTCTAGACAAACTTGAAGATGCCATTTCGACACTCTTTTTTGGTGGAAAGCTGGAATCGGGTGACTTGACATATGTAAGTAATGTGAGACATATTGCACTGCTTAAAAAAGCCTATAAATCACTACAGGATGCATACGATGCGGCGGAACAGTATATTCCAATTGATATGATTCAAATCGATGTACGGCTAGCATGGGAACAACTCGGTGAAATTATTGGCGATACGGCAGCGGACTCGTTGTTAGATCAAATATTCTCACAATTTTGTTTAGGAAAATAGGTTTTACATTTTAATATAACATTTAGGGGGAAACAGGACATGAGTTATGATGGAGGCAACTATGACGTAATCGTCATTGGCGCCGGTCATGCCGGTTGCGAAGCAGCTCTAGCGTCAGCACGAATGGGCTGCAGCACGTTGATGATCACAATTAACCTGGATATGGTTGCATTCATGCCCTGCAATCCGTCCATAGGCGGACCTGCCAAAGGACATGTGGTGCGTGAGATTGATGCGCTAGGCGGAGAAATGGGCCGTAATATAGATAAGACTTTTATTCAGCTTCGTATGCTTAACACAGGGAAGGGACCTGCGGTGCATGCATTGCGTGCACAAGCTGATAAGTTCTTGTACCAACATACAATGAAGGAAACGATGGAGAAAACGCCTAATTTGACGCTTCGTCAAGGGATGGTTGAGCGTTTAATCGTTGAGGATGGACGTTGTGCAGGTGTAGTTACGAAGACAGGAACGGAATACCATAGTAAGACTGTTATCCTGACTACAGGTACTTACCTGCGTGGTAAGGTGATCATGGGTGAACTGACATATGAGAGTGGACCTAACAATCAACAGCCATCAGTGAAGCTATCTGAGAATTTGCGGGAGCTTGGTTTTGAATTGGTGCGTTTTAAGACAGGTACACCTCCACGTGTACATCGCGATACGATCGATTTCTCGAAGACAGAAATTCAACCCGGCGACGATGAGCCTAAATTCTTTTCGTTTGAAACGAAATCATCGAACAATGAACAGCTTCCTTGTTGGTTAACTTATACCTCTGAGGTTACTCATCAGATTATTAATGACAACCTTCATCGTGCGCCGATGTTTACGGGTATTATTGAAGGAACAGGTCCACGTTATTGCCCATCTATTGAAGATAAAGTAGTAAGATTTAGTGATAAATCTAAGCATCAGATCTTTTTAGAGCCAGAAGGAAAAAATACATCGGAATACTATGTACAAGGTCTGTCGACTAGTCTTCCTGAGGATGTACAGCTAGCGATTCTGCGTTCCATCCCTGGTATGGAAAAGGTAGAGATGATGCGTAACGGCTATGCTATTGAATATGATGCAATGGTTCCTACACAGCTATGGCCATCTCTTGAAACTAAACGTCTACCAGGTCTTTTCACTGCTGGACAAATCAATGGTACTTCCGGTTATGAAGAAGCCGCTGGACAAGGTGTAATGGCTGGAATTAATGCAGCGCGCAAAGTGCAAGATAAAGAACCCGTAATCTTAGATCGTTCACAGGGATACATTGGTGTGCTCATTGATGATCTGGTGACTAAAGGCACTAATGAACCTTACCGTCTGCTTACTTCACGTGCAGAATATCGGTTATTGCTTCGCCATGACAATGCAGATCTAAGACTTACACCTATTGGTTACGATATTGGTTTGATCACAAAGGAACGATTTGATAACTTCACGGATAAAAAAGAACGGGTGGAGCGTGAAATTGTTCGTCTGCAAGAGACAAAGGTTAAACCTGTTGAGGTAAATCATGTACTAGCACAATATGAATCGGCACCTATTGTAGACGGCAGCAATTTGCTTGTTCTGATGCGTCGTCCAGAGCTTGTATATAGCTTCGTAGATCAAGTCTCTCCATCACCGGAGCTGCTCGATGCAGAAATGAAGGAACAAGTTGAAATCCAAATTAAATATGCCGGTTATATTGAAAAACAGCTTCAACATGTGGAGCGCCTGCAAAAGATGGAAAAGAAGAAAATTCCAGATGACATTAATTATAATGAAATCCATGGATTAGCGATGGAAGCACGGCAGAAGCTGACTAAGATCCGTCCAATCTCTATCGGGCAGGCCTCTCGGATTGCGGGAGTCACACCTGCCGACATTTCTATTCTCCTCGTATATCTCGAGCATTACAACCGGGTAACCGCGGCGAAAGGATAATCTATGGATAATACGGAAGTTCAATTCACACAGCTTTTACAAGAAAGAGGCATTACACTTACAGCAGAACAATTGGAGCAATTCGATCTTTACTATAAGGAACTCGTATCCTGGAATGAAAAAATGAATCTCACTGGAATAACAGAGCGTGAGCAGGTTTACACGAAACATTTTTATGATTCGATCTCTCTAGCCTTTTTCCTTAATATCAATGAGATAAACAATTTGGCAGATATCGGTTCGGGAGCCGGGTTTCCAGGTATTCCGCTTAAGATTTGTTTTCCACATTTGAAACTTACGATCATTGATTCATTAAGTAAAAGAATCTCTTTTCTGCAGCATGTCTGTACTACGTTGAAATTAACTGATGTGCAATTGATTCATGGGCGTGCGGAGGATATTGCCCGGCAATTCAAGCATCGTGACGCCTATGATTTGGTGACTGCGCGTGCGGTGGCAAGATTATCCTTGTTGAATGAGTTTTGTCTTCCTTTCACACGTAAGGATGGAGTTTTCGCTGCCATGAAGGGAAGCGATCCATCAGAAGAATTAAGTGAGGCGAAGTACAGCTTAAAAGAGCTTCGTGCTCAACTTGGTAAAGTAGAGTCGTTCAGCTTGCCTGTGGAAGAGTCGGCGCGACATATTGTCATTATTCGTAAGACAGGTGCCACTCCTGCTAAGTACCCACGAAAAGCGGGGATTCCTGCCAAAACACCACTTATCAAATAATGTTTCACGTGAAACATTATAGATTGGCAAATATATTTAAGGTCATCTTCTTTTTAGAGGATGACCTTTTTTGAGTGGAATTGCGATAACGATCTTAAATGAACGTTAATTAAAAGATAAACTAATTTGATATGTTTATTAAGCGGCTATCATTATGAAAATGCAGGAAAAATAGGTCTTTACGGAGAATATGATTATGTAGAGAAAAGTGATAGAATAGCATAGTAGACTTTTAATTTTGTATATAACTCCTTCTCTGTACTCTTGTTCGAAAGAAGGAGAGATTATGATGCCTGATAGCTGCAGGCCATTTCATAATATCAGAATGTTTTTTATTGCTGTACGATACGCTTTCCGAGAAGAAGGTCAAGAAGATCGTACTATAACGAAATTAGGTGGTTATGAACGGAATGAAAGAACAATTTACCAAGCTATTTGGATTTACCGAGCGGAGCAGCGGAGAAGAAATTAAACAAATACCAGTTCATGAGGTCATTAGCAGTCCTTACCAACCACGGACGATATTCGATGACGACAAGATCGATGAGTTGTGCCAGACGATTAAAACTCATGGGGTCATTCAACCCATAGTTGTACGCATGCGAGATTCCGTGTACGAGATCATCGCAGGTGAACGACGCTGGCGTGCGGTCAAAAAGCTTGGTTTAGAGACGATTCCAGCCATTGTTCGTGAATTCAATGATTCACAAGCCGCATCTATTGCGCTTATAGAAAACTTACAGCGTGAGGGCTTGACCTCTATTGAGGAAGCTGTTGCTTATCAAAAGTTAATTGATCTTCATCAATTGACGCAAGAAAGCTTAGCACAACGACTAGGTAAAAGTCAGTCTACCATAGCTAATAAAATTCGCTTACTTAATTTACCTGAAGAGGTTAAGACGGCGTTAATGGAGCGTCAGATTTCTGAAAGACATGCACGTTCATTATTATCACTCGATAGTGTGGAGATGCAACTGAAAGTGTTGGCAGAAATCATTTCAAAAGGCTTAAATGTTAAACAAACAGAAGCTCGTATTGCTTTCTACAAACAAGTCTCACAAACTAAAAAATCAAAGCGGGTCTCCTATACCAAGGATGTTCGTCTAGCTCTTAATACAATTCGTCAATCTATTGATATGGTGTCAGGCTCAGGGATGGAAATCAAAACGTCAGAAAATGACCGTGGTGACCATTACGAGATTGTAATCCAAATCCCCAAAAGATAAATTGTTTCAAAAGCTAAAGGCGGCCTTGAGGTGATTGGCCGCCTTTGGTGTGGCTAGAACCGGGATGTGTTGGCCAGGCCTGTAATTTAAAGTTCCAGTATATAATAGTTGTCTATATTCTTCATAAAGTGTGACGCTATCTCAGCGTCAGGAACATTTGTACTTGCGATCTACGAGAAGATTCTTCCTAACTATTCGAGGTGAAATAAGTGTCCAAGATTATTGCCATAGCAAATCAAAAAGGCGGTGTCGGTAAAACAACAACCTCCGTGAACCTAGGTGCCGGTATGGCTACATTAGGAAAAAGAGTGCTTCTAGTTGATATCGATCCTCAAGGTAACACTACTAGCGGCGTTGGCGTCAACAAGGCGGACGTGGCGAATTGTATATATGACATTCTTATAAATGAGGTAAATCCTCTAGAAACCATACTGGAAACTCAAAATGAAGGACTGCATATCATTCCGGCGACCATTCAATTAGCGGGTGCGGAAATCGAGTTAGTATCGACGATTTCCAGAGAGCTAAAGCTAAAAAAGGCGCTGAATGCGGTTAAAAACAATTATGATTATATTATCATCGATTGTCCTCCTTCACTTGGCATTTTAACAATCAATTCCCTTACTGCAGCGGATTCGGTAATCATCCCGATCCAGTGTGAATATTATGCGCTTGAGGGTTTGAGTCAGCTCTTAAACACCGTTCGTCTGGTGCAAAAAAATCTCAACCCGCATCTGAAGATAGAGGGAGTATTATTGACTATGCTTGATGCCCGGACCAATCTGGGAATTCAAGTGATAGAAGAGGTTAAGAAGTATTTCCAAGAAAAAGTATATCGAACGATTATCCCTCGGAATGTCCGGTTAAGTGAAGCGCCGTCACATGGACAATCCATTATTACTTATGATCCTCGCTCTAAAGGAGCGGAAGTGTATTTAGAGTTGGCAAAGGAAGTGATTTCTTATGAGTAAACGATTAGGAAAAGGTCTGGATGCGCTAATTCCATCTTTATCAATTAATGAAGATGACAAGGTAGTTGAGATCCCTTTAGCTCAACTTCGGGCTAATCCATATCAACCGCGCAAAGACTTTAATGAAGAGGCCATTCAAGAACTAGCAGAATCGATCAGACAACATGGCGTGATTCAGCCGATCATTGTTCGTAGCGTATTGAAGGGGTATGAGATCATTGCCGGCGAACGCAGATTCCGTGCCTCGCAGTATTGTGGCAAAGCTACAATTCCAGCAGTCGTTAGAAATCTTAGTGATCAGCAAGTCATGGAGATTGCATTAATCGAGAACTTGCAACGTGAGAACCTAAATGCAATGGAAATTGCAGTGGCTTACCAAGGCTTAATGGATCAGTTTTCACTCACGCAGGAAGAACTCTCGCTTAAGGTAGGAAAGTCCAGATCTCATATCGCCAACTTCCTGAGATTGCTTTCTTTACCTGAAGAAGTAAAAGAATATGTTTCACGTGGAACAATGTCAATGGGGCATGCGCGGGCAATTGTTGCTTTAAAGGATCCAGAAGTAATTAAACAACTGGCCGAACAATGCGTGGAACAACAGTGGAGTGTAAGAGAACTAGAAGAAACAGTGAAGAACTTGGACCGAAAACCTACTAATGGAGTTAAGGTCAAAGTTGTTAAACGTGATCCCTATATTGATAATGTAGAGGAAGTATTGCGTGAACGTTTTAAAACAACGGTGAAAATTAAACAGGGTAAGGAAAAAGGGAAGATTGAACTGAATTACTACAGTGCTCAGGATTTAGAAAGATTGTTGGAATTATTGGGTAACTAAATGGGTATCTATGCCAAGAACATATCCTGAGATATCCTTAATCGGATAATTAGGGGTATGTTTTTTTGAATAAGTTGATTAAAAAAGGGTAATAGACGAGGAGCGAGGTTATGGAAGACTTCGTATATCTGGATCATGCAGCTACTTCGTGGCCGAAACCACCAGAGGTTGCATCTGCGATGATGAATGCTCTGCAGTCAGGAGCAAATGCTGGTAGAGGTAATTACTCGCTAGCGATAGGAAGCGGTCGAGTGTTAGTAAGGACGCGGAGTGTGCTGGCGGGATTGTTCGGTGTATCTAATGCGCAAGATATAGCTTTTACCCATAATACTACGATGAGTTTGAATATGGCGATCAGAGGGACGCTTAAAGCGGGAGATCACGTGATTTCAACGATGACAGAACACAATTCTGTGAGACGGCCGCTGGAATACTTGCGTAAGACACTTGGGATAAAAGTTGACTATCTAAAAGTGGATCGTGAAGGGCAATTGGATTTAAAAGAACTCAAAAATGCTTTCCAGCCGAATACCAAAATGGTGATCTGCAATCACAGCTCCAATTTACTAGGAAGTATACTCCCTATCGGTGATATTGGTGATATCGTTAAATCGCATGGTGCTGTGTTTCTATTGGATGCAGCTCAAAGTGCAGGCTCACTTGATATTGATGTTAAAAAAATGAATATAGACTTATTGGCATTTCCGGGGCATAAAGGGCTGCTTGGACCACAAGGAACTGGCGGACTTTATATATCACCTAATTTGGATCTTGAACCCTTAATGCATGGAGGGACAGGTAGTCAATCTGAAAATAGTGAACAGCCCTCTGTTCGTCCAGATCGGTATGAAGCGGGGACGCAAAATACGGTAGGGATTGCCGGTTTACTAGCAGGTGTTCAAAAGGTACAATCTTTAGGGACGAACGTTATCCATGAGAGTGAATGGACATTAACTCAAAAGCTAATGGAAGGGTTGTCCAACATCCCAGGCATTAGAATATTAGGACCCTCTCTAGGGGCTCCGAGAACTGGCATTGTATCTTTTGTGGTAGATGGAGAAGAATCGGCGAATATTGCTCACCGTCTAGATCGTGATTATAAAATAGCGGTCAGAGCGGGTATGCATTGTACCCCTTTGGCACATAAGGCGGTTGACACGCTAGAGAGTGGTGCTGTTCGGGCGAGTGTAGGTGTAGATACGACAGAGCATAATATAAGCAGAATGCTGGCTGCTATGGATGAGTTATATGGCAATGCCCGCAGCAGATGAATAAAAAGGATGGTCCATTCATGTCTGAATTAAATCAATTAATTAGTGAGCAGTTGCAGTGGTTTGTGTTTGGTTTTACAGTAATTATGTTAGTGCTGATAATCACTGTGATCGCCCAGGGGGCTAAGCTGCGTGCTATGCGGCGTAAATATGAGGCCATGATGGCTGGGAGCGGTGTGGAGGATCTGGAAGGCCTTCTAATTGATCTGAAGAACCAAAGCGACATGCTGGAAGAAGAACAACGTGAGCAAAAAAACGTATTAGAAGCAACTCAAACTAGAATGCGTGGCATGAAGTCCAATATTGCGCTGAAGCGTTATAATGCCTTTGGTGAACGTGGCAATGATCTGAGTTTCTCAGTCGCTATACTGGATGACAACAGTAGTGGTATTGTATTAACCAGTCTTCATAATCGTGAGAATTCTTACATTTACTCTAAACCTATGCAGAATGGCGAATCACAATATGTCTTATCACCTGAAGAAAAAGAAGTAGTTACTCTCGCGTTGCAGCGGACCTAGCATGAAGATTCCATTGCTTTAAGGCAGAATATAGACTCGTAGCTATAATATCAGATAATCGCATAACTAAACTTAATCGCGTGTTCTGTAATACAAAATACTCCATAAAGCCGCCGACATTAACGATTCCCGTCAAATGGATATCACCTACCGGCGGCAATTGTTTATTTACGCCAGCACCTGGTCTCAAAGGCCCTTCAACGACTTGGATGCATCCTACACTAGTAGAGTGACCTAAACAAGCATCTATACCGATGATAAAGGGGTTACTATATCTTTCGTTGATTAGGGATAGAGTTTCCTCAAGGTTAACAGCATGGACAGGCTCCTCAAGAGTTCCATATAAATGAAACAGCGGACTATGAAAACGTGACAATGCAGTGCCAACAAGAGGGCCAAGAGAATCTCCTGTGGATCGGTCCGTACCTACACAAATGACGACAATCTGTGTTTCCGGGCGTGTACGTGCAAAGTGAAACAGTAGTCGGTGGGTAATAGCAGAATAGATATCGGGATCGGTATGTGATATTTTTAAACAGGACGTTTCTTGCGCTGATGTAGCTTTCGATGAAAAATTCATACCATCTTCCTTTCTGAAGCTGATTCTATTTGATGGTATCTAGTATATGGATAGAAGAGGGGTTTTATACTACAGCGGCAAGAGATAGGACGATAAACCTACGGGAGGCGTAACGTATATGCAGGAGGAGATGTTGATCGCGTTTGACTCTACCCAGCAGGCGCTTCGTGCTGAAATGCTGCTTGAGTATGCGGAAATTGAAATTGATATATTTCCAACCCCGAAAGAGATCACGGCAGGATGCGCGATATCGATTCAGTTTTATCAAAGTGCACTGGAAGAGGTACAAAGGATAGTAACGGAACAGAATATCGAAATACGCGGTATCTACGGAAAACACAACGAGAACTACATACTGATTGAGAGGTAGGGAGGACTATACAATATGAATAGGTGGATATTAGAGGCTACTACTCCCGGTGATGCTGTAAAAGATGCCTTGCGTTTTAAAGATAAGGTGTGGAATTGGTTTACCGATGCTGATATGTGGGCCAATGTCTTATTCTCAGGACTACGAATTCTTATTATTTTTCTCTTAACTAGGGTTATTATTAAGATTGTTTCTAATATTATTGATCGTTCGCTTGAACGTAAAACGGGTGGCAGAATTCTGTCTAACACACGAAGGTTTACTACGGTAGGGGAATTGATGAAAAATGTAGTAACGGTTATCTGTAATTTTGTGATGATCATGCTCGTTCTTTCAGAGTTCCACTTCGATTTAGCACCCTTGTTGGCCGGAGCAGGTGTACTTGGTCTGGCAGTAGGTTTTGGAGCACAAAGTCTGGTGAAGGATGTTATTACAGGGTTCTTTATTATTTTGGAGGACCAATTTGCGGTTGGTGATGTAATTCAGACAGGTACTTATAAAGGGACTGTAGAATTAATCGGATTGCGAACAACAAGACTGTTAAGTGCAACCGGAGAAGTATTTATTATCCCTAATGGACTAATTACGAATGTGACGAACTATTCTCTTTCCAATGCATTGGCTGTAGTTGATGTTCCTGTTAAAATGGAGCGAAGCTTGGAAGTCACGTTAGGATTAATTGGCGAGGCGCTAAAAGGAATAGAACAGCGTAACTTCAATGTGCTTGCTTACCCTAATGTGCTCGGAATACAGTCCATGAGTACCTCGGAATATGTGATTCGTATAGCTGCCAGCTGTGCTCCTAATGCAAGAGATGCAGCGGAGAGACAAATTCAAAACGACATAAAGCAGGCATTAGAGAAACAGAGCATGCTGGAACTGGCTCAAGCTGAAGAAGAAGCACGTAAGAAGGCAGAGGCAGAGGCGAAGGCTCAAATAGATCTTGCAAAAACAGAACATGCACTAGAAGTTACAGGGTCGGCAAGCACTGGATCAAGACGGCAAATCGCAGCTACACAAGAAGGAGAAGAGGGGGAAGAATAGTGGAACGTAAAGTTTTTCAGCTTGGGGATATAGTGCAAATGAAGAAGCAGCATCCTTGTGGATCTAATGAGATGGAAATCATTCGCATGGGGATGGATATCCGAATTAAATGTACAGGCTGTCAGCATAGTGTTCTGATTCCCCGTGCTAAATTCGAGAAGAATATGAAGAAGGTACTGCGCTCTGCGGAGGAAAATACAGACAATAATTAAGCTTGCAAATGGCATGTCTGCATGATACAATTATTTTTGCTGCGGAGAGGTACCCAAGAGGCCCAAGGGGGCTGACTCGAAATCAGTTAGGCGTGTCAAAGCGTGCGTGGGTTCGAATCCCACCCTCTCCGCCACTTCAGCATATATAACATTTAATGAATCCTTCGTTCCTGTAACGGAGGTTTTTTTGTGTCTATAGTAGCCGATATACAGGATAATATATAACGCAAAAAGAAGGGCCCTTTCGGGTCCTTCTTCAGGAGGCAGTACATCAATGATGTTTGGAATTTCTCTGTTTATAGCGACTAAAGTGATTTAGGCGTTGCTGAGGCTAATGCTTTTTTAAGGCAATAACCCACTACTCTTCCCAGCTTACAATAGATGCTGAATCAGATCTCCTGTGATTGTGTTCGTCTACGACGGCCAACGGAACCACACCTCTCTTTTGTACTGCCTGAGTATAGTATGTGTAATGTCGGGCTTTTTATACACATTTATTTTTAAAATATTTTTGAATTAGTGGACCCGTGCTTTTTCAACCTTTTTCCACTTTCGATTTTTGTTGGTGGTCTCAGGGAAGGTGTCCCCTTTTTCCATTTTAATGTGCTGTGGATTCGAAATCTCAGTGTGGAAGCTTCGGGCTTCGCCTACCTCTGTGTACATGCCTGGATTGGGGGCCTTGTCGCCTTCTTCATATTCCGTTTTCTCACCCATCATTATTCCTCCTTTTTTAGTGTAGATGAATTCGTAATTATTGTGCGCAGGTAGTGATTTTTTCATGTAAAAAGAGGGGGAGGAGTTGTCCTGTATTAATATTGCTTGCACTCTGCTGTTCATTTTGGTATATTAATCAGGTGCGAGTCTATGTTTGTGCTCGTTCCTTGCTCCTGACGTGATTAGGGGCCTCAGACCATAAGGAGGTGAAAATTATGCGCAAATATGAAGTGATGTACATTATTCGTCCTGACATTGAACAAGAAGCCGTTCAAGCAGCAGTCGATAAATTCCAAGGCATCATCTCCAATGGCGGGGAAATTACAAAGCACGAAGTGCAAGGTAAACGCCGTCTTGCGTATGAGATCAAGAAATTCCGTGATGGCGTTTATGTTTTGGTTAACTTCAATGCAGAACCTGCAGTAGTTACTGAATTAGAACGTCTTATGAAGATTTCTGACGAAGTTATTCGTTATCTCATTACGAACGACGTTGCTTAAGATCTTGACAAGCTTTGTAATGAATCGCTCTAAAGGAGGGGACCAGAATTGTTGAACCGTATCATTTTGATCGGACGGTTGACCCGTGACCCGGAACTTCGTTATACTCCCGCTGGTGTTGCCGTAACGCAATTTACGCTAGCCGTAGATCGTAACTTTACGGGCCAGAACGGTGAACGTGAGGCAGACTTCATCCCGGTTGTAACCTGGAGACAGCTAGCAGAAACCTGTGCCAATTACTTGCGCAAAGGTCGTCTGACAGCAGTGGAAGGACGCATCCAAGTGCGGAATTATGAGAATAACGAAGGCAAACGTGTATACGTAACTGAAGTTATTGCTGATAATGTTCGTTTCCTGGAATCTTCACAGAGCCGTGAAGGTGGAAATACTTCAAGTGGTGCAAGTAGTATGCCTGAAGAGCCAGCATATGGTGGCGGTGGTAACGCTGGACGCGGAAATAACAACAATAATTTCTCGCGTAACAACAATACTCAAGATCCTTTTTCGGGCGATGGTAAACCGATTGATATATCGGATGATGATTTGCCATTTTAATTAGGAAGGACTGAAAAGAATATGGCTTTTAAACCAAGAGAAGGCGCTGACAACGACAAAAGACCAGCACGTCGTGGTGGACGCAACAAGCGTAAAAAAGTTTGCTTTTTCACTGTGAACAAGATTACTCACATTGATTATAAAGATACCGAACTTCTTAAGAAGTTCATCAGCGAACGTGGAAAGATTTTGCCACGTCGTGTAACAGGTACAAGTGCAAAATACCAACGCGCTCTTACCATTGCTGTAAAACGCTCGCGTCAAATCGCGTTGCTTCCTTACACAACGGAATAGGACGTTTTATAAAAGCAGTCGGGAAACCGGCTGCTTTTTTTGTATGCAGAAAAGGAAGTATTAATAGTAGGGTAAGCATGAAATCGAATTATTTGGGCGTTGAATCGTTTGACGTTGGCACTTTATTATGTTAAATTACAGCTATCCTATAACTAAAGGGGAAATTTTGATGTCGGTGACCGTTCTTAACTAGCAATTTCATAACACTTGATTAGGAAGGCTTTAGCAGGCTCGTCATGAGGCGATTACGTGCTCTATTTGAGTTCGTATTACGCAGCAGTCTGTTGTTCCTTACGGGTGGATGATTTAGTTAAGAACACACGAAGCGTCAAATGGCCTCTTTACGGCTGTTGTTCTCTTTGTAATTAACCGTGCTCTTATTGCACGGTTTTTTTGTTTTTCGGCACCTGTTCTCATTTCGGGGCCTTAGGACGATAGAGGGCATCAGTATAAAAAGAAGGGCAAGGACTGCCATAGTGGCATTCTTTGCCCTTCTTTGCGTTATGGAGAATTAGGTCCAAACCAATAGAGATTTGAAGGAGGATTTGCTGTGAATTTACAAAGTCTAAACATGCTGGAATACGAAATCATTAAAACAGAGCTTGGGCGCCACGCAGTATCTTATGTAGGAAAAAAAGCTGTAGAAGAGCTTATGCCAATGACCTATTTGCCGACGATTCAAAGAGCAATGGAGGAAACTTCTGAAGCTAAAGAACTGCTGGAACGAGGATCGAGTGTACCCATTCCTTCATTAGAAGGCATTGAGTGGATCATGTCATTAATGGGGACTGGATATTTGTACAGTGAGCAAGATTTCACTGCGGTTGCTACATTTCTTAAGAGCTGTAGTCAACTGCGCAAATATATGGCCTCTAAAGAACAGAGCGCTCCGCGGATTGCTGCATATGCATCCTCGTTGATGGAGTTAAATCACGTGAGGGAGGCTATTGATCGTTGTATCCGTTTTGGTGCGATTGATGATGGAGCAAGCAAGGGGTTAGAGCGAGTTCGAAAACGGATTGTAGTGGCTAAAGAACGTCTTCATAAAAAAATCGACGGAATTATGTCACGCCATCAATCGATTTTGCAGGAGAATATTTATAGTCAGCGAGGTGGCCGTTACGTTATCCCCGTAAAACGGGAATATCATAAACAAATAAAAGGATCGGTGCTTGATCAATCCACAAGTGGACAGACGGTGTTTATTGAACCAGACGAGATCGCTGCTCTCCAAATTGAACTTGATTTACTTTTGGGTGAAGAGGCGCGAGAAGAAGCCGTAATCCTCAGCATGCTGACTAGCTTGGTAGAACAGGAACAGGCTGCCCTGCACCTTAATATTGAGGCTACGGGCACGTATGATTTTATTTTTGCTAAAGCTAAATATGCACGAACGCTGGGGGCATCTTCTGTTACGCTGAATGCGAAAGGCTTTCTAAAGATGAATGGAGGCAGGCATCCCATGCTGAAGGGGATGATTCCGATCAATCTGGAGGTTGGTAAGGGGTATAAATCCCTCATCATTACAGGCCCAAATACAGGTGGTAAAACTGTGGTCCTTAAGACACTAGGGCTGCTGACGATCATGGCTCAATCGGGGCTGTTGATTCCGGTCGAGGAGGGTAGCGAATTCACTATTTTTACGGATGTAATCAGTGTAATTGGCGACGGACAAAGTCTGGCACAATCACTCAGCACATTCTCGGCGCAAATGAAGAGTATTGAGGGAATGCTGAGAGATGCATCTAAGGGGGTGCTGCTGCTCATTGACGAGCTGGCGGCTGGTACGGATCCCGGGGAGGGCATTGCGCTCTCTATCGCGATTCTGGAAGAGCTGAGCCGTAAAGGGGCGAATATTATTGTTACTACACATTTTAATGAGCTAAAAGCCTTTGCAGCCGCAACGACGGGCTTTCAAAATGCGCGAATGGAATTTGATAAAGAAACGCTACAGCCTTTGTATCGATTGACGATTGGAGAAGCGGGGGAAAGTTACGCTCTGCAGATCGCTAAAAAGCTGGGGATACAGGATAACGTTATTAAGAGATCATGGGAAATCGTAGAGGCGCAGCAACAAAGGCTACAGAAAGGCAGCGGAGAGGCATGGGGAAATCTTTTCAGCAAAGATGGAGAACAGGAATATGATGCACTTCCAGTAGAGGAACATGGCAATGCAGAAGAAGAGGCTACTCCATCTGACCGCAGCAAGGAGAAGCTGATTCAATTTGAAATTGGAGATGCAGTCGTGGTAACGTCACTCGGCCGGACAGGGATCGTATATGAGAAGAGAGATCATTTAGGAATGGTTGGGGTGATGATCCAGAAACAAAAAATGAAAATTAACCATAAGCGGTTGAAGCCCTATCTTTCAAAAGAAGAGCTATACCCGGAGGAATATGACTTTGATATTATTTTTGAGAGTAAGGATACACGTAAAAAGCGCAAGCTGATGCAGCGTAAACATGTTGAGGGTTTAACGATTACGCACAGAGATGAAGAATAGATTCAATGAAGATCTGTCCACGAGACAGGTCTTTTTTTATAGATATAACGAAATAAGTGAATTTCAAGCAGGAGTAAAGGCCTAGGGCTTAGAAGTTATTGTAACCACCATAAAACTTTGTTACAGTAAAAATATTTATGTTCCATAACTTAAATGTAGATATACGTTCAACTAGAGAAGGGAAGAAACACATGAATAATAAGAAAATATGCAGGTTGTTGTTAACGCTGCTCGTGATGGCAACTCTATTGTCAGCATGTAGTAGAACAACTTCTAGCAGTAATCCATTATCTTCGCGCCATAATATAGTAGACGATAAGCCACAAGCTGGTGGAGTAGTTACCTACGGATTCTCCTCACCATTTACGGGTTTGTTTGAGCCTGCTTTTTATGAAGGTGAAGATGATTTTCATGTGCTGGAATTTATTACTGAGCCGATGTTTCAGGTAAATGATGAACTAGTGACGGTTCCTAATATCGCCTCTTGGCAGGAATCTGATGATCATAAAGTATTTACCTTTAAAATTAAACCGGGAATCCGTTGGCATAACGGTGATGAATTAACGGTAGAGGATTGGAAATTCGCAATTGAAACTATTGCTAGTCCAGATTATACGGGCTCGCATTATTATAGTGTTGAAATGATTCAGGGTGCAGAGGCCTATCATGAGGGAGAAGCGAAGGGCATATCCGGATTGAAGGTTATAGATCCTTATACTTTGAAAATAACTGTAACTGCTGCACGGGTAAACACCATCGATAGTCTGTGGCCCTATCCGATGAATAAAAAATACTATACTGGAATTGCTGTTAAAGATATGCCTGAAAGTGACCAGATGCGAAAATCTCCTATAGGTATTGGCCCTTTTGAGGTTGAACATATTCAGCCTGGCCAGAGGGTAGAAATGAAACGTTTTGATCAATATTACAAGGGCAAAGCGCTATTGGATGGGATAGTGTATAAGGCATTTGACGATAAGGAAGTGGCTGAACGCTTTCAATCAGGAGAGATTGACATAGAGTCAGCCCCTCGGGATGCTTATGATGATCTAAAAGAACTGGATAACATTAACATCCTGCAAACTGCTGAGCTAGGCTATGAATATATAGGTTTTAAATTCGGGCATTGGGATACGGAAACCGAGACCATCGTAATGGATAACCCTAAATTTGAAGACAAAAGATTACGGCAAGCTATGTATTATGCTTTAGATCGTGAAGGGATCATCAAAGCATATTCCCACGGTCTAGCTGAGGCTGTAGAGACTCCAATACCTAGCACTAGCTGGGCGAAGATCCCTGATACTGAGATTAATGCTTATCTATATAATCCTACAAAGGCCAAGGAACTGCTGGATGCTGCTGGGTTCTTGGATCTAGACGGTGATGGATTACGGGAAGACCCAAAGGGCCAGAAGCTGATGATCCATTTTGATTCTATGCTAGGCAGTCAAACAGCAGAGCTACGTACTAATGCCATTTTAAGAAATTGGCGTGATGTTGGACTCGATGTACAGCTAAACGGTGGAGCATTAAAGGAATTTCATGCTTTCTACGACGCAGTGGAAGCCGATGATCCGTCTATCGAACTATTTTACGGAGTATGGGGGCTAGCCAGTGATCCCGATCCAACAGGTCTATGGAGAGAAAATGATCTATGGAACTATCCCCGTTGGTCTTCCGAGCGGAATGAAGAGCTGATTCGTGAAGGCGTAAGTATGAAGGCATACGATATGGATTATCGTAAAGAAATATACTATGAGTGGCAGAAGCTGGTTAATGAAGAGGTGCCTATGATCTTTTTTGCCGAACGAAAAGCGATAGTTCCAGTAAATAAGCGCCTACAGGGCGTTCGCGTGAATTCAATGAGTACGATTATTGACCCTTATAAATGGTGGATTAAGGAAGAGGACGAAAAATAAAATAATAATTTTTTGTGAAAAGTGAAATCAAATTGTAGTTTCATTCGTCATATATAGTATGGAGGATGACGACGATGAAGAGACGGATAGTAGTGGGGGCAATCGCAGCTGTATTAGTCGTTGTCTTAATTGCGGTATGGAGGCCAACTGGGCTTGGTTTTAAACCGAATATTGACGCGGAATCAGCAGTGCTTCTAGATATGGATACCGGAGATATTTGGGTGGATATTAATGGTGATGTACCCATGCCACCGGCCAGTGTATCTAAATTAATGACAGAAATGATTGTGCTGGATCAAATCTCCTCTGGAATGATTAGATGGGAGGATAGAGTCCCAATTAGTGCCTATGCAAGTAAAATGGGCGGCACAAGTCTCTCATTGAAGCGGGGAGAATTCTATACTATAAGAGAATTATTCGAAGGAGTCACTATTTATTCTGCCAACGATGCTACTGTTGCATTGGCTGAGTATATGGCTGGTTCAGAAGCCTCTTTTGTGCTCATGATGAACGACAAGGCACATAGTCTAGGCTTATCTTCTCGTACAATATTTACTAATGCAACGGGCCTATCAGGTAAGGATCTTGGTTTCACTGATCCGAATATGCATATCAGCGGTGAGACTATGATGACAGCTCGTGATACCGCTAAATTGGCTGCCGCACTAATCTATCATCATCCGGATATTCTCAATATTTCCAGCCGTACACAAATGCATTTGAAGAATAAGGGGCTATATGTAAGTAATAGCAATTTCATGTTGCCAGCTATGGGTGGCATTTACGCTTATGAGGGTACAGATGGTTTAAAGACTGGACATAATAACCGGGCAGGATACTGTATTGCAGGCTCGGCTCAGCGGGATGGGCATAGGCTTATTGCAGTCGTTATGGGGGCAAAGACTTATGAGAGCCGATTTGAAGGGGCAGCAAAATTATTTGATTACGGATTTTTCCGTGGTTTACAATCCGGAGATCGGGTTAAACATATGATGAATCCGCTCAGAATTAGGAACTAAAGTCGGAGCGCCATACCAGTATTTATTACTTGGTTTGGTGCTTTTTCCCTATTCATGTCGTTATTTGTGGTTTCTTTTTATCCATTTAGTGATTACAATAGAAATATTGTTTTAGTCCACATTATTTTAGAACCGCAAAAAACTTTTTTTTCTATAATTTTGAATGACCTGAATTTCTTGAAAGGGGGGACAATAAGATAATGGAATAAGGGTCAGTTGATCGCCGTGAGAAATAAAGTCATGACTGCCTGATAAAGATTCAGGAAGCATTATATATATGGCAAGCAATTATTCTACAATAAAGAAGGAATCAAAAATGAAGGAATCAAAGATGAAAAAAATAAAGAAAAGATATATCGCCCTCATTGTTCTTGTTGTTATTATAGCGGGAGGCTTTCTGTTTCGTAATTCCCTGGCAGTATTAGCCTTCGACCTCTTTTTGTCTGATCGGGTTGAAACTAAGCTAAAGGAAGAATCTTACCAGCCGCTTAAGGATGATAATAAGGTTAAGCCAGAACCGGTTGTGTACAAGAGCGATCCGTTCTCAATTATGTTGCTAGGTACTGATCAACGTGATAATGAAACGGCACGTTCAGATACCATGATGTACGCTGTTGTTCGGCCTGAGGACTATAAGATCCTGCTCATTTCTATTCCGCGTGATACGTATACGGAAATTATAGGTCATAAGGATAATAAAAAGGATAAGATTACACATGCCTATGCTTTTGGGGGGCAACAGATGGCCAAGGATTCTCTAGAAGCTCTGCTTGGTCATGATATTCAATATTATGCGACAATAAATTTCCAAGGACTCAAGGATGCTGTAGATGCTATTGGAGGCGTTCCGCTGCCGATTAAGAAAGACATTGTGAACAAGGGTAAGGATCATGAAAAGTTTACAATTGAAGCTGGAAAGTCGCTTTATAACGGACAAGAAGCATTGAACTATACGCGTTATCGTGAAGATAGTGACTTTAACCGTACCAAACGCCAACAGGTTTTTATTGATGTTGTAGCGAATAAAATGTTATCGATCAGTCAAATTGGCAACATTCCGAAGTTGCTGGATATTATGGGAGATAATTTTAAAACCGATATAGAGCCTTCGATGATCATTAGTCTAGCCAAAAAATTCATGGGCGGAAAAGGCATGGATATCTCAAGCTTCACAGTTATGGGTGAAGGTAAACGTATGGATGGTGTTTACTATGATATCGTTGATGAAGAGGATTTGAGTGAAGCTAAGGCGATGATCGACAACTGGATGAGTGCAGCAACACCTGTAGATCAACTAATTGAGCCGGGAAAAGCAAGTAATGCACTGGAGCCTAAATCAACAGCAGTTACGCAATAATTCTAAAGTGGAGTTCAAACTCATATAATTAATTGCAGCAGCCATTCACATTCTTATGGCTGCTGCTTACTGTCTTCATGCTATAATGTATTGGAACGATTATTAAGCTGCCACGTATTAATAATTTTGCATGGTAGTAAAAGGAAGTTAAAGAACCGTAATTCCTTCGGAACTCTTTGAGGAGGATCAAGAGATGAATATTGCATTTTTTTTACTTCCGAAACAGGAAGTCGCTTGCGTAACGATCGATTCAACGCTACGCCAAACGTTGGAGAGGATGGAGTATCACCGTTATACTGCTGTCCCTATTCTGAACCGAAATGGAGAATACGCTGGTACGGTTACAGAGGGTGATCTGCTCTGGTATATGAAGGAATCCGAGGGCAAGGTTACTTTCGAGAACGCTTCAAAATTCTTGCTTAAAGATTTGCCGTTGAGGATGAATAACAGACCTGTCTCGATTGATGCGGATATGGAAGATCTGATTAATTTGGCTAAGGTACAGAACTTTGTTCCTGTAGTCGATGATATGAACCGGTTTATTGGCATCGTTCGCCGGAGTCAAGTCATAGAATATTGTGAGAAATTTGTATCAAAACAATCTCAAGAGTCATTATAGCCCAATTTATTCGCGGTAATAGAAGCAATCGGAACAAGGCCTGTATTTCCGGCGATAACGGAAAGCAGGTCTTTTTTAAAAATGTAAGAAGTACTAGTTCATCCCTTGTTGAAGCATACTTAAGGTGTGCGGGGCGCCCTTGTGTGACACGGAATTTTTTATGCTATAATGGAGAATAAAGCTTTTTGCCGGAGGTAGAGAGACGTGTCCAATGTGCCGAAGGATCTGGATGTCGCTAAACGCGCCAAGGTAATTGAATGGTTAAAAACAGAAGTGATTGACCAAGTTTCACGGTTATTTAAAGCGTTATGGGAAGGCAGTACTACCCGTGTGGGCGACAGCCTGGCTAGTTTGATTATGAGCTCTTATATTTTGGGCCGCAGACTAGGGATTCCCTATCGTCAATTAGATGACTTGCTACTCGAGAAGCTCAGAAAGCATAAGCAGGAAGGGCATCAACTGGAAGAATGGTATCAAGATATATCTGCTTTAGAAGAACATATGCGTAAGAGGTGAATACTGTTGAAATTTCGCTGGTCATCTGTGGCTTGGAGCGTAGTATATTTACTTTTGCTGCTTAGTTTAACGACTCCACTGCTCATCATCACTACCCTATTTATGATTGTTCCGGCAGTAGTGTTATTCACTACGCTGAACACCAAACAATTCGTTCTACACGTATTGCCGGTGTTGCTGATTGTTGGACTGATTACACCTATTTATGTGCTGATCGCGGCGTATTTCTTAATACCTGCTCTGGTTATGGGACGTTGGTATAAAAGACATGCTTCAGCAGTATCTACCGTGATTGCAGGTACGGTTACGATTCTTGGAGAATTCCTGTTACTCTTATTACTCGGTACGGCGTTATTTAACTTTGATTTGTCTAGCTATGTGAACGATGTGCTGCAGATGGTTAACTCTCCTCTGTCTGATCTTGGTACTGCTAACCCACTGTTTACTGATCTTGGATTTACGACTGAGGATGTAAACAAGCTAAGTCATATGACGGTTCAAATGATCCCAATGACTCTAATCGTAAGCTCTTTTATGATAGCTGTCATTACGCATTCTATTGTTCGTCCGATTCTGAACAGTATGAATTATGCAGTGCCTAAGATGAAGCCTGCTCGTGAATGGAGACTTTCGAGATCGTTTATTTGGTATTATTTGATTGGTGTGGTTCTTCAGCTCTTCTTCTCAGGATCAGAGAATAATTACATCCTCATGATTTCTGCCAATCTACTGCCGTTGTTACGAATTGGCTTTATGATTCAGGCGATTGGATTTTTCTTCTTCCTGGCGCATGAACGCAAATGGAACAAGATGGTTGCCATTCTGCTAGCAATACCGGTCATTTTGCTGCCGCCGCTACGCATTATCGGTATTATTGATCTTGCTTTCCCACTGCGGGAGTATGTGACGAAATCGAAACGATAGGGTGAGAGTTCATGCCTAAATTTCTGCAAAGACGCTGGCACGGCTATCATACCGTATGGGCGTTCATGCTGCTGTTGGCCCTTATTATAATTGTTAGTATTTATAACTGGGCTCTTGGGGTCGTTAGCCTGTTTCTGGCAGGTACATTATGCTTCTATATGCTGAAGACGGAAATTTCGTTCCGCCGTAATCTGGTGGAATATATTAATGGATTAACTTTTCGTATTAAGCGAGTGGAGGGAGAAGCAGTGAGTATGCTGCCCCTCGGAATCATTCTGTTTAGCGAAGATCGAACAGTAGAATGGAATAACCGCTATGCTGGTGATATTTTTGCGCGCAAGTCTTTAGTTGGGGAACCGCTACTGGAATTACTGCCGGATATGCAGTCTTTTTTTACGACGAATGTCTCGGGAAAAAGGGATGTTCACAAAGATGGCGTATTGCATGACACTCGCCTTGAGCTCACTGTGGATGAACGATTTTATCAAGCTGTCATTATTCCAAGTGAACGTATTCTTTACATGTATGATATCACTGAGCTTGTGGTGCTACGTGAACGTTATGAGGATGAGAAGCTGGCGATTGGCATAGTGATGATGGATAATCTAGATGAATCTGCTCAAGGAATGGATGATCAACAGCGTACTTCTCTGATCGCTAAGGTAGCGAGTGAGATCACCGAATGGAGTAAACAGTTTGATGTTTATCTGCGTCGTCTGTCGTCTGAGCGTTATCTAATGCTACTTAATCATCGTAGTCTGCAAGCACTGGAAGAAAGTCGATTCGTTATTCTCGATGAGATTAGGGAAATGACGGCCGACCTTAAAGTGCCCATGACACTAAGTATTGGTATGGCATTTGGAGCGGACTCTGCAAGCGAACTAGGTGCCTTAGCACAATCCAGTTTGGATATGGCGCTCGGCCGAGGTGGAGATCAGGCTGCTGTAAAAGCAGGCCAGAGGTTGTCTTTCTACGGTGGAAAGAGTAATGCTGCGGAGAAGCGTACACGAGTGCGGGCAAGAGTCATTGCGCATGCGCTGCGTGATTTAATGCAGGAGAGCGACCGTGTGCTGATCCTCGGCCACCGGACACCAGATATCGATGCTGTTGGTGCTGCGATTGGCCTTCTGAGAGCCGCACAGATGTATAATGTAGAGGCTAGCATTGTGATGGAAACTCCTAATCCTTCCATAACGAACATGATGGAGCAGATTCGGAAAGATGATGAATTGTTTAAGTCGTTCATCACAACGGAGCAGTCTTTACAAGTAATGACGGAGCATACACTGCTTATTGTTGTAGATACCCATAAGGCGTCTATGACAATGGAACCGCGGCTTGTGCAATATGCGAGTAGAATTGTGGTGGTGGATCATCACCGTAGAGGTGAAGAGTTCATCAACGATGCTGTACTTGTCTATTTAGAGCCTTATGCTTCATCGACCTGTGAGCTGGTGACAGAGTTGCTTCAATATATCCATGAGAAGGTAAAGATTAGTCCATTGGATGCTACAATGCTTTTAGCGGGAATTACTGTAGATACGAAGCACTTTGCACTGCATACAGGCTCACGTACATTTGAAGCTGCAGGGTTTCTGCGCCGAAATGGTGCGGATACCGTTCTTATTCAGCGTATGCTGAAAGAGGATTTACAGGAGTATATTTCAAAAGCCGAAATTATCAAACATGCGCGTATGATTTATGATCAAATCGCATTGGTCGTTACGGCACCAGGTATGAAGATTCCACAGCTACTTATCGCTCAGACTGCGGATACATTACTTGGGATGACGAACGTAGTCGCTTCATTTGTCATTAGTGAGCGACCAGACGGCCTGATAAGCATTAGTGCTCGATCACTTGGGCGTATGAATGTACAGGTCGTGATGGAAAAAATGGGTGGTGGTGGGCATCTATCGAACGCCGCGGTACAGCTAGAAGGAACATGTAAAGAAGCAGAAGCCAGACTGCTGCAAGTGCTGGCTGAAATCGAATCGAAAGAGGGTTTATTCGAATGAAGGTCATTTTCATAAAAGATGTTAAGGGTCAAGGTAAAAAAGGTCAGGTTAAAGAGGTATCCGAAGGTTATGCTTCGAACTTCCTGTTACCACGTGGATTAGTTCGTCCGGCAACGGAAGGCAATGTGAAGACGCTTGAGAATCAAGCAGCTGCTGAACAACGCCGTAAAGATAACGAAAAAGAAGAAGCTCAGCAACTGGGCAAGAAGATAGATGAGCTTACCCTGACTATGAAAGCAAAAGCAGGTGAAGGCGGCCGTCTATTCGGCGCAATCACGAGCAAACAAATTGCTGAAACGCTAGCTTCCACTCAAAGCATTTCCATCGATAAGCGCAAGATTGAGCTAGGAGAGCCGATTCGTCATTTGGGAGTGTTTCAAGTAAGTATAAAACTACACACTGAAGTAAAGGCTACCCTTAAGGTTCAGGTAACGGAGGAGTAACATGGGTGGAGATCTCTTTTTCGATCGGGTTCCCCCGCAGAATCTTGAGGCGGAGCAAGCGGTAATTGGTGCTGTTCTGTTGCAGGATGAAGCGCTCATTACTGCAATGGAACGGGTGAATACCGAAGACTTCTACGATAAAGCGCATCAAATGATTTTTGAGGCGATGGTGCAGCTCGGAGAAGAGAGCCAGCCGATTGATCTTGTTACGCTTACTTCTAGACTGCAGGACAAGGGAGAACTCGAAGATATTGGTGGTGTTAGCTACCTAGCTAAGCTGGCGCATGCTGTGCCTACTGCGGCTAACGTAGAATACTACGCGCAGATTATTGAAGAAAAGGCTATGTTACGGCGTTTGATTCGTACAGCGACGCAAATCGTAAGCGAGGGTTACACCGGCGGCGAAGATGTAGCCGATATGCTGAGTGATGCAGAACGGCGAATTCTTGAAATCTCTAACCGGCGCAGCGGCAGTGGATTTATCGCAATCCGCGATGTTTTAATGGAAGTATTTGATAAGGTTGAACTCCTCCATCAGAATAAAGATAAGGGCGGCATGTCAGGTATTCCAACGGGATTTGTGGATTTAGACCATATGACTAATGGATTCCAGCGCAATGATTTGATTATTGTTGCAGCCCGTCCTTCTGTAGGTAAGACAGCATTCGCGCTAAATATTGCTCAGAATGTGGCCGTACGTGCCAAAGAGACGGTTGCCATATTTAGTCTGGAAATGTCTGCGCCGCAGCTAGTACAGCGGATGATTTGTGCCGAAGCTAATCTGGATGCGAATACTATGCGTACCGGTGACTTCAAGAGTGATGATGATTGGTCGAAGCTGACTATGGGCATTCAGTCCCTGTCGGAGGCGGAGATTTATATCGATGATACAGCAGGGATTACTGTAACGGATATTCGTGCGAAATGCCGGAGGCTCAAGAAGGAAAAGGGCCTGGGGATGATCGTCATTGACTACTTGCAGCTCATTCAGGGCCGCGGTAAAGGCGGGGAAAACCGTCAACAGGAAGTATCGGATATATCCCGTACTTTGAAGCAGATCGCTCGTGAATTGGACGTGCCGGTTATCGCCCTGTCGCAGCTTAGCCGGGGTGTGGAACAACGTCAGGATAAACGACCGATGATGAGTGACTTGCGTGAATCCGGTTCTATCGAGCAGGATGCCGACATTGTTGCGTTCTTGTATCGTGACGACTATTACAATCAGGACACTGAGAAGAAAAATATTATTGAAATTATTATAGCTAAACAGCGTAATGGTCCCGTTGGGACAGTAGAGCTTGTCTTCCTCAAAAACTTCAACAAGTTCGTTAACTACGAGCGAGCACATGCAGAACCATTTGCTGGGTAACCTGTCATGTATGATATCCGAACGATTGCACATTTCTTTGTGTAATCGTTCGTTTTATTTGACTTTGAAAAAAACGGCTGTTACACTGAGTATTGTCCTTTAGTGGGTAAATCCGCTTGGAGTCCGGAGGGCTACGTACATAAGAATGACGTACAGGGCCCATATTATGAAAAATAATGGTGCTTGCTAGCACCTACGGAGGAATGAACATGTCAACGGTAGTCGTCGTGGGAACACAATGGGGAGACGAAGGTAAAGGGAAAATCACTGACTTTCTAGCGGAAAGTGCAGATGTGGTTGCCCGTTATCAAGGGGGCAATAATGCCGGTCACACGATTCTGATTGACGGTGAGAAGTTTAAGCTCAGCTTAATCCCTTCTGGTGTATTTTATAAAGAAAAGACTTGTGTAATTGGTAACGGGATGGTTATTAATCCAGCTGCCTTGATCCAAGAAATTAATTATATTCACGAGAACGGCTTTGACACTAAAAACTTAGTGATCAGCGACCGGGCTCATGTTATTATGCCTTATCACATGGTACTGGATGCTCTGGAAGAAGACCGCAAGGGTCCGAACAAGATTGGTACAACACGCAAAGGCATCGGTCCATGTTACATGGATAAGGCTGCACGTAACGGTATCCGTATTGCTGACCTGATGGACGCTGAGGAATTCGAATTGAGACTTCGTCACTTGATGGAAGAGAAGAACCAAGTGATTACTCAAGTATATGGCGCGGAAGCTCTTGACGTTGAAGAGATTCTGACTCAGTACCTGGAATATGCGGAAGTGCTACGTAATTATGTGACAGATACGTCGGTCATTCTTAATGAAGCTATTGATGCAGACCGCAAAGTATTGTTTGAAGGCGCACAAGGGGTAATGCTTGATATCGATCAAGGTACGTATCCGTTTGTTACTTCTTCTAACCCTTCTGCAGGTGGCGTATGCATAGGTTCTGGTGTTGGACCTTCTAAGATTAAACAGGTTATCGGGGTTGCTAAAGCCTACACTACTCGTGTTGGAGATGGCCCGTTCCCTACAGAACTGAACGATGCAACAGGTGATTATATCCGTGAAACAGGTCATGAATATGGAACAGTTACAGGACGTGCTCGCCGTGTAGGCTGGTTTGACAGTGTTGTTGTAAGTCACGCTCGTCGTGTGAGTGGAATCACAGGCTTGTCTCTTAACTCGCTGGATGTGCTGAGTGGACTTGAGACTGTGAAGATCTGCACAGGCTACAAATACCGTGGTGAAGTAATCACGCATTACCCAGCTAGCCTTAAGATGCTGGCAGAGTGCGAAGCGGTATATGAGGAGCTTCCAGGTTGGAGCGAAGATATTACTTCTGCAAAAACATTGGATGATCTACCAGCGAACACACGTAGATATGTTGAACGTGTATCTGAGCTTACAGGGATTCCGATCGCCATCTTCTCAGTAGGCCGTAACCGTGAGCAGACGAATCAAGTAATGCCAATTTATATCTAAATATATTTAGTCATTTATAAGGGACCTCGCGAGAGGTCTCTTTTTTATGTTTACTTTTATGCGTATGTTTCCCGAAGCCGGTTCTAGTCAATACTGGGAGTATAGAAAAACATGGAAAAAATATACCAGATAGACTTGAACATAGGTGAGAGGAGAGAAGAAATGAAGATCGTGAAGCGTGCACTGGGAGTATGTCTAATTGTAGTACTCGCAAGTACACTTTCAATTCTAACTACGGGCGTGGTTGTAAATGCTTATATTCAGTCGGTGCTGGCGAGCTTCGATATTAAAGTGGATAGTCCAGGCCCAGGTTTAGGTGGGATGGTCAAGAGCATTATTGGCATGGATAGCCAATCGGACTCCAATAAAGCGAATAAAGAAGCGACGACAACAGGCAGCGCGGTAAACAAGGATAAAGATAAAAGTAAGGATACACCTGAAAAAGGGGAGCCGGTGGAGGAAAAAGCACCCGAGGATGCTTTACCGGTTATGGGCCAAGCCTCAAATGAGTCTTCTACTAACGAAAGCCAGAGTGGAAGTTTAGAGGACCAGAAATTGGTAATGACACCTGAGGCAATAGGTGACTTAAAAGATAATCTCCCTTCGGCGGAGAAGGTAAATATATTCAATATCTTGATGTCCAAACTACCGCAGGATGAGATGCAGAAAATCTCCACGGCGATGGAGGATGGTCTAACGGAGGATGAGGTTAAGGAGCTGCAACAAGTCATTGCCAAATATGTTGATCCCGATGAATACGAGAGTATAATGAAAATGCTTACACCAACTACAGAAACTCTACAGCAACCATAGTAATTGTCAATTTCTAGACACAAGAAAAAGGCTAAATTTTCATATTTGCGCAAAAAACCCGCGTATTTCGTGGGTTTTTTTATGTGTACAAAGTTGAAATTTTCCGCTCAGCTATGGTACATTAGACAAGGATGTTCAAAGGGTTAATTTTTTGTAACCAATTGTAACCTTTTTGAGGGTCCATTAGAAGCAGGAAATTAGAACTAGGATAAGTGGAAATATTCATGGTCGTAATCTATATACTCGAGATCGTATAACTAGCTTGGCCGCTCGTCTCGGATGACCGAGCGGACTGAAAGGGAGAGTTTCATGAAGGGATTTAAGTTCATGCGCCGGATGGGGAAACTGCAGGATAGCGACACAGCAGAATCCGGAGCAGATGTTCAGCAGAGCCACAATTTAGATCACGACTCCACACACTTTCATCAAGAAAAAGGAACTCGTAGATTCCGGCACTCTTGGATTTTGGGAGCTGTTGGTTTAGTACTTCTAACCACTGTGTTGATTGGTGCAGAGAAAAAGTATGTAGCAGCCAATACTGAAACCTTCTATCAAGTGTTGGTGAAGGGTAAGGAGATCGGGAAGCTTAACGATCAGGCACAGCTTAATCAGCTGTATGATAAGAAGCAACAGGAATATCAGGACAAGTATCCAGATTCAACGATGGTGCTTCAGACAGAAGGCATTACAATTAAACAGGAGAAAGCGTACAAGCCGGAAGTTGATAGTGAAGCAACGCTTAATAAACTAGATGGAATGCTGAAGGCCTATGCCGTAGGTGTACAATTATTGGTAGATGGCAAGGTGGTTGGCATTGTTAAGGATCAAGAGACCGCAAATGCGGTGCTTGAAGGGGTAAAGAATCATTATGTTCCGCAAACTAAAGTAGCAACGGCTAGTAAGCTCACAAGAACAGCAGCCTCAAGTTCAAGTGCTGCGAAAGCAAAAGCTCCTAACCAAGTGGAGTCAGTCAAAATTAGTGAAGAAGTTGCTATTGTTCCAGTGAAGACAGATCCTAACAAAGTGTTGGATGTGAAGGAAGCGGTCAAAACTCTTACCGAGGGTAAAGAAGCACCACTTCTTTATACCGTTCAAGAGGGCGATACGATTTCGGGGATTGCCAAACGGTTTGAAATTACACAAAAAGAGATCTATAGTAACAACCCGGATGTGAAAGAGCTAACGTTGAAGATTGGAGATACACTGAAGCTGAAGGTACCACAGCCAGATGTTACAGTTGTTACTGTAGAGCAAGTGTCAGAGCAGGTGGTTACTGAGCCTGAAGTGATCGTGCGGAAAAGCGACCAGTTACCAGCAGGCAAAAGTAAGGTCGTTCGTCCAGGACAAACGGGCCTTAAAGAAATGCAGTATCGGTTAACAAAGAAAAACGGAATGGTCGTACAAGAAGAGTGGTTGGGTCAGACCGTTATTAAATCTTCTCTCCCTGAAGTGGTTTATCGGGGTACGAAGGTAGTTGGTGAAGGAACAGGCATGTTCAGTTGGCCAGTAAGCGGAGCAACCCTTACTAGTAGTTTCGGTGAGCGCTGGAGCCGTGCTCATAAGGGTCTAGATATGGTATCTGGCAACCGAAGCATTAAAGCCTCTGATGCCGGAACTGTAATCTTTGCTGGTGTGAAGAGTGGATATGGAAATGTGGTTATCGTGGATCACCGTAACGGATACGAAACCTATTATGGCCACTTAAACAGCATCTCCGTTTCTACGGGACAGCGTTTGGAACAAGGCGCCAAAATTGGTGTAATGGGCAATACTGGACGCTCGACGGGAACACATCTGCATTTTGAGATTCGGAAGAATGGCACTGCAGTAAATCCAATGAAGTATTTGCGATAATTCATACTTTAACCTCAACTGCTCGATTAAACTCGAGCGGTTTTATTTTTTTTAATATAGGAATGACGATATAGCTGTTTCTTTTTGCTGGGGAAGCCGATTCCTTATTTCGTAGGATGTGACGGTAAGACAGGTATGTTAAAATAAAGGAATGATCTTTAAGTAGGGATAGGAAGGTGAAGCTGAGACATGCAGATGGGAACGATTCTGGTAGTAGACGATGAACAGCCTATTGCTGATATATTGAAGTTTAATCTAGAAAAAGAAGGCTACGAGGTTATTTGTGCTTTTGATGGTAACAGTGCAGTAGAATTGGCATTGTCCAAAAAGCCTGATCTTATGCTGCTTGATCTTATGCTGCCTGGTAAGGACGGGATGGATGTTTGTCGTGAGGTTCGTTCTGCACATTTGGACATTCCTATCATTATGCTTACTGCCAAAGACGGAGAGATTGATAAGGTGCTTGGTCTAGAGCTTGGTGCGGATGACTATGTGACCAAACCTTTTAGTACACGTGAGCTACTCGCCAGAGTGAAGGCCCAAATGCGGAGACAGCACAAACCGTCACCGCCGGGAATGGCGAATGAACCTGCAGAGACCAGACAGGGTATATACCATTTTGATCTATTTATTGATACAGATATGTATCTGGTTTATAAGGGTGGGGAGCCGCTTGATTTGACCCATCGTGAATATGAGCTGCTCTACTATATGATTAAACATGCGGGTAAGGTGATGACCCGGGAGCATTTACTGCAGGCTGTGTGGGGATTCGAGTATTTCGGCGATGTGCGGACCGTAGACGTGACGATCCGTCGTCTAAGAGAGAAAATTGAGGAGAATCCCAGCAAGCCGGAATATATTTATACTCGGCGCGGACTTGGCTATTTGATGCATAGCCCTAAAAGCGGAGGACTGTGATGAAGTGGTGGTCCTTTTTCCGGACAATTCAGGCCAAGCTTATTATTATTTATGTGCTGCTGATTCTGATAGCTATGCAGTTAATTGGAGTCTATTTTGTCAGCTCGATGAAGAACTCGTTAACGGATAACTTCACGAAGGATCTTAAAGCACGTGCGGAGATGCTGTCCATCCTGACTGCTGATAAATTCGGTAGTGAGGCTGGTACCGTTGACGAGGAAACGGCTGTAGAAAGTCTGCGTGGTATGGTTAATAATCTTTACATTAACGGGGCCGAGATTCAGGTGCTTGATGCCAGCGGCAAAATCATCACCACCTCCGTGCCCTCTCAGAATGACTATGTCGGACAGCGCAACACTCAGACCGTAGTCAATCGCGCCTTGCAGGGGATCAGCGATAATGAAGAATATATTATTGCTGATGATAATGTGCGAAAAAAGGTTGTGGCCAAGCCGGTACTTTCCGGTGACAAGGTAGTAGGTGCAATCTATATTGCTGCTGACATGAAAGATTTATATGCGACCATGGGCAGGATCAACAGTGTATTCATCTCTGGTTTGCTGTTAGCCTTGGGACTGACAGTTGTCCTATGTGTTATTCTTGCACACACCATTACGCAGCCGATTAAAGAAATGACTAGGCATGCAACAGCTGTTGCTGAGGGTCGGTTCAATCGAAAAATGCCCGTGCTCGGCAACGATGAAATTGGACAACTCAGTCAGGCATTCAATTATATGACCGGCAGATTGCGTGAGGCGCTCTCTCAGAATGAGGAAGAGAAAGAGAAGCTTACCTCTATTCTGACGAATATGAGTGACGGTGTGGTAGCCACGGATGAGAATGGTGTAGTCATTCTTATGAACCTTCGAGCAGCACTTATGCTGGGAACAGAAGGTCCGTTGCCGGAAGGTGCCCCACTGGATAAATTGCTAGGTCTTGATTATGAGCAGAGTGGTTCCTTGGCTAAAGGAAATGCCCAGTCTGCAATGCTTCATCTGACACATATGGGTGGAGAAGATTCTAATATCGTGAGAGTTACGTTTACTCCGATTCATCGCCGTGAAGGTGGGATTGCCGGTACTATTGCCGTGCTGCAAGATGTAACTGAGCAAGAGAACCTGGAGGAATCACGCCGAGAGTTCGTCGCGAACGTTTCGCATGAGCTAAGAACACCACTTACAACGATTAAGAGCTATGTGGAGGCACTTGATGATGGAGCGCTTGAGGATCCGCAGTTAGCGGTTCGTTTTGTTGGGGTTATTCGTAACGAAACCGAGCGTATGATTCGTCTGGTTACGGATCTACTGCATCTGTCGCGTCTGGATTCCAAGGAGGCACTTCTCAGAATTCAGCAGACGGATATTACTGAAATGCTAGAGGATGTAGCAGACCGCTTTTCTTTTCAGATTCGGCAGAAGCGGATCGACATTAGTACAAGGGTCCGTAGGGATGTAAGCACAGCATGGCTCGATCGTGATCAAATCGATCAGGTCTTGGGGAATTTGGTCTCCAATGCATTAAAATATACGCCAGAAGGCGGTACGATTGAATTGGAAGCCTTGAAAAGTGAGGATGGAATGCTCTCCATTTCTGTACGGGATTCCGGGATTGGTATTCCGAAGAAAGACATCGAGCGGATCTTTGAACGTTTTTATCGGGTGGATAAGGCGCGTTCACGGAATATGGGAGGCACCGGACTTGGCCTTTCCATTGCCCGGGAAATTGTGAAAGCCCATGGAGGCTCTATTTCCCTGCAATCCGAGCTTAATGAAGGCTCTAAGGTAACCTTTACGCTACCTCTGAATGCGCAAAGGGGGAGTGAGGCATGAAGGAGAGATTGAAGTCATGGATTCTAGCCTTGCTCGTGCTGGGAAGTCTTGTTGAGAGTTACTATTTGATTTATCGCTTGCCTGGTGCAGACTCAGCGGTACTCTCCGAGAATCTATATGTGAAGACAGACAATATGGGTCCGGAGGAAAAGGTTGAGAACCTGCTGTACCCTGATAAAATGATCATCCATATGGGCGATAACAAACATACGCTTTTTTATCCAGACTCAACGTTCTATAGCTTGATTATGAATCGGTTAAAAGGGCGTGGATTTGAAAGCTTCCAGCGGCACTCGGTACAGGATTATGATTGGGATAAGATTCGAAATGAGAATCCGGGGATTGAGCTTTCGTTCGGATCCGGCATTCCGGTAACGTTACTTCAGCGGGTTATGCAGCTGTCACCTGACTCCCTATTTGAAGGAGAAAGCATTGATCGCATTTGGATCTATAACATTAAGAATGACTCCAAAGCGCATGCCATTTTCTTCAGTACGAGAGGCGACATTATATATGAAGCGGCAAAAGCGGATTTAACTGTGCAAGACGTGCAGCAGCATGTGGATTTCGGCAAGAACTGGACGCCTTACAAGTCCGTAGATGGTGATTATTATGTGCCAGACAGCAAGATTTCTCTGGTTCAGGTTGAGATGCCTTCAGGCATGTATACCATAGAACAAATGCAGAACAATCTTTTCTTCGATGTTGGAAGTACTAGATATATTCGCGAGAAAAATGGCTCGGAGATTTATACGGATAGCAAACGGAGTCTTCAGGTCGATAAGGAACGCAATTGGATGAGCTATAGCGATCCTGCCGCACTTCCAGCCGGAGACAGTACACCGGCCAAGGATGCGCTTGAAGCTGTAGAATTTGTGAACCAACATGGTGGATGGAATGGAACCTATCGTCTTGAAGCCACCGAGGAGGGGAGACAGGAGAGAAAGGTCTCTTTTCAACAATATTATGGTTCCTATCCATATGGCTCCTATCCGATTATGAGTAACTCGCAGCTGCAGTATGGTGTAATTAATCTGGAATTGCAGCAAGGCACCGTATCCTCTTATGAACGCTCGTTAATCTATATTGATGAGAGTAAGGCAGAGAAGAAAATCGTAGAGCTATCTGGAGGCGTGGAGCTAGAGAATCAATTGTCTGCGGTTAGCAAAACTTCGGCGGTGAAGGATTTAACACCTGCGTATGTACCTGTAGTGAAAGAAGAGAAGCTGCAACTACTTCCAGTCTGGAAGGTTACGCTTATTGACGGCAGCGTTCTTACATTAAATTAATGTACAAGTTGTTCATATAACATTTAGGAGGTAAGGGTATGGATTGGGGAAGAGCCAAAAATGTACTAATTTGCGCCTTTTTAGGTCTAAATCTGCTGCTATGTTATCAGCTGTGGATTGATTTGCGCGATCAGGTTAGTGCCAATCTCGATTTCACTTCCCTGTCCGAAGAAACCCAGGCGGTCATGGAGCAGAAAGGGATTCGTGTGTTGTGTCCCATTCCGGCTTCTACCCCGCAGCTTCCTAATATAACTTATCGATATTCTGCTGAAGAGCAGAATGAACCACCCATTAAATTAGATGTTCCTATAGACAGTAAGCTGATCTATTCTTCCTTCACTGACCTTAGCAAGGCGCTTGAGAGTCAAATACCGGATATCGCAAATTATCGTTTTGATTCTCAAGAAAGTGAAGTTGGGAAGTTCGTGCTTCACCCGCTAGTTCAGAATCAGTGGTCGCTATTCCGAGTTAGGTTAGAGTTGATTAATAGTGATCAGAAGATTGTAGCTTTCCGCTCACCTAAGATTGAGATAGGGGCAAGCAGTAGCGATAAGGAACAGAAGGTACTGCCGGCATCGCAAGCGCTTAGCAGTTTGATTGAAAAATATTTTCCGGCAGACTCCGTAGTAAAGGAGATTGAGCTTGGTTATTATGGTGAGTTGTTCAACTCCGAAAGTCAGGTAGCGTCGCCAATGTGGCGGTTCATGCTGGAGAACGGCAATGCCTATTATGTGGATGCTATAAGTGCGGACATCATCAGTCCGAAGACAACAGATTAGAAGGAGTAAGGAAAATGGGGATTTCATTTACAGTACTGTCCAGTGGTTCTACCGGAAATGTAACGGTGGTTCGGAACGGGGAGACAACACTTATGATTGACGCGGGACTAAGTGCCAAGCGGATCGATGAGCTGTTGGCCATGCGCGAGCTAACGGGTAATGATATAGACGGGATTCTAGTCACACACGAGCATTCCGATCATATTAAAGGACTCGGGGCAATGGCCCGTAAATACGATCTTCCGATTTATGCGAACACCAATACCTGGGGAGCCATTGAAAAAGGCATTGGGAAAATACCCGACTATAACCGAATCATTATGGAGTCGGGACAGCATAGGGATTTTGGTAGTCTGCGTGTAGAATCGTTTGCAATTTCTCATGATGCGGCGGAGCCGGTGGGTTACAATTTTTATGATGGAAAAGAAAAACTGTGTGTAGCTACAGATCTGGGATATGTTAGCGACAAGGTAAGAGATGCGATTTCAGAGGCGGACGTATTGGTGCTGGAGGCGAATCATGATATTGAAATGCTGAGGATGGGACGTTATCCGTGGAATACGAAACGACGTATACTTGGCGACATGGGTCACCTTTCTAATGAAGCAGCCGGAGCAGCACTAAGTGAAATTCTCACAGGACGGACTAAACGTACCTATTTAGCGCATTTAAGCCGGGATCATAATATGATGGATTTGGCTAAAATGTCGGTACGTTGCGCAATGGAGGATCGGGGCTGTTTCTTTAAAGATAGTGAGTTTAAGCTTTGCGATACGTATTATGACCAACCTACGCCATGGGATAAGCTGAGCCAGTTGTCATAAGCTGATCAAGCTCGGCAGTCTTTCGTTCTAATTCTTGGCGGGAGATCAGGCCTTTATCGATCATCAATTCGATCATAGCACTGAAGGCAAGGGTCATATGGTAGTGTTCATCCTTCAAATCGCCAAGCTTACCGATAAACTCCACCAGATCCATACTTGTGGAAAAAGAATTCATAATTATACCTCCTTATGTAGTAAAAACAGAACTGGAGTTGTAAAAAATTCGCAGGCTTTTTACCTCAGGAAAATCACGAAATGAGGGTTGCCTGTGATACAATTATAGACGTGATAAGCAAACTCTAAATTTATGGAACCTTTCTATTAGTGTAGTCTTTTAAGTTGCAAAATATTCCTAGTAGAGAAGATATATTGAAAGATTCTAAAATTCTTTCGATTAACTGAAACTATTGTGTGGTTAATGGATAAAGTGAAACTTTTTAGTGATTGTTGGAGTCTAAAGGATGCAGAGGTATATGCTTGGAACGTGATTGCTAGAGGTTCAGGTTTTAGATACTGTGAACGGTTGGCAATAGAAGGGGGAGATTTTCGGTGGGATTGTTTGATGACGATTTCTATTCAACTAAAGTATCACGGTCCAGAGGGGATGAAGCATCAAAGGGATCATTTGCTAACCGCAAGCATTCTGTGCGAAGATCGCGCAAGGGCTTATCCACTTGGCAAATATCCGCCGTCTGCTCCTTAATCAGTGCTGTGGTGGCAGTGTTTTTATTCAGTATGCTTACTGGACAAATGAGTCACGAAACTGCCCCGAAGTCGGTAGTAACAACTGGGGAGGTTGCCCCAAGCAGAGATCCGTTTGACCGTATCATTCAAGCCGCTGCTACGGTTCGTCCTGCAGTAGTAAGTATTATCAATCATAAAGAAGATAATAAAGAATTGAACATTCTGGATGAGTCAGCATTAGGCTCTGGAGTGATTTATAAAAAGGTAGATAATAAAGCATTTATCATTACTAATAACCATGTCATCGAAGACTCTAGCAATCTTGAAGTCGTAACAGTAGATGGCGAGACACGTAAAGCTACACTCGTTGGAACGGATAAAGTGAGTGACATCGCGGTCCTTTCTATTGATGCCAAAGGGATCAATACAATCGCAGAGCTCGGGGATTCCTCGAAGCTTCGTCTAGGTGAAACGGTCATTGCCATCGGAAACCCGTTGGGACTTGGTGACACATTGACTTCAGGTATTGTCAGCTATACTGAACGGAAGGTTCCCGTATCCTTGAATCAGGACGGCGTATATGATTGGGAGCAAGAGGTCATTCAGACCGATGCAGCAATTAATGAAGGCAATAGCGGCGGGGCGCTTGTGGATCTGGATGGTAAAGTCATCGGTATTAACACGATGAAAATCTCCGATGCAGGTGTAGAAGGGCTGGGTTTTGCTATTCCAGCTAACCATGTGATAGATACCGCTAATGAACTGGCTGAGAAAGGGCGGATTGCCCGTTCCTACTTGGGCGTATATTCGGTAGATTTAAACAATCCTTACATTCCTCTCGCAGAGGACCAACGCAAGGAACTGAACCTACCGAACAATGTTAAGGATGGAGTTGTAGTTCTGGATGCTGTTGGACCTGCACAAGAAGCGGGAATACAGTTCAATGATGTAATTACGAAATTTAATGATGAACCTATTACATCCACGCTTTCCCTTCGCAAGTATTTATATAATCAGACGAAGATTGGTGAGGATCTGAAGATTACCTATTATCGAAATGGGAAAGTCAATCAGACTACAGTAAAACTTCTTGAAAAACCAGAGGAATAATATGCTGGAAGTCGGCATATAATGATATAGCAGTAATGACAAGTAGAGCGGACTACCCCTTCGGTTGAGAAGGTAGAGCTTCCTGAAATAGCGATACTCTGTATCGCTATCGGGGATCTATTTCTTCTAAAGTTTTGATAAATATGGCAATTATAAGCTGATTTAATCAATTTTGGGCTGACTGGCAACCCTTACATTGGAAGGTAATACTTATTAGGGTAGAAACGGATATATACGGATGCCAGCTTGCCTTTGCTAATCAGGTGTGGTAATATGATATCAATCATACATTTAGTCCCTAATTTTCGCATTGAAAAGGGCTGTTATATTCGGTAATACAACCTTTTTCAATGTGTGAATTTTTTCTTTGTTTGAAGATAAAAAGAACATATTAATTTAAATTTGTGGAGGTAACACACATGCAAACAGGTACAGTTAAATGGTTCAACGCAGAAAAAGGATTCGGATTTATCGAAGTTGAAGGCGGAAGCGACGTATTCGTTCACTTCAGCGCAATCACTGGCGACGGCTTCAAAACTTTGGACGAAGGCCAACGCGTTGAATTCAACGTTGTTCAAGGCAACCGTGGACCACAAGCCGAAAACGTTGTAAAACTGTAATAATAGAAGAAACCGTCCCAGCTTGTGAAAGTTGGGACGGTCTTTTTATATCTAGTTAGTCACTATTGACTTACAGGATGGGAGGAACGGCAATGAACTACCGGAAGAAACCTTTGGAAGAAATACCGGAAGAAAATACCGCGATTTGGGCGTGTACCAATGATGGATGCAACGGATGGATGAGGGATAATTTCGCATTTGAACATGCGCCTTCTTGCCGTCTATGTGACTCTCCAATGGTTCGCAGCACGAAGATGCTACCACAATTGCTTAATTCGAATGGCGATCTCAAATCGCTGAAGAAGGGTATTTCCATTACCTAACCAATGCCTTTATGAGTCAAGCTTGTTATAGAACAGTGAACAACTTCAAGACGGTCAAACCGTCTTATTTTTTTTGCTTTTTTTAAGGTAAATTGTGATTTTTGTCACAAATCATTTGAATTTCACCGTTAAAAGCACCCCTTTGTGTGACATTTATCACAAAAGTGCGTCTAAATTTTTGACACAATATAGTTAACGAAAAGGGGAGAAGGAAGGGAAAAATATGGATACAGTAATGCTGTCGCGTATACAATTTGCGTCGACGACAATATTCCACTATTTCTTTGTACCGGTATCAATCGGACTAGCGCTCTTGATTGCGATCATGGAGACCATGTACGTTAGAAAAGGCAATGAAGAGTACAAAAGAATGGCACAGTTCTGGGGAAAGCTGTTTCTCATCAACTTTGCAGTAGGGGTAGTTACAGGTATTTTGCAGGAATTTCAGTTCGGGATGAACTGGTCTGATTATTCACGTTTTGTGGGTGATGTATTCGGGGCTCCACTTGCAGTCGAAGCATTGGCAGCTTTTTTTCTGGAGTCTACTTTTATTGGCATCTGGATATTCGGCTGGGACAAAGTGTCCAAAAGAGTGCACTTGTTATCCATCTGGCTAGTAGCTTTCGGTACGATGTTATCCGCTTTCTGGATTCTAGCAGCGAACTCCTTTATGCAGCATCCTGTGGGATTTGAGATAAATAATGGACGGGCAGAAATGAATGATTTCTTCGCGCTCATTACGAACGGACAATTGCTGGTTGAATTCCCGCACACGGTTCTTGCTGCGTATGCAACAGGCGCCTTCCTCGTAACGGGTATTAGTGCGTATAAGATATTGAAGAAACAAGATGTATCTTTCTTTAAGAAATCTTTTCAAATTGCAGCAATCGTAGGTATCATTTCTTCTATTGGTGTAGCCGTGGCAGGCCATGCGCAAGCACAGTATTTGGTTGAGACTCAACCTATGAAGATGGCGGCTTCTGAAGGACTGTGGGGTAAGAGTGGTGACCCAGCACCTTGGACCGTATGGGCTAACATTGATCCTGACAAGCAGGAAAGTTCTGGAGAATTTCAAATTCCGTATATGCTAAGCTTCCTTTCATACAGTAAATTTTCCGGTGAAGTTAAAGGTATGCTTGAGCTGCAAGCTGAGTATGAGCAAACCTATGGCCCCGGTGACTATATCCCGCCAGTACGTACGACATTCTGGAGTTTCCGGATCATGGTTCTAGCAGGAACGTTAATGATCGTAATGGGTATGTACGCAATGTATTTAATGTGGCGCAAAAAGATGGACCGTCCAAACACTTGGTTTATGCGGTTTATGTTATGGGGAATACTGCTTCCTCCAATCGCGAATACAGCAGGTTGGGTCATGACCGAATTCGGGCGTCAGCCATGGACGGTATTCGGATTGATGACAACGGAAGACAGTGTGTCGCCTAACATTACAAGTGGTCAGGTTCTATTCTCTGTTATTTCTTTTACAGCGATTTACGCCATTCTCGGATTAGTTCTAATTGGTTTGTTTATGAAAGTGATTAAAAAAGGTCCTTATGCGATGGATAACGATCACGGGGATTCGCATGATCCATATAACGAGGAGGGCGCCCAATGATGTCTCTTAATGAATTGTGGTTTGTGCTCATTGCAGTTCTGTTTATAGGGTTCTTCTTCCTGGAGGGTTTCGATTTCGGCGTAGGGATGGAAACACAAATTCTCGCTAAGAATGACACTGAGCGCCGGATTCTGATTAACTCGATCGGACCCTTCTGGGATGGAAACGAGGTATGGTTAATTACTGCTGCGGGTGCAATGTTTGCGGCTTTCCCTGAGTGGTATGCAACGTTGTTTAGCGGATTTTACATTCCCTTTGTCTTTGCTTTATTAGCTTTGATTGCACGTGGTGTTGCTTTTGAATTTAGAGGTAAACGGGATTCCGTAGCTTGGAAAAAAACTTGGGATGTTTGTATCTTTTTCGGCAGCTTCCTCCCACCTTTCCTCCTTGCTGTGGTGTTCGCCAGCTTCATCAAAGGTTTGCCGATTGATGGGGATATGCAAATGTACGCAGGTTTTACAGATATCGTAAATGTGTATACCGTAGTAGCTGGTGTGACTGTTGTCCTTCTTTGTTTGGTACATGGTCTCATGTTCACAACGTTGCGTACAGTGGGTGATCTACAGGCTCGCGCTCGAAAAATGGCGCAAAGATTGCTTTTGCCACTTGGGGCTCTATTGCTCGCTTTCGTGGTAATGACTTATTATATGACTGATATTTTCGAACAACGTGGTTTAGTTCTTATGATTATAGTAGCGCTGGGAATTATCGCGTTCATATTATCGGGTTATTTCATGACGAAGAAGAAGGACGGCTATGCTTTTGGAATGACAGGAGCGGTAATAGCATTGTCCGTAACTTCTATCTTTGTAGGATTGTTCCCACGTGTTATGATTAGTTCAATCGATCAAGCCTTTAATTTGACAATTACCAATGCGGCTTCGGGACATTACTCTTTAAAGGTAATGACGATTGTGGCACTGACCATCCTTCCATTCGTATTGGGATATCAAATTTGGAGTTACTTTGTCTTTCATAAACGCGTTCACGAGAAGGAGCATCTTGAATACTAATGGATAAAAATTTGCTTGGGTATAAAGGAGCTAAGCCGGTATTTCTGATCGTTGGCCTCCTTACCCTGGTGCAAAGCATGTCCATACTTCTGTTGGCCAAATGGCTGGCAGAAGTCATCTCTGCGCTATTTGCAGGAGAACCTCTGAAGGAACAATGGGCTACTTCGCTATTGTTCCTTCTTGCATTTCTAGTGCGCCATGCTTGCGCCATGCTGATGAGCCGTATCTCTTACCGCTTTGCGGAAGCAACAGGCAGCAACATGCGGAGGGAAATGATGGATAAGCTCTTCCAGCTTGGACCCAGAATGGTGGGCGGGCGTGGAACCGGGGATCTTGTCACACTTGTGCTGGAAGGCGTAACAAAGTTCCGCACATATTTAGAAGCGATTATCCCTAGAATGGTAGGGATGTCAATTACACCGATTTTGGTGCTTATTTATATCTACAAGATGGATACCGCGAGTGGGATAATTCTAACGATCACTATGCCGATTATTATTGTTTTTATGATCTTGATCGGGATGACGGCTCGCAAGCAGATGGACCGTCAGCTGAAATCTTATCGTACCTTATCTAATCATTTCGTAGACTCCCTCCGTGGGCTAGAAACGCTGAAATTTCTGGGCCGCAGTCGTAGTCATAGCACGAGTATTGCCACCGTCAGCGATCGGTATCGCTCGGCGACGATGCGTACACTGCGAGTAGCCTTTTTGTCTTCGTTCGCGCTGGACTTCTTTACGATGTTATCCGTTGCTTCCGTCGCGGTAAGTCTTGGCCTGCGTCTGGTCAACGATCAGATGACACTGGTTACGGGCTTAACCATTCTGATCTTGGCACCGGAATATTTTTTGCCTGTACGATTGGTAGGTTCGGATTTCCATGCTACTCTCGATGGTAAGGAAGCCGCTGAGGCAATGAAAAGCATTATAGATCAGGATGAAGTGAAAGCTGAAGTAGTAGGTTCTAATGGTGACCAAGCATTGAGATCAGCATCGAAAACACCAGAAGAGATATTCACTTGGCATAAAAATAGCATACTTACATTAAATGATGTCAGTGTGAAATACGAGGAAGCTGGTCTTTCTTCGCTGGAAGCGGTAAACCTGCAATTTAAAGGAGCAAGCAAAATTGGGATTATCGGAGAGAGTGGGGCCGGTAAATCTACACTAGTCGATATCTTGGGTGGTTTCTTACATCCTACTTCAGGAAGTATCACAGTAAACGGTACAACGGTTAGCGCATTAACGGATGAGGCTTGGCGAAAGCAGACCTCGTATATCCCGCAGCGCCCTTATATTTTTAGTGGTACATTGGCTGATAATATTCGCTTCTATTACCCTGAAGCTTCTATGGAAGCTGTGGCTGCAGCTGTGAAAGCTACTGGATTATCAGAGCTGGCGGCAACCCTTCCGAATGGCTTGGATGAGATGATCGGCGGCGGAGGTCGTTCGTTCAGTGGCGGGCAGGAGCAGCGGGTTGCGCTGGCTCGAGCTTTACTCAGCAGTCGTCCGATTATGTTATTGGATGAGCCGACGGCACATCTGGATATTGAGACGGAATATGAGCTGAAGGAGACGATGGTGCCTCTTTTTGAAGGAAAGCTGGTCTTTCTGGCTACACATCGCCTGCACTGGATGCTTGATATGGACATTATTGTAGTAATGAAACAAGGAAAAGTGGCAGAAATCGGTACCCATCAGGAATTGCTTGCCCGCAAGGGTGCGTATTATGAGTTGATTGGGTCGCAATTGGAGGGAATCCATTGAAACGTGAAGGATGGTTTGCTCCGTATGTATCGTCGTATTTTTGGCGTTTTTTGCTTATTATCGTGCTTGGGGCGTTGACGATTTTTACAGCCTCATCATTAATGTATACTTCAGGATTTCTGATCTCAAAAGCGTCTACACCCGTCGAAAATATTTTAATGATTTATGTACCGATTGTAGGTGTGCGTACGTTCGGAACGAGTCGGGCTGTCATTCATTATGTAGAACGTTTAGTTGGGCATGACACGATTTTGCGAATTCTATCTAAGATGCGTGTGCGTCTGTACAATATTTTGGAACCACAGGCTTTGTTCCTGTCGTCACGCTTCCGCACTGGGGATATTCTCGGGATGCTTGCGGATGACATTGAATATTTGCAAAATGTATATCTGCGCACCGTTTTTCCAAGCATTATTGCTTTGCTGATTTATGGAGCAGCTGTGATTGCACTGGGTACTTTTGATATCGCCTTTGCGCTATTGATGGCTCTGTATATATTGGTGTTAGTAGTGGTGTTGCCGTTCTTATCTCTATTGTTCACACAGAAGCGCCAACGTGAAGTGAAAGTAGAGCGTAATCGTCTCTATCAAAAGCTGACTGACGCCGTACTTGGTATGGGTGACTGGGTCATTAGTGGACGACAAAGCCAGTTCGTAGACACTTACGAAGCAGATGAGAGAAAAGTAGCCAAAACCGATGCAGCGCTGCGCAGCTGGGCACGTATTCGTACGTTCATTGGGCAAGCGGTAATTGGGATTGGCGTGCTTTCTATGCTATATTGGGCCGCTGGAGAGTTTGCAGATGGTGCTATTGCGGGTACATTGATTGCGGCGTTCGTACTGGTTGTTTTTCCTGTAGCAGATGCCTTTCTGCCAGTGTCTGAAGCGGTGGAGAAAATCCCGCAGTACCGTAACTCCTTAGAGCGATTGTCTGGTGTAAATGGAACTGAGCAGAACATCGTCTCTGAAAAAGCAACTGTAGTCGATGCTCTGCCTCAGGCCATGAAGAGTGCTCACATCAAGCTCGAAAATGTAGGTTACCACTATGGTTCAGAGACTAACTGGTCGGTTCGCGATCTCAGCCTCGATATTCCACAAGGTAAAAAGATTGCGATCATCGGCCGAAGTGGTGCGGGTAAATCGACGTTATTAAAGGCTATTCAAGGTGTTATTGAACCTTCTCACGGCTCGGTTACGATTAATGGAATTGCTGCAGATGCCTATGGCGAGCATATTCCTTCTATTATAGCGGTGCTTAATCAGAGTCCACATTTATTCGATACTACAGTAGCTAACAATATTCGTATGGGTGATCCGAAGGCTTCCGAACAAGCCATTAAAGAAGCTGGCGCCTTAGCCAAAATGGATACGTTGATCTCCTCGTTGCCAGATGGATATGATACCTTTGTTCGTGAAGCGGGGCAACGATTCTCTGGTGGAGAGCGTCAGCGGATAGCGTTAGCTCGTATTTTGCTGCAAAATACACCTGTTGTCATACTCGACGAACCGACTGTAGGGTTGGACCCGCGGACGGAACGTGATCTTTTGAAGACAATGTTCGAAGCCATGAAGGGTAAGTCACTAATTTGGGTAACGCATCATTTGGTCGGTGCGGAGCAGATGGATGAAGTGATTTTTATGGAAAATGGCTCAGTAGAAATGCGTGGAACCCATGCGGAGCTGATGAAAAAAGAACCACGTTACCGCAGATTGTATGAGCTGGATCGTCCGGTGGAGTTTCTAGGGTAGGATGGAGAGTTTAAAATAATATTTATAGATAATAGAGAGAGATAAGTGATGAGATTCCTTTTGCCCTTCGGGGTGGGAGGAATCTTTTTTTGGTGAAGGGCAAGAATATAGACAATGGATGAACAGATCGCTGGAATGGATAGATAGGAGTTCCATTTTCGTGGGAAGTATGGTAGAACAATAGAAGGAGTATTAGGCCGTAGCGGCACAGAAAGGGATGCTTGGTTGAATGTATGTAGTATGTAAAGAACATGTAGAATTAGCTATTGATTTGTTTGTGGACGAGTATGAAGATGCACCAGATGTAGTGGATTTGAAGGAAACGGAATTCTCTGACTGGGACCCGCCGGCAAAGTGCACCCAATGTGAGAAGAACGCTGAATATTTGGTGGTCTAAAGGACCTTTAAGACTTATAAAAAAACACCTTGCAGTCCCGGAAATGGGCCGCAAGGTGTTTTTGCGTGGAATAATTATAGGTGCATTGGAGGATTAATCTTATGCATCTGCTGCATCTGCCATATTGGTCAGGGAGCTACCTCGGTTATTCTTGCGGTAGACAATGGCTGAGATGATGGCAAGCATTGCTGCAATAGAGAGTCCCCAGTAGATGTTCGAGTAAGCGGCCCGGAGCGGCAGCCCACGCTGCCATTCCAATGCACTTGCGGCCATAGCTACGCTGAAGGCGCCGCTAAAGAATTGCAGTAGCTGGAACAGTCCCATCCCGGAGCCTATTTGTGAGGAAGGCAGAATCCGTGAGATTTCATTGGATACACTACTGGACAACGTCGTGAAGGCAAGACTCATAATCATATAGATCAGCATAACGGCAATCCAGGACCGCCCAGCGAAGAATGCGAACAGGACGGTAGCAGTCAACACAAGCAGTGGAGCGAAGCGCAATATCCCCGCATTGCCATAACGGTCGATGATTCGTCCGACGGAACGGGAAACGAAGATTGCGAGCAACGAGCCCGGAAAGATCACAAGCCCGGCATGACTTGCACTGAAGCCAAAACGATGAGTTAAAATCTGTGGCAGCAGGAACAAGGTGGCGAAGCTACATAGATAGGAGGCGATTCCGACCACCGCCAGCACGAGATATGAGCGGTTACGGAAAAGCGCGGGCATTACAAATGGGTCGGGCGTGCTGCGGATGCGGCCAACAAATAAAGCGATGGCGACAAGTCCGGCGACCAAGGCCACCCACAGCCCACTAGTCAGGAACAGCAGCAGACCGGTGGTGCCGACGCCCAAGAGCAGCCCACCAAGCACATCAAAGGAACCCCGGGTGGGCACCTCTTTAGGCAACAGGATGAGGAACAACGGTACGAGAAGCAAAATAGCTGCCGTTACAGCGAACAACCAGATCCAGCCAAGATATTCGACGATGGCTCCGCCCGCGACCGGACCAAGGCCTAGGCCGAGTGAAACGGCTGACATAATCGTCGCCATCGATTTGCCGCGACGGGATTGCGGGACATAGCGGGTAAACAACACAAGAGATAAGGACATTACTGCGCCCGCGCCCGACGCCTGTAGAATGCGCACAATAAGTAGAAAGATAAAGTTGGTGCTGAAGAAGCCGGCCACAGCCGCAAAGCCTAGCGTCAACAAGCCTATCACCAGCAGGCGGCGGATCGGCAGAAAATCAGAGAGCCGGCTGTACGTGATTGAAGCAATCGAAAACATAATGGAATACCCGGTAACAATCCAAGAAGCGGATGCAGCTGTAATGCCGAAGGCTTCGGTTACATCAGGCAGTGCCAAATTGAACATGGCTGTATTCATGATGACGAGAACCACAGCAATGCTGAACAGGAGAGTCAGCAGGCCTTCCCGTGGAAGAGTCGCTTCCGGAACGGAGGCTTCATGATCCGCATTCGCGGAAAGGTTATTTACAGAAGTCATGTGCGAAGCACTCCTTTTTTATTGTTTAATAGTTCGATTACTTACGAACAATTGAAATATAGCATGCGTTGATATAAAATGCAATTAGGATCACCAATATTTTTTTCGCATTAAAAGTAGGACAAAGGGGATAATCATCCATGAAAATACTATTTCATCCGGACCGCAAGGACATTCAGCTTGCTTCCGTATTGTATGCGCTCAGCGATCCAATTCGCCTCCATATCGTATCGGATATTCATAGAAATGGAGAACAGGCTTGCAACGGCTTCAACGTTCCGATCGCCAAATCCACCATGTCTCACCATGCCCGTACGCTGCGCGAGTCAGGGGTTGTGTTTACGCGGGTGCAAGGAACCCAGCGTATACTGTCGCTACGGACAGAGGATCTGAGCGCACGTTTCCCAGGATTGCTGGATTCTATATTGAGTGCTTATGAAGCTGGGGAAAAGCCGGATTTTGTAATGGAGGAGCGGGAGGAGAGTAAGTAGGGGATGGATTGTCTGAAGAATAGGACATTTAAGGAATGCGAAAGATTAGGAAGCTACTTACAAGGGACGCCCAGTGCGCGTCCTTTTGCTATTTCAATAGAGGACTATAACAGGAGGCACTTATGCTTATTCAAATTATTGGCGTAGGAAAATTGAAGGAAAAGTACTTGATTAATGGCATCGCGGAGTATGCTAAACGGTTGACACCGTACCTGAAATTTCAGGTGATTGAGGTGGCAGATGAAAAAGCACCCGACTCTCTAAGCGAAGCAGAGGTCGGTATTGTTAAGGCACGCGAGGGGGAACGCATCCTCGCGCACATAAAGAGCGAGGCGCATGTCATTGCGCTCGCGATTGACGGCAAGCTGTGGAGCTCGGAAGAGCTTGCCGCAGAAATTGACCGGCTCGGCACCTATGGGACGAGCCATGTCGTGTTCGTCATCGGAGGGAGCCATGGGCTCTCCGACGAGGTCATGCGCCGCGCGCAGCAGCGCATGAGCTTCGGGCGCATGACGCTGCCCCATCAGCTCATGCGCCTGGTGCTGGTGGAGCAGATTTATCGCGCGGTGAAGATCAATCGGGGGGAACCTTATCATAAGTAGGGCGAAAAGTTGAGTTGAAGGTTGAAGCTTTAATGCTAAATATATCAGGAATAGTTCTCCATCATTTGATATAAATAATTTCGAAAGTCTTCAACATAGGTTTTGGGCTCTACAACTTTTAGATGAGTGCCGAAGCTTGCTAAAAGTTGAAATCCCATACGATTTTGTGGGACATAAATGGTTGCTAATAAAAATCCAGAACTATGGTCTTCAATACTTCTTCGACCATACCTTTCGATGATTTGATCTTTTATGCTAGGCGATATCCAGGCCTTAATCGTGACGAATTCAGGTAGATAATTTGCTTCGTGTACTTGCTCTGACCAATCGTCTCTAGGATGAAACGCGCGTTCATCCATAGTAATATGATCGATCCGAGATAACTTGAAAGTTCGATATCCCTGTCGATGTAAACAGAATCCTTTCAAGTACCAACTCGATTCGCTAAAATGCAGCTCATAGGGCTCGACCATTCTATTCGTTACAGCCCCGTCCTTATCTGTATAATCAAACGAAACCAGCCTCTTTTTTGAAATGGATTCTTGATATGTCTTTAAGGTTTCAAGAATCTCGGACCGACCTTCCCAATCATAAAACGACAGTTGAATGGAACGATTTAGAGACAATGGACTAACCATTGCCTCTATTTTTTTTATCGTTCTTTCAACTTCTTCAGTACGGAGGATTTGTTCCAATCCGCCGAGCGCAGTTAATATATTCTGTAAATCGGAGCTGCTTAAAAGGCGTTTATCAACCTTGTATTCATCCATTATGCCGTAGCCCCCTTTGACCCCATTGACAGAGTAGATCGGGATGTTCGATAAGCTCAATGTTTCCATATCGCGAAGGATCGTTCTTTTGGAGACATTGAATAGTTGTGAGAATTCCGTTGTAGAAACAACCTCTTTTTTCAGCAATATCATGATAATCGAAATGAGTCTCTCCACTTTGTCCATAATTGCCCTCTTTTTTTACATGATTTCAGAAAGGTGACACCTAGATGTCACCTTTTATTCATTATACTACAAGTATCACAAGAAGGAGGTTTTAATTCAATGTTTAATCCAACCGATTTTCCCAAGCCCACCCTTATTTCAGCCAACGGTGTGGAACTCGAAGTGTTTGAAGCAGGCCGAGAAAACGCAGGAAAACCTATTGTACTCTGCCACGGCTGGCCAGAGCATGCCTTTTCTTGGCGCCATCAGATGGACGCACTTGCCGCAGCGGGCTACCATGTCATCGTCCCCAACCAGCGGGGTTACGGCAACTCATCCCGTCCGACCGAAGTAACAGACTATGACATTGAACACTTGTCGGGTGATCTCATCGCGCTTCTCGATCACTATGGATACGAGGACGCTACCTTTGTCGGTCATGACTGGGGTGCATTCGTCGTTTGGGGACTGACCTTGTTGCATCCAAACCGCGTCAATAAAGTGATAAATCTGAGCTTGCCTTACCAAGAGCGCGGAGAAAAACCCTGGATCGAGTTCATGGAAGAAATACTTGGCGGCGATTTCTATTTCGTCCACTTCAATCGACAGCCAGGCGTCGCGGACGCCGTATTCGAAGACAATACATACAGGTTCCTTCGCAACCTGTACCGGAAGAACGAGCCTCTCAGAGCACCTGAGCCAGGTATGGCGTTGATCAATCTCGCCAGAGCAGAAACACCGCTCGGTGAGCCCGTATTGAGTGAAAGCGAGCTGGCCGTTTACGTCTCCGCTTTTGAAACATCAGGGTTCACGGGCAGCATAAATTGGTACAGGAACCTTGACCGCAACTGGCGCTTATTGGCGAAAGTGAACCCAATCATCCAGCAGCCGACCCTCATGATCTACGGCGACCGGGATGTGGTTGCGAAGTCTGAAAACCTGACAAAGTTCGTGCCCAATGTGGAAGTGGTCAATCTGGATTGCGGTCATTGGATCCAGGAAGAAAAGCCGGAAGAAACAAACCAAGCGATTTTAAAATGGCTGGAACAATGGGAGATGTAGTTTTTTTCAACAACCAAGAAGAGTTTAACGATTGGTTAGAAGAACATCATGCTGAAGCTAGTGAAATTTGGGTGGGCTATTTTGGGATAAGTACAGGGCGTGCAAGCCTTACTTGGTCTGCATCAGTAGATGCCGCTCTTTGTTTTGGGTGGATTGACGGTATACGAAAAACCATTGATAAACAAAGCTATAAGATTCGCTTTACTCCGCGCAAAGTAAATAGTGTATGGAGTGCTGTGAACGTAAAGAAGGTAAAAGCACTAATACAGCTTGGAAAGATGAGACCAGAAGGAATGCACGTCTTTTACAACAGAACCGATGCACAAGGCTATTCCTCTGAACAAAGAAACGTGGAACTTGCCAAAGAATATGAAGAACAAATCAAGGCAAATCAAACAGCCTGGCTATTCTTCACTAATTTATCACCATCCTATAAAAGAGATTCTATCTGGTGGGTAATGAGCGCCAAGAAAGAAGAAACACGATTAAGAAGGCTTGGAATATTGATCGCTTCATCTGAAGAAGGGCTAAAATTTCAACATTGCAAAAAATATATTACAGAATAAGGAAATATAAATATCAAAAGAATCGTTAAAAGGATTTTTGGTACTGCATAAATCTGGGTCTATTGTTTCCCTGATCTTTAGGAGAGAGGAGCTACTGTATTTCTCAATCAATTAGGGTTTAATTCTCATCAAAAGTCAGAACGTTTTAAATGCGAGGCATAAATCAAATCGCTAAATGAAGAAGGGATGAAACAGCTCATCCAAAATCGCAACCCCCTTCATTTTTATGGTACAGCCGACCCTCATGATCTATGGTGACCGGGATACGGTCCAGAGGTCTGAAAACCTGACAAAGTTCGTGCCTAATGCGGAAGTGGTCAATCTGAATTGCGGTCATTGGATCCAGCAAGAAAAGCCGGAAGAAACAAACCAAGCGATTTTGAGATGGCTGGAAGAACAGAATGATGCTGAATAGAGTCGCTTAGCAAGCAAAACTTAGAAAAACAATAAGGACACCCAAACAGGCAATGTCATTAAGTTAAGCTCAAAGGTAAGAACGGGAATAAAAATGGAATTCAAAACGGCATGGGAAAGCCCCATGCTGATCGCTGTCAATACGAGTCCTGAATGAACTTCATTAACAATCTCTTGAATTTCAAGTACTGTCCATGGAGATGTCTCGTCCACGCTCAATGCATAATCAACATAGGTTAAGTTCGACGGAGTAACACCTGTTACTCCAGCAGTGTCAAATATTGAGTGGTCAGGCGCATCGCCAGCTTGCCGAACGTAGTAAGCATTAATCGTATCCAACGCGGCTTGTGGAGACATTGGTGCAGGTGTCTGCGTTCTATAGATGTTACGCTGAACCTTATCATAAGTGGGACAAATTTTAGTCATAAAAAAACCCGCTCGAAAAGCAACACTTCGAGCGGGTTTTCTTTCGGGTCATTTCGTCATATCAAGGACGATTCGACCATTGATTTTGCCTTCTAACATAAGATCGTAGATCTCATTAATATCTTCTAGTTTACGTGTCTCAATAATGGTTTTTATTTTTCCTTCTGCAGCGAATTGTAATGTTTCTTGTAAATCTTTGCGAGTGCCGACAATCGAACCGACTACCTTTGTACCGTTTAATACCGTATCAAAGATCGGGACATCCATGGATTCAGGAGGCAGTCCAACCATGACGCAGGTACCGCCGCGACGAATGGCCCCGTAGGCTTGGTCGAATGCTTTTTTCGCAACCGCCGTACAAACGACACCATGTACTCCACCGATTTCTTTTTGAATCCAGTCTGCGGCATCTTCTTTTAATGCGTTTACGGTTTTGTCTGCGCCAAGCTGTTTGGCAAGCTCCATCTTTTCATCCGACGTGTCGATGGCCACTACGTTCATTCCCATCACCTTTGCATATTGTACACCAAGATGACCCAATCCTCCGACGCCGAAAATGGCTACCCATTCACCTGGCTTTACACCTGATACTTTCAAAGCTTTGTAGGTCGTAACGCCAGCGCAAAATAAAGGTGCCGCTTCGATGAAGCTTAGATTATCAGGAACCTTCACTACATAATCGGCAGCTGCCACACAATATTCTGCATATCCACCATCTACGGAATATCCAGAATTTTGCTGATCGAGACAAAGAGTCTCTCTTCCTGTAAGACAATACTCACAATGACCGCAGGCTGAGTACAGCCATGGGATTCCTACTCGGTCTCCTACCTTTAAGTGTGTAACTCCTTCACCTATTTCTTCAATAATCCCAACGCCTTCATGTCCGGGAATAAGAGGGAGTTTCGGTTTGACGGGCCAATCGCCATGAGCAGCATGCAAATCAGTATGACACACTCCGCACGCATGAATATGGACAAGGATTTCTTTGTGTCCGGGTTTTGGTTTAGGTACGTCTTGTAGCTCTAACTTTTCTTTGAATTTCTTTACTACAGCGGCTTTCATTAGCATACTCCTTTAGTTTTTTGCTTTTCAAAAAGTAGTATGTTCATGAGGCTAACTTTAAATTCTTGAGACTTTTATCACTGATTAACACTCACATCACAAGTAATATGTTAGAATATCAGAACAGCTTTACTGCGTTACCGCTTTATCAACTTCATAATTCACGAGCTATGATGGCTAAGGATTATACTTTAGCTGGAGCAGCTTCTGGAGAGACTGCGGAAATTCCGCGGCGCCGAAGGGTTCACAATCTCAGGCAAAAGGACAGAAGAGTACTGAATATGTATTTGTCATGCTGATCGCTATCAGCAGGGCGAATATTATTTGATATTCTTACGATCTGGGAGATTGGATGACATCCAATCTCTCTTTTTTTATTCCAATTTATTGTACTCACAAGGGGGAACTAGGTATGGCACAACCAGAATTAAAGAGAGAGCTGGCCAATCGGCATGTTCAACTTATTGCTATTGGCGGCACCATTGGTACAGGATTATTCTTGGGATCAGGCAAGGCGATAGAGAAGGCAGGCCCATCCATCATGATCACGTATTTAATCGTGGGTATTGCTGTGTTTTTTGTGATGAGAGCACTGGGAGAACTCCTATTATCTAAAGCGGGCTATCAATCGTTTACGGATATTGCTGAAGACTACCTTGGATCACGGGTCGCATTCATTACCGGTTGGACCTATTGGTTTTGCTGGATCATGACGGCTATGGCTGATGTCATTGCTGTTGGCGTATATGTACAGTACTGGTTTGATATCCCGCAGTGGGTTCCTGCCATCGCCTGTCTAGTCGTGTTATTAGGACTTAATCTATTAACTGTAAAGAGCTTTGGGGAACTCGAATTTTGGTTTGCTTTAATTAAGGTAATTACGATTCTCGCCTTGATTGGTCTTGGGGTCATTTTACTGATCATTGGGTTTAAGACGGATGCAGGATCGGTGACGGTACGAAACCTATGGGAGCATGGGGGATTTTTTCCGAACGGCATATCAGGCTTCTTATTTTCTTTTCAAATGGTTGTATTTGCTTACGTGGGTGTGGAATTGGTCGGGGTGTCGGCAGCGGAAACAGCGGATCCGGAGAAAAATATCCCATCGGCAATCAACAAAATTCCTTTACGGATTCTATTTTTCTATGTTGGTGCGCTTTTTGTCCTGCTATGCATTAACCCTTGGACGGAGCTCAGCCCGGCAGAGAGTCCTTTTGTAAAAACCTTTACTTTAGTAGGGATTCCAATTGCCGCAGGGATTATTAATTTTGTCGTATTAACTTCAGCCGCGTCCGCTTGTAATAGTGGGATGTTCTCGACCAGCCGAATTCTCTATAATTTGAGTAGAAATAACCAAGCGTCACCTCGTTTGGGCAAACTAAATAAAAACCATGTACCAGGTAACTCGTTATTCATTTCTACAATTGTTATATCTGTGGGTGCACTTTTGAGTAAACTTATTCCGGAGCAGGCTTTTGGAATCGTGACAACGATTAGCGCCATTTGTTTTATATGGGTGTGGGGCATTGTTCTTATCTGCCATATTAAGTATAAGAAAACCCGGCCAGACTTACAGGCGAAATCCAAATTTAAAGCACCGTTCACACCGGCTATTAATTATATTGTCTTAACCTTGTTCGCTGGAATACTGATCATCATGCTGTTCGCTGGAGAGACACGCCCGGCTTTATTGTGTACTCCATTATGGTTTGTTTTATTATTCATCCTGTATTCAATTAGAAGCAAAAAGGGGAAAAGTAATCAAGCTTGAGTGAGGTCAACATCAACTAGCGGTATGCCTAGTGTTAACTGCAACTTGGGGTTGCGGGGCTGCAACTAAAGCGTTCTTTACTTCTGCATACGATTAATCCAATATAGGCTTAAGAATTGCAGAAAGGTAGTTGCTGCTATGATCTTTGGGGAGAAGTTAAAAGCGGAAAGAAATAAAAAAAGTTGGTCACAAGAAGAACTGGCCGAGAAGCTGTTTGTAAGCCGACAGTCGGTTTCGAAATGGGAGAATGGTCAAAACTACCCAAGCATTGAAATCATTATTAAAATAAGCGATCTTTTTGGGGTAACTATCGATGAGTTACTAAGAAGTGACGAGGAGTTGACCAAAAAGGTGATAGAAGAAGGGAAGAAATTAGCTCACCCGAAATTAAAGTTTGTATTTGATGTCTTCGTAATAGCAGGCATTGTGCTGTTAGTGATTAAACTCTGTGTTCTCTTTCTGAACAAAGTAACGGCGCTAGGGATTACCTTGAATGGCGGGTCATTCTTTTGGAACTTCGGTTCTTTGATTTTAATGGTTGTCGGGGGAATCGGCTCCAGCATTCTGAAAGAAAAATATAAACAAGAGTAAGCCGGTGAGCCGGGAATAGCTATTAATAATGTAAAAGGACAGCTGATCGCTGTCCTTTTTACATTCCACGTTATAAGGTTATTCCTTGTTAACTAGGTTTGCTTTCTTTTCAACCATGATCTTGCTCTTCATCGGCATAAATAATGTTATAACAAACGCGGCGACGGATAAAATCATCATAAAGTAATAGGCGTCACTTGCCCCAAGAATGGATGCAAGGGATTTAAGGATCTCAGGAGTAGTAGAGGGGTTGCTCTGTATCACTGTGGCCGCATGACTTGTTGCCTGCACAGTATAAATCGTAATTACGACAGCAGTTCCGATGGCTCCGGCAATTTGGCGAACGGTATTGTTCACTGCTGTACCATGGGTGCCGAGTTGCTTGGGAAGTGCATTTAGTCCAGCCGTATTGAGTGGCATAGTAATGAAGCTTAATCCAATTCGCAAGCCAATGGTACGAATCATTAGATACATATACGTGGTCGATTCAGATAGATCAGATACCGCCCACATAGATGGAATAATAAAGAGTAAACCAATGATGAACAGTGGCTTGGCACCAAAACGGTCATATAATTTACCGGTGACGGGTGACATGAACGCATTTACGAGTGCCCCCGGCAACAAGAGTAGTCCTGCATCAAATGCTGTAGAACCACGCCCATTTTGCAGATAAATAGGCAATAAAATCATATCTGCGTACATCATCATGGTAATTAACACGTTAATAAGAGAAGTCATCGTAAAAACTTTATTTTTGAAGACAGACAGGTTTAACAGTGGATCATCAGACTTGATTTGTCGAAGGCAGAATACGGCCGTAACAGCGATCCCGATCCCTAAGGTCAGAATTACTATTAGATCGTCCCAGCCTTTACTTCCTGCACTACTGAAGCCATATAAAATCAAGCCAAATCCGACGGTCGATAAAAGAACACTTACCACATCAAGCTTAGACTTAGACGTCTCGGATACATTCACTAAATACTTGAATGCCAACGCTATAACAATGATGACGAGTGGAATGAGGCCGATAAATAACCAGCGCCAAGAGTGATATTCAACAATAAATCCCGCAAGCGTTGGCCCAATAGCAGGAGCAAATATCATCGCCAGTCCAAGCAGTCCCATAGCACTGCCGCGTTTTTCAACAGGGAAAATAGCGAGCACAACGCTCATCATGAGCGGCATTATAATACCGGCACCTGCAGCTTGGATCATCCGTCCGACTAAGAGTAGACTAAAGCTCGGCGCTGCTGCACAAATGATTGATCCAATTAATAAAAATGACATGGCACTTAGAAATAATTGACGTGTTGTAAAACGTTTCATTAAATAGGCTGTAATCGGAATCAATATCCCGTTGACCAGCATAAAACCCGTTGAAATCCATTGTACAGTTGTTGCCGTGACATCAAATACATCCATCAGACTACTTAAGGCGACATTTAAAAGCGTCTGATTGAGTGTAGATAAGAAACAACCAAAAATTAGAATGGTTAGTAGGATTCCTTTATTTATTTTCTTAATATCTTCTTGCATGGTGCAGGCCTCTCTTCATTGCTTTTTCGACATAGTGTCGATAAAATAAATCATATCAGCATTTAAACGGTATTCCTATTTGCAATTTTATTGAAAATGTCGACTAATCGACAGAATGGGTAAATTAGTTGATGAAATACTATATAAACGATAATAGAGGGATGAAATGTCCGAACATAAAAGAGTTGATCCACGAGCCATTCGCTCAAAAAAGATGCTGAAAAATGCTGTTTTTTCATTATTGGCCGAGAATGTGGAGATTTCTCAATTGACTGTCCAAAAAATCGCCAACCGTGCTGAGCTGAATCGTGCAACGTTTTATTTGCATTATGAGGATATTAATGATTTATTGCGCCAGATCGTACATGAAATCTTTGATGACCTGTCCATGAAGGTTGAACCGTTATTACAAGTGAAGAGCAGTATCGAACAGGAGCAGTTGGTCACATTTTTAAGTTATTTTTATGAATACCGGCAAATCTTTGCTGTATTGGTAGAGCACAAAGGCTTCAAAAACCAATTAACCAACCTATTAAAAAATACGATCGAAAAACGAAGAAACGTGAGAAACATAGATTCCACTAAGGAGGTTGTCTCCCTTGATATTATTGCAGCATCACTATTAGGGATTATTATGTGGTGGATTAAGGATGGCAGCCAATATAGTGCGGAATACATAGCAGGCCAAATTACCTTGATGTATAAAAGAAGGTATGTAACCGGTTAGGTTCAAGGTGAGAGTTCAATCGGGATTAGAATTAAAGAAGATCCATCAGGTTATCTGCGCCATCCACAATGGAACGCCTTGTTTTGAATATAGAATGATACGGTATCTCGATGGAGACTTTTTTTTCTGTGCAGGGAATGTGCGAGTTCTTTTAAATCCATGATTTTGTCGTTGACCAGTTGAGAGGAGGACCTGCGCTACAAAAGAAGAGGACAAGGAAAGGAATTTTAATTTAAAAAAGAACCCTAAACTTTTGGTTTTAGGGTTCCAATTATGAACTAACAACGTAATTTATTTCGTCGTTTTTCGTCCTACTAATACCCAGTACAGAGATAAACTGAAAAGGGTAATGAATACGAGAATGAATAGGATATTACTAAACATCGAAGCATCCGAATTGCTCGTAATTCCTAAGAAGCTTCTTCGCATGGCGGAATGGTCCATCATAGCTGCTGTATAGGCAATTCCGATTGACATCGCGACATTCAGTGTTAAATTGAAAAATCCGACGGCTGTACCTGTTTTTTCTTTTTCAATCGTACGAATACAAGAATCAAGTATCGGTGCATACATGAATGCAAATGAGCTAGAGAATAACACCATGGAGATCACAAATACAACAACCGAAGTTTGTATAAAGAATGCGCCTAATAATAAGCTTACCACTATACAAGACATCGCGATTGTAATGCATTGCTTGCTTCCTAAGAACTTCGCGAATTTTCCAGAAAGAGCCCCGACTAGAGTGGCTCCTATATAGCCTGGAATCAATAATAGTGAAATGGTATCTAGCTTCAGACCATAAATCTTTTCAAGCAAGAATGGAAATAAGAAAATATATGCTAACTGCACAGAGTAAATCACAAAAGCAACGCCAAGCAATGAGATAAACTGTTTATTTTTAAAGAATGATATTCCAATAAACGCTTTGGAGTTCTTACTAATATAAGTAAGGAATAATGTAATTGCAACAACAAACAAGAGAAGGTACATCCAATTGAAATCGGTAATATACAGTAGTAGGGATGCTGAAATGGTTCCCACTAGAAATAATCCTAATACATCAACATGACTGTTTTTCGCTTCTTCCTTAGGAAGATATTTTAAAATAAATGGAAGGGTGAGAAGTGTTACTAAAGAAACTAAAAACAGCATTGTCCAATGGAAATACGTAGAAATATAGCCTCCAGTTAATGCACCAATAAGCTGTGAAAGAGCAAAACTGCTTGTACTTAATCCTAAAAATTTCTTTTGTTCATTTGCAGGTAAATGTTTGGTTACAAATATAACATATAATGTTTCAGCTGATGCTAAACCTGCCGTTTGGATCAATCGTGAGATAACAACGAGTAAAAACGAATGTTGGAAAACATATCCCATGACTGAACCGACACATATTAAAATGATACCAGCGGTAAAAAGTTTTCTGAAACTAATGGAATCCGCCAAAGCTGCGTAAACAACCGCCCCAATCCCAATCACAAGGCCAGCTAGGGTTGCTTGCCAGCTGACTGTTGTCGCTGAAATGTTAAAATCTTTTGCCATATCAACAGAAACAATCTTAAACGAATTATCAATAATCAAGCATAGTAGAAATAATAGCAAGGTAATAGGTACTGCTTTCTTAAAATTATATTCCTGGGGTTTCTTCATGCACACATCTGCAGTTGTAGTAGACATAGGTATATTCTTCTCCTTTGTTGTTTGCTTCTAATGATGTTGAATAAGGTAGCGCTTCCATGAATAACCCCAAAATAATTACCCTTTGATTGCGATTTCATAGTCATTCATGATAACTTTTCTGATCATACAACATTGTATAGTTGTCTAACAACTTGTATGTTATTTAACAATGAGAATATTACCACACCTTTATCTCACTGACAACCTTTTAAAATTTGTCTTTTTATTACAGAAAGGGGTTTTCCTGAAAGTTGGTTTTCTTACGAATGAGTCAGTCTCGTCTTCATTCTAATGCTTCTAAAATTAAAAAAATGGCAAGCCTCCGGTTTATTGGAGGCTTGCCATTTGACGTTTTCGTTCCATTGTGGCTTGCTTTAAAAGATAATGGGCAGCGCATGCCCTTCATTCGGTTATTTAGATGTTTTAATCCTAATTTGACTAAATTGTATGGGTATATAGTATTTGTTATAAACAACAGGGTACTTATCGCTGATATATACACTTTCTAAAATTAAATCACATTCCTCTCCGTAGGAAAGTTGGTATTTTAATGACGGAGTATTGACAGAATCAGAACGTTTAATTTCAATGGTGGAGGAATTAGCTAGTTCATATACCTTCTCCTCCAACATGTCCAGTACTTGCTTTTCGTTTTGTAAGTCAAGATTTAATTGAGAAACGGCTTCGATTGGCATCATCGTAAAAGCAAAAGCTACGATCTTATCGTTACTTTTATACCAGCGTTCCAACGCAACAACTGCAGTCATTTCTCGATTTAATACTTGTATGGCATAGTCCGTTATTAGGTCAATTCGGAAAATAAGTTCGATATCATCTATGTTTCCCGTATAGCATTTATATAGAGGATTCCCCAACTTCTCCAAGCCATCCATACTTTCATTCTGATGAAATTTGGTAATGAAATTTCCCTTGCCCTGGATATTTTTAACCAAGCCATCTTCCTTCAAAAGTGCCAAAGCATGTCTCAATGTCATTCTGCTTACACCTAGTTTTTTGGCCAATTCGGGTTCTGTTGGAAGCTGGCTGTCGGGAGGAAATATTCCTTCCATGATTAATTTATACAATTGGTCATACACAATGACGGATAGTGGTTTTTTTTGTTTATTGAGTTCATGAAGTTTATTGATCATTGTCTTATACCCCTATGGTTTTTTATTCATGAGTTATAAATTCCATTTCTTCTCGTTCTTCTTTTCTTGAATCTATTGTAACTTACTTTTCTACGGAAATGTAGATACTAGACAATTACGTCGAATAGATTAGGTGTCATTCAATCATCATATTGATAAATTAATAGGATAATGTCTATTTTCCTTTGAAGTACTGGTAAAAATTTTGTAGGAACTTGTGTTAAAGTGAGTTTGTTAAAAATTTCACAAAGTAGAGAATTACGTTTTTAATGAAGAAATGTAGAATGATTCTGGGGTAAACTGCGTTTTTAGATGATGAAAAATACGACCGTATTGGCATGAATTGTGGAAACTCATAGCGGTGGCTACACACGTAAGCTACATACGGAATATGGTAACCTGTTGCTTAATATTCCCAGAGATTGTAACTGTGAATTCAAGCAGAAAACCGTTGCTCCGTACAGCGTCCATCATTATGAGCATAGATAAAAGAGGCTGTCCCAAAAGCCGTAAAACGGCTGAGATACTTTTGTATCGTTGGTTGTGTGAAGGCTGCGACATGAGTGAAATTTAATTCAGGACTAGTGATATTCCGACAAAAAACCGATATATACAGTAGGGAAAGTCCTATCGTTTTACAAGAAGGAGGAGAAATGTATGAAAACTCAAAAACGTTTTAAAGGGGCGAAATGGTTAGGAAGTTTATTATTAAGTTTAAGCTTATTTACCTTTTCCAGTATTTCATTCGCTGAAGCAAACGTACCTAATGATATTGATGCTGGAATCGCAGGCCTAAATTATAATCGTAATGAAGTTTTGGCCATAAATGGTGATCGAATTAGTAGTTTTGTTCCCAAAGAAGGTACCCAGTCAAATGGAAAATTTATCGTGGTTGAACGGGATAAAAAATCACTCGCAACCTCACCCGTAGATATTTCCATTATTGATTCGATCACGAATCGCACGTATCCAGGTGTCATACAACTTGCAAATGAGGATTTTGCGAATAATCAGCCTAGTCTGGTTATGGCCGCGAGAAAACCATTAGATATTAGTATTGATCTACCTGGGTTGAAGAGTGAAAATACAATTGCGGTTCAAAATCCAAATTTCAGCAGTGTTTCTGGTGCCGTTGATCAGCTCGTGTCGACTTGGGTTGACAAATATTCAGACACACATACCCTGCCTGCAAGATTACAGTATGCAGAATCGATGGTGTACAGCAAAAATCAAATTGCCAGTGCACTTAATGTGAATGCACAATACCTTAACAACACGCTCGGAATCGACTTTAACGCAGTAGCAAGCGGCGAGAAAAAAGTGATGGTAGCTGCTTATAAGCAAATCTTTTATACCGTAAGCGCGACTCTTCCTAACAATCCATCGGACCTTTTTGATAGCAGTGTGACGTTTGCTGAATTAGTCCGTAAAGGGGTAAGTAATGAGGCTCCGCCACTGATGGTATCTAACGTAGCTTATGGCAGAACTATTTACGTCAAATTGGAGACAACTTCGAAGAGCAGTGATGTACAGACTGCATTTAAAGCATTGCTCAATAATCCTAACATACAAGCTAGTGGTAGTGGGCAGTACAAAAATATTTATGATGAAAGTTCATTTACAGCTGTTGTATTAGGCGGCGATGCACAAACACATAACCAAATCGTCACGAAAGACTTTAGTGTCATCCAAAATGTAATTAAGGACAATGCACAATTTAGCAGTAAAAATCCAGCATACCCCATTTCATATACTAGTGTCTTCTTGAAAGACAATTCCCTTGCGGCTGTTCACAACAATACGGAATATATAGAGACTAAAACGACAGAATATACTAAGGGTAAAATAACGCTTGATCACAGTGGTGCATATGTAGCTCAGTTTGACGTATCTTGGGATGAATTTACATTTGATGCAAATGGACTAGAAATCATTACACATAAAACATGGGAAGGAAATGGCCGAGATAAAACGGCGCATTTCTCGACAGAGATTCCACTTCCTCCTAATGCCAAGAATATCAAAATTTCCGCCAAAGAGTGTACAGGTCTTGCGTGGGATTGGTGGAGAACCGTGATTGATGAAACGAACGTTCCATTGTCCAGCAATATCAAAGTTTCGATTGGTGGTACGACGTTATATCCAACAGGTTCGATTAGTCAATAATGATTAATGATAGGGGTTGTCTCAAAAGCCATGAAAGTGGCCGAGGGACAGCCCCTATTTTGTGTGGAGCAGCCGAGGGGTGTGCTGAAGCGTGATATCAGTTCATGGCGTGTTTCCTCCACGATGTTTATAGATAAATCTGCGCTACATGGGCATATTTGTAGTGGGTCTTGCTTAATGTGTGGTAAAATTCGTTCTTGTAATCCATTTATAGTTCCTCCTTAACATTTGATAAACTTAGTATAGCAATGTATCGCTGACAGCTTTTATGTCAGTCATAGAACATAAATTTCAGGGGGATGAGTATGAAGCTAGAACGAATGATCGCTATCATTATGCTACTCTTGCAAAGAGAAAAGATGAGCGGGAGAGAGCTGGCCGAACTGTTCGAAGTTTCACTTAGAACCATTTATCGTGATATTGAAACCATTAATCAAGCAGGTATTCCGATTGTGACCAGCTCCGGTGTAGGAGGGGCATTGGGATCATGAATGAGTATAAGATAGAAAAAGGTTTTTTTACCGTCAAGGACATAACCGCTCTACTGATGGGGCTTGGCTTTATATCCAATACATTATCCGGTGAGGAAACCACTGCTACCCTGGCCAAAGTAAAAAGCTTTATCCCGGAGGATAAACAGCATGAAATTACACTGAAAACCAACCAAATCTCTTTTGACTTATCCGCTTGGCTAGGTAGCAATGATCTACAAACCAAAGTTGAAGTGATTCGAACAGCCTTGGAGCATTGCACATACTGTCTTTTATGTACCTAAGCGCTAAAGGGGATAAGTTTATGCGGACCCTTGAACCTCATCGTCTGTTATTGAAAGAAAATCATTGGTATGTGCAGGGGTATTGTTTAAAGCGGCAGCAATTTCGAGTATTCAAGCTATCCCGCATATCGGAACTGGAGAGAATGGAAGATTGTTTTGTTATGCGTGAGATTCCTCTAGCATTTTCAGAGTTTACAGATACCATGTCCAGGAAAATGCAAAGAATAAAATTGCAGCTAGACCATTCTATCCTCGACAGGATGTTGGATTATTGCGGGGAAGAGAACATTACTCCCCTAGGCAACGGCAAATTCTATGCCTATCTTGATTTTATTGAAGATGATTATGGTTATGGAATCCTAATGAGCTTCGGCGATAAGTGCCAATGCATTGAACCTGAGTATGTGCGCAATGAAATGAAGAGACGGCTTAATGATTCATTAAGAGCATATTATTGAAATATAAAGAAATTAACACGATTAACGGTCCTGGTCCTAATTTAATTGGATTAAGGCCGTTTTATTATATCTTCAAGTAAAGATGGCTTAACCCTGAGCGAAGCGTTCGAGGGGGAGGTTTTTATATTATTTAAAGCGCTTACTTATGCGATGAGTATATTAAAAATGTAATCTTTAACATTTTACGACAATATTCACCTTACTTTTACATGGGAGGTATGATATATTCTGGTGGAAAATGGATAATAGGAAAAGTGAAAGGAAGAATGCGTATGGAAGCGCTGGTGTGGACATCCAATGATAAGCTAGAGCTCTGCGAATGGGAAGAGCCACAGATTGTAACCCCGGATGAAGTTAAGATTCGGATTGAGATGACAGGCATTTGTGGAACAGATCTAGCGGTCATAACCGGTAAAGAGGAAGGAGTTCCAGGAATCATTCGTGGTCATGAGGCTGTGGGGATCGTAATTGAAATTGGCAGTAATGTTGACCGTGTTAAGGTGGGGGACCGAGTAGTTATCGATCCGAATCAAAGCTGCAATGAATGTTATTTTTGCTTGAAAGAACAGCCGCACTTATGTATAGGCTCCGATGGAAATGGGATGCCTATTGCTGGTTTGAATCGAAATGGGACATTCACTTTTTTTTTCTCAACTGTACAAACGTTTGCACACCTTTTGCCTGATCATATGAGCTGGGAGACGGGGGTATTAATCGAGCCGCTTGCCTGTGTGCTGCACAATTTCAAAGAAGCTAATGTCACGGCTGACGATAAGGTGCTCATTCTTGGATCGGGTCCAATGGGACTGTTAAGTCAAATGGTGAGTAAATCAAAAGCTGCGCTCACGGTAGCGACGGAAATTAATCCCTATCGGTTGGCATTTGCCAGAGAAATCTCGGATTTTGCTCTAACACCATCCCAATTAAATCAAGCTACCGTAGATGAAATCTGCGCGGGACATAAGTTTGATGTGATTATCGATACGGTGGGCACTCAGCTCGAAGTAGCGGAGGAATGGATTGAGCGTGGAGGGCGCATCGTTCCTTTTGGAATTAATGCGAAGTATCGGTACACCTTTTCCCCTACCAGATTCGTACAGCATGCAATCAAAATTATCGCAGCAGGCGAATACCGCTACATGTTCGAGGAAGCTTTGCGGTTTGCCGCTGAGACACCTGAACTGGAGAAACTGGTGACTAGAAAAGTTAAGCTCAATCAGCACGAGGCAGCAATAAACGAGTTGATCGGCTATGAATTGAACTCTTTGAAGGTGGTTGGGAGTGACACCGTAAAGACGGTTTTTGTTCCCTAAACGTAGAACTGCAATCAATGAGAGGTGGATCTATTAATGAGCAAAGAAAGCAAATTTAGACTTGTTCAGGATTACTTGTCTACACACAAAGATAAAGACGTCGCGCCAATTTGGATTCCTGCTGTGTGGAATGAGTGCAAATATGAGCGTGTTCTTTTCGAAAAAGACGGTGAAATTTGTGTACATCCGTATGATTTTTTGACAGAGCATTTGAAGTATGTAGACAAGCTTTCGTGGAGATATTCGCTCAAGGAACGCACGAATTTAGACGACAGCGCGATCTATTCTTCATTAATTCGTTATTCGACGGCTTGGGATTACAACCATGATGGAACAATTGAATCCGGTACTTTTTTAAGATTCTTTATTCTTCTGCCGCTGTTAAAGAAAATGGGCATCAATATTCTGTATATGCTTCCAGTGAACCAGTACAGCAAGTTGAATCTGAAAGGAGATATCGGGTCACCTTACGCTGTGCAATCGTTATTCCACTTGGATCAGAACCTACACGACAGCTTGCTGGATGGTATGGAGGAGTTTACGATCCACGATGAGCTCAGCGCTTTGGTAGAAGCTTGTCATTTGCTTGATATTAAGACTGTTGTTGATTTCATTCCCCGTGTAACGGCGAAAAACAGTTTGTTCATTACCGAACATCCCGAATGGGTGTATTGGATCAAAATGCAGGAATTAGAAGGCTTTGCACCGCCATCGATTCCTGAGCTTGGATTCTTTGAGGAGTGTACGCCTGACAAATTGGAGACGGTCTACCACAGCCAGGAAACCGCAGCATTTCTGCGGAAGTTCTCGCCGCCGCCCAATGAACTTCATCCAATCCTTTGGCAGCAGTTAAAAGAGAAGGCTGCTAAAACTGGAGATGAGCTATTAACTTTGGTGGAGCAAGAGATGGGGATAACGACTGCTCCCGCACATTCGGATTGGATTAACGATGTACAGCCGATTTGGACAGACATTACGTTCTTGCGCCTCTACAAGGACTTTTCTCCGCAAGTGAGACATCTTATAAGTTCGGATCAGGCACCATATGTTCTTTTTGATACGATTAAATGCAATGACTACCCGGGTGAGGAGCCGAATCTGGAGCTGTGGGATGTGCTGGAGGAGGCCGTACGGTTTAATCTCGAAAAGTATGGGATTGATGGCTTCCGCATCGATATCGGACATGTACTTCCTATTCCGCTGTTGACTCGTATTTTTGACACGATTAAAGAGTTGAATCCGAATGCAATCTTGATCAGCGAAGATTTGTTCAATCGTAATCACAAGAAGGCGGCGAGCACCGGCTACAACATTATGCTTGGCAGCGGATGGAATGTCATGACGCAAATCAATAAGGACAATCTCGTTTCATTCTTAGAGGAGCTGCCTGAGTTAAACATTCATGTGTTCGCCTGTGCAGAAACAGCAGATACGCCTCGGATCACGAGCCGTGGCGGTGTTGAGGTGGCTCGGATGATTGCTGTATTTAATCAATTTCTTCCGAATGCAATTCCATACGTGACGACTGGCTATGAAATGAATGAGGAGCAGCCCCTCAACTGTGGTCTTGGAGACAACACGAACGGAGAGGAGATTTCCCGCGCTTTTTTTAACGTCATGCAAATCAATTGGACTAATCCTGCACCGATGCTGCCGCTGCTGACAGAGCTAAGTGAATTTAAGAAAGATTGGCCCCAGCTAGTGAAGCCAGAAAACTTTTTCGTGGCTCAATCCCCGGAAGGTACAGTTCTGTACGGGTATATGCATGGGGAGCTGACACTGCTGTGCTGCTTTAACTTGAGCGCTGATACCTCCTGCCAAGTTGATTTGAAGGCTGCGATACCTGGGCGTTACCCAATGACCGTGACGCTGGATAGTTCCTTAACGGGCAGCATCGTAGGTCAGACGTTAGACAGCTTACTGCTTGCACCAAATCAGGCTTTAGTGCTCGTAAACAATCATAGACAAGTTAGTTAAGGGGGAGAGGCAGCGATGGAAAAGAAGAGCAAAGAAATCATGTTATGGCATGAGTTTGACGGTCCGGGAGATACCTCGATTGAGGTGTTAGAGGGAATTTGCAAGCTGTATACAGAGCGCTTCGGCGTACAAATTACGCCACAAGTAATGAACATTACGGAGTTGACTGCGCGACTGAACCAAATTAAGGACACTCATCAAGGTCCGCATCTGGCGATGGTTCCTGCGGATATGTCCTCCTATGTTGAGAATGGACTTTACTCTGAAGTACCGGGCTGGCTATTCGATGATGCACTCACTGAAGGGGCACTTTCAACGATGCAACTGGATGGTGTTCAGTATGGTATCCCGGTATTACGGGGCAATCATCTGGTTGTGTATTACAATCCGGAGATTTACGCCAGTGCGCCGACGACATGGGAAGTGTTCGAAGAGGCAGCAGAGAGGTTGTCCGCTCAAGGCATCATACCGATTGGGGCAGATTTACAGCAGGGTTATTGGTTTATTCCGTTTCTTACAGCTTTCGGTGGTTGGCCTGTTCAGGATGGAAAGCCGAATATCGTAACCTCTGAAATGAAGCGAGCACTTGAGTTCATCCATGACAAGATGGATCAAGGCGTGCTCGTTAGTCTCGACGGTTCCACAGGACTGCTAGAGCAGTTTATTGATGGTAAGATTGGCGCCATTATTTGTGGAGAGTGGATTTATAACCATCTGGACAAGCAGATGAACAACAGGCTTGCGGTCTGCCAGCTTCCGGTCATAGAAGGCCAGCAATCGCTATCCATGTCTTCTTCTATCGGCCTAATTTACCCGAATCATTCGTTAACATCGGAGGAGCGGGAAGATATCTTGTCGTTCACGCATTTTATGCTGAGTGATGAGTGCCAAACCATGTGGACGCTGGGTGTACAGCGGATTCCAGCTCAGGAAGAGGTGCTGAACCGTCTAGCTGCCTCTGCTACGCTTAACAAAAAGATGATTATATCGCTGTTGGAGCACGCACGGCCGATGCCGACTTACCCCTTCATGATTCATGTATGGGAGGCGCTAAATGCGGGTCTAACCGAGCTGCCCTTAAGCAATTCTGAACAAGCATTGAAAAAAATTGAACAGACCATCCAAGCATTCTGGGGCGTATATAAAAGCTAAAAGAGACGGGGAGAAGACAAATGAAAACAACGATATTCAGCCAAATTTCGATTGACGGTAAGCTCACTATGGGAGCTGGTAATTCGAGTAAGGAGCTTTTTTCTTTGTTTTCCAGTGAGGATATGGAATTCATTCATCTATTCCGGGGGAATGTGCAGGGCATTATGGTCGGCAAAAATACAATTCTGACGGACAATCCCTTTCTTACTAATCGGTATGAGGAGAACAAAAATCCAATCCGGATCATTCCGACGACCACCTTGGATATTCCGCTGGATAGCAATGTGCTCTCGGATGAGGGGAGGACGATTATTGTCACAACCGAGAAAGGACGGGATGAATATAAAATCAAGCAGATCCGGGAAAGAGGGAAGGAGTGCCTCATCTGCGGTGAGGATAAAGTCGATTTCGTGGAGCTTGAACGTCAGTTGGAAGACAAATTCGGGATTACCAGCTTGATGGTCGAGGGCGGCGGCTTTTTGAACTGGCATATCTTCGATCAGGACATCGTCGATGAAATTATTCTGATGCAGCTTCCGATCATCATAGGCGGTTCCACGAACATTACTTTAGTGGATGGAGACGGGTATCAGCAATTGTGCTTTGCGAAAAAGTTCAAGGTTGTAGAAATTCAGCCAAAAGATAATTATACGCTCATGCGCTACAAAAAAGTGATATAACCTCACACGAAGTCATAGACTGCGAATGGCTATGGACGCGGTAAAATCGAGAATATGGGGGTTGTGAATGATCCATGTCAGAGAAAGAGAACTTCTACAAAAGTGTGTATAAAATCGCTGTACCTGTTACGCTTCAAAGCTTACTAATGGCATTGCTCAATTTGACGGATCAGTTGATGGTCGGGCAGCTTGGAGATGTGGCGATTGCCTCGGTGGGAATGTCCACCAAAATATATGGGATCATCGCGGTTGTCTTGGCTGGTCTATCGACGGGTGTGTCTATTTATGCAGCCCAGTTTTGGGGGAACAAAGATTCCAAAAGCGTCTCCCAGGTGCTGGGCCTTGGACTAATCGTCGGCTTCGCGTTCTCGTTCTTATTTTCTGCGGCTGTCTTCATCGATTCGCCGCTTTTCCTGAGCATGTTCACGACAGATGCGAATGTAATAGATAATGGATATATTTTTCTGCAGATCATGTCGATCGGCTTTGTACCTGTCATGCTCACGATGATGTATTCCGCGATTTTGCGTAGTACGGGCCATGCCAAATGGCCGATGTATGTAAGCTTAATTGCTGTTGTGTTGAATATTATACTGAATTACGTACTTATTTACGGGAACTTCGGCGCTCCAGCGCTTGGTCTGAAGGGTGCGGCTATTGCTACCCTTATTTCCAGGGTAATAGAATGTTTGTTGATCATTGGTGCCGTGTACCGATATCGTTTACCAGGCGCTGTTGGGTTAAAGAACTTGTTCATCATTCCTAGACCGCTCATCCGCAAGTTTTTTGGAACGACGTATCCGCTGCTGCTGACTGAATTGATCTGGGTATTGGGTGAAACGGCATATGCGATCATCTATAGCCGCATGGGGACGATGGAGATGACGGCGATGACCATTACCTTCCCATTGCAAGGGCTTTGCATCGGCTTATTGTCCGGTCTGGCTAGTGCAGCTGGGGTTTTGGTTGGCAACCGTTTGGGCGCGAACGAAACGGATATCGCACTCGATCATGCGAAAAAGTTCATTCGTCTTGGCATTATCATCTCTCTAATTGTCGGGGTTATCATTGCGGCAGGCTCGAAGCTGTATGTCTCCGCATTCAATATCTCCGAGGATGCTAAACAGATGAGCATATATATCGTTATCGTATTCGCTGGATTTCTTTGGGCCAAAGTTTCCAATATGATTATAGCAGGCGGCATTCTAAACAGTGGGGGAGACAGCAAGTTCGTGTTCAGCATGGAATCGACCGCGACATGGCTGATAGGTGTCCCCTCCGGGCTATTGCTATCATACGTCTGGAAGCAGCCTGTCTACCTTGTATATCTCGTCATATCACTTGAGGAGGTTGTCCGTTTTGGCTTCGGTTACGCCCGGATTTACTCCCGGAAGTGGATGAGAAATTTAGTGAACGATTTGGCTGAAAAAGCGATGTAAGGGCTGATTGGATCGCTCAAGGCTCCCGTGTATTCCCGACTAAGGGAAAGTCACGGGAGTCTTTTTGTAACTAATGATATGATTGTCGTATGGGGTGACTTTGAACGGGTGATAATTAATTAAACGAGTCTAGCCAGAAAGGAACTGCTATGCAAGAGACTTCTAGAAACCATAGATTCAATTATTTTTTTGAAATGATTCTTCACCTCATTTGCGGAGTATCAATTGTTTATTTTGGCCTGAATGGAAATGATGATAAAACATTTCAAGCAGCCCTTATCATTCTAGTCCTGTTACTCTTTAAGGGCTTAATCACAAGGACCAACAGCGAACTGCCTCCCGCACTTCAGTTTTCGGTGCTGGTCTTTATCACAATCACGATGATGCTCGCCAATTTATTCAATTTGTATGGTGTCATCCCTTATTTAGATAAGATTGAACATCTGCTGTCTGGAATTATTTTATTGTTCGTAGGACGATTCATCTTGATCAAGATGGTTAAGCGTAAAGGGCTGGGCGGTCTGCCTTCCAACATCATCATTTGGTTCGCGTTCCTGTTTGCTGTTGCAATGGCTGGAATGTGGGAGATTTATGAGTTTACGGTGGATCATCTCTTTGAGCTTCATTCGCAAAATGGTAGTTTGACCGACACGATGATGGATATGATTTGCGGAACATTGGGCGCTCTCGTCGCCTCCTTCTATTTATTCGTAGAAGCACGCAGAAAAACGTAGCTTTGATCGACATTAACTTTCATGTTCACTAGGAGACTTCTTAGGAATTCTAATCTGAAAAATGGTTTCCGTCACAGCTTCGTCCAGCAAACGCACGTTGCCATGGTGCAATTCCGCGATTTCCTTGACGATCGAGAGCCCGATGCCAAGTCCCTCGCCTTTTCTTCCACCGTCGGCGCGGTAGAAACGCTCGAAGATACGCTCGCGATCCTCTCGTGCGATCCCTTTACCCCGGTTTTTGACCGTGAGAACCACTTCCTCTTGTTCCTCCGTCAATCCAATTCCCAGATAGTGTCCTTCTTCACCGTAACGAACGGCATTGTCCAGCAAGTTGCGCAAAGCACGTTCGATCAGCGGTGCGTCGATCATAACCTCGATATCCGTATCTTGGATGTCTGCCTCCAACACGATGTTCTTATCGTCCAGGAATAAGAGGTAATCGGCTGCGATCTTTCGCATTAATTCCGACAGGTTATGCGGAGCAAGCTGAAGCCGAAGTAAATGCTCTTCTTGACGGGTAATGTCGAGTAACTGATCAAGCAGCTTATCCATGTAGCGAGAACGCTGCAGGATGATTTTGGCCCCGGACTGAAGCTCGTTCTCATTCTTGTACGCACCGGTACGGATCATCTCGGCATAACCCAAAATCATAGTTAACGGCGTTCGCAAATCGTGGGACAGGTCCGATAAGAGCAGTCTTCGCCGATGTTCTAACTGTTCAATTTGGGCAGACTGGCTCTGGATACGCATTGCCATTGAATTGTAGTGTTGGGTCAGCTGAGCGATCTCGTCCCTCGACGTATCTTCCAGCACGATGACATCGCTTCGGATTCCGACTTGGTTCAGCGCGTTGTTCAGTTTTGTAATGCGACGATCGGTGGAAGAGAAGAACCATAAGGAAAGGAGATAGGGAAGCAACAACGCCAGTAACAGAGGTAAAATAAATGTTAGTAAAGCTTTATACGTTCGGAGAAAAAAATATATTTGTCCAGATGTCATGTCTTCGCTGGATAAACTCAATAACATGTAATAGGATCGATGATCATGGGCAACGGAATAAGTAAGAGTGATCGGAGTATTTTCACCCCAAAGATTATTTGGCATATGGTCAACACGGTCGGCTAATTTGCGGAAGTCGTAGGAATTATTCTCGCCGGCGGAATCATACAGCGTCGAACCGTCCTCAGCCAGCCACTCTAGGCGGATCTTGGAATGCGGGCGTAGTACTTCTTCCAGAATGGGTTGAACCTCTGGTCCCGAGTAGGCGTCTTGCCGTTCTATAGCCGTAAGTGCTTCTTGTGCGATGGCGTTTAACATCTTCAGATCATATCCCGGGGTCCAAGTCTTCCCGGTCATTAGGGTAATCGTAATAAACAAGACGATGCTTCCTGCGGCACTGGATAGCATCATCAGCCATAGCTTAGTTCGTCTCTTCATCGTCCGTCACCTGAGAGGCGATAGCCGATGCCGCGAATGGTATGAAGATTAGATTGGGACCCGGGTGCGCTTTCAAGTATTTTTCGGATGCGGCTGATGAAGACGCTGAGGTTGTTGGCGTCATAGTTTTCATGCTGCCAGACTTGTTTGTAGATTTCTCCTTTTGTTAGTACGCGATCAGGATTGAGCATGAACACTTGCAGTAGATGGCATTCGACCGGAGTCAGTCCATGTTGTTGTCCATCATTATGTAGTACATAATTGTCGATATCCAGAATAAGTTTATTCAATTGAATCACATGGGGCCGGTTGGAGGTCTCAGGATGGCGCCTGCGGAAATGGGCCTGTATCCGTGCTAGCAGCTCCATTGGACTGAAGGGCTTGGTCATGTAATCGTCGGCTCCCAGTCCAAGTGCGTCGATTCTGTCTTCCACTTCTCTTCTCGCACTAAGCGCAATGACCAGCGTTTCCGGACGATGTTCCCGCAAGTAGCGTAGAACTTCGAAACCGTTACCGTCGTCCATCATGATGTCCAGAACGATCAGTGAGAAAGGCTGCGCTTGTAGCTGTAAGATCGCCTGCCGCCCAGACTCCGCTTCGGCGATGTCCCATCCGGCGCGTTCCAGATGTAAGCGAATAAGCTCACGAATGTCGGGTTCATCATCGACGATCAGAATCCGGTCCATGTTTTCATCACTCTCCATTTTTTGTTAACTATGTTTTCATTATTATAGCAAAATTAGGTAAAATTAGGTAAAATTAGGTAAAATTAGGATTGAAATATCGACTGGGGATTTTGATAAGTAGAAGTCGGTTCTTAGATAAACGTATAATGGGTACATTGAAAAGGACAAAAGAGGGAGCTACATACATCGTAACTTAGGTCATAACTGAGGAGTGGTAGGCATGGCACGTGTCTTATTTATTAATGCTGGATCAGAGGGACATATCAATCCAACGATTGGCGTTGTACAGGAGCTTATTTCTCGTGGAGAGGAGGTAGTGTACTTCACTATAGAAGCTTTTCGGGAGCGTATGGAGGAGACAGGTGCTATAGTACGGACATTGGACGCTCAACAATTTATAAAAGCCTTTATTTCAGGTGGGAGAGATTATCTGCTTGAAAGAGTCAATGGGCTTTTACTTACGGCGGATATCGTTATACCAAGCGTTCTTGAACAGATTAAGGGGGAGCATTTCGATTACATCATCCATGATTCGATGTTTGGTTGTGGACGTTTACTGGCTCAAATTCTTAATCTTCCTGCAATCAACTCTTGTACTTCTTTTGCACAGACAAAGGAATCATTTGATCAAGTCATGGAACGATTCTACACAGAAGCCCCTGCAGAAATAGTAAAAGCTGTAGACGATAGATTTCAAAGTCTGACCATAAAAATAAAGGAACAATATGGTGTGCAGATTCACTCTCCTTACGAAGTGTTCTGTAATCCTGCACCACTTACAATCGTGTATACGACAAGGGAGTTTCAACCTTATGGAGAAGCCTTCGACCCATCGTATAAATTCGTTGGTCCTTCCATCTCTTCACGATTAACGCCAGATCATTTTGATTTTTCTGCAATTAAGGGAAAGGACCTAATTTACATTTCAATGGGTACGGTCTTCAACCAAGCAAGTGATTTCTATAAGCTTTGTTTTGAGGCATTCGGGAATACGGATTATACGATTGTTATGTCCATTGGGAACAAAGTGCAAATCTATGATTTGGGAGAAATTCCTCCCAACTTCATAGTTAAAAACTATGTTCCACAGACGGATATATTACAGTACACAAAAATATTCATTACACATGGTGGAATGAATAGTGCGCATGAGGGTCTCTACTATGGGGTTCCGCTAATTGTAATCCCACTAAGTGCGGATCAGCCGATCATTGCGGAGCAAGTCGTCAATATTGGAGCGGGCATTAAATTACAAATGCAAGGATTAACTGCAACTGAACTGCGTGAAGCTGTAGAGCGTGTGCTCACCCTTCCGTCATTCCAAAAAGCTGTTGCAACGACTAAAGATTCCTTTCGAACATCCGGTGGATCTCATCAAGCTGTTGATGAGATTTTCAAATGGAAGTGTCAATATCTTGGTTAGTGTGCATGGCCATCCGTTGAAGGATGGCCATATTTGTTTAACTTTCGAGACAAGCCTATCGCGTACTCTCCACATAATTAAAAATAGCATCTCTCAACTCAAACTCGTACGTCAAACCATTCACAAGTCCCACCACATGATTGCTGTCATACAGATCAAGCATGAATCCAGCCATTTCCTTCGCGGTATGGAATTTCCGCACAGCGCCGTGATATTCGAAATTCGTGATATCGAAAGCACGTTTCGCGAATTCTGTTTCTGTTGCGGCAGGTGCCAACACTTTAGCCTGCATAGGTGCACCTTGACTCTTCAACTCATGAGATAGTCCTTCAGTAAATGCACTTACATAAAACTTGCTCGCACAGTACGTTATAGCATTGCCCACAATCGTATAACCGCCACCAGATGAAACGTTAATTAATTGCGTGCCTTCAATAGTGGAGTAGTCTCGAACGAATAAAGAGGAGAGTATAGTCAACGCTTCTATGTTCAGATGTAGCATTGTAGTTATTTTATTTAAATCTTGCTCGGCCACTGAAGCAAAGTTCCCAAATCCGGCATTGTTGATCCAGGTTTCGATGGAATATCCTTGCAGGCTTTCATACAATGTATAAGCATTCTCGATAACGGATAAGTCAATCGTTTGAATGACAACCTCTACATTAGGATGAATACGAGCGATTTTAGACTGTAATTCCTCTAGCTGTTCCTTTCTGCGGGCCACAAGGATTAAGTTTTTTCCACGAGAAGCAAAAGCTAGGGCAGTTTCATAACCTATCCCTGAACTAGCGCCGGTAATTACAGTGTACTTCATGTGATTTCCTCCTATTTTTCTACGAGAATGTAATTCGATCTTACTGCGATTTGATTATATAGGTTAGAGTTTACTCTAAGGCAAATGTTTTTTATAATCAGGGTGACTTTCAAAATAAAATAGATTAGAGGATTTGCATGTACACGATTAGCGAGGTATCCAAGTTATTGGAGATAACCACATATACACTGAGATATTATGAAAAAGAAGGGATCGTTGCTCCGATACGCAGTGCCAATGGAGAGAGGGTATATGATGATACTCATCTTGCTTGGCTGCGATTTGTACTGAGGTTGAAACAAACCCAAATGCCCATTTCACAAATCAGGCAATATGCCCAGTTATATTTAGAAGGAGAACATACAAGCCAAGCCCGCTTGAATCTTCTGGAAGATCATAGAAGCTCAGTTCAGGATCAAATCAGACATTTAACAGAGACAGAGAAGATGCTGAACGACAAAATAGCTAATTACAAGGTCTTCATTAGTAAAGGGAATACACTGGATTTGTCTATGGATGACTAGTAATACAATTACGCTTCATCCATGAAAAAGGGGATTACCTCAGGCCTCACGGCCAACAGGTAATCCCCTTTTCCTCATACATATGGATCTGTTGCAGCGTTTATTATTTCAGAGGAATTTTGATCTCTAGTTGCTTGTTGTAATTTTTAACTACATTACCTTTGGCATCTACTTTATAAGCCCCGGCAGTGCCTTTTTCAAACACGGCTTGATAAGGTTTGATAATGAGATATTCTGCGGCCGGGCGAAGCGCCTCGAACAATAAATCTTCAGAAACAGTATTCTGGGTTGTTGCAACAGATTCCCGTGCAATATATTCTAATTCGTTTCCCAGATTATCATAAATATCATATCCTAAAGCCTGTGCTTGGGTAGCAACCCCTTTAACTGCTAAAGCAATGCGCACAGAAGTCTCTCCCACAGCAACACGATTAGTTTTGATTTCAAATTGGTTGTCTTTCTTTAAAGCTGGTAGCTGAATGTTACGCGCTACTCCTGCTTGCTTAAGAGAAAACTTTAGTACATACGGATCTTCGATTCCGTTAAGCTTCACATGGATGCTCAATTCAGAGGAAGCCAGGCTTGCCTTTTGCTGCTCAGTTAGCCATCCGGTCTGCAATACAACAACCGCCTTGTTGGCGTCACCATCACTGATCCAGCGTGGTGATTTAAAATCAATTCCACCTGAATTAGTGAGATTGGCGTCTACTGCCATAATGGTTCCTTCTGCAAGGTAAGGCTCACCTTTATCGTTCAAGGTTACCCCTGCGAGCATTCCTGAGAACAGGGATCCCTCACGGCTCAGATCGATCTTAATATAATTACCGTCAAACTGTGCACTGCCCTTTAAAGTAAGCTGATCGTGTGAATCGGCGGCTTTTGTTGTATTCAGGGAAGCTTCAGCGGCGGTTTGAACACTGGCTGCTTGGGTTAAAGCCGGCATTCCCAACGCTCCAAGGCATACAGCAGCACTTAAAATTACAGACAATTTCGTTGTCATTTTCTTCATGATATCATTCTCCTTAGTGTTTATTTAACTAGCACGTTTATTTCCAGGCCATCGATATAATGCTTCACAGGATTTCCGGAACTATCTGTTTTGAATGCGCCACTCTTACTTTTTGGATCCTCGAACTCATAAAGATAGCCACGGATTGTGAGCATATTGGGATGTTTCTCGAACGGCTCTACAAGCAGATTCAGATCCTGTGATCTATTGAATGAAAGGAGTGCTTTTTGCGATATATTTTCCAATACCAGTCCCTGTTCATCCGTCACTTCAAAGCCCAATGTATTAAAATCTGCGTAATCCCCGTCAGTCTCTTGTTCAATGTTGAGTAACAGGCGCGTGGTTAATGGGCTATATTCCAGCTTTTGCAGCGTCAGACTCCATCCCTCTGCTTGTGCGCGCATATCAGGTACGACAATACTATTTTCTGTAACCTTACGTGCAGGAATCTCCAGAATGTATGGTGTATCTATACCGTTTAAAAGAAGGGTTACAGTCAGTTCAAATTGATCAGGGAAAGGCTTGGTGATCCCCAAATTCGAAGAATCCACCAGTTGAAAAATAGCTGTACTCTGCTCCTTGCCTTCCATCCAGGTTAGAAAAGGAACAGCTTCCCAATGACCATCTGAGAATTCCTCCATTGAAATCCCATCGATCAAAACTTCTGCGGACATTATTGAACCTTTGCCTAGAAAAGGCTTCCCATCCGCTCCAATCGTCACGCCGGTGAGCTTCCCGTCCAGCCCTTCTCCCTTGCGCTTCACTGAGAATGCCAATCGGTTGCCATCAAATACAGCCTCTTCGGCAGACAAGGTGATTCCATCATGCGTATCACTGCTATTCGGTCGGGTAATCAGACCCAGACGCTGAGCAGCTTGCAATCCTATATCATCTGCCCGTTCAAAAATTCCGCCTATCCATGGAAGCTGCTTGAGCGCATTGGCCAACGTTGGCGGATAGACGGCCGTTAGCATAACACTTAGCACTATCGCTGCAGATACAGCAGCTGCGATTTTTGGATATATCCGTTTTTTCTTTTCCTTTTCCACAGGATCCTGGACAATTGTGGCGAGTGATGCATAAATCGAATCCTGCCGCGACCGCAGTAAAGGTGGAAGCTCCTGTATATTAGCCTTTCCTAGCTCCCTGATCTGCTTTTCTAAATTGTTATTATTCATTAGCAAGACCCTCCTCCCGCACAGGATGTATCTGTTTGGACAACAATCTCCGTGCGCGATGAAGTCGTGCCCTGACCGCTCCTTCGGAGATGTCGAGCACATCTGCAATCTGCTTAATGGATAAATCGTCATAATAAAAAAGCACGATAGCAAGCCGCAGGGATTCGTCCAACTGATTAATGAAGCTTTGCAGGTCTACGTTGCCTGAATCTTCAAAATGCACATAGGAATCGACCGGTTCTTCGGGAATTTCCGCCACAGCTATAGTTCGCTCTCGCATACGAAGTAACTGATTGCATTCATTAATCAGGATGCGTATAACCCAGGTTTTAAAAAACTTAGGCTGTTTAAGGTTGGCCAACCCTTTATACACCTTCAGTGTCGTCTCCTGAAGAGCATCCGCGCAATCTTCATCTTTTAGCAGAATGGTTTTGGCTAATCTGTACAACTGGGATTCCAGTTGCCTGAAAAGACGGGTAAACGCCTCGTGGTCGCCTTTCTGCGCTTTTTTGATATCCAGTTCGTTTTCCAGCAAATGATTTTTCCTCCTTGAGGGCCCTCTGTATGATTAGATGGAGAAGGCATACAAAAAGTTATATTTGGATAAAAAAATCTGAAATCTATTTAATATCATCTATTCCAGAATAATGGAAAACGAAGATTAAAGCCTATAAAGCTTGCTTAAGCATACAAAATGTTATCTTTTCATCCGTTACTAAATATTTTAACTATTGGTATATTGATTTGTAAGTGCTTACATAACTTGGGACGCACACATATGCATCTGAAAATTTAGAATGGAAGGTGATCAGAACGTGAGAGTTAATCAAAAGGGTATCTCTGCATTTTTAGCAGTGTTGTTGCTGCTAAGTTCATTCTCATTCAACATGAGGAGTGCTTTGGCTGCAGATTCGAACAGTTCTTTAATAGTAAATGGCGGTTTCGAGGACAATTTCTGGGATGATGGATCATGGAGTGTCGATACGGCAGATTGGAATCATGTAGAAATTAAGCATTTTGCATATGCCGATGATACTTGGCTAAATCCAGATGAAGGAGCTCATGCTTTCAAATATTGGATTAACAAAGTCGCTACTGGAAACCAGACCATCTCGCTTAAGCAGACTATAACGAACCTCCCTGCGGGAAGTTATGAGCTCTCAGTCAAGTCGATGGGCGGTACTGACAATGAGACGGGGAATGTTGAATTGTTTGCGGGTGACGAGAAGGCATCCGCTGTTGCTACCACTGGCTATAATGCTTGGGGAACGCTCACCCTGAAATTTATCTTGAAGCAGGATACCCCGAGTCTTGAGGTTGGTGCGAACATAAGCGGCGCTCCAAGCGCATATGGATTTCTGGACAGCTTTGAGTTGAAACAGTTGAGTACGGATACGACCCAGCCGGTGCCGGCGGATATTTTTGTAAAGAAGGTGGAAGGACTCCAGCCTGATTTTATTAAGGGCGTGGATATCTCCAGTATTATTTCTTTAGAGAATAGCGGAGTCGAGTTTTACAATGAAAACGGAGAAGTGCAGGATATTTTTACAACCGTACATGAAGCGGGGGTTAATTACGTTCGGGTACGGATATGGAATGATCCTTTTGATACAGCTGGAAAAGGTTATGGTGGTGGCAATAATGATCTGGCCACCGCGATTGAAATTGGGAAAAGGGCGACCGCAAACGGCATGAAGTTGCTAGTGGATTTTCATTATTCTGACTTTTGGGCCGATCCGGCCAAGCAGCATACGCCTAAGGCATGGGCAAATTTGAGTTTTGAAGATAAGAAGACAGCGCTTTACGAATATACCAAAGTAAGTCTTCAAGCTCTGCTTGATGCAGGTATTGATATTGGTATGGTTCAAGTAGGCAATGAAACGAATGGACAATTCGTTGGTGAATCTAATTGGACGAAGATGAGCCAATTGTTTAATGAGGGAAGCAAAGCCATTCGGGAGATCAATCCTGATATTCTGGTTGCTCTGCATTTTACAAATCCGGAGTCAGCAAGCAGATATGCCACTATAGCGAAGAATTTGCAAGATAACAATGTGGACTATGATGTGTTTGCAAGTTCTTATTATCCATTCTGGCACGGTACATTAAGCAATTTGACATCCGTGTTGAAGCAAGTAGCTGATACTTATGGTAAAAAAGTAATGGTAGCCGAAACCTCTTACGCGTATACCGCAGAAGACGGGGATGGACACGGAAATACAGCGCCGCAAAGTTCAGGTCAAACTTTAAACTACCCTATCAGCGTTCAAGGTCAGGCTAACTCAGTTAGAGACGTGATCGAAGCGGTTGCGAATGTGGGTAAAGCGGGAATTGGCGTGTTTTATTGGGAGCCTGCTTGGCTTCCGGTAGGTCCGAAAGAAAATCTGAAGCAGAATAAGTTGATTTGGGAACAGTATGGTTCCGGTTGGGCATCCAGCTACGCGAAGGAATATGACCCTGATGATGCAGGGGAATGGTATGGCGGAAGTGCCGTTGATAACCAGGCTTTGTTTGATTTTAACGGACATCCGCTTGCCTCGCTGAATGTGTTCAAATATGTGAATACAGGCGCAGTGGCCCCTATTGCTGTAGATGAAATTAAGGATGTTTCGATAACGGCGATTGCTGGGGAGCCAATCCATCTGCCAACAGACGTAAGTGTTACTTACAATGATGGAAGCTCCGGCAAGATGTCAGTGGTTTGGGATCAAGTTGCGCTTGAGCAAGCCATTAGCAAGGGTGCGGGCAGCTATGTGATTGGTGGAACGACGGAAGGCGGTCAGGTGGTAAAGGCTCTTCTAGTTATTAAAAAAGAGAACTTTATCATCAACGCAGGCTTTGAAAATAGCGATAGAAGCATGTGGAAAATCACCTATGCTGACGTTAATGCTCCACATACAGACTACCAAAATAAAGTTACAGATGCCAAAACAGGCAACTATTCACTACATTTCTACTCTGCGAAAGCAGTGGATTTTAGAGTAGAGCAGACTATTTCTGGTCTGAAGCCGGGATATTATAATCTTTCGATGTTTATTCAAGGGGGAGATGCTGCCAACCCCAATATGAATCTGTTTGCTGTAACGGATGGTAAGGAAGTAAAAGTAAACACCGGTGTGAAAGGATGGGCACAGTGGAATAATCCTGAGATCCAGGATATTCTCGTTACCGATGGATCCCTTACAATCGGAGCTAATATCAAAGCAGACGGCGGCGCATGGGGATCGATTGATGATTTCTATCTAAGCTTTGTCAAAGGTATTGAGGAACCTGCTATTGTTGATACGGATGCAGAAGTACAAAATATCACTTCTATGACAGCTGCGGTTGGAGGAAATATCACTTCGGACGGTGGCGCTAAGGTTACAGAGCGAGGAATCGTATATTCTACTAGTGCCAATCCGACAATTGAGGATAGTAAAGTTATAGCTGAATCAGGTGGAACAGGAGCCTTTTCAGTAAGTCTTGCAGGACTTCAATCTGGAGCTACCTATCATGTACGTGCCTACGCAGTGAATGCAACCGGAGTAAGCTACGGACAAGAGATTACGTTTACAACATTAAGTTCTAGTGCAAGCTTGAATAGCTTGGATTTGAGCGGCATAACATTGGATCAAACAGTGAGCGGAAGTGTATACGACTATACAGCGAGTGTACCGTATTCTTTATCTAACTTCACAGTGACGGCAACGGCCAGCGATGCTGTCTATGGTACCTTGACAGTGAGTATGTACAATAGTGCCAATACACTTGTGGCCGGTCCGATAAGTTTGGCAAGTGGGGCAACAAGCATAGAGCTTCCCCTTGAAGTAGGTAGTAACCGATTGGAGTTATTCGTAATTGCCCAAGATGGCACAGGTACGAGATACACAGCAACAATAACGAGAGCTGCGCAAGATAACGGTTCTGATGGTAATGGAAACGGTGGTAATGATGGTGGTAGTACCTCTAATGTCGTACTTCCGGTTATCTCCTCCAATGGGAAACTGACGCTTCCTGCAGGTCAAGCGGGTGAAGTCAGATTGGATAATGGGCTTGTGATTTCAATTCCAGCTAATGCTTCAGGCAAGCAGTTGGTATTAACGATTGAGAAAGTGCTCGATTCGCAGAATCTTCTCAGCAATCATGAGATTCTCGTAAGCCCGATCTATGAAGTTCTAAAAAACTTCGCGGAGAACTTTAATAAACCAGTCACGCTAACCTTTGTGTTCGATTCAGGACAAGTGAAGAGCGGCCAAACTGTAGCGATCTTTTATTATGATGAAGTGAAGAAGAGCTGGGTGAAAGTTAATGGCGGCAAAATAGATGGAAATCGCATTGCTGCAGATGTGGATCACTTTACGAAGTTTGCTGTACTCGTAGTGGATCAAGCGACTGGATTACCGGTAACCAATGCATCTACTGAACCGACAACAGAGGCTCAATTTAGCGATATCTCGGGACATTGGGCACAGGCTAATATTAAGAAAGCGGTGAGCGAAGGGATCGTCAAGGGTTATACCGACGGAACGTTCAAACCGAATGGTGCGGTGACACGCGCTGAATTTGCGGTGATGCTGATGAATGCGCTGAAGCCAACAGGAAACGGTGTGGAATTGGGCTTCACAGATACAATCCCTGCTTGGGCTGAGAAGTCCATTGCACAAGCTTTAGAGGCGAAGATTATACGCGGCTATGAGGATGTTACCTTCCGTCCGGCAGCGAGCATAACACGTTCGGAGCTAGCAGTTATGATCTCTAGAGCAGCAGGGGGAGATTTAACAACGGCGGCATCAACAGGCTTTGCTGATGATAGCCAAATTCCTGCATGGGCAAAGGATGCGGTTGCAGCCGTGAAGAAATCAGGCATTGTGAGCGGGCGTAACGGCAATGTATTTGCACCAAATGAGACGGCAACAAGAGCAGAGGCAGTAACCATCATTATGAATCTGCTGCAAACTAAATAGTAAACTTACTGTAGTAAGAAAAAAGACCGTATTTAGGACGGTCTTTTTGTCTATTCTCTATATGTGCCCAAGCTTGGCATTCAAAAAAAGAAGAACCAGCAGAGTCTGCTGGTTCTTCTTACTTATATAAATAATTTGCATGCAAAGAAAGATCGTGATATTATAAAATAATCACTGTTGATTTCACTAATTTACACATAAGTGTAACATCTTATCTACACTATTATAATACCATGTGGATTAACAGTTTGTCAAATTTTAATTTTTGCTTCTTTATAACAAGAATGAAAAGGAGCGTGTTCGTGAAGATGGTAAATGTAATGGATTGGCAGCAAGAACAAGATCGGCTTGATTTGGTTACGGAAAAGCTGCAATCAAGAATCGCAGAACTAGAGCCAGAAGTGACTGGGCTACGTGATCAAGTGGTGGACATTCGCAAGCGGTTTTGGGAAGAAGTCACGGTCAATACGAGCACAGACGAAGATTTCGAAGAGACCTTCTACAGTATAAAGCAGCAAGAAGCGTTGTTGTCGGAGCGGGAGCGCAGCCACCGGCAGCGGGTGCAGCGTTTTAAGAATATGAAACGGCTACTGCCATCTCCCTATTTTGGGCGAATGGATTTTCAAGAAGATGGTTTGGGCTTGAGTGAGAAAATTTATATCGGAGTGGCTTCTTTCGTTGATGCAGACGGTGTGGACTTTCTGGTGTATGACTGGCGAACGCCTATTGCAAGCATGTATTATGATCATTCCCCAGGGCCATCTACTTACGAAACGCCGGGAGGACAGATTACAGGTGAGATGATGCTGAAGCGGCAATATCAGATCCGTTACGGTCAGCTCCAGAACGTGTTCGATACGAGCTTAACGATCGGGGACGAATTGCTTCAGCAGGTGCTTGGCAAAGGCGCAGATTCACAAATGAAGAGCATTGTGGCGACCATCCAGAAGGAACAGAACGCCATCATCCGCAATGACAAAAGCCGTATGCTTATTGTGCAAGGAGCGGCTGGCAGCGGAAAAACGTCTGCAGCGCTGCAACGGGTAGCGTATTTATTATACAAACACCGCGATAGGCTCAAGGCAGATCAGATCGTTCTTTTTTCGCCAAATCCGATGTTTAACAGTTATGTATCGACGGTGCTCCCTGAGCTCGGCGAAGAGAATATGCAGCAAACGACCTTTCAGGAGTACCTTGCCTATTGGCTCGGATCCACGATGAATTTGGAGGACCCCTTCGAGCAGATTGAATATGTACTGACGTCACAATCCTCGCAGGGGTATGAAGCACGGTTAACGGGGATGCAATATAAGGCTTCTGAGGCTTTCCTGCATGCTCTTCAAAGCTACGCGTTATGGTTAGGCAAAGAAGGTATGCTGTTCCACAGTATCCGTTTCCGGGACCGCGAGTTGATTACTGCGGAGCAAATGAAGTCGCAATTTTACAGCTACGACAGCTCTATACGATTGGCTAATCGCGTTGCTTTACTACGTGAATGGCTGCTGCGTGAGCTGACTAAGCTAGAGCGTCAGGAAATGGAAGCGCCCTGGGTTCAAGATGAAGTCGATTACCTCGACAACGATCAATATGCCGAAGCTTACAGTGAGGTGCTTAAGAAGTACCGGCGAGAGGAAGCTGTCTTCGATTTTACAGAGCAGTATCTTGAAATCTATGGCGATTTTCGTACTCAGAAGGACGGGGAAGAGAATGTCTTTGACTTTAGCTCACAGGAAGATGAGTTACTGCGTCGTATGATCGTGAAGGAGCACTTCAAACCGCTAAGACGGGATGCCAAACGGTTGAAATTCATAGATACGATTGGATTATACGAGCAGTTATTTAGGGATGAAGCCACTTATCAGAAAATGACGGGTGAGACCGAAGTGCCTGACCAATGGTCAGAAATTTGTAAGCAGACGAAGGAAAAGTTGAGCCGTACCGAGCTGTTTTATGAGGATGAGACCCCATTCCTATATTTAAAAGAGCTTATCGAGGGTTCGCGTACGAATACAATGGTGCGGCATTTATTTATTGATGAAGGACAGGATTATTCGCCGTTCCAATTCGCGTTCCTCAAGCAATTGTTTCCCCGCGCCAGCATGACAGTTCTCGGCGATTTCAGTCAAGCGATTTTCCCGCAAGCGACGAATCTGCAAGAGGTGAATTCTCCTTTGATCCGGCTTTATGGTGAAGAGGAAACGAATCTATTTCGTTTAATCCGAAGCTATCGTTCGACTCGCGAGATTGTGGAGTTTACGAAGGCGCTGCTACCTAATGAAGAGATCGTGCCTTTTGATAGGGGCGGCAAGAAGCCGCACCTATTGAAGGCTAGCAATGAGGTGGAGCGGGCGGTACGGATAAAAGAGGAGCTTGCGGCGCTTATGGCCGAAGGTCTCGACTCCATCGCCGTTATTACTAAGACTGCTGCGGAAAGCCGCGAAGCCTATGAAGCACTGCTTGCTCAGGGTGGGGAGAATCTGCGGCTTATTACGAAGGAGACACTCACCTTTGAGAAGGGAACGCTAATTATTCCTGCGTATCTTGCTAAGGGCGTAGAGTTCGACGCCGTGCTAATCTACGATGCTTCTACACAGACTTATCATCGGGAGAGCGAACGTAAACTCTTTTATACAGCTTGTACGCGCGCGATGCATCGGCTTCTGCTATACACGACAGGCGATTGGTCGGGCTTTATTCAAGCCTTGGATACCTCTTTGTATGAGGAAGTGTAATTAGACATATCAAAATCAACCTCTTCAAGAAATTCGATAACTTCCCCATTGGGGCTGTGAACGATCGCGTTCTTGATCAGAAGAGGCGGTTCACCAAGAGAAAGCGAATCTGGTTCTATAAAAGCCTTTGCTCCATGAGCAAGGGCTTTTTGGTACATTTCATCTACATTATCCACATAGAAGGCGAAATGTAAGAGTGCTCCGTGAGCTATATCCTCTTCAGACAAGGCTTTTTTGCCTTGGGCGGCAATGACTGCATCCTTATCAAAAATCTCTATGCAAGTTCTTTGATCAGGTGAAATAAGCATTGAAGCTTCTTTGATTTGAAAGGAGGGCAGACTCCAATGATGACCTAACTTAAATCCTAAGGCGTCAATGTAAAATGAAATTGTTGCTTTATAATCTTTGGCTTGAATCGCTATATGTGCAAGACCTTTTACGCTCATTATTAATCACTCCTATATCTAATGTACTATTTATTATAGTTGGATTAAAATAGGAGATACATATATAAGATAAGTGTTTTATCCTGACATGGTTATTGAATATAAGGTATTTTAGTTGAATGGGTTTATTTATTTAAAAAGAGCTAGGAGGCGCTTGATATGGAACATCTTATGGATGATATTGATAAAAAGATTATGCAATTATTGCAGTACAATGCTCGAATGCCCATTTCACAAATCAGCAAAGAGGTTTCGATGTCACAACCATCCGTTAAAGAAAGAATCATTAAGTTGGAGGAAAGGAACATCATATCGGGGTATCATACAGCTTTTAATTTGCGGGATCTGAACCGGGGTACGACTACTTTTATTCTAATCAAAACAGAACATTGCCAAGAGCTCACCGATTTTTGCAACGATGCTATGGAAGTTACCGATTTGTTCCGCATTAGTGGAGAATATAATTATCTCATTAAGGTACAGACCTCAACGATTGAGGCGCTTGCTGAATTTCAAGATCACCTTATAAAGTTCGGACCTTCCAAATCGCATATCAGCTTGAAAAATATTTTGGAGAACAGAGTGCTACTCTAAAGCGAAGTTTCCAAATACAAGATATAGTAACCGCTTTCTTTTCGTTGTAAAATGGGTCAAAATAGCAGTCGTATTGATACGTATATAAGGGAGCATGCGCATGGAGAGGAAACTGTCTAGTAAAAAGTATATTCCATTCACATACAAGATGATGATTCCGTATCTCATTCTTGTATTGCTGACAGATGTGCTGGTTGGCTATATAGCCTACACAATGCTCGTAGAGTCCAGGACTGAAATGGCGGAAACGAATGTCCGGACCGCATTAAAGCAGACGAGGAACAACATCGAATACCAGACAGATGAAATCAAACGTATGACCAACTCGCTGTTTCTAAATACGAATTTTCAGAATGCCCTTCAGTTCAGGGGAGATCCTTTGGAAAATATGCTCAAAATGAGAGATGATATCGTTCCTTATATGAAGGCCCCTCTGCAACTGTATGGGAACAAGCTGAGACTTGCGCTTTTTACAGTCAATGAGACGATGCTTGAAATTACTGGTGATGATATGTCGACACCTATCGGTCGAAGTGATTATTATGTTCTTTCTGATCAGGTGATCGAGAATACGGAGTGGTTTAAGTCGATTGTTGCGAATAATCAAGACAGTTTGTGGCTTCAAGCGGATACCGACCGTGAGCTAGGTAATATTTCATATTTCCGTAAGCTTGTTTCTTCCAAGGCAGCACCTGCGATTATCGGATATATTCGCGTTACGGCGAGGATTGATGAGCTATTTGGTAATTTTGATACTTTTCCGATTGAACAGGGGATTGAACTTCGTCTGTTGGATAGGGCTACAGGAATGACTTTGTATGAACAAGGTGTTGCTGCTGAAGATACGAAACAAGATGATTATTTAATTATTAGTGAAGATATTCCGGTATCAAGCTATGTCATTGAGGCGCGCGTACCTCACTCTTATTTGAACAAAGATGCTAGTAGAATGCGGAAGGTGATTAGTACCGTTTGTTCCATCAGTTTTTTGGTGATGGCTATTATCGGTTTTCTAGTTGCACGTATATCTGGCAAGAAGATCAAGCGGATTGTGTATTTGGTTCGATCGTTTCAGGAGGGTAATTTTTATAAAAGAATCGGATTTCCAGGGAACGATGAATTTGTCTATATCGCTAATAGCTTCAACCAAATGGCGACCAGCATTCAGGAACTCATCCGGAACGTTTATGTGCAGGGCATTCAGAAAAAGCAAGCGGAGCTGGATGTGCTTCAAGCCCAGATCAGTCCTCATTTCTTGTACAATACGCTGTCGACCATCGGCAGTCTGGCCAATTTGGGGGAAGTGGAGAAGGTTACGCAGATGGTACAAGGTCTCTCCAAATTTTATCGACTCACATTAAACGATGGGCATGTATATATCTCCCTTGAAAATGAGCTGGAGCAGGTGAGGATGTATCTGGAAATTCAGAGAGTGAAGTATGCGGACGCCTTTGAGGTTTATTATGATGTCGATCCGGAAATTTTACAGGTGCCTATTATTAAGCTGATTTTACAGCCGTTTGTGGAGAATATATTCAAGCACGCCTGGTTCGGGGAGACCATTGCGATTCGTATTACTGGAAAGCGGCTGGGTGACCGCATCGAACTCAAGGTCATTGACAACGGGATCGGCATGCGGCCGGAGACACTTCAAAACATGCGATCAAGCGCATATCAACCAGGCAGCTACGGTCTGAGAAACGTGGAAGAACGAATTAAACTGCGATACGGGAGCGATTTCGGCATTCAAATCGGTAGCTATTTTGGAGCGGGAACGACAGTTCAAATTATTTTACCGGTGGAAAATGCAGAGATCAGGGAAGTGATGGGGGAGTGAGGAGTATGGCGATGGAAATCAATGTTCTGCTGGTGGATGATGAAGTAATCGATTTGGAATGGCTTAGAAGGCGTGTAGCCGGCAGTGATCATTTGCCTTTGCATAGCGTGAGAACTGCAACAAGCGGGTTTGCCGCTTTGAAAATGATGGAGCAGCACCCTGTAGATATCATTCTCTCTGATATCGGTATGCCGATTATGTCAGGCGTGGAATTTGCACGGAAAGCGAAGGAGATTAACCCAGATGTCCATATTCTATTTATTAGCGGACATCAGGATTTCAATTATGCCAAGGAAGCGATTCAATTGAACGCATACAGTTATTTGCTTAAGCCTGTGGATGATGACGAGCTGAACGAGACGCTGACCGAACTCTGCACAAAGATTGAGAAAGAGAGGACGCAGCGTACTTCCTTGTCGGAAACGCTGACACTTGTTAATCAGGAGCTACTGCTGCGTTGGTTTAACGAGGCTGCACCGGGACAGGTTGAAACGCACATTCACAACGTTCTCACGCCATACTTACAAGGTGCATCAGCGGTTGCCCTCATTGAGATCGACGACATGGCGCGAAAAATCCAAACCTGGACGGAAGAAGAGCGGAGTTTATGGAGCAGCACTGCCAATCAGTTTATCCGAAAGTTTGCACAGGATCAAAATTTGGGCATGGTGATTACGACTTATGACTATCACTTTGTGATCCTTGCTGCGGTTCAGGAACAATATTTTACAGCTTTGCTGGAAGAGTTGATTCGAGCGTTCTATCAGGAGTTCTCCTGTTCGATTACGATCGGAAGAGGAATGTACACAACCGACCCGGTCAAGCTACATGATTCCTATCGGCAGGCGCAGGCCGCTCTAAGCATTAAATGGATCGTAGGGAAGAATAGGTTGATCCAAGATGCCTCGGAATGGTCTCCAAAGGAAAAGATGGCTTCGGACTTAGAGGTTATTGTGGATCGTATGCTTAAAGCTATGCTCGACTACGACCTTACCACTATTGATGATTGCTTGCTTCAGCTATTTGCCGGAGACAGCCCGATCTCCCAGAAAAACGACATCTACGATATCATTATCCGGATTACCTCTAAGCTTCATGCTGATCTGCAGCAAATGAATGAGCATTTGTACGAGATTTTGAATTGGGATTCTCATCATCCTTTTGTGCTGTTTCAGTTCGAAACGGTGCATGATATCCTTTCGTGGCTGAGAAGAAGATTCTTTGAACTGTCGGAGCTGCTTTATTTGAAACGCCAAAGGCAAAAGCGCAAGTTAATTGATGAAATCACGGAGTATGTGAAAGAAAGATTAGATCAAAAAATAACGCTAAACGAGGTCGCCGCACATTTCGACTTTACCCCTAACTATCTAGGGCATCTGTTCAAGGTCGAAACCAATAGTCTCTTCAGCGATTTTCTAAGTGAATTGCGTATGAAGCGGGTATGCGAGCTGCTCGAGGATCCAACGAAAAAAGTATATGAGATTGCGGAACAAGCCGGATATAAAAATATTATTTATTTCAATAGGCAGTTCAAGCAATATATGGGCATGTCGCCCGGCGAGTACCGGAAGAAAAATAAAATCTGAATCGATTACTTATTGGGGAGGCTCATGTTCTATATGGAACAGGGGCTTCTTTTTTATCGAAATTGTTTATGAATCGTTGAATTAGTATTATGTTTAGTTGTTTCGCTGAATTATCTCACCGCCGTCGTCCTTTTATAATGAGAGATATAGAGAAGAAAGGGGTGCAAAGATGAAAGGGCATACATTTTGGAGCGATTTAAAAAACTATAGGGTTCTGTTGCTGATGCTGGCTCCGGCGGTTGCTTTTTTTCTTTTGTTTGCCTATGTCCCAATGGCGGGCATTATTATTGCCTTCAAGCATTATGATTACGCGGGCGGTATTTTTGGAAGTGCCTGGAACGGGCTCGATAACTTCCGCTTTTTCTTTGAATCAGGAGATGCCTGGCGGGTAACACGGAATACAGCATTGTACAATATTGCATTCATCGTTGTAAATAACTCTTTGCAAATTTTTGCAGCCATTATGTTGTTTGAGGTCGGTGGCAAATGGTTCCGCAAAATTACGCAATCGGCGTTGTTTCTTCCCTACTTTATTTCATGGGTAGTTGTCGGCGCGATTGCCTATAACCTGCTCAATTATGACATTGGTACTGTGAACGCACTCCTTAGAGGACTCGGGCTAGAACCTATTGATATTTACAATACGCCTGCCTACTGGCCGTATATCCTAGTTCTCGTTTCCGCCTGGAAAGGCCTTGGATACGGAACAGTAATGTACTTGGCCGCGATTACGGGCATAGATACTGAACAGTATGAGGCAGCTGAAATCGATGGCGCCAATATTTTTCAGCGGATCCGGAAAGTGACGATTCCAAATCTTTACCCGACGATTATTATTTTGGTGCTGCTGGCGGTCGGGAATATTTTCCGCGGTGATTTCGGGATGTTTTATAACATGATCGGCAATAACGGTTTGTTGTTCTCTTCGACGGACGTTATCGATACTTTCGTGTTCAGATCGTTGATTACTTCGAATGATATCGGCATGTCGGCTGCGGCTGGCGTTTTCCAGTCCGTTCTTGGCTTCGCAACGATTATGACTGTGAACTATGCTGTTCGCAAATACGATAAAGACCGCGCCTTATTCTAACCGCATCAGAGGTACAGTTTTCATAATGGAGGTAACGATATGAAGCAGCTCGATCGTAAAATATTCTCGGGTATTGGTTATGTATCCCTAATCTTTCTCGCAATTTTATGTATATTCCCGTTTATACTTGTCGTATCTTCATCGCTGACGGAAGAGTCAAAAATATTAACAGATGGCTATCAATTTATACCTACGGCCTTCTCAACAGAAGCCTACAGCATTTTGTTTAAGTATCCCGACCAGATGATTCAAGCCTATATGGTGACGATAGGCGTTACTATAATAGGCACACTGTTTGGTTTGTTTCTGACTTCAATGACGGCTTATGCGCTATCCAGAAAAGATTTTAAATGGCGTAATAAATTTTCATTCTTCTTTTTCTTTACAACTTTATTTAACGGCGGTCTGGTTCCTTGGTATCTGCTTATGGTCAATTACCTCCATATCAAAGATACATTGCTGGCTTTAGTGATTCCGATGATGCTCAACGTCTTCTACATCATTGTTATGAAGTCGTTTATGGGCAGCATTCCGGAAGCAATCGTAGAATCGGCTAAAATTGACGGTGCAGGCGATTTTAAGATCTACGCTCGTCTAATCCTGCCTCTCTCCAAGCCGGCGCTAGCGACTATTGGTTTGTTTCTGGCTCTTGCCTATTGGAACGACTGGTACAATGCCCTTCTATTTATTTCCGATGAGAAGCTGATGCCGCTTCAATATTATTTGTACAAAATGCTTGGCAATATGGATGGCATGCGAAAAGCCATGATGGGTGCAGGAGCAGTCGTAACCACATCGATCCCAAGCGAGAGCTTGAAGATGGCAATGACGGTTGTAGCTACAGGTCCGATTCTGCTCGCTTATCCATTCGTTCAGAGATATTTCGTTCAAGGCTTGACGATTGGCGCTGTAAAAGGATGAACCCGGGGAAATCCGGTTTATCAATATAATTAATACAAGGGGGAAGGCTTGAAATGCTGAGAAAAAATAGATTCATTATGCTCGCACTCGTTTTAACCTTCGTAATGATTTTGAGCGCATGTGGTGGTGGCAACAACGCCAATACATCCGCTAAGGCTACCAACAATGCCGCTGAGGTAACAAGTGAGCCTACAGAAACAGCGAGTGCAACGAATGCAGCCGAAACTTCAGATACCATAGACACCTCTAAAGAAGTAAAGTTGAAAATGATCTTCGTTGGGCCTAAACCGATAGACTATGATAGTGTTTTTGCTGAAATTAACAAGAAACTGAAAGAAAAAATTAATGCGACCCTTGAGGGCGAGTTCTTGGACTGGTCTGACTGGGCTCAAAAATATCCACTGAAGCTGGCAGCTAATGAAGATTTTGACCTCATCTATTCGGCAAACTGGGCCGGTTATAATGACCAGGCACTGAAAGGCGGATTTCTAGAATTAACCGATGAGCTAATTACTAAATATATGCCAAAAACTAAGGAAGCTATGTCAGATGTGAGCTGGGATCAGGCAAAAGTAAACGGCAAACTGTACATGGTTCCACAAAACAGAGGGGAATCTGTTGAAAAGCTGATTCTCTATCGTGAAGATTTGCGTAAGAAATACAATCTTCCTGAAATCAACAGCCCGGAAGCATATGCTACCTATTTGAAGACGATAGCTGAGAAGGAAAAAGGAATTACACCTTTCACTCCGGAAACGGGAGACTGGAAGTATCATAATTTGGACCGTGTATTACTGAAGCAGCAAAACGAATGGAATATGTTTGATCTAGATCTTCCATTTGCCTTCAAATTGACCGATGAAACAGGTAAAGTCTTTAACGTCTATGAAACGCAAGAGTTCAAAGATCTACTCGTGTATTACAAAGATCTCGCTGATAACAATGCTTGGTCGAAAAACGTTCTGAACAGTAAAAATGATCATCAGGCGGATTTTAAAGCAGGTAAAACCGCCTCGATTACGCACAATAACGGAACACTTGGAGCACTCATGGCTTTAATGCGCCAAGAAAATTCTCCTTATGAAGTAGCGTTGGCTGATATTAACCAGGGGAAGAAAAAATCAGTGGCGATTTCTACACAAAACGGTACGTCGATTCATGCGACTTCCAAAAATGTAGAACGTTCCTTGATGCTGATCGATCTGATGCAAAACGATAAAGAACTGCACGACCTGATGATGTACGGCATTAGTGGCGTGCACTATGAACCGGTTGGCGACACCAAATATAAAGCACTCGACAAAAATCCGAACTTTACCGGCTTCTCTAATTGGAACTTCAACTCGCCACTCAACCTTGACAATGAAGCATTCCCGCAAGAAGCTAACGATCTGGCTAAGGGCTGGGAAGCTAACGTCTACCACTATGCCCTTGAAACCTTTGTATTCGACAATAGCAAAGTGAAGACGGAAATTGCCAATGTGGGCAATGTAATGCTCCGCTATGCCATTCCGCTTGAGTACGGCGTAATTAAAGATATCGACAAAGGCCTTGCAGATTTGAACAAACAGCTGAAATCAGCTGGCATTGATAAAATCCAAGCTGAGCTGCAAGCGCAAATCGATGCTTTCTTAGCGAACAAGTAATATACAGTACAGGATAAGGGAGGCCCAACAGTCATGAAATGGCTATTGGGCCTCCCTGTTTTTTGAGATCGATTGTATATGAAGGCGCTATCGGACGCAGCCGAGCGGCGTATGAAGAGTTCTGAGGTTGCATTTGTTTTAGTATGAGCTAGTATAATAAGGCAAGAAGCTCCCTCTCGGGAGCCTAAATAGCTTCAAGGGCATCATAAGCGGGCCATTAACTTCGGAAGATTGGAGAGAGATATGAAAAATATATTGTATAAGTATATGAGTAAATTTACATCTCTTAACGAAGAGGATCAGCAGGATATTGTTGAGGGTATCCTTATAGAGGAATTTAAAAAGGGGACAGTGCTCCTTAGACAAGGAGATTTTCCCACAAAATGTTTTTTCGTGCTAAAAGGTTGTGTTAGGCAGTACTCGATAGATGAATCGGGAAAAGAAGTCACATCTAATTTCTACACAGAAGAGCAAGCGGCTTCGATTTTTAATCGGCATCAAGAAAGTAAGCCCTCTGCGTACACCTTAACCTGTCTAGAAGATAGCACATTGGTGGTTGGTGAACTTTATGCGGAACAAGACATGCTTCACAAACACTCGCAATTGGAAACGATGATCCGCAAAATGGTAGAGGAAAACTTAGGTGAGGTACAGGACGAATTAACTTCATTTATCGCTTCCAATCCTGAAGAACGTTACAAAGCTTTGTTGCGAAAAAGACCTCACTTACTCACTCGCGTACCTCAGCATCAATTGGCCAGCTATCTGGGGATGACACCAGAGTCATTAAGTAGAATTAAGAAGCGGGTTCATTCCAGTGATAACTAAAAAGAAAGTCATACACTTTTGTGGAGTTTTCCTCCTCTAAGCAGTAGCCATATCCCAAAACCTAGTTCTCCTACAATCATAGGAATAGTAAAAATATAATTTAATATTGTAATGACCCCTTCGTATTGTGGAAGAAATATTTTGCTTAGATGAATGATCATGTAACCTATTGAAGCAAGCAGCAATAAGATGCCGATTACTTTAGGGATGATGCCAGATTTTAAAGCCACATAGCCCACAATTAACAGATGCCCGCCAAAAACGACCAATCCCATAGACCAAATCAATTGAAATGCATCCAGAAATAACATCATAAATGCTTGAGTCTGTTCGATTTTTAATGAGGAAAAGTCGATTGTATTTCCCGTGAGCAGCAGCACAACTATCAAGTTAAGTATAGAGACTCCCAATATAGCGGAATAGGTTAGACGAAGCCAGGCGCCGAGTAATGATAGCTTTTGGTTAATCGGTTCTAGAAACACATAAAACGCCCAGGCGACCAGGATGTCAGTAATCATAATGATGATCCAACCCAAAATTTCACCTTTGAAAAGGTTAGTGGATGACACAAGGTTATTGAATGTGACGCTGGCATCGCCCTGAACAACAAGATTCCCATGGACAAAGCCATACGAAAAAAATGAGGCAAGGGTCATGATAATAAGTGAGATTCCAGCAGTTAAAGCGGACTTTCGCTGATTCGATAGATCTTTTTCTGAGATAGCCATAGATAGCCTCCTAAAGGACTTTTTATTTTTATTGTAATTAGGAGTAGTATGGCGGGCATTGACTTAAATCAAGAGTGCATCATCAGACAGAAAAAAATGCTTATTATCACAATAACGGAAGTTCATCCAGCCGTTCGTAAATCAACAATCCTTTCTCTTGCGCAACCTGTACCATTTCATCGGCACCCTGAGATGATCCTCCAACTCGAAGCACGGCATCACAGTAATTAAGCAGGCGAATGGAAGACGGATGGAAAATCCGGTTGAAAACGTCGTCTCCTAGATTAGTGGAACCGGCTGTAGCAATAAGAGGCAAAGCATACCACTCCCCCAGCACTGGCATATGCCCAGCCTCGTAAACTTGAAGAGCAATTTTATTCATGTATTTGACATTTTCCTCGATTAATACTGGATCATCATTGGTTCCAGAACGATACGGGCCAGCGATAAGGATATGCAGCGGTTTTGATTTTACCTTCAAGAGACCTTGGATCTGAGCGTATTGGAGCAGCATTACCGTCTTAGCATCACGAATCTCGCCGCTTTGGACCATGTCAAGCGCTTGAGCAAACGGAAGTTCCACTACTTCAATATTTTCCTGTTCCTCCTCAAGTCCCCCACCAGGACCAGTTGTCATGACGTCACTATACTCAGCTACAAAGAAGTGCAGGGTTTCGGTAACGGATCCTGGTGACATATAGACCTCGCCAACTTTCTGCACTCGGTCGATACGGTACCCCGTCTCTTCCTCCGTTTCCCTCAGAATACTTTCTTCTGGTGTTTCTTTATCGAGTAGCCCCGCGCAGGTTTCGATAAGCATTCCAGTCACATTGCCGTTTAGATAAGTAGGCATTCGGAATTGTCTCGTAAGTACGATGGTTTGTTTGTGTCGATTATAGAGTAGAATGGTCGCTCCGTTGCCTCGGTCATACACTTCACGGGATTGTGTCTCCCATTGTCCATTTTCTTTTTCATACTTGAATGTGATCTTCTTTAAGGTGTACCAGTTATCCGATAGAAGTTCCTCTTTTACGATCCGTACTCTTGGGTTGTAATACTGTGCCTTCATCTCATTTCCTCCCTAGAAAAATCCCGTTTTCTTTAGTCATTTCGAGGGCTCCATTCTCCTGTAGAAGACGATTGACGTGGTTTCGAAATTTGTCTATAGCCGCACCGACAAGTCGCTCTTTTGCGTTCATCGGGGTCGATATCATATATTCAATCAGGGGTTCAGCTTCGTCGACTAACAGACGGTCGTCGTAACGTAGTAACCGAAGATCGGAGAAGCAAGAAGACAGCAGGTCTCCTCCGTTACCCAGATTAAATCGTTTAATAGCTTGATCCAATACATGAAGGTCGGGGTCGAACGAGACCGCCAAGTGTTCAATCTCTTGTAGGTGTTGAGTGCTCATTGTAGAGGTGCATATTATACCCCCTCGCTTTAGGACGCGGTGTATCTCGTGGATCGCTTTAGGGATGTCCGGCACGTGATACAGCATGTTGTTAGCGATAACCACATCGAAATGCTCATCGTGGAAGGGGATTTGTTGCGCGTCAACAGATAAGAGCTTAAACTGTGAATTCTTACTTCCTAAGCGGCAACGTGCTTCTTCTACCATCCCGCTCGAAATATCAGTAAGTGTGATGCGCCAGCTGCTTGGAATTCGTTCTGCGTTTCTTATCCAAAAGGTCCCATCGCCGCCACCTAACTCTAGAATGTGGGCTCCAGGGTGCACCTCCAGTTGTTCAAAGACCCAATTATGCCAGCCTTGCGGATTTGTACTGAACTTGTCATAAAGATGTATCCGCGTTTGCAAGCGGCTCGCCGTCCGATACTGTTCCCCCCAATCTTGCTTACTCTGCAAGGTTTGAATAACATTTGCTAAGTGGTTCCAATCAGACCGATTGACCGACATTTGCATAGCATCTCGTATTGCATGAACTACATGCTCCGTATGAGTGATTTTTCTCTGTAGAACATCGAGCTGTGCTTGTAACGAATGTCTGATCTCCCCTATGGATAGCGACTCTGCATCTAAGATGTCTTTTATTTCTTGAAGTGATAGCCCTAAATATTTCAACGTTTGAATTTGCTGCAATTTTTCTAGGTCTTTCATGTTATAAGATCTTATCGATCCCGCGTGATGATCTTCTGGAATTAGAAGCCCAATCTGATCATAATATCGCAATGTCCTGACCGTTATTCCTGTACGCTTTGCAAGCTGTCCTGTCGTTAAATAGTTCTCTTTGTACATCCTTTCCTCACATCCAATCGATTGCTCCAGCGTGTTGTTCTCAGTTAGTATAGCAGGTGACGTAACGTCACCTTCAAGCAAAATTTATGCATAAGAAACAGAGGGCAAGCACCCTGACAGCAGTTGGCCTTTCAGCGCCCTCTTGGAAATAATCGGAGCAAATCAACAGGGGTGGATATTTCGTTTTCCGGGCATGTTACTTAAAACATGTTAGGAGGGGATAAGGGATGTCCAGAAGAAACAGGAAATATGCAGTGCCGGGAGTCAATCGCGGAATGCAAACGTTTAAAGCCGAGGTGATGCGGCGCGAGGGTTATGATGTAGATCCGGAGCGGCCTGATGATGTGAAATATGAAGTCGCAAAAGAACTTGGTATCCCATTGGAACACGGTGAGAATGGACATTTGAGCACAGAATCAGTGGGTCAGATTGGTGGAAAAATTGGTGGATCGATGGTCCGCGAGATGATTCGTCTCGCACAGCAGCAATTGGTGGATCAGGAAAGGGAGTAGCATTTTTTCTAAATCATAAAGTTGCAGAAAATGTAGGAGGCGGCTTTAGTCCTGAATTGCCTGGGACTGAGACCGTTTTCTTTGTGTTTCCCAAAACAACCTAATTAATGGTAGAATTTTACCGATGTTCCACGGTATAGTGAAGAAGGCTATAACACCATTCAATTCTGTATTGGGAGAGGAATCGTCGGATGAATCAGAGGTATCGTAAACGCAACACAGCTGCTTTCACAGGGGTATCGTATTTTGCATTGGCTGCAGGTCTTTTTCTATTCTGTTTGGGGGTGTACAACGACGATTGGGAATTGAACGTGAAAGGGTATTATTTGCTTTGCATGGTGTTAATTACGATTAGCTGTATCGTTGTGCAAAAGGTCGTTAGAGACAACTCAGAGGATAAAGAAATTAAGCTAGAAAATCCGAAACACAGGATGAGAAATACAGGGGCTTTCACAATTATGGCTTTTGCAGGCTTGGTTATTGGGTATGTAATGTTCTTTATTGGTCTGTACAATGCTCCATTTCAATTGAATGTAAAGGGGTATTATATAGCTGTTATTCTGTTGATTTCATATAGCGCCGTTGGCGTTCAGAAAGTGACGAGAGATAACGCGGAGGACAAAGAGATTCTCGCCGAGCAAGATGCCAGAAGGGACATTCAAGGGTAAAGAGGGACCTAGATAAGGAGCAGTGAGATGAACTTTTTAAAAGAAAATCTTTTTTGGCAGTATCCAGTAAACACTTTTTCTATTACAGATGAGAAGATTGAAATTATAACTGAGCCTAATACGGATTTTTGGCAACGCACCTATTATGGGTTCAGGAACGATAATGCACCTGCGTTGCTAATGAAGACGGATGAGAAATACTTTTCTTTTATAGTGAAAACTGATTTTGACAGCGCTCATAGATTTGACCAGTGTGGAGTAATTGTCTATCAGGACAGTGACAATTGGTTCAAGGCATCGATTGAATATGAGAATGAAGAATATCAAAGATTGGGTAGTGTGGTTACGAATCATGGATATTCAGACTGGGCAACAACAGATCTCGACGCAACAATAAAAACAATGTATTACAGATTAAGTCGACGTGGGAGTGACTTCTGCGTTGAAAACTCTTTAGATGGGATTACCTTTAAGCAGATGCGTATTTTTCATTTGTTTGAAGGGAGTGAACATATCAACTTTGGTTTATATGCTTGTAGCCCAGAGGATTCGTCATTTAAAGCAACATTTACAGAAATAGAAATCACAGAATGTCAGTGGTTGGAACATAAATAAAGTTAAGGAACTAAGATTAAGCTAAAGGAGCCTCGTGAGTAATGACGAAGCTCCTTTTTATTTTGAAATCTTTGTATGTTAAAAAAGTTTTGAGTGAACTAACTAGGTTCGCGTAGACACTCTTTTTTTAAATAAGCAGCAAAGCTCTTGATATTCATCCGTATATGCCGATTATTTCCCTCGAGCTTACTCATCATGATGCCGCCCTCCATGATGGAAAGGGAGAAGGTAGCTAGTGCCTCAATGTCGAGATCTGCTTTGAATTCACCACTTTGTACACCTTCAGAAATGATTTTCTTTTTGGATTCCAGTGTGCCTATTAGGGCTTGCTGGGCTTTTTCACGCAAGCCTGGATGACTGTCGTCGCTTTCAATAGCCGTGTTAAGGAGCGGACACCCCCCAATAAAAGGTGGCGCTTCAACTACTTTCTCGTACACATGTAAATATGCTAATAGCTTGCCAGAGGCCGTTTCTTGCTGACTAATGGCATGAGCTAGTTGGCCCCCCACAATACTACCCGCATAGCTAAAGGCTTCATATGCAATCTCATCCTTACTGGAAAAATGACGATAAATGCCACCTTTCTTAATGCCTGTCAATTCTGTTATATCAGATAAGGATGAGCCTGAATATCCTTTCTGGTTAAACAGTTCAGCGGCTTTAGCTATGATGTAATTGCGAGTCTTCTCACCCTTTTCCATTGTCATCCTCCGTCCTTAATTGTATATGTACACGTAGTATATCAAATGAAATTATTCTGTTGCAAAGAAAAGCATCTATGCTATTATAAAAGATACCAATCGGTATCTTTTATAATAGACAGGGGTGGAAACCATAATGGAAACGACATGGTTTAAGGAATCCAGGTATGCATGGATTGGATTAGGATCTCTCTGGGTTATTGGATTTATTGGTGCATTGACTCGCTTCAGCTTGTCTTTTTTTCAGGTGCAAATATCGACGGATTTACAGATTAGCAGGGGATTCATCTCAATGGCATGGTCCACAAATTTATTCATCGTAGCCGTATGCACACCTTTGGGGGGCTGGCTCGTGGATCGTTATGGCACAAAGAAGATTCTAATGTTAAGTGCAATCATGAGTACTTTGGGTACTGGTATTGTCGTGTTAGGCCACCATCCTATTGTCTTTTTTATTGGATACGGTGTTATCTCTGGTTTAGCAGGTATTGGGGCGACGACAAATTATATATTGATGTTTGAATGGTTTCGGCATCATCGGGCTAAAGCAATGGCCTTGCTGGCGAGTGCCTCTTCTGTAGGATTAGCGATTATTACACCCATTTTCGTATCCATGGACTGGCTGACTTGGAAAAACGCCTTTATGGCTTCTTTTATCCTAGGTGTTTGTGTAACACTTCCCGTAATTTGGTTAGGAATTAAGAGTTCACAACAGAAAAATACGGAGAGAGCTCCTTCGGATCGTTCAATAGAAGTCGAAGGTCAAGATACATCACCTAGAGTAACTCCACCGTCGAAGAAATTTATTTCTCTTCCTATCTTTGTCGTAGTCGCGATTGCGCTGTTCACCTGCGGTATCAATATGGGATCCGTCGAGATGAATTTGGTAGCCATACATCAGTTGGCAGATGTATCACCAAGCATGATCGCCTTATCTATGAGCATCCTTGGTATTATGGAAATCACGGGGGCACTCATTTGCGGCTATTTTCTGGACCGATACAATAAATTAATGATGATGTCTCTATTGTATGGCATTCGCATTATAGGTTTTGCTTTCCTCTTTATGCACTTGGGAAGTTCACCTATTCTTTTTGCTATAGCGTTCGGAATTACCTACTTAAGTGCATTACCAGGTGGAATGCTTGTCATTAATGAGTTTGCAAAGGGTAAAGGAAAACTTACCGGTGTTCTACTTCTCATGCACCAGGGCGGCGGTATAGTAGGTGTATTAATCGGAGGCCTATCCTTCGATTATTTTGGGAATTATCAGAACTTAATTGTAGTTGATGTTATAATCTGTATCCTCGTAACGCTAGGGTACTTCGGATTATTCACGACACATAGAAGGAATCTTCGGATTCAAAATAAGAAGGTTGCAGTAAGTGAGGCGCTTTGACTTAGATATGGAGGGATGAAAATATAACTGCGTGCATAATTGGCTACCTGATCCTTCATATTATAGAGGCTACTCATCTAAGAACAAAGGAGAATATACTTTGCAGCAGCAATTACAGTCAGGAAGCATGAAGATGGGTGGACAGCAGCTAGGCCACGGCGCCCACGAAATGTTCGATGTGCACGAGGTATTGTCCTGCCAGATCAATTTACTGGACCAGTTCATGATGTTCAGAACCTTTGTACAGGATCAAGAGCTATTGTCTATCTTGGATCGGCAGTACAATTTCATGCTGGATCAGTACAACTTGACCTGCCAATGCTTTAAGACAGGGCAAAAGCCAAGCCAGGAAACGGCTACCTATCTTATCCCGAATATGACACAGCCGGTTTACGGCCTCCAACCGGCCCCGCCCAAGAAGCCTAACTCGTCACTGGCGGATGTGAAAGATGCGGGCGTCAGCGGGTATATGTTGGGTCTAATCAAATCCCATGCCTCACTGCTGGCTATGTCTTCACCGGAAGTGACGAACCCAGCGCTACGTCGGGTGCTGGCTTCACAGGTGCAGCATTTTATTGAAATGGGATATGAGTTGTTCCTTTATCAGAACAAACATGCCTATTATCAGGTTCCGCAGCTTCAGGTTTCAGTAATACAGCAGATGCTGGATGCCTATGTTCCCGCTGCCGGATCTCCTCAGATGCCCGTAAATAATTAGGGCGCTGACCATTCTAACTGTAGAAGACCCGACTCGCTTGTTGTTGAACAGGAAGTCGGGTCTTCTTTTGCCTGCCTAAGCCTATACCAGAATAAAATAACACCCGATAACGCATAGTAACACCAGACGGAGGGGATATACATATGGGTTCTCCAACTGGCAAGCTACCTTGGTGGCAGCTTACTTTATTTGGTGTAGGCTGCACGATTGGCACGGGATTCTTTCTTGGTTCCAGCATCGCTATCCGTAAGAGCGGATTATTGGTGTTGGTTATTTTTGTGTTGGCGGCTGTGGCAACTCTGTTCGTCTATGAGGCGCTGGCCCAAATGACTATACAGAATCCTCAAAAGGGCTCTTTTCGTAGTTATGCCAAAGAGGCTTTTGGCCGCTGGGCCGGGTTTGGCATGGGCTGGATCTATTGGTGCTCAGAAATTCTAATACTCGGCAGTACCTTGACTGCTTTGGGCCTGTTTTCGCGGGTCTGGTTTCCGAGTTGGCCGCTTTGGGTTTTTACCGCAATTTATGCTGTACTGGGTCTGCTGGTCATTATTCTAGGTAGCCAGGGGATTAACAAAGCGGAAAATCTATTCGCCATGATCAAAATCGCCGCGGTACTGATGTTCATCGTGGTCGCCGTGATTGCCCTTTTGAGGGGAAGGGGGAATTGGGATACGGTTCACAGTTCGGCAGCATGGTTGAATAAAGGATGGATGGGTGCTTGGAAAGGGTTACTTTATGCGTTCTATGCTTTTGGGGGTATTGAGGTAATGGGCTTTATGGCGATGGACCTACGCGACTCAAAAGAAGCTCCAAAAGCAGGTAGGTTTATGCTGCTGGGCGTGACCCTGCTGTATGTACTGTCGATAGGACTCGCCCTATTATTCGTGAGCCCTGAGAAAGTGAGATCTGATCAAAGCTCAATTATTGCTGCACTTGAAGCGATGGGACTACCTATTCTTGTATATGTACTGAACGGGGTAATGATCGTGGCCGGGTTCTCTATTTTAGTGGCTTCATTGTATGCGGTCTCGACTATGCTGGTAACCTTGGCCGAGGATAAAGATGCTCCTTCTTGGCTGGCGGTGACCAAAGGAAAAAGGAAGATGCCGCTCTACGCGCTTGGTATTAATATGCTGGGCCTGTGCGTGACAATTGTACTGAGCTTGTTTCTGCCAAAGGAAATTTTTGAGCATATCACCACGGCGGCCGGTCTAGTTATTTTGTACACATGGCTATTTATCCTTGCCTCTTTCCTTAAGTTATTGAGACCAAAGATGGGCGGTTGGATTAGATCCATGATCGCTATGGCGCTGATCATTACTGCCGTGGCAGGTACACTTTTTGAAAAAGGGGGCCGTCCCGGCTTCTGGTCCAGCCTTCTGATCATCTGTGTCATTGCGTTGATTACCTGGTTTAGGGAGCACCTCTTGAAAAAACGCGCACAAACCTCATAAGCGCTTAAGAGTGAAATTTAATTCCTATTGCTTTGAACTTGTTCTTCATATAAGTATATGGACATTTAGACGGCGCACTTTCATCATCTCGCAGAAAATATTGCTTCCATTCTAAATTGCTCTCCTGCCCATACCATTGAAGGGAGGGATGTGCGGGAACACTGTCGTAGTCAGCAAGCTTCTTGCGGATCTGCTTCTTCATATTGCGGCCAAATGCGGTAGAATCATTAATATTCTCGAACACCCAACGCGGCTGAAAAGCAATGACAAAACAAGGGGTATGGCGGCTTCTCCGCAGCTCATGTGCCGGGGTTGCGCAGAACGCGAAATACGGGTGCCCATCAAAGCAGAACTCCCACGAAGGATGGGAGGGATCTGTAGAAATTTCATTCGGCCAAGGCACCGTGTCTACCGCGCTGACGCGGCCCAGAATGGACCAGAACAAATTCTCATATTCCTCAATGGAGAAACCTTCCGCCAAATCTTCCGGAGTTTCAAAAAATAGAACAAGGGAAGCATATTTGCCGGTATCCCGCGAGCATTCCCCATATTGACGAAGTAATTGAGCGACCTCTATTGCAGACTCTTCACTTCGTGGATCAGCTACGAAGCCAAAACGCAAATGATTGGACAGAAACCCCTGACGTCCCGGAATACAGGGATATTTGCCTTCGGGATCTGCAATCATAGATGTAAATTGACGAAAAGCATCCTGCTGCCAGTACGGCAGCTCAGCCAGATGTTCATCCAGCCAGACCTTTGTGTTCAAATGGGCCATCCAAAAACACCCTCCTCGTTAGGTTCAAAACATCCTATGCGAAGGGAGGGAGATGGGTGAAGGCCTAGGAAAGCTCTTGCTGGTTGAACCTATTAGCCAAACAACTGTATAAATGCCTGAGAACCGAAGTAGATGCCAAAACCAAGAAGGCAAATCCCCGCGGCAAGGGAAATGAACCGGAGCATAGAAGGGCCGGTGAACCGATGAAAGAAGCTAGACAGCATCGCCATCACCACATCCCAGAGTAGGATGCCGACAAAAATACCCATGCTGTTCCACAGCACCTGATCGAAATGTTGATTTTCTATGCTTTTGGCCAGAATGGAGCCGTAGATACCTAACCAGAACAGAATGCTGAGTGGGTTCATTAGTGCCATCAAAAAGCCTGAACGGAAGGCGCTAGTGCCGGTCTGTGCACCTCGTGAGGCGGATCCAGGCACGGCATTGATATTTTTTAAGGTGTCAATTCCGGTATAAAGGAGTACGAAGCTGCCGAATGTCCACAGGAAGGTTTTCATAAACGGGGTATTCAGAAAGTGGGCTAGTCCAAAGTAAATGAGTAGCATATACACTAAATCCGCACACATAGCCCCCAGTCCGATCATCCAGGATTGGAAAAATCCCATCCGCGCTCCCCGATCGAGCTGGGCTGCATTGATGGGACCAATCGGTGCAGATAACGATATTCCGAGTACGATATAGGTTAAAAAGCTATTCATGGTCATCGCTCCTTGAATGAGATGTTAACTTGTACAAGTCATTCTATTCAAGAAGTAGGTAAGTTAGAAGACGAGCCATTTGGCACGAACCTCTTTGCGACATACTCTAAAGGATCTCCACGGCAATCGGTGTACATTTATACCCGTTGCAGACACTTTCGGAGCAGGGACAAGCCGATATGGCAATGATCAGATCCATCTCAGCCCGCAACTCAATATAATCCCCAGCTTTAGAAAGCGGTCGCTCCACGCTGACTTTTCCAGAAGGATCAATGACAGTATTCATAAAAAGATTAAACGGATAATGCTGATCGGGAGCGGGCAGGCCAAACTCCTCCAGCGCCTCATTCAGGTTATTGTAGCAGCTGGCGTGATTCTTTTTGTTATACAGCACCTCATACATCTCGGGACGACAGGCAGAGTTAATGAAATCATGGCGGCCCACAGTATCCTTAATAATAGTAAACAGTGGTCTGTATTGGTTGGAATAGAGGATGTCCCCCGGAAGAACATTCATCTTGCCTAGAGCATCTATCGTTACACCGGGGTCAATCCGTTCATTAGGGCGAACGGCGTTATAAGCAGCGAAATCGGCTACCTGCTCTCCTTCTACATCGGTTACCCGGACAATCTGTCCTTTGTCCAACTTGAAGCCCAATCCCTTGGTTGCTGGAATCAGCCATTGTTGTTCGCTCATCAGTACTCTCCTTCGGGATAGTCATAGTCTGTGAGGGTTAGTATGGCTCTTTGCCAAAAAAGTCATACAAAGTATAGAGCTGTCTGGCGGCATCATAGAAAGAGTTCGTATTCGATTCGATGACAGTCTTTGAGGATCAGAATGACATTTATTTTGAAGGAAAACTCATTCGAAAGATCGCTCCACCATGCTCTCCGTTATGAGCGGATATAGTACCGTCGCACCGTTCAACAATTGCACGTGAAATGGCGAGTCCAAGTCCCGTTTCTCCATTCTTACCTTTAATAAAACGCTGAAATAGCTGAGGCAGTAATTGATCAGGAATACCTTGACCATCATCTATGACATCGATCTGCACTTGTCCATCCTGCTCTGAAATTTCTATATCCACGGCTTGTGATGCATGCCTGATCGCATTACTCATAATATTTAGTACCGCTTGTAATAGTTTTTCTGAATCTCCATGAATATGAAGTTTGCTCGGGTTATCCACTTCATACCTTACCTTGATGTCAACTTCCTCATTTATAGCTAATGGACGTATTCGATCGACGGTTTTATCGATTAATTGTTTAACCGACACTTCTTCTTGATCAAAAATACCATCTTCACTTTCAAGCTTGGCTAACAAGATCATCTCTGTGACAATGCCCTTAAGCCGTTCACATTCGCTCGAGATTACATCGAGACCATTGTCAGCACGATCCCCGGTGAAAATACCATCTCGTATTCCCTCTGCATAACCTTGAATCGTCATTAGTGGGGTCTTAAGTTCATGAGAAGCATTCTGGAAAAATTGTCTTTGAGCATGATGGTATTGTTTAAGTTCTCCTGCGAGATGATGGACACTTTGGGCTACCTCACCAATTTCCCCGCCAGTTTGAATGAGCTGTACCTCATCGAATTGGCGTTTTTCAACTTTTTTGAGCTCAAGCTTTAATTTCTCAAGAGGAGTAACGAGACGTTTGGTAATAAATAAACTTAGGCCAAAGGCAATAATGCCCCCAATCACCATAATGAACATCATTCTTGTAAAAAGCTCTGATTGATATGATTTTACTTTGCTTAGCGGTGTAGACAAGACAAGGGTGGCTGCGGTTACAGCACTAGTTGGATCAAGATTCTGTGGATTAGAAGTTAAGGTCTCAACAATATATTTCTCCTGTCCATTTTCCCATAAATCCTGCTGATTGTGACTTGAGTGCTGTTCAATGAGCGGTAGCCATGTCTGTGTCTGCGCTTCAGTCATTGTACTAAATAATATATTACGATTCGGCTCTATGAGTAACGCATCGACGGATCTATTAATTTCTTGAGCCGGCTGTACGATAGCTGCTGCTGACTGAGAAGGTGTTAGGTCTTGAACAGGTAACGAATTGACCAACTCCATCATTGCACTGCCTTGTGATCTTAGCTCTTCTCTTTGATTATTGATTAGTGTGTCCATTAGTAGAGGATAAACGAATGTAGCTGTAAGCACGAGTACGCATACCAGTAATATTCCAAATGATAAATGAAGCTTATAGATTAGTTTCATGTTATGTCTTCACTCCATCCACGCGCATTCGATAACCATAGCCCCAAACGGTTTCAAGAGGCAGGTCTTCCATTTTACGACGAAGTCTTTTGACTAAATCGTCAATTGCCCGATCGCTACCGAAATAGTCATTCCCCCACACTAATGTTAACAACTCATTGCGAGAAAAAGCTCGATTCGGTTGCGCTGCTAAGGTATGAAGCAATGAAAATTCCTTCACCGTCATTTCAATTTCTTTAGACCTCCAGTAAACCAGACGACTATCTAATACTAGACGAAGCTCATCGATGATGAGGTCGTTTGATTTAGAAGAGACTATACTCTGTTCTGATCTTTCTGTAAGGGAGTTAAGCCGATGGAATAAACGATTTACTCGTGCGACCAGCTCACGTGGGCTGAAAGGCTTAGTTAAATAATCATCGCTTCCAAGCTCAAGTCCAAGTATCTTATCTACTTCCTCATCACGAGCAGAGATCATAATAATAGGAACTTCGGCTTCCTTACGAATTTGTTTGCAGAATTCATAGCCATTCATACCTGGAAGCATGATGTCTAGAATCCACATATCCGGGCGCTCTGTGTTCCATAACATGAGCGCTTCTTCTGCTGAACCTAACGATAGGGTGCTATAGCCTTCCTTCTGTAAATAATTCTCAACGATATCTCTTATATGACAATCATCTTCAACGATTGCGATTTGATAGTTCTTCATCAACAGACCTCCTGACCAATACATCTTTTATTCTAACAAAGTTGTCCTTTCAAGCGGGCTTTTCCATACTTTTTCCACAATTGCTCCAAATTAATACCGAAGCTGATCTATAGAATAGTTATTTGTACGGTAAACATGTTGCTTGTATGGAACAAGCTCGAAAGGAGGTTGAGGCTGTGAGAATTTCATATTTGGCTCGCAAGGAGATTCTTGTGGCGTTCTGCTTTCTTGCTCCGAGTTTGATCGGGTTTGCGCTATTTTATTTGATTCCGTTTGGTCAAAGTGTTGTATTTTCATTTGAGAATCCAAGTGGTGAGGCAGGGTTATCGTTTGCCAATTATCAGAGCCTATTAGCTAGCTCGTCCTTTCAAAAGGCGGCAGGGAATACATTCTGGTTCACAATAATTGGTGTTCCGATCCTTATTCTGTTGTCACTTGCTCTTGCCATGCTGCTTAACAAACGAGTCTATCTTCGGAATTGGCTGCGTACCTCATATGTATTGCCACTGGTTGTTCCAGTAGCGTCAATTGTGCTCGTATGGCAGATCCTATTCGACTGGAATGGTTTTTTCAATCATGCATTAGAGTGGATTGGAATTGAGCGGATCGATTGGATGAAATCAGAGTGGGCGCAAGGGGTCATTATTTTTATCTATGTATGGAAAAACATTGGCTATAATGTGGTTCTATTCTTGGCTGGACTGCAAAATATCCCAGATCAATATTATGAGATAGCAAACCTGGAAGGTGCAAGCTGGGCTCGTAAGCACCAGATCACCTTGATTTATTTAATACCGACAGGATTTTTAGTGATGCTGATGTCGATTCTGAACTCATTCAAGGTATTTCGGGAAATTTATTTAGTTGCGGGTGACTATCCTCATGACAGTATCTATATGCTTCAGCACTATATGAACAATATGTTCTTATCGCTCGATATTCAGAAGCTGTCGGCTGCAGCTTTCTTAATGGTGCTCTGTATTTTAGTCATTGTGTTGATGCTCTTCCGAGTTGAACATAAGTTCCGTTCATTTATGGAGTAAAGGGAGGGGTGTAGATGAACAAGAAACAGATAAGAACACTGCTACTTACTATTATCTTAGCCGTAATCGCGCTGGTAATGCTATTTCCGGTTGTGCTCACAATGGTAAGCTCCTTGATGACGGAGAAGGAAATTATGATGAATTACGGCATGTTAGGTAATACACAGATGAACGATTTTGTGAATTTGAAGCTGATTCCAGATTGGGTTTCGCTGGAGCAATTTTATAAGGTGCTTATTTCAACCTCGCAATTTCTTCGTATGTTCTGGAACTCTGTATTTATGGTGTTTCCAATCATTATAGGCCAGGTCGTGGTGGCAACATTAGCGGCATTTGCATTTGCTAAGCTGCGATTTCCTGGCAGAGAGCCCTTATTTATTGTGTATTTGATAACCATGCTCATGCCGTTTCAGGTCACGCTTGTGCCGAACTATATCATGTCCGATCGGCTAGGGCTGATTAATAGTCCAAGCTCCATTATTTTACCAGGGATATTTGCGGCGTTTGGTGTGTTCCTGCTCAGACAATTTATGCTCCAAATTCCAACGGCATATATGGAAGCAGCCCAAATGGATGGGGCGGGTTATTTTCGATCCTTTATCAGGATTGTCCTGCCTATGGTTAAACCTGGAATGGCAGCGCTTGTTGTTCTGCTGTTTGCAGATTACTGGAATATGGTGGAGCAGCCCCTGATCTTTCTGCAGGATGCCAATTTGCAGCCCTTGTCCATTTTTCTATCTCGTCTACAGGAAGATGCGCTTGGGGTATCCTTTGCGGCTGCGGTCTTGTATATGACGCCTATGATTCTCTTGTTTCTTTTGGCGGAACGGTATTTTATTGAGGGCATAGAGCTTTCTGGAATTAAAGGATAGGGGAAATGAGATGACAAGCACATCTAAGCGACAACGATTAACGGCTGCTTTGTTTGTATTGTTTTTTGCGATATTGGCTGGTTTGACTTTCTTTAGCAGCACACTCGAAACGATGACGCTGCCCAAAGTAGTTACGGAGAAACTTACCTCGAAATCATTAGTTTATCAGGTTAAAGGGAGTGGAGTCTTAACACCTCGGAAGCAGGTGGATTTGTTGAATGAGACTGGCTCTAAAATTGTGAAGGTTCATGTAAAAGAGAATGCTGAGGTTAAGAAGGGGCAAAAGCTCGTGACATTTGATAGCTCTGATCTGGATGAACAGATCTATCAAGAGGAAACGGCGCTTAAGAAACAAAAGCTAAATCGGGAGATTCTCGAGGAGGATATGCTCAATGCATTAATAGGTGGTGATGAGCAAGTGATTGCCAAGGCAGAGCGAGCTCTTGAACTGGATAATATGGATCTTGAACTGGCGCAAAGAAAGATGAATAAGCTGCGCAAAGATAAAGCGGATAAACAGACACTGACTGCCCCCTTTGATGGAAAAGTCACAAAGATTACAGCAGAGGATAGTATTAATGCTTCACAAGGGGGGACAATCCTGACCTTAATGGATAGTGGTAAGGGCTTCGAATTTTCATTTGCTGTCGAGTCGGATAATACGGCATTATTCGAGATTGGATCTAAGGTTTCTGTTCGATTGCAGAAAGACAATACACTGGTTAACGGTGTAATTGAAGAGATTAAAGCTGCATCCCAAGAGAGCAGTGAAGAAGATTCATCCGATAAATCCAGTTATCAGGTTGTCGTTTCTGTCTCCGATGATGGTATTAAAGGCGGCGAACAAGTCAGTCTGGATATAAAGAAGGAGTCAAATGAAAAAGGTTATGTGTTACCAAAGAAATGGGTTCATAAAGATACAACAGGGAGCTATGTCTTTGTAATTGAGGAGAAGAAAAGCTCACTCGGCAATACGTTTAATGCACGCAAGGCTTATATTGTAACGGGTGATTCAACCGAAGATGAGATTGTAGCTGTGAGCGGCTTAAGTCCTGATGATGAGATCATTATTGAATCAAGTGAACCACTTCAGGAAGGTAATCGAATCCGAGTATATTGAAGGGAATGAATGAATTTGAATAGAAGATGGGTATTGGCCTTATTAGCAATGATAGTCGTATTATCGGGATGCTCTAGCAGCAGCGTGGGATCAGGTACAGAAGGAACATCTAATGAACAATCAGGTCAGGATGGCAAGAAGATTGAGATTGCGACTATGGCGGTAACTCCTTATTTAGAGGAGGCGGTTAAGCAATACAAAAAAATTCGTCCAGATATACAAATTGATATCAAAGAGTATCTAGCTAGACCCCAAACGAATGAAGATGGAATGAGTCAATCAGGAGAAGCATTCTCAAAGGGCGATGTTGAGAAGTATATACAAACAGTGAGCACACAGATGATGTCTGGCAAAGGGGCGGACATGATCGTAATGAACGATCTACCACAGGACAAATATGTCGCCAAGAACATGCTGACTAATTTCTATGATCTGATGGATAAGGATGCTGACTTTGATCGAAATCAGTACTATCAGAATATTTTTGAGGGCTCCCAAGATGGTAATGGTTTGTATGCAATGCCATTCTCATTTGTCATCGACGCGCTAACTGGGAATACAGAGTTGTTAGAACAGGCTAACATTAAAATCGATGATCAGACATGGACATGGGATGAGTTTAAAGATATTTCCAAGAAGCTTAAGGGAAAAGTTGGTGAGGATTATTTCGCATTTGTTAATCTATTCCCGATTCAAATGTTAGCGGAGTATATAGAAGCTAATTATGATAAGCTCATTGATCAAGGTCAAGCGAATTTCGATTCCGATCTGTTTCGAGATATGATGAAGCAAATCAAATCGATGTATGATGAGGGCGTACTTAGTAATGATTTTACGTACGACTATACCAAAACCTTGTTCAACAATGCTAACCTTTTCGATCCAATGTCAGGCCTCTCTCAAGTCCTTGATCCAAAGCTTAAACTATATCAAAATCCAACAGTCAATGGAAAATATAACGGAACTCCATTTAAGTCATACTTTACTTTAGGCATTAACAGCAAGTCCAAGGTTCAAGAGGAAGCTTGGAACTTTATTAAGTTCATGCTTTCCGAAGAAATGCAATCTTCACCAGTGGTACAGGGTTTTCCGCTGCATAAGGGAGTTGTGGAGAAACAGCTTAATGATGCTAAGCAGCAGGCAGTAGCGGGAACACTACCTCTTCTAGAACAGAAGTTTGATGCTGAGACTGTAGAAAGTAAAATTCAAGAATTACATCAGCTTCTAGATGGAGCAAGTAGGAATTTATCTAGTGATCATAAGGTCGTTTCAATTGCAATTGAAGAATTTGATTCATATATGAGTGGTCAGAAATCCGCTGAAGACGTCAGCAAGCTGATTCAAAATCGAGTCAACACTTACATTAACGAGTAAATAGAACGTTCTAATCGAGAGGCGCTCAATCATTTAACGGTGATTGAACGCCCTTTTGTTTATTTTGCAGGAATCATCCCATTTGTCGTTGAATATATCCCGTTAACCGTATTGCGTATTCGAGATACGCAGCCACAGGAGGGAACAGCATTGAAATCGACTACCGTTCAAAGCCTTACAGAGACGTTTAAGCTGGAAGTGCTTGCAGGTGCTAGCTGCATGGATCGTGAAATCACTCGTTCAAAGGCGCATAGACCTGGTCTGGAGTTCGTGGGTTACTTTGATTTTTTCCCAACGAAGCGGGTACAAGTATTGGGCTGCAAGGAAATCAATTATCTGTTAACCCTAAGCGTTGAAGAGCGCAAGTTACATATTGGTAATATCGTCAAGTATCATCCACCATGCTTTATTGTGACGACAGGTCAGCAGGAGATTCCTTATTTAACTCTATTCTGCGAAGAAGAGGGCATCCCGTTGCTTCGGACGCAGGAGACGACGACAGAGATCATCGCAAAGATTGATACCTATCTGGTGAAGGCGCTGGCGCCAGAGCTTTCAATTCATGGAGTATGTGTAAACGTGTCTGGTATAGGTGTCCTACTCAGAGGCAAGTCAGGGATTGGAAAAAGCGAAACCGCGCATACGCTTATTAGAAGAGGTCATCGATTTGTGGCGGATGATATCGTGGTGCTGAAGAAGCTGGGACCGGCGACGCTTCTCGGCACACATAACGAGACGACCCGCGAATTCCTAGCGCTGCGCAGTATTGGTCTGATCAATGTTGTACGCCAGTACGGGCGTAGAGCTTTTCAGGATGAGACGCGAATTGTACTCGACATCGAGTTATCTCCTTGGCGAGAAAATTCCTTGAATAATGAGCTCGAACTGGAGCCGAAGTTCACAGACTATCTCGGTGTCCAAATTCCGCATATTGAAATCCAGCTTCAGCCCGGCCGTGACGTAGCCGGCCTAATTGAAGCTGCCGCCAACAACTGGTATCTGAAGCAGCTTGGCTATAGCGCCGTTGAAGAGTTTATGCAGAGGATTGAAAACAAGCAATGAGGGGTGCTCATGAATTTGTGTATACGTAACAGACCGCAGAAGAGCTATGTGGTCTGTTTTTTTAACTAAATTTCGCCTTTGATGCGTGATTGGCTGGGCATAGGCTATAAATGGTATAATTTCTAATAGGTATTTTGAGTGATCGTTACTAGGAGGTATTAATGATGAGTGATGAGCTATTGGGAAAATTGGATACTTGGCATGAAGAGGATGAATTTCAAGAAATCGTGGATGCAATAACGGAAATTCCTGAAGAGGAAAGAGATTATGTTCTAACTAGTCATTTGGGCAGAGCGCTTAATAATCTCGGGCAATATGAAGAAGCTTTAGAGCAGTATTTGAGCATTGAAGAAGAGGGTGAAGGTGACCCGCTTTGGCATTACCGTATCGGAGTTTCCTATTATTATCTGAAGCGGTACGACGAAGCTTTAAAAGCATTTACAATTGCAGACGAGCTAGAGCCTGATGATGAGGACACCTTAGAGTTTTTGGGATGGATCAAACGAAAATTGGCTAAGAAAGCTACGAAAAAGCCTGTGAATAAACCTGCTAAGAAGCCTGTAGTAGCGATCGACACCACCAACTTTTGGGATGACAGCGAGTATGCGTTCTCAGAATATATCTCTGAATCGCCTACAGATGCATTGATTGCTTCAGTAGAAGAAGAGCTGGTTTTTAAGCTGCCAAAATACTACGTTGAAATGATGAAGCTACATAATGGGGGAATTCCTCATAACACTCGGTACCCAATTCCGGGAACAGAAGAATTTATTACGATTTCAGGGATCCTTGGAATTGGACGAGATAAGAATAAGTCGCTGTGTGGAGCTTCAGGCAGCCGGACTGTGATTGAAAATGGACGTTATCCTGAGGTTGGTGTGGTGATTTGTGATTGTCCTTCTGAGAATGAAGTAATCATGCTGGATTACCGCGAGTTTGGAAATGATGGCGAACCCGAGGTTATCCATGTAGATCGAGATAACAAATACAAGATCACACGCTTGGCTGACAATTTTGAGTCCTTTATCGGTGGACTGGTGAAATAGTGGATTCGGCGATTTAGCTGAATGTGGGGCTGATAAATCAGCCAAATAAACGATCGAAAAAAACAGAGCAGCGGTTCTCCTATAATGGAGGCAGCTGCTCTGTTTTTTAATCTGCTCAATTGTCGCTATTAAACACCTTGGACTGAAGCACATCGAGTGCTCGGTTGATTTCTTCCAGTTCTTCAGTAGAAGAATCCTTGATCCGGTCCAGGAAACGTTCGCCGATCTGTTCAAAAGCTTTGTTCATCATCGCTTGTCCAGCGTCAGACAACCGAATCATTTGCTTACGCCGATCTTCTGCGACATCCAGCTTTTCACAAAGATTCTTTTCTGTTAATTTCTTGAGCTCACGGCTCGTGTTCGGCATAGAGATATTCTTACAATCACTAATTTGACTGAGGGTAACAGGCTGGCTGACCGCAATATACTCCAGAATACTATATTGAACGGGCGTAATACCTTCCGGTCTAACATCTTTGGTTAAATCGAATGTTACTTCATGGACTGCCGTCGTAAAGGTCACTAATTTATGAAAAAACGCTTCTTTGTCCATAACGATCACCTCTTAGTGTAAACTTTAACAAAATAATTATCATAATACAATTATCATTTGACAACTAAATAAAGATTGTGATACGATTTTGTTATCAAATGATAATTAAAGAGGTGGACCAATGAATGTTTTAGTCATCTATACTCATCCGAATCATAAAAGTTTAAGTTATGCTTTTCTCAATAAAGTCATTCAAGGAAGTAATGAAAATCGAAAGATCACGAACATCGAGGTGCTTGATCTATATGAAGAGCAATTTGATCCGGTGCTGGTCTTTAACGAAAATAAACGTAGAAGAGACATGCATATCGATCCCAAGTTTGAGAAGTATCGTGAGCAGATTCGTCAGGCAGACAAAATTGTGTTTGTGTATCCGATCTGGTGGGGCCGGCCTCCAGCCATGCTGCTCGGGTATATTGATCAAATGTTTGCCTCTAATTTTGCTTATAGAGAAAAGGGCGGCCTTATCCCCGAAGGGCTGCTGAAAGGGAAGTCCGTGGTTTGTATTTCCAGCATGAAGGGGCCAACCCTTTATCCTTTATATTGGTTAAACAATTCCCATAAGGTGCTGATGAGAAAAGCATTATTTCAATATTGCGGTATGAAAAAAGTGAAGTTTTTCGAGTTTGGGAATATGGAGAGTCCAAAAGGTAAACATGACAAAAAGCTAAATCAGGTCTATCAATATTTCAAAGCTGTGGCTAATTAACTCTCAAAGATAACGGATCGATGATTATTTGGACTCGTTATAAAGATAGGCAACATAATCCTGCAGCACTGAGGTATGGCCCATTTGTCGCAGCATAGTCCCGATATTCCCACGGTGATAGCTGCCATGGTTTACTACGTGGAAGATAGCACCGGAAATGGATGTCTCAAGTGATCCCATAGTTGGATGATCTAACACAACGGTGGGGTCCTTATCTATTTGACTAGCCAACACTATTTTATTTTTGCTGGTTAGCTCACGATAGAGGACATCCATTTCTTCAATATCTTTTATTGCTAACAAGGGCTCTAATTGGGCAGCTGATGCTTTAGCTTCATTCCTAGTTCGCCCTGAAATCAAGTCAAACCAAATATTCTCCACGACATAAATATGCGTCACAACCTTTGCTACTGAAGAAAAACCACTCTGGATATCCTTATGATAAATGTCTTTAGGCAACTCCTTTAAGCGATGGATGATCGTTTGATTGGCCCATACATTGTAGTCATACATTTCTAACGTCGGATGTTTCTCCATGAGTTTCTCCCCCTAAGATTATAGATACGTTAATTATACCCATTCCAAAAATGTTCGGTACAATTTAGAGATGTTTATTATAGGACCCTTTGTCCAAAATAAACCAAAATACAGACGACAGCGATAAAGCAGAGGAGCAACCAATTCGCTAGCTTCATTCCCATCTAAACCGTACCTGCCTTGATCATTGTTAAGTCCTCGCCGCTTACTTGTTTGATTAAATTCATTACCTTATAGGCTCCTCTGCCGTTCTCATAAGGCTTCATCTTATCTTTGTAAGTAGAGCGGTTCTCGTATAGCGTCATGATCGAATGAACAAAGGTTTGATTAGTCATCTCTTCTTCAAGTAACATTTCAGCGAGTCCAGTTTGTTGAAAATACTGTGCTTGGGCAAGTTGACCAGAGCGGCTGCCACCATTCGTGTGAGGAATTAATAACATTGGCTTTTGCATAGAAAGAAGCTCCATCATAGAATTTGAGCCTGCACGGGATACGACAACATCCGCCATAGCTAATAAATGCGGCAGCTCACAGCTTGTAATGAATTCATACGATTTGTAGCCTGACATCGAGAGGTGATAATTAACCTTTCCCTCCCCGCAAATATGAACCACTTGAAATTTATTTATCAACTCAGCGAGTACATTGTTCACCATTTGGTTAATGCTGTGTGCCCCTTGGCTTCCTCCCATAATAAGAAGAACAGGCTTAGCAGAGGTGAATCCGCAAAAGGCTAAACCACGTTGTTTATCAGCTAATTTGAATTGCTCCTTCAAGAGCGGTCCCACATGAACGGCCTTGAGAGAAGCAGATTTGGTTACAGTATCCAGAAAATTTGTACACAGATGAGTGGCAAACGGAAGTGAGATTTTATTAGCTAGTCCAAGATTTAAGTCTGGTTCATAAATAATGATGGGCACTTTGTTGAGTTTGGCTCCAATCACGACGGGTACAGAAACAAATCCACCTTTAGAAAAAATCACACCAGGTTTGATGGTTCGTAGGAGTCGGTAGGATTGAAAGATGCCCTTCATGATTTTGAATACATCAGTTACATTCTTCCAATCGAAGTAGCGTCTCAATTTCCCTGTGGAAATGGGATGGTAGGTCACTTCCTCCTTGTAGTCAGACAAAAGCTTGCGCTCAATCCCTTGTTCGGAGCCTATATAATGGACGTCCCAATCCTCTGCTAAACACTTAGAGATCAACACAAGGTTGCCGGATACATGGCCAGCGGAGCCTCCACCTGTAAATACGATCGAGGTACTCATGCTAGAAACCCACCATGTTGTAACATTTCTTTTATCGCAGGTTTGCTCATCAACACATGATTGGAATCATAGCTTTGGAAGTCCACAGGCGGGCAAGAGGCATAAGCTTCCTGCAAACCTTCTATAGCAAAAGGAGGGAGAATCACATAATAGTGATTATCCAGATGTATAGATGAGGCGCTCTCGAATTCCGAAATTAGGGCCTCACTTAAGCTTTCACCGGGACGTATCCCCGTTTCCTTGATTTGGATCGTGCTAGTTGATAAGTCGTCAATTAAGACTTGGGCAAGATCCTTAATGCTGCAAGCAGGCATTTTGGTCACAAAGACTTCTCCGCCTCTGCTTTCTTCTGTTGCTTTAAGGAGTAGGGTAATTGCATCATCTATGGTTAAGAAAAAACGAGTCATTCTAGCATCTGTAAGGGAAATGTCTACTCCATCCACAATACTTTGTTTGAAAATAGGCACCACGCTACCCGTTGAGCCAAGTACATTGCCACTTCTCACACATACAAACTGAGTTTTGGTTTGTCTGAGATTGGCATGGACCATTAGCTTTTCACCGAGTGATTTTGTCATTCCGTAGGTACTCGATGGTTGCGCTGCTTTATCGGTTGAAACATAAACTACTTTTTTTACGCCGTGTTTAATAGCGGCTTGAATCACATGCTGAGTTCCGAGTACGTTAGTCTTCATCGCACTGTCTGGTTGTTGTTCGCAGATCGGGACATGCTTCAAGGCCGCTAAATGATAGATATAATCTACCTGATGGCAAGCTTGCATCAGTTCTTGCTTATCACGTATATCACCGATGATGAACGTTAGTTTGGGATTATGATGATATTCCTGTTGTAGTTCTACTTGAAGTGACTCATTGCGGGAAAATATTCTGATTTCCTTTGGGTCTCTTTCCAATAACCGTTTCACGAGTTGTCGTCCCCAAGATCCGGTTCCACCGGTAATTAATATGGTTGTATTTTGCACGGTTTGTTCCTCCTATGATCTTAGCTACACAATAATCATAGTGTTCATATGTTACGTGAATATGGCAAAGCGAAAGCTCTTAAAATCAAAAAAAGGTTAAAGAACCCTTATAACAGGTCCCTTAACCCTTCATTTAACTTCTAATAGCCATCGGTTTGTTTACCGGATTGCTCCGCAATTTCCGCGCCGTCTCGATTCTCTGAAGTACCTAGATGCTTGTGGTCAGCTTTGGCTTGAGCAAGACCTTCAGCCACTCGGCGACCGTAGTCTGGATCAGCTTTTGTAAAATGTTCAATCATATTGGTTTGAATCACAGGCGCACATATTTTTAGGGCATCGACCAGGTTATGAATCAATTCATCCCGTTCCCAATCCTCGAACTTGCGATAGGTATCACCAGCTTGCCCGAAGTCATTTGTCCGACTAATTTTGTCGCGAACTAGTCGATCATTATACATCGGTTGATGCTCTTTGCCAGAAGGAGCTGCCTCCTTTAACCCGCCAAGCGAGGAAGGTTCGTAATTTACATGTGGGTTTTGCTCAGGCGCCTTATCCACATGATAAGTCATTTGCCCATCCCGCTGATTCGTCGCTACCCTTGTCTTTGGAGCATTGATCGGTAATTGAATGTAGTTGGCGCCCACCCGGTGCCGCTGAGTATCCGAATAGGAGAACGTCCGGCCTTGCAGCAGCTTGTCATCCGAGAAATCCAGACCGTCTACTAGAACTCCAGTCCCGAAAGCGACCTGATCGACCTCGGCAAAATAATTGTCTGGATTTCGATCCAGAACCATCTTCCCTACAGGTAAAAATGGGAAACGTTCATGATCCCAAAGCTTAGTAGGATCGAGTGGATCAAAATCGAGCTCAGGATGCTCATCGTCACTTAGGATTTGCACACAAAGCTCCCATTCAGGGTAATCCTTACGCGCAATAGCCTCATATAGATCCTGCGTAGCATGGCTGACGTTTTTGGCTTGTATATCCTCAGCGGCTTGCTGAGTTAGATTCTTGATGCCATGTTTCAGCGGCTCCCAATGGTATTTGATTAAGACGGCTTCGCCGTTTTCATTCACCCATTTATAGGTATTAACACCAGACCCCTGCATCTGCCGATAGTTGGCTGGAATCCCCCAAGGAGAGAACAGGAATGTAATCATATGAGTAGCTTCAGGAGAGTTCGATACAAAATCAAACATCCGCTCCGGGTTTTGCAGATTGGTCACGGGATCTGGCTTGAAAGCATGAACCATGTCAGGAAATTTCAGCGGATCACGGATAAAGAAAATCTTCAGATTGTTGCCGACCAAGTCCCAGTTGCCATCCTCTGTATAGAACTTTGTGGCGAAGCCACGTGGATCACGAAAGGTCTCCGGAGAGTACACGCCATGAACCACTGTTGAAAACCTTACGAATACAGGTGTTTTTTTGCCTGCTTCTTGAAAAAGCTTAGCACGCGTATACTTCGAGACGGGTTCATCGCCTACTTTTCCATAAGCTTCAAAATACCCGTGGGCTCCTGCACCCCTAGCATGCACCACACGTTCCGGAATACGCTCTCGATCAAAATGAGATATTTTCTCGATAAAGTGGTAGTTTTCGAGCGTCGATGGCCCGCGATTTCCTACCGTTCGTATATTTTGATTATCTGTAATGGGATGTCCCTGTCGATCCGTTAAAATCATATCTTCTTTTTCCTTATCCATATGGCAAAGCTCCACCTCTCTTCAGATATGAATAGTATTTTCTACCAGAATTCTGAAAAGTATGCGAAACCCACTGACAAGAGATGTTATGAAAGTTACAATTTTTATTGGCATTTGAAATAATGACTGTTATATTTGAAAATACTATGTGTTATAAGCTTAGCAACTTGGTATCGACAGAATGGAGAGGCGGAATTACATGCAACAATTTTTAGATAGTATGATTAGCGTAACAAATGATTTTTTGTGGTCGAAAATATTGGTGATCCTTCTTATTGCTTGTGGACTTTATTTCACCGTAAGATCGAAATTTGTACAGTTTGGTATGTTCAAAGAAATGTTTCGGGTTCTTAAAGGATCCAATGAAAGGTCAAAAGATAGTATTTCATCCTTCCAGGCTTTCTGCATTAGTATGGCGGCGAGGGTAGGAACAGGTAATATAACGGGAATCGCAATTGCTATTGCCATAGGTGGTCCAGGGGCTATTTTCTGGATGTGGGTGATTGCCATTATTGGATCAGCGTCCGGTTTTATAGAAAGCACTTTGGCACAGGTATATAAAGTGAATGATAAGACCGGATTTCGCGGTGGGCCTGCCTATTATATGGAGAAAGGCCTGAACAAGCGCTGGATGGGTGCGATATTCGCGGTTCTGATTACATTATCCTTCGGGCTTGTATTTAACGCGGTCCAATCGAATACGGTCACAGTGGCCTTTGAAAATTCATTTGGCACCAATCGGGCCATTCTTGGGCTTGTAATGGCTGCTGCCTTTGCACTGGTTATCTTTGGCGGTGTTAAGCGTATCGCAAGAATGTCCGAATATATTGTAGTGGTAATGGCAGGAATCTACATTGGGGCTGCTCTTATTATTATGCTGATTAATATTACAGAACTCCCAGGAGTTTTCGCACTCATTGTGAAAAGTGCCTTCGGATTTGAACAAGTCGCTGGTGGCTCTCTTGGTGCAGTAATTCTACAGGGCGTGAAGCGTGGTTTGTTCTCTAACGAAGCGGGTATGGGTAGTGCGCCTAATGCTGCGGCAACGGCAACTACGAGTCATCCGGTGAAACAAGGGCTAATGCAAGCGCTAGGCGTACTCACAGATACGTTACTTATTTGTTCGAGTACGGCGTTCATTATCTTGTTGTCTGATGCCTATAAGCAGCCAGGGCTGGACGGAATCAAGCTGACACAAGCCGCATTAAGCGAGCATATTGGTTCGTGGGCATCCGGATCACTAGCGATTATGATTTTTTTGTTTGCTTTCAGCACGTTAATTGGAAATTATTATTACGGTGAAACCAATATAGAATTTTTGAATTCCAACAAAAAGGTATTACTATTCTATAGATACAGTGTTTTGGCGATGATTATTTTTGGTTCCGTAGCAAAGGTTCAATTGGTATGGGATTTGGCCGACTTATTTATGGGCTTCATGGTTATCGTGAATTTGATTGCCATCCTGCTATTATCTAAAGTGGCCTTTGCCGCCTTGAAGGATTATAAAAAGCAGAAACGTGAAGGGAAGGATCCTGTTTTCTATAAAGACAGCATTCCGGGGCTCGAGAACGTTGAAGGTTGGGACAATTCTTCAGATATAAAAAGATAGAAATGTATTTGAAGGGCTCAGGAGACTGAGCTCTTTTTGCTGTCAGATTACAAAAACGAGCCTTTAGAATTGCTTCTAAGGCTCGTTTTGCGTACAGTATTTTAAATTAGTCCTGCTTAATATAGTTTATCCTGCAGCCCAAACATCTAATTCGATTTTCAATTCAGGTAAACCTAATCCTTTAACATATGCAATGGTCATTGAAGGAGGCGTCATCCCGAATACTTTATTCCAAATTCCATAGAAATGATCCCAATCGATTTCTTCTGTGGCCCAAATGTTGATTTTGATTACGTTATCGGGAGTCAACTTTTGAGAAGAGAGGACTTCTACAATATTACTCATCGTATTTGTTACTTGTTGATTAAAATCTGTAGGGATATTACTGTTTTGATCGATTCCAATTTGACCAGAAAATACATACATTTCAGCGTTTCTGCTTATTTTTGTTACATGACTGTAGTTACCAACGGGTTTCGCAATATTTTCTGGATTATATCTTGTGATCACATTATTATTTAAATTCATTTTTATGAAGTCTCCTTTAAATAGAAGATACATAACGATAGCTAGGTTATATATCTCCACTGTTTTTTAGTTTTAATTTTTGACAGACTTATCCTATCAATCATTAATTCTAGAAAAAAACAGCAGTAGAATACCCAATACCAAAAGATAAATATTTTAGGGATCTCTTTTTCATCAGGTATTCCTCCTTCATATTTAAAGTAAAATAACTTCATCAGAATGATAACATTAATCCATGTGCGACGGCAACTTTGCCTCCTCCGGCACAACATGATTAGGGTCTTTTTTTACTGTATTTCATGAAAACTTCAATGCTTTTTTTGAAAAAAAGCAAAAAACACTTACATTAACGGATATTATATTGTTATAATTACAAACAGACCGGTTGGTATGTTAGGGGGAATACGTAATTATGGATACAAAATCACTAATGATTGAGAAGGCGACACTCCTTTTTCAACAAAAAGGTTATAAGAGTGTAGGCGTTAGTGAAATTTTAAAAGCTTGTGATGTTACCAAAGGAGCGCTCTATCATCATTTTCCAAATGGAAAAGAAGAGCTATTAATTGCTTGTCTAAAAAGCCTAAAGGAAGCAATAACAATAGATATGGAGGACATTTTCAAAAAGCATTCTTCTACACAAGAGGCCACACAATTCATGCTTAATAAGTTAATTCACAACCTGGAAACCGAGGGCAAGCTTACAGGCTATACATTTAGCAGTATTGTCAGTGAAATGGCTACGGTCAGTGAGCCTGTCCGCCAAGCATGTAACTCACTTTATGAGAACATTCAGACTATTTACTACACGAAGCTTGCAACTGAAGGTTTCTCGAATGAACTAGCTTCTGATATTGCTTTATTGCTGACAACCTCGATTGAGGGTGCGATCATGCTGTGTCAAACGCAGCGATCTACCGCACCTTTAAAGACTATTGCGAAACTATTACCGACAATTTTGAAAGGAAGAACATCATGAATCTAGAAACAAGATTACCGAGAAACGGTAAAGAGGGCGCATTATACGGTGCAATTATTTGTACACTAACCGTTCTGTTTATGTCTTCATTAAATATCATTTTAGCGGTTGGAGAATTTAATGGGGAAGTTGCCTTATCGATCCTTAAGGTGTTTCCGATCATTTGGGTCATTGTTATGATTTTAGAGCCTGTTGTTATTGGGCGTATCGCAGAAAAGCTGACAGCTAAATTCACACAACCTAGCGATAGCTTCAACGCCAAAATTCTATTTCGTATTCTTTTCACCGTACTAGGAATGTCATTTGTGATGACCTTTATTGGAGACATCATCGGAAACGGGTTGAGTTCTGAAACGTTCAATCACTTCTTAGCGAATTGGCCAAGAAATTTCCTAATTGTACTGATCGCTGAAAGTATAGTGATCCAACCTTTTGCACGATTTGTGATGGTAAAGCTACATGCTTCTCAGGATAAAAAGAAGTCCAGCGCCGCTGGTATAACTGTAAATGGATTATCGGAACAAAACTCATAACATAAATATGCTCTCAGGCGATGCGTTTCGTTTGAGAGCTTTTCTATTACCGTATATAATGATATTTTAGTTGAATCATTGAAACCCTCCTATATAACAAAGAAAACTTAACAATGAAAGGTAATATCGAACATGATGATCTATAGTCGTCTTGCCATAATGATGCCCCCATTTCCCTAGCTAGGCTCATATTCTTGTTGTTGTTCGAGGATATAAGCTTGTAGGAGGGCGAATTTAATATGAAAAAATATGCAGCACCATCTTTACTGCTAATGATTGTTCTTGTGGCTTTTCCGCAAATTAGTGAGACGATCTACACTCCATCGTTGCCGGATATTGCGGTAGCACTTGGGGTCTCTAATAGTTCTGTACAGTTAACATTAAGTATATATTTTATCGGATTTGCTTTAGGTGTTTTGTGTTGGGGTTGGCTCTCTGATTTCATCGGACGGAGACCTGCCATGCTGGGTGGCCTCATTGTATATGGTGTTGGAAGCTTGATGTGTTTTTACTCGGAATCCATTACTCTACTTCTGGTCAGCCGTTTCATTCAAGCATTTGGAGCAGCAACTGGCTCTATCATTACGCAAACCATTCTTCGGGAGAGTGTATCCGGGAATAAGCGGCATGCCATGTTTGCCCAAATCTCGGCGGTGATCGCTTTTACTCCAGCAGTAGGGCCGCTTATTGGCGGATGGGTGGATCAAGCTTTTGGTTTTCGAGCGGTTTTCTTTACATTAGTGATGATGAGTGTGTTGTTATTTGTGTATGCTTTTTGGAAGCTGCCAGAAACGACTGATGTTTCCGTGAGAAAAAAGGTGGCTATTCTACCTATCGTTAAAAGAATGCTCTCATTGCCACGTGTACTAGTGTTTGGGTTACTGATCGGGGGCATCAATGGAGTTTTATTTAGCTACTATGCGGAAGCACCCTTTATATTTATTGAACACTTTAACATTTCACCGGGAGTATATGGTTTTCTAGGCATTGTTGTGGCTTTGGCATCGATAGTGGGAGCAATGATGTCCAAGAGATTATTGAGTCTCTATGCCGCAGAAAAAATAATTCACATCGGCTGTTTAGTGATGACCAGTGGGGCTTTGCTATTAACAATCGTAAGCAGCCTTGTCTCGTTGCCGAATATGATGTTGATGGTATGCATTCTAATAACCCTTTTTGTCATGTTAATGGGGGCCGGTATCGCTTTACCTAATTGTCTAAGTCTTGCGCTTGTCAATTTTCAGGATGTTGTGGGAACAGCAGGTGCGATCTTCAGTTTGGGATATTACTTATTAGTTAGTTTGGCGACATGGGGAATGAGCGCCCTGCATAATGGTTCATTACTGACGATGCCCATCTATTTCTTAGGGATTAGCGGCGGAATGTGGTTATTAAGTAAAAAGTTTATTGTATCGGAATAGAATTTACTTCTTAGTTATTTGATTAGAAGGAGATATGGAACGGGGTATCCATAAATGAATGGCAGTCTGGAACTTTTTGAGTTCCGGACTGCTTTTTATTTGTTAGTCTACTTCCGGCACAATGACTTGGATATGACGAGGGAGAACACTTAGCGTAATTGGTAAAATCGGACCTTCTTCACCATCCACATTGGTTTTTACGGCTTCTGGAGAGCTCACAGTCACATTTTGGGCCGTGAAATAGACAACGTCTTTATGATCCTTAAGGCTGCCAAGTAGTAAAGAAATACTGGCTGTAATGGTATTGAGTATACTGAGGTCTTGAATAATAAAACAGTGAAGCAGACCATCGTCAACCGCAGCATCAGGTATCAGATTCTCGAATCCGCCAACGGAGTTGGTTAACACGGCGAGAAAAAGCGGGGAATCGCCTTGCCATGTCTTCTCGTCATAATGAATGACAAGAGGGTGGGGGGAAGTGCTTGTAAGTTGTTTTAGGCCTTCTTTCAAATATGCCAAAGAGCCGAGCTTGGTTTTCTCTTCGATTGAAACGGAGGATAAAGATCCGGCGATTGAACCTACAGCAACAACATTTCCGAATAAGCGGTCATTCAAGCAACCAATATCTACTGTCTTTACGTTCGAGGAAGCAAGGGTTTGAATGGCTATTTCGGGATTCAATGGAATCTGTAACGCGCGGGCAAAATCATTAACCGTTCCTAAAGGGACTACACCTAACTTTGGGTGTTGTTTCTGATTCATAAGACCATTAATGGTCTCGTGAAGCGTGCCATCCCCGCCAATGGAGACGACTAGATCGTAACACTCCTCACAGGCAGTGATACAATAACGAGTTGCATCTAGTTCTTTTGCCGTCTCCTTAATCGTAACCAAGTAGCCTTGATCAGCTAGAACTCTTTCTGCATATCTGACATATTCGCCAGCTTCTTCTTTACCAGATGAGGGGTTAATAATAATCATAGCTTGCCGCATAGGGATTATCCTCTCTTGTTCAATCTAATAGCCTATTAGATGATTACCCCAAAGTGGTATAGCAGAAATCATAACAACCTAAAAAAAGGTGAGCAAGAACGACCTAAGTCGTCTTACTCACCTCTTTTATGTTTGTTAATAGACCTTGTCACCATTAAAAATGGAATTCTTAACGATAACATAATCTACTTTACGAATAGCTTCTAATTTATTGCCTCCAGCATAAGAAATCGAGGACTGAAGATCTTGCTCCATCTCTCTCAAGGTTTCTGCTAAAGCACCTTTGTGCTCGACAACTATTTTTTTGCCCTCAACATTCTTCTTTTCACCTTTTTGGTATTCAGAAGCGGAGCCGAAGTACTCTTTATACAGCTTTCCATCGATCTCGATGGTATCACCAGGAGATTCTTCATGCCCAGCAAATAGGGAACCGATCATGACCATGGAAGCACCAAATCTAATGGACTTGGCGATATCTCCATGTGTCCGAATGCCTCCGTCAGCGATAATAGGCTTACTTGCAGCCTTGGCACACAAGCGTAGTGCGGCTAATTGCCAGCCACCTGTTCCGAATCCTGTCTTAATCTTCGTGATACATACTTTCCCTGGTCCAATTCCCACTTTAGTAGCGTCGGCCCCAGCGTTCTCTAATTCTCTAACGCCTTCAGGAGTTCCCACGTTTCCAGCAATAACGAAACTAGCAGGTAAATACTGTTTAATATGTTTGATCATTCGAATGACAGCCTCGGAATGACCATGTGCAATATCGATCGTAATGAATTCCGGAATCAACTGTTCGTTAGCTAATTGTTCAACGAAATCGTATTCTTCTTCTTTGACTCCGACACTAATGGATGCGATTAATCCGCGGGTGTGCATGTCCTTGATGAAAGACGTACGCTTCTCCGGTTCAAAACGATGCATAATGTAGAAGTAGCCATTTTGGGCTAAGAAGCTGGCGATCTTCTCATCTATGATGGTTTGCATATTTGCAGGTACCACAGGTAATTTAAAAGTATGACCACCTAAGGTGACTGTTGTATCACACTCAGAACGGCTATTTACGATACATTTTGCAGGAATTAACTGAATATCTTCATAATCGAATACTTTTTTCATTATATACACCTCTAAATGCGAACATTATAGTATTTTGGTTTGATTATTGTTCGTCCACTTTGTAATGTACAGCATTCCGAACAAGAAGTCAAAATTCTAGTACATTATGGTGTAAATTGGACTTAATTATACGACGATTTGGTGTACGGCTTATGACTCTCATATAGTGAACTGAATGTAGGGACAAGAATATGTATAGATATTAACAAAAGGCCATCCCTATAGGGATGGCCTTTCTTCTATTACATCTGAAAAAGCTTGTAAGCAATATATGCTGCAACGACCCAAATGATAATCGCAGAGAGCTTATTAATGATCAGCATGATTTTGCCGCTTGAATCTATTTGTCCTACGGTCTTTCCTGCTACAGCAAGCCCAAAGAACCAAATCCAAGAAACAAGGATAGTCGAAACGGCGAATGTAACTTTGTCTATGCCCGTGTAACTAAGGGAGCTGGTGCCGATAACCCCAATTGTATCCAGGATCGCGTGTGGATTTAATAAAGAAACGGACATCGCAAACAAAATTTGTTTTTTTGAAGATAGAGGTGCTGTGTCTTGGGATGAAGAGGTAGGTGTGCTTCTCCAGATGGACCATCCCATATACAAAAGAAATACAAGTCCTACTGCAAATAAAGCGGTCTGCAGAACAGGGATGGCAAACACAAGAACAGAAACGCCTAAGACGGCTAATAAAATAAGAAGGGTGTCACATAAAGCAGCCGTAATAATAACTGGGATGGCTTTTTTAAACTTTGGCTGTGAGGCCCCTTGGTTAAATACAAAGACATTTTGTGCGCCAAGCGGAAGAATTAATCCAAAGGCTAAGGCGATTCCGTGAAGTAGTGCGGCTAACATAGATGATTCCTCCGATGATGAGTAATGCGTTATAAAATTGCCTTTGAATATGGTGCTCCATATGTTCTAGATAGTCTTGAATTCCTGCGGTAATTTAATCACCCATTCGTTTAATGAATCGATTACGTGCTGTAGGCTGTTCTCCTCACTCATCTTATATCCCAACTCCTTTATCTGTAATATCTGGCTAAATAATATGTACTATCATACAATGAGGGCTTTCATTTAAAAAGATGATTAATATAATCTTGTTGTCCCTTAAAAAAGGTAGTAAAGTAACATGATACATACTATTTATGGAAAGAAAGGTTGATATTTTTTGAAAAAAGGAATATTTACAGGTCTTCTTGCGCTCTTGCTGATTACCGCCAGTACGCTATCTTTTAATGTTGTAGAGGCCGCTGGAACAGTAACGAAATTACCTAGCCCCCAATGGAGTCAGCTGAATGTTGTGGGAGCATTAGAAAGTATAGAAGGGGGTCCCGTGGAGGTTCCATCATTAAATACAGTGTATCTCCACACTAAGGAAGAGCATGCTACCCAAACTAAGGTATGGTTGGTTGATACGCTGAAATCTTATGATACACAGACAGGGAGGCTAAAGTGGTCAGTTAATTTTGCAGACCCTGGCACAGCGATGTTTCGTGAATCGAAAGATTATTTAGTGGCGCCAGATGGAACGGTATACATAACCTTTACAGATAATCTTTCACCTGACGCAACTCAGATCTATGCGGTGGGACCAGACGGAAAACGGAAATGGAAAGTGAATTTGTCTCAGACAGAGGGATACTTATATAGACTTGATAACGGGAGTTTAGTCTTTGCATCCCAAGGTAATTTTGATAACAATGGGAATTATAACGGGTCACTAACTTTAATTAATAAAAGTGGTACCAAAGTAAAAAATATTTCTTATAAAGGAACGGTATTGGCGCAAGGAAATCGTGTCTTAATTCAAACGAATTACGGTGGTGGGAAAGGCTCACGTATCCAGGCACTCGATTCTTCCTTAAATTCAGTGTTTACATATCAAATGCCAGCCGATTCGTACACTGAAGTGTCTTACAATCAGGTGCTTTCCGATGGAACAGTACTAATCCGTACTAATATACCAAAGACAGGGAATCGGTTATTCGGATTCAACTCTAAAGGTAATCTACTGTGGGGAAGAGATATCGCAGGTGATGCTGTCGTATCCTCACTTGGTGAAGTTTATGGGGTTTATGCCAATGGCAAGCTGTCTCTATATAATGTCAAAGGATTGGTTAAGTCGGTAGCGCTTAAAGATGAGACAGAATTTTTTGTATCGTTGGGCCGATTACAGGATGGTAATATTGAGCTTGGCTTCCCGGGTTCCACCACATATGTTTTAAATCCTAAAACGCTCGCAGTAGATTATACTTTTAAGCTGAAGGATGATTTTAATTTCAACTATGTAGGCAATGGCGTGGGGTATGTAATGACAGACAATGGATTTTCACGAATTAAGTTTTAATTCCAGAAATCGATTAGGATTGATCAAGGGATGCTGCCCCTAAAGGGATGGTATCTTTTTTTCTATTCTGTAATTACACCCCTAGCATAAATGTCATCCCTTCTCATGACCTTTTGTAACTAGTAAGGCCTCAGGGGATTACACTATAATAAGGGTCTAGTCAGCAGAATTTATAGGGGGCAATGTCTTGTTTAATCTGGTCAAACAGTGGTTCTGGTACGATTGGCTCGTCCTCCTGTTTCGGATTTGTTTTTCTACTTCTTTTATAGTTACGATGTGTTACCTCTCGGAGGACTTTACGATTCCTTTCTGGATCGTGTTTGTTTGGGGTGTGATCTCTTTTTCAGTGCCTTGGTTTTGTTTGCAGCTGCATTATAAGTATTATCTGATGGCGGAGATCCTTCTTTCAGGTGGTCTATGCTTATATTTGGCTGCTCTGTTTCCTGATTCGTATGTAACTTTTCTGCCAATTGCTTTTATGATTGCCAGCAATAGTGCACAGAAGTCCTATCGTTGGTCAGCTCCGATCACGGTGATCTTGATTCCAATAATGTTATCTAAATTGTCACAACAAATGGATGCTATATCGATGATTGTGAACTTTGGCTTGGTGTATACGATTGGCTTCGCTTTTCACTTGCTGGTGGTGAATCATAAGCAGAACGGGATTATTAAGAACCAGAATGCTGTCCTGGAGCAGTATATCTCACAAGTCGAGCGTATGACCCTTCTGGAGGAAAGAAATCGATTATCCAAAGATTTGCATGACACTGTAGGGCATTCTTATACTTCAATTCTTATGGGGCTGGAGACTTTACGTACGGAGGTGAATACCTCTGAAGGAGAGCAAAAGATAGATTCCTTATTAAAGCTAACTCGCAATGGCTTGGATGATGTGCGTAAATATTTGCACCATGTGGGCTCTTCGCAGGATTCATTGACGCTTATGCAGTCCCTGCAGAAATTAGTGGATGATTTCCAGACCTTTTCGAAGGTTAAGGTTCGTCTAAGAACGTTCGGAGAGGCTTATACAATATCCAAGCAGGCTAAAATGACCTTATATAGATGTTTGCAAGAGTCGATAACCAACGCTGTTCGTCATGGTCAAGCCAGTGAAATTGTCATCACCCTGCATTACGAAGAGAAGTTAATTCGACTGGAAGTGCAGGATAATGGATTAGGCACTGAAGATTTAAAAGCAGGATTTGGTGTGAACGCGATGAAGGAACGTGCTTCTAACCTGCAAGGCCAAGTGTATCTCTACTCTAAGCCAGGTGAAGGAACCTTAGTGACCTGTAGTTTACCAAGGCTTGAAGAGATACAGGAGGAAATGATTCGCTTATTGCTGGTCGATGATCAACCTTATATCCGGGATAGTCTGCGAATTATTTTAGAGCAGCAGCCCGATTTTGAGATCATTGGGTTAGCTGAGAATGGTGAACAAGCAGTAGGCTTCTGTGAGCAGGAACAGCCTCATGTAGTGCTGATGGACTTAAATATGCCTGACATGGACGGTGCAGAAGCAACGAAGCTTATTAAGCAAAAGTGGCCAGGGGTACGAGTGCTGATCCTGACTACTTTTCAAGAAACGGATTTGGCAGTCGAAGCACTGCAAAACGGGGCAGATGGCTACTTGTTGAAGTCTACTGAACCGCAGGAGCTATTCGAAGGGATACGTCTCGTACATCGGGGTGTGAAGATGATAACACCAGCTATTACGAATGTATTAATTGATCATTATGAGATGCATCCAACTTCTGAAGCGCAGACTGAGCAGAGTAATGAGTATGGGCTGACCCCGCGCGAGCTGGAAATTCTAGAATGCCTGTCAAAGGGCATGCGTTATAAATCCATTGCAGCTAAATTGTATTTGTCTGATGGAACGGTGAGAAATTACGCTTCTACCATCTATGCTAAGCTGGGTGTACGGAATCGCGAAGAGGCTGTTGAGAAAGCCTTTGGCACTTTGGAATAACTAAAACCGAATGATCTGAAATTGTAGAGCGAGCATCTTGTTGTCTATTTTCCCTTGTGGGAGTAGGCGAAAGGTGCTTTTTTGTATGAAATAACTGTCATATGACATTATGGCACTGGTCGATTTTACATCAGGAGCTCTAACATAGGATTTACAAAGATGAACAAATTTTTAGTGCAGAGAGGAAGAGGAGAATATGAGTCAAATGATCCGGAAGCATGTGAGGAATTTCTGTTTCTTATTAATTACTTTTGCCACAGGGCTATTTTACTTTTGCTTTTATTTGGTAGGCATCACTTTTGGGGTCGCGATGTCCTTCACCATAGTAGGGATTCCGATCCTTTACTATGTTTTGCGTTCTACCGAAACCTTTTTACAACATGAGCGAATTCGAACGAAAGTCTATACGGATATCTCCGTTCGGACGCTTCCAACTCGATCTCAAGAACAAGGAAACATATGGGAAAAGGTTAAGGCGGAGTTGTCCGATGAGCATAACTGGAGAGCAATTATAGGGTTGATGCTGCAATTTGGAATTGGAATGCTCAGTCTCATATGTGCAACTCTTTTTTATTTGTCCCCTATTATTCTCTTGTTGTCACCTATCTTGTATTTCATCGATATCTCTTCTATATCGTTATTTGGGATTGAAAATAAAACACTCAACACCTCACTTCTGTTCATGCTGTTAGGCGCGGTATCTCTTTGGATAGGTGCTTATCTTGGCAACAGTTTAGTAAAGATGATCGGCAGGTATACGCGGCGTTTAGTGAAAGATTTTGCTAGAAGATAAACTTTTACACGAAAGAAGGAAGATTAATGGTAGCCTCAGTTTCATTTATAAAATTATTCTCGCAATCTCTTTGGATGATGTGGGAGAACCTATTTGCTATTGTCACCAAATTCCGCAGCCAGTCTGTGTGGAGATACGGGATATGTAAATTGGTCGTGTTAAAGTATCACGGTGAAAGTATAGTCTGCCAAGATGGACATCAGATTCTTCCCGGAGATTGGGTGGGTGAACTTCATCTGGATAATCGTCAGGTAGTGCAGCTTACGCGTACCCTAGGCGCTGATCGGGCCGGAATTCGAACTGCACGTATGCTTCGCGAGGCCATGAAGGAGATTAGTCGTGAACTAGATAGCAATCCAGAACTAAGCAAAGTGCAGGCGCTAACGGGGATTACGCTACTTCACCGGGGGATCATTCATGGAATAGGGTTTGAGCAGCATCCTATCAAGTCCAAATGGCAGCGGCGATGGTTCGGAATCTATCTTCGGTTCTTACTTCGGATGCTGCATCCGGAGGGGAAACATCGCGTTGAGGACAGCACGGAGAAGTTGTCTCCTAAGATGCTCGTGCTTAGTAAGCAGTCTTTGAAAGCGCGGTTTGCTCCTCGAAGGAAAGAGGCGGTTTCCTAATGTGGACGCTCCTTATTTTAGCTATGGATGCGATTATTCTTTATATGATTGTTCCGTTTGTGATTACTCGAATATTGGGATGGGGTGTTGTATCCAGAGGAAATGCCGCGAAGGAAGTGGCCTTTACTTTCGATGACGGACCAGATCCATGCTATACCCCTGAATTATTGGACTTGCTGCATGAACATGACGTTAAAGCAACTTTTTTCGTATTAGGCAAAAGGGCTGAGCAATTCCCGGATTTAATCCAGCGAATGCACCGTGAAGGACATCAGATCGGCATTCATAATTATACACATACGCCTAACTGGATTTACTCTCCATGGACGAATAGACGGAAGCAAGTAGATCGAACAGCTGAAATTGTCGAGCGGATTACAGGAGAGCGGCCTATCTTGTATCGACCACCATGGGGGCTCCTTAATTTAGGCGATCTTGTCTTTCTTAGACGTTCTTATCGGGTAGTGTTGTGGTCTGTAATGGTGGGAGACTGGAAGGCGACTGTTAGCGCAGCCCAAATAAAGCATGACTTATTGAAAAAGATAAAACCCGGTTCTATCATCGTTCTGCACGACAATGGTGATACACCGGGGGCAGATCGAGAAGCACCGCTGAACATGATCACCGGACTGGAAGAGGTCTTAAAGGAGATTTCTAGAAGGGGGCTGAAGAGCCATCGAGTGGATGAGCTACTGAACAAGGAAGCTAGTCGCATTGGAGAAGCTAGGTCCAGCGTCAAACATCACGGTCCGATTAATCTGTAGCTATGGATGACATGATGTCACTAGATTGGAAGGGAATTCAGACATTGAAGAAGAAAACCGTTCGAACCATCGTTATGACCGTTTCTGTAGTATACATGGTGTTGATTTTTGCAGGTCTATGTATGTACACATTTTCTAAGTTTAATGAAATTCTCAGTCATGAAGTTGAACAAAAGCTTAACTATAAGGTGGAGCTTACTTCTACTAAACTGAATAGTCGATTGTCGAATGATTTTCAGAAGAGCTTGGCTGAAATGAGTGAGGAGGATGCAGGTTATTATTTTGTCATAGATAAAGCTGGTCGATATGTAGCAAGCCAGAACCCTAAGCACGATATAGGTAAAGCTATATTTGATGAACCGGACATACAGTTGCAAAAGGTTGGTCAGGTCATAGCACAATCTACGGGAACTAGTGGTACGGAGGACTCGAAGAATGTTTATGCTTTTACAAGGATCGGCGATACAGATTACAAGCTAGTGCTGGTGATGTCTGTAGAACAGATCTTGGAGCCAATGATGAACAACCAATATTTAATTATTGGCGGTTTTGTTATCGCTTTGATTATTTTTATTGTCTTACTCTTCATTATCTTAACCCGACTTATTGTACGACCGCTGCGAAGAATCAATGAGCATGTAATGGAGCTTGTTGAACACGGAGGCGATCTGACTAAGAAGCTGGACATGAAGCGTAATGATGAGATTGGGATGTTGGCGTATTCCATGAATCAGTTTCTGGATAACATTCGGGCCATCGTCGGGAATGTCACTTCACAGGCCAATCATCTGAATGAAAATGCAGAAATACTTCAAGTTTCAGCAGAGCAGACAAATGAGACATCCAAGCAAATTACCACGATTATTACGGATATGGCTGTGAGGTCGACGGAGCAAGCAGAACATGTGCGGCAAGTACTCACGATGATGGAACGGACAGGGGAAATCTCTGAGGAAATTATTCAGGAAACGGTAAAGACAGTTCACGATTCCAATCATTTAATAAAAGCGGTGCAAACTGGCCAGCGTGCAAACCGGGCATCTGTAGATCACTTGGAAACTATGGTTAGTTCCATTGAGCGTTCAACAGAAACCATTGCACAGCTGAACAGCCGATCCAGCCAAATCGGTGAGATCATTAACGTGATTTCCGAATTGGCTAGTCAGACGAATCTACTCGCGCTAAATGCAGCCATTGAAGCGGCCCGCGCTGGAGAGCAAGGGAAAGGTTTTGCAGTAGTTGCAGGAGAGATCCGTAAGCTTGCTGAAGGTTCCGAAAGAGCAGCCGAGCAGATTGCCGAGCTTGTTGGCGCAATTCAAGCGGATACGAATGCAGCGGTCAAAACGATGGAATCGAGTCAACAAGTGGTCAATCAACAGAATGATTTAGTATTACAAGGGCAACAATCTCTGGAGGAAATCGTTCAGAAGGTTGATCTAACAACCCAAAGCACGCTGCGAATTCAAGGCATATTTGGTGAGTTGTCTACAATGTCACATCAATCATTGAAGGCTCTAGTGCAATCTTCGCAACTCATTGATCAGTCGGCATCGTCCTCACAGGAAGTAGCGGCTTCCACGGAGGAGCAACTTGCGACTATCGATGAGATGACGACCAAACTTAGAGAACTCAGCGAGTTATCTGTATTTTTAAAGTTAGAAGTTGGGATATTTACGATATAGTCTTATGCTAAAAACCTTTCAAACATTTTTTATATAGGAAGGGCTATGGTACCATTTAGGATAAAGTGGTTCGCACCTATATTAAATCGTTGAGAAAAGGATGGGGTAGCATGTTGAATGCTTCTTACTGGTTAACCAATATAAGATTAGAGCAGGGTTATGTTATTGAGGATGGACAAGTGGTTGGTACAGATACGAAGGTTTGTCATATCCGAATTGACGGGGATAAGATTTCGGAAGTGGTTGGAGCGGACGTAGAGCTTCAGAGTCATCTACCTAAATATGACTGCAAAGGGTTATTGATGCTTCCTTCCTTTGAGGAGGCACATATCCATTTAGATAAAACATATTTCGCTGGACCATGGAAAGCGGTAAAGCCTGCAGCCGGTGTCTTCGAACGCATTGAGGAAGAGAAGGTATTATTGCCTAAGCTGCTGCCTATGGCGAGACAACAAGCGGAGAGCATCTTGACGCTTATACAGCGTTTCGGTGCTACACATGTGCGTAGTCATTGTAATATTGAGCCTGTCAGCGGTCTGAAGCGTTTAGAGGCAACCCTGCAAGCATTGGATACCTTCTCCGGCAAAATTTCATCAGAAATTGTAGCCTTTCCGCAGCATGGTCTGCTTCGCTCTAATTCTGTTGAATTAGTAAAGCAATCCCTGGCAGAGGGGGCAACCTATGTAGGTGGTGTCGATCCATACTCAGTGGATGGAGATATCGAGAAGTCACTCCAGACCATGGTCGAGCTAGCGGTAATGAGTAATGCTGGCATTGATCTTCACTTACATGATGGAAAAGAAGCAGGAAAGCAGACGTTGTCGCGTTTGGCTGATCTCACAGAAGAAGCTGGCTTGCAGGGCAAAGTGACCGTTAGCCACGCATTCTGGTTCGCAGGTGCATCGCAGCAGGAAGCAGAAGAAATGGCTGCACGGATGGCATCACTTGGTATGGGGATTGCATCCACAGTACCTATTGGCAGAATGATGATGCCACTACCAATGCTGCACAGCCAAGGTGTACAAGTGAAACTGGCAACAGATAGCCTTACGGATCACTGGTCACCTTTTGGAAATGGGGATCAATTGGAGAAGGTAGGACGTTACGCAGAGTTATATGGGTGTAGTGATGAACGGTCATTATCGCAATCCCTAGGATTCATAACGGGAGGGATAACGCCGCTTGGACTAAAAGGTGAACAGGTGTGGCCAAAGGTAGGAGACACTGCAAGCTTTGTGCTGCTGCATGCGAGCTGTTCGGCTGAAGCTGTAGCACGAAGAGCGGATCGTCAAGCCGTATGGTACGAAGGGCGTCTCGTGAGTGGATCATTATAGGGACATGAGAGGTGGATGACATGCTCATCTCTAACCATTTGCAACAATATAAAGCAGCGATGCTTTCACTTCCGAAGGGGACCGCGCTAACGAAAGAGGATCTGCAGGTAGATAAGCTTCTAATGAAGCGTAGCGGCAAGCTTGAAATGTACTATGCACCGCACAATGAGTACCTGAATCCTACTGCAAAGGTGATCATTATCGGACTAACACCCGGTTTTACACAAATGAGAATAGCCATACAAGAAGCAGTCATTGGGTTGAAAGCCGGGCTTTCAGATGAAGAGGTATGCAGAAAAGCAAAAGAAGCGGCGAGATTCGCAGGCTCCATGAGGAGTACGTTAATTCACATGCTAGATACACTTGGGCTGCATCAGTACTTGAACCTTACCTCTTGTGACCAATTGTTTCAGGAGCAGCAAACGAACCTACATACCACCTCTTTATTGCGTTTTCCTGTGTTCGTAGAGAAGAAAAATTATAATGGGGCACATCCTAAGCTACGTTCAGATCCGTTCCTTAGAGAATGTGCGCTATTGTCGTTAGAGCAGGAGCTGGGCATCCTGAGCCAAGCTTTAATTATTCCTTTAGGAAAAACGGTCGAGGAAATGCTCCAGCTTTTGGTATCTGAGGGTAAGCTCGATGATCACCGCTGTTTATGGGGATTTCCTCATCCTTCTGGAGCGAACGGACATAGATTTAAGCAGTTTGCCAGCCAGCAAGAGAACATGACAAAGACGCTCCAAGATCATTTATGGAACGTCTGAGTGATTGATCTTATCGCAACATTTTTTCTGAACCTCACGTTAAGAATGATAGAGTAGCACAATTTCATTCATCTCAGGAGGTATAATTCACTATGAAAACATTCAAAGTAATCGGAGCGGTCCTCGTTGGCACGCTCATAGCATCGAACGTCATCTCTGCTGCGCCAATCCAGCCAGCTCCAGTCAAACCAGCGACCAATTCCTCAGTGCCGCAGGATTCTTATGGTGGTCTAAAATATGTGCTAGTCATTGATGGTAACGGCTTCTCCCCAGTCGATGTTCCGCTATACGTAGGTTCAAGCAAGGAAGTTATGATCCCTATCCGTACAGCAGCTGAAGCACTTGGATACAAGCTAACATGGACTCAAAGCCTTCAATCGCTAGGTCTTGAGAAAGATAGCCAGTCGATGTCCTTTCAAATTGCAAAAGATGCTTACCGTAATGGTACAACAATTCTTTCGCTGGGTGCTATACCGGAGCTAAAGAATGGCAAAACCTACGTTCCATTATCATTCTTCGAAAAAGTATTGAAGCTTGAAGTAGTCGCAGGCCCAACTGGAACCATATCGATTAATTCCAAGGAACAAGGCAATGGAGAGACCGCTTCAGACACGATCAAACAAGGATCAATCACTAGTATCTATAAGGGCGAAAAAAATGCTGAAATCGGCCTCAACGGCTATGGTCATGGCATTCGCCTAGGCATTTCTGATGAAACGGAGATCGTATCTGCTGATAATAAGAAGCTAACCTTTGCTGATCTGCAGCTAGGCATGTCCATCGAGGTCGAGCACAGTATGGTCATGGCTATGAGCATGCCGCCATTGGCGGGCGCGATCAAGATTGTTGTGAAAGAACAAGCTCCCGATCAGCAGACCTTGGGAACGGTTGGCGTGATCGAAGAGGTTACTCCTTCAGATAATGGCACGACCCGCGTTGTAATCAAAGGCGATAAGCTCAGTGATTCTTCCTTCGAGACGATTGTTCTAAATACTTCAGATACTACGACTATTCTCGGCACGAAAGACAATCAGAAGATTGCCATAAGTGAGCTGAAAAAAGGTGACAAAGTGTATGCGTTCTACGGTCCAATGTTGACCAAAAGCTTGCCACCTATCGGCCAAGCGATCAAAATCGTTGTAGAAAACTAATTTACATGAAATCGAAGAAATAACGGATGACATGGAAAAAGACCGGCGAGGTGTAGGTCAAGCTATCCACACGGCTTAAATAGCTTTCTTTTAAAGCTACGAATTTATCGCCATCACCGATGAGCAAATCTCGCTTCAGCACGGAAACCGTTAAGCTACCCAAGAAGCCGCTCAAACTGATTAGCATGCCTGACAGGAAACCGAAGATCGGGTTGAGCGGCGTCAGGTAGGGATAGATCAAATAGGAGACCCCGGTTGTTACGACAAACGCACAGGCAAAACCTTCCCAGGTCAAATACGGGTTGGCGGTTGGGACCACTTTGCGCTTTCCCATATAAAGGGATGCGAGATAGTGGACCACATCATTCAGCTGTGTCAGCACTACTAGGAATAATACAAGCCCCGCTCCATACTCCGGTGTAGCAAATTGAAAATAAGCTAAGTGACTAAGTCCGAAGACCATCAGCATTAATCCCCACTGGGTTGAACTAACACTACGCAGGAAGCCAACTGTCCCTTTATTAATGAGCCTAGGTAGCGGTAGGAGTAAGAATACATAGACTGGAATAAACACAATGAACATCCCGTACCATTCGATATAAATCCAGTAGAACTGTAGAGGAATGGATAAGTACGCCCACAGAAATAGTCTGCGGTCGGATTTTCGTGACTTTATCATGGAAAAATATTCTTTGAGTGCGAAGAAGGTCAGCACCATGAGTGCCAATAGTGAGACGACTGGATTAAAGAGAGTAGCCAAACAAAAGATAAAAAGCATTCCCCACCAGGTTTTGATGCGGAAGCCGATCCCTGTATAATCTTTACTGGGCTGTAATTTGCCTATAACTACATACATCAAGTGAATGGCCGATAAGGCTGCAAAAATCAGAATTACCGTTAATAGAGAGCGGTCGATAGCTAATCACCAACTTGTCGTAGAGTAGATTCCATTAATGGGTTCATATGTTATTATGAAGGAAACGTTCAATCTTGATAAGGGGAAAATTGTAAATGGCAGATGATCCATCGGTCTTTATCTTGCTTACGAATACCGGAACGCTCTTTACGAAGCTTATTCAAGGCTACACGAGAGCTCCTTATAATCATGCCTCGATCTCCTTTAATCGGGAGCTTTCCGAGTTATATAGCTTTGGCAGAAAGCACCCGAGCAACCCTCTAAACGGAGGATTCGTGAAGGAGGATATTAAGACAGGCACGTTCAGCAAATATCCAAATACGACGTGTGTTCTATATGAACTTCAAGTTACAGCCCGTGAAGTGGAGAAAATGGAGCGGGTACTCAAAGTTTTTATCCGAAGCCGGCAAAAGTATCTCTATAATATTCTCGGCGTGATTGGTATCGCTCTGAAGGAACCTGTTGAATTCAGCAACTCTTATTTCTGCTCACAATTTGTAGCGGAAATCCTGGAGAGGTCCGGCATCAAGCTATGGAACAAGCTGCCTGCGCTCGTAACGCCGGATGATTTTCGGCAAAGCGATCGGCTGAAGCTGATCTATCAAGGCAAATTAAGTGAGTACGAACCTAAAAGCTAAGGGAGTGTATTTGGATGAATAACAAAGAACGGTTCTCAAACCGGGTAGATTCGTATGTGAAATATCGCCCGAGTTATCCTAAAGAAGCCATTGATTATTTATACAATACGATTGGTTTAAAATCGAATTGTGATATTGCGGATATTGGCGCAGGAACAGGAATATTCTCAGCACTGCTTCTGGAGCGCGGGTGTCGCGTGACTGCCGTTGAACCAAATCCGAAAATGCGTACAGCTGCGGAGGAGAAGTTCGCAACGGACAACCATTTCCGCGCATTGCCTGGGTCTGCCGAGAAGACAGAATTGCCAGACCAGTCTGTAGACTTTATCGTGTGTGCCCAGGCGTTTCACTGGTTTGATAGGGATGCAGCGCAATTGGAATTCAAGCGGATTCTTAAACCGGGTGGAAAGGCAGTTCTGATATGGAATTCTCGGCGTACTTACGGTACCCCATTTCTGGAGGAATATGAGCAGCTCGTGCAAACCTTCGGCACCGACTACACTCAAGTTAATCATAAGAATATTACCCCTGAAATCCTTAGCTCCTTTTTTAAGGCAGGGCAGATGCAAGTAGCGCACTTTAGCAATCAGCAGGTGTTTGATTTCGAGGGATTAAGCGGACGGGCGAGATCATCTTCCTACATTCCGGCCCCCGGAGATCCACGTTACGAGAATATGATGACGGAGCTGAGGAACCTATTTGAACGAAATAAACAGGATGATAAAGTGTTTTTTGAATATGAGACCGAGGTCTATTGGGGCGAAGTGTAGTAAATGAAATCAGCATATTAAAAAGACTCAAATCCTAGTGATAACAGGGATTGAGTCTTTTTTTACTTTTAGTTACGAAAGATGAACGTAAAAGGTGGTGGATTCGCCGACCGTGCTTTTGGCGTAAATTTTTCCTTTATGTTGTTCAACGATGGATTTGGCAATCGCCAGCCCCAGGCCATAACCCCCTTGTTTACGCGCTCGGGAAGCATTCGTACGGTAGAATCGGTCAAAGATTCTTGCTAAGTGCTCCGGTGCAATGCCCTCACCCGTATTGGTGACCGATAACACCATATCATTATGTTGTTTTTTAAGGGATAAAGTGACTGAGCCTTTAGGATTCGTATATTTTACAGCGTTGTCCAAAAGGATCATAATCACTTGTTTAATCTGTTCACTATTCCCCATCACAGTCAGGTTAGGCTCAATGTCATATTCAAGCGAGATACGTTTCTCGAAGATAATAGCTTCCATTGTTAAAATAATATTCTCAACCGCTTCGCTCAAATTGAACTTCGAATAGATCATGGTCGATCTGGAGTCGTCCATCTCGGTTAGGTATAGCAGATCATTGGTCAGACTGGTCATTCTCTCTGTTTCCGATTTGATATAGTGCAGCCACTTCGACTGATTGTGAATAGTATCATCACTGTTGGAGAGAAGAACATCCGCATTGGTGTTAATAATGGTCAACGGTGTCTTCAATTCATGGGAAGCATCGGCAATAAACTGCTTCTGTTTATCAAAAGCCTCCTTCACCGGTGCGATGGACCGATTAGCGAAAAAACGGCTTGTGAAGTATAAAATAATTAGCATCACCGAGCCAACTACAGAGAAGGTATAGATTAGATTGGTGAGGATTTTCTGCTGGGCAGTGATGTCCAGAAATACAAGCATTGCCCCATCATTCGTATGCTGGATGTTGAAGATCCATTTGCTGCTGTCCAAGGTGAACCTTCCGGTATCTTTATCAGCACTTAGAGCCTCTTGCAGAGCCGTATCATAAAATTCATCGTCCATCGTAAATTTGGAATCTTTCCCGATGAGGTTCGACGCTGTATCTATCTTCAGCATAAATGAGACGGACCGTTCCGGAGGTGGAGTTCCGTTATCCATACGTTTATTATCAGCATGGGGTAACTGGGAACCTCCCTTAGTTGAGCCCATTCGTCCTGTATCACCGCCGGGAGACTTGTAGTTCTCCATAATTCTGTGAAGATCCATCTGAATATTGTTTTGGACATCTTGGTACGTAATGACATAAATCGATATGAAAGCCACCAGCATTATTACGGATATAGTTACTAGGTTAACAATAAGAAATCGATTTCTGAGCTTCGTGAACATTAGGCCGTCACCTCTAGTACATACCCTACATTTCTAATCGTACTAATGCGTACAGTAGAATTTAAGAAGGTCAATTTTTTTCTCAAAAAAGAAATGTACACTTCCACATTGTTGTGCTCTGCCTCCGAATCGAACCCCCATAACTTCTCAATAATTTGTTCCTTGGAGGTTACGGCTTGTTTCCTAAGAATCAGAAGCTCCAATAATTCACTTTCCTTAAGGTTCAGCTTGATCTCTTTGCCACCCACGGTAAGCTTCAGAGTCGATGTATTCAATTCAATATCCCCGAACTTTAAAGCATCATCTGGAATAACCTCGTTTTTACGTCTTAGTACAGCCCTTATTCGTGCCAGTAAGATCTCCGAGGAAAAAGGTTTGGCGATATAATCATCAGCCCCATAGTCTAGTCCAGTGACCATATCTGTTATCTCCCCCTTTGCGGTAAGCAGGATAACGGGAGTGGATTCCCCTTTCTTGCGCAGCGTCTTGAGGACGCTAACCCCATCCATCTCAGGTAGCATAATGTCGAGCAGCAGCAAATCATAAATTCCGCTCAGTGCGTAATCCAGACCCGATCTACCGTCATGGACTGCATCCACCGAATAATTATGTTTTTTTAATATTTGAGTTAAGGCTTCAGCGAGATGAAGCTCATCTTCTACGATTAATATTCTCATGGTTTTGCATCCCCTACATAAAACGAGTATTTGTTATTGAGGTCATTATATCAGTATTACCTTTACTGAACCTTAATGAAGGCTGGTATAGAACTGCATTGTAAAAATTGAACAGGTGGCAAGTAACGGAGGGGGATTTTGGAACTTTAGGAGCGATAGCGTCCGCCTTTGTCTGCGGATTTCCACTGCGAACAGCAGTTTAAATCAAGAAATTTGCAGACAACAGCGGCCGGAAGTCCAACATTCACCGGAGTTACGATTTACACCTGTAGTGGGGTAGTTTGTAAAACCATTTAAGATTCATTAAAGGTTTGGGATCTAAGATACATTCATAAGCACACGAGACAACGATAAACAGAAAGGAATGATCCCATATGGCGATTGAGGTATTCAACCGTTATGAGAACAAATATTTACTGGATAACGAAGCCTACTATAAATTTTTTAACCAATTACTTGAATACATGGAACTAGACGATTTCAACAAGCAGCATGAGTTTTATTCCATCACCAACTTATATTATGATACTGCGCACAATACCCTGATTCGTAATAGTCTTGCGAAGCCGAAGTACAAAGAGAAGCTGCGTTTGAGAGCTTACGGTGTTCCGAATCAAGATACAAAGGTATATCTGGAAATTAAGAAGAAGGTGTTTGGGCTGGTGAATAAAAGAAGAACGTCGCTCAAATTGGACGAGGCTTATGCTTTTGTTGCCACTGGCAGGGAACCAGAATTTAAGGATTATATGAACAAACAGGTGATAGAAGAGATTAAGTACTTTTTAACGCGGTATGAATTGCAGCCTAAGGTGTATCTGTCTTATGACCGCAAAGCATTGTTCTGTAAAAATAATCGCGATTTAAGAATCACGTTCGATACGAATATCCGAAGTCGGCGGTACGATCTCAAGATGGAGCATGGCGTTTATGGCGAACCATTACTAGAGCCAGGTCAGTGGCTTATGGAAGTAAAGGCTGAAAATACGATTCCGGTTTGGTTAGCAAAAATGCTCTCAGAGCATCAAATGTACCGTACAAGCTTCTCCAAGTACGGTAATGAATATAAAAAAATGCTGAAGAACAGTAAAACAGAACGGGGGAGTGCTCTTTATGCTTGATTCATTATTTACCGTAGCAACGAGTACAGAGCTAACGTTTACCAACGCAATCCTAACTATTGTTATAGCTATCGCCCTTGGCGGGATCATTAGCTACACCTATATGAAGACAAATTCCGGCGGTTATTCGCAAAGCTTCACACTCACAATGGTACTGCTGCCCGTAATTGTAGCCATCATCATCCTGCTCATTGGCAGTAATGTTGCCAGAGCCTTCAGTCTTGCCGGAGCATTCTCCATCATTCGGTTCAGAAGTGCACCTGGTGATCCGAAGGATATCACATTTGTATTGTTTACCATGGCATCAGGACTGGCCTGCGGGGTAGGTTCATTCGGATACGCAGTCTTGTTCACTCTTATCTTGTGCGCACTTATGTTTATTCTTAATCGGACTAATTTCGGGGTAAAAACAACGTTGCAAAAGACACTCAAGGTAACTATTCCAGAGAGTCTGGGGTATGAGGAAGCCTTCGCTGAAGTTTTCAATAAATTTAATGTGGGGTATGAGCTTAAGAAGATTAGAACGACTGAGCTTGGTAGTTTATATGAACTCGTCTACGCCGTTACGCTGGGTGAGACTGTGAACCAAAAGGAATTTCTAGATGCGATTCGCACTCGTAACGGGAATCTAGATCTCTCGTTAACTATGACTCCCTCTGCAAATGACTATTAAAATGATCGAAAGGATGGATGAGATATGAAGAATTATATAACAGTCAGTAAAATAGGGGTCTTGTTACTGTGTGCGGGACTCATGTCGGCTTGCAGCAATAATAATAAGACAGTACAGTCTGAAACCACGTCGAGTGAATTAACGTCGAGCCAGAGTGGAGCTGATAGTGGAGTGCAACTTGCAAGTGCTAAGCTATCGGACTTGGTAACGTTCGATGAAGACGATTCTAATACAAGTTGGACGGCGGACCAATCGACGGAAATTGCTTTGGCTGGAACAAGTGCGCTTGTTGACGGCACCGGGGCTGAGTCTAAGGATGGATCAGTGACAATTACTGCAGCGGGAACTTATGTGCTGTCTGGTAAGCTGAGTGATGGACAGATTGTAGTAAATAATCAGGATGAAGGTATTGTGCATTTGGTACTGAACGGTGTGAACATCACGAACAGCGATAGTGCTGCAATTGATATTAAAGAAGCAGGTAAAGTGATCATTACCTTGGAAGACGGAACAGAGAACTCCGTATCGGATGGAGCAACTTATGTCTATGCTGATGACACTACAGATGAGCCTAGTGCAGCTATCTTTAGTAAAGCAGACTTAACAATCAATGGCACAGGGAAGCTGTCCGTTTCTGCTAATTATAATGATGGGATTACAAGCAAGGATGATCTCAAAATAATGAATGGCACACTTGAAATTCAGGCTGCCGATGACGGGATTGTCGGTAAAGATCTAGTCGCTGTGCAGGATGGAAGTATCAGCATTACAGCTGAAGGTGACGGAATGAAATCAACGAACGATACCGAAACGGACAAAGGCTTCCTTGCTATAGCAGCAGGAACATTTGATATTAAGGCTGGCAATGACGGAATTCAGGCGGAAACTGTACTTGTAATCGATGGCGGAACGTATACCGTGGTTACAGGTGGAGGCAGCGAGAATGGCGAAGTGAAGACAGGTGATCAAGGGGCAGGCATGGGCATGAGAGGTGACCGAGGTCAAGGAACAGGTGGCCAAGCACCGGGAACATCAGAAACATCGACACCAGCAACAAAACCAGAAGCAAAGCCAGAGATAACAACAACGGAAGCACCAACAACGACAACAACAACAGAATCGGAAATACCAAGTACTAAAGGCTTGAAGGCTGGAGGAGATATTAGCGTAAACAACGGAACATTTAACATTGATTCTGCTGATGATGCAGTGCACAGCAACAGTAACGTTGCGATAGCCGATGGAGAATTCAACATCAAAACTGGCGACGATGGAATCCATGCGGATGCCTTGGTGGCGATATCCGGTGGCAAAATTGATATTACGAAGAGCTACGAAGGGATTGAAGGAGCAAACATCGAGATTTCCGGTGGTGAAGCTCATGTGGTTGCTTCTGATGATGGAGTGAATGTTGCAGGAGGTAATAATGAAGCGACTGTAGGAGGTGGCCCTCAGGAGCAGGATCAATTCAGCGATGCTGCGGCTAATGTGCTCACGATTAGCGGGGGAACATTAACAGTCGATGCCACAGGTGACGGATTGGATTCGAACGGCTCTATCGTGATGTCAGGTGGTACAGTAATTGTTAATGGACCTACTAATGGTGGAAACGGTGCTCTCGATTACGATGGCAGCTTTGAACAGAGTGGCGGTATTCTAATAGCTGTGGGAAGCTCGGGTATGGCTCAGGCAACGTCTGACACCTCCAACCAACATGCAGTCAGCATGACGTTTCCTCAGATCCAAAAGGCCGGAACATTGGTCCATCTGGAGGATAGCGAAGGAAACACGATTCTAACCTTTGCTCCATCGAAGGATTATCAGTCGTTGGTGATGAGCTCCCCTGATTTGAAAGACGGTGGATCATACACCCTCTACTCGGGAGGTACCTCGACTGGCAGTGAAGCAAATGGATTGTATACGGATGGCGAATATACTGGAGGAACGAAAGTAGTAGCGTTTGAAATCACAAGTAGTGTAACTTGGCTGAATGAATCCGGAGTAACCACCGCGAACACCAATCAAGGTCCAGGTGGCGGCGGTGGCGGTGGAAAAGGAAGACCATAATCTATAAATTGCATATTAAAAGCCACTCCAGCACATTGGAGTGGCTTTTTGGTGGTACAGATAATTAGTCGCTATTAATAGAGATTAAATTCTGCTTAATGGGTTGATTTGAAGTCTTTATGATCACATTGTGTGAATTAAAAGACAGAATTTGAATCAGCTGCTCTGCCATATGGTTCGCAGTATATTTGAACCCTCCCTTTACCCATTCCATGATTAATCCAAATAGAGCATAGGCCGTATAGCTAGAAAATAATTCGATATTTATATTGTTATTAGTATTATTAACCTCGACTAAGTCCTGCTTGGTTAGCTCCTTTAAGATGTCACAAATCTTATTTTGAAACCCAGGCAGAACATTGGAATTTACAATGATGGTATAAAAATTAGAGTAGGAAACGACATGCTCGAAAATTTTGATGCTAGAGGTAGTAAGCTCACTCACCATGAATTTATCGGTATGGAGATAGGGATCTTTATAAGCCTTAATTAAATCCTCCAGCACATCATCAATTAGCTCATTCAGAAGTTCTTCTTTGGTTTGATAATGCTTATAGAAGGTTCCACGGTTTAAATCGGCTAGGGTCACAATATCGGTTATCGTAATGGTGCGGAAATTCTTTTTTTCCATGAGTAATATCAATGCATTTTTTAGTTCTTTCTTCGATTTACTCGTTCTTCGATTTTTAAGCAACAGAAGACCACCTAACTGTCTATTTTCTATTCCTATTTCAACACAATTCCAAGTTATATATATTTATGAACATTTGATGTCTCATCTGTATATTGATAGTTAAATTGCAGAAGATTAAACTTGAGTAGAATAAATTTTAAGTGATTTAGAGATTTTATAAAATATAAGGAAGTATAAGTTTCACGCTATACTTTATCCTTATATTTCTCGCATATACGCTTACCGTCCCATTAAGGACGCCGAAGGCGTTTTTGCTTGTATTGATACTTACATTATAGATAAACGTAAAGGAGACTTCCAACATGAAACTTCAAGACAGAGTTGCAGTTGTTACCGGAGCAGCCTCGGGTATGGGGAAATCTATCGCAGAGTTGTACGCTAAAGAAGGTGCTAAAGTAATAGTAGCCGATCTTAACCTCGAAGGTGCGGAACAAGTCGCAGCAGGAATCGTTAGTAATGGTGGAGTAGCTAAGGCGTTGAAAGTAAATGTTGCTCTAGTCGAAGATATCAATAACATGATTGATACTGCAGTAAATGAATATGGAACCCTAGATATACTAGTGAATAATGCGGGTATTATGGACGGCTTTGAGCCAGTTGGTGATATTAATGATGAGAGATGGGATCTTATCTTTGACATCAATACCAAAAGTGTAATGCGGTCCACACGTAAAGCGCTACCTATTTTCCTCGAAAAAGGAAAGGGCGTTATTGTGAATACCGCTTCTACCGGTGGCGTAAGTGGTGCTCATGCTGGAGCAACTTATACTGCCTCCAAACATGCAGTAGTAGGCTTGACGAAAAATACAGCTTTTATGTATGCCAACAAAGGCATTCGTTGTAATGCCATCGCACCAGGAGCTACTGCCACTAACATTAGTGCTTCTATGAAAAATATTAATGAGTTCGGCATGAGCCGCACTCAACTAACACAGGCTGTAATTCCTCGTGTAGGTTCACCTGAAGAAATCGCACAAGTTGCGTTATTCCTGGCTTCAGATGATTCCAGTTTTGTAAACGGAGCAGTCCTCGCTGCCGATGCGGGATGGACTTCAGCATTCTAAAATTAGATATCATAAAAACTCCGCTAGAGATTACTCTAGCGGAGTTTTTTATGCTCTTGATATTTCCAGGTTAACCCTTCAAAATAGAGAGAATGCTAACTATAGAGGGAGTTATATGAAATGAACGATGTTAGGGCGCGGAATCATGTGAAAGTGATTGGAGAAGGAGAAAGAACCATCCTTTTTGCACATGGATTTGGGTGTGACCAGAGCATGTGGCAGTTTATCACGCCTTCTTTTGAGAAAAAATATCGAATCGTTCTATTTGATTATGTAGGTTCAGGTAACTCAGATTTAAGTGCATATACAACAGATAAGTATCATACGCTCCACGGCTATGTACAGGATGTATTGGATGTCATCGAAACGTTGGAACTCAAAGATATTATTTTTATAGGTCATTCGATTAGCTCTATGATCGGGATGCTTGCTTCGATTGAGCGGCCGGACTATTTTGATAAAATGATTATGATTGGTCCTTCTTCATGTTATTTAAATGAGGGGGATACTTATTTCGGAGGCTTCGAGAAGAGCGATATTACTGAGCTTCTGGAGATGATGGAGATGAATTTTGCTGGCTGGGCTAGCTTTATGGCACCTCTTGCTATGAACAACCCTGACCCGATGTTAACGAAAGAGCTGGAGCGCAGCTTTATCTCGGCAGATCCTGTTATTGCAAGGGAATTTGCAGAAGTTACGTTCTTTTCAGATCATAGGGAAGATCTACCTAAGGCTACAATCCCTACACTTATTCTACAATGCTCGGATGACAGTATCGTACCTATAGCGGCTGGAGAATATCTACATAAACACTTGAATAATAGCACCTTCCGGTTAATGGAGGCTAAAGGGCATTACCCGCATATAAGCCATCCTGAGGAGACCATCACTTTAATTAATGAATATCTTAAGTAAGCTAGATGAGATTATGCTGTGTTGAAAGGATATTTAGATCATGGATGACCGATTAAGATATGCGCCTTGTGGCTATGTTTCTATTACCCATGAAGGAATAATCAAGGATGTAAATCAGACGTTCTTGGACCGTATGGGGTATAAGCAGGTTGATTTGGTGCATAAGCATTTTGAATCTATCATGTCTACGGCAAACAAGCTTATTTTTCATTCATACTTCTATCCTTTTATCAATCTGAATGGACAGGTAGAAGAGCTATTTATCAATTTGAAGGACAGCAAGGGACAAGCCGTCCCTTACTTGTTAAATGGCAGACGCCTTGAGTGTGAAGGTGTAGAGGTCATTGATTGTATTTTAGTACAGATGGGCAAACGTATTGATTATGAGCTAGAGTTACGATCTGCGAAGAAGCAAATAGAAGAGGCTTATTGGGAAAAAGATCAGGCGCTGGCAAAGCTCAAACAAATTCACCTGGAAATCGAGCAAAAGCAAGCTGAATTGCTGGAGATGAATGCCGTTTTAGTAGAATTATCTAATACAGATAAGCTGACTGGGCTGAAGAATAGAAGGTTTCTTCAAGAGAAGCTGGAAGAGCAGATTGCAGGGTATGGCCAAGTTCAAGCAGCATTTTCGCTGTGTATTATAGATATTGATCATTTTAAAAAAGTGAACGACACCTATGGGCATCAGACAGGTGACTATGTGCTGGAGAAAATGGCGAGTATCTTGAAACTGCAATCTCGTAAAGAGGATATGGCGGTTAGATATGGCGGTGAGGAATTCATACTTCTTTTACCTAATACAGACATCTCGGAGTCAAAGACTATAGCTGAGAATTTACGGCAATCTATCGCGTATTCAACTTGGGAAATGGGCCGGATTACGGTGAGTATTGGTATAGCTACATTTATTCCAGCCGATTCAGAAACCACCCTTCTGCAAAAAGCTGATCAAGCGCTCTATGCCTCTAAAGAACAGGGAAGAAACCGCGTCACGCATAGCATAGATTTGCATGAAAAGCTTCTTTAACAGGGGGCTTTTTTGTTATTTATAAACGATACATCCTCTTTGCTCTAATTCCTCTAAAATGTCTATTTTTTTCAAGCTGTGATTCCATCTGAGATCCAGTTTCTCTAAACGTTCAAGCTGTAAAAGAGAATTCGGAATTTCTTGCAGGTTATTATCTCTTAAATCAAGCTCAATAAGGCTGTTTAATTGACCTATTTCCTCAGGCAGCTTATTCAGTTTATTTTTTCGAAGGTTAAGTCTTCTTAACTTGCTTAGTTTACCGATAGATGAAGGCAGTTCAGTGATTCGATTATCACTCATATCGAGTATCCGCAGTTCTTCTAAAGCACCCAAATGCTCTGGCAATACGACCAGTTGATTACCATACAGATGAATCTCTCTTAACCCTTTTATTTGTGTGATCGAATCAGGTAGACGTTCTAGCTGATTATAATAAAGCCGCAATTCAATTAGACTGCTCATTTCGCCTATACGGGTAGGCAATTGCTTGAGATGATTATCTGTTACGTTCAGATACTTGAGTTTCTGGAGATTACAAAGCTGCTCCGGCAGCTGTTCCAACTGATTATTGCTTAGGTATAGAAAAGAATCTAACCCCTGCAGTCCGCCAATTGTCTCCGGCAACAGCTTAAGTCGATTATGGCCTAAATCCAACATTCTTAGGTGAACTAAGCGACCGATGTTCTCGGATAACTGTTCGATTTCATTACCCGCATAATTAAGTACCTCTAATTCGTCATGAAGGAAGAGCTGGTCAGGGATTTCTTTAAGATGGTTGTTGTACATGCTCAGTTCTAGTAGAGGATTGCTCTCAAACACGATCTCTGGCGTTTCTGTAAGTCCTTTTCCGTCAAAATTATATCTCATGGAGGTTCTCCTTTGTTATTGGTTTTGGCATCGTTACGATAGAATATAACAGGATGATGATTTATTATCAGTATGTTGGCATACAAAACTATGGAATGTTTTAGAAAGGAATAATGAGATGGAAGCTTCTTTTTGGACTGGCATTCGCTTTTTTCAGGGTTTACCCTCGGAGGAGATCAAGGCGGTCTCAAGATTATTCACTTATAAGGCATATTCCAAGGGGACTCTAGTGTTTACAGAATCAGATCCGGGGGATCATGCCTACATTATCTATTCGGGGATTATAAGAGTGTACGCTACCACGAAAGGGAAAGAGCATACCGTAGATCTTTTTGGAAAAGGGGATTTCTTTGGTGATCTGGAAGTGATTCATCCCTCTAATGTAAGAGTGTTATCTGCGGTGGCTATGAACGATACAGTATTATTTGAGATTAAACGTGAGCCTTTTAAGCAGATGCTTGCCGATTATCCATTGATTAAGGAACAATTAATGCTGCTGCAAATGGACCGTTTATTTTTATCGAATCGGTTATTACACGAAATGAAATTTCATGATGCGAGAGCGCGTGCGATATTTACACTAAGAAGACTATACCAAAGATTCGGGATAGAGGAGCAAGGCGAGATGAGGATTGATCTTCGACTGACCCATCAGCAGTTCGCGGATATGATCGGAACGCTCAGGGAGACGGCTACCCTTGTGCTTAAAGATCTGCAAGAGCAAAAGATTATTGATATTCAACATCAGCAGATCACCGTGTTAGACCCGACGTATTTACTGGAGTATACGGATTTCGATTGAGAAGAGCAGTTCCGGGATCTTTTTCAGAGAATTGATTATTAAAGGGGTTATGAATGTGGCATGTAATCATTGTGTAGTAAGAGAGCTGAATTTTGAAATCAAGGCTCATGGTGAGCTTAATCTAAGGATTTTACCTGAGGTTATTCATCACTTGAGTAGAAGTAATACGATACATAAGGTAGAAGAAAATGTGATTACGATTAAGGAGGCTGGGGTGCGGGATTTTCTAGATTTCTGTAATGACCATATGGAGTCGGAGCAGTTTGAATTCCGTATAGATGACCAAACATGGAGACCTCTATCCGAATTACCCACTGTACTTGATATGGAGTGGATTGATGAGGTTATAACTAAGGGCTTAGTTACTTGTCACTTCCAACCGATTGTGAACGTAAGGGAAGAGATTTTTGCATACGAGCTCCTATCCAGATTTAAAAAAGAAGACGGATCTCTTATCTATCCTAATGAGATTTTTGCGGCGGCACGGAATCGTGGGCGTTTATATGCTTTAGACCGGTTATGTAGAATGACTGCTGTAAAATATGCTGCACCCTTAAATAAAAAAACGTTTATTAATTTTATCCCAACGTCGATCTACGCGCCAGAGTTCTGCTTAAGATCAACCGTTGAACTGGCCAATCAATTAGGCGTCGATCCCTCTCTTTTTGTTTTTGAAGTTGTTGAGACGGAGAAAGTGGATGATCTCGCTCATTTGAAGGCTATTTTGACATATTACAAGGATCGGGGATTTGAATACGCTTTAGATGATGTTGGCGAGGGCTTCAGCACGATCGAGATGTTATTGGAGCTTAAACCCCATTACATGAAGCTGGATATGAAATATGTTCAGGGTGTGTACAGCGATCTGAACAAACAGAAAATAGCTAAACAATTTTTGGAAAAAGCTTTAGAAATCCAATCCGTTCCTTTAGCAGAAGGTGTGGAGTTTAGAGAGGACTTTGAATGGCTTAAGCAGAGTGGTTATCAGTTGTTTCAGGGATATTTATTTGGAAAGCCTGATCCTATTCCCAAACAGTGATCCTAATGAGTATAACTCCGTCTAGAGGATGAGATGAATTTCAGGTCAGAGTCTGAGTACAGCCAACCCCCGGGGTTGTATAATTAAGGTAATTGAGAAGGGGGACGGGATGGATATGAAATGGCATAAGTACATCACACACTGGGCGGATTCTAGAGGGTTAGGTGGACGAGAAATTGATTATCAATGGCCGTCTCCATCATTTCCGGTGGTAAGTATTCGCAGCAATTTGGGTCGCTACTCAGGTCAGGGGTATGGTCACGGAAGCAAGCCACAAGTGAAGACAGCTGTTGGATTAATTGCTATTGGAGATGTAGCTGTAGGCTTGATTTCCATAGGTGCGATAAGCGTAGGGGTTCTATCCGTGGGTGCAATATCACTAGGAATGTGGTTAGCCCTTGGAGCGATAGCAATTAGCTGGCTTGGCTTCGCAGCTGGAGCGATTGCCATTGCAGGAGTGGCTGTAGGCGCGATCGCGATAGCCGAAAAAGCGTTGGGAGCTGTCGCCATAGGTGATACGGCATTTGGGGCGGTAGCCATAGGACGGATTGCTGGGGGAGCAGTAGCTATTGGCCAATGGGCATATGGTCTAATCGCAGTTGGCGAGCATGGCTTCGGGTTAATTCCCATCACGGGCGATGTGTGGAATTGGTTCCGGCGTTTGTTTGGTGCGGGGAGTTAAGTAGACCTCCAGTCCTAAAGGTTCCTCTCTCTTCCGGGATACTCGATAAAGAATATCTATCACGATAGAAAAAGTAATTGCAATTACCTATTCGGATTTCATACCAATTAATCATGCGATCAGATGTAGCGTTATGTTACTCTTTGTAATGTATTCGAAACTTCATAGGCAAACCTATGGAAATGTAGGGACGCAAAGCTATAGGGACTAAGGTTATCATAACTATTGTCAGCCAGCTGCCAAAGAGTGTATTACGCTTTTTGTTAAAGTTTAATAAAAATTAAGTCTTAGTTTTTATGCGACTTTATACGCAATCAAGCTACTCTTTTGGGGTAGTTTTTTTTTTGCCTATTTTTAGTCACGGAAGAGATTCATATTACATCTGGGGGGTAGAAAAGATGAAAAAAATGATTGCGATCGCTACATCGGCAGCCATGTTAGCTAGTTTTTCGAGTGAGGCAGGTTATGCTTTAGCAAGTGATGTAAGCAAGGTAAGTGTAGTGAACACTGTAGTACAAAGCAAGGCTGACCTATTCAGCAATGCGTCAGTTATTCCGTTTGATCTGTACGGCAAGGCTATCCTAGGCGCTTATAATGATGTTTTTAGAATGAATCCTGCGAATATTAAATCCATTACCAATAACGGTGGTAACTACTCAGGTTCACCTATAGCTAAGGCTATGGATGGCGATATGAGTACGCATTGGGAAACGGGCAAACCGAATAGTTCAACGTTTACGAATGAGGTTGTCTTTGTTTTCAATGAGTCCACTGAATTAAATAGAATCGTATATGCTGCAAGACAATCCAGTGCAAAGGGGAAGGGGTTTGCTCAGGAATTTGATATTTATGGTTCAACTACGGATGCAGGCGATTATACGCTAGTATCCTCTGGAGAATATAAAGGCGGAGCAGGTGACGTAGTAGAGATTCAGTTTGCACCCACAGCCTTCAAGAGACTTAAATTTGTCTTTAAAAAAGCTAACCAAGATTGGGCGAGTGCAGCTGAGTTTTCTTTTTACAAAGAAGATACCGTATCCGCTAAAATGAAAAATTTATTTACAGATGATACCTTGAGTCAAGTTAGCGCAGCATTTAATACGGTGGAGAAATTAACGACTTTAGAACAAGAAGTGCAGACACATCCACTGTACGCGCAGTTTCAAGCAGATATAGAGAATGCAAAAGTACTTCTGGAGAATCATCAAATAGAGGCAAAAGCGGCTAAGGTTTCGAAGCTAAAAGGCTATGGTACAGCATATGAAAATGCCTATAGCGAAGCTTATAGAATGCCTAACTCTAATGTATCAAAAGTAACGGTGAACGGTGGGAGCTATCCAGGTACGAAACCGGAATACATGCTCGATGACCAGCCGAATACACACTGGGAAACGAACAAAAACAATGATGACAGCTTCACGAATGAAGTTGTGTTTGAGTTAGCGCAAGCGAAAATACTAGATAGAGTGGCTTTCCTGGCTAGAGATAACCGCAAAGGCTTCCCAGAGGCTTTTGAAATTTATGCATCAGAAACAAGTAAGGGAGAGACCTTCCAACTCATATCTAGCGGAACCGCGACTAGTACGAATGACTTTCTGGAGTTTAAATTCGAACCTACGAAGTTTAAAAGATTGAAATTCAAGTTCACAAAAGCCAATATCAACAGACCTTTTGCGGCTGAATTTAGATTTTATACAGAAGATAAAGTAAGCGAAGCTGTAAATGATATTTTCACAGATGGCACGATGAGTGCGGTTGTTCCTGCTTATAATAGCGTTGAAGCAATCAATCAATTAGAAGAAGCGGCAAAAGTACATCCGCTCTATCCAATCCTGAAAGATTCTTTGGATTTAGCTAAGAAGCTAGTGAATGGTGAAGTTCAAACCGAAGGCACCATCATTGAGGCGGAACAACGTGGAGATATGAAAAAGCATGCGCAGGAAAACCTGAGAATTGGTTTCGGTACGAACAACCAGCCTACAGGTCTCGTTGCAATGCCTGGAGATACAATCAACGTTTATGTGGACGCAGCTTCGAGCGATAAACTACCTTCTTTAGTCTTTTCTCAACAAGAGGCGGCTTGGAATGTTTGGGCTAGAGGTGTGCAATTGCGTCCAGGTAAGAACATTATAGCCGTTCCTGAATTTGCTACGAATAGTTATTATGCACATGAAGTGACTAAGGGCGGTACAGTGTATATCGTCAATCCATATACAGCAGAGGAACAAGGTAAAGCACCTATGATCCGGTTCGAGGGGCTTACCAAGATCCCTATGATGACCAAGACTACAGATCCTGAACAATTTAAAGCCTTCTTAACCACCTATAAACAAAAATTAGATGAAGATAAGGCAGCGCATCCGAATGTTCAAGATCGCGAGCTCATCGATGTGGTGGAAATGGTCAGCGATCATGTTATTTTCACAGGAACTGCGACAGAAGCTTATAACAAGTTTATTACGCAAGAAAATGATCCGCTGGGTACCGTCACCGGCTATGATACTTGGATGAAGACGATCTTTGACTTCTATGGCTTGGATGGCAGTAGTGTGATTCATGATGCGAAGCTAATTCGTGAGAACATCCGATTGATGCAGCCTTATGGTGCGATGTATGCAGCGGGAGATCATACAGGGATACAAATTGGGACCGTAGGGACGATGTTAGGTGATTTTAACAAAGTCTATCCAGGCTGGGGATTGAATCATGAAATAGGGCATCGCTTGGCGATGGGTGAACGAGAATATGGTGAAGTAACCAATAATATGGTGTCTATGCTGATGTCAGTCTATGCGGACTCGATGGATACTCGTATTCCTTTTGAAAGTGATATTTATAAATATGTAATCGAAGAAAATAAAGTGGTTATGAATCAGCAGGGCTTATTTGCACAGCTCGGTGCCTATTGGCAGTTAGAATTAGCGCATCCGGGTTACTGGACAGAACTGACCAAGCTGTACCGCGAGCGGAAGGTCTCCCTTCCGAACGGCGACAATTCCAAGCAGCAGTATTTGGTGGAGTTCTCCTCTGAAGTGCTGGGGTTAGACCTAAGTAGCTATTTTGCCAGACATGGCTTCACTGTGAATCCTGAAACGAAAGAGAAGTTAGCTAAATACCCAGCACCGAAAAAGCTCTGGTATTTAAACAATTCAGTGGTTCATTATGAGGGAACAGGAATAGCAGATAAGAATGTTGCGATAAAGGTTAATATCACGCCTAACACTACTGCTAAATCGAACACATTAAGCTTCAGTATAGATAAGGATCTTAAGAAAGATTTCTTAGGTTATGAGGTGTATAGAGACGATAAGTTAGTAGGGTTTACTGGGACTGACCAGTTCGTGGACACGAATGTAGATAGCAGCATCAATTATACGTACAAGATCGTTGGTTATGATAAGAAGCTGAGCCCACTGAAGCCGGTACAGGTTAAAGCCTTCAAGCCAGCGCTGTCTGTTGAAGATCAAATTACGTTAAAGCTTAATCAAGCCTTTGATCCGATGAACTATGTAAAAGCGACTAACTACCAAGGGAACGATATTACTGCTAATGTCACCCTGAAAGCAAATACCGTTGATGTAACGCAAAAAGGCGACTACGAAGTGGTATATGAAGTGAAGAACGAAGGGGTTACAGAAACCAAAACTACACTGGTTACGGTAACGAGTGACTATGCTTATCTTTCGGATCTTACTGCCAAGTCAGTCGTTGTTGGTTGGGGTGAATTAAAGAAAGACAAAGCCGTTTCTGGTGGAATCATCACCCTTGTTCGACAAGGGTTAGCTGCGACCTATACCAAGGGAATCGGTGTACATGCGAACTCTGAAGTTGTTTATGATATTGAGGGTAAAGGTTATGACTTCTTTGAAAGCTACATCGGGATCGATCAAGCGATGAAAGGAAAGCCATCCTCTGCAACCTTTGAAGTGTATGTAGATGGAGAGAAGAAATTCACGAGCGATGTTTTCCGGGCAGGGACAGAGCATGAATTTGTGAAAATACCTGTGACAGGCGCGCGAGAAGTGAAGCTGGTTACCACAGATGCTACAGACGGCAATGCTTCAGATCATACGGTATGGGCGGATGCGAAGTTTACGAATACTTCAAGCAAGCCTACTATCACAGTGCCTGAAGAGACAACGTTTATTGAGCTGAACAGTGACTTTGATGTTTTGACCGGTGTTACAGCCGTTGATAAGGAAGATGGTAACTTGATTGGAGCCGTTGAGGTAAGTCCGAATGGTTTCACTTCAAGCAAAACAGGCACTTACAACGTCGAACTGTCAGTTACAGACCGGGATGGGAATACAGCTGTGCAGACCAGAACAATCGTTGTGTATAGCGCTAGTAAATACTTGAGTGATACAGCTTGGCAGTCGGCAAGAACGGATTATAATGTTGTTCGTAAGGATAAGGCAAGTTCTAACAATCCGATTAAACTACTTGTAAATGGCGTAACCAAAGAGTTCGCTAAGGGCTTAGGAACGCATGCTAACTCTGAGATTGTATATAATCTAGCGGGCGCAAACTATGAATATTTTGAAACGTTTGTAGGGGTTGATAGAAATATCCCGGAGCAAAACAACTCTAGTGTGATCTTCAAAATTTTCGCCGATGGGGTAGAAGTGTATAACAGCGGACTGATGAAATTTGGCACGGAAGCCAAACTAGCTCGAATCCCTGTGAAGGGTGTAAGTGAATTGAAATTGGTATTAGACAATGCAGGCAACGGAAATGCATCAGATCACGGTGATTTCGCTGATGCGAAGTTTATAATTCTGAACAGTCCCCCGGAGCTTACCATAGCTAAATCAGTATCTACCAAAGTGGGCCAAGCGATAGCAGTAGGTGCAGACTATTCGGCAACAGATTCAGAAGATGGTGACTTGACGGCTCAAGTAAAGGTTACGGGTGAAGATCAAGTTAAATTTAACAGAGCTGGAAAGTATCCGATCACGTACACTGTAACCGATAGTGATGGGAATACGACGACAAAGACTAGAACCATTGCCGTGGTCGATATGACAGACTTTACGTATCTAACGGATTACGACTGGAATTCTACTCAGAACAGCTATACCGCACCTTTGAAGGATAAATCTATTAGTGCCAATACGCTGAGATTAACAGATAAGAGCAATCAAGTAGTGTCCTACGAGAGAGGGATTGGAGCACACTCTAACTCGACGATTGTATACGATCTAAGCGATAAGAACGCGGACTACTTCACTTCCTATGTGGGTGTAGATCGACAAATGTATGGTACGGTCGGTTCGGTGAGCTTTGAAGTGTTTGTCGATGGAGAGAAGAAATTCGATAGTGGGGTTATGGGCTCCAGAGATCCGCAGAAGTTCATCGAATTGGATATTAACGGAGCTAAAGAGCTGAAATTAGTCGTTACAGACGGCGGAAATGGCAACGGATCTGACCATGCTACATGGGGAGGAACCAAACTACATTTTGCGAATGGAGATCACCTATTCACTGGAGATCTGGAGCAAGCCATTGCAGAGGCAAAAGCAATTTCTCTAGAAGGCTTCACGGCTGAGAGTAATGCGGCATTTACGGCAAGCCTTTCGAGTGCAGAAGCGGCTTTGACTAATCCTTCTGTCACACAAAGTGAAATAGATGCAGCCTCGGCAGCGTTACAACAAGCAATAGAAGGTCTGACCGAAATAGACCTTACGCAAGTCATTACCATTGCGGACAAATATATAAGTGCTTCGATCAAGACTACGTTAGGCGTAACTGGAGAACTAACGCTAGGGGATATGTATAACCTTACAACGTTAACGAGCGAGACAGGAAGAGCTAGATCCTTGGAAGGTCTACAGTATGCTAAGAACCTAGAGACACTTGATATTACTGGAAATGAAATCACTGACTTCTCCCCATTACAAGGGTTAACTAAACTAACGAGCTTATTGGCTGACCCTCAAGTGGTAGAGGTGGGAGGATTAAAGGGACCTGTGGTTGAATGGACCAATCCGGTGAAAGGGCTTGATGGCAGTAAAGTGATCCCTAGTTCGGCAGGGGTCAGAAACACTGGAACATCTAAAGAAATCATGTTTGATATGAATGAATGGGCAGCTAATCCTGATGTGTTCACTATAGACCTATCGAACGAGGAGAAGGGAACTTACATGCTGGGGTTAACTTACCAAGTCGCAGGTAATCTCGTGCAATTAATTTCTTTTATTGATAACAATTAAATCCCATAGGCAGAAGAAAACAGGCGAATTGTGGTGTATTCAACCATGATTCGCCTGTTTTTATATTGGGCTTACGTAATATGAGACTCGTATTATGTAAAAAACATCCATTTTGTAATATGACAGAAGTGATGACAACGCTCACTATAACCAGACAAGTCTATTAATTATAATGAATCAGATGGTTCAACTCTTCCAGCCTACGAATGTTCAGCATGAGTAATCGTGTGAGAGAATCTTTTGCTAATGTTCAGGCAGACTATTGTCCAGAGCTTAAGGTCAGCGATCCGTATATCAAATTGCAACAAAGGATTAATATTTTGAGGAAAATCTATCTGCTAGTAGACGTATCTATAACGAAAATGTGACAAGCTATAATTCGATGATAAGTACTTTTCCTAATTTTTTATTTGCAGGGGCTATTGGATTTAAGTCGGAATTCCTGCTCAAGATGGAAGGGGCCAAACGGGCAGAAATTAATTGGACGGTAACCTAAGTGGACTTGATATAGAGAATTAAGATTGTCATGAGATTTAGAGGGAGGCGTTTCTATGAAAATCGTTATTGTGGATGATCATCCTTTAGTTAGAAGAGGGCTGGCATCTGTCATTTCAATGCAGTCAGGTGTGCAATTCGCTGGTGAAGCTACGAATGGTCAAGAAGCATTTGAAGTGATTGAAGCGACAAAGCCAGATATTGTTCTCATTGATCTTAAGCTTGTTGATGAATCGGGCTTGGATATAATTAAGACAGCACGTGCTCGCGGCATGGTTAGTAAGTTCATTCTGTTGACTTCCTCTGCGAGCAGAGAGGATTTTTTGAGGGCTGAAGAAGTACTAGTAGATGGATATGTCCTAAAAGAGGCACTGCCGGAGGAGTTACTCTTTGCTATCCAGTTGGTGCATAAAGGGAGAAAGTACTATGATCCTGGTCTAATGGAAGAAAAGATGCGTATTAGCGGTAGCAGTCCGACGGATGAATTAACACCGAAAGAAAAGGAAGTTCTGATTGAACTTGGACAAGGTGCTTGCAACAGAACGATTGCTACACGTCTATATATCAGTGAATTTACGGTGAAGAAGCATGTCAGCCAGATTTTAGCGAAGCTGCAGGTTAATGATCGGACACAGGCAGCATTGTACGCAAACGCGATAGGGCTAACGAAATATGAAATGTGCTATGAGTAGAAATATAACATTAGCATTAAATACAAGGAGGTGTACCAGTAGCAGTTCATAGCTCTTGGGACACCTCCTGAATTTTTCTTTTTTTGTATGCAATGTATTTAGGAAGCGGCTATTTTTTGGCGGATTTGGGTAATCGCTTCTCTTGTTACCACTTCTCCGGCGGCTATGTAATTGTCCGCATCCTTAAAGCTGATTTGATTGAAGCCAAGATCGGGACGTAAGATTACATCCGCTAATTGCAGCTCTTCCTTTATCAGCTTTGCGCTCATGATGTCAATCGTATTCATTAAGGAATCTATTAGATGTCTGGCTGCTCCCTTCGTGAAGGATTCAGGGCAAACGTTAACTGCTATTACAATATCAGCTCCCATGCTCCTTACTAGCGCAGCTGGCACAGGATGAACAATGGCTCCATCGGCTAAGTGCTTTCCTTGATAGTTGACAGGTCGCATGGCTACGGGAACGGCTGTACTTGCGGCAATGGTATGTGCAAGCGAACCCGTCCTCATGATATGAGCCTCACCGGTGGAGACGTCTGAAGCTATCGCGCCAAAGGGTATAGGCAGCTCCTCAATTAGACGCTTACCGACATGCTTTTCGATAAAGCTGATAATGGGCGCGTTATGAACAAGGGACCGCATAGGGAAGGTTGGACGCACCAGTTGTCCCCAACTGATCGTAGAAAGAACCTTCATACATTCTTTTACAGACATTCCGGCTGCATAGGCTCCTCCGACCATAGATCCAACGCTTGTTCCTGCGATCATGTCTATGGGAATGCCCTCCTGCTCCAGAATGGTTAACACCCCAAGGTGAGCCATGCCTCTGGCTGCACCGCTTCCTAACGCCAGACCAATAACGGGGCGGTCTCCTACTTTACGGACTCGGCCGAAGCGGAGATGGTGACTGTAGATCATACGTCCTTCGCTCCGAATATAGGCTTCCCTCACGATATTTCGTAATTCCTCAACATTATTGTCGAGGTAAGGGAACAGGGACAGCATGCTCAGGGCATCTTGAGAGAGGACCTCTTGCGCATTGCCCGCTCCTTCTTTCTCTAGAAAGTATTGCGCAAGCAGCGGTATATCTTCAGTTCGCTCACGAAGAGGAGGCACAGGCAAGACCGCTAAGTGGGAAACAATCTTCAAGGGACAAGTGCTAGTCAGGATAATTCGAATCTGTGCAGCTGTCTCCAGCAGCTGTAGTAGCTTCTCAGAAGGACAGGATTCTGCTTCCTCGATGACAATGGTTCCTCCTTTTGCCGCAATAACCTTGGTCTCCCAATCAACAAGGCTCATGTCTGCTACATTTAACACCAGTAGCGGGTATTGACCGTTCGTTGCTCGGTAATGAAGTGCTCTTGCTACATTTACCTTCCCTGTACCGGATTCACCTATCACGACAACATGGACCCGCTCCGTCGACAGATGTTCAATCGATCTGAGAAGTGTGCGCATTTCGGCACTTTCTCCGATCAGTTCACCATAGCGCTCTTGTTCCTCGGATTCATGAAGCTTCATGATGATCTGACTTTTCGAATGCTCTTCCAGTACACGTTCGTTGGAATTTTGGATTCTCTTGATCATGGATTCGATGATCTGGCTGCGGAACTCGCGATTTTTGTCCATCAACAGCAGCATGCCATTTCTGGATACGGATATTACATGAACATTATCGATCGCTTCTACATGTGCACTAATGGGATCTCCGGTAAGACAGGACATTTCCCCGAAGAACTGGCCTTTCGAGAGTATAGCCAATTCTACCTTTATTTCCGTACTAATAAATACTTGTACCTGACCGGATACCAAAATATAAACCCGCTGGCTGACCTCGCCCTTTTTCATGATAAGCTTGCCGGGTTCATAATGCTCTTCTTGCATTTCTGGAGCTAACTGCTGTAATTCTTCATCGGACAGGTGCTCAAGCATAGGGTAGTCTATGTAGGAAAGATGCAATTTGAATCCTCCTTATGTGGGGATGATTGTGTATTTTTTCCTATATTATCACAATGCAATTTTATAGATGTCATATGACAAAATAGATGACAAAGTTAATTACAACATAGGATTCTATGGCGAGATCAGATGATATAATGAGTATAATTGCTTTGCGAGATTGCTTATTCTGTCTACCTAATTGTAACTAGGGAGTGCTGTTCATGTTTGAGTTGCAAGGATACCAAACTTTAGATCTGATAGAGACTACCTCAGATATCAGGCTGTACAGACTCCTACGTCAAGAAGATGGCCTTAGGGTTATTGCCAAGACAACTACAGGCGAGTACCCGGGATCTACTATGGTTGATGCTTTTCGTCATGAGTATGACATGCTTAAGCGACTTAGCGGTCGTGGAGCAATCGAGGCATATAGCCTGGAAATCACACCGGATCGGCCAGTCCTTCTCCTAAAAGATATAGAGGGGAGTACGCTGGATCAGATACTGCGTACACCTGATTCACTGGAGCTTCCAGTGCTGCTTCGGATCGCCATCGCTGTTGCTGATTGTCTTATGCAAATTCATCGAGAAAAAATAACACTAAATGAACTGACCCCCGCTCATCTAATCGTCAATCCAATTACTTTTGAAGTGAAATTTATTGATATACGAATGTGCTCCGCTGAAAATGATACCAGTCCATTGTCACCTTTAAGCGGGCGGCCGGATGCCTTGCTTCCTTATATATCGCCAGAGCAAACGGGTCGAACTGGGTTGAACCCGGACTATCGTTCTGACTTTTATTCGCTTGGAGTCATTATGTATGAATGTCTTTCAGGCAGTCGCCCCTTTGAGCTTCATGATGTTGTTGATATTGTATATCGTCATCTTGCAGATACACCTGAGCCTTTACATCGCAGGTTTCCCACTATCCCTCTATCTGTCTCTGACATTGTTGCTAAATGCATGGAGAAGATGCCCGATGCGAGATATGCCAGCGCCTTTGGAATCAAGTCGGATCTTGAGGAATGTCTAACCCACCTACAACAATACGGGTACATCGAGCCCTTCCTATTAGGATGCTGGGATATTCCGGAACGCTGGATGGTATCGGAACGATTCTACGGAAGACATTTTGAGAAACTAAGCTTACGAGAAGCACTGAAACGAGCATCACAAGGTGCTGTAAAGACGGTCTGGCTTAGTGGTGAGAGTGGTATCGGTAAAACAACCTTTCTAAAAGAAACGCTTAGAAATTCGATTTCTTTGGATGGTTTTTTCGCCAGAGGCAAATTCGAATCTCTACATACCTCACTCCCTTATGGCATCTGGCATCAAGTTATAGAAGAATTGGTCAGTCAACTGCTGATGGAAACGAAGCTGCAGGTGGAGGTTTGGAAGCTGCGTATTTTACAGGCAGTGGACAGTTACGGGCAATTATTGATCGAACTTGTCCCTAAGCTTGAGCTCTTGATTGGTCCCCAACCTTCCGTGCCTTCGTTGCCGCCGCTGGAAGCTCAGCATCGATTTCAATTAATTATGAGCCGATTTATTCAACTCTTTCCTCATGAAGATCATCCCTTGATCTTGATATTGGACAATCTGCAATGGGCGGATGAAACATCGCTGCAATATCTTACTTCGCTTATAGAGGACACGGCCACGAGTCATCTGCTAATCGTTCTTTCCTATCGTGATCGGGAAATCACGAGGCTGCACCCACTCAGTAAGCTGGAAAAGCATTTGATAGACCGCAACGTAGTGATGAGTAGAATATCTCTACAAGCGCTTGAACTCACCGATTTAAAACAACTGCTACTGGATGTTATGCGTTACGAGGCTGCTGACTTGGACGAGTTAGCGCGGGTACTTCTGCATAAGACAGATGGGAATCCACTATTTATTAAGCAATTCCTTCAGGATTTGATTGATGATCAGCGAGTGGAATTTGACGAGGATCTTCGAAGCTGGAAATGGGACCTCCAGCGCATTACTGAATTGAATGTTCCTGATAATGCAGCAGCCTATCTTTCAAGTAAATTACAGCAATTTCCTGATCAGACGGTGTATGCACTTAGTAGAGCTGCATTAATGGGCAGCATATTTGATGTGGGTACGCTTGCCGAAATTATGGAGATTCCGGTAGAGACATTGACCGAAGCGTTGGAAGTCGCTGTAAATGGACGTGTGCTACAACCTGTTAACGGGGAGGAATATACGCATTTTAAATTCCAGCATAACCGCATTCATCGGGCGGCTTATGCTCTTGTTCCCGAAGAGGTGCGCCCAGAGCTACATTGGAGGATTGGCATGCTATTGCTAGGCCGCAGCTCTCTTAGTGAAGGAACGATTCTATTTGAAGCGGTCCATCATTTCAATCAGGCGCTTACATGGATAGATCGCCCCGAACAGAGGCTTCAACTGGTAGAGCTGAACTTACAGGCAGGGATAAAAGCGAAGCAAACGACTGCACATGAGACAGCCTTACAATATATGCTTCAGGCAACAGCGATACTAGAGGAGCAGAGCTGGGAGGAGCATTATGGGCTAACCTTCCGGGTATTTCGTGAGAGGGCCGAGCTCGAATACTTATGTTCACATTTTGATAAGGCTAATGAATTATTTCATCTGTTAATCCATAAAGCTGCGACAAATACGGATAAGGCTTACATCTACGCGATGAAGGTTCAATTGGAAGCAAGTAATGATAACCATGAAGAGGTTATCTCCTTAGGTCGGCATACATTATCGCTATTGAAAGTGAGCCATCAATTTGATCCTAGCTATGTTCAATTGACGCTTCAATGGTTAAGATTGCGGCGCAGACTACAGAAGGTTTCACTCGAATCGCTTAATCTTTTACCGCCGATGACCGACGAGGCTCGTAGAGTCGCAATGACCACTTTAGATCATACGAGCAATGCCTGCTTCTATGTCAACCGAGATGGGTGGCTCGCTTCTTCCTTCACCATGATTGAATTGACGCTCGATTATGGGATGACTCCGGAGGCTTCCATTGGATTCATAGGCTATGCAATGTTTCAATACTATTACTTCCGTAATGATGAAGAAACATTTAAATGGGCCATGCTGGCGTGCAGCTTATCGGAACCCTATCCGAAAGTGCATATGACAACCTTAGCTGCGTTCGCAATGTGCTACGATAGCTGGCGGCATTATGATCCAACTATGCTCCGTATGTTTACCGAGAAAGCAGGTAAAGTGGGACTGGAATCAGGTGACTTATGGAAAGGCAACCAGAGTGTGCTAATCAACTGTGCCTCCCTTTTGCAATTTGGCCATCCGTTAGGCGATATCTATGATCGGTTAATTGCTCATTCCGGTGATTTGCTGCGCCATAACAACAGTCTTCACTGTAAGCAGGCTATCATAGCTGCAGCTACTCTAGTTCGATTGACAGGTTATCGCTCACTAGATGATCCATTTAACATCGCAGAGATTAGCGAACCTGATTTTGCACAGTCGGTTCATGGAGATACCTTTGATTTTATACAAGAAATGGTCTGGATACACCGATATTTGACAGGTTATGTATTTGGGGAGTACCGCGAAGCCAGTGAGGCATTAGCGAAATCAGCTGCCATTATAAAATCACGTGAAGATGGCTTAGACAGTCCTATGCAGACCGTGTATGAATGTTTAGTCTGGGCTCAGTTGTATGAGGAATATAACGCTGAAGAGCAGCGTGTATACCGGGTAAAAATGCACAGTCGGCTGAAGAAAATGAAAAAGTTTGCTAAGCGTTGCCCGGAAAATTATGAGCATAAATATTTGTTGATGAAGGCTGAGCTGACTCGCCTATCGCGAGATCCACGACAAGCTGAAGCCTTGTATGAGCAGTCTATTGAGGCTGCTCGTATCAATGGCCATATTCACGATTTAGCGATGGCGGCGGAATGCTATGGCAAATATGGACTTCGTCATGGCAAATTACATCTAGCAAGAATCTATATGACTGAGGCCTACGAGGCTTATCTGCAATGGGGCGCAAAGGCTAAAGCGGCTGACCTTGAGCAGCAGCATAGCCATTTGCTGCATATTAAACGGGAGCCCGGGCTCGATCGAGTCGATTCCCTTTCTGTAGTTATGTCTGCTCAAGCTTTATCGGGCGAGATGGAGATGAGTCGATTATTGGCCACGCTGATGCGGATCATGCTCCACAATGCTGGGGCCGAATATGGGGCAGTTATTTTTGATCATGATGGCAAATGGATGGTTGAAGCTTATGGTACCTCAGAAGCTCAGCATATCGAATCTGTTCCTCTCGGGGAAGAGTCAGATCTTGTTCCGGCAGCGATTATAGCCTATGCAGCAAGAACACAGGAGCAGGTTGTATTACATGATGCGCTCAGTGAGGGGATATTTACGCGTAACGTTTACGTTAGGAATAATAGACTGAAATCAGTTCTTTGTCTTCCTATCATGAATCAGAATAAATTGGTTTGCTTGCTCTATTTGGAGAATAACCTATCCCCAGGTGTATTTACGCCAAGTAGGCTCGATGTGCTCAAGCTGCTTGGTTCACAATGCGCAATCTCAATCGCTAACGCCAAGCTGTATTCGGGAATCCAATATCTTAAAAAAAATCTAGAGGACCAAGTTGTAGAAAGAACTCGTAGTCTGGAGCGTTCGATGCGAGAAACATCTGCGGCTTTGGCCGAAGCTACCGTCTTTGAAGAACGCAATCGTATTGCCCAAGAGATTCATGATATTGTTGGGCATACACTTACATCGACGATTCTGCAGATTGAAGCTGGCAAGCGGCTGCTTCAGAAAAAAGATATAGATAGTGGTTTTCAGCGACTGGTTGAAGCACAGGATCTTGTTCGGCATAGCTTGAATGAAATCCGCGGCTCTGTCCATATGCTGAAGGAGGACAAGTATTCGGACCTCACGGTCATGTTGAAGCAACTGATACGCGATACTGAACGTAATGCGGGCGTTGTCGTCCATGCCATTATTTATGATCTGCCGGAGGCCATGTCAACAGCCTATAAAAAGGCCATCTATCATGCTTTGCAGGAGGGCCTAACGAACGGAATCAGACACGGTAAGAGTACGGAGTTTCATTTTAGTCTGGAGTCTGTCGGAGCAAATTTACAGTTTAGGCTCAAAGATCGTGGGTCAGGAGATAGTCATATAGTGATGGGTTTTGGACTCAGGACGATGAAAGAACGGGTGGAGCAACTGGGAGGTAGCTTATCCATCGATTCAGAAATGAATGAGGGCTGTCTACTGGAAATCGATCTGCCAATGCGAAGGGTTGGGAATAGAAAATGAGTAAGATAAAGATTGTAATTGCCGATGATCAATTGTTGACGCGTGAAGGACTTCGTACCATTCTGGATCTGGAGGATGATATGGAAGTGGTTGGCGCTGCCAAGAACGGGGAAGAGGCCTGCGAGATGGTGGAAGCATTCCAACCCGATCTGGTACTGCTTGATGTTCAAATGCCGATCATGAATGGGATCAGTGCACTAAAACGAATCAAGCAGATTCGTCCGGATATATTCATTCTGATTTTAACCACTTTTATAGAGACCGATTATATTGTTGAGGGTATGGCATTTGGAGCAAGCGGCTATATGCTGAAGGATATGGATGCTGATAAAATGATTTCTTCGATCCGTGATACGATATCCGGGCAATTTATTCTGCCAGCTCCGGTAGCAGCCAAATTGGCGACGAGGATGAACAGATTGACGGAGGAGTACGAACATTGGCAAAGATCCAATGTAGATCGTATGAGTCTGACAGAACGGGAAGAGGAGCTGGCGCAGCTCATTATCCGGGGACTTAACAATCGCGAAATTGCCGATACACTGCATATTGCGGAGGGGACAGCCCGTAACTATATTAGTAATCTTTATAGCAAATTAGAGGTGGTTGACCGGGCTCAAGCGATTGTGCGCCTTCAAGCTATTATGTAACCATAGTTGATGCTAACGAATTACTGTAGGGGCCAAGTAATCAAACATTGGAAAATTTCTCAGTACTCCAAATGTAACGGTTAGGATCAACATCACAGCCATAATTCCATGGCTAAGTGGTTGGATACGTTTCTTTTCAGTAATTAAGTACAACATATACAGAGGCGCTAGAATAAATAGCAACGGGTTAAATCTAAACGCCTGAATGAAGTCGAACTTTAATAAGGATAGAATAACTCTTGTGATTCCACATCCCGGACAATAAAATCCAGTCCATTCATGAAATAGACAAGGTATACCTAGATTGGTTAAAGGCATCCATACAGTGAAATACAGTAAGCCAAGGAGACTTAAGGACACACTCCAAAATAGTTTAGGGTGTGTCCTTCTATGAATCATAAAATTATACCAATTTGTTAACATCAGATTGCACCAAAGCGTATGTGACAATACCAAAACTAAAGATTGTGAGGATCACGTACAGAGCTGAATTATCGGATACGAGATAGCCGCGTTGTCTTTGAGCTTCTGCAACATGTTTACCGATCTGGTAGGCCCAAACCAGGCTCCATATCCCGCAAGTAATCAATGTTAGAAGAAAATGCTTTCCTCCTGTGAATGTGTAGTCTCCACTTAGCTTTCCTACGTCATTTGTTAGAACAATAAACCAAAATATTCCGTATATTCCACATGTAATTAATGACAGTATAATGGAAAATGCGACACTCCTTTGACTAATCATTGTTCACTCTCCTATGTATTTATATGAAAATTTTACATTATTATCATAGACAATTGTGAAAATATATACAAGATAATATTTAGTAGTTTGTTTTTTAATAAACGTGGAACAAGCTTACTATCTGGATATAGTGGATTCCTTCATGAATATGAAATATACTTTTAAAGATTAGCCGCAAGACAGCTAGAATTTGAACTACGATTGGAGAAAATGAAACAATGTCTAATTTACCGAACTGCCCGAAATGTAATTCTGAGTACACTTATGAAGATGGAAATCTACTAGTCTGCCCGGAATGTGCACACGAGTGGACATTAGAATCAGAGTCTGAGAATAGTGAAGATCAAAAGGTTATCAAAGATGCCAATGGCAATGTATTAAACGACGGCGACTCAGTAACTGTAATCAAAGACCTTAAGGTAAAAGGAAGCTCATCTGTTCTGAAGATAGGTACCAAAGTCAAAAACATCCGTTTAGTGGACGGAGATCATGATATTGATTGCAAAATTGATGGGTTTGGGGCTATGAAATTAAAATCCGAATTTGTTAAAAAGATATAAAAGAAAGAATCAGCTTACCTTCGATAGAAGTAGGGCTGATTCTTTCTTTTTTTAGGTAATATTTAAAGGCGTGTCATCTTATGATTTCAACAATTTGGTTTCGTCCTGCATTTTTGGCTTGATATAAAGCTTTGTCCACAGATTCGAATAAATCATTTAGTTGATTGGTCGGGCTTTCTGCATACTGCTCTGCAAAATTATTAATGGACAGTAGTCCCATGCTTACAGTGATGGATACAGAATGAGCAACCTCATCCACATGTACTTTATTGGCCTCTATCATGAATTTGATATGCTCTGCCCAGAGGTTTGCTTGTGTGTGGTTCGTATTTGGTAAATAGACGATAAACTCTTCCCCGCCATAGCGTGCCAGAATATCCGTCTCCCTTAGCGATTGCTTAATGACCTCTACCGTGCTGCAAATTACAACATCGCCGACTAAGTGGCCGTAATTGTCATTCACCGTTTTGAAAAAGTCGATATCCAGTAGAATGATGGCAAAAGGCTGCTTCAATATCATATTTTCTATGATCTCTTGTTCTAAGTACTGTGTTAAGTAATGACGGTTATAACAACCTGTTAAGCTGTCGGTTATGGCCATCTGCTTGAGTTTTTGGTTGGTCTGAGAAAGCTCATTCTGGATTGCAATTAATGCCAGATTACGCTCTTGCAGGATCTCGTTCTGCTGATTAGTCTCAGCAATGAGGCGATGCAGCTCGCTTCTATCCTGAAAGGTGAGAATCCGTCCAACCATGATCTCGCCTACGACAATGGGTTCCGCTGTAATATTGATGTATGCTTGGAGCGAGGTGTAGAATACTTCAACTTCGGTTCTCTCCATGGGCTGTTTAAGATATGTATGTTGAAACAATCGGAAAGCGCTGGCAGTCTGCTCCAGGGGTGTTAGCGCCGATAAGTCGAAGCGATCACCGATCTGTAGGTTGATTTTTGGCAAAAGCGATCGATTGATCTCTACCACAGTCTCGTTATCATCCAGTACAAGAATACCTAGTGTGAGTGTGTCAATGATATCCTGATGAGCGATGGTTACGAGATCAAATATTTTATCACGATGGATGGCAATGACGAAAAAGATGGCAGAGATTAGTATCCCCAGAGAGGTCATCCCCGGAATCACCGGCTGAGATTTAAACAGTACCACATTAAGAAAGACATCCAGTAATACAAATACAGTCAGCACCAGCACACCTTTGAGTACATGAGTAACCTGTTTTTTGATCCGCTGTGTGGCGTTCGATATAAGCGCTGAATAGATGATATACAGAGAAATAATAATAGTGCAGATCAAGAAGAGAATAAACAGCCAAAAAAGCGGACCATAAGATCTTTCAACATATCCACCATGCATTGGCAGTACAAAGCTTTGCTTTGGATTGACGATCACTCCAATTAAGATCAATGCTGCGACAATGTATAGGATCAGCGTTTTCTTTTTTCGGAGGAGATATGATTTTCCAGTGAGAAATATCGTAAAAAGAAGCCATCCAATCGTTAACAGTATCGAGTCAATAAAAGCGAGCTTCACATAAAACAATTGAACATCGGGATCCGCTGTAGTTTTGAGAGCAAATTGACAGAAGGGCCATAACATCATCGTGAAATGGAAAGTCAAGTAAACCTTATGTAAGTTAGTGATTGTTACAGTAACAAATATGTAGATGAATAGAACGAAAAGAACGAAGAATAATGATAAGTCAATCCATGTCATGACATTCAATTCGGTAACACCTTCTTATATAAAAAAATAGGTTCATCTTTATTCATTTAAGCTCGAAACCTTCTCCCACTCGGTTAGCAGCTCTTTTACGCTCTGTGCGGACTGTGGCTTACTGAACAAGTAACCTTGAATTTTATCGCAGCCTTGCTCCTGCAGGTAATCGAGTTGTACAGTTCGCTCCACACCTTCTGCAATAACACACATATTCATGCGTTTACCAATCATAATAATTTGTTCGACAAGAACGGCTTGATGTGTCCCTGTTCGAATGGAATCAATGAAGGACTTGTCTATTTTTAAAGTCGAGATCGGCATATGAGTAAGATAGCTTAAGGAGGAATAACCGGTACCAAAGTCATCCAAGGCAATTTTGATGTTGTGAGCTCTGAGTTCAGTCAGTTTACTACTCACATATTCGTAAGATTCAACCAGAACACTCTCTGTAATCTCTAGCTCTAAGTATTCAGGATCTAGTCCGGAGGCTTGCAAGGTGTCTAGAACTAACTCATTGAAGTCGCTTTGCAGTAGCTGCAGCATTGAAATATTAACAGACATCGTCAGATGTGATAATCCTTGCTCATGAAGACTTTTTAAAAAGGCACAGGCTGTTCTGAGCACCCACGCCCCGAGAGGAATAATGAGGTGGGAATCTTCTGCTATTTTGATAAACTTATCCGGAGGGACCATGCCTAGTATGGGGTTGTTCCAGCGCATAAGAGCCTCTAGTCCCGTCACTCTGTTCTGAGTCAGATCAATCTGGGGTTGATAGAATACCTCTAGCTCATTTTTCTCTAAAGCATTATACAACTGCTTCTCAATGTTCATTCGCTCAGTAAAGGTATCATTGAGCGGTTGATCAAAGACAATAATTTGACCCTTGCCAGCGTCTTTGGCTTTATACATAGCGATGTCTGCGCATTTAAGGAGTTCCATAATATTACTTCCATGTTCGGGGTGAGCACTGATTCCGATGCTTAGGCTAACATGTAGCAGACTGTCATCCATCTCAATCGCATCTTTAAAACCGGCAATAATGTGAGAGGCTACACTAGTTATACACTGACTGTTCTCAATAGAATATAAAAGAACGATGAACTCATCCCCGGCGAAACGATACACTTCCCCACTACTCCCAACCAGGGACACCAATCTCTCACTAACCTTAACAATTAGCCGGTCACCAAATTCATGGCCCATCGTATCATTTACATATTTGAAGTAATCAATGTCGATGAACATTAAGGCTGCAATGTTATTCAGTTCCAAAATGTGAGGCCCATTCTCATAAAAAGCTAATTTGTTTGGCAAGCCGGTTAATAGATCATGATACGCCAGGTAATGCATCCTTTCTTCATTCATGGCTAGCTTCTCTTGATTCTCAATGAGCTGATCATATTGCTGTCTGAGTTCTTCTTCCGTAGCTGTGATTTCCTCATAGGCGGCCTCTAGATTTTCGTGGGCGCTCACCCTATCCCTATAGGCAAGATCCAGTTTCTTCTCGATCCTTTTAATCCGTTTCAGAGTACCTAGAATTAATGCAAAGATAAGCAAAGCTGTTATGAGGATAAAGAACCAGCCTTTAATTATATTAATAAGTCTTATCCACTCCGGATCTCGCGTAAAAGTGGAAACGGCCTTATCTGTTAAAGGGATCCATAAGCACCCAACAATAAAATATATTACGGCGATTTTTAAGGAGCCCCGAACAGGATTGAAGGTTTGTTTGGATATGGAATTTTTGTGTTTATTTCTTTGAAGCATATGTCCCTCCTATATCAAGCATGAGATGCATGAGAGCTACTTGTTTTAGATCATTTCAACATATTTCATCAAAATCCTCTATTTGTCAGTGATGTTCTGCAAATTTTAAAAATGAGTTTTTGGACAAGTTAGAGCTAGGCATTAATGCCTAGCTCTGCTTGAACGTAACTTGTGTTATAATCAAACAAACAACTCGAAGAGAAAATTATAGTTAAGGGGGAATCGTAAGTGGAAATAGGTATCAGTACGTTCGTAGAAACAACACCGGATGTTCAATCGGGGGAGTTAATAAGTCATGCACAGCGATTGCGCGAGGTAGTAGAGGAGATTGTTCTTGCAGATAAGGTGGGCTTAGATATATTCGGTGTGGGTGAGCATCATCGAAAGGATTATGCCGCATCTTCTCCAGCAGTTTTGCTGGCTGCGGCTGCCTCACAGACGACACGAATTCGGCTGACCAGTGCGGTAACCGTGCTGTCCTCTGCTGATCCAGTACGTGTATTTCAGGATTTTGCAACACTTGATGGAATCTCAAATGGACGGGCAGAAATCATGGCAGGCCGGGGTTCTTTTATCGAATCTTTCCCGCTCTTTGGATACGACTTAAATGACTACGATGAGTTATTCGATGAGAAGCTGGACCTGTTGTTAAAAATAACGGCATCCGAAAAAGTAACCTGGAGTGGAAATCACCGACCAGCCATTAATAATTTGGGGATTTATCCGCGCCCCGTTCAGAATCCTTTGCCCGTATGGATTGGCAGTGGAGGCAATACGGAATCTGTGATTCGTGCTGGCCTGCTCGGGCTACCACTTGTGCTCGCGATTATTGGCGGAAGTCCGTTGCAATTTGCTCCACTGGTGAAGCTCTATAAGAAAGCGGCGGCCCAAGCAGGACATGATGTGTCGAAGCTTCCGGTTGCCTCACACTCGCACGGCTTTATTGCAGAGGATAATCAGCTTGCGGCCGATATGTTCTTCCCCTCTACGCAGGCTAGTATGAATGTGATTGGTCGTGAGCGTGGCTGGGGTCATTATAGTCGGGCGAGCTTTGATGCGGCACGTAGATTTGAAGGTGCCTTGTATGTAGGAGATCCAGACACTGTTGCTGAGAAGATTATTCACCTACGCAAACACGTAGGAATTACACGCTTTATGCTGCATGTACCGCTAGGTACGATGCCTCATAAGGATGTAATGAGAGCCATTGAGCTATTGGGTACTGAAGTAGCGCCAATTGTTCGAGCTGAGATATCGAGATGGGAAGCAGAGGTCGAAGCAAAATAGGATTGACCCTTTCTGGATTAATCAGTATAATCTTACCAATTTATTGAGGTTGTACTGATTGGAGGAGGGAACTGAAGTGGCGGATCGAATCATAGCGGATAGACTTGAGGAATTAGGTATTGTCCTACCTAGTGCTAGTGAACCGGCGGCAAAATATGCTAACTACGTTATTGTTAATGGATTATGTTTTGTATCGGGAAAAGGACCCGCCGGGCATCCCAAAGGCAAGCTGGGACAAGACTTCACCACCGAAGAAGGCTATCATTTTGCACGTCAGGCTGGTATAGAGATCCTTGCCGTCCTTGAGTCTGCTTTAGGCTCCTTGGATAAAGTGAAGAGAGTGGTCAAAATTCAAGGATTTGTGAATGCAGATCCCTTATTCGAAGAACATCATAAAGTGCTCAATGGCTGTTCGGATTTAATGCTGGAGGTATTCGGGGACAAGGGCAGTCATGCTCGTTCGGTATTGGGCGCTGTTTCTGTAAGGGATAATCTTCCGATCATTATCGATTCTATTTTTGAAGTGGATTAAAAAGAGGGCTGTGGCACCGAAAGGTGACCGCAGTCCTCTTTTTACATGGTTTGAGCAGTAGTTAGACAGCAACCCCAATAATTGTAACAAAACTAATTACCCTTTTTTTAGTAATAACAATTGAACATATTAATCAACGAGGTGACGACATCATGAGGATTCATAAGAAAGCCACACTACTTGTACTACTTACATCTATACTCTATACAGCTCCAGCCCATGCGGCGGTGATGCCTCAGAATCAGGTTACAGGCGTTTTTCTGGATGATCGGCAGCTTGAATTAGAGGTTCAGCCCTTGCTCATAAACGGTACAACGCTTATTCCCATGCGCAAGCTGTTTGAAGAACAGGGAGCAAAGATTTCATGGAACAACGATACCAAAACAGTGAAGGCCACTAAGGGAACGCTGGTGCTGACTTATCAAATAGGAGATTTAACCGCGAACAAAAATGGACAAGCCTTAAGCTTAACCGTTCCGGGTCAGGTTGTCGGTGGTAATACGATGATGCCGCTGCGTTTTGTCAGCGAGGCTCTAGGCAGCACCGTGAAGTGGGAGGCTAACACTCGGACCGTCCGCATCTATTCAGCGCTGAATTACGATACAACGATTCGTTATGGGGTTAACCTGCGCAGTTCGCCGAATTCATCGGATCAATCAGGTGTCCAGCAAATGTTGTCCGTAGGCGATAAAGTCCATATCGTTAGAGAAGTGGATGCTTTGTGGTTAGAAGTGCGAACGCAAGACAACAAGACGGGGTACATATCTGCTAAACCGAAATATAGCGATTATACTAGTGAGTCGCTCGCTGAGAAGCAGGGAAGTGCGTTGCTTGCTTATGGAGAAAAGTATCTGGGAACCCCTTATGAATTCGGTGCAGCGACGAACCAGACGTCTACCTTTGACTGTTCTTCTTTCGTAGCACATTTATTAGAGAACGTGTTGTCGGTGGATCTGCCACGCGCCTCTTATAATCAAGCCAAAGAAGGGAAGGAAGTTGGAATCAGCGAACTGCGTAAAGGAGATCTACTGTTCTTTAGTGCACGTGGTCTCGACATTGGTCATGTTGCTATGTATGCGGGAAATAATCAGATATTGCATACGTATTCTAAGGAGCAAGGCGTCCATTATGAAGCCCTGAGTGAGAAGTGGAAGAAGCGTTTTGTGACGGCCCGTAGAATGTTTTAGATTGGGTAGCGATTAGGCTATAATGATCACGATGAAGAAGCATCCGAATACATTTGGGGGATGAAGCATAGTGACTAAAACCATCGTAGAAAAGCTGAACTTACAAAAATACAACCAAGTAGCGATATTGAGTAAACCGGAAGGCTCCGATTATTTAGCGGAATTGACGGATTATGATACTTCGCTAAATGGGGCGTATGATCTTATATTTGCCTTTGTACTAGACATGGCGTCGTTACAGGAACTAGTGAACCGTGTGATTGAGCAACAGCATCTTCATAAGAATGGCTATCTCTTTGTGGCGTATCCTAAAAAGGGAAACAAAGTGTATCCGACCTTTATTCATCGTGACGACTTACTAGAGGGTCTGGGCAGTGATGAGAATGGCTACATCGGGACAAGCAATATTAAATTTGCACGCATGGTAGGTTTGGATGATGTCTTTACAGTTGTGGGGTTGAAAGAGGACGCTAAGGGGAAAGGTCAGCTTTCCAATACCCCTAGTCAATCTGTGGATGACTATATTTCTTTCATTCCAAACGTGGAGCAAGATCTGAAAGGTACGTCGGATTTGCTTGCGATCTATGAATCGCTTACCCCGGGATACCGCAAAGATTGGGCTCGATATGTCTATAGTGCCAAACAAGAGGCAACAAGAGCTAAGCGTAAAGAAGAAATGAAGAAGATTCTACAGGCTGGTTATAAGAGTCGTGAGCTGTATCGGCAAGCCAGTAGTACTGAACTCTAACTAGACCTTTCTTCATCAAAAAGATTATTTAAAGACATAAAGACGGTTTTTGAACTCCTTTTCCGTCTATGTTATGAGCTTGATTGTTAAGGAGGCAGATAGTGACTCGTACGGATGCAGAACTGGTAGATAAGGTGTGTAAAGGGGATATGGATGCATTCAGTGGGCTTATCGGCAAATATTCCAATGCAGTATATGGAGTAGCTTACGGTAAATTGGGTGATTTCCACACCGCGCAAGACATTACACAAGAGGTTTTTGTTAAGACCTATCGTTATTTACCCAACTTAAAGGAGCCAGAGAAACTCGCCAGTTGGTTATATGCAGTTACTACACGGGAATGTATGGATTGGTTTAGGGCGAATAAGAAGAAAGCTGCATATGAATTCATGGAGCAAATCGAGGTTTCTCAGTTGGAGACCACTGAAGATCAGCTCCTCCGAAGAGAACTCCAGCAAGATGTGTGGAAGGCATTAAACACCTTATCCGAAGCTAACCGTATAGTCACCATTCTATTCTATATCGACAACTACAAGGTTAGGGAGATCGCTGATTTCCTTGATTTATCTATTGAAGCTGTCGAGAGTAGACTCCGCAGATCAAGAACGATCTTAAAAAGGGAGATGTTGAGTACAGTGAATAACAATCTAAGTGAAAACAAATTGCAGGACGAATTTAAAAAGAGAGTTTTTCAGGATGAAAGAATGCCTGAAACCAACTTTCGTCGTGTGGCCATGGGCCAAAGTGAATTCGATGATATTGATATGCCTAAGACGAACTTTTCTAATGTAAATATGGCGGGTACCAAGTTTGACAATATTAATATGAGCAGTACTACTTTTAACGATATCAATATGCATCTTGTTAAGTTTAATGAAGTCGGATTGTGGGAAATTGAGATTAGCAATAGTGAATTAGGAGAAGCCTATTTTCATGATATTCACTTGTATGGTAAAGGCAATAAGTTTGAACGATGCCAGCTTAACGGCACATCTTTTGTAGAGTGTGATCTTTCAAATGTAGAGATAAAAGACTGCAATCTTTCAGGCGTCACAGTTAATGGCATTTCATTAGAGGCCCTGCTAGAGAGCCATAATAGAAAAAAATAATTTGGATATATTGCTGTAGTAGAGGAAGTTTGTTGGTTATTTTTAACCATAAAAAAGAGATGGTACAGGAAATTTCCAGTACCATCTCTTTTCGTGCTGTTTATTTTATATCATAAATCTTGTAAAGCTCATCAAGCATAAGATTAGCTGCGATGACGCCGCCAGATGTATTCCAGATTGCATCGCTCACTCTGATGGCTTTATTGTTCTTAACAACATTAAGGCTTTGCCAGAGCGGATCTTTCAGCATTTCTTGTTCCATCTCGGTGCCTTTTCCGTCACCAGTGTCGTAAGTGAAGTAGAACAACATGTCTGCATCTACTTCTGGAAGACGCTCTTTGGTAATCTCTTCAACGAATGTATCGGTATATTTCTGATTGTCGGGACGAGTGATCCCCAGCTTGGAGAAGGCAATACCTGTGAAAGTATCCTCTAGGTAGATACGTGTCTTTCCTGCCATGAAACGAACGACAGATACTTTCTGATTCAGCTTATCGCCTGCTTTTGCTTTGAAATCTGCAGCACGGCTATCGTAGTCTGCAATCAGCTTTTCGCCCTCGGTAGTTTTGCCCAAAGCATCAGCATAGAGTAGGAAGTTCGTTTGCCATGCGCCACGAAGCGTTTCAGAGAAGACGGTTGGTGCAATGGCTTTTAGCTGGTCGTACACTTTTTCCTGACGCAACTTATTACCGATGATTAGATCAGGTTTCAGACTGGCAATGAGTTCAAGGTTTGGCTGGCTTTCTTCACCAACGACAGTTACACCTTCCATATCCGCTGCGATGTGTTCATACCACGGATCACCTGTCCATGATTTAACAGCTCCTACTGGCTTCACGCCAAGAGCCAGCAAAGCTTCCGTTCCTTCATTCGTTAGTACAACTACACGCTTCGGTGTTCCTTTAATTGTAGTTTCTCCCATAGAGTGAGTTACTTTATGTTCGGCTCCTGAGTTTGCTGCATTAGATTCAACGGGACTTGCTGCATTACTGTTATTAGATCCTGCTTGACCACAACCTGACACAATGACAGTCAAGGCGAGTAAAGCTGCGGATATAGTTAAAGAAAATCTTTGTTTTTTTATAACGGAAAACATTCACTAACCCCCTATATATTATGAAAATGATTCTCAACGACGATGGAAAAAACTATAACAACTTACATTCTCAAAGTCAACGATTTTATGATAATGATTATCATCTTCGTTGACAGGTTCTACCTCATAACCTAAAATATCTTAGGAACCTGATTGGTTTATATGTAAATTAATCATAGGATAATAGGAAAGAGGAAACTATGAGCACTCTACTTAACACGCGAGCGCAGAAGGTTGTTGGATTACTGATGAGTCTGGTGTTATTGGTTGCCGGAATTGTATGCAGTATCGCCTTTGGCGTGACTAATATTAGTTGGCATACGATTGTCCAATCCTTCACGGATTACAATGGTTCACAAGAGCATTTGATTATACAGACAGCTAGAGTACCACGTGCTTTTATAGCTGCGATAGCTGGAGCGAGTCTGGCAGTTGCAGGCTCCTTGATGCAAGGCATCACACGCAACCCTCTAGCTTCACCGAGTCTCTTCGGTATTAACGCCGGAGCAGCATTCTTCATTGTTGCGGGCTCAGCTTTTTTCGGAGCAAGTGGTCTGACCACCTTTGCAACCCTAGCTTTCATCGGCGCAGCTGTCACAGCCACCATTGTATACATTCTCGGCTCCAGTGGAAGCGATGGACTGACTCCCCTTAAGGTTACACTCGCGGGTGCTGCAATGACTGCCTTTTTCTCCTCTTTATCCCTTGGTTGTTTATTAACCGGTGGGCAGACCTTTGATCAAGTCTTATATTGGTTCGTCGGTTCTGTTGCGGGGCGGGACATGGGAATATTTATTACAGCTGCACCTTATATGGGTATAGCACTATTAGGTGCCTTTGTGATTGCTAGACATATGAACCTGCTTACGCTGGGGGAAGATGTTGCTACAGGGCTCGGACAGAAGACAATATTCATTAAACTAGCTGCTGGGGTCATCATTGTCTTGCTTGCAGGTGGTTCTGTATCGATTGCAGGTCCAATTGCTTTTGTAGGCATTGTAATTCCACATATTACACGTTATTTGGTAGGTCTGGATTATCGCTGGGTTATTCCTTACTGCGCTATACTTGGGGGTATTCTACTGCTTGGCGCAGATATTGGATCACGGTACATTGCATTTCCGAAGGAAATACCTGTTGGCGTTATGACTGCTATTCTCGGGGTTCCTTTCTTCGTATATATTGCCAGAAGAGGGGATGCCTAATATGGATAAATGGATGACCCTTAGAGGTCGTAATCACTCTTTTCAAATTAGTCGTAGAACGTTAATCATGATTTTGTTGCTGTTAGCCGCTAATGTAATTACGATGATCATCTGTGTAGGACTTGGAAGTACTTTTATTAGTCCGATTGCCGTTATTCGAACGCTTTTCGGTATAGGCGATCCGTCCGATGCGATGATTATTTTCTCCTTAAGAATGCCTCGTGTCGTCGTTGCGGTTATGGTCGGTGCGGCACTAGCCATCTCTGGAGCATTGCTGCAGGGTATCGTTCGTAATCCACTCACATCACCTGATATTATAGGGATTTCTGGTGGGGCATCGCTTGGTACCGTGATTTTCATTCTTTATTTCTCTCACGTAAGTATCCGTTTCATGCCTATTAGTTCGATTGCCGGGGCTTTTGCGGCAGCACTCCTGATCTATCTATTCGCATATCGACGGGGGATTACTCCACTTCGACTGGTGCTGATTGGGATCGGAATGTCTACGGCGATTACAGCAGTTACATATATGTTGATTCTCTCATCATCGTTTACGCCGACAGCTGTAGCGGTCAAAGCATTCACTTTCATGACGGGAAGTATATATGGTGTATCTTGGGACCGAGATGTACTAACGATGCTGCCATGGATGGTTATTCTGATTCCTGCTGCATTGATTTATGCTAGGCACCTAAATGTGCAAGAGCTAGGGGATGAGGTAGCTACGAGTGTTGGCAGTTCGGTCCAAGTCAAAAGAACGATTCTGCTCGTGATCAGCGTTGCCCTTGCAGGGGTAGCGGTTGCTATTGGTGGTGCAATCAATTTTATTGGTCTGATGGCTCCGCATATTGCTCGAAAGCTAGTTGGGCCTGCCTATGGCGGCGTTATTCCAGTCTCAGCTCTTATCGGCTCACTTGTCTTACTGCTATCTGATCTTGTCGCCAGAATTGCGTTTATCCCTCTGGATATCCCGGCAGGCGTATTCACCGCTGCTATTGGAGCGCCTTTCTTCATCTACTTATTGTACCGTCATCGCAGTTCATAAAGGGAGTGACTCACATGTCCGTTATCCAAGCGAACAATCTTACGTTATCCTATGGAAAAAAGCCAGTGTTCTCTAATCTAGATGTGCTTATTCCTAAAGGGAAAATCACTGTATTCATCGGAAGCAACGGCTGTGGTAAGTCAACCTTACTACGTTCTCTTGCCCGTTTATTGAAGCCTCAAGAAGGCAGTATTATCCTAGATGGCAGTGATATTGCCAAGCTTCCAGCTAAGGAGGTTGCGCGACGCCTCGCTATCCTGCCGCAAGGACCCATTGCACCTGAAGGCTTGACTGTCCAACAGCTTGTTAAGCAAGGCCGTTATCCGTATCAAAGCTTCCTTCAGCAATGGTCTCGTGAAGATGAGATTATGGTGAAGAAAGCCCTTGAAGTGACTCATATGAATGAGCTATCAGGTCGTTCAATAGACTCCCTCTCGGGAGGACAAAGACAACGAGCTTGGATTGCAATGACACTCGCTCAGAATACCTCGACGATTCTACTGGATGAGCCTACGACTTATCTTGATATGACCCATCAGGTCGATATTCTGGATCTTTTATTTGATCTTAATGAGCAGGAGAATCGCACCATTGTAATGGTGCTTCATGATATTAATCTGGCTTGTAGATATGCACATCACATCGTTGCGGTTAAAGAAGGACGGATCTATGCGCAAGGTGAGCCTGAGAACATTGTTAACGAGCAATTGATTCACGATGTATTTGATATGGAATGCCAAGTAACCGCTGATCCGATCTTCGGAACACCGCTGTGCATTCCTTTTGGTAAAGGCCGAAAGCTAATTAAGACATCATCTTTTAAGTGATGGTATTTCCGTATATTATTAATCACAGATGTAAACGAGAAACCACCTTGTTCATAGGGTGGTTTTTAAGTTTGGGGTATAATGGATGTAGATCATATAGCACAAACCTACAGGGGTGAAATATAGATGAAGCGCATTACGATTTTAATTGCGGATGATGAGGCGGAGATTGCGGATCTGGTGGCTTTGCATTTGCAAAAAGAAGGGTATCATATCATTAAAGTATCCGATGGGCGGGCAGCGGTGCAAGCTATTGAGTCCCAAACAATAGATTTGGCGATTCTGGATATTATGATGCCAGGGCTGGATGGCTATGAGGTAACCCGTCACATTCGGGAGCAGCATCATCTGCCGATTATTTTTTTAAGCGCGAAGACTTCTGATCTGGATAAGATCACGGGACTTGTCATGGGCGCAGATGATTATATGACCAAACCGTTCAATCCAATGGAATTAGTCGCCCGCGTTAATTCTCAACTACGGCGCTCTATACAATTCAGTCAGCCCGCAGCCGTTCTTAAGTCGGTCCTCGAAGTTGGTGGGTTGACGATTTCACCAGATGAACATACCGTCACTCTTTACGGCGAGGTAATAGACCTAACTCCGAAAGAGTTTGATATTCTTCATTTATTGGCGAGCCATCCTAAGCAGGTGTTTAGCGCGGAGAGTATCTTCCAGCAGGTATGGGGAGAAGCTTATTATGAGAGTGGCAACACGGTCATGGTGCATATCCGTACCTTGCGCAAAAAGCTTGGTGAAGACATCAATAAGAACAAATTTATTAAGACAATCTGGGGTGTAGGATATACCTTTACTGGGTAAGGCCGCTGAGCCCTTATACATTTTAAGAAAAACTTTATAATTGTCCTGCTTTTCTTTAAAGTGTCTTCGTTATTCTATTCCTATCAAGCATAAACGTCTTAAGGAAATGGGAGGACATTACGGATGAAAAAGTGGGGCTTTTTGGTGATCGTTGTGTTATTTCTTGGTTACGCAGCCGCTCGTTATTTACCGGATACGGGTAATTTAGCTGATAAGAATGATAAGATCCAGAAAGGATCGATTAGAAATAGCGATAGTTTAAAGGTGATTACGCAAGATCAGGTATATCAAGGGGATTTATTGCTGGTGAACAAACAATATCCGGTACATGAGGACAGCGTGAAGTCTGATATTGTGACCTTATTTGATCAGAAGGATCTGGTTCAGGGCTATGGATTACTAGATACCTCGATTCGGTTGTCTGAAAGTGTAGCACATAAATTCAATAAAATGATCAAAGCTGCTGAGAAGGATGACGTGAATCATTTTTTAATTAGCAGTGGGTACAGGGACTTTGAGGAGCAAGAGCAATTGTATGCGGAAAAAGGTTCAGACTATGCTCTTCCAGCGCAATATAGCGAACATAATTTAGGATTATCGCTGGACATCGGATCGTCTCAATCGGAAATGAGCAAAGCACCTGAAGGCAAATGGCTGGAAAAGAATGCGTGGAAATACGGCTTTATTCTACGCTATCCGAAAGACAAAACGGAGATTACGGGGATTAAATATGAACCTTGGCACTTCCGTTATGTCGGCTTGCCGCACAGTGCGATCATTCAGGAGAAGGGGATCGTGCTGGAACAATATTTAGATCTTTTGAAGGAGAATAGTGAAATTTCAACGGTTGTAGACGGCAAAACATATACGGTGAACTATTATCCAGTATCAGGATATACAAGTATTAAGATTCCAAAGGAAGGGCAATATAAAACGTCGGGCGATAATATGGATGGCGTAATTGTCACTACATTTTGATGAGTACGAAGCCTAAGAGCGAGTCTACTATGACATTATTGCTGGCAGCCGTATTTATTGTCTATATGTATTTCTTGATCCGAATTATCGTATTTAAAGGCGCACCTTTTAGCTTGCAGTCACTTTGGGAACAGGCAGGGCGTATGCTCGAGCATCCCGACAGAATTTTTAAGCGACAGGGCAACTATGTACCCTTTAAAGAGATCTCGCAAGAGATCAAGCATCTGTCACTTTCAGATCCTTTTTCATCACTTAATTTAGTGGGCAATCTTCTGGCGTTTATTCCGTTTGGAGTCTTTGTTCCTATGCTGTTGTCGCAAAAAGTAAGGTTATTTCAAAAGGTCTTCATGCTCTCTTTTGCGCTGAGTCTGAGCTTTGAAGTTACACAATTAGTATTGTATATCGGCACCTTTGACGTGGATGATCTGATCTTAAACACTTGCGGTGGGGTAGTCGGTTACGTCATATATAGAATGCTGGTTTCTTCTGGATTGTTTACAACTATATCGAAGCGGTGTTAGTATTTGTGGATGGTAGATATAGACAGAGGATAGAAGGGGCATGGTATGAAAAAGCGTATTTCGGATATTGTTTCCATCATTGTAGGAGCATTGCTGTTTTCCTTGGCCGTTAACTTGTTTGTGATTCCGAACGAGTTCGGTGAAGGCGGGGTAACGGGACTGACTATGATTACATACTATTTGTATCAGTGGTCACCAGGTATTGTTAGCTTAATTCTTAATGCTTTATTATTAATTGTGGGTTATAAATTTCTGGACAAAACGACGACAGTATACACGATTATTGCGGTGTTTTTTAACTCGTTATTCCTGATTCTTACGAAGAATTGGCATATCGCCAGCGATGAGTTGATCATCAATGCAATATTTGGAGGCATCTTGTCTGGTGTGGGTATCGGAATGATCATACGTGTGGGTGGAACGACCGCAGGGTCAACCATTATCGCCAGAATCCTGCATAAATTTTTGGATTGGAACGTTAGCTACGCTCTTCTTCTAGTCGATTTAGTTGTGGTATTTGCTTCGTATTTCATCATTGGTGTTCAAAGTCTGATGTTTACGATTGTGATGCTCTATGTAGCGACTAAGGTGATGGACTTCATTATTGAGGGAGTGAATCCTAAGAAGGCCGTTACGATTGTATCCAAGGAGCAGGACAAAATTGCTGAACAAGTTAATGGAATCATGGATAGAGGGGTCACAGTCATTTATGGCCGAGGGTATTATACTAAAGAACCCAAAGAGCTTCTCTATATTGTCATTAGCAAACAGGAAGTAACCATGCTTAAGAAAATTGTAAGATCGATTGATAAAGAGGCTTTTATTGCCATTCACGATGTAAGAGATGTGTTCGGAGAAGGCTTTGTGGAGCTGGCAAAATAAGAGTGAAAGTGCTGTCCGGTAGCTACCTGAGCTGCTTGGACAGCTTTTTTTTGGATTGGGCATTCGAATGTGATGGATATCATTGCATTTTCTGTTTATTCACATTTTATTAAATTTTAAAGTGATTCAGCGCACACTCGCTCATTTGCAGCTTCTATATGCTTTTTATAGAGGTATTATCTAATTGCAGGAGAGAGGGTATTCATATGTTAGATCAACAAACGATTGCTATTATAAAATCAACAGTTCCTATATTACAGGTTCATGGAACAACCATTACTACGACGTTCTATGGCATGTTATTTGAAAACCATCCAGAGCTATTAAATATATTTAATCATGCCAATCAGCGGCAAGGCAGACAGCAGACAGCGCTTGCTAACGCAGTCCTAGCAGCGGCTATGAATATTGATCAACTAGGGAATATCTTACCGGTGGTAAAACAGATTGCAGAGAAGCATCGAGCACTGGGTGTATTACCTGAGCATTATCCGATTGTGGGTGAGACCTTGTTAGCTGCGATTGGACAAGTGCTTGGCGATGCGGCAACACCGGAAATTATAGATGCATGGGCCAAAGCCTATGGTGTAATCGCAGATGCTTTCATTGGTGTGGAAGCAGAAAAGTATCGTGAAGCTGCGGAAGCTCCGGGGGGCTGGAGTGGATTCAGAAACTTTGTCGTCACTCGGAAGGTTAGTGAAAGTGAGCATATTACTTCCTTTTACCTGTCTCCAGAGGATGGAGGGGCTATCTCTTCTTATTTCCCGGGTCAGTACATCACGGTTCGTGTTCAGCCCGAGGGGGAAGAATATTCCCATATTCGCCACTACAGTTTGTCCAGTGCTCCGGGACAGGCGTATTACCGTATCACTGTTAAACGGGAAGGTGAAGGGATAGACAGACCTGCGGGCGTCGTATCCGCTTATCTGCATGATTTCGTCCAAGTGGGCTCTATATTAGAAGTGGGCTCTCCAGCGGGCGATTTCGTACTGGATCAGCGTAGTGACACTCCGGTGGTTCTAATCAGTGGGGGTGTGGGCTTAACTCCAATGGTAAGTATGCTGGAGACAATAGTTGCTGCACAGCCAGAACGCGAGGTAACTTATATTCATGCAGCCATCAATGGAAGTTTGCATGCTATGAAAGATAGGGTGGCAGATTTAGCGCAATCTCATTCTTCTCTTCGGTCCTATGTATGTTATGAATCTCCAAACGAAGGAGACCAGTACAATAGATCTGGTTATATTGATCTTTCTTGGCTTCAAGAAATAGCAGATGTGAACTCTGAATTCTATTTCTGTGGGCCGACCCCATTTATGAAGGTCATATATAAGGCGCTCAAGGAATGGCGGGTACCTGATGACAGAATTCATTTTGAATTTTTTGGTCCTGCCGGCAGTTTAGAAGATTAATATAGATAACAAAAAGCGCCTTAGCCGATTGGCTGAAGCGCTTTTTTGTTATGCGTTAGTATTTATTTGAAAGAAGCAAATGGATCGGTGCCTTTAGGCAATATTGAACTGAAATTAAAGGTGTAGGTAGGAATTCCAGCTGCATAAGGTGCGATTTCATATTGTTGATAGAAGATAGCTAAGCCACTTTCACTGACGTAGAAGGCTGGTTTATCTGTGAGTCCACCAGTTGACTCCGGAAAAGCAATATCCTTGGTACTTGCCTTCAACATTTTATCTAGCTTTTGTTTGTAGTTTGGTTCTGCCTTTAGCAGGTCTTTAAGCTCTATCTTCATACCATCCTTCAGCGAGAAGGTATGTCCCTCGCGCATGGTACCGCCGTGTGCTCCACCGCTGTAACCATATTGATCAACTACAATACTAAGCACGCCTTCACGGTTAAAGGTGACAACATAAGTTTGAGAGTAGTCATATTTATTCTCTATTGTGCCATCCCTACGGCTAGACTCTTTCTCAGCCTCTGACACGAATAGTTCAGCCTCTTTTTTGAAGGTGGTATTAATCGTGTTTTGTACTTCATCCGTCAGACCGCTGATCTGTGGATATTGTACTTTAATATTAGCATTCTTATTGCTCTTGTCTAAGGTAACAGAGGTGATCTTGATGTCATTCATCACCTTTTTGCTAAGTTCAAGCGATTTCTGGGCTGGATTATATACGCCTTGAACACCTAAATAATCATTTAACAGTTTGAAAGGAACATATAAGCGGTCGTTGATCATCTTCACTTCATGATTTCCGGTCATGCTATAAATGTAATATCCGTTCAAATCGGTACTGACGCCATAGTCAGAGACCTCCATGTTAAGCTTCACCGAGTCACTACTTACACTGTAAGTCTTTGTGGTTGAATTGTATTGAATAGCAAGGCCGAAGGCATCACGCAATACAGTTAAAGGGATCATCGTATTTCCGTCTACGATTTTTCCTTGCTGCGTTAAGACTTGGCCTTTATATTTAAGCACCACAGAAGGCTGCTGAACGGCTTGTGTGACTGTTTTTGTACCAGTGGTTGCAGCTAGAACAGAATTCCCTCCGATGAGTCCAGTACCTCCAAGTAATACTCCAGCTGCTAATACAGCAGACGTCCATTTCACAGTTTTGTTCATGATTTAATTTCTCCTCTCCAATGATGGGCTTATGTAGTTCATTATGATTTTTGATGTTATCTATCACTCCTACAATTATACCTAGGCCCCAAATAGATTTGATTACAAACACGGTTACAGTGTTGTTGCATAGACGTGCAAAAGGTATATACTTTTTAACCATTTATTAATTTTTGACACAATCATGAGGACTTTAAAGTAATTACGGTAAGCTCGGGACGACAATTAAAACGTACAGGCATACGAGTCACTCCAATTCCGCGTGTGGTGTAGACCTGGAGTCGACTATGTGGGAGCTGGTATAATCCGCTTGAATATTTACTGCCGTGCGGCGGGGTATACAAGGCACCTACAAATGGGAGACGCACCTGTCCTCCGTGACTATGGCCGGACAATTGCAGATCTATGGGAAGATCACTGTATTCATCGGCAAAATCAGGCTCGTGCGCAAGGAGTAGAGTACATGCCTTATCAGGGATATGGCGTAGCGCCTGATGAATATCTGCTTTGCCGACCCACGGATCATCCACTCCAGCTAGATAAAGCGCCTCCGCATCTTTTTTTAAGACAATATGTTCATTATGAAGTACGTGGAATCCAGATTGCGTTAACCCTTTCGTCACAGCTTTCCTAGTGCCAAAAGCATCGTGGTTACCTAACACAGCATATTGTCCAAAGGGTGCCCGCAACTGTGAACAGATGTCCACAGCCTCAGAAATATAATCGACAGAATGATCTAGTAGATCCCCTGTGAAGCAGATCAGATCTGGATTTACATGTTGAATTTGCTGTACTAACTCTGTTAAGGCTTCGGACTTCGTATACACGCCTAAGTGTAAATCACTGAAATGAACGATACGAAATCTATCGAATGCTGGAGGGAGTAGACGAAGCTTTATATCTATATGTTTAACTTCAAGCCAGTAGGGCTCAACCCAGTGTGAATAAATGCCGGATGCACTTGCGGTTCCAAGCAGCCCGAGCGACACTTGAGCACTTTTCTTCAGAAATTGGCGTCTGCTAATAGTATTCATAAACAAATCATACGTGGGGATTGTTACTCTACTATGACAATATTCATTTAATAACCCATTGTGACGATAAAACTACATATACATTTTTTATATGGGAGATGAAGAGATGAGTATTATCGATGCCTTAGTCCTCGCAGCACCTTATTTCAAAAAGATTCACTCGCAGGATATTATGATTGGAATCACGGACAGGGAGATCTTCCATTATTACGCACCAAGTAAAGTTATTGATCTCGGATTGGTTAAGGGTAACCCTATCCCTCCTGAAGATCTGTCGCTTTCAAATGGACTGAAAGGTATAGCAAGCTCTAACCGAATCCCAGCAGAAATTTATGGAGCTCCTGTAATCTCAACATGTGTACCTATCTACGGAACGGATGATGATGTAATCGGGGTTTTTGCCATTGCCTATACACTAGAGAACGAGAATAAGCTTGAAGGATTCACAGATGAGATTAATGAGATAAGCAGTCATCTAATGGAGATGGTGCAGAGCGTAGCTGCCCAATCTCAGGAATTATCAGCTACTTCGCAGCAAATATTAGATAATACGCGTAGAGCCGTAACGGAATCACAAGAAGTGAATAAGGTTGCCGGCTTCATTCGTGAGATTTCTGAGCAGACGAACCTGCTTGGGCTGAATGCGGCAATCGAAGCCGCGCGTGTAGGAGAGCAAGGGGCAGGTTTTGGGGTGGTTGCTACTGAAGTGCGCAAACTGTCCGTTAACACTAAAGAAGCAACCCATAATATTGAAAAATCACTGAGTGATGTTCAAAAGTCCATTAAGCAAATGGAGCGAGAAATTGAAGCGATCTCTGCTTCTTCACACGCACAAGCAGAATTGGTCACTGAATTCAGCGGGGTAATTGAGCGCTTGAATAAGGCCAGCAAAGAAATGACTACTTTCATGCAATCCATCATCCAGTAGGGTGTATGCATAAAGTTACTTATCCTAAACCATGCTAGAAGAGAACAGGCGCATTTCAGAAGGGAGCGAATTTCATTTATGAAACAACCCGATTCCAGTCTGCAAGCGAACGACAATGTAACTCAAGCCAAAAATGCTTTAGGCAAGCTTCATTTCTCTGTCTCTCAGGCGCTTAGTCATCCAACAGAACAGACTTTGGCACAGGCTGAGAACCGTTTGGCGCATACCGAACAGGCGGTAGAGCAAGCTCGTGCCTCGTTAGGTCCCCAAGGTGTGGAGTTGGCTGAAGAACTGCTGGCCGAGGATAAGAGCAGGCTTGCTGCATTGAAGACGCAAGGGAAACGTTCAGAACGCTAGATGTTCCTGCTACAACCCGTGAAGCGAATAAGCTTCACGGGTTGTTCTCATGTGCTATTCCCCTAAGGATGTAGCTTAAGAGTGTGGGTGGTATACTGGAACGAGAGTTCTAGCATGGCTTAGATGGAGGATAAAGGATATGAATGGCATGCACATCGAAGAGTTAACCCGGCAGGCGGAGGCTTTCATTCGACAATGTTACGCTGAACTTGATAAGACTGAAGCTGAGATGGATCAACGCATCCAAGCCGTACGAGAAGAAATTAATCAATCCGGGAGTTACACACATACAACGGAAGAGCTGGCTCATGGGGCGAGAATGGCTTGGCGAAATAATAGCCGCTGCATTGGCCGCCTCTTTTGGCAATCCATTGAGCTGATGGATGAACGTCTGGCAGAGACCGAGGAGGATATTGCTGAAGCTTTGCTGCGACATCTGGAAAAGGCGAATAATGGAGGACGTATTCGTCCACTTATCACGGTCTTCCGCAGCGGGGAAGCTCCTGATCGGAGAATCCGGATTTGGAACCATCAATTGATTCGTTACGCGGGATATCCTGGTGATGCTGAACATGAACGCGCTGGTGATCCGGCATCGGATGAATTTACGAAAGTGTGCCAACAACTAGGCTGGCAGGGAACAAGGGGCAATTATGATGTATTGCCGCTAGTGATCAGCATAGGTAATGGGCACCCCCATGTATTTCCTATTCCTCAACACCTCATTCAAGAGGTACCGTTAACTCATCCTGAAATTGAACGTTTTGCAGAGCTTCAGCTTCGCTGGTATTCTGTGCCGATCATTTCGGACATGCAGTTGGAGATTGGCGGGATTCTATACCCCGCGGCTCCTTTTAACGGATGGTACATGGAGACCGAAATTGGCTCACGTAACTTAGGGGATACTGGAAGATATAACACTTTGCCGGCTGTAGCTGATCTGATGGGACTTGACCGCTCCAGTAACACAACGCTTTGGAAGGATCGGGCGCTTCTTGAGTTGAATCGTGCAGTACTGCATTCCTTTAAGCAAGCTGGGGTCAGTATCGTTGATCACCATACAGCAGCTGATCAATTTGTGAGATTTCAAGAGCAGGAGCAGGGACATGGACGTCAGGTTTCAGGACGCTGGTCATGGCTGATCCCCCCTATGTCTCCGTCGTCTACACCGATTTGGCATGACAGTAAGCTGAAAGAATATGATTACAGCCCTCGTTTCCTTTATCAGCGATCACCTGTGGCCACCTGTCCTTTTCACTAGCAATCGAATTTATGATCAAAAAAGCGCCAAGTTCCCATCATAAGGAAACTGGCGCTTTTTAGGCTTTTAAATGCTCTAGAAAGATTTGTTTAAGAAGCTCAAGCTGCTTGTCGGAGTCTAAATCCGATTCTAGCAGGAGGATGTTCTCTTTCATCGTTAACTTTCTGGAAAAGAGAGCAAAGCTGTTCATCAGCGTGATTAAGGTCTCTTTCACAGGGAGATCGGCGCGAATAGAACCGTCTTCTACCCCATTTTGAATGATCCTGGAGTACTCATGCCAAATCTTGCGGTTTAATGCATTGAAATCCAGAACGTCCTCAACAGGCTCATTTAAGTGAGAGGCGTAGCTTTCAAAATTGACCATAAAAATAATGCTTAAATGATTTTGATCCTGAATAAAGAAGTCAAATAACATCTCGATCTTTTCGAGACAGGTAAGTGGCAAGTCAGCTACATGCTTAAAGTAATCGAGCATTGGCTCTAGCATCCGGGTGGCCACCGCCACGATGAGCTTTTCTTTTCTAGGAAAATATCGAAACAGCGTCGCAATCCCTATATTTGCTTCGCTTGCGACATCCTGCATCGTCGACTTTTCAATTCCTTTTTGCGAAAATATTCGTTCTGCGGATTCGAGAATCGTATATAATCGCTGCTGTTTACCGTCGGATCGTTCTTTTTCATAGCGTGCTTTAGGATTCATGAGGGATAGACCCTTCCATTTTTTAATTAGGTTCTTTATTTATTAGTATTATATCCACCGTTTATTGGATTAAGCAAGGAGAGGTTGTAGTTATTTCGTAAAAATGATATGATGAATATCACAGTGATAGTGTGGCTATCATCACTCGAATTATTATATCACAATACGATTATAGAGGAGACTTAATTATGAATCGTCTAACTAATAAAGTAGCAATTATTACAGGTGCAGGCAGTGGCATGGGTCGTGAAGAAGCCCTTTTATTGTCCAAAGAAGGTGCTACAGTTGTAGCAACTGATATTAACGAAGCTGCTGTACAAGCAGTTGTAAAAGAAATCGAAGCCAATGGTGGACAAGCAGCAGCTTATGCACATAATGTAGCTTCCGAAGAAGACTGGATCAAAGTTGTAGAAGATGTGATTAGCAAATTTGGAAAAATCGACATCCTGGTAAATAACGCAGGGATCTCGTTCCCAGTTCAATTGCTTGAATCCACTGTTGATCAATGGAACAAAGTAATGAACATTAATGTAAGCAGCGTATTCCTTGGGATGAAACATGTTGTTCCTCAAATGAAGAACAATAAAGGTGGTTCCATCGTCAATATCTCCTCCATCGCAGGTTTGACTGGCAGCAGCGGTGCTGGCGCTTATACAGCTTCTAAAGGTGCCGTTCGTATGCTGAGTAAAGCAGCAGCTGTAGACTTTGGTAAAGATAACATTCGCGTGAACTCTGTTCACCCAGGATTTATCGAAACTCCAATGAGTGCTGAATTTGTAAATGATGAAAGAATGCATAGCTTCTTTATGTCCCAGACTGCATTGCCACGCGTTGGACGTGCTTCTGAAGTAGCTGAAGCTGTATTGTTCTTGGCTTCCGATGAAGCTTCTTACATTACAGGTGTTGAGCTGCCAGTTGATGGCGGAGTCGTGGCTAAATAATAAATTTCTAAATAGGCAACACTAAGAAAGCCGTCTCATGCGTAGATGTTATCTATGCGTGGGGCGGATTTTTTTACGTAAATGTAAGGATTGATCAAGGGAATAAAACTGCAAAAATACATTTTTTAATGATAAGAGGATGGCAAAAAACATTAATTCCTGCAAAACTGCAGTTTTTCTTGCTCCAGATGAAGCCTTTGAGCCATAAGTATGGATAAAGCTGTATATTTGCAGCTTTCTCACATAGTGAAGCGGATATCCCTACAAAAAGCTGTATTTTTGCAGGCTTTCTCTAGTTCAACGAAAGGTATGGATGAATATGAGTAAACAAGCGGCACTTGATATGTCTATCGCACCATTTATTAGTGACGAGGTGATGGATGGATTAGCAAAAGCGTCTCTTTCTATTTAAATCATAAATATTTAAGCGCCCATTTCTACCGAACATTAGCCTACACCCCTGCATAACATATAGCACTTGTAAGCAGGAGAAGGGTGTGGTTCAGTGATGGGCATCCAATTAACAGCGCTCCATTATGTATATTTGGCATTCATCGTGTTCATTATGGCACTTCTGATTAAGCGGCGGGATACAACGATGATCTGTATTTCAGGCATCTTTGTATTAGGCTGGCTCGCGACAGAAACGATTAGTGGTTCAGTCACAGGCGTATTCAACTCTTTTGTATATGCAACAAAGGAGTTAATGGGTACGATTATGATTATTTCGATCATTGTAGCCATGAGTAGAGTTTTAACACGTACCGGAATAAACGAGACGATGGTTGCCCCGCTTACACGTTTTTTACGTACGCCGTTTATGGCATTTTGGGGCATTGGCTTGATTATGATGGTGACATCATGGTTCTTCTGGCCTTCGCCAGCAGTGGCCCTGATAGGGGTTGTGCTGCTGCCCGTTGCTATTCGCGTAGGATTGCCTGCACTTGGAGCAGCGATTGCGATGAATCTATTCGGTCATGGGATTGCGCTGTCGAGTGATTATATTATTCAAGGTGCACCTAAATTGACGGCAGATGCGGCAGGACTTCCGGTAAGCAGTGTCATGGAAGCGAGCATTCCGCTTGTTATAGTGATGGGTGTAGTCACTACGGTAACAGCTTATTGGATGATGCGACGAGATCAGAAGAATGGTACTTGGCGAGACGGACTTATTTCCGGGAAAAATGCCGCGAATGCGCTAGCTGCAGATAGTGACGCGGTCGAGGGTCAAGCGGTAATACCTCCCACACTGAAAAAATGGCTGGCGATTGTTATCCCACTCCTGTTTCTAGCTGATGTAGCAGGCATGTTTCTGCTGGATTTACAGGGCGGAGACGCAACGGCCTTAGTTGGCGGGACTGCTGTATTTATCTTGGTTGTAGTAACATTGTTCGCACATCGTAATAAGGGACTGGAGCAAGTCACCTCATATCTAATCGATGGACTTACATTTGGCTTTAAAGTATTCGGTCCAGTGATTCCAATTGCGGCATTCTTCTATCTGGGAGATTCGGCCTTTGCTGAATTGTTTGGCAAAGTCTTACCTGCTGCATCTCAGGGAATTGTTAATGATCTAGGGGTTGCTCTGGCGCATAATGTACCTCTAAATGGTGCTGTAGGTGCTGTGACCGCTACCATAACAGGGGCCATTACGGGCCTTGATGGTTCAGGGTTCTCGGGAATCTCACTTGCGGGGTCCATCGGAAAATTGTTCGCTGTTGCCACACATTCCGACGCAGCTACTTTAACTGCACTCGGTCAGGTATCTGCCATTTGGGTTGGCGGGGGGACGCTAATCCCATGGGCATTGATTCCAGCCGCCGCCATCTGCGGCGTAAGTCCATTTGAGCTCGCTAGACGCAATGTTAAACCGGTGCTGATTGGGCTGATAGTTACAACAATTGTTGCTATGTTTCTGGTGTAGAACTAGCTTAGAATATTGACTCAAAAAAAGGCTGCCGAGACTAATCTCGACAGCCTTATATGTTTATCGAATACCCTTCATGAAATTTTGAATCTTAGAAGAGAACAGGAAGAGAATTAACGCGAGCACAATGGCGACTCCGCCTATGACTCCGAAGTACAGCATTTCGGTATCCGGGGTATAGAATTTCACAATTTGAGCATTAATAGCTTGTGCAGCAGCATTGGACAAGAACCACATACTCATCATCTGAGCAGTAAAAGCAGCTGGCGCCAGTTTGGTTGTTGCTGATAAGCCAACAGGCGACAAGCATAGTTCCCCAATGACGACGATAAAGTAGCTGAGAACCAGCCATAATGGATTCACCAGTGAATTGGCTCCACCGAAGTAAGCCGGTACCAGAATCACTAGGAAGGACAGACCGGCAAACAATAAACCAAGTGAGAACTTTTGTGGAATCGTTGGTTGGCGGTTACCGAGCTTTAACCAAAGCCATGCAAATGCAGGTGCAAGGGCGATAATAAATAGCGGGTTAAGCGATTGGAACCAAGCTGGAGAAATGTGTATGCCTGCAAAGTCCAACTGGGTACGCTTATCAGCAAAGCTTGCTAGAACTGTTGAAGTTTGTTCCTGAATCGCCCAGAACATAATCGAAGCAATAAATAAAGGGATGTACGCGAGAATCCGTGATCGCTCTACAGCTGTTGTTTTGGGACTGCGGTACATTACAATGAAGTACATTGTAGGAATAAGTAGCCCTAACACCCCTACGATTTTAATGAATGTCTCAAAGGTGAGTACTCCAGTAAGAATGCCGACCGTAACTAATACAGCAAGCACAACTAGTCCAATGCCAATCCAAGTAAATAATTTTTTCTTTTGTTCGGCTGGAATCGGGTTGCGTACAATCGTACCTGCCAGACCTAGATTTTTGGTGCGAGTCACTACGTAAACAACTAATCCAATAAACATGCCCACCGCGGCAATCGAGAAACCGAGATGGAAATTATTCATACCTACAGCGCCTACAATCAGTGGAGAGATGAATCCGCCGAGATTAATACCCATATAAAAAATGCTGAAAGCAGCGTCGCGGCGGTTATCTTGTTCGCTGTAGATTTCGCCTACAATACTTGATACATTGGGCTTAAGAAGTCCGGTTCCAAGCACGATCATAATCATCGAAGAAAAGAATAGCGTGGCATTTCCCGGTATCGCCAGTAAAATATGCCCAAACATAATTAGAACGCCGCCGTAAAAGACAGCCTTCGAAGTCCCGAAAATCCGATCCGCAAGCCATCCACCTATAATTCCAGACATATATACGAGTGATCCATAGATAGACATAATCGAAAGGGCCATATCCTCTGGAAATCCGAGCCCGCCTTTGCTTACTTCATAATACATGTAGTAAACAAGGATCGCTCTCATGCCATAATAGGAAAAACGTTCCCAAAATTCAGTAAAGAAGAGTGTGAATAGTCCCTTAGGATGTCCGAAAAATCCGGTTTGCGGGACACTATCTACAATTTTTTGCCTGTTTGTTGCTGACATGAATCAAATCCTCCTAGAAGCTAATTGCTCTTTTCATGAAGTTAACACAACTCTACACTACCTTAATATTTATAATACCCTCATGAGGAAAATCACAACCCTTTGGCGAGAAGGTTCTGAATAACGTCATATTTTTTAGTAATATTTCCAGTGGAAATAGGGAAATAACTTTTACTGTATTTTCTGTACGGATGAAAGTTGTTAAAAATTATAGTTGATTTTAAGTTGCATTATTTAGGAGATGAGCATATACTCTAATCAAGAAAGTGATTGATCAATAACCTAATGGATTAGGTTGCGTAAGGAGATTATGATGACAACAGAATCTAGTTCCGGTCGCAAGAAAGCGGATGAATCGGTTTCCGTAAACCGCCGAGAACAAATCTTGGAGGCAGCGGTTGTTGTATTCGCCGAGAATGGCTACTACCGAGCTACGACAGCACAGGTTGCGGAAAAGGTAGGTATTTCTCAGCCCTATGTGTTTAAGGTGTTCAAGAATAAAGAAGAATTGTTTGTTGCTTCCTTAGAGCGGGCTTTTGAACGGATTATTCGTTCGTTTCAAGGAGTAGAGGCCACAGCAGATCAAGTGTTAAAGGAAAGCATTAAAGTATACGAGTTGTTGATGGAGACACATCCGAATGAGATTATTTTGCAAGTTCAGGGGTTAGGGATTCGCGATGAAGTCATCCGTGAAACGATGCAAAAAGGAATGCTTGAGATCACCAACCTTGTGCACGAGAAGTTTGTCGCCGCTGGGATCGAGCAGCCTGAAGTAGAGGTAAGTACCTTTATGGCCAATGGTATGCTCTGTAATATTTCTATGGCTCTTGGAATGCCAGAGTTGAAGCCGAAACACCGGAAAGAGTAGTAGAGATGAAATTCATTCTAAAATCTAAGAGCTCAGGCTCTTAGATTTATGATCGTTAGTTAGTGATTAATCAATAACAATAATAGGAGGGATCATTTATGTTAACAAAAGCGCTTGTGCTTGGTGCAACCGGGGGAACAGGGACGGTAATTATCGCTGAATTATTAAAGAGAGGGATAGAAACGGTGGCCTTTGGGCGATCGATTCCAAAGTTGGAGAAGCTTGCAACGAAGCTGGGTAATCCCGCCGCTCTTAAGCTAATAGCAGGGGACGTATTTAATGCGAAGGACGTATTATCAGCTGCACAGGATGTGGATGTTATTTTTCATAGTGCATCTGTTCCGTATAATGAAATGAGCACACGACTGTTACCTATGGGAGAGGCGGTCATGGAGGCGGCTAATAAGCTGGGGATAAAGGTTGTCGCAGTGGATGGCATTTATCCTTATGGAAGAAGACAGAATGACAAGCCGATCAACGAGGAATATCCGAAGAATCCGCATACAAAAAAAGGTAAAGTGAAACTTGAGTTTGAACAAATGTTTTTTAGCCAGCGTTGGAGTAAAGCACAGCGGCTCATTGTCCGTTTACCGGATTATTATGGACCTACTGCCAATGAGGCTTCCTATTTAGGATCGACTCTGGAGTCCATCGCTGCAGGTAAGCCTGCAGTGTTCATCGGAAATATGACCGTTGCCCGTGAGTATGTGTATTTGCCGGATGCCGCTATCATGATTATTGAGCTCGCTAGTAGAGATGAAGCTTATGGTCAGAATTGGAACATTCCCGGGGCAGGCACAATCTCAGGACAAGATATCGTTAGAATAGCGCAAGCAGCAAGCGGCTCCAAGAAGCCTGTTATCTCATTAGGAAAGACTGGACTATCGCTGCTCGGTATATTCGTTCCAGTCATGAAAGAGATTGTTGAGATGCTGTATTTAACCAAAGAGCCTGTGGTCCTAAGCGGTGGTAAATACGAGCGTGTTGTGGGTCCAATTCCCGCTACTCCTTTTGAGCAAGGGATAACAGAGACTGTTCAAGTTCTAATGAGTCGTCAGTCCAAGGCAGAATAAAGAGCCAGGCTCATTGTGAAAGATAGAATAAAAGGCTAACTTATGATACTATTTACTCCTATATAGAAAGAGGACGTGAGCTAAAATGATCAACATAACTATGCCCAATGTGGATGTTAGTATTACTAAACAAATCAACCCGCAGCTAAGCAATATCTACGGATTCACTGATTTCCACCTAATTCCAAGAGATTACGGCGGTATCTTTATGTTCTACAATGACCAAGATGAGTTGTTGTTTGTAGGTAAAGCGAGAAAGCTAAGACCTAGAATCAAAAAACATTTCGAAGACACCGTATCTGATATTAAGCTGCATCGGGACGAGGTCACCAGAATTGATGTAAGTTTAATCGAGAGCCCCGTTCATAGAGAGATCTACGAAACGTATATCATTAATGAATTGAAGTCTAAATACAATGTAGATAAAGTGATGTTCAGATAAGTTTAAGGGAGAGGCGCCGTCTAATGACGGTGCTTTTTTTTTTATGTACAAGAAGATAGGAATGAAATAAGAGCATCGGTACACACTATACAGGATTGTTAATAGATGCTTAAAAGGAGATAGGTCATATTGAAGCCTAAGTTTTTGATTGCGAAGTTAGTTTTTGTGTGTATGTTCCTTGTTGTTAGTGTAATGCCTGTAACTGCCGATGCTGCAGCCAAAGAGAAAAAGAGTTCACACAAGCAATGCTTTACGCCCTCTGTAATAGAGCTTAAGGATAATCTCAGGAAACTATGGAGCGACCATGTGATATGGACGAAAAACTACATAGTTAGCGCCTTTGCGAATTCCGAGGACAAAGAGAAGGTACTGGCAAGGTTGCTACAGAATCAGCAGGAGATAGGGAATGTTTATAAGCCGTATTACGGTGAGGCAGTAGGTGATAAGCTAGCTCAATTATTGCGGGAGCATATCCTTATTGCCGGAAAGGTAGTTGCTGCTGCACTAGCAGGTAATCAGGCGGATTTGGAAAAATACAATAAAGAGTGGTACGACAACGCTGACGACATTGCTAAGTTCCTTAGCGCACAGAATCCCAAATATTCGTATGAACAATTGAAAGAGATGCTTCATGAACATTTGGAGCTAATAACGGATGATGTGACAGCTAGAGCTAAAAAGGATTGGGATGCCGAGATCGTCGCTTTCGATAAAGGGCTCGAGCATATGATTATGTTTGGAGATATACTAACCGAAGGTATTGTTAAACAATTCCCCGATAAATTTAATTAAAACCAGAGCACCCGCAAGGGTGCTTTTTTCTTGTTATTGGCAAGAATTTAGGTCTTTTGATCCAATTCAAAAAGTTAGATATAAAGGCTCACTTACAGACAAGACAAGTAAACTATAATAGACTCGTGGGCACTCGACATTTTTTGACATTTTTTTATAATTGAGGTGATAAGATCAATGATTTCTCCCTTTTTTAAAAAGAAAGATTCAGTGGATAAGCAGTCCAAACCGGGTATGGTTCAAAAGGTGCAATTATCAGAAGAGCAGGGCGAGGAAGTAGAGGAACAGATTGCTGGCGAGACTTTAGCAGGAGTGGTTACTACAGGGAAAGCGCCGCTTGATAAAAAATCACTCGATTTGATCTTCTCCGTGGAGCAGATCATTCAGGCCAGACAGCATGCTGAGACGAATATTAATGAACTTCAGGATCGGTTGACTCATTCCAGCAGCCATGTTGAACGTTTGAACCGGGACATGAAGAATCTCAATAAAGTGATTGAGGAAAGAGAGAAGAACGTTCGAGAGCTTGAGCATAAATTGATTGAGAAGAATCTGAAAGTCGATCAAGTGCTGGAAGATTATCGGGAGCTTCAGACTACCCTCACTGCAGAGATTGAAGAATTAAAGAGTACGATTGATCTGGAGCATCAAAAGTATGTAAATCTGATCCAAAAGCATAACGAAGCTCATGCAGAGAAGCTCAAGAAGATGAATGATCTGGAAGAGAAGCTTGGACGGATTGAAACTGAGAACGCGCATTTAAGACAGAAATACGATACGATCCGCCAAGAAAAAGCATATCTCTCCGGTATGATCAGCGATTTTACCAATCGTATGACCGTTCCTTTTGGGAATGGAAGCACACTGGCGGGACGAAATGACGAAAACGGAGATACATAAGATTCATGGCAATGAATGAACCGAGCACTGTTCTAATGATTGAGTTGCTGTCGCTTGAGCATGAACAGGCCGGTTACCAGATTGAAGTAGGTTTAACCCGTGATATTGGGTATGCCAGACGCATGCTAAACATAGACGAATTTACATATGAACAACTAAACGCGCTGGCTCCCTTTTTCGGGGAAAGAATGAGATTGTCATTGTATCCGAAGTGGGATCCATTTCGCAACAGTTATTACAGCACACTGATTATTATGAACCAAACCTTCAGCGAAACCATGTATTTTGCCTGCTCTGAATATTATGTGTCTCAGCTTCTTCAATTAAAGCAAGTGAACGATCCCCATGTACAGGAAGAGATTACTGTTGAAACTACGCCACCCTCTATACCTCCAGCACGCAGGCTAAGAAAGAAGAGCAAAAAACGGGTTGGAAGACTTAGACTGCAGAGTATCATGTTCGCTTGTTTAGTCGTTATATTGTTGTCTCTTCGAATGGGTGGTCAAGATATGGACCGTGCAGAAGGATTGGAAGGTCCCTCACTAGGCGCCAGCGCTGAGGGGATCGAGAAAATAGTCTCTCTACCATTCATTCCTCCTATTGGTAAGATAGAAGCGAGCCCTAGCCAGCAAGAGGAGTCTGAGCCTACGCCAGAACCTTCTAAACCTACACCAGAACCTACAGAGCCTCCTCAAGAACAAACACAGCGGTATGAGGAGATTAAATTAACCGGGAATAAATACACCTATAGCCTGCCGAAGGGTTACGTGGCCTTGTCATTTGATGATGGTCCGTCGAAGTATACGAAAGAAATCGTAGATATTCTAGTAGAACATGAGGTGGCAGCCACCTTTTTATTTGTTGGGAATAAGGTCGCTCATAATGTGGAAGCGGTTAAGTATGCGAATGAACATCAGATGTCGATCGGAAGTCATTCGTGGGATCATAGCAAGATGACCGACAATGGGGCTAACGAGAATCAAAATAATTTGGCGAAGGCTAACCGGGCATTGGAGCAAATCATTCAATCGCCGATTACTGTTTTTCGGCCGCCATATGGTGCGATTAATGATAAGTTAGCAGCCAAAGTGACAGAACAGCAGATGAAAGTATTGTTATGGAATCGTGATTCCGAGGATTGGAGACGCAAGACCTCAGAAGACGTCATTCAATTTGTTCATCATACTGATCCGTCCGGTGCTGTATATCTTTTTCACGAAAAGAAAATTACCGTAGAGGCATTGCCTGCCATCATTCAGTATCTAAAAGGGAAAAACATGAAATTCGTCATTTTTAAATAACATCAATGGTCCATGATTGGGTCTTATCTTAGAATAAGAGTAGCTGTTACAGGGTTATGATCGCTGTGTTCAAAAGATAGGTCATGGCCCTGTACGCCACTTATTGTGATATTGGGTGAAACTAGGAAGCCATCAATTACAGCCCGGAAATTTACACCTTCTGAATAAGCTACATCAAGTGTCCGGACGGACGGCACTTTAGCATCGACAGCCCATTGAAAGCCCTCCGGTTTGAAATCTTCAGGGAACTGCTGCAGCCATTCTGGCCAAGCTTGTGTAGTCTCAAAGGCCTCAGGGGTTGTGCCCGGTAAAGAATGATTCCAGTCTCCGCCTAAGATGAGGTAATTGCCTTTATCATTCTCTCTCTGAATATAAGTAGAAAGATATTCTAATTGCTGCTTGCGAATCGTTCCCCCTTGGTCAAAGGCTGATAAATGAAGGTTGATCAGGATCAGTTCTTTCCCGTTATCGACGGGGAATCTGCTCTCCATAAAGGCGCGGTCAAGTTCAAACAGTTGACGAGGCCAGCTTTCTTTTCCCGGAAGATCATATCTAACGTTACTTGTGCTACCGAATTTAGATAAGGTTAATAAACCGCTATTTACTGAGCCCATCGGATCAAGAACGGGAATCGGTACCCAAGGCACCTTGTAGTTCGTTGCGAATACGTTGCTGTAATCAGAGAAGGTATTCGATAACAAGGAGACCTCATCTATATGGTTGCTACGAGAAGAATCGAGATCTACCTCCTGCAACATAAATAAATCTGAGCCTGAAGTAGTCATTAGAGAGGCTATTGCCTCAAGATTTGTCTTCGTTTGTTCCTCGCTGCTTGAACGTGATTTGGTCCCGCCATCCATAAAGAAATCCTGATCCTTATCCAGCCCAGCATAGCCAATATTAAAGGTTGTTATTGCAAAAGGTTCTCCCTGCTTCATCATTAGTTCCTGATTATGGTTTACCGTTAGTGGAGTAGTCTCCTTCGGCTTATAATCGGTAATGGTAATATACAGTAAAAAGCCACCAAAGATTAGAACGGCAGCTAGAAGGGCAAAACCGATGATTTTTATTGTGGTTGAGCTCATTTGATTCGATCTCTCCTCAGATGTAATTTCATAGAACGGACTTCTAATGGTGTAAACTTCGACGCTTCGCTACAACTCCCCTTGTTTAAATAAAAAAAATTTGAGACAATGAGTAGTGATGGACTGAACTTTAATGTTTTGAAAAGAGGATAACGAATGAATATGGAATCCATTTATGGATTAACTTTTGATCAACTGGCGGCATGGCTGTTAGAACGTGGACATAAAAAATTTCGAGCTACGCAGGTCTGGGATTGGCTTTATCGGAAGCGGATTACAGAATTCTCAGAAATGCTCGATGTAAATAAAGATTGTGTAGAATTATTGGAGCAGCACTATGTGATCCATACGCTGGAAGAACATGTGAAGCAGGAGTCTGCGGATGGGACGATCAAGTTCCTGTTCCGTTTGAAGGATGGCAACCTGATCGAGACGGTGCTCATGAGACAGAAATACGGTTTGTCCGTATGTGTCACTACTCAGGTTGGATGTAATATCGGCTGCAGCTTTTGCGCTAGTGGACTGTTAGCGAAGAGTCGTGATCTTTCCAGCGGTGAAATTGTAGAGCAGATTATGAAGGTTCAGCAGCATTTGGATGCAGCAAACCTCGAACAAAAGGTTAGTCACGTTGTAGTCATGGGAATTGGCGAACCGTTCGACAACTTTAAGAACCTGCTCAATTTCTTATCGATTATTAAGGACCACAAGGGATTAGCCATCGCAGGAAGAGGTATTACTGTATCGACGAGTGGGCTTGCTAACAAAATCGTAGAATTTGCCGATGCGAATACACAGGTGAACTTGGCAGTATCGCTTCACGCGCCTAATAATGAGCTGCGGACGAAGATTATGAAGATTAACAAGGCCATTCCAATTGAGAAGCTAATGGAGTCCATAGATTATTATTTGGAAAAAACAAATCGCAGAATTACGTTAGAATACATTCTGATGAAGGATGTAAATGACGGCAAGGAGCATGCGCTTGAGCTGACCGAGCTAATCGGCGACCGGCGCCAGCTCGTCAATGTGAACTTGATTCCTTATAATCCAGTCGATGAGCACAGTCAATATCAAAGAAGCGAGCGGGAGACCGTACGAGCCTTTTTTGATACCTTGAAGAAGCAGGGCGTCAGCGTAAGCACTCGTCTGGAGCATGGTGTAGATATTGATGCTGCTTGCGGACAATTGCGAAGCAAGCAGATCAAGAAGTCGAAAGCTATGGCTTGAGGGACGGGCGACCCCTTCATGCAGCTTTTTGTGATACAATGACGTGGCAGGTATTAGGAAAAGAGGTTGATTGAGCAATGTTGACATTTACAAGCTACAACGTGGAGAATGTTAAAGATCCTTTTGGTATACTAACCGGTAAACGGTATGAATTCGTGGTTCAACTGGATGTTCCAGAAGATGATGAGCTCTATGTAGAGAACGGAGTATCCGCTAGAGCGATTATTAAAGTGGATGAAGATCAAGTTAGCATCGTGAGTTATGATCTACAGGAGACAACAACAGGTCAGTTGCTTGACTTTGATATGGAAGAGGACGAGGAAGCAGCATTACTCCTTTTCTGTAAAGAGCATTTGCCAGAATAATGATGCAGCATTGACATCCTTGCCCAATGTTCAATTGTGGCAGGGATTTTTATTTAAATATAAGAAAGTATAGGTTTTGCACCTATACTTTAATTTTTATATTTCTCTCTTAAACGCTTACCGTCCTTACAAGGACGCCGAAGACGTTTATGCTTGTCGCATGAATGTGAAATATAGGTTAAAATATTAAAAAGCATCCAAAATAGGAGTTGTATACATGTCTAATGAAGAAGTGTTCTTGACCAAAGAAGGATTGGCTCAATTAGAGGAAGAACTGAAGGAATTGAAGGGCCCAGGGCGCAAGGAATTGGCAGCACGGCTCAAATTGGCGATCAGCTATGGAGACTTGAAGGAAAATAGCGAGTACCATTCGGCCAAGGACGACCAATCGTTCATGGAGACTCGTATTATGATTTTGGAGAAAATGCTGACCAAAGCCAAGATCGTAGATGAGAGTCAGATGGATCTGTCAAAGGTTAGTATGGGTTGTATCGTTACCCTGAACGATATCGAATACTCCGAGAAGATTGAATATAGAATTGTAGGGGCTGCTGAAGCAGATGTCCTAAACAACAAGATTTCCTATGAAAGTCCGCTGGGCAAGGAATTGCTGGGTAAAAAAGTTGGGGATATCGTTAGTGTAAACGCACCAATGGGTATCATCAAATATGAATTGCTTGAAATCAAAATGATGTAACACATGATAAAAAGGTCTCAACCCCGTTATAGGGGTTGAGACCTTTTTTAATTATAGGTAATGGCTATTGTGTATATTGATTTCATATCTTAGACGTCTTGCTCTGTTGCGCTTATAGTTTAGAGTAACTTAGAGCAGAGGAGTACTGTTCATGATCCAGAGCGTGTTATCAACGTTGTATCAAGTCATCGTGCCATTATCCATTCCGGTGATCGTCGGTGCACTGCTTGGACGGTTTAAGAATTTGGATACCAAGCCGTTATTGACGCTCTATTTATACTTTTTAACGCCGGCTATTATTCTTAATACACTGGCTACGGCCGAGATTTCTATGGATGATATTTACAAGACGCTCGCTTTTTCGCTGCTAAATCTGTGCTTTTTATGGGCGATTGCAAATATCATCGGAAAGTTATTGAAGCTCGGCCCCTCTGAAATATCGGGATTGACTCTGGTCTCGACATTTACGAATAGTGTGAATTATGGACTTCCCTTGGTGTTGCTGGCTTTCGGACAGCTTGGGCTCGATAAGGCTTCTGTTTATGTGATTGGGCAGATGATTATCGTGAATACTGTGGGCGTTTATTTTGCGGCTAGATCGCAGTTCTCGGTGAAAAATGCGGTAAAGTCCGTGTTCTCTCTCCCAGCCATCTATGCAGCTATGCTAGCACTTTTTCTTAGAATATTTGACCTGCATTTACCTTCTGAGCTTGCTACAGGGGTCTCCATGGTTGCCGGAGGTTATTCACCAGTCGTACTGGCGATTCTGGGTGCACAGATGGTCAAAGTACGAACCATGTCATCTGAACGTAAGGGTCAGTCTACTTTTTGGGCAGGGATGATCATTCGATTAATCTTAGCTCCACTAGTGGCCTACCTCGGATTATCTATTCTGCATATTGATGGTATTTTATTCTCTGTGCTGCTGATTCTGGCCTCCATGCCAGTTGCCGTCAACGCGGTGGTATTAGCGGAACGATTTGACGCCTCTCCAGAGCTGGTATCCAAATGTATTTTATGGACGACGCTTGCTTCCTTTCTTGTGTTGCCGATCCTTATTGTGCTAGTGCAAGGGGCGTAAAGACAAAAAGGACCCCTCTTTCATTTCTGAAAGATAGGGTCTTTTTTTACTGTTACTTAACCTAGTGGTTAATCTCTTAGAAGTCGAAATTATCAGGGTCAGGACCTACCCGTTGATCTTGGTTCAGAGCGTTGATTAGATTCATATCCTCTTCTGTTAACAGAAAATCAAACACATCTACGTTTTCGATGATCCGGTGCTCTTTAGTAGACTTTGGAATGGTAATAATTCCACGCTGCAGGTCCCAACGGATAATCACTTGAGCTACGGATTTACTGTGTTTAGCTGCAATTTGTTTCAGTACAGGCTGATCCAACAATTGCCCTTGCATTAATGGAGACCAAGCTTCCAGTTGAATTCCTTGTTCCTGGCAGAAGCTAAGCAGCGCTTGCTGACTCAAATAAGGATGGAGCTCCACTTGGTTTACCATCGGCTTAATTTCCGCATCCTTCATCACATCTTCAAGATGATGGATCTGGAAATTGCTGACCCCAATCGCTTTTACGCGTCCCTCTTTATACAAGGTTTCAAGTGCTCTCCAAGTCTCTTTATATTTTCCTTTTACAGGCCAGTGGATAAGATATAGATCAAGGTATTCAAGTCCAAGCTTAGCTAGGCTAGCTTCGTAGGCGGCAATGGTTTCTTCGTAGCCCATATCTGCAGTCCAGACCTTTGAAGTTACGAAGAGCTCTTCTCTGGACAGGTTGTTGTCCTGCAAAGCTTCTTTGATCGCTTGACCTACGCCAGTCTCATTCTGATAGATCGCTGCTGTATCGATGCTGCGGTAGCCATGTGCAATAGCAGATTTAACCGCTTGGATCAGCTCAGAGCCTTCTTCGACTTGAAATACACCAAGTCCAAGCCAAGGCATGTTTACCCCGTTGTGTAATGCAGTTGTATCCTGTAGATGTTGAGCCATAATAAAATTACCTCCTGAGATATTTAAAAGTTTATTGGTATGTTAAGGCAAGGCTGATTAAGCAGCCTCAGACTGGAGAAGAGTCTCATCTTTCTTCTCCAGCGCACGACTCCAAGCGGTTAGGAATACAGCGGATAGAACCATTATAGCACCCACCCAAGTGGTATGAATCAGTCCCATATGATCCGTGACGATACCGCCAAGATAAGCCCCGATGGCAATACCAGCGTTAAAAGCAGCAATATTCAGCGCAGATGCCACATCTCGCGCACTCGGAGCATATCGATCTGCAAGTGTAACTACGTGTACTTGTAGACCAGGTACGTTCATGAAGGCTAACAATCCCATAAAGAAGATCGTAAGTAGTGCAGCCACTTTAAAGGGTGCGGTAAAGGTTAAGACGAACAGTACAACAGCTTGTATAGCAAACATGTAGAATAGGGCATTCATAGGGTTACGGTTGGCTAATTTGCCTCCAATGACGTTGCCGATGGCGATCGCTATGCCATAAACAAGAAGGATGATGGCAACGGTACTCTCTTTGAAACCGCTGATTTCATGAAGAAGTGGAGATAAATAAGTAAAGACTACAAAGGTACCTCCATACCCTAAAGCAGTGATTGCGAAGGCAAGCAGTAACCGTCCGTTCTTCACGAGTTTGACTTGCTCGCGAAGCGGTGTTCGGGTTCCTTTGCGCAGCCCTGTGGCAGGGACCAAGATCAGATTACCGATGAGCGCTATAAGCCCGATGGCAATAATGGCGATGAATGCAGCTCTCCAGCCTAACTGTTGCCCTAGAAAGGTACCCAGTGGCACACCGGTAACAGTAGCTACGGTTAGCCCTGTGAACATGATCGCAATAGCGCTGGCTTTACGATTCTCAGGCACAAGGTCGGCGGCAATGGTCGAAGCAATCGACATGAACAGACCATGCGAAAGGGCAGATATTACTCTAGCTATTAGCAGAATTGTAATACTGTCCGCAGCCGCGGCAAGGCTATTGCCGATAATAAATACAATCATAATGATAAGCAATAATGTTTTGCGCGATATCGCCGTGGTCAGCGACGTTAAGATTGGGGCGCCAAAGGTTACCCCTAAAGCGTACAAAGTAACAGTTAATCCAGCTGTGGTCAGCGGTATATTCAGGTCATCAGCGATTAAAGGCAGCAACCCTACACTGATAAACTCGGTGGTTCCGATCGCAAAGGCGCTAATGGCTAAAGCCAGGAGTGCCAGGGTACTTCTTTTTTGGTTTAACAACATGTCTCTCACTCCTACACTCTGATAATCACCGGCCGGTAAGTGCAATTATGAAGGCATGAGTCATTTAAGTATAGTACGTACTTTAAAGTGCTATAGGTACTAAAAAGTACCTATAAGAAATCACCTAAGGATATTGTCATCCATTCCTAGAAAATTATCCGCAAAAAAGCGTTGGGCTTCCTTCAGTTGAAGGGAATACCAACGCTTTGATGATTGATCTATTGTGTTCAGTATGTTATTCGAAGCTGTATTTGATTCCCCATTGTTCTCTAACATTACTCATAATGTCCATGACATCTAAGGAGAGCTTGAGGGTTTCCTGGTTGCCTTTTGCCGCGATATAGCGCTGCATATCCTCGATTTCGTATTGTAGCGCTTTGGAAGTATCACCGGCTTCGATCGTTTCTAGGGTGCCATCTAAATATTGAATTGTAGCTGTAGAGGCCCGTGGGAAATTGTCTACAGTAATAAAGCCAAGTTCTCCAGCAACGACGCCGCGTTTAGGCATTTTGGAGCGCATAGTAAGGGAGATGATCGCCATTTCATCCGCATCGTTGTTCAGAATGATTCCGGATTGTTCATCGACGCCTGTCTCAAAACGTTTCACTGTCGTTAGAATTTCCTGTGGCTGTTTGGACAGGAAGAATCTTGTGAAGGACAAGGCATACGTCCCAATATCCAGCAGCGCCCCTCCAGCCAAATCTTTGCTGAAGAAACGGTTGTTCACATCATATTCTTTATGGCTGCCAAAGGAGACTTGCACCATTTTGAGGCGTCCGATCTTACCTTCATCCACGATTTTCCGTAGCTTTTTGTACAGTGGCATATGGTAGATGGTCATAGCCTCTGCGACGACTAAGCTTTTTTGTTTAGCAAGCTCGGCGATTTCCTGCAGTTGTTTGCTATTTACGGTGATCGCCTTTTCACAGAGGACATGTTTGTTATTCTGCAAGCTTTCTATGATGTATTCGTAGTGGTTACTATGTGGTGTTGAGATGTAGACGACATCAATTTCTGGATCTTGCAGCATTTCGCTGTAATTGCCATAAGCCTTCTCCGCTCCATATTGGCTCGCGAACGCCTGGGCTTTCTCTAAGGTTCGTGATCCTACCGCATATAAAGTTCCGCCGATGTCATTTAGAGCAGCCGCAAATTCAGTAGCGATACTTCCCGGGCCGATGATTGCCCACTTCAGATTGTTCATGGTTAGCACCTCGCCTGTTTTGATTGTTTGAGCTTACTTAGAGATTACCTTGATTCCATTTGAACCAGCCACAAGTGCTGAGGTAACTTCTTTCGTGAATAGGGAGGTCTCAATGACCCCGTTAATAGCTTTGAGTTCAGTTTGGAGAGCAGTGCTATCCTCTACCTTGTCAAAAAAGACATCCAGCAGCACATTGCCGTGATCACTGACCGTATACCCATCTTTACTTGCGCTTGTTCGAATCTCAGGCTTGCCGCCCAGCGATTTCACGGAATGTTGAACATAACTAAGAGCATCCATAAGAATTTCCAATGCTACGGGATGCTTGAAGGTTAGCTTGTTCACAAGTTTAGTTTCATCTACCAGCAATATATAATGATCCGCCATACTAGCAATCAGTTTTTCTTTCGTATGAATGCCGCCACCACTCTTAAGCGCATGCAGTTGCTCATCCACCTCATCACAGCCGTCAAAAGCAACAGCTATTCGGTCAACGGACCAAGTGGGTACAACCTGCAATCCATTTCGGACACAGAGTGAAGCTGTAGTGAAGGAGGGGGTCACTACCTTTAACCGAAGATCTGCTTCTTTAATATTCCCGATTAAATAGGAAATCGTACTACCCCCACCTAAACCAATGGTTGTGTCGTTCTCAATATACTTTAGAGCTTCTACGGCGCAACTTTTCTTTCTAAAGTCCATATTCAAAGCCGATCATCTCCATTAAAAAATTGATAATTTGCACATTTGTGCAATATAATAAAAAATGTGCAAAATAATCGTCTACAGTATAACTAGGGGTTATGGATTCGTCAAATCCTTGAAAAAAGCGAGGAGTTCTATCATGGATCGAAAAGAAGACAAGAAGCTGCTCATTAAGATTGCACAAATGTACTATGAGCAGAATTTAACGCAAAGTGAAATTTCTAATGAACTTGGCATATATCGCACCACCATAAGTAGGATGCTGAAGAGAGTCCGTGAAGAGGGCATCGTTACAATCACCATCAATTACGATATTGGAGATCATTGTACACTGGAGCAGGAATTGAAAGAACGGTTCGGGCTGAAGGAAGCCATTGTTGTAGAGGTAGATCCAGCCCAGTCAGGAGTGAACAAACGTAAAGCCATTGGACAGGCTTGTGCAAGATGGCTGGAGCAAGTGGTTCAGCCGAAAGATACTATTGGGTTCTCTTGGGGAAGCAGCTTAGCTGCCGTTGTAGACAATCTGAACCTCGGACAGAGGCCTTTTGTAACCTGTGTTCCTACGGTGGGTGGTCCATCTGGAAAGATGGAGAGCGGATACCATGTCAATAATATCTGCTACCAAGCTGCCTTAAAGTGGGGTGCGCGCTCATTAATGATTGACGTGCCAGCGATCACGGAGCAAAAGGAAACCAGAGATCAACTGATGCGTTCGCAGTATTATCAGACCATTGCGAAGGCATGGGATCGGCTGGATATCGCTATATTCGGCATTGGATCACCGGAAATTAAAGGTGAAGAGGCATGGCGCGGATTTTATGGCGATGCTGTGATTGATGAGCTGGAGGACGGGAAAGTAGCTGGTGATATTTGCTCGCGTTTTTATGATGGCAATGGATTGCCTGTACGCACAGCAATATCGGACCGAACGTTGACCATTGAGCTGGAGCAGATCAGACGAGCGAGGTACGCTATTGGTGTAGCGGAATCGCTGGAGAAGGTTTCGGGGATCTTGGGCGCTCTAAATGGCGGGTATATGAATGTGCTCGTAACGACCGAAGAAACGGCGCAGAAGATCTTGGAGTAACCACTACTAAATGTAAACAATTGAATTTCGTGAAAATAACCTGAAAATGGTATGCAAAACACTAAAAATTTTGCTTGTAAGCACCAGACAGAGCGTGTAAGATATACAAGGTATTCATATCGAACATTAATAAAACTCATATAATCTTGGGGATATGGCCCATAAGTTTCTACCGGATAACCATCGTAATTATCCGACTATGAGTGAAATAGCGCATCTAGGGTTCCGCTTTCTTCTTTGGAGGAAAGGTCTGGACCGAGCGATGCGGACACTATGTAGTGTTACACCACTAAGGGACAAAAGCCCAGAAGGACAGATTCACTTGAGAGAAACGACTCAAGGGATTTGTCCTTTTTTTGTTTTTTTAATGAAGAGGAGAGATTAGTTCACGATGAAAGTACTTCAAGAGCGCATTAGACAAGAGGGTCTTATTTTATCAGATACGGTACTGAAGGTAGATTCATTTCTGAATCATCAGGTCGATACGGAGCTAGCGCTGCAAATCGGTCAAGAGTTCAAAAAGTTGTTCGGTCATCAACCGATCACTAAGGTGATTACGATTGAAGCTAGTGGGATTCAGTTCGCCATGGCTACTGCGATTGCATTAGGTGTACCGTTTGTTTATGCGAAGAAAAAGAAAGCAGTAACGCTCTCAGAGGCTGTCTACTCAGCGCCTGTACATTCCTTTACTCGCCAAGAGGATTATCTGGTCAGCGTCTCCCAAAAATATCTTGGACCGGATGACAAAGTGCTTATTGTGGATGATTTCCTCGCTACTGGTGCTGCACTTGTGGGACTGGTTGATATCGTAAAAGAGGCAGGAGCAGAGCTCCTTGGCGTCGGTTGTGTCATTGAAAAGAGCTTCCAGGAAGGCCGGAGCCTTCTGGAGAACAGAGGCATAGAAGTCCATGCCTTGGCCCGTATTGCATCTATGTCACCAGGTGAAATTCACTTCATTGATAATGAAAGCTCATTAGAGAAAATCAAGGAGAGTGCGGGATGTTAAGCAAGCAAAAGGTATTTACGTTAGGTCTTCAGCATGTCCTAGCCATGTATGCAGGAGCAGTAATTGTACCGCTGATTGTTGGGGGTGCATTGAAGCTAAATGGGACTCAAATGGCTTACCTCATCGCAGCCGATTTGTTCACTTGCGGATTGGCCACACTGCTGCAAATAATGGGCACTAAGTATTTTGGTAGCAGGCTCCCAGTTATTCTTGGATGTACCTTTACAGCCGTTGGCCCGATTATTGCGATTGCCTCGACACATAATCTGGCGACTGCGTACGGTGCGATCATTATTTCCGGTTTGTTCGTTGTTCTTGCGGCCCCGCTTTATGGGAAGCTGCTGAAGTTCTTCCCGACCATTGTAACGGGTTCTGTCGTGACCATTATCGGGTTATCTCTTATTCCAGTAGCTATGAATAACGTTGCTGGCGGAGAAGGCAGCGCTGATTTTGGACAACCCCGTAATTTGCTGCTTGCACTGATTACACTACTTGTCATTTTAGCAGTTAACCGTTTCGCCACTGGATTCCTGCGCTCGATCTCAGTTCTGGTAGGTCTTGTGGTGGGTACAGCGATTGCTTATGGAATGGGTATCGTTAATTTTTCTACGGTAGGTGACGCTTCTTGGGTAAGCATCGCACAACCGTTTTACTTCGGATGGCCTGAATTCAGTCTTACTGCAATCTTCACTATGATCATCGTTAACATTGTTAGTATGGTGGAGTCTACTGGGGTTTATTTTGCAGTAGGTAAAGTAATTGATCAGAAAGTTGAACAGAAGCAGATCGTAAACGGACTGCGTTCCGAGGGAGTAGCAATTATGCTGGGCGGAATTTTTAATGCCTTCCCATACACTGCTTTTTCTCAAAATGTGGGTTTGATTTCGCTGTCTCGCATTAAGACTCGTAATGTTATTTTTGCCGCTGGCGGGATCATGATTGTACTAGGACTCCTGCCTAAGCTGGCTGCCTTGACGACGATTGTACCGAATGCCGTACTTGGTGGAGCCATGATTGTCATGTTCGGATCGGTTGCCGTTTCCGGGATATCCATTCTATCCGATGTGGATCTCCGTAAGGATGGTAATCTACTGATTGCTGCTTGCAGTATTGCTGTTGGCTTAGGTTCAGCGACACTTCCTGCAATGTTCGCAGAGCTGCCTGAATTTGCGCGGATGCTGCTACAGAACGGTATCGTATCCGGTTCGCTTACAGCGATTGTATTGAACATTGTCCTCTCCAAGACAAAGGATGATGTGCAGGTAGCGGATAACACCGTACCTGTTCTTGCTAAGGAATCTCAAGTCTCCTAAACTTATTTGATTCATGATAAAAGACCAAGCCTGGGTGAAGTATAAACCTAAGCTTGGTCTTCTTTTGTGTTCGGGGCTTGTGCATTTGCACAAAAAAATAGGTTGTCCCGTCAATATAATTGGGTTTGTAAGCGCAGTATACTCAGTTTAGAAAGCGTTATCAAAACACACACTTTAAAGTATCATACTTTTATATTAAGGGGGCAACTAGAGATGGAAGGCACAGTAATTAACTGGATGGGCGCTGTTGCAGGATTGATATTAGCCGTCGTATTGATTTTTAAAAAGGTTAATCCGGTCTACGCACTCTTTTTAGGCGCAATTGCCGGAGGGATATTGGGCGGCGCTTCTATTGCGGAAACGGTACAGTATATTATCGATGGAACGAATAGTGTAATGGGGGCAGTTGTACGTGTACTCGCGGCAGGTGTGCTGGCGGGGGTACTGATTGAATCAGGTGCAGCCGAACGGATGGCTGAGACCATCGTAGACAAGCTTGGTGAAAAGAAAGCCTTATTGTCTATAGCACTAGCTACTATGATTATTACAGCAGTTGGTGTATTCATCACGGTAGCCATCATTATCGTCGCTCCGATTGCTTTGTCTGTGGGTAAAAAAATCGGCATTTCCAAAACAGCCTTACTGCTTGCTCTGGTAGGTGGCGGTAAAGCAGGTAATATTATTTCTCCAAACCCAAATACCATTGCCGTAGCGAAGGGCTTTGATGTAGATTTGGCTCAGGTGATGATCCATGGGTTCATCCCAGCCGTTGCGGGTCTGATTGTCACTGTTATTATTGCTAATCTCCTAGTCAACAAAGGTGTAAAAATCGCAGACGGTGATGTTGTAACGAAAGAGGAAGATACTTCTAAGGTTAAACCAAGCTTCGGCCGTGCTATCGTCGCTCCAGTTGTCGCTATTTTGCTTCTGGCCATTAATCCGGTCGGAAATATTCTGAATATCGAATTGCTGAAATCCTTTAAAGTTGACTCTATGATCATCTTGCCTCTTGCCGGTATTATTGGACTGATTGCAATGAAACAGACGAAGAACATCATTTCTTTTACGACATCTGGATTGAACAAAATGACGGGTACAGCCATTATCCTGATTGGTGCCGGTGCCATCGCTGGCATTATCTCAAAATCTGACTTAAGTGCTACGGTTGTTGATGCAATTACAGCTATGGGGATCTCCGGAACCTTCCTTGCTCCGATTGCAGGTATCTTGATGGCGGCCGCTACAGCGTCCACATCTACGGCTTCTATTGTGGCAGCTGGATCGTTCGGGCCCGCTATTCTATCTATGGGGACAGCGCCACTTAATGCGGCGATTATGGTGCATACCGGGGCTACAGTGATTGATCATCTGCCACATGGTAACTTCTTCCACGTAACTGCAGATTCCGTTAAGATGAATATCAAGGACCGGATGTCACTGATTCCTTACGAAAGTCTCGTGGGTCTGACAATGGCTATCGTTGCTACTATACTTTACGGCTTCATCCTATAATAATTATCTCTAACTAGAAGGGACCGATATTCTATGAAAAAAGACCTGGTTATCGTTCTGGCACCGGATTCTTTCAAAGAAAGTATGACAGCTAAAGAAGCTTGTGAAGCCATGGAAAGAGGCATTTATAAAGTGAATTCTAATATAAATTGTATTCATGTACCTATGGCGGACGGTGGCGAAGGAACGATGCAGTCCTTGGTCGATGCAACCGAGGGCACCGTATATACTACTAAAGTTAAAGGCCCTCTTGGCAATGAAGTTAGCGCATCCTACGGAATTACAGGTGATGGATTGACAGGCGTACTGGAAATGGCCAGCGCGAGCGGCATTCAGCTGGTATCCCCTGAGAAACGTAACCCTTTGATTACAACAACTTACGGAACAGGACAATTAATCAAAGCCTGTCTGGACCGTGGTGTCAGCAAACTGCTAATTGGTATCGGAGGTAGTGCCACCAATGATGGAGGTGCCGGGTTGGTTCAAGCGCTAGGCGGCAGACTTCTGGACGAAGAAGGGGATGAACTGATATTTGGCGGCGGTGAGCTTGGCAGATTAGCAAGTATCGAATTGAGTGAATTTGACCCTCGTCTGAAGGATGTGCAGGTTGAAGTGGCCTGTGATGTTACGAATCCATTATGTGGTCCGACCGGAGCTTCCAATGTATTTGGTCCGCAAAAGGGTGCTACTTCAGAGATGATTAAACAGCTCGACAGTAATCTTCAGCATTATGCGAGTGTCATCAAGGAACAGCTTGGAATCGATATTATAGATATGCCTGGAGCTGGTGCAGCCGGTGGACTTGGGGGAGGACTGGTAGTGTTTTTAAACGGAGTGTTAAAAAAGGGCATTGAGCTTGTCATTGACTACACCGGACTTGAAGAAAAGGTGCAACAGGCTGATATGGTGTGGACCGGGGAAGGGAGCATCGACTTCCAGACTCAATATGGCAAGACACCGTTAGGCGTTGCCCAGGTCGCTAAGAAATATAATAAACCCGTGCTAGCCTTCGCGGGACGGATCGGCGACCAGACAGAAGTGCTGTATGATAAAGGAATCGATGCTATTTTTGGCATTATGCCAGGTGCGGCTTCATTGGAGGATGCCCTGAAGAAAGGGCAGGAGAATCTGGAAAGATCCGCTGAGAACGTGGCCCGGTTAGTCGCACTGAACCAAGGTTGATCATTATAAAAAGCGACGGAGAGATTACATCATCCTTATTATTCCTACGAGAAACGGTTATCGTCTTTTAAGGACGACAACCGTTTCTTCTTGTTTATTTTTAAGGTAGAAGCTTTCTGAGTAGAATATACAGGAACAGGAGGGGCAGACATGAAGATATCGAAATCACTCGCAGGACAAATCGCACAGGAAATGATGAGTGTAGTTCCTTATAACATTAATGTTATGGATGAGAACGGCTTTATTGTAGGGAGTGGAGATCTAAAACGGGTCGGGACCTTACATGAGGGAGCGAGAATAGCCATTCAAAGTGGGCATGTCTTTGAGGTATACGAGGACGGCATAGGAATGAAGCCAGGGGTGAATGAACCCATTATTATAGACCATAAAGTTTTGGGTGTGGTAGGCATTACGGGACATCCGGATGAGGTTAGACCGTTTAGCAAGCTGGTCAGAGTTACTACCATATTACTTATAGAGCAGGAAGCAAGGAATAAGCAGGAGCAGGATGACAGAGTAAAGCGTGTGAAATTTTATCATGAATTGTCTTATCGTAAAGAGGCGTATGATCTTGAATTTCTAGAACGGGCGAGTAGTTATGGGCTTGATCTGAAGAAGAAATGCTGGGCCATCCTGGTAGATGGAGACGTGAATGGGAAGGAGTTCAGAAGCGTTTTTAGATCCTATCCGCATTACTGGAATTTGGAGAACGACAAGGCTGTTTTTTTCATCACAGACGGATTTCTCTATAAAGAGCTGATAGGAAAGCTTAGTGCTTGCGGTGATGTGAGACGGATCGGCTCTGGCGAGGCAGAGGAGTTAGCCGCTTATTCGTTGGAACAGGCACAGGCGGCCATTCATATTGGCAGTAGAGTCGATCCACTCAAAAAACTATATACCTATGCAGAATTGAGGTTTCTAATACACTTATCCTATGACGGGGATGAGCGGCCAGGGACGATTTATGCTCTTCTGGATCAGTCGGGAGACAAGACGGGTCTGATTGAAACACTGCAAGTATTTATTGCGGAGAATGGAGATCATAATCGAACGGTACAGAAGTTGAATATTCACCGAAATACACTGAATTACCGACTTAACCGCATTCATACATTGACGGGTAAAAATCCACGCAACTATATAGAGCTGTTCGAACTGGTATGTGGATTGATGTGGCGCAAGTAATTCCCTCTTCTAATTGCCAACCTCTTTTTATAGGCATAAAATTAGTTGAGCATGTATAGATAAATTAGGACAGGGATGGAGTATGAATGAATGAGAAAGTAGGAATGAATGATAAAATTGTCATGCCATTATGGACGATGTGCCTCTTTATTGTAGTGATGAACACAACGATGTTTAATGTATCGCTTCCAACCATTATTCAGGATCTCCAAATTTCTGCTGACCTAGGCTCATGGGTCATTTCCAGCTATTCGATTGGATATGCGTTGTCGACGGTTATTTATAGCCGGTTATCCGACTTGGTGCCGATTCGCAAGCTCTTGACCATTGGCTTAATTACGCTTGGGACAGCATCAGTGTTTGGATTGTTCGCACATGACTTTAATATGCTATTGATTACAAGAATCCTACAATCTGCGGGCGCCGGATCTATGGCTGGATTAGGGCTTGTACTCGCCAGTCGCTATGTTCCGATTGAAAGACGCGGTGCTGCTATTGCGATGATCTCGGCGGGTAGTGCAATGGCCTTTGGTTTGGGTCCTATTGTCGGAGGTGTCATCAGCCAGTACTTTGGCTGGAATGGATTGTTCGGCATAACTTGCCTTGTGCTTATCGTGCTGCCGGTATTGCTGCGGTTATTGCCTAAGGAACAGCCACAGCCTGCAAGCTTTGACATCCTGGGGGCGGCGCTGACCGTGGTAAATGCAGCAAGTCTGCTGGTAGCTGTAACTACCCAGTCGCTTGTATGGCTAGCGGTGGGTGTAGTGTCTATTATCGTGCATGCCGTACATCTGAAGAAGGCCAAGGAATCATTCATTAATCCGCAGCTGCTTACCATGCCGGGTTACTTGAAACTGGTTGCCGTAGGCTTTTGTATTCTGGTGCTGAACTTAGGGAACTTGTTCCTGATGCCGCTTGCGCTCGCTAATCTGTTCGATAAATCAGCGCTGATGATTGGTTTGTATATCGCACCGGGAGCGCTATTATCTGCATTTCTGACCCGTTATGTGGGACGTTTTATTGATCGGTACGGTAATATACGCTTCTTAGTGATTGGACATTGTATACTTGCAGCCGTTATGGCTGTGTTTGCCCTGAATCTTTCTGTATCACCTGTAGTACTGCTGCTAGGTTATCTATGCTTCTCTCCCGCTTTCTCAGCTACGATGGCATCCTTAAACAATGAAACTTCTATAGTTCTTCCAAGGACTTGGATTGGTTCTGGTATGGGGCTTTTACAACTGGTTCAATTCTTCGGAGGCTCTGTATCTGTTGCAGTCTGCGGGCTTTTACTGCATGCTCAGCGTGATATCTCCCCTGCAAAAGCATATCAGCATGTATACGGCGTGTTGCTCCTCGTTTGCTTGTGCTCGTTAGGAATTCTTCTTTTATATAGACGTTCTAACGCCAAGAGTAAGGTTGGGCAGTCTATGCACACCTAGAACTGAAACGAAAAGGTAATAAAGACGTATCAGATGCTATAGCAGAACTAAGGAAGGAATGGTAATAATGGACAATGGGATGAATGTAATCTTATTTGAAAAAATGCCGGAAGGCGGGCTGCGAGTCATTGAGGAACGCACGTGGAGCATGAATATGATCGCAGCGTTAGAGCATGTCAATTATATTGTGGTTGGCAGTGTTGAATATGAAACGGTTGAAGGACGGCTGAATGTAGATGAAGGCAAGCTGGAGCTTTTACTTGTTCCGATGCACAACGAATGATTGAGATAAGGGAAGGAGAACCTTACGATGTCTAAAGATGAAAAGGATAAGGAATTAGCGGTATCCAAATTATTCACTTCTGATGGTAAGCCCATTCGAGTATTATCTACTTCGCTAGGCATAGCTTTGTTAGCGAATGCTATGTTTATTCCTGGCGGCGCAGGGGCTAGTGCAAATACTTCTGGAGATGAACCCCAGCTAGTGTCCTGGTCTACCGAAGAGGTTAAAGCCTATTTTGACAAAAATGTGGATTGGAATATTCCATATCCGGAAGGTACACAAGAGGTAGAACAGGAAGGCCAAGGTGTTGTAACCAATAATGGAACGACGGTAGTGAATAACTATGGTGGATATCATTCAGGTTTTGGTTGGGATGACTTGCTGCTATATCACATGCTGTTTAACAGTGGTGGCAATTACTCTTCCAGAGGATGGTCTAAGGACCGTCCAACTTATTATGGAGGCACGAGAACAACTTATAAGCCGCCTACCTATAGCAGTGAGAAATTCCAGAATAAGAAGGTTCCCGGTTCTGTTGTAAAGCCCAAAACATCGACTTCCTCCACAGGCTCTATTACGAGAAGAGGTTCTTCCTCAAAAAATGGAATCGGTGGCACTTCCAGCGGATTAAATTCTTCGAAGAACTCTAAATCTAGCTCAGGCTCGAAGTCCTCTTCGAGATCAGGCTCAAGTAAGAGTGGTTTTGGCGGATGAGTGAGCAGCAGAGTGTATTTGAAATTCTAGATCAGTCTGAGCTTGAAAGAGGTCCACGGGTCAAAGCGTTATATGAACTCGGGTTCACTTGGGCTGATCTTGAGGATGAAGAGTACTGGTTGGATGCAATTGCTCTAATGCACAGGGACACTTATAAGGAGCTTGAAGAAGCCTCATCAAAACTCTGGGCCATTCTCGATAAAGCGGTTCGCTATGTTCATCTAAAGCGCGATTTGTATGAACTGCTTGGGATTCCCCCTGTACTTTGGGAGATGCTTGACGGGTGTCCTATGCCAGAAGAAGGATTCATTAGTCGGTATGCCAGATTTGACTTTGCCATAGCCCATGATGGGACGATTAAGCTGCTCGAACTGAATGCGGATACCCCAACAGGTTATGTGGAAGCCTCGATAGCTACACCATGGATCTGTGAGCAAGCTGGAATGCAGAGTCCAAATCAAGGGATGAAGGCACAAGTTGCGGCAGCTTGGCAGGTAGAACGTCCGGATACCGCAGCTTGTGTGGCTTATGGATCTCATCTTGAAGATTCAGGTACGATAGAAGCATTAGTGAAGCACAGTGGTCTCGATATCCAGTGTGTGGATTGTCTTGATCTGTGGGTCGACAACGGAATTCTCAAGGATGGGGAGGACCGTGTGATCGAGCGGATGTTCGCTCTATATCCTAAAGAGTGGATGGCTGTGGATGAAGGCGGTGATGCCCTCGCCTATACGGTAGAGCAAGGGAATCTTCAGCTCTTTAATGGTCCTCACAGTATATTGCTCCAATCCAAGGGGCTGGTTGCAGCGGTGTGGGGAATGTATGAGCTGGGCCTGCTATTCGACAAGGAAGAGCGAGAGACGATCTCGCGCTATATTTTGCCTACTTATAATAAGCCTGTATTCTCAGGGAACTTTGTGTCCAAATCTGTTTTTGGTCGTGAAGGGGGTTCGGTGCGCATGTTTGATGATAGCGGTGCGCTAGAGCTTGAAGATGAAGACGGTTATGACAGTAGTCAGCTCTTCCCCACTGTGTATCAAAAAAGAGCCGATTTAGCACGGATAACGACATCAGAGGGTGAATTTCATCTGCTGACAGGCATGTTCGTGATTAACGGGAAGCCTTGTGGTATGCTCGGCCGAGCGGGCGGATTGATTACAGGCAATGCCAGTCATTTTATTGCGTTGGGAGTGAGATAATTGGATAAGAGCAAGAAAGCCCGAATCGGAGTCTTATGTATGATGCTTTTGACGGTACTGTTGCTAAGCGCATGTTCCAGTAATCAGGGCAGTGTATTTGATTCAGGAACAGCTCAAACTTCAGATAGTGTAGCACGGGTACCGTGGGACTACCGGGTGGTAGAGAGTACCGTAGGGGATTTAATTGGGAGTGACATGACGGTTTTACCGGATAATGAACTGCTCCCGAATGATGGGAATTATGCTACTGGCGATAAAATTTGGACACTTCAGTTCATGGACGCCGAGTTAATCACGGATGCTGATCAGAAGAATGAAGTTCGCCTGTCTTCATGGAGCACGATTAAGTCTTATGCAGATGAAAAAACGGCAGCAGAGGATCTTACCAATCTTAAAGTATCGGTAACCACTGATGTTGATCTTGTAGGAGTATACAAGACTAAGTATAAGGATAAGACAAGAAACTTTGCGGTGCTTGAGCTCCCTTCAGGTAATCGGATTAAGCAGCCGATTGATGATGAACGCTATACCGCATTAGAGAAAAAGAAAACCGCTTCCGTAGTCCTTGAGGAAGTACATGATTTTGCCGACTATGATTCGGCTTATGCGAAATTTCGGGGGTGGGCGAAGTGACGATGGTGGTTAATTTGGTAGTGAGTGTGTTTGTGATTATTCTTTTGCAAGTGTTAGGCATGGTGATCTTTGGTTTGATGACTCCGTTTAAAGATATGGAGGAGCTGAAGAAAGGCAATGTGGCTGTAGCCTTGGCTTTAGGCGGCAAGTTTCTGGCAACGGCTATTATTATTGGCGTAGCGGCATATACGAATACCTCCATTCTGCACATGATCATTTGGTTTGCGGTAGGTTATGTGTGCTTGATTGCGGCTTATTGGATCTTTGAATTAGCAACCCCAACCTTTAAGATTTCAGAGCATCTGGAGAAGGGAAATGTGGCTGTAGGCACTATGCTTTGCTTGGTGTTTATTGGGACAGCATTTGCGATTAGCAGTTTGATTGTTTAGTTCGAGTATGAAATAGGGTTGAGACAAAGGTTGCCCCGATCCATCCATCGAGCGGCAGCCTTATTGAAAATCTAAGAAAGTATAAGTTTTACTTTTAGCTTGATGTGAAGAAGGGGTGGGCAGATGCATCTGTTTCTGAGAATTTCCACCAAGATGATGCGGTTACGTAAACGGACGATAGGGCTAATCATTCTGATCTTTATAGTTCTTAGTGCGTCGATTGCTTACCTGATCGAGCCGGGTACGTTTCACAGTTGGTTTAATGCATTCTATTGGGTTATGACAACGATGGCGACAGTGGGGTATGGGGATTATTTTGCAGAGACCGTAGTTGGAAAGCTGTTTACCATGTTTCTATATATCTTTGGTATCGGCCTCCTCAGCTTGGTTATTGGTAAGGTCATTGACTCCATTGCGGAGGTGCAGAGAAGGAGAGGAGCGGGAACGTTGAGCTTTCGGGGAAAGGACCATGTGATTCTAATTAATTGGAGTAAGAAAGCACAAGCTGCCGTAGACGAGGTTCTATGCTATTCGCCAAAATGCCACATTGTCATCATTGATGAGACAGGAAGTCATCCTCTGGAGCATATGGATCAAGTTCACTTTATAAGTGGCGATGCCTCCAGTGATGAGATTCTTCTTAAGGCTAACATCCATGAAGCAAGAGCAGCCATTGTGTTCGGGGACACAAGGATTGATGAAGCATCGCTGATCGACGGCAAATCTTTGTTAATTGCCTCTAGCATTGAGCGCATTGCACCACAAGTACATACGACTGTAGAAATAATGCAAGAGAAGAATATTCAGAATTTCAGGCATGTCCAAGTAAACGAGTTCGTTCTTTCGCATGATGCCATCTCCAGACTGGCTGTTCGTTCTGCACTGCAAGAGGGCAACTCTGAGGTGATAACGCAGCTGCTGAGCCGTAAATATGGTGATGATATTTATGAGATTCCAGTGAATACTACGTGGAAGACTTATGGGGACGCGTTTCAGAGCCTGCTTCTGCAAGGTGCAACCTTATTGGCGGATCGTAGCGATCTAAGTATCAATCGAAAGCTGGATCAGGCTATTCCTAAGGATGCTAGATTGTATGTTGTTTCCGATGAAGAGACGTATCGTAAGATTAAAGATTAGATCAGAATTAGCTGGATCAGGCGGGTTTTCGGGAGCTGAGGCTTCGCGTGAATCCGCCTTTTTTTGTTTGCCAAACTTTCCTAAAGGGTAAGAGATACATGATAATATTTACTTTACCTTTGGAAGGAGCCATTGTTAATGAGTGAACATCAAAAAGTGAACGGAAACAGCAAGAATGAGCAACTGGAACAGTTTCGCAGTAAGGATGAAGGTCACACCTTAACAACGAACCAGGGTTTAAAAGTATCAGAGGACGAGTTCTCCTTAAAAGCGGGTGATCGGGGCCCAACCTTACTGGAAGACTTTCATTTCCGGGAAAAAATGACGCATTTCGATCATGAGCGAATCCCTGAGCGAATCGTGCATGCACGTGGATTTGCTGCTCATGGTGAGTTTGAAGTATATAAATCACTGAAAGAATATACAAAGGCGAAATTCCTTCAAGATCCCTCCGTGAAGACACCGGTGTTTGTCCGATTCTCGACGGTAGCCGGATCACGGGGATCAGCCGAGACGGTGCGGGATGCCCGCGGATTCTCTACCAAATTCTATACAGAGGAAGGCAATTACGATTTAGTCGGAAATAATATGCCCGTCTTCTTTATCCAGGATGCGATCAAGTTCCCGGATTTAGTACATGCGCTTAAGCCTGAGCCGCACAATGAAATGCCTCAAGCCGCATCGGCTCACGATACCTTTTGGGATTTCATAGCCAATAACCAAGAATCGGCCCATATGGCAATGTGGCTGATGTCGGACCGTGCTATTCCACGTAGCTTCAGAATGATGGAAGGGTTTGGGGTGCATACTTTCAGGTTGATTAATGAGCAAGGAAAAGCCCGTTTTGTTAAATTCCACTGGAAACCGGTGCTCGGTGTACACTCTTTGGTGTGGGACGAAGCTCAGAAAATATCAGGTGCCGACCCTGACTTTCATCGCCGTGATTTATGGGAATCGATTGAAGCCGGCAACTTTCCGGAATACGAGTTGGGCATTCAGCTTCTAAGTGAAGAAGATGAATTTAAGTTTGATTTTGACGTACTGGATCCTACAAAGCTCTGGCCAGAGGAAGATGTACCTGTACAGATTGTTGGGAAAATGACCTTGAATCGCAACGTGGATAATGTCTTCGCCGAAACGGAGCAGGTAGCTTTCCACCCTGGACATGTGGTTCCAGGCATCGATTTCACCAATGATCCACTGCTTCAGGGCAGATTGTTCTCTTATACGGATACTCAGCTAATTCGGCTTGGCGGTCCTAACTTCCATGAGTTGCCGATCAATAGACCGGTATGTCCTTTCCACAACAATCAGCGTGACGGGCATGGACGGCAGACGATTAATCAGGGTTCAGTGAGCTATCACAATAATTCGCTTGCTAAAAATACGCCTGCACCTGCAACAGAGGCTGAAGGTGGTTATGTACATTATCAGGAGAAGGTTGAGGGCCGTAAGGTGCGTAGCCGGAGCAAAAGCTTTGAAGACCATTTTTCACAAGCCAAGCTGTTCTGGAACAGCATGAGTGCTCCAGAAAAAACGCATATTATTGAAGCCTATTCATTCGAGCTCGGGAAGGTAAAGAGTAAGTCTGTCCGGCAGCAGGTTGTAGATATGCTCGCGAACGTTACGTTAGAGCTTGCTGTGCCTGTAGCAGAAGCTATTGGGGCGACGCCACCGAAAACGGGCGGTTCCGAGGTGGCTCAAATCTCCCCGGCACTAAGTCAGGCAAATACGAAGAAGCACCCAAACACACGTAAAATAGGTGTGATTATAGGCGACAGATTTGATGAAGACTTGGTGATGCCTGTTCTGGATACGCTTATGAGAGCCGGGATCCAGCCGGAAATAATCAGTGATAAGCTTGGATTTATTAAAGGCTCGAAGGGGACAGAGCTTGAAGTCATTCATACCTTATCCACGACAGATTCGGTGCTCTTTGATGCAATTTATGCAGCTGGTGGAAATTCGGAACATAAGAAATTCCATAAAGATACAGCGCAATTCCTGAACCAAGCCTATTCTCACTTTAAGCCCATCGCGGTGACTACTGAAAATGCTAAACTACTTGAAACGGCCGAGCATAGAAGCAGTCCGGGTGTAATAATTGGAGATGGCGGAGAGGTGTTCGCTGCCAGCCTTGTCGCGGCAATTACTGCCCATCGTTTTTGGGAACGTATGAATGAATAAATAACTGATACAGAGGGGATATCCCGCTCGCCAAAGGCGTAAGGATATCTCTTTTTTGTCTAAGGATAGATACATAACGCTCACAGTTTGATTTAACATTTTGTTGTATATTACCGTTATAGATAATACTAGGCAGTAAGCAGAATAGGAGAATATTAAAAGGAGGTGATCACTTGAGGAAAATAATTATTGCTGCACTAGCGATATTTGCAGGCATTATAGGGTTAACGGCATGCGAAAAAACGGCAGTACCGAATCCGTCCAATAGTGTTCATACTAATTCTCCAGCTCCAGTAGATTCGGAAAATGATACTAAGGTAATCCAGACGCAGGAAGTAACTAACTTAGAGCAGTTTATTACCTCGAAACTCACAGGCGAGTACGGTGTATATACTAATTTTATTGAAACAGATCAGTCGGCGGAAGCGGCGAGTGGACACGAAGTTCTGAGTGAATCGGCATCTCTCCGGATGCTGGCAGCTGTGCGTAGCGGCCAACAAGAGAGATTTACAGAGCAATGGCAACTAGCTAAGCAAACCTTTGATATCAACAGCGGTTTCAGCTACCGTTACAGTCCTAAACAGCAGAAGCTATACCCCTTGAATGCTGCCGTTGATGATTTGCGTATGATTCAAGCTCTTTATGAGGCAGGGGAGAAGTTCGGCGATAAACGTTATACAGCTGAAGCGGATAAATATGGCGAAAGATTTTATGATTATAATGTAAAAGACGGAAAACTTTATGATTTCTACGATATGGAATATTCTTCAACAAACACATTCGTCACTTTGTGTTATATTAATTTGGGCACTTTGCGAAAAATGTCGTTTCCTAGCCAATTTAGTAAGAAACTGACGAATGATTTGAACGTAATATTGGAAAACGGATATTTATCGGATGAATTCCCCTTTTATGAGACACGGTTTAATTATGAGACCGGAAAATATAGTTCGGAAAACATCAATACAGTAGAGTCGCTTTTATCCATTCTAGCCTTAGCTGAAGTGGGCCAGCAGAAAGCCACCAGCATTGATTTTATCAAGCAACAGGTCGAAGCTGGAACGTTATATGGGCAATATTCGAGAGAAGGTAAGCCGCTGAACGATATCCGCTCCACAGCCATTTATGCCATTACGGCTATGATCGGCGCAGAAATCGGCGATGAATCTCTCCACCATAAAAGCATTGAAAAAATGAACGAGTTCAGAGTAACAGATGTGGATAGCCCACTGTACGGAGGATTCGGTGATGTCGCTAGCGGCCAAGCTTATTCTTTTGACAACCTGATGGCATTACTGGCCTATGTCTATTAACTTAAACTTATTGTATTGAAGGTGAACCTGCATGATGGACAACACGGTGAAAACGCCTCTAAGGCAGGGGATATCACTTGCTAATTTATCGGTTTCTCCTGCATTTCTTGCTGCATTTGGAGTGCTGCTTATTACCATCATCGCGCTGTTCACAGCTCCGTATGTCGGAGTGGCGGATAACGGTGACTTTTTCCGTAGCATTTATAGTAATGGACTCTATTTCAATCTGCCGGATTATGATAGTCAGTACTTTGGTTATTTTGTGAAGCAATATGGGATCTTTCAATATTTTAATGAGAATGGTGCAATGTTATTTTCCTCTCAGTCCTTATTTATCAAGCTGGCTATAGGACTTAACAAGTTGTTCTTCAGTAGTGAGGTATTCGACATCCGCTTTCAAGCGGCGATTTATACGATTCTATATGTAATCGCAATTTACTTATTAATAGAGGCTATTACATGGAAGATGTCCCGAAAACAGGGATTCATCATTGCAGGTATTGCTATTTTTATATTCGGAGATACCGGTTATACGGCTTATTTTAACTCCTTTTACGGCGAAAGCGTTGTGATGATCACGATGATCTTCATGTTCGCTTCATGGCTGATGTTATATCGAAAAAGATTCAATGACTACGCGATGCTGGCCTTATTCGTAATTAGCACGCTGATCCTGACTACTTCTAAGCAGCAGAATGCGCCAGTGGGTATGATCATTGCTGTTCTGGCATGTTCACTGCTTTGGATTCGTAGAGACAAGATATTTCGGATACTGACAATGGCGTCTCTTGCTCTGATGCTGTTCGCAGGTGTGTTCACGTATTTGAATATCTCAAATGAGTTCGTAAACATTAACCAGTTCCATGCCATGACCCGAGGGGTGCTGAAGGAATCACCTGATCCAGAAGCCGCTTTAAAAGCGTTAGGGATGGACGAGCAATTCGCCATTCTGAAGAACAGCATTCACTATGAGAAGTACGTGACCATAGACGTGAATTCACCACTTCTCGAGGAGAATTTCTACAGTCGTTATGGATTTGTATCCATCCTTAAATATTATTTAACGAACCCTGACCAGCTTAATTCGATTCTTAATGTAGCTGCTCAAAGTGCATTCTCGATTAAGCCTGCGGCTATGGGGAATTTCGAGCATTCCGTTGGTAAGGAGTTTCGAGCACAGAGTCACTTTTTCACCGGATACAGCCAACTGAAACAAACGCTGGCCCCGCGAACATTCGGGTTCATCTTCCTCTGGATGGTGCTTGTCATCGGTCTCTATATGCCTTCCTTTGTAAAAGCGATCAAGTCCCGTGACTTCAGAGGTATGCAGCGAATGGTATTGATTGTCGCTTCGATTGGCATTGGGCTTTCAGGTATTTTTGTATCGATTATCGGGGCAGGCGATGCCGATATTTCCAAGCATGAGTTCTTATTTACATTATCCTTTGATTTAGTCACTTTTCTGACCCTATCCAGTGTGATTGGGCGTAGAGTTTCTAAAAACAGCAATCGGGTTAAGCAGGTTAGCAAGAGCACCCCTTCTAGCCCGTATACAAAGCCTCAAAAGGATGTGAGTGTGTGAGCATCAGAGGAGTTTTAAACGGAATATTGCTGCTGACGTTGACTCTAACAGCCCTTCTGATTCCCGTCACACCTGTCCAATCTGCTGCTTCGCCACAGCAGGTCCTACTACTCTACGACAGCCTCGCTAAGGGGACAACGAAGGAAGGCAACGTGACTGAACTCCAGCGACTGCTGGCGGCCTATTCCATGAAGGTCACACTTAGAAGTCTGGATCAATATGAACAAGGGATGCTGAATCATTACTCTAAAGTGATTATGGTCCGTAATGCAGCGGATATTTTGATCACTAATAAATTTTATGTAGAGGATTGGGAGCATTATCAGGGACAGTATTTGCACATCGGGTACAGTCCTCCAGCCTCGCTGACAAAGAAACTTCAGTTAACCACAGATGTCATGTATGACGCGAATCCAGATCTCCAGATCGGACAGTTCTCGGGAATTTCACTTCAGGTACAGGATATGCTCTATATAGCCAGAAGTCAGGGAACCCAGTCCCTTGGAAAGCTGATCTTCCAGGATGATAGCCTGCAAGCACCTTATGCTGTGAGTAAAGAGGATGCTGCTTATGTTCCGTATTTTGAACAAGGGAATGTCAGTGCACTGGCAATGGGGTATGTTCTGAAGGATTGGCTTCATATCAACGCAACGCCTAAAGTGTATCTTGCGATCAAAGAGATCTATCCCTTCTCTGATCTGGGACTGCTGACAGAGACTGCGGAGCGGCTGTATCAAGTGGGGATACCTTTTCTTGCAAGTGTGCGGCCAGTGTTCAGCAATACCGATTATCCGGCAATGCAGCGTTATTTGGTAGCCATCAAAAGAGTGCAATCGAATAATGGCAGCATTCTGGTCAATGCCCCTATTGCGATGCATTCAACGAGTACTAGTAATATGGATCATTCACTTCAGGTGAAGATGAATGCGTTCATTAATCTGCTGGTGCACAACAAGATTGGGCCGCTTGGAATCGGAGCACAAATGCACTGGGCGTATGACAAGGAATACTCGGAGGCGGGGATGGGGTTTTTCGATTCTGTGATACTGTATCCGGATGAAAACGTTGATTATATGGAGCAGAGCGACACCTCCAAGTCCTTTCCATCCTCTTTATATAGTGTGCCGATTGATTTTTTGCAGGATCTGCAAACATCCAATAATGTGATGCCAGAACTGCCGATGGACACGGTAATCACTGTGGATATGCCTAAGGATAAGGAAGAACTTGAGGGAATGATGAAGATGCTGGAACAATACTGGGTTTCTTTTGCAGATTATAAACAAGAAAGGCATGAGGTTGTTACAGACGTCAATACGATCACTTCATCAGAAGGAGTGATTTCTATTAATGGACAACCCCTGAGTCTGAATTATACGCCAGAAACAGTGAATAGCGATTATCGGTATACAGAAGAGCAGAAGAAGAGCTTTACGACGCTTTTTAATATACAGAATCAGTTCTTTATAGTTGCGATAATGATTTCTCTGTTGCTATTTGGCGGATTAATGATCATCGGATACCGATTGTATAGGAAAAAGTATTTGAAATGAAACAACTAATCGTGATTTGGAGGATCCTATGACGATTTCAGACATACTGATGGTAATTGCAGTGATCTGTATCTGGTCTCTATTGCTGGTGAATGTGACCCTCATTATCGCAGGCTATTTATATTACATTAAATCTGAAAATGAGGACATACCAGAGATAGAGGGCGAATATCCTTTGGTTTCAATTATGGTTCCTGCTCACAATGAGGGGGTAGTAATCTGTAAGACGGTAGAGTCTCTGCTAGCGCTTGATTATCCGGAAGATCGATATGAGATTATTGTGATTAATGATAATTCCTCTGATAACAGTGCTGAACTGCTGGCCGGTATCCAAAACCGAAATCCGGGGCGGCAGCTGATCGTCATTAATACGGATGCGATTACGGGTGGCAAGGGGAAATCGAATGCGCTGAATATAGGCTTCACCCATTGCAAAGGGCAGTTAATTGCGATTTATGATGCAGACAACACTCCTGAAAAAACGGCTTTACGTTATCTGGTCGCTGAGATCATGAATGACTCTAGCCTAGGCGCAGTAATCGGTAAGTTTAGAACCCGTAACCGTAACGCAAGCCTACTTACCCGGTTTATTAATATTGAGACGTTGTCCTTTCAATGGATGGCGCAAGCGGGACGCTGGAAACTGTTCAAGTTATGCACCATTCCCGGCACTAATTTTATTATGCGCAGGTCTATCGTAGAAAGTATCGGTGGCTGGGATGTTAAAGCGATAGCCGAAGATACAGAAATCAGCTTCAGAATATATATGATGGGTTATCGGATCAAGTTCCAGCCGAAATCGGTCACATGGGAGCAAGAGCCACAGACCTTAAAAGTCTGGTTCAAGCAGCGAACGCGCTGGGCTAAGGGCAACATTTATGTCATTGTCAAAAATATCCCTCTGCTGTTCGATAAGTCCGCCGCAAAAGTCCGATTCGATATTCTTTATTTTCTAGCCATTTACTTCTTATTGCTGATGTCGTTAATCACCTCGGATGTGCTGCTCATCCTGCATGCTTTGGGCTACGTACATACTACCATTGCTGGGCTTAGCAATTTCCTCTGGCTGCTCGCCATCATTCTGTTCGTTGTAGGTACTTTCATAACGTTGACGACAGAGAAGGGCGAGATGAGCTTCTCCAATTTATGGATCGTAATGTTGATGTACGTCTCTTATTGTCAGCTGTGGATGGTTGTCGCCGCCTACGGACTATATCTTTATGTCAAAGACCTCATCTTCAAAAGAGAAGCAAAGTGGTATAAGACTGAACGCTATTAATAAAGAACAAAGAAGTAATGTGAGAAATATGTGATCACAGGAGAAACAGAACATGATGATGAAAAAACAAATGGTTATACTGTTAACCTGCCTCTCTCTTTTTCTAATTCAATTGAATGTTGCAGCCGCCGAGGCTCCGCCTCAGGATACTAGATTAACCTACACAACGTCTTTCACAGGAACAGATACTGCGTTAAAGGGTTCGAGTGCCCAGCAGCAATATTTTGAGGTCATGGATTATTGGAATGTGGATGAGATCAGAATTAACCTGCACTTTCAAATTTCGCAAATTACCAAGGAGCAGATTTCTAGCGTTACCTTAACGCTAAATGGCAGCCCATTCTATACATTTAGACCCTCTCTAAAAGATAATGGCGAACAACAGCTGGTTCTTCAGGCACCTAAAGGGTTTCTAAAAAAAGGAACCAATACGCTTGGAATTCAGGGCTATTTGCAGTCGAACTATACAGATGAACAATCTTGTTCTGTCGATTATGATTTTGATAATTGGCTGCATCTGTTTAATACATCCAGTATTAGCGTGATGTATACGCCGAAGCCCTTGACTGGAGGGATTAGTGACTTTAGCGAGCGCTTCTCTGGCGTTGATACCTTAACGAAGAATCATAGTGTGCTGACCGTACCGGATAAAAGCACAGGGGCAGAATTGGAGTCGGCTACTTATGCGCTCTCTGGGCTTGTGAAGGGGAATACATTGGACAATAGAACGATTCCAATGCTTCCCTACCGGTCAGATGCAGTGAAGAATAAAGCTGCGGTTGTACTGGTAGCTATGTATGACCGAGTACCAAGTGGGCTAAAGGCTCAGCTAAGCACCTCTGAAGATTTAAGTACACATGCACTGCTGCAGTTAGTGAATAAGGATACTCAGCCGACACTTGTCGTAACCTCGAAGGATGAGAACTTACTGATTAAAGCAGGCCGTTTTGTTGCGAATGAAGAGTTATTAGGTCAAATCAGCAGTGATTTAAAGGTGGTCGATGATGCTACAGAAGTATCTGCACCCCCACTTTCGATTAGCTCCAATATTACGCTTACAGAAACGGGTGATAAACTCACTGGCGCACGTCATCAGGAGCAGACATACTTTGTTGCACTGCCCTCTAACCGCTCGATTGCAGATTCAGGCAGAATCAGATTGGATTTCCGTTATGCACAGAATTTAGATTTCGACCGTTCATTAGTGACTGTCAGCATCAACAACACACCCATTGGCAGCAAGAAGCTGACCAAAGAGCTGGCGAATGGCGATAAGCTGGACCTTCCAGTTCCCCAAAGCCTGAATATCTCTGGTAATTTCACGGTAACTGTAGCCTTTGATTTGGAGCTGAAGGGAGCCGAATGTACTTTAGATAAGCAACAAATGCCTTGGGCGTATATCAGCAAAGATTCTGTAATGCGTCTTAATACTAAGGATCGTACGGATCTTTTGTTTAATAACTATCCGTATCCGTTTATACGTGACGGGCTTTACAATCAAGTAGCAGTTGTGCTACCACAAGAAATGGATGATTATTCATATTTGAGTTTAGCTAATGTATTTAATCTACTGGGAAAATACGCTAGCGGAAATATAGGCAACATTCAGTTCTACACGGATAACATTAGCGCTGATCATTTGAAGAATAATAATGTCATCGCCATAGGCACGTATAAGAATAATAAGATCATCCGAGATCATAATGATAAGCTCTATTTTCAATATAACGGGAACGGAACAGCGATTCGCTCCAATGAGAAGATGAGTATTGAAGATCATTACGGATCTCAAATTGGAACACTGCAGCTGATTGAATCACCATTTGAGGCGGGACGGGGATTGCTTGCTGTTACGGGAGCCCACTCTGAAGAGTACTATTTGGCGTCGAAGTTGATCGCAACAGAGCGGGACAAATGGAAGGTGTTTGGCGATGGGGTAATCGTTGATAAGGACGGTAATGTCAATGCGCACCGTTTCAAGATCATTACTGGAGCAGCAGAGGGTTCCGTGGTTAAAAAAATAGCGGAACGAACGGACGTGCTGAGTTTCATTATCGTAATTGTGCTGGTGCTGACACTGGTGATTCTATCGCTGATCCTGCTGCTTCGTAAACATATGAAGAAACGTGGTGATAAGCGTGAGACGTAATCGCAGCGGTTTAGTTTCAGATATCGCTCTCTTATCGTTCCTGGTGCTTCTTTTTATTTGTATTGTCTTCATTTCAGGGGCACCCGATGATTATATCCAGAATATTATCATTTTAAATGTGGCTTTTATTCTGGCGATTGTTACGTATTTTACAACGGTGACTGCAGGGTTGGTCTTGAACCTGGTGTTTATATTTGCTTACGGCTTCTATACGATGTATCAGACGATATCTTTGGGAGAGACAATTGGACTGAATACTTACTTCTGGCTAATTATGACCCCATTGTTAACAGTGGTACTGTGGATATTTACACTAAGCAATCGTGAGCTGCAGGCTGAGAATCAGCGTTTGGAGAATAAGACTGCCAATATGGCCATCATCGACGAGAACACAGATCTGCGTAACAGTATTTCTTTTCAGAAGGATGCTGCCTTATTTACAGGCATTTCGACTCGATATCAGATTCCACTCACACTGCTTGTAGTGAAAGTGAAATACTGGAATGAGATTAGACGTATTATTCCCGAAGATAAGCTGGCTGAGGCCATTCACGACGTATCTCAGCTCAGTCAGGCCAGCATTCGTACCAATGATGCATTGTATTTACTGGACAAAGATGACGCAACATGGGGCCTTCTGCTGTTCACCGACAACGATGGAGCAAAAATCGTGATCGAGCGGATTAAATTGAAGCTTCAAGAGCTTAATGACACTGAATTTGTCAAAAAGTATAAAGTTAGCCTCGGTCTCAAAATAGGTGCTGTAGAATATCAATCCAGCACTATTGAGAACCCGTTAGATTTTATTGTTCAGGCTAAAAAACAACTGGAGTATGATGTATAAGTCAGTTGAACGTAAGGGAATATAAGGAATATCGGATAGTAGTTGACTTTACATGTCGATTTCACGTATGATGGAGTGGTGGTCTAAATCGTAAGATTTACGAATTTTCCTACGTTTATTAGGTTATACTTATAGATAAACCTACAGATCATTTGGTTAATTTACCATAAAGGCTCCACTAATTTGTTCAGAAGGAGGACGATCAGAATGAGAGAAGGCATACATCCAAAGTACAACAAGGTTATTTTCATGGATGCAAGCGTAGGCTTCAAATTCTTGAGTGCATCTACAAAATCATCCAATGAAACAATGGAATGGGAAGATGGTAACACTTATCCTGTTATCCGCGTGGACGCAAGTTCCGCATCCCACCCATTTTACACTGGTAAACAAAGAGATACAGAACAAGGCGGCCGTGTTGACAAGTTCAAACAACGTCTTGCACAAAAGAAATAAGCATTCATACGGTTTAAAAAGGGACAACCCATTTAGAAGCGATCGCTTCAGGGATGTCCCTTTTTTGTGTTCAGACATGTTAGAATGAAATGGAATTGACAAATTTCGATAGTGGCAGGGGAGCGATTAGTAGTGGGAAATGAAATAAAAGTAGATACCGTCCTTAAGAGTGAGGACGTTCAGGAGTTTAACCTATGGTTCAGCTTGAACAGCCGAATTATACTTAGCTCTTTCAGTGTGGTTGCTTATTTTGTGATTTTGCTGTTAATTACTAAGGATTACAGTACTAAAAATATTTCAATCCTTGCTGTGACTGCTGTGATTCTTGCCGCTGTTTTATGGTATATGACCAAATCAAGTTTGACCAAAAAATCTAAAAAAGCCTTCGCAACAGACAGTTTAGCCCAGCAACCTCAGAGCTATTCCGTATCAGATGAGGGTATAAAGTACGTATCTGAGGCAGGTTCCGGGCAAGTGAAATGGGAAGAGATACATAAAATAGGTGAAACGATGAACCTGTTCGTGTTTTTTGTGTCTTCTAATCGAGCGCTGATTATTCCTAAACGGTACTTTCAGTCGGTACAAGATAAAGATGCATTTAAGGACTTGGCCAGAAAGTATATGTTCTCCCATCGAGTAAAGTTCAAATCGTAAGATGTACAGATGTGCTGGTATTTGTTGATTCATTTGTAGGATTGATTAGGATATAATGATAGGAGCGACTTGAAAAATAGGAGAAATATGGCATGCCGTGGATTGAAGGATATCCGTATTACTTATTAATGGGCAGTGTTCTAAGCTTTTACATGGGCATCAGCTCCTATCGACATCGAAAGTCGGCAGGAAGACGCTATTTATGGATCTTAATGCTGCTGGTCAGCCTCATATTTATTGCAACGGCGGGAGAGATCATGTCATCCTCTTTTCAGGTTAAGCTGTGGTGGAAGAATATGCAGCAGGCTCCGCTTTTTTTAAGTGCGTTATTTACTTATGCTGTCGTTAAAGAATATGTGTCTCCTTCCGCGGAACGCCTACCTGTAAAACTTGCTATCTTCTCGATTCCAATTGCTTTGGACGTACTGCTTATTTTTACGGATACCTATCATCATCTAATGCGTAGTGAAGTGGGCATGGCCACTGTTGCGGGTGTTAGTGGAATTACTGTAAAGCCTACGCTTCTTAGCATGGCTTTTATTGCTTATGATCAGCTATTTGGTCTATATGCGGTCTGCTTGCTAGCTGTTTCCTTAATGAATAGACCGAGAGCTTTTTTGCGACGTGCGTTCTTACTATTTGCCGGGTTACTGGTTCCGGTCGTTTCTGTTTTTTTACTTCCGTTATTGAAGATCACGCTTACAGGCTTTACGGCCTTCACTTATCTACCCGCAATTATAGCGGCTTATTTGTGTTTATTCATTGACTCCAAATCTACGATCTATCCTTTAACTAAAATTAAAATCCTGGAGCATATGAAAGACGGCGTAGTTTTGACAGACCGGAATGATAGTATCATTGGTATAAATGAGGCTGCAACCTCCATTTTGTTTGAGATTACCGGGATATCGAATGAGACCTGGATGGGGAAAAATATTGATCTTTTTATGAGGCATCACAAGGACATTGGCGCTCATTATGGTCAAAGGACCGAAGGACAGTTTGAGATTGTATGTACTGGAATAAGAGAGGTTTGTTATGGGGTTTCCTTGATAGCGACTGAACATCAGGCAACAGAGAACAAGGGAATGCTAATTGTTTTTAGTGACCATAGTGAAAAGAAGCGGTATGAACGTGAATTGGTCTATCAAGCAACGATAGATGATTTGACGGGACTTTATAATCGCAGGCACTTTATGCAAATGGTACAAAATCAAACGATTCCGGACGGACTAGGACTGGCGCTGTTGTTATTTGATATCGATGATTTCAAGTTAATTAATGATACCTATGGTCATTTAGCAGGAGATCAGGCATTAGTTGATTTCTCGAATAAAATACTTCAGGTGTACCAAAACAAAGGCATTGCCGGAAGAGTCGGGGGCGAGGAGTTTGCTGTATGCTTTTTTGCTGAGGATAAACGTGCAGCCTTGATGGAAGCAGAGGATTTTCGCACTACGATGAGTGATTATAAAATAATTTTGAATGAACACGATAGCATTCAGCTTACCGCAAGCATCGGAATTTCTTTTACAGAGCGCAGAGAGGTGACTTTCGAAGATTTGTATCGGGAAGCGGATGAAGCGTTATATCGTTCCAAGAATTCGGGCAAGAATAGAGTAACACTAGGTCGTGAACCCATTTTAAGAGAAGCGATGAAGGGATAAGAGGTGTTCTAATGAATCTGACAATTAATGAAGTGATGAGTAAGCTTGAGGAAATGGGTACAGAGCAGACGAAGCGTACCTTCATACGACATGGTGCTAAGGAGCCTTTATTTGGAGTAAGGATAGGGGACATGAAGAAGCTGGTAAAGGATATCAAGAAAGACCAAGGTCTAGCTCGCGCTTTGTATCAGACGGGGAATTATGATGCGATGTATTTGGCAGGGCTTACAGTTGACCCCAAGACGCTTACGAAGGAAGAGCTTCAAAGCTGGGTAGTGACAGCTTACTGCTCTGGAATAGCGGAATATACGGTAGCGTCTATCGCTGCAGAGAGCCCACACGCGTTGGAGCTTGCCAGAGAGTGGATTCGTTCCTCAGATGAAATGGTGGCCACCTGTGGCTGGAGTACTTATGGGAATTACATTTCAGTTACGCCGGATGATCTGCTAGACATCGCTGAGATCAGAAAGCTACTACAGCAAATACAATCTACCATTCATCAGGAACGGAATCGAGTTCGTTACACGATGAATATGTTTGTAATTATCGCCGCCAGCAGCGTAACCGAACTGCATGATGAGGCAACGCAGATTGCTGCAAGCATTGGAAAGGTTCAGGTACAAATGGGACAAACCGCATGTAAAGTACCGCTGGCAGTAGATTATATTGCCAAGGTTGAGCAGGCAGGAAAGCTTGGTGTGAAGAAGAAGACCTGTATTTGTTAATGGAGACAGTATAACATCGCCTTCAAGTTAGTCACTCTATTTCCCCCTCATATTCTATTGAGGAGTGAGTAAACTTGGAGTTTTTTTATGGTCAAATACACAGGTGTTTCAACGGTGCTCAAAAATGTTTAAGTTACCAGCAGTAAAAATTCACATAGAAAACTTAGTGGAGCAGTGAAGAAGGAGCAAAGAGCCATTATTCTAAGGAATTAGGTAAGGAGTTAGGCTTAGAAGACAGGACGGAGGCACTTTGTGAAAAAACATCGATTTACTTTGCAGTATAAAATACTATCTATAACAATTTTTATCGTGATCTGTCTATTAGGATTCGTGATGGTTATGCATGATAGAATCAATGCGCTGCAGCGGGAAAGTAGCTTTATTTCCCATCAGGACCGAGAGATAACTAGTTTGGCTAATCAGATCGAGAAGAACATTCTAGATATGGAAACGGGACAACGAGGTTATATTATCACCGGCGATGATAAGTATCTGGAGCCCTATAATTTGGGGAAAACTCAATGGAAGGCGAATTATGATGAGCTCTCCGTGCTTACTGCTAATGATTCCATGCAACTTCAGCGTCTGATGGGCATTGAAAATAATATCCAGCAGTGGATCAAGCAGTCCGGGGATTATGTGATAGAGTTGAAAAAAGAGGGACAGGAAGCTGAAATCTTACGATATTTCCATTCGGATGATGGCAAAGATCAAATGGACCGAATTCGTAGCCAGATCAGTACTTACCGCGAGACGATGAATGAGAATACTAATGATTTGATAGCTGGACAGGCAGATCAGAATAAATTGCTGCTGGAGCTCCTTTATATTGTTTGGGCGATTATTGCTGTTACCTCAGTGATCGCCTCGTGGATCATTTCACATGCCATCGTTAGTACGATTCGTAAGGTTACTCATACGATTACTGGATTAGATTCCGCTGATGATACGAAGAGAAGAGTGGAGATTACCACGAATGATGAAATCAGGGATCTCAGTGTCGCTACGAATCATCTGATAGACACGCAACAAGAGCGAATATGGATTCAGGATCATGCTAATGATTTGCTGTCAAGGTATCAGGGCATCACACGAGTCTCACAACTGGGGGATATCTTTTTAGGTAAAACTGCAGAAGTTATTGATTATCCATATGGTGCCTTATATATACGGATGCAAGATCATGATCGAGACATGTTAAATAGAACTTCTACTTTTGCTGGAAACAGCGACATAACAGATCATGGGACATTCCAAATTGGAGAAGGTTTGGTTGGTCAATGTGCTAAAGAGGCACGTTTGATTCACATACAGGATCTTCCAGATGAGTATATCAACATTCAGTCCGGGCTGGGCGTTTCCGCACCGAAATTCCTTATATTACTTCCAGTTTGTTTTTCGGGTGAGGTAGTTGCTGTGGTGGAAATTGCCTCCTTTTCTCCACTTACTGAGCCGCAGATTAAATTCTTGGAGTCTATTTCAAATGCATTTGGTGCTGCAATTAACAGTACCATCAGCAGTATGAGAATTGATCAACTTTTGGAGCAATCCCAACGCTTAAACGAAGAACTTCAAGTGTATACTGAAGAACTACAAACCCAGTCTGAGGAGCTGCAAATCCAGACAGAGTCGCTACATGCGACGAATAGAAAGCTGGAAGATAAGAATCTCTTAGCTGAACAAAAGTCAATTGAGGCTGAAAAAGCTCGAATAGAGCTTGCTCAATCTGCAGAATTATTGCGGCAAAGCTCGCAGTATAAATCGGAGTTCTTGGCGAATATGTCTCATGAACTCCGAACTCCGCTTAACGGCATATTGTTACTCTCCGAATTTCTCATGGAGAATCAGTCGGGGTCCTTAAGTGAGGAGGATATTGAATTCTCCCAAGCCATTCATTCTTCTGGGCAAGATCTGCTGGCGCTGATTAACGATATTTTAGATTTGTCCAAGGTTGAGGCAGGGAAGCTGAATATTGAAGTTGAAGCGATAAATCTAACGGAGATCCCGGAGGCAATGCTTCAGAGCTTCAGTCACCTGTCTCGAAAAAAAGAGATTCCTTTGCATATACAACTGGGGGAGGACTTACCTCCGCTATTTTATTCGGATGCTCAAAGGGTACGGCAAATTATTATAAATCTGCTGTCCAATGCGTTTAAGTTTACAGCTAATGGTTCAGTAACTCTTGAAATACGTTTGGCGACTACAGACGAACTACGGAGTTTGGCACATTTGGAACCAGGGTTATTTATTGCTTTCGCCATCAAAGATACTGGAATTGGGATTCCTTTTGAGAAGCAGGCTATTATTTTCGAAGCTTTTCAACAGGCGAATGGAAATACAGAACGTCAATACGGTGGAACTGGGCTTGGGTTATCCATATCCAGAGAACTGGCAACACTGCTCGGCGGTAGGATTACAGTGGAGAGTCAAGAAGGAATAGGTAGTGTCTTTACGGTGTATTTGCCAATGAAGCTTCAGGACCCTAGCCTTGAAGAAACCGCTGGGATAGCAGATCTTAATCATGAGGAAGAAATTTCGGTTGCTCTTCCCGCAGCAACCAGTGAGAACATAAGCAGCGACTTCACCTCTTTAAATCATAAGCATGTTCTAATTGTGGATGATGATGAGCGGAATCTGTTCGCGTTATCTAACACGCTAAGGAAGCGTGGACTGCAAGTAACTACAGCTGCGGATGGAGAGAGAGGCATACATGCGCTGGAGCAATCTGCATCCATAGACATCGTTCTTATGGATATTATGATGCCGGTAATGAACGGATTTGAAGCTATCGCTCGAATCAGAGAAATGCCGGCAGGGAAGAAAATTCCAATTATAGCGCTGACCGCGAAGGCGATGAAGGAAGATAAGGCGAAAATCTTACAAGCGGGTGCAACAGATTATCTTAGTAAGCCAATTAACTTAGAACGTTTATTAGCATTGATGCAATTAATCTTAAATAGTGATTCATAAGGTGATAGATTCTAGAAAAATCAAACAGCGCGCGCCAATGGAGTACTGGCGCGCGCTGTTTAGTTTGTACGAGCTGTCGATTGGACAGCTCTAGGGTTGTTGATAATGTTATTGTTGAACGGAATCTACTACGACTTTAGCAGCTGTGCCGATTGGCGGCAGGCTCTTAGTCAGCATAGGGCTGTAGAATCCTATAACTTTTGCGCCTTTTACAAGTTCGCTGCTGTTTACAGCTTTGCCATCGGTATTAATTAGCACGGTATCTTTGCTAATGCGAAGTACTACTTCTTGTTGTGATTGTTCGTTCAGGCCACTGCCTTTAACGGTGATGCTGATGTTTCCTTCATCGTCTTTTTGAACTTCTTCAATGGTACCTGCAGTACCCAAAAGATCATTTTGTTTCTGCTCATCTAGAACAGTGATCTTGTAAGTTGGAGTTTGCGGCGGCAGGCTCATGGTCATGATCATGGAATGCTCTGCTTTTACGGTCATACCGATATGAAGATCTTTTAGAGCAAGCTTAGTACCGTCTGCCATTTCGATAGTCGTATCTTCACCTACATTCAGTACGATGCCATCTGTGCCTACACCCTGAATCTGAACGGATTGGTATTTGCCCTCATTATTGACAGCTGTAATCACGCCAGTCTTGGTCATATGCTCTTCCTGATTAGCAGCAGTGATCACGATGGAATCTCCCTTCACTGTCATGTTGTGGTGGATGATTTCACTTACAAAGGAAGCTGGAACGTACAAAATGGAGTCAACCAATTGTGGTGCAGTTCCAAGCGTAGTATTCATTTTGTTAATGCTATAGCGATCTTCTCCGGCTTTCACTGTAGTGAACACAGCACCATTGATAAGATCAACGGATTTAGTTTGTCCATTCCAAGTTAATTCAAAGCCGAGTGCTTCAGTAACCGAACGAAGTGGCACCATAGGCTCTTTGCCATTTGCAGTTTGGAAGCCTGTTTCTTTCAGAGCGGAACCGTTGATTTCAATCGCAAATGTTTTTTGGTTAGCGCTAACGGTAGTTTGAGCAGCATCATTTTTGGCAGAAGTTGTTGTTGGTGCGGCATAGGCTGCTCCTGTTGAAAGTGCTAGGGACAAAGTTAAAAGAACTGTACTTGTTTTTAAAATGTTGTTCATAGTTGTGAGCTCCTTTTTAAGTTCATTTGTTAGTGTTGTTATTATCTAGACGGGACATCCCTCAAATATGTTGCAGTTTTTTGCATAAAAAAAGAGTAAGAGATCCTTCCGTTTGTAGTAAAATGGAAATATTAACAATCGCTCACATTAGGAGGCGCTATGGAGTCATTCAAAGATCGACTTAGATTCATGAAGGTCCAGCAGGACGGGCTTATTAAGGAATATGAAGCTCTGATTGCGGAATATGAAAGTCACGATCTGGTCAACGAGAATGAACACTTAAAGAAGCAATATGAGAAACATAAGCTTGCTTTAGTGGAGTTAAAGACTCAGGTAGGGAAGCTTCAAGAAGAGAATACAGAGCTAAAAGTTACGCTAACGGAACAGATTTTAGATGAGAAGCTTGGCATTCTTAGTCTGTCCAGACAGAAGCTGCAGACTTATTTTGCCTCTAAAAGCCTTGCCCATACGGACCGGCTGACGGCTTTTGAGATGGACACAAAGCGTCATATTCAGCAGCTGTACCAAACAGCCGCGAGGCAGCTCGGTGAGGATAAAGCGGAGTTATCCAGTCGACTTGGAGCGTTGTCGGCGGAGTTAAATGAGCGTGTACTAGCGCAGCGACAAAGACTGAGGGAATCCGAAATTGCTCTGAACTCCAGAATGGATAACGGATTACATGATTTTGCCTCAGAAGAGATCAGTGAAGAAGTATTGGAGCGTCGAAGAAAACAAAATCAGATCGAAATGAAAATTGGACTAGGCTGGATTAACAAGCTTGGGATCTTGTTGCTGATCTTGGCCGTGGGAGCAGCATTCAGATACTCCTATTCCAATTGGTTCACCGGTTATATGAAGGGAGGCGCCTTTTTCCTACTGGGTTTACTGATGTTAGGGGGCGGGGAGTGGCTATACCGGAAAGGAAAAGGGACGTTCGCTTTAGGGCTACTTGGCGGCGGGATTTCAGTGCTGTACGGCTCTATTTTCTATAGCTATTTTTTACTGGATATTATCAGTATTTATGTAGGGCTGTCCTTATCCGTGCTCGTCACTTTGACTGCGGTGCTCCTGTCTTTAAGGTATGAATCACGAAGTATTTGTGCTTTGGGCTTAATCGGAGGGTACCTGCCACTATATTCTTATCTTGGGGCTTTCGGGCTTTCAGGCAACGCAGTTTATGTGGCAATGGGCTACTTATTTCTTCTGAATTTATTCATTCTACTAATTTCCTTCCGCAAACGCTGGAACGTGGTCAATTACATCAGCTACTTATTTAATACACCCTCCATGCTGATATTAATAGCGTTATCGGATAGCAACGGAATGAATATGATTTATGCGGTGCTGACTTTTGCGATGTATTTGGGCATTACGTTATGGTACCCGTTCAAGTATCGCTCCAAGTTGTCTTGGTGGGATTTCTCTCTACTGGGATGCAACACATTTATTAGCTGTCTTACCTTGTATCTTCTATTTCTGGATGCAGGGCTCAAGGATTACAATGGTGCGCTGGCGCTGCTCTTCTGTCTGCTGTATCTAGGGCTTGGACGAGGGCTTGAAAAACTGATGCCACAAGAAAAAGAAAGCATGCTGCTGTTCTACGCTACTTCGCTGACCTTTGGTATTCTGATGATTCCGTTCCAATTTGGAGCGGCTTGGTGGTCCATTGGCTGGTTGGTTGAAGGCGTTGTGCTTACCTTGTTTGGTAATCTGAATCGGTTTAAAGGGATGGAAAGGGCAGGCTGGGGGATTTTAACGCTTTGCCTTGCGGTGTTCTTCGGATTAAATGTACCATTGCAGCTCAGTATAGCCAATGAATGGTTGAATTCCGCAGACGTCTATTTTCCGCTAAAATATGTCTTCATTACTGCAGGCATGCTGATCATTGCCGTATGGTACGCCGTTCAGCATAATCGAAAGGATGTCCTACAGCGCAGTGAGCCTTACGAAATTACCTTAGCCCTGTGGTTTAAATACGCGGCATTATTGAATTTCTGGATCTATGGTTTGTATGAATCGAGAAGACTGTATCGTCTGGCTGTACCGGAGGATTTCTCGCATAGAACCTTCTATAATTTGCTGCTGTCCGCTCTGTTAACTATTGTTCTGGCCTATGTATTGCCAAAGGTGAAGGTGCTTTATGACACGATTGTTAAGTATTTTGTGAGACTTCTCTTTGGGATCGGCTACGCTATTTGTTTGGTGATTACAGTAGGCTTGCCAAGCCTGCAGAATGAGCTTGCACGTAATACCGGGGCTGATTATATCGCACTGGGTGTACTTATTATCTTCAATATTTTCGTGTGGTTTAGTGGACGTGATCTGCTGATTACCTTGCTCAAACGTGAGTATAAAAGTATGGAGATCTATCCTGTTTTCATGGGAGTGTATCTACTCGGAATCATCACCGCTTTTCTAGGGGTACAGCTGCAATTAAGCGATGCGGGATTAATATTTAGTCTTGTGTATCTGTTGATAGCAGTTCTGTTCATCATGTACGGCTTCCGCAAAAGATATGTGTATATCCGGCGCTTCGGCCTTGGATTAACGCTTCTGGCGACAGGTAAGCTGCTGCTATACGATCTGGGACTACTGAATACCGGAAGTAAAATTATCGCTTATGCCAGCTTTGGGATTTGCCTGCTCGGGATCTCCTATCTCTATCAAAAGGTGTCAAACAAAATGGAGGAGGGGCAGGCAGCGACGGAGAATGTGACTAAGGGGTAACTTACAATGTGAATCATGGGAAGGAAGACGGGGATGTATCAGACTTATATTTTCGATCTGTACGGTACACTGATTGATATTGAGACAGATGAGGAGCAATCTGAGGTATGGGAAAGGTTAGCTCTCCATTTCGGATATCAGGGACTCTCTCTATCAGGTGGTGAACTGCAAGAACGGTTTTTGCGGGAGCGGGATCTTCAACTTGGTGAAGCCGCACGGAGCTGCGAGTATCCGGATTTCGTAATGGAGGAAGTGTTTCGGTCTGTGGCCCGTCAATTAGGTGGAGAACCGGATCAAGCGTGGTTATATGAAACCGTGAGGTGGCTACGGACGTTATCGATGGTCCATATCTCTCTATATGAGGGTGTGACTGAAATTCTACAAACGTTAAGAGAACGTGGCAGAAAAGTATTCTTGCTCTCCAACGGGCAGAAGACATTTATTGAGGCAGAGTTAACTATGCTCGGAATCATACATCTATTTGATGGCATTGCGATCTCTTCGGAAGCAGGGGTGAGCAAGCCTGATCCGCTATTTTATCGCTATTTAGTTGAAAGGTATGGAGCGGATTTGAGCTCAGCCATTATGATTGGAAATGATCCTCGTACGGATATTGAGGGGGCTCTGAAGGCAGGGATTGATTCCTGTTACATTCACACGGCTTCTTCACCGTCCGATATGGTTGTGAAGAGTACGTATTCTATATGGGATGGTGGTTTGCGGCAAATCCCAGGTTGGAACTCATAGTTGAATTAAAAAGTCCCCGTCCCCGGCTTCTTACTCACCGGTTACGGGGACTTCGTATGATCACAACGCCGTTTGTTTATGCTTGATTAGATTACGCCTTCAGCCAACATAGCATCGGCTACTTTCTTGAATCCAGCGATGTTCGCTCCTGCAACGAGGTTGCCGGACTGTCCATACTGCTCGGATGCATCTACAGACTGTTGATAGATGGAAACCATGATCTCATGCAGCTTCGTATCAACTTCTTCAAAGCTCCAGGACATACGCATGCTGTTTTGGGCCATTTCAAGCGCAGATACAGCTACGCCGCCAGCATTAGCAGCTTTGGCAGGCGCGAATAGCACGCCAGCTTGTTGGAACTGGTGAATAGCTTCAAGGGTGGATGGCATGTTGGCGCCTTCGCCTACTGCTTTAACACCATTCTCAATCAGTTTCAAAGCCATAGCTTCATCAATCTCATTCTGAGTAGCACTCGGAAGGGCGATATCACAAGGAATAGTCCAAATTTGCGTGGAATCTTCGGTATACACAGTGTTAGGGTGTTCATTCACATATTCACTAATCCGTTTTCTTTCGACTTCTTTCAGGCGGCGGACAGTTTCGAGGTTAATGCCGTTTTCGTCATAGATATATCCAGCGGAGTCACTACAAGCTACGACTGTTGCACCTAGCTGTACAGCTTTTTCAATCGCATAGATCGCTACGTTACCAGAACCGGAAACAACAACGCGACTTCCTTCAAAGGAAAGGCCTTTTGCTTTCAGCATCTCGTTTACGAAATAAACTGTACCGTAACCAGTAGCTTCTGTCCGAGCCTGACTTCCACCGTAACCAATACCTTTACCAGTCAATACGCCAGCCGGATATCCTCCGCGGATCCGCTTGTATTGTCCGTACATGTAACCAATCTCACGACCACCTACACCGATATCTCCTGCAGGAACGTCTTGGTCAGGACCGATGTAATTTTGCAATTCAGTCATGAAGCTTTGTGCAAAACGCATGATTTCGCCTTCGGATTTTCCTTTAGGATCAAAGTCGGATCCGCCTTTACCTCCGCCGATGTGTTGGCCGGTAAGAGCGTTTTTGAAGATTTGCTCGAAGCCGAGGAATTTGATAATACTAGCATTAACGGAAGGGTGAAAGCGAAGTCCACCTTTGTAAGGTCCAATGGCACTGCTGAACTGTACACGATATCCACGGTTAACTCTGACCTTGCCTTGATCATCTGTCCAAGGAACACGGAACATAATCAAACGTTCTGGCTCAACCAATCTTTCCAGAATGGCATTTTCCTGATACTTAGGTTCAGCAGCCAGGATTGGAAGCAAAGATTCAAGGATTTCCTTTACAGCCTGATGGAATTCGGGCTCGAAAGGATTACGCGCAACAACCTGTGCGTATACGTCTTCGATATAACGATGTGCCTTGTTGCTGTTTGTGTCTAATTGCTGGGAAGATACAGAGCTCATGAATTCAACCGCCTTTTCTAGTATTCAATTTGGTCCAACACTTTTTTTATATTTTGGCACAAGTCAATGTTCCTCACAACTGTTTTTATTAAATAACTTACCTGAAGTGGAATGTTGCAGAGCCTGTGATAGCAAGAAAAGTGTGAACAAACCGCGGTATACTTCGCGTAATGACGCGTTAAAGCGTGAAATATGCTACAATGGAGATGTAATAATTGTAGGGAGATGAAATTTGAAAAATGAGTGACAAATTAAACGAGCAGGAATTAGTAACCGTATTATCTGCCAAAACCAAAGTAGATCCTAAATTAATTCGTTTAGTATTGAAGCATGAACAGACCTTTATCAATAACGCCAAGGCTAATGCCAAAGGCGAGGTAGACATCGACAATGATGATCTGGTTGATTATGTTGTTGGCCAGCGTGATGTGAAGCTGGATGAAATCACAGTGGAGACGATTCTTGATGCGGAGATGGATTACTTAATGGATAAAGGGTTGGCAGGATACATCGATTAACCCGTGCACATTTCCGGCTCTAAAGCCTTTAATATAGAGGATATTGAGCCGGAATGAAAAAAGTAGGCATTTACATTGCATTCAATGATTTAGTGTGGTACAATGAAGTTAATCATAAATTTAACCCTTAATTCACATATTGTAAAAGGTTATCATTTGTGCGTATGAGTCCTTTTCCAATGTGTGAATTTTTATTTGTTCGTACACTACGTAGGAATAAAAGGACATGTGTTAAATAAAATATTGGAGGTAATATCATGCAAACAGGTACAGTTAAATGGTTTAATGCAGACAAAGGATTTGGTTTTATCGAGGTTGAAGGTGGAAGCGACGTATTCGTACACTTCTCCGCAATCACAGGCGACGGATTTAAATCTTTGGACGAAGGCCAACGCGTTGAGTTCAACGTAACTCAAGGCGCTCGTGGACCACAAGCCGAAAACGTTGTAAAACTGTAATTCGAAAATTAGGCTGCCCTTAACACAAGTTGAGGGCAGCTTTTTTATTTTTCATCTTATGAATCTGCCCCTAATAGGGTGGCGAAATCGTCTCGATTCGATCCAAGGAGGGGTACTTATGTATTTTCGTAAAAAAGCACTGGAGGATCTTCCGCAGGAAGACACAGCCATTTGGTCTTGTACCAAGGAAGGTTGCACCGGTTGGATGCGCGATAACTTTGCATTTCAGTACGTACCTACCTGCTGGCAATGTAACTCTCCCATGACGAGAAGTATGAAGATACTACCAATGCTTGTGAACACGAATTCAGATATGAAGGCTATGAAGAAAGGCATCACGATTAAGTAACAGCCTTTACTAAAACCATGCTAGAGATGGTTAAATAGAAGCAGCTAACATACTCAAACAGCTGGACCCTTGATGGTGGGCAGCTGTTTTTTGATTGAGTATTTTTATTTATGGTCGAGCAATTTCTCCCACTCGGTTAAGATGATATTCTCTGAGAGATGCTTCAAATGTTCAGGAACCTCTACATGGCACATCAATTCCAGGCTGTTGCCGTCCGGGTCGTTGAAGTACACAGAAGCATTCCCTTGATAAGCTCGAATAAAAGGCTCAACGGAAGTTCGATTACGGAACGGAACAGCCTCTACCCCAATGGATTCCAGCCATTGCAGTGATTGCTTCAGATCCTCATAAGTTACGCGGAAGGCAATATGCCGTAAAGATGGGTGGTATGGCGTTGCTACTTCCTTTCCTTGCCAAATGCCGATCCAACTCCGACCTTCCTCCATCCAGAAGAATGCAGTTTCCTCATCCCGCCAGGCCATTTTTAATCCCAATTTCTCATAAAATTCGATAGATACCTCAAGATTACTTACAGGTAAATGTGCTTCGTATAGTCCTTTTATCATATTCTCGTCTCCTCGTGCAGGATTAGCCTGAATTCTTTCAATAACTACCAGGTTCTTCCATGTATTAGTTCCCATTCTTTCCAAGGTATCATTCCTAGCTCAGGCCTGGGCGGATCAGGCAGTACAGATAGGAACTCTAAGGAATGACCATCTGGATCACTGAAATACACGGATACGGCTGGCATCCAGCCAAATACATACAATTGTCCCTTATCATCATCGAGGAAGTTGGAGGCTTCAATCCCCTTGGCCTTTAGGCAGGATACTGACTGCTTCAAATCCTCAAGCGTTACTTGAAAAGCAAAGTGCTGACGCACAACCTCGGAAGGTGCCTTCTCCCAAATCCCCAGCATGGCCTGATTACGATCTTCTCCAATCCAGTAAAATCGCCGCTTGCGGCCTTCAGTATTCTCCGAATGTGCTAAGGGTAGTCCCAGAACATGTTCATAGAAATGAGCAGATTGTTCAAGGTTAGTCACGTTCAGATGGGTTTCAAACAGTCCTTTGATCATAGGGCGGCACCTGCCGGGCTATTGATTTTGCGGGCTAAATTTAGGAATGATTCTAAGACTAGGCGAATGCGATCTTCAATTTCTTGACCGCCCTCGTACCCGTCGTATTCAATCTCGAACCGCTTGCGCTGCATCCCGCCGATGGAGATCCAGTCTGGCGTATTAATCCCATGTAGATTGCGTACAACCGCCTGCAATTGAAGCAATGAGCTTACACCTACAGCTCCACCTGCAGAGCTAGCAGACAATACCACTTTGCCGTTGAAGTGCGTCTGGCCTAGATGGTCGAGAGCATTTTTCATCACGCCGCTCATGGAACCGTGGTATTCCGGGGTAATCAGGATGATTGCGTTCGCAGTTAGCATCTCTTGATGGAGGGCGCTTAGATGCTCATGCTCCGCGTAAGACTCATCTGGTGAATAAAAGGGCAGTGGGCGTTTATGGAGATTAAACAGGGTGACTTGTTCGCCTTGCTGATTAATAAAATGTGCGGCATGCTCTGCCAACTTTGTGCTGGTCGCTTCTTTTCGATTGCTGCCTGTCAGGATCATGACTTTCATCTGTATCCACTCCTATAAGGTCGATTGCTATAAACCAATGATAGCTGAATCGACATTTGTTGACGTCAGCACATGGAATGAACCTGCATAATAAAAACGCTCAGCAATTGTGCTGAGCGTCTAAGACTATAGTTGTAGATGAGCTGTGGCGCTATGAGTTGTAGCCGCTTTTCAATGCAAAAATGGCAGCTTGAGTCCGATCCGATAAGTTCAGCTTTCCCAGTACATGACTGACATGTGTCTTAACAGTCTTCTCGGTGATGACCAGCTTACTGGCAATCTCTTTGTTGCTCATACCTAGTGCAATGAGGTCTAACACTTCCTGCTCTCGCGGAGTAAGAAGCTCAGATCCGGTGATTGTAACCGATGTAGTACTGGATCCATTCAGATCTGAGTTGCTAACATTCAGTTGTTCTGGTGTAGAAGCTGCCATTAGATCCATCAGTTGGCTGGCAGCTGCGGAATGCAGCTCAACTTGACCACTTTGTACCTTACGGATGGCGACTACCAGCGCTTCTGGTTCTATGTCTTTTAGCAAATATCCTTTGATCCCTACGCGGATAGCAGGGAGTACATGATCCTGATCTGAAAAGGAGGTCAACACAATGATTTTGACCTGTGGATGGGAGATCCGTAGCTGTTTAGCCGTCTCGATGCCATCCATAACGGGCATGTGCAAATCCATTAATATGATATCCGGATGGAGCTCAGCCGTTCTCTCTAGTGCCTCGCGGCCGTTCGATGCTTCTCCGATAACCTTGATGTCCGGTTGTGTCGAGAGAAACACTTGTAGCCCTCGACGAACCATTGCATGATCGTCAACCAGTAATAAACCTATTGTCATTTGTGATCACCCGACTTCATGTGGATTGGAGGGGCAAAGGGATGGTTACCTCAATCGTTGTGCCTTGGTGCTCCTCACTGTAAATATGAATATGGCCGTAGAGCGCCTCAGCTCTTTCCTTCATAATATGCAGGCCGAGAGATTCATTGGTGTCTATGTTACAGCGCCGTTTGGCACCGCCCTTGCCCTGATCGGCAATGCTCAGTATCACCTCGGTAGCGTTTAAATGTAGAGATACTTCAGCTTTAGAAGCTCCGGAGTGCTTACGTACATTATTAAGTGCTTCTTGACCAATGCGCAGCAGTCCTTCTTCCACATTGCGGGGAAGTTCGAGTACACCGCTGCGCTCTGTCTGTATCAACAGCCCTAGTTGCTGACCATGAGCCTGCAGCGCGGTCAATAACCCGGCTTCCAGTCCTGCAGGACGAAGCTGCATGATTAAAGCACGCATTTCTTTGAGTGCAGATTGAGAGAGCTCTTGAATATCGCGGACAGCCTCAGCAGCCGGATGGGAGATGTGCTCTTGCTGCAGCATGCTTTCTACACCTTTGGCCGTCATCGAGAGGGAGAACAGAATCTGGTTCACCGAGTCGTGGAGGTCACGGGCCAGTCGATTCCGCTCGTCCAGACGCGCGATTTCGCGGCGCTTCTCTCCGAGCTGTACACTTTCCAGTGTAGCTGAAATATGCTCGGCAATCGCTTCGAGTACTTCTCCATCTGCGGTTGCGGAGGCGAGTGCTTTAGGCGAGGTGATGAGTAGAATGGCTGAACCATGTGCAGTAATCTGCCGAAAGGGGACGGCAAGCATTACAACTCGCTCTGTAACAGGCTGTCCGGAACAGCATGAGTTCGTAATTTCCTGTTCTTCGTCAGAGGTTAATGTTGCGAAGCGCTGTCCTTTTGCAATATCCCTTAGACGATTCTTAAAGGAATAAGAGAGCTCAAAAGGGGCTAATTCAGGTGTTATATTAGCTGCATGAGCGGCTGCATGTACTTCGAATTTGCCCGCGTGTTGTCCAATAATCGCTGCAAAAGGCCAATCGAAATATTGGCCAATCAGGGCGGTGGTTTTCTCCACAAGAATGCTTGGGGAGATGCATTCACTAGCCGTTATATTCAAAGCAGCGCTGAACTCCCCTAATTTGGCGTACAGATTGGCACGGCGCTGCTCGGTGCTATATAACTGCATGCGTTCAATGGCACTGCCAATTTGCAGGGCCACGGATTGTAGCAGAGCCAGCTCACTGTCGGGGTAATGTGCTTTGCCCGGTGCAGCTACATTCATAAGTCCTAGGTAGCGATCGCCTGAATGCAGTGGGATAGTGGCGTGGTGGGTGATCCCTAATGTATCACCCCAGTTATTTTGCCTGGCATTACTCAGCCGCTTGCAGTTTAGAATGTTAACAGCATGCTCTAGCCGTCCGTCCCATAGGCGGTCTAAGCACCAGCAGCTTCCACACTGCATCGGCTGTTTATTGTCCCGCTGCAGCGCTGGCGGTAAACCCCGATCTGCGGCGAATTCATACTCCATATTCTCTTCGCTCAGGAAGATCCAGCCTGCCGTATTTCCTGTTAGATCTAACAGCTTGCCCATAACTGTATCGAGCATCGGTTTGAGCTCATTGGAACTGTTTAAGGTCTCCGCAATCGTCTTGAGCGTCAATAACTCGTGGATCCCGGTTTCTTCCGACATGAGGTTCTCCCCTTTAGATTAATTACGTTCTATCTATTGTAACGTAGAATGCTTCATTCATTCTAAAATTTTGTAATCATGAAGCGACAAAAAAGGTGGACTCTTAAGATCTGGTATGACCTTAGAGAACCACCTAAATAAATTCGTTAATTTACAGCTGCAGGGGTAGTGGAAGGCGCGCTGTGTTCTACATCATCGTGCTGAATCAGTCCATGTTTCTCCCAAGCTCGACTCTTCCAGCGGAAATACATAATGACAGCTCTTGTCCACTCATCAGCCGCAGTGGCAATCCACACACCGGCTAATCCTAGGTTAAGCTGGAATACCAGAAAATAGCCAAGGGGTAAGCTCATGCAGACCATGGAGATCAGTCCCATATATACTGGGAACTTCGCATCGCCCGAGGCGCGTAGTGAGTTAATGATGACCAAATTAGTTGTGCGCCCGGTCTCTAGGAAGAAACTAAGCAGTATAACCTGAGCCCCCATCAGAATAATGTTCTCGTTGTCTGTGAAGAGGCCGAATAGCGGTACCCGGAAGACGATCACAAGAGCATCTATTACTACTGTGACCAGAAGTGCCCACTTCACACTGGTGAATACACGCGTATAGGCCTCCTTGGGGCGCCTAGCTCCCACCAGATGTCCTACGATAATGGAGGTTCCCATGGAGACGGCTACACTGAATAAATAAATATAATTGGAAATGTTGAGCGCGTATTGACGAGTGGCCATAGCCTCGGCGCCCAGATAGGTAATATACAGCGTGAATACGAGCTGACAAGATTGATAAATAATCGATTCAAACGCGGACGGGATGCCGATTTTGAGAATTTGCTGCACATATTTTTTGGAAAGATGAATGTAGTAGGTTAACTTTACCCGTACCTCCATCACTCTGTAGAGCAATAAGAAGAAAATAATAAGACAGATAAACCGACTGACAACCGTTGAGATAGCTGCACCTTCGACACCTAACGCTGGAAGTCCAAAATGACCATAGATGAGTAAGTAGTTACCCACCACGTGAATGATGTTCATCAGCAAGGATACGACCATCGTCTGTTTAGTGAAACCGTGCGTACGGATTGTGGTCGCCAGAGCATTGATTAATGCTTGGAGAAAAATACCGCCTCCGACAATATGAATATAGGATTTAGCGTAAACGAGAATATCCCCTTTTACATTCAGGGCAGTTAGTAAAGTTCCTCCGAATATCAGTAAAAACGTACTTAGGATAATTCCTACTAACAGGTTTAGAGTAATGGCATTACCGGTCACTTGAGCGGCTTCCAGAGGTTTTTTGGAACCGAGGTATTGGGAGACTACAATCGCTGCGCCGTTACCAATTACACTGAGAACTAAAATAGCCATCGCGATAATCTGATTCGCTGCGCCAACACCCGATACGGCATCGTCCGATACGGAGCTGATCATAAAAGTATCCACACTGCCCATGAGCATAAATAGGAACAGTTCCAGGAATATCGGCCAAGTTAGTTTTACAAGGTTAAATTCTTGGTGATTATTGTGCTTCATTGTACACCTTCTTACATCATGATTAAATTGCTGTTATTCCATAAACAAACTGTAATGTTAGCACAGCTTTCATGAAAATGCAGTACTTTTACAAAAATATGACAAAAGGTTGTTAATGTCTGCAAAGATAAAGCTGGCAGCAGCACATTAGTATCCTCCAGGTAACTACATCACAATAAAGTGCCTACTTCCCTTAAAGGATGTAAGGATCTACAATTTGTACATGACTTACTAAAATATATTAACAAGGAGTGCAAATAAATATGAAATTGCAATTAGCATTGGATCTAGTGGATATTGCGGGAGCGAAAGAGATTGTCTCAGAGGTTGCTGAATATATAGATATCGTTGAAATTGGAACACCTATCGTTATTAATGAAGGCTTGCATGCGGTGAAAGCAATAAAGGAAGCTTTTCCTGCTTTGACAGTATTGGCTGATTTGAAAATCATGGATGCTGGTGGATATGAAGTGATGAAGGCGGCAGAAGCTGGTGCTGATATCGTTACTGTGCTTGGTGTATCTGATGATGCTACCATTCGGGGTGCGGTGGAGGAAGCTAAGAAGACGAATAGACAGATTCTGGTTGACCTGATCAATGTAAAAGATATTAAGTCAAGAGCGGCTGAAGTAGACGCACTTGGCGTAGACTATGTCTGCGTACACTCTGGATATGACCATCAGGCGGAAGGAAAAAATTCTTTTGCAGATTTGAATGCAATTAAAAGTGTGGTTAAACAGGCTAAAACCGCTATCGCTGGGGGTATCAAGCTAAGTACGCTTCCGGAAGTTATTGCAGCGAATCCTGATCTTGTTATCGTTGGCGGAGGCATTACGGGTGAGGCTGATCAAAAGGCCACAGCGGCAGAGATGAAACGTCTAGTTAAACAGGCTTAAGATTACAATGGACACATTGAAATATGCGCAGCAAATTATAGAGGAGCTTCAGCGCTCCATTTCTCAGCTTGATCAGCAAGAGGCTGAACGAATGGCTGAACTGCTTCTTCAGTCGAATAAGATATTTGTGGCCGGGGCTGGTAGATCAGGATTGATGGGACGTGCTTTTGCAATGCGACTCATGCATGTCGGTAAAGAAGCGTACGTCGTGGGAGAAACGGTAACCCCGGGTATTGAGCCTGGTGATGTGCTTGTGCTCGGTTCGGGTTCAGGAGAGACGAAGGGGCTGATCTCTATGGCAGAGAAGGCCAAAGGAGTAGGTGCAGAGGTTATTGCCGTTACGATTGCGCCAGACTCGACCGTCGGACGTTTAGCGAGCTATGTAGTGAAGCTGCCGGGATCTACAAAAGATCAGACCAGCGGAGGCTACAGCACGATTCAGCCAATGGCTTCTTTATTCGAACAGACGATGTTAGTCTTTTGCGATGCAGTGATTCTGCGGATGATGGAGAAGACGGGGCAGACGACTAAGCAGATGTTCGGCAAGCATGCTAATTTAGAGTGAGAGTACAGAAACGAATGCCTTCCTAGTAAGGAGGTTATTCGTTTTTGTGTTAGTATGACAACAGGAGAGAGGGGGCGCTTTAGTTATGGCAACCGAGATTAAAGATCGCATCAACTTGAAGGAAATTAACTGCGAGAAGGAACTGACGCTTGCGGTGATTGGAGGCAAATGGAAGCTGATAATCCTGTGGCATCTTGGGCTTGAAGGGACAAAGCGGTTCAGTGAGCTGAAGAAGCTAATTCCTCATATCACGCAGAAAATGTTGACCAATCAGCTTCGAGAGCTTGAAGAAGATCAGTTGGTTCTTCGGAAAGTTTATGCCGAGGTTCCTCCAAAAGTAGAGTATTCTCTGACTTCATATGGACAGAGCCTGCTTCCCGTCCTTCGATTGATGTATGATTGGGGTAAGAATTACGGGGAAAATGTGATCTGGAAAGACACGCCGCCGGAAGAAAGATGCTAATCGAATAGACTTTGAACATTAATAATCCCTGAGAGGTCTGAATCGACCTTTTCAGGGATTTTTTGTATTCAATATGGAGTGACGTGAATTACGATTTAAGCTTTTTGTTCGAACAGCTTGGCGATCTCGACGATTACGTTTACCGCTTTTTCCATGTTGTCAGCAGAGGCGTATTCGAATTTACCGTGGAAATTTTCGCCCCCCGTGAAAATATTAGGTGTAGGTAAACCCATGTAGGAAAGCTGTGAGCCATCTGTTCCCCCGCGAATCGGGCGGATGATCGGTGTGATGTTCAGATTCTCCATCGCCTCATGGGCAATATCGACAATATGACGCACCGGTTCGATTTTTTCGCGCATGTTGTAATATTGGTCTTTCATTTCAAGCACGATGTTCTCTTCACCATGGATGCTCTTGAATTCATCTACGATGGCAGAAAGAAAGGCTTTACGTGCCTCGAATTTCTCGCGGTCGAAGTCACGAATGATATATTGAAGCTTGCTGAATTCCGGTGTGCCTTCTATGGAGCTAAGGTGGTAGAAGCCATCATAACCGTCTGTGAATTCTGGAGCTTCCTCAGAAGGGAGTCTAAGATGGAGCGCCATAGCGATTTTTGCGGAATGAATCATTTTTCCTTTGGCAGTACCAGGATGTACATTGACGCCGTAAACCGAGATTTTGGCTGATGCAGCATTAAAGCTTTCATACTCTAGTTCACCGAGTGGGCCTCCGTCCACAGTGTAAGCATAGGAAGCATTAAAAGCAGCTACGTCAAATTTATGAGGTCCGCGGCCAATTTCTTCGTCCGGTGTAAAGGCAACTCTAATCTTGCCATGTTTGATTTCAGGATGCTGAAGAAGGTGATTCATAGCTGTCATAATCTCGGCAATACCGGCTTTATTGTCTGCGCCAAGCAGGGTGGTACCATCGGTTGTAATTAATGTATGGCCTTTATATTCTGCCAGCTCTGGGAAGCTCGCTTTAGACAATACAACATTTAATTCTTTGTTCAAAAGAATATCTTTGCCATCGTAGTTCTCCACGATCTGTGGCTTTACATTTGTTCCTGTGAAATCAGTTGCTGTATCGAGATGCGCCAAAAAACCAATGGTCGGAACATCCTTCTCCGTATTGGCTGGGAGTGTAGCCATGACATACCCATGCTCGTCCACCTGCACTTCATCCATGCCGATCTCCTTGAGCTCTTCGACCAGCTTGTGGGCCAGCACCATCTGCCCCGGAGTGGACGGACAAGTTTCATTATCCTCGTTCGATTGGGTATCCATTTGGGCATACGAAATAAACCGTTCTATAACCTCTTTTTTCACTGTGGGTCATCTCCTCATTACTGTTGTATCTATATAGTATCACTTTCCATATCCGGTCTCATCCCTGAGGAGGAAGATTAAGAGTTAAGATTAGCTTTAATGAGGCGATATTTCTTGCTTCACTAGCTTCGCTGTAAGTAAATACCGGTCTGGTGCTGATCCCACGTATGAAAAAGGATAACAGGTGATCAAGGTAAGAATAGCCTTATCGCTTGGTTTTATTGCGCCGCGTTCATTCCCATCTACAATCGTGCTGCCTGTCACTTCATAGGTGAACGTACCGTCCATGCTTTCCAGTTCGATCAGATCTCCTGCGACAAGTTCTCCTAGATTGCGGAATACGGTATCACGGTGTCCAGCAAGCACGCTATTACCGATGGCGCCGATGGCTGCGCTACCTATATAGTGTCCAGCTCCTTTTTTTAATTCAGGGCTTTCCGTACCCTCCACAATAGCCACCTTCTTATTTAAGGTGGGGAAGCGGATTTCTCCAATCACTTCACCCTCTTTATAGGAGGGAGAAGAAGATGGTTGTTCTTTTGGAGAACTGACCATTCCCTTGGGGAGAGGGTTCTCTTCATTTGGAAGGGGGCGGGCGATAGCTTCCTCCCTCTTTTTTGCCCAATCATTTAGGGCCTGCTTGGCCTCGATGGGTGCTTTGACGACTTGGACGATCGAATAAATCAGCACAACTAAAGAGAGTATGAAGATTAGCTTCACGGTTAATAAGACACCATTACGCTTCTTCATACTCTCTCCTCCAGACTTATATTACTAAATGTTATTCTTTCTTCGATTTCAATCTGCGCATGATGATCACGCTGAGTACCGCAATAGCTAAGCTGGCCAGAATTAAGTTATACCAAGGCTCGGCGGTATTTGGAAGCTCGTTGCCTGCCTCTGGTGCTCCCAAAGGAATGTCGCCGTCAGGTAAGGCTACCTCATCGCTTGGCTGAGGTGTTGCACTGGTGGTTTGACTACCAGCACCTGGTGACGCTGCAGGTGTAGGCTCATTACTGCTTCCGCCCATTGGAATCGGTTCTTCAGTAACGCTTATTTCATCGACTGCAGGCGGTGAAGCCGTAGGTGTAGGCGATGGTGTTGCTGTTGCTGTTGGTGCAACCGTAGGTGACGGTGAAGCTTCAGGTGTAGCTGCTGGTGTTTCAGTAGGTGTTGTAGTAGGTTCAGTTGTTGCTGTTGCCGTTGCTGCAGGTGATGGATCAGGTGTAGGTGAAACCGTCGCTGTTGGCGTTGGCGTTGAAGTAGGCTCGGTGGTTGGACCTGGTTCTCCGGAAGCGGAGAATTCAAAAGCTACGGTCGTGGCCTTCCCTTGATATTCGTTGCCGGCTTCCCATGGGAAGGTTACATCCATTTGAATTACACTCTTCTCTCCTCCAGCAAGTGAACCGATGGTTACTCTGCCAGCAGCCTCACTCATCACTCCCGAATAGATGATTACTCCCTCTTTTTCGAGTGTCATTTGGAGAATATTGTACAACTCTACGTCTCCAGAGATGAATTTAAAGTCCACGAAGTAATCAAAGCCTTCTGTGCCATCATTAATAATCGTGTACTCTGAGCTCATTTCGTCACCGGGCTTCATATTGTTCATGGTGGCTGTGCTCGTGGTATGAGAATTCACAGTAAGCTTAATGGTATCCTGAGCGCTTACCCCTCCAGCGTGCCATATTACTCCTGCCAGAATAATCAGAACGTAAGCAGCTATGAAGACCGAATGGTATTTCTTCTTCACTTTCTTTGCTCCTTTCTCCTGAGCCCATTGTAGCTGTTGAAAAACAAAATCTGCGGGCTTCCGGCAAAATCCTCCGTTTTAAACGATTATTCCATTCTACATTGTCGAAATAAGTGGTATTGTGAAGTACCACTCTTTCATTTGTGGGCGGAATCTTTCTGAATGAACGGAGAAAGAGGGCATAGCCAAAATACAAATCGTTCGTTATAGCGAATATATAAAGTATAATCAAAATGATATCCAAAGAAAAATGATGTATTACAACTAATTAGATCATATTTGATTAAATAATAAGTATATGGTCTGTTTATCTGTTGATTTCTCTCTATATCTCTTTATTTTTATGTTTTTTACTATCTTAGTAGTGTTTTATTAAGAACGGTTTCGAAAACAAAACAAAAAAGGCAAGACGCATATCTGAAACGGGAGAATTCCCGATACTCAGATAACGTCCTGCCTTGTTAAGACTGCAATCTTACAGTTCTTTCATAGCCTCAGCTACAATTTCATAGGAACGAAGACGAGCTTCATGATCATAAATCCCTGCGGAGATAATCAATTCATCTGCTTGTGTCTCTTTCAGAATGTCTTGAAGTCGTTCTTTAATCGCTGCTTTATCGCCAGAGAAAGAATAACGCTGCTTATCGAGCATGATTGCTTTTTCTTGTACCGTCCATAGCCCATCCATACTCTCAACGGGTGGTTGTAACTTGCCTGTACGCCCGCGGATGATATTGAGGAACTGCTGCTGCTGCGAGGTAGCTAGCTTTCTTGCCTCATCTACAGTATCGGCTGCTGTAACCCCTAGTCCGACCATAACATAAGGTTTGTCTAGTACTTCTGATGGACGGAAATTACTGTGGTATATGTGCAGCGCCTGAAGTAAATACTCAGGTGCAAAATGGCTGGCAAAGGCAAAAGGCAACCCTAGCTTGGCTGCTAGCTCAGCACTAAAGCCGCTGGAGCCTAAGAGCCAGATGGGAACATTTAAGCCTTCCCCAGGAACCGCGCGTACTCCAGCTGGGCGCGATCCTGCTCCTGCAGGGTCGAAGTAAGCTCTTAGCTCACTTAGCTGCTCAGGGAATTCACTGCCATCGCTTCCGAGCCCGCGACGCAGCGCACGGGAAGCTGGTTGATCAGATCCGGGTGCTCTGCCCAGTCCAAGATCGATCCGTCCCGGATATAGAGATTCGAGAGTCCCGAACTGTTCGGCAATAACAAGTGGTGCGTGGTTGGATAGCATAATGCCACCAGAGCCAACACGTATACTTTGGGTGCCACCAGCAATATGTCCGATCAAGAGTGAGGTAGCAGAGCTGGCAACTCCGATCATATTATGATGTTCAGCGAACCAATACCGATGATAGCCCCACTTCTCAGCGTTCCGAGCTAAATCTAGAGAGTTATGAAAAGAGTCTGCCGCGGTCCCTCCTTCCACAATAGAAGCTAGGTCCAGTACGGAGAATCGAATGTCACGAGGTTGTTTCAATGTTATCCCTCCTATAATAAATGCTCTATGCTCATAGAGCAGTATTTGTAGCTACGAATATCGCTACTCGGATAGTATACCATGTAATAAAACTATATACACACTTTAAGTAAGTTGTTTATCTTCCGAGTGAAGAAAGAGGAGGAAAGATGAATTTTATAAAATGATGTAAGCGCTTCAAAAATTCTATTGTTATTTCCAATCGGGCTTGCTATAATCACATCGAAAAGTTCCCTAAAAAAGGAAGTTATCATTATGAAGCCAACCATAAGAGATGTTGCCAGAATGGCCGAGGTGTCGATTAGCACAGTGTCACGTGTTATGAATGCACCGAATTCGGTAGTGGAGAGCAAACGGAATCGAGTGATGGAGGCTGTAGAACGATTGCGGTATCAACCTAATTCATTTGCACGTGGTTTGATTTACAAGAAGTCCTTTACACTGGGCCTGCTTATTCCGGATATTGAGAACCTGTATTTCGCAGGGGTGATTCGGGGGATGCAGGATGCTTGTATCAAGCTTGGGTATAGTCTAATGATCTGCAATACGGACCGCGACAAAGAACGACTACTGTCCTATATTGATAACTTCCATGAGAAGCAGGTGGATGGAATTGTATTCGCCAGTGATTTTCTTTACCCTGAGTATCATGACAAATTGGTCGGTTGTAGAATTCCATTTGTGTTAGTGTCCTCGCATTCCGATGAGTTCGACATTCCAAGTGTGGAGGTGGATGATGAAGCGGCTGCCTATGATGCGGTGAAGTTCCTGATTGATTTAGGTCATAAAGATATTGGTATGATTGGTTTTAACCATGATAATTCGGTATCAGGACCACCACGCTATGAAGGGTTTGTAAGAGCACTAACAGAGTCAGGGTTACAGCAGAATATTGTGAAGAGTAAATATGCCAGTCACCGGTTTGAACATGCTTATCAAGCTGCGCATGAACTATTTACAGATTACCCTGAACTAACTGCTGTTTTCTGTGTGGCTGATGAATTCGCGATGGGGACGATTTCTTATCTAAAGGATCGTAATATTCTTGTTCCGGGTCAGGTATCCGTGATTGGGTTTGATAATCTAAGGATGTCGGGTATGTTCATCCCGAAGCTAACTACGATTGCACAGCCAATTTACGAGTTAGGGTATCGTGCGGCCGAGAAGCTGCATGAATTGCTTACAACAGGTGAAGTGCAGGTATTGAATGAGAAGATGGAGCATAAGCTGATTGTGCGGGAATCTACACGAGAAAAATAGGGGTAGTTCACTTCTGTACCACCCTTTGAAAAGCTTTTCAGAATTCAGCGCTCGTCTTAAGCAACATTTGAATATTTGCTTAGACAATAAAAAAAATTTTACCAAAACACTTCAAATACAGATTGGAAACGCTTACTTTATGTGATACTATAACAAATGTAAGCGCTACAATTAATTGGAATTTGTGATTGGATTCTTTTTTAGTATAGATCCTTAGATTCTGAAAAGCTTTGCAAGGAGGTGATCTGCTACAAGCTGCTTATACATGCCAGGGTACCGGATGATTGAGTCAGAAGCAATCTCTAAAACCATTAAAGGGGATGTACAAAAGATGAAGAAAACCTCAGGACGTAAAAAGTCATTGGCTTTAGTACTGTGTTTATCCTTCACTATGATGCTGAGCGCATGCGGCGGAGGCAATAACAACAATGCAGCGCCTACAGATCCACCTGCGGCGACTACCAGCCCAACAGCAGATAACACTGAGAAAGCTACAACTGCTCCTAGCACCGAGCCATCGGGATCTCCGCTAGAGCTAGCCATGAAGGGCGACTATAAAGGAACTAAAGTAACGATGTTCGGCCCCTTCGTAGATGCTGACCAAGTGAAATTTGAGAATAGTATTAAAGAGTTTGAAGAGAAGACAGGAATTGATATTCAATACGAGGGCTCAAAAGAGTTCGAAGCTACGATAAACATTCGAGTAGACGGTGGAAATGCTCCGGATATCGCTGATTTCCCGCAGCCGGGACTGCTAGCCTCGATTGCTAAGACTGGCAAGGTTATCGATTTAACTAACGTGCTGGATCAAGCCAAATTGACGGCTAATTACAACAAGAGCTGGCTTGATATGTCTAATATGGACGGGAAAGACGGCAAGATCATGGCGGGGATCTGGAACCGCAGTAACGTAAAGAGCTTGGTCTGGTATCCAAAAAAGCAATTTGATGAAGCAGGCTACAAGGTTCCTGAGACATGGGATGAGATGATGGCTCTGACGGAACAAATTGCGAAAGACGGTGATCCTGCTTGGGCTATTGGAATCGAGAGTGGTGCTGCAACAGGCTGGCCGGCAACAGACTGGGTAGAAAATATAATGCTGCGCACAACTACACCTGAGAACTACGATAAATGGGTAAAAGGTGAGCTGCCATTTACCTCTCCAGAAGTGAAGAATGCAGTTGAAACCATGTCCAAAATTTGGCTCAACAAGGATTATGTCTATGGTGGTGCAAAATCCATCGTGACGACATCGTTCGGGGATGCCCCAGCACCAATGTTCAATAATCCTCCTAAAGCATGGTTTAATATGCTCGGCAACTTTATTACAAGCTTCTTCCCTGAAACCGCAAAGGTTGATGTAGATTATGATTGGTTCTACCTGCCGCCTATTGACCCTCAATATGGTAAACCAGTACTAGTTGCTGGCGATATTTACGCGATGTTCAACGATCGTCCTGAAGTTCGTGCAGTTATGGAATTCTTTACTACAGGAGAATCCATTAAGAGCTGGGTGCAATCGGGCGGCGTAATTGCTCCAATGAATGATGCTTCCCTGGACTGGTATACCTCAGAATCCGATCGCCGGATGGCGAAGCTGGTTCAGGATGCCTCCACGCTGCGCTTTGATGGCTCTGACCTGATGCCGGGCAAAGTGGGCGCAGGTACCTTCTGGAAGGGCATGACCGACTACGTAAGTGGTACTGCGACGCTGGATCAGGCGTTGGAACAAATCCAGTCTGGCTGGAACAATTAACCTAATATTGAAAGCACACAGTTAAAAGAGGGGCAGCGAGATTTGAAGGTTCTCTGCCCCTCTTTTTGTTTTCCAAAGCGCGAGTATAGGAGGAGCTGGAGCTAATATGGGTGGACAATCACAACTACAACCACAACCACAACCACAAATGAAGCCACAATTGAAAGCCAAGCAGACGGTAAGCCTTAGGGCGGTATTGCTGTCTCTTTTAGTATTAATAGCCAATGTTGTTGTTAATGGCTCGATCTTTTTATTCTTTCGGGATTCCACGCTAAACCCGCTACTAACGGCGGTTCTGGCTGTTCTATGGGGGGTTCTGGGTGTTTATCTGATCTATTACACACTTACCTGGGCAGTCGAGCAATATCCTGATTACGTACGCCGAAAGGTATTGCCTTATATTTTTATTGGTCCGGCAGTGATTATATTGGGGTGGCTATTGGTGCTGCCTGCGCTGCGGACGCTGTATTTAAGCTTTTTCAATGCTTCTTCAGAGAAATTTGTGGGTCTCAGCAACTATGCAGCGATCTTTAGCGACCATCTAATGGCGACGGCACTGCGTAACAACTTACTTTGGGTATTCGTTGGTACACTGGCATGTGTAGCTTTTGGGCTCTTGATTGCAATTCTTGCCGACAGAAGCAGCTATGAGAAGCTAGCTAAATCGATCATTTTTATGCCGATGGCTATTTCTTTTGTAGCCGCAGGCGTTATTTGGAAGTTTGTATATTACTATCAACCCGGCGATGAACAAATTGGACTTTTGAACGCCATCGTTACTTATTTTGGGGGAGAACCACAGGCATGGACGAGTATGCTTCAGCCGTGGAATAACTTTTTCCTCATCATCATTCTGATCTGGATGCAGACCGGATTTGCGATGGTGATATTCTCGGCAGCTATTAAGGGAGTTCCTGATGACATATTGGAAGCTGCGCGAGTGGATGGTGCTAATGAGGTGAAGATCTTCTTTGGAATCATGATCCCCTACATTTCAGCAACCATTCTGACTGTGACAACGACCATTATCGTCTTTACATTGAAAATATTTGACGTCGTCATGGTGATGACAGGAGGTCAATACGATACAGAGGTAGTGGCTACACAGTTTTACCGCCAATTCTTTATGTACCGGAATTTCGGTTACGGCTCCACGCTGGCTATTGTTCTGCTGATCGCGGTGTTGCCTGTGATCATAATCAATCTACGTCAGTTCCGTAAGCAAGGGGGATTCTAATGGCCGGGAAAAAGAAGAGAAAAGGCAGCAAGACGATTGTTAATATCGTGCTGGGTGTGATTTGTTTCATTTGGTTGCTTCCGACCCTTGGGCTGTTCATTTCCTCCTTCCGTCCGGCTGCCGATATTCTGCAGACTGGATGGTGGAAAGCTTTCCCCCATCAGGAGTGGAAGGCTGGAGAGACCCTTCAGCTATCGAAGGATGTGGATCTGCGGGAGCCGATCGAGGTAAACGGTAAAACCTATACCGATGAGCAGCTGAAGGCAGGCGTTAAGGCCGATGGCAGTCGTTTGATGTGGGAGAACCGCAGAGCGCGTACCATAAATCAACAGGAACAAGGCTGGAAAATGACACCGGATCTCACATTGGATAACTACAATAACGTGCTCTCGGGCAAGGAATACAAGCTCAAGCAAGCCGATGGCAGTGAAACGGTGCAAAAGGGTACCGGATTGTCGCAAGCCTTCTGGAATACACTGACGATTGCTGTTCCGGCGACGGTCATTCCGGTGTTGATCGCTTCTTTTGCCGCCTATGCTTTTGCTTGGCTACGTTTTCCTGGACGCCGCACACTTTTTGTCATCATTATCGCTATGCTCGTTATTCCAATACAAGTGGCACTTATTCCAGTGCTTAAAGATTATACGGCTCTTGGACTGAACGGAAGTTACTTGGGCATTTGGCTGGCGCATACGGCCTTTGGATTACCGCTGGTTACCTACTTTATGTATAACTTTATCAGTCAGCTTCCTAAGGATTTGTTTGAGTCAGCTTTTATGGATGGGGCGAGCCATTTCACTATTTTCAGTAGGCTGATTCTACCGTTATCTGTGCCTGCACTGGCTTCTATCGGAATCTTTCAATTCCTATGGGTGTGGAATGACTATTTAGTCTCGCTGATTTTTATCGGCAATCAACCGTCAGTGCAGGTCATGTCGATGAAGATCGCCGACTTAGTAGGCTCACGAGGCAACGACTGGCATTTACTCACCTCGGCTGCATTTATCTCCATGCTGATGCCGCTCGCGATTTTTTTCCTGCTGCAAAAGTATTTCGTCAGAGGGCTTATGGGTGGATCAATAAAAGGTTGACTTGAACATTGCAGGAATTATAAGGATAAAGTATAGCTAATTGAACAAAACTGTGTCAGGAGGAGCATAGAGAGATGAAGATGAAACCATACGTACATCCGGCTGCGGTGTATCCTTACCGGGAGTGGAGTCTTGATGAGGAGACTTATGATGAAGAGAACAATCAAAGAAGCGAAAGTGTATTTGCTCTGGGTAATGGATACATTGGCATGCGCGGTAATTTCGAGGAAGGTTACCATGGCCACTCGGGCTCATCTGTAATAGGGAACTACTTGAATGGATTTTTTGATTCCGAGCCTATTGTGTATCCAGAGGGAGCTTATGGGTATCCTTCCCGCAACCAAGCTATGCTGAACGTGACGGAAGCCAAGATTATTGAACTCAGCATTGAAGGTCATACCTTTCAGTTGAACAGTGGGCAAGTGCACCGTTATGAACGGAAGCTGGATATGCGAAATGGGATCTTGCATCGGCAGGTAGAATGGGAATCTCCTGCCGGACACAGGGTACAGCTGAACATTCGTCGGATGGTGGCCATGCAGCATAAACATTTAGCGGCCATAGATTATGAGGTCAAGGCATTGAATTTTGAGGGAACCCTAACGTTTACTTCATCGATCGATGGTGAGATCCAAAGGCCGGAGGTCACGGATGACCCCCGGCTGGGATCAGGGAGTAAGGAACCCAATTTGCTGCTAGTCGAAACCGGGCATGAGCTCGAGCAGTCCTTTTTGTGGATGAAGCAGAGGACGCGGCATACCGGGTTTTCTCTTTTAACAGGGATAAGCCACAGTCTGAAATGTAGCGCTGGATATGAAAGGCTCGTGCAGCTAGAAGATCAGCGATTGTCCATGCAATGGGTTGTTCCAGTGATAATGGGGGAAAGGATCTCCCTGACCAAGTACATTTCGTATCACACTTCTAAGGATTATGCAGAAGACGAGCTGTTAGGCAGGTGCTTAGAAGTGCAACACTTGGCGGAGAACTGTGGGTTTGAAGCGCTAGTTCATGAACAACGGGCTTTTCTGGATCAATTCTGGGCACATACCGATGTGGAGATTCAGGGCGATCTTGCGCTTCAACAGGGTATCCGGTTTAATGCTTTTCAATTGCTGCAATCCGTAGGACGTGACGGGGTTACGAACATCGGGGCCAAGGGCCTGACAGGTGAAGGGTACGAAGGTCACTATTTCTGGGATACCGAGATGTATATGATACCCTTCTTTACATTTACACAGCCGGAGATTAGCCGGAAGCTACTCGAGTTTCGTTATGCTACGTTAGATAAGGCACGGGAACGGGCAGCAGTCATGTCTCAGAAGGGAGCACTGTATCCTTGGCGCACCATAGATGGGGCTGAGAACTCTTCCTATTTTCCGGCAGGAACGGCACAAATGCATATTAACGCGGACATTGCCTATGCCATTAAACAGTATGTACGGGCAACTGGCGATTATGAGTTTCTGGTCCTGGAGGGGGCGGAAATGATATTCGAGACCTCCCGCTTTTGGGTGGATCTGGGTCATTTTAATCCGGCTAGGGAGGGTGCGTTCTGTATTGACGCAGTAACGGGTCCCGATGAGTATACAGCTATCGTTAACAATAATGCATACACTAATCTTATGGTGCGGGATCAACTCTATTATGCATATGAGATAGCCAGACTGTTAGGAAAGCAGTATCCGGAGCATTTTGAACGTCTGAAGGGCAAGATTGGTCTGACTGAGGAAGAGCCTGGTGATTGGCTGGTCGCCGCAGAAAAAATGTATGTCCCTTTTGATGAGGAGCTTGGCATCTATGCTCAGGATGATACGTTTCTGACTAAGAAGAAGTGGGACTTTGAACATACGCCACCGGATAAATATCCACTTCTGCTTCATTACCATCCGTTGGTGATTTACCGCCATCAGGTGCTCAAACAGGCAGATCTGGTGATGGCCATGTTTCTGTTAGGTGATCAGTTCAGCTTGGCGGACAAGATCCGCAATTACAATTACTATGAGCCGCTAACGACACATGATTCTTCTTTGTCACCGTGCATTCACAGTATTATTTCTGCTGAGATTGGTGATTTAACGGGGGCGTACGCCTATTTTGACCGCACGGTACGGATGGATTTAGATGATATTAACCGCAATGTGAAGGACGGGCTGCATACTGCTGCTATGGCAGGATCTTGGCTGTCGATTGTGAATGGGTTTGGTGGGATGCGCTTATGTGGCGGTATGCTGTCCTTTAATCCTGCCTTGCCAGCACAATGGGACAGCTATCGGTTTAAAATAACAAGTGGTGGGCACTTATTGGATATTTATGTTGATAGTAAGGTAGTGATTTATACACTACTGACAGGTGAAGAGATTGAAATTCTACATAAAGGGAGCCTTGTGCAGTTAACTGTAAAGAAGCCGGTGACCCTTTCAAATGTGAAGCAGCTTGAAGCTGTTATTTTCGAGCTGGACGGGATTATTACCGATTCTAGTGAGTATCATTATCTGGCCTGGAAAGCCTTAGCCGATGAGCTGGCGATTTCTTTTGATAGAGAGAAGCATGTACGTCTGAAGGGCCATAGTCGAATGGAATGTTTAGAGATTCTACTGGAGGGAAGCGGTCTGAATTTACCCCAACCGGTAAAAGGAATGCTCTGCAACAAAAAGAACGAAAAGTATAAACAGCTGATTCAACAAATGACACCGGATGATTTGCACCCGGGTATCCATAGTCTTCTGACCGATTTGAAGAAAAGGCGAATCCCTGTCGGGCTGGCTTCCGTTAATGAGAATGCGATGCTGATTCTTGAACGATTGAAGATCGGGCGCTTGTTTCAGGCGATTGCTGACCCTAAAAACATCCGTATGGGCAAGCCAGATCCGGAAATTTATTTACAGGTTACCGAGATGCTGGGCATATCACCTGACTGCTGCGTAGCTATCGAGGATACAGCGGAGGGGATAGCTGCCATCAAAGCCGCTGGTATGAGGTCCGTTGGAGCCGGAAGTCCATCCTTGAAAGAGAGTGCTGAGCTATGGTTCCCTTCTACCGCGGAGTTGCATGTAGAGAAATTGGTACAGCTGTTTGAGTAGTGAAAAGTATTTCTCCCGATAAGCTTAATAAGCAACAAGCCTCCCGGTCATGGGAGGCTTGTTGTTTTGTCTACTTCAATACTTTACGCACTAGCTTGATCTTATTCCCATAGGGTGGGTACACAATCCCAAGGTCGATTCGTGTGCCTCTCTTAACGATGCTTTTGCGGTGGGAAAAGACTTCAAAGCTGTGCTTCCCGTGATAACCGCCGATTCCAGAGTTGCCTACCCCACCAAATGGCAAGCTAGCATTCGCCACATGCGAGATCGTATCATTGATGCAGCCTCCTCCGAAAGAGACTCGGGAAAGCACCTCTTGTTCAACATTTTTATCCTCTGTGAATAGATAAAGTGCAAGTGGTTTTGGGTGCTCGTTAATACTCCGGATAGCTTCATCCAATTGATGATATTCCAATATGGGTAGGATCGGACCGAAGATCTCATCTTCCATAGAAGCGTCAGTCCAAGCCGCAGGATAGATTAGTGTAGGTTCAATATAACGTTCTTCTGAAATGACGGTTCCGCCCATAACCACCTTTTCCCGATCCCGTTCAATGAGACTGGCGAGTCTTTGCAGCTGGCGCTCATTTACGATCCGGCCATAATCTGTATTCGGCTGCGCATTTTGACCGTAGAATTCAGTAATCTGATGTTTGATTTTGGTGATCAATTCATTAGCAATGTCCTTATGAACGAGCAAATAATCGGGGGCGATACAGGTTTGACCGGCATTTAATAATTTTCCCCATACGATTCGCTTCGCTGCAACATCAAGATTGGCTGATGTGTCGACAATGACCGGACTTTTCCCGCCAAGCTCCAAGGTTACAGGCACTAGATTCTTCGCAGCGGCTTCCATCACGATTTTGCCGACCGGAACACTGCCCGTGAAGAAAATATAATCAAACTTGGCATGGATCAGCAGATTGGTGGTCTCTTTCTCCCCCTGAACTACGCGAATATACTGGGGTTCGAAGGTCTCCTGAATGAGCTGCTCTATAACAGCCGTAATGGCTGGTGTGCTCTCCGATGGCTTGAGGACAGCGCAGTTTCCAGCGGCAATGGCGCCTATAAGCGGTTCGATCAGCAACTGAAATGGATAATTAAAAGGACCTATAATGAGCGCGGTACCGTAAGGTTCACTTAAGATATAACTCTTCGCAGGAAATAAGTGCAGTGGTGATCTAACCTTTACGGGCTTCGCCCAACGTCTGAGATGTTTCATCATGTAACCTAGGCTGTCCAAGGTGAAGCCGATTTCTGTGGCATAAGCCTCGAACTCACTTTTTCCTAAATCCTGTTGTAAGGCAGTGATAATACGACTCTCGTATCGTTTAATACTGTCTTTAAGTTTCTGTAGCTGACTAAGCCGAAAGGCAACCTCTTTAGTTGCGCCACGATTAAAAAAGTCCTTATGCTCTTCAAGCATCGCTTGAATACTAGCCGTTGTATGTGTTGTCATAATACTCCCCTCCTTCATTATAGTAGTTCAGACTATGGGAGCCGATAAAAGGCGAAAGGCTCGCCAAAGCGGAAGGCATCACTTGCCTCATCCAGCTTGCTCACTGTTTCTTCGTTAAGCTGAATGGAGGTACTATGCAAATTCTGTTCCAGCTGCTCCACGCGTGTAGCCCCAACAATAACTGTCGAGACGGCAGGACGATTCATGAGCCAAGCTAAGGAAAGTGCGGTAGAAGAGGTTCCCAGTTCTTCAGCTATCTTCCCCACCTTGATCCCAAGTTCGATCCGTTCATGATTAAGGAATCTTTTGAAATTAGGATCGGTATCTGCTCTGGAACCTGAAGGGGCGGAACCGCTTGAATTATATTTGCCTGTGAGAATTCCGCCCGCTAGTGGAAAATAAGGAATAATCCCTACACCTTGATCAAGACAAAGGGAGAGAAGCTCATTCTCCGGGGTCCGATCTGCTAAGGAATAGCTACACTGAATTGAAATATATTTGGCGAAGCTCCGTGCCTCACTAATCCCAATCGCCTTCATTAATTGCCATGCTGTATAGTTGGAAGCCCCGATGTAGCGCACTTTTCCCGAAGATACCATATCGTCCAAGGTCCGTAACGTCTCTTCAAGTGGTGTATAGGGATCAAAGGTGTGAATCTGGTATAGATCGACATAGTCCGTTTTAAGGCGGCGAAGACTATCTTCTAATTCCTGCATCAAATGGTGCCTCGAGGAGCCGCTTCCGTTAGGTCCGTCATGCTTAACTAAGCCTGCTTTAGTGGCGAGAACAGTCTCATGTCTTCTACCCTCCAAGGCAAGGCCGATAATACGTTCGGATTCGGAGCCAGCGTAAATATTAGCCGTATCTATAAAGTTAATTCCGTGATCCAGCGCAGCATGTATAATCTGAATGGAGGTTTGTTGATCTGCTCTTTTGCCAAAAGCGTTCGTTCCCAGTCCCAATGCGGATACTTGCAATCCGCTATTTCCAAGTCTTTTAAAGTTCATTCTCAGCACTCCTCATCATCCATTTTTTTAGGCTTAGTAAAAAGATCCAGAGCTGTGTCGATGAACATCTTTACAGCAATGGAAGTGTCGGTAAGCGAGCTGACTGCGATATGTATATCTCTGTAGGCGTCAGGCTGCAGTTCACGGGTTACTACATTTGGAGGTAAAGATAACAAAGATAACTCAGACATCACACCCACAGCCAGCCCCTCTTGAACCATATTAAGAGCTGTTGCATAGTTATTAACCACATATTTCACATTCAGATAGCTGCTGCTTCTGCGGAATAAATCTACCACCGGTGGTTCATAACCTGCTTTACAGATCAGCATAGGCTCACCCGCTAACTCTCTCACACCTATGACAGACCGTTTACGCAAAGAATGGTCATCTCTAATTACGGCGTACAGCTTTTCTCTATATAGTGGGATGGTTTCGAACGCCTCGCAAGGAGCGAGTAATAAGCCAACATCAATTTCTTTGGATTCCAGCCATTCTCTGACTTCGGCGATAGAGCCCTCCTGCAGGCTAATCGTGATATTCGGATATCTTTCAGTGATAGAGCTAATAATCTTCGGTAAAAAATAGGCAGAAGCCACAGGAAAAGCCCCAATTCGAATGCTTCCCTTCTCAAGTCCCCTCTCGGCGGAAATCTCCTGATTGACCTTATCAAAGCCCATTAGAATTTCACGAAAAATAACAAGGATACGCTTGCCGATGTCAGTAAGCATTAGACCGTTCCGTCGATCTCGAAGTAATAGCTTTACATCCAGTTCGGCTTCTAGAGAGGAAATTGCTCGACTGACAGCAGGTTGAGTCATATTCAGTTCTACACCAGCCTTGGTAAAACTACCGCTCTCCGCGATTTTGACGAACAAACGAATCTGAGTATTGTTCATAACAAATATGATATGCCCCTTATGAGTATTATTCATTTCATTTATATTCTTAATTATTGTATCATTTGTGATGAATCTACACCAAGGAGTGAATACATGAATCAGCAGAAGAAAAGCATCATCCTTCTTATATTTTTGGTGATTGTATGGGGCATAAATTGGCCTATATCGAAAATCGCCTTAGACTACGCTCCACCCTTATTATTTGCAGGTATCCGAACCGTCATCGGCGGATTCATTCTGATTCTAATTGCACTTCCTAAGATGAAGGAGCTTCGCTTCAAGCAGCTATGGCCGATCTATCTGACCTCGGCTATATTAAGTATCGTGTTTTATTATGGATTTCAGACAATTGGCTTGCAGTATGTACCCGCAGGATTATTCTCGTCCATTGTATTTCTGCAGCCGGTATTGCTGGGCATTTTTTCATGGCTGTGGTTAGGAGAGAGTATGTACGGGCTCAAAATGGCAGGTCTGTTGCTAGGGTTCATCGGAGTTGGCTCCCTCAGTATTGGAGGACTTAACGGAAGCATCTCTATATGGGGAATTGTGCTTGCTTTAGCCAGTGCTTTGAGCTGGGCATTAGGAACGGTATATATGAAAAGAAATGCTGTGCGCGTGGATATGCTATGGATGACCGCTATGCAAATAACGATCGGTGGTATCATTTTGCTACTTTCGGGATCTGCTACAGAGAAGTGGTCGGATATCACCTGGAGTGGAACGTTTATAGCCGATACGCTGTTTATTGCAGTCTTTGTGATCGCTTTAGGCTGGCTGATCTATTTCAAGCTGATTAACGAGGGAGAGGCAGGGAAGGTCGGATCATTCACTTTTTTGATTCCACTGATCTCGATAGGTACTAGTGTAGTCTTTTTAAATGAGCAGATTACTTTGAATCTTGTGATTGGTCTACTGCTTATTGTTAGCAGCATCGTTCTGGTGAACGTGAGGATCGGGCGTGCCGCAAAGCAGTCGGTTTAGTTAATTTATGTGGTGATTGTAGTAATCAGGGACGTATGAGGGCATATTGATGAATAGGCAAGCATAAACGCCTTCGGCATCCTTATATTTGAACAAAAGGGACACTCCCGAAGCTTATAGCTTCTGGGAGAGTCCCTTTTTAATAAAACGTAAAGCGCGTGCGACTTCAGCTGTTGAGGGCCGAGTGGCTACAACATAAGTAGCAGATTTAGCCCGCTCTACTTCCTCCAACACCCGGTTTAAGTGACTGAAGACCGCACCAAGATCACGAATGCTTGATAGCGAACAATTCCCTTGTAGTTCAGAGAAACTTGCCAGTTGCAGGTCTCGAGCACGCTCTATACAATCGGCAAGAGAACGTTGGCATTCCGCGTCTGATAACGTTCTGGTTCCATAAAGAGCAATGCAATCTGCGGTTGATTCCAGCACATCCTTCATCCAGTCCGAAGAGGCGTGATGCGCTGGCAGAAGACGAATATCGTCGGCGATTTCTTTGACGTAGGAATGAATGCTTTTTAGATGTGAGGTAGCCTGTATGAGTCCCTTCAGTTCACCCCGGCACTGATAATGTGTGAGGGTATAGAACATTTCTTTCTGTTCCCGGCTGCTATTCGACAGGAGTTTACCTGCTTCCTCCAGCAAATTATCTTTCGGAGAATCACGTCTTACGCCTACGAGATCTTTTAATGCATCCGCAAGTAGAAGACTTCCTTCGAATGCCAATGCTTTTACCTTGACGAACCTGTTCGGCGGCACGATAATCATATTGATGACAAGGGCAATCAGCACACCAATAAATGTTTCCCCTATTCTCCAAAGCACGTAGTCATTCTGGTAAAAGGTAAGAGCTAGAACGGAAGTAACACCCACCTGTGAGACAGCTTGAATGTTCATCTTACAGGCCGTAGCGATGCCAATCCCGATGAGTAGAATGAGCAGGATAGAAAGCCCGCCTACATCAAAAAACTGGCCAACAATTAGGCTAACGATCCCGCCAAGAATAATGCCGATCAGGCGGTAGATTCCTTTTTCTAGCGATGCTTTAACACTGGCTTGGGTGATGAGGATAGCCGCAAGGGGTGCAAAGTATAAATATTGGCTACCATATATGCTGTGTACGGCGACCCATGAAAGTGAAGCGGCCAGCGTAATTCGTATCATGTAAAGTGAGAAACCATATTTTTCAAGGCGGTCTTGTAACCCCTCGTTCATTATCATTCATCTTCTTTCGGAAAAAAATGAAAAAACTGTCTGGTCTTTCAGTTCGTTTTCATTATAACACCTTAAAAAAGGCCTGGAGGACTGGATATTTTACAAAGTTGTTAAGTTTACGCATTCCTTATCCATGTAAGCTATCGCATATAATGGTACAATCTAATATGCTATATCTATTGGAGTGTCGAATGAGAGGAGGAATTGTCGCTTATTAGCGCTGAGCATGCCCATTCGATTGTTCTCCGCGAGATGCGGGTAAAATAGTATTGTGATACTTTAGGCAGGGAGGTTGTTAGCTATAGCTATTCAGGAAGGCACCATTATTTCATTTGAAGAGGTTACCAAGCAATATGACGACGAAGATCCGGTGTTAAAAGGAGTCAGCTTTGAGATAGAGCGCGGCAAGTTCTATACACTACTTGGTCCATCAGGCTGTGGTAAAACGACTATTCTACGATTGATCGCTGGGTTCGCAGAGCCAACAAGCGGTTCTATCTATTTAAACGGTAAAGTGATCAACCACATTCCAGCCAATGAGCGGCAGGTCAATACGGTATTTCAGGATTACGCATTGTTTCCACACCTGAACGTATTCGAGAATGTGGCTTTCGGACTGCGCATTAAGAAGCTTAAGAAAGACGTCATCACGAAGAAGGTGCAGGAAGCGCTAAGTTTCGTTAACCTTGTGGGCTACGATCAGCGTGCCATTAACGAAATGTCTGGTGGTCAACGTCAGCGCGTGGCCATTGCTCGTGCGATTGTGAATGAGCCGCAGGTTCTTTTGTTGGACGAGCCGCTATCTGCGCTCGATCTGAAGCTGCGAACAGAGATGCAGTACATACTGCGTGAAATGCAGCAACGACTTGGCATTACCTTTATTTTTGTTACACATGACCAGGAAGAGGCACTCGCGATGTCCGACTGGATTTTTGTCATGAACAAAGGAAAAATCGAACAAAGCGGAACACCTAACGATATCTATGATGAGCCAATTAACCGTTTCGTGGCTGATTTTATTGGCGAGTCCAACATTGTTCCGGGTGTTATGATTGAAGACTATCTGGTGGAGTTTAACGGGCGCCGCTTTGAATGTTTTGATGCTGGTCTTAAACCAAACGAATCTGTGGAGATTGTTATACGCCCCGAGGATTTGGAAATTTCAACGCTGGAACAGGGTAAGCTACGTGTGCGAGTGGATTCCCAGTTGTTCCGGGGTGTCCACTATGAAATCAGTTGTTATGATGAATCCGGACATGAATGGCTTGTGCATTCTACACGTAAGGCGACGGTAGGTAGTGAAATTGGCCTTTATTTTGATCCGGAAGCGATTCATGTTATGCGTTTTGGTGAAACGGAGGAAGAGTTCGACAAACGTCTGGAAGCTTACGGCGAGGTGGAGAGTCATGAAGAATAAGGGCAGATCGTATTATCTCATCCCTTATTACCTGTGGATCGCTTTGTTTGTAATCGCACCAGTGCTGCTTGTCATCTATTATTCTCTATTTGATCTGGATGGGCATCTTACGCTAGATAACTACGTGAACTTCTTTACACCTGTGTACTTAAAAATGACGCTGACCTCATTCTGGTATGCGTTTTTGATTACAGCATTCTCTTTGCTGGTCGCCTATCCGGCGGCATATCTGTTGACGAGAACGAAGCATAAGCAGCTATGGTTATTGCTGATAATTTTACCAACATGGATTAATTTGCTGCTAAAAACTTACGCTTTTATCGGCATATTTGGTACGTTCGGACCAATCAACAATTTCTTTGATCTGCTTGGAATCGGAGAACAGCAAATTTTGTTTACGGGCTTCAGCTTTGTATTTGTATCTGTGTATATCTTCATCCCATTCATGATCTTGCCGATCTACAGCGCTTTGGAGGATCTTAATTTATCCTTGCTGGATGCGGCACGTGATCTGGGTGCTTCAGGCTGGACGACGTTCCGGCGGGTTATTTTTCCATTGACCATTTCGGGTGTACGTTCCGGATGTATGGCGGTATTCATACCAGCGCTGTCCCTGTTTATGATTACTCGTCTGATTGCAGGCAACAGGGTCATTACACTCGGTACTGCGATTGAGCAGCATTTTCTGGTCACACAGGACTGGGGCATGGGCTCCACGGTTGCAGTGTTTCTGATTGCTATTATGGCGCTGTTCATGATTATTACCGGCGGATCGCGGAAAGGGGTGCGGAATGAGAAATAAAAACGGGTTCTCCAATCTGTACCTAGTGCTAGTGTTCGCTGTTCTGTATGCGCCAATCTTCTATCTGATGTACTATTCGTTCAACAGCGGGGGGACGATGCACAAGTTCGAGGGCTTTACGCTGGATTACTACCGTGAGGTCCTTCAGGATACCCGTCTGATTATCATCATGATCAACACGCTTGTAATCGCGCTTCTGTCCTCGGCTATCGCCACGCTTATCGCTATTATTGGTGCACTGGCCATTAAGAGTGTACAGAACCGCCGTGCTAAAAACACCTTGTTATCTCTGAACAACGTGTTGATCGTTAGTCCGGATGTCATTATCGGTGCATCGTTCCTGATCCTGTTCACCATTGCAGGCATCAAGCTTGGCTTCGTGTCCGTCCTGCTTTCGCATGTCGCGTTCAGTGTACCGATTGCCGTGTTGATGATTCTGCCGCATTTACAGGATATGAGTCCTTCACTGACGGATGCCGCACGTGACCTCGGCGCAAGCCGCAAGGATGTTCTGACTAAGGTTATTCTGCCGATTATCAAACCGGGGATCTTTAGTGGATTCTTCATGGCACTTACGTATTCACTGGATGACTTTGCAGTTACGTTCTTCGTAACGGGTAATGGTTATTCGACGCTATCGGTTGAGATTTATTCCAGAGCTCGGCAAGGGGTGTCGTTATCCATTAATGCGCTATCGACACTGATCTTCCTGTTCACGATACTGCTCGTTGTCGGTTATTACTTCCTGACCCTTAAGAAGAACCGTCAGAATACCTCGGAAGCTGTGGCGGAGCCAGTGGCGGAAGCGGGGGTGCCTAGATGAAACAGCTGGTAAATGCTTTTTTGGCGATCATGATCACGGCATTCGCTCTAATGTACTTGGGCTCTTGGATGAACTCGAGAGAGGGCTATTCCGGAGGGAATACACTGACTATCTATAACTGGGGCGACTATGTCGATCCTGATCTGTTGAAGGAATTTGAAAAAGAGACCGGATTAACGGTCATTTACCAAACTTTTGACTCTAATGAAGCTATGCTAACTAAAGTGGAGCAGGGTGGAACTACTTTTGATGTCGTAATTCCTTCGGATTACGCCATTGCTAAGATGAAAGAAGAAAATTTGCTCATACCGCTGGATCATAGCAAGGTTCCGAATCTAAAGAATATTGATCCGCGGTTTATGGACCTTTCCTTCGATCCTGGCAACAAGTATTCCGTGCCTTACTTCTGGGGAACCGTCGGAATTATCTTCAATCCGGAGATGACCAAAGGGATGGATTTCACCAGCTGGGATTCCCTCTGGGACAGCAGGCTGAAGAACAACATTTTCTTGGTGGATGGAGCACGTGAAGTGATGGGTATGGCTTTGAACAGCCTGCACTATTCCGTTAATGATCGGGATGAGGCTCACCTGCAAGAAGCGCTGACCAAGCTGAATAGGCTGTCTCCTAACGTTAAGGCGATTGTCGGAGATGAGATCAAGATGCTGCTTGCCAATGAAGAGGCTGCTGTTGGGATTGTGTGGTCCGGTGATGCTTCTGAGATCATGGATGAGAATGATAAATTGGATTATGTAGTGCCTGAGGAAGGCTCGAACAAGTGGTTTGATAACATGGTCATTCCACGAACTGCGGATAATGTGGATGGAGCTCATAAGTTCATTAACTTCATGCTTCGCCCAGATGTAGCGGCTAAGAATGCAGAATACGTAGGTTATTCCACACCTAACATCCCTGCGCTGGAGCTACTTCCGAAGGAAACTTCCGAGGATACCCGTTTCTACCCGCCTGCTGAGATTACGGATCGGCTTGAGGTGTATGATAATCTTGGCAAACGGATGCTTGCTCATTACAATGAGCTCTTCCTGAAGTTTAAGATGAATAAAAAGTAAGTCGTTTGGAGGTAAAGTCAAACGACTTCAAGAGCGTCTACATGCGGATTACCGTGTTAGACGCTCTTTTTTGAAAGATAAGAAAGTATAAGTTTTGCGCTTTCGTGAAACGATCATCACCCTTTAAATGATGCCGAAGGCGTTCCTTCTTGGCTGGAAGTATATTGTAGTATAATGGCTAGGATGGATAACAGGAAAAGAGGGTACGAATGCCTACTATACTAGTTGCTGACGACGACGCGAACATTCGCGAACTCGTCTGTTTATTTCTACGTAACGACGGATTTGATACAGCCGAAGCTGCAGACGGCAAAGAAGCGTTAGCCGTTTACGCCTCAAAGCAGGTTGATCTTGTTGTACTCGATATCATGATGCCGATTATGGATGGGTGGACGTTATGTAAAGAGCTCCGAAAAGCCAATCCGGATCTTCCCTTACTTATGCTAACTGCGAGAGGTGAAACCTGGGAGAAGGTGAAGGGCTTCGAACTGGGGACAGACGATTATTTGACGAAGCCATTCGATCCGCTGGAGTTGACGGTTCGTGTTAGATCCTTATTGAAGCGATACAAGATTGGTTCCACTCAGACGATCCAGTTCGGCAACGTCGTCCTTGATCGGCAAACCTATAAGGTGATGAGAGGAACAGAGTCATTCACGTTGCCACTCAAGGAGTTCGAATTGCTGTATAAGCTCGCTGGAACACCCGGACAAGTCTATACGCGCGAGCAGTTAATCGATCAGATTTGGGGGATTGATTACGCTGGAGACGATCGAACGATAGATGTGCATATCAAACGTCTGCGCGAACGGTTCGCGTCTACATCTGATTTTCGCATTGAGACGGTCCGTGGACTTGGCTACCGGCTTGAGGTATATGAATGATCAAATCGTTATATACACGTGTTGTTCTGACCTTTCTAGTCTCCGTGATCGGAGGCACACTGATTTCTCTATTTGTGACAACCTGGGTATTTCAAGATAAATTAAACGAAAACCTGCGAATTCCCTTACTTCGCTTTGGTCAGGACATCGCCCGGATATACGAAACCTTACCATCACGTGAAGCGGATGTTCTTATAAGTGGAATGAAGCAGCTTGATTCCTACCATATTCGAATTTACGATGAGAACGGTCAGTACCAGTCTTACGGAGTGCTTAATGGAGAGAGCCCTGTTACCGTGACTAGGGAGCAACTGAAGAAAGTATTGGCTGGTGAAGCTGTTCAAGTTAAACCGAGTATAGGTTCTTCCAACCTCTTAGGACTACCTTTGAAAACTGAAATGGGAACGAAGGCGATGTTTGTGGAGCCGATTGTGCCTCCTACTTTGTCTTCTACGAGGAATCTGCTATTTAATTTTTTGGCGTATTCGTTAATAACGGGAAGCGTATTGATACTGGTCGCTTCTATGTTCTTAGTGAGACCGATCAAAAGGCTTACAAAGGCAACTAGGCGTATAGCAACTGGGGATTTTAATGTCGAATTGAATATTAAGCAGATGGGTGAGCTAGGTACCTTGGCTAATAGCTTCGAGGAAATGATGCACGATCTGCAGCACCTTGAGCAAATGCGTAGGGAGTTCGTAACGAATGTGTCGCATGAGGTTCAGTCTCCGCTTACCTCGATATCTGGTTATGCTATTGCGCTCAAGAAAGTAGCCCTCACAGAGGATGAACGGAATCGTTATCTCGACATTATTATTGCTGAAGCGGAGCGGATGTCCAAGATGAGCGATAGTTTGTTAAAGCTGAGCTTGCTTGAATCGCAATCCCAACAACTGCGGCTTATCACGTTCAGTCTTGACGAACAGATCAGACGTGTAATCGTGGCGATACAGCCCCAATGGTCGGCACGCAACATTAGTTTTGAACTTGATTTGAAATCAGTAATCGTATGGGCAGACCATGATCTGTTAAGTCAGGTGTGGACGAATCTCCTTGGAAATAGCATCAAGTTCTCCAAGGATGACAGTGTGATTAACGTCAGCATCAAACATGATTTGGACAATGTAATCGTCCGAATATCCGACACTGGCATTGGTATTTCTCCCGAGGACCAAGAACGTATATTTGAACGCTTCTTTAAAGCTGATCGTTCTCACAGTCGCAAGTATGGCGGTAGCGGGATGGGACTAGCCATTGTTAAACAGATCGTATCGCTTCATAAAGGGGATATCCGAGTGGAAAGCGAACCTAGCCAAGGAACGACCTTCATCGTCACCTTACCAATTATAGTGCCGACAGAATAATTATCGTTCAAGGATATTTTGCGAGGGGTTGAACGCGCGCCTCATTGTTCATACTACGGTAGCACAGGTAAGATTTCTTGCTTGCGCTGCCGTAGTATTTTTTTTTGCCTATTCATATTTAGTTCATATTGTGGTCATGAGGAGTACATCATCGTTGGTTAAGATCTCATTAGCGAAACGTTAAGGCGACATAATAAATAGATTAGGACAGGAGAAGATGAGGGTGACACAAACAGAGGTAATAAAAACGGGGAATGAAAAGAAAAAGCATAAAGTACGTAACTTGTTGCTTAAAATATTAGGAGCAATAGTGATTTTGATCGTGCTTTTTCTAGCTGTTGTTTATACAGTTAATGTGATTAGCAACAAATCTGATCAGAAAAAAATACATCAATATGGTCAGTTAGTTCCTGTTGACGGAAAAAGTATGAATGTTTTGATCCAAGGACAAGGGAAGCAGACTATTGTACTTATCCCGGGCTTTGGAACTGGAGCGCCAGCACTTGATTTTAAGCCGTTGATTGATGAGTTATCACCATTTTACAAAGTGGTCGCGGTTGAGCCGTTTGGGTATGGATTAAGTGATGAGACCGATAAGGAACGAACTACAGCGAATATCATAAGTGAGGTTCATGAAGCCGTACAGAATCTAAACATTGACCAATATATTCTAATGGGTCACTCCATTGGAGGTATTTACGGATTGGAATATGCGAAGAAATATCCAAACGAAGTGAGTGCATTTGTAGGGGTTGATAGTAGTGTTCCTGAGCAAGGCGGTATGGATGTTAAATTCCCGATAAAAAAATTAAAGCTGCTCAAAGACTCAGGTATCATTAGATTGGGATTACAATTAAGCGGTGACCCTTATGATGGACTGCCATTTGATGATGAGACCAAAAAACAAATGAAATTGATATCGCTCAAAAATATGAATAATTCCACTACCTTAAATGAAATGGAACATATATATCCTAACTTTGTCGCAGCCAGAGGGTTGAAATTCGACAAGAACCTTCCCATTATATTCTTTATACAAGCGAATAATACAACCGTGAAAGATTGGATTCCTCTGCATGAAGGGCAAGTTAAGGAATCTGTGCATGGAAAAGTGATGACATTCGAAGGCGGACATTATTTACACCATTCCAGATCTAAGGAAATCGTTGAGAACCTAAATTTGTTCATGGAAGAAGTCAAATAAAATAAGAAAACGCTCCGACTTTCCTCCTATAAGGAAAATCGGGGCGTTCTTTGCGCTTAAGGGCGGAAATTATTTGATGCCAATTCTCATTCGGTAGCTGATCAGTACCTCTAAGGTGCGTCCTTGAAAATGGTCTTCAACTGCAGCGCTGAAATCTGCAATGTCCTGATTGAGTAGGGTAGCGTCTTGCTTCAGAACGGTTCTTATACCCCCTTGGCTTAGAGCGAGTCCAACATAGCGCTGTGCATCGCAGGACTCAAGATTATGAAATACGATCTCTCTTGCAAAAGAGAAAGCTCCACTAGCCTGAATCCGTGACAAATGCCCTTCTTTGTCCCATTTATGTGCTCTCTCAGCATCAGGTAAGAGTGAGGCGAGCAGTTCCTCGGATTTGGAGATCAGTTGGTTGTAACGCTCTTCTACCTTCTGTTGAAGGGGGAGAGGCCAGTCGCAATCGTAGGCAGCGAAGACACCACCTGTTCTCAAGACCCGGGAGATTTCTCGAAGTGTGCTTTCAGGATCCATCCAGTGGAATGACTGTGAGCAGGTCACTATGTCTACGCTGTCCGCTGCAAGTGGAAGCTGGTTAGAATAACCTTGTACAAAAGTAATGGATTGAGGATCTTCTATCCGGCTTAATTTATCGATTGCTTTTCCCAGCATATCTGGATTCGGTTCGATGCCAATTACGTTGTCCGCGACATCCTTCCACAGAAAAGTAGACAAGCCCGTGCCGCAGCCTATATCTGCGACGACTGAAGGTGTGCTGCCTAAGTAGTCGGTCAGCAGCTTGATGATCATGCCAGGAGCTTCAGGACGGTAACGGTCATAGTCCTCTTGAAAGCCGAGAAATCGATCGATGTTTTGTTTGCTATTGTTTTCAGGTATCATGTGATCCTCCTTCATAGAACCTATTTATAGGTCTATTGTATAGCCATCACTTCGCCATGCCAAATAATGGATCGAAGCAATCGCGGGAAATGTTACTCAGAACAAGCATAAATGCCTTCGGCGTCCTTATAAGGACGGTAAGTGTTTAAGCGAGAAATATAAGACATAAAGTATGGTGTGAAACTTATACTTTCTTATATTTCAAACAAAAATCCCCGGAGAACACCTTATGGTGTACCGGGGATTGTGGGTTATGTCTAGTTTTAAAGTGCGCTAAGAACGTCTAGCAAATGCTACCGAAGTAATGCAGGATCGATGGCAGGTACAAGTCCTTCTGCTGCAGCACGATTTAGTAAGGAGGTGATTGCAGCGTAGCCGTCATCGCCTAGATTCATCGAGAAGTCGTTCACATAGAGATCAATGTGTGATTTAGCCACTTCTGGAGCCAGCTCTTGAGCGTGGCTAAGCACATAGTCTCTAGAATCGGTAGGATGATCCCACGCATATTGTAGAGAGCTGCGAATCCAGCCAGTGATGGCATCGGCATCCAGATCGCGGCGAGCAATGATCGCGCCGAGTGGAATCGGCAGTCCGGTATCGCTTTCCCACCAGCTGCCCAAGTCAGTCAGCATATTAAGACCATAAGATGCGTAAGTAAAACGGGCTTCGTGAATTACCAGTCCAGCGTCGATATGTCCATCGCGTACGGCAGGCATGATCTCATCGAAAGGCATGACGACGATTTCGCCAATGCCTCCCGTTATATGCTGTGCTGCCCATAATCTGAAGAGCAGATAAGCGGTAGAACGTTCGCTAGGTACGGCAATTCGGCGTCCAGCTAGCTTCTCGGGACGTTTAATCGCGGTTGGGCCACTTGCTGTAAGAAGCAACGGCCCGCAGCCACGACCCAGTGCGCCGCCGCATGGCAGCAATTTGTAGCGCTCAAGAACCCAAGGTAGAGCGGCATAGGAGATTTTAAGGACTTCAGGTCCCTCTCCATTAGCAGCAAGCGTGTTGGTAATATCAATGTCGGCATAGGTTACATTAAGTTGTGGTGCATTCGGGACAAGCCCGTGTGCCCAGGCATGGAATACAAAGGTATCGTTAGGGCAAGGGGAAAAAGCGATATTAAGCTCAGTTGTCATTACAGCACCTCCAATAGTATAGCGGCTGCCGCCGTTAATGCTTCCATTGCATCGCCGATCTTCCAGGCGGCCCGGTCGCGTGGACCGACCGGGTTCGAAATGGCGCGGAGCTCCAGTACCGGGAGCCCCAGCGCCTCAGCGGCCACGGCAACTCCGTGGCCTTCCATCGCTTCCGCGACGGCACCAGGATGCCGCGCGATGAGGGCGGCGGCCGTCTCCGCGGTGCCGGTCGCCGTCGAGACCGTAAGCACGGTCCCCGTGCTTACGGTCAGTCCGGCCGCTGCCAGCGCGGCCGAAACTGCCTGTACCGTGCCGCGGTCAGCCGGCACGGACACGCTGCCGAAGCCAAGCTCGGCAGCGCTGCGGAAGCCCTCCGGCGTCTCGGCCCCGAGGTCGGCGGCAATCATCTCGCTGGCAACGACCAGCGAGCCTAAAGGTGCCACCCCCGGGAATCCGCCGCCGATCCCGGCGCTGATTACGCAGCCGTAAGATCCGGCTGCGAGTGCCGCGGCGGTTCCCGCCGCCGCTGCTGCCGTACCTGCGCCGGCAGCAATCACATGGAACCTGTCGCTGCCTTTTAGGCCGCGCAGGACCGCGTCCCGCTCTGCGGCTACGGCTGTTACGATCAGCACGCGCCGCGCACCAGCTTGTTCCTCCACCATCAGGTTGCCTCCTTTGAGAGATGTGAAATCGCTTACTAAATAGTCATTCGTAAAGACAAGAATACGCCGTTTTAAGGGTCAGGTCAAACTTAGAGTGATTTTCATCACGCTCCTAAAAAGTCGTAGAAAGAACATTAGCAGCTCGTTAAGCACCTTATGTTATCTTTTTGGAGTGGCGAGGTTGACAAAGGTAGTGTGAGGAAGTATAGTTATCTTAACTTAAAGATATTTAATGTAAAGACATTTACTTTATATTGAACAACATCGCTGTCAAACTGGAGGTGGGCATGATGAGTAATACCGAAGAGAATGTTCGTAATACAGAGAATACTACGGAGATGGATCAGGCGTCTTCTTTAAAGTTATTTGTTGTATTATCTAAGGCTTACAGAAGCTTGATGGATCAAGCTGTGAAGGATATGAAGAGTTATGGGCTGGCATCTGCCGAGTTCATGGTGCTTGAGGTGCTGTATCACCGGACCCGTATTCCACTACAACAGATCGGGGAGAAGATTCTCGTTACGAGTGGAAGCATCACCTATAATATCGACAAGCTGGAGAAGAAAGGTCTGCTGAAACGTGTGCCGTGTAGTGAGGACAGACGCGTGACCTATGCGGAGATTACGGATGCAGGGCGTGAGCTGTTCGATAAGATTTTCCCGCGTCATGTGGCTTCGATTCATGATTTGATGCGTGGACTGGATAAGGATGAGAAGGGTCAGGCGATTGAATTACTGAAGAAGCTAGGCAAAGGTGTGTAGGAGCGCTGGAAGATCGTTATGTAGGGCGCTTCTGTAAGGTCGGAAGCAGCTCGCTGCTTCTTACCGCTGTAAGACAAAAAATTTTATCATATATCTTAATGTTAAGATAATTAAATCAAAGAAAATTGGAGTGGATTAACAATGATAAGTGTAGGAATATTATTGATGAGATTAGTGATCGGGATTGCGTTTATAGGGCATGGTGCCCAAAAGTTGTTTGGATGGTTTGGTGGTTACGGCCCGAAGGGTACAGGTGGCTGGATGGAATCCATCGGTATTAAACCGGGGGTTACTATGGCGGTATTAGCAGGACTAATGGAGCTGGTAGGCGGATTCATGTTCGCGGCAGGCCTTCTGACGCCTGTTGCAGCGGTGTTGATTGTTGCCACTATGCTGGGGGCTATCATTAAGGTTCACGCTCCAAATGGCTTCTGGTCTACTTCGAACGGAATTGAGTTTCCGCTTACGGTACTGGTAGTCGCTGCAGGTATAGCACTTACAGGGCCAGGTTCGATTTCTCTGGATGCATTGATTTTTAACTAAGAAGGGGGTTTATCATTATGACACTTCAAACTGCAGGAATCCATCATATTACCGCTTTTGTTGGAGATGCTCAGCGTAACGTTGACTTCTACGCCGGTATTTTAGGACTACGGCTTGTGAAGAAGACGATTAATTTTGACGCTCCGGAAGTTTATCATTTATATTTTGGGAATGAAGTAGGTGCTCCGGGAACGATTATTACCTTTTTTCCTTCACCTACCGGGCGTAAAGGCAGAATTGGGAGTGGGCAAGTTGGCGTAACAACTTACGCAGTACCAGTAGGCTCTCTGATCTTCTGGGAACAGCGTCTTGCGGCATATCAAATTCCGGTTACTCTTAAGCATAGAATCTCAGAATCTTATCTATCCTTTGCTGATTATGACGGTTTGCGCATTGAACTCGTGGAACGTGAGGAAGGACCGCTTAGCAAGTGGTCTTTCGGGGGAGTTCCCACGGGGCATGCTATCAAAGGGTTCGGCGGCGCTGTGCTCTACAGCAACAATCCGTCGCAAACTGCAGAAACGCTTGTCCATACAATGGGAATGAAGCATATCGCTGATGGAGACGGGTATAGTCGATATAGAACTACTGGCGATTTGGGTAATATTATTGATCTGAAGACAACACCGGTTCCGCAAGGAGCAGGAGGTACAGGCACCGTTCACCATATCGCTTGGCGTGCACAAGATGACGCTGAGCAGCAGGAATGGGGGCTTCAAGTGCAGAATCATGGGCATCATCCGACACCGGTTCAAGACCGCCAATACTTTAATGCGATTTATTTCCGTGAAAGAGGTGGAATCCTGTTCGAGATTGCTACGGACCCTCCGGGCTTTGCTCGTGATGAAGCGGTGGATGCGCTGGGTGAAAAGCTGATGCTGCCATCTTGGTATGAACCGCATCGTGCGGCTATCGAAGAAAATTTAAGTCCTTTTCAAATAAGAGAAATTGAGGTGAAGCAGGGATGATTCATGTATTCCATAAAGGTAAAGATGTAACGAAACCCACGCTTGTATTATTTCACGGTACTGGAGGCAATGAGCAGGACTTGCTGCCGCTTGCCGGGTTGTTATCTCCTGATTCATCGGTGCTAGGCATCAGAGGGAATGTACTGGAGAATGGTATGCCGCGGTTCTTCCGACGGTTAGCCGAAGGGGTATTCGATGAAGCAGATCTAATCTTCCGTACTCACGAGATCAAGCAGTTTCTGGATGAAGCCGCAGCACAATACGGTTTCGATGCCAACAATCTGGTAGCCGTGGGTTACTCTAATGGTGCGAACATTGCGGGTAGCCTGCTGTTCCATTATAAGGATGTTTTCCGCGCTGCAATTCTACTGCATCCGATGGTACCGCTTCGGAATATTACGCTTCCTTCGCTGGAAGGAGTATCTATCTTCATTGGTGCAGGCACAAATGATCCACTTATCGCTTCTTCGGAGACTGAGGATTTGGACATTATTTTACAGAAGGCAGGCGCAGAGGTTACAACACACTGGGGCAACCAAGGTCATCGCCTGAGTGTTGCTGAGGCTGAAGCCGCTAGAGATTGGTTGCAAATGCGCAGCACATCTACAAATGCATAAAACAATCAGAATAACCGCCGAATGGCGGTTATTCTTGTTATACAGGCACCTATAACCCTCCATAAAAGGATTGATCAATCCACTTCCTTTACGTTAGTATGAAGAATACAAAAAAAGGCCCAAGGGTTGCTTTAGAAAGGTTGAAGTAAGGATTATGATTGGAATTCAAAATGGTAATAAGCTTGCCGCAGATGGACCCTCACGGAAGCAGAGATTACAGCTGGCTGTGATTCTCGGCTCCATTACAACAATCGGCCCGTTGTCGATTGATATGTATTTGCCGGCACTGCCTACGCTTGTCGCGGATTTCGGTACGACCGCTGCTTTAGTGCAGCTTAGTCTGACCTTCTTTTTGCTGGGGCTTGCTTCAGGTCAGTTGGTCGCTGGACCTCTGAGTGATGTATATGGCCGCCGCGGTCCGCTGCTTATAGGTATGTTCATCTACGCCGTTTCCTCAGTGCTATGTGCTTTTAGTCCTTCGATTGGACTGCTGATCGTTTTGCGGTTTATTCAAGGTCTTGCTGGTTCAGTGGGGGTGGTTGTCTCTAGAGCGGCTGTTCGTGATTTATATAGTGGCTCTGAACTCACGAAGTTCTTCTCACTATTGATGATTGTGAATGGTCTCGGACCGATATTAGCTCCAGTTATTGGGGGCCAGCTGTTAAGGGTGACTACATGGCAAGGGATATTCCTCGTATTATTTGCTGCCGGAATTATTTTTTGTTTAACTATTCTATTGCGCTTGCCGGAAACGCTGCCGAAGGAGCGACGCTCTAAGAGTGGACTGAAGGGTACACTGCTTACCTTCCGGGTATTGCTGGGCAATCGTAAGTTTATGGGTTATGCCTTGTCTCAAGGTTTCGTTACGGCATCAATGTTCGCGTATATCTCAGGTTCTTCTTTTGTATTGCAAAATATTTTTGCGGTTACCCCGCAGGTTTATAGTCTGATCTTTGCAGTGAATGGGATCGGGATTATTATTACTGGCCAAATAGCCGGTAGACTTGCTGGAAAGGTAAGTGAGACTAAGTTGTTACTTAGTGGACTATTGCTATGTACGATGGGGGGCATCTTGCTACTGCTGACGGTTCTGGTAGGAGGAGGACTGATCCCTATTCTGATCTGTCTATTTGCGGTTGTCTCCAGTGTAGGGATTGTCGGAGCGACCAGCTTCTCACTGGCGATGCAAGATCAAGGTGAAACTGCAGGCAGTGCCTCGGCATTAATCGGATTAATCCCCCTATTGCTGGGTAGCTGTGTAGCGCCACTTGTGGGTCTTGGGGGCGTTGAGTCTGCACTTCCGATGGCGATTGTGATGGCATGTACAGGAATTCTCTCGATTCTATCTTATGTGCTGCTTGTTAGACGAGGAAAAGCAAGCTCCTAGCAGTCTATCATTGTAACCTGGCAAGTAGTACTTTCAGCAAACTTTCAGCGGGTCTTAACGTTCCTTACTTGCAAAAGGATTATATTGGAGGTAAGGAAGGGAGGGATAACCATGAGTATATCGGCAGTCTCAGGTTCCACATCGTATACTACCTCGACATCTAGCACTACAGATACCAGTACGCTTGAGAAACAAAAAGCGAAACTGGAAGCAGAACTGGACAAGATTAATGCCAGCTCAGACGATGACAAGACCAAGGAAACGAAAACGAAGCAAATTGAGCAACAGATTAAGACTATCGAGGCACAAATCTCGCAGAAGTCTCAGAGCAGTGCTTCCTCCGCAAGCAGTGTTGTAGAGGCACCTGCCAAACCTGCGAACAATACGCTTGCTGCAGCAAGTCCGCAAGAGATTGCTACCGCAACAACGGATAGTAAAGGCAGATTTGATATTCGAGTATAAACGCTAGTTAAACCCGTGCTACATAACAGAGAGGACATCCTTTGCCGTGAGGGATGTCCTTTTTGTTGTGCAATTTTATGTGTAAACTACAGTCTCAATGTTCTTTAGCTAAATAGAATTTCATTAACATTCTTTAACTATTGCAGGGATTAGGGCTGTGCTGGCAGTCTAATGTAGTAGGTGTTGATTATCATGGGTTTTTTATTCCAATAATTGTTATAATGAAATGGTTGTAAAAATTGTCTAGCACAACGTGTGTCGGCGGTAAGGGTAGGTGGCCTAATGCAATCAAAACAACAAACATTAGAAAGATTCAAAATTGTAAGGCTGTTCTTATCCATCTATCGGATTCGGGCGGTGAGAGCTCTCTTTCCAGTAGCTATCATAGCGCTGGTGTATTGGGAGGGGCAGCATGAGCTGAAGCAGGTTCATTTAGGACTTATTATGCGTGAGCTAAGAAGAGTGCCTACATCTGCCGTTTTGCAAATGATCGGATTTGCACTTCTCGCAGTAGCTGTAATGAGTGCTTATGATTATTTGATACGAGCACATTTTCGTTTGAAAGTAGGGCTGTGGGACACCTTCCGTTATGCTTGGATAGCTAATACATTTAATAATTTAATTGGTTTTGCAGGTCTGGCTGGAGTGGGTTTAAGGACGTTGATGTACAAAAAAAGCGGAGTGTCAACTTCCGTCCTAACGCCGGCAATCGTATTTTTATCACCACTCATGATTACCGGATTATCTTTACTTTCTTGGGCAAATATTTTTGGTTTACTCCCGGCAACGGCATTGCTGGAAGAGCATCATTGGTTAGTATTTGCGGTATGGGGGATGGCGCTTTATTTGCCGTTTTTTGTGTTTGTACAGCGCTCTGCTCTTTATGCAAAGTGGATTAACCGGGGACAAGGTAGAACACCCTGGCTTACAGTAGTTGCCTCTGTGGGTGCCTCCTTTCTGGAATGGAGTTTTGCTGGCGTAACGTTTTGGACAATCAGTAGTCATCTTTTGCACGAGGTACACTTTCCAGTCATATTCGGCATCTTTACGATTGCTGCCATCGCAGGCATCTTGAGTATGGCGCCTGGTGGTATCGGTGCTTTTGACCTTATTGCATTGTTGGGTCTTACGCAGCTTGGATTTAAAAGTGATCAGGCCATGGCAGTGCTTGTTATTTTTAGATTGTTCTATTATCTCATTCCATGGCTGATCGGATTGGTGCTGGCGGCACTGGAATTTGGTCTGCAGGGAAAAAAGGGTCAAGATCGTTCAGCTCCAGGGTTCGAACCCGCTCTTAACATTTGGCAGAGGATTTGGGGTTGGCCGGGTCAGTATACCTTTCTGAGCGATCTTGGTGTGTGGGCTCTAGGCAAGCTTGTACTAGCTAGCGGGCTTATTCTCTTACTATCAACAGCTACGCCCGGATTGTTGTACAGACTGAAGATTACAGAGGAAATATTGTCATTCTCGATCATGCAGCTCTCACATCATTTATCTGTACTTATTGGCTTTATGCTCATTTTGTTGTCGAGAGGCATTACATTACGGGTTCGTAGCGCGTACATCTGGACCAGCATTTTATTATTTTCCGGGTCGGTGTTTGCGGTGGCTAAAGGCTTTGATTATGAAGAGGCGCTGTTTCTGCTCCTAGTTGCACTCATTCTGTGGATCTCCAGATCTCGGTTCTACCGGATCAGTGCTCCCGTAAGCAGACAGAGTACGATTTGGTGGCTTGCGCTTACTTCAGTAATTGCCCTAAGCTATTATCTATTGGGCAGCCATGTCCATCGTGGATTTCTAAAGCATCTCCCGCCCGGTGTAGAGCCAGAGTGGCTACAGCGGCATAGTCATGTTGCTTTTACAGCCGTAGGGGGACTAGCTTTCTCTTGGATCATTCTTACTTTGCTGATCACCCTTAGACCCCATCGTAAACCGGAGGAGTTATTCGGAAATTTTGATATGGCAAGGCTGAAAAACTTCCTAGGTGAAGTTCAAGGCAATGCCCTAACTCATATGCTGTTTTTGGGTGATAAAAGCTTCTTCTGGGCGCAAGAAGGCAAGGTGTTGCTCGCTTTCGCTAGGGTTAGGGATAAGCTTGTAGTCCTTGGTGATCCATTGGGAGAGAGAAGTCTCATGAATGAGGCAATCAGTGAATTTAGACAAGCTGCAGATAAGTACGGTCTGGTCGTAGTTTTTTATCAGGCCACACCTGATTTCTTATCGATCTATCATGAACAGGGATATCGCTTTTTTAAGCTGGGGGAAGAGGCATTAGTAACGCTCGATACCTTTACGCTCAGTGGCAAAAAGAACAGTGATTTGCGAAGCGTATGCAACCGTTTTGAACGGGAAGGCTATGCCTTCGAAGTTGTAGAAGCACCGCACGCTGAAGAATTGCTACGAGAGCTGCGATCCGTTTCGAACGAATGGTTGAATGGGCGCACCGAAAAAGGGTATTCGCTGGGTTGGTTTAACGAGGCCTATCTACAGCTGGCTCCAATCGTGCTCCTGAGGAATGCCCAAGGGACGATACTGGCATTTGCTTCTATTGCAAATGGGTATGATCAGGGTATGACCTTATCGATTGATTTGATGCGCCATCGAAAGAATGTGCCAAACGGAACGATGGATTATTTATTTGTTCGTTTGCTAGAATGGGCGAAATCTAAGGGATATCATCGATTCAATCTAGGTAATGCCCCGCTGTCCAGTGTGGGTGAGAATGCTGGGGCCTTGAAAGAGGAGAAGCTGGCTCATCTCGTATTTAAAAGAGGGGGGCATTGGTACGGCTTTGTCGGACTTCGCCGCTATAAAGAAAAATTCAGCCCGGAGTGGGAACCGCGTTATTTGGCTTATCCGGCTTCTATAGCATTGCCGATCTTAACACTCGATCTGGTGAGGTTAGTATCCCGCCATCCTAGGGCGGAGGAGTAGAGTGAGACGTGCGTGAAGTCTGCGTACATTGGAGCTAAAGAAAAGGGGACCGTCTCAAAGTAGTTTTAGCTACTTGGGTACGACCCTTTTTTGCGTTGAAGGTTAATTGAAGTTTGAAATGATGGTTTGAGTGAAACACCAATACAACAAGTAGGGAATTTCTCCCTGAAATTCTAAGATTATCGGTCATTAGATTTATAATTAGGGAAAATATCCCTAAAATTCATCTGATTTGGTGGGAAATCAAGGCATTACCCTAATTTTCAGGGAGCTTTTCCCTAATTTCGTTGATTATAAGCGAATATCGAATATTTTTAGGGAGCTTTTCCCTAATTAGTGTTAAACCCACTCTGCCCACCGCAAAAACGTCTACCGCACATTCCCGCATGCATATCCTCATCATCGTCTGCCATCATTACCCAATCTGAAAAGGTTTAATGGTTAAGTGAGATCTTTACTTGGACTATTCCATAAAATAGATGAAGCTGCCCCGTAAGCAGCATTCACTACTTTCGAGAGCAGCCTCATCTATTTTGAGTAACATAACCCTTATTTTTCGTCGGCTTTTTCATCAGGCAGAGCCCAGACAGATACGCTGCCACCGTTGACCGGGAAGGTCGCCCAGCCATCTTTTTCAATCGTTATAGTCGCCTTGTGATTATGAGTGAAATCTACCCATGCTTCACCCGCGCGTTGTTCCCCTACGAACATTCTTTTCTGACCGTTCTCACCGTTACTAATCACAACCGCACAGCCGGAGCGTTCGATGTCTTTCACGCCGAGTCGTGTCCAGCCAATCGTGTTGGGATGATCGAAATAATCCTTCTGCTCACCATAGGCTTTGTGATAGCGGGTATATAGCAGCGGGTCAATCGCCTCTTTTTTGCCTGCGACAGGTGTAGGTCCCTCGATCCCATAATAATCTCCATAAAAGACCACAGGATATCCGTCGCGTCGCAGTAGGATAAGTGCATAAGCACTTTGCTTAAACCAATCATCTACCCAAGATTCCAGAGCTTCATGGGGTTGAGAATCATGATTGTCAACGAACGTTACAGCATTGGTAGGATGGGTCTGCACCAGTGTGTCGTCGAGGATTTTGGTTAAATCAAAGTTTCTACCCCCCAAGGAAGCTGAATGCAGCTTGTAGTGAAGGGAGACATCGAAGAGATCGATCTTATAGTCGACGGTATTTAGAAATTGTCGGCAGGATTCTAAATCCGAATTCCAGAACTCACCCACGATATAGAAATCCTTCTCACATTTATTAAACATTTCTACCGCGAATTGTTTCACAAACTCATGGTTGATATGCTTGATGGCATCTAAGCGAAAGCCGCTGCAGTGGAGCGTGTCCACCAGCCATTTTCCCCATTGGATCATTTCTTTTTTGACTTCTGGATGACTGTAATCAATATTTGCGAACATTAGATAATCGTAGTTGCCGAACTCGTCATCAACATTCTGGTTCCATGTTTTATTCTCGCCTGCGATACGGAATACACCTGTTCGCCCCGACTTGGCGTCGAAGTCAGTGCCGTTAAAATGATTGTGATTCCATTTAAAGGAAGAGTGTTCATCACCGCGGCCGGGGAAGGTGAATTTCGTCCAGCCCTCAATCTCGAAAGGCTTGGAGATTTCTTTCATCCGGTCATTAGGGTCGACCTCGATCACCTGGAAGACTTCCTTTTCATCCGCTCCTGCTTTGTGATTCATGACCAAATCAACGTACACGGCAATGCCGTTTTTTTGACATTCCGAAATGGCTTCAATCAGTGCTTGTTTGGTGCCATATTTGGTGCGTACCGTACCTTTTTGGTCATATTCGCCCAGATCGTATAGATCATACACGCCATAGCCTGTATCGTCGGCGGAGACGGCCTTTGTCACAGGAGGTACCCAAACAGAATCAATGCCTACGGCTTTTAGTGCGGAAGCTGTTTCTTTCAGGCGATCCCAGTGTTTCCCATCCGCAGCGACATGCCATTCAAAAAATTGCATCATTGTATGGTTCCTCATTATTTCTTGCGCCTCCATATCCATAAAGCGAATTTTTTCTACACTCTGATTAGATTTTCAGATAACTCTTATTAAACGTAAAAACAGACTATGAAAAATAAGGCAGGCTGATGAATGCGCTGGGAGGGACAAAGATGCGATTTATATAGGCTTGAAAAGTGTAATTTCTGATCTCTGGGAGAGGTGGACAGCATTGCGTCCGTTTCGTTTGGAACTGTACAGAGCATGGTCAGCCTCTGACAGTAGCTCTTCTAGAGTGGCTTTAGGACTTAGGGCTTCTACTACTCCGAAGCTGGCAGTCACGTTAATGGACCCGATGAGCGTATATAAGACACTTTGTTCAATATCTGCGCGGATAGTTTCACAGAGTTGTGCGGCTTGCTTCAGCGACGTATCTGGCAAACAGATCACAAATTCCTCACCGCCATAACGTCCGAAGATGTCACCCTCCCGGATATGTCTGTTGCATACCTCGACAATGTGCTGAAGGGCTTGATCTCCATATTGATGTCCGAATCGATCATTAATGCTTTTGAAGAAGTCTACATCCAGCAAAATAATCGATAGTGAACTCCGATTGCTCGCGGCCTGAACAAGAAGCCCTCGGCTCAGCTCCAAAAAATAGGTACGGTTATAAATCCCCGTCAGACTATCCATCGTAGCCAATTGACGCAGCTTATCTTGAAGCAGTATTCGTTCAGTTACGTCAATCAGCATGATCATTTGTCCTGCTAAGTATCCCCCTTGTTTCTGTACGGGAGAGGACCGAATTTGGTAGTAACAAATCTCGTCTCCTTTGATCCAAGCAACTTCCCGTTCTTCGCGTTGCAGTGGCTCTGTATCCATAACATAGGACAAGGCATCTTTGCCGGCATTAAGAAACAGTTGAGCCAGCGGTTTACCAATCGCCGAGGAATTAAGTCCTTCTATCATATCCGCGGCTGCGCGATTGTAATCGACGAGCATGTCCGAACGATCGGTGACAAGCACCCCATCTCGCATGCTTTCGAACAGATTCTCACGGGCGATAGGCGCAGCTGTTAGCATACCTCTTGATAGGATAGCCCAGATATATAGGGTGGAAGTGATACTCATAATGATGGGAACGGGATCCATCCCGTAGGGAGTCAGGCCCATTAAATATAAAAAAGAGCCTAACGTTGGAAGGCTTAGTCCAATTAGAATGGTAACGATTTGTCTCCGGTATACCCGTTTCATCCGGTTCCACTGCCATAACATAAGGCAGATAGCTGCCAGTAGACAGCCAAAAGTAAAGCTGCCGTGAACGATATACCAAGGTCCCATCACTACATCAACGAGTGGGGAGGGCGTATTGTCTCGCAAATAAATGGATTTATAGAAGAGGTGGTGGTAATCATTGGTCCACACCATCAGTGTTGTGATGAACGGTATTATATATAGCGCTGCTCGCATGCCCTTTTTAATTAGACTCTCCAGCCCTACGAAATGCATCACCATAATAAGGCTGGCGGGCGCTATAAAAGGCATCCCCAGGTACTCTACTTTAATCCAAAAACTCATTTCCTCCAGTGTTTTCCCCGACAGTTCTAGTGCGAAGCCGAAGGTATAAATCGCGGAAGTGAAGGAGCTTATAACAAAGGCTCTAATTCCTAAGAAATCCGTTTTTTTATAGTAGGCGAAAAGGGCTAGTAAAACGCTCAGGACACCAGATATAGCCACAATAACAATATAATTCGAAATTACAGATCCCATGGGTCTATTGTCTCCTACTGAGGAAAGATATGGATAAATATTACCACAAATCTACAAATATTTAAAAATCACTTCATTTGAAACTTGAATAAATGTCCCCCTAGACAAAATGACGTGATTTAGCGGGAGCTATTTTACTAATTGTCTAATGAGAGTCCAGTGAGCAGCGTGTAACATGTTAGTTAATACTACACAACAGAAGATTTTAACTCGACACACTCTCTAGTGAGTCAGATTAATTAACATTAATTGCATAGCTTATTTTGATAAGGGGGGGCTGAGGATGTCATTACTCGCGACAAATATTCCTGAAATTCAGCTGGAAAATGTTGAAATGCGCTATAGGGCAGAAGCTGCGGAAGTGCTTGCACTGCATCAGGTGAGTCTTGATATTGCAAAGGGGGAGTTCGTCTCACTGCTCGGACCTTCAGGATGTGGCAAAACAACGCTTTTGAGACTGATGGCCGATCTCATCGCGCCAACGGGCGGGAACATTGTAGTCGCTGGAAAAAGTGCTAAAGAGGCAAGGCTGGCGCAGAAATATGGCATTGTTTTTCAAAGTCCTGTGCTGTATGACTGGCGGAAGGTGAAGCATAACATCACATTGCCGCTGGAACTGATGGGAGTTAAAAAGTCGATCCGTGAAGAGAGGGCGCTGGAGCTTCTTGATCTAGTGGGCTTGCAGAGCTTCGCGGATAAATACTCTTGGCAGCTTAGTGGGGGGATGCAGCAAAGAGTAGCGATTGCCAGAGCGCTATCGATGGAGCCGGAAATTCTACTGATGGATGAACCGTTCTCTGCACTGGATGAGTTTACACGTGAGCGTCTGAACGAAGAACTGTTATCTGTCTGGAGCAAGGTGCAGAACACGATTGTCTTCGTAACACATAGTATTCCTGAGTCGATATTCCTCTCTGACCGGGTGTTTGTTCTTTCCCCGCATCCAGGTCGCTTATCCGCTGTGGTTGAAATTCCTCTGCCACGTCCGCGAACGGCGGAAATGAGAAACAGCCCAGAGTTTTTCGAACTGATCGCAAGTATTCGCGACAGTTTTGAAGGGGTGTAGGGATGAAAGGGGGCAGTATCTTTGTACGGGGTCGCCTGCTGCCGTTGTTTGTCTGGATATTTGGTTTGCTGCTAGTTTGGGAAGGAACCTCCTGGATGCTGCTCCATGTAGTGGAGACACCGTTAGCTCAGTCCAAGTTGCCCTACGTTCATGAGGTGCTATCCACGCTGTGGAAGTATAGTGGCACGCTTCTGAAGGAGGGGGCTGCCACCTTTGGCAATGCTGGTGTTGGCTTCCTGATTGGTGCGGTGGCTGGTGCTTCGCTGGCGGTGCTAATGAGCTTGTCGAAGACGATAGAACGGTTAACTTTTCCTTACGCTATCGCCTCGCAGATGATTCCGATCCTGGGGCTGGCGCCGATCATTTATGGGATTGTGAGAGATGAGCAGACTTCACGGATTATTATTTCGGGTTATATTACATTCTTCCCAGTGGCTCTCAATATGCTGCGTGGCTTGCGAAGTGTGGATCCTTCCGCGCTGGAATTAATGCATTCTTACGCAGCGAAGCCGTGGGCAGTCTATTGGAAACTCAGATTTCCAGCGGCCCTGCCGGGTTTGTTCGGAGGGCTTAAGATTGCTGCTCCGCTCGCAGTGACTGGTGCTATCCTGGTAGAGCTCATGGGTGCGCAGCACGGGATTGGCGTAATCATGCTGCGTAATCTCTACTACGGCAGCTCTCATACCTACATGTTCTGGTCTACGGTGATTGTCGGCGCTTTGTTGGGGATTGTAAGTTACTGGTTGATCAGTCTGATAGAACGTTTGGTGGCGCCGTGGCAGCCTGAATTTCGACCGAAAGGAGGTAGCCGCTAATGGAAACCAACTCCGTTCGGGAGGCTTCATTTATGGGCTCTAGTGGTAAAGAAATGGCTCAGCCGGCGCTAACGGCTACACAAAAGAATGCTGTAGCCGTTCCAAAACCTGCGGAAGCTACCGCGAGTCGAGGCGGCTCACGAATGCTGAAGAGGATATTTAGCGCAGGGGTGCTGCTGCCTGTATTGGCGGGGGTGTTGTTTCTTGGGCTATGGGAGTTCGAATTCTTTCATAAGATCTTTGATCTGAAGAAATATCAGCTGCCGTTGCCCACAGCAATTGCCACGACCATGAGGGATAATTTCAGCATGTTGCTATCCTATACCGGATACACCCTTACTGAGGCTGTGCTGGGAATGTTGGTTGGTTCTGCTATCGGATTTCTGATCGCTTTAGCTGCTACAGCTTGGCCGCGCTGGGGAAGTGGAAGTTTAACTTTGGTTGCTGCTCTAAATGCTGTGCCCATCGTCGCCCTCGCGCCCATTATGAATCTGTGGTTCGGGGATGGGATAGGCTCGCGGATTGCCATAGTAACGGCAACTACAATGGCTGCGATGGCGATCAACGCCTATAAAGGCATGGCGGCGATCGATCCATTGGCGCTGGATCTGATGCATTCCTATGCGGCAGGTAAACCGGCAGTGTTTCGTTATCTGCGGATTCGCAATAGCTTACCCTATGTATTTACAGCACTGAAGATCAACGCGACGGCGAGTATGATTGGCGCCATTGTTGGGGAATTCTTTTTCTCCTCAAAAGGGCTTGGGTACCTGCTCTCCAATTCCATTAAAGTTGCCAAAATGCCACTGGGCTGGTCCTGTATTGTGCTGGCTGCAATTGCCGGCGTGCTCTTCTACCTAGTGGTTGAGCGGCTTGAGAAAGTGTTCATCAAGTGGCATCCTTCGCAACGTAAATGAGCTCTATAACATCATTACATCCGGTCCTAGTGGGAAGGGAAAAGAGAAACCGCCCACGGCTGTATGCATACAACGCACCACGATGATTGTCCATACTGTGCTGCTTGAAATATAAGGATTTATAAGTTTCACACTATACATCATCCTTATATTTCTCGCTTAAACGCTTATCATCCTTATAAGGACGACGAAGGCGTTTACGCTTGTTACAAACTTAAATTACGATAGGGGGAGTTCGATTGATGAATGGGAAAAAACGCAAATTTCGTGGTGGTTTGTTGGCGATCGTGATGATGTTAAGTGTTTCTTTAATGGCGGGTTGCGGGGGCAACAATAATAACTCGGCAGCCGAAGCTACGACTGCCCCTGAAGCTTCTACAGCTCCTGAGGCAAGTGCTACGGCTGAACCAGCGGCTGATCCAGTTACAGTGAAGCTGCAATTAAAATGGGTGCCACAGGCACAATTTGCTGGATATTTTGTGGCGCAGGATAAAGGATATTACAAGGAAGAAGGATTGAATGTAGAGATTTTGCCGGGAGGTCCGGATATTGTTCCGGAACAGCAAGTAGCAGGTGGCTCCGCAGATATCGGTGTGGGTTGGGTAGCCAGCTTGCTGCCGAGTCTTGAAGAGGGAATGCCGCTGGTGCAGATCGCGCAAATCTATCAAAAGAGCGGATTGGTCCTGGTCTCCAAAAAATCGGCGGGCATCAACTCAGCCGCTGATCTTAAGGGTAAAAAAGTCGGCAATTGGATGGGCGGCAACGAGTTTGAACTATTAGCGTTATTCGATAAATATAAGTTCGATCCGAATAAGGATCTAAGTTTTACGAAGCAAGGGTTCACGATGGATCAGTTCTTGGGCGATCAGATCGATGCGGCCTCAGCGATGACTTACAACGAGTACCAAGTAGTGCTGGAGTCAGGTGTTAAGGCTGAGGATCTGAATGTCATCGATATGAATACAGAAGGCGTAGCGATGCTAGAGGATAATCTGTTCGCTAATAAGGAATGGCTTGCGGAGAACAAGGAGACTGCGGCAAAGTTTGTACGTGCCTCCCTGAAGGGCTGGAAAGATGCAATTGCTGATCCTGCGGCTGCGGTGGATAGTGTAATGAAGCAAGCAGAAGACGGCAGTACTACTAAGGAGCATCAATTGACGATGATGACCGAGGTTGCCAAGCTGATTCTGCCTGAGGGCTTTGATAGTGCGAAGATGGGATATACCGATGCAGCGGCGTTCCAGCAAACGGCTGATATTTCGCAAAAGTTCGGTGTTATTAAAGAGCCTGCTAAGGTAGATGAGGCTTATACGAACGAAATCGTAGAAATGGCAGCAAAATAACCAACTGAGCTTAATGTTATAGTGGATGGCCGCCTGATCTGGCGGTCATCTATTATAATCAGCAGTCCATCAGTGCATCTGAAACAGAGAAAGAGGTGCGAGCTATGTCTCTCCTAGTAACGCAGGCTGAAAGAGTTAAGAATTATGTGAATGGAGCTTGGGTAGAATCGTCGTCCGGGCGAGATGAAGAGGTATATAATCCGGCGACGGGTAAAGTGATTGCTTATGTGCCCATTTCCAGTAAGGAAGAGCTGAGTGCGGCGGTAGAAGCGGCTGCTGTGGCATTTCAAGCGTGGAAAAGGGTCGCTGTGCCGCGTCGCGCCCGCTACTTTTTTCAATATCAACAGCTGCTGGTAAAGCATTGGCATGAGCTGGCCCTGCTGATTACGCTGGAGAATGGCAAAAGTCTGGAAGAGGCGCAAGGTGAGGTGCAGCGTGGAATTGAGTGTGTGGAATTTGCCGCAGGCATCCCCACGTTGATGATGGGCAGCCAGCTTCCGGATATTGCTACCGGAATTGAATCCGGGATGTACCGCTATCCATTGGGGGTTATCGGGGGGATTGCCCCGTTTAATTTTCCGATGATGGTTCCTTGCTGGATGTTTCCACTCGCCATTGCTTGCGGGAATACTTTTGTGCTGAAGCCTTCTGAGCGTACGCCTCTGCTGGTCAATCGGTTAGCTGAATTATTTGCTGAAGCGGGCTTTCCACCAGGTGTGCTGAATGTGGTTCATGGAGCGCATGAGGTGGTGAACGGGCTGCTGGAGCATGATGAAGTGAAGGCGATTTCGTTCGTCGGTTCGCAGCCGGTTGCGGAATATGTATATAAGGCGGGGACGGCGCAGGGGAAGCGGGTTCAGGCATTGGCAGGCGCTAAGAATCACTCGATTGTGTTACCTGATGCGGAGCTGGATAATGCGGTGAAGAATATAATTGCCGCTGCGTTTGGCTCAGCGGGTGAGCGGTGTATGGCTTGCTCGGTTGTAGTGGTTCATGAGGATATTGCTGACGAGCTAGTGAGTCGTCTGGCTGCGGCTGCAGATGAGCTTAAGATTGGTAATGGTGCTGATGACGGGGTGTTTTTGGGTCCAGTAATTCGCCAGTCGAATAAGGATCGGACTCTTTATTACATTGAGACTGGTGAAGCTGAACAAGCCGAGTTAGTGAGAGATGGGCGGAAAGATGCTGCTGTGGGCGGTGTGGGTTATTTTATCGGACCGACGATATTTGATCATGTACAGCCGGGAATGACCCTCTGGAAGGATGAGATTTTTGCACCGGTGTTGTCTGTGATCCGTGTGAAGAGTTTAAGCGAAGCGATTGCGGTAACGAATCAGTCTCCATTCGCGAATGGGGCGTGCATTTACACAGATAGCGCTAAAGCGATCCGCGAGTTCCGGGAAGAGATTGATGCAGGGATGTTGGGTGTGAATCTGGGTGTGCCTGCGCCCATGGCCTTTTTCCCCTTCTCGGGTTATAAGAAATCATTCTATGGAGACCTGCATGCCAATGGCCGTGATGGGGTGGAATTCTATACGCGTAAAAAGATGATCACTGCCCGTTATTAGAGAAAATGAGCTGCTGAGAGGAGAAGATGTTATGCAGAGTCTGGGGAATGATAGTGAGCTTGCGGTGAGCAAGGATCGGAAATATTTATGGCACAGCATTACACCTTATAGTGAAAAAAATCCGCCTATGATTGCCGCCTCGGCAAGTGGGTCGTGGATCACGGATATACAAGGCAATCGATTTTTGGATGGGATGTCTGGCCTGTGGTGTGTAAATGTGGGATACGGGCGCAAGGAGCTGGCGGAAGCTGCTTACAATCAGTTGCTGACCCTGCCTTATTTTCCTCTGACACAAAGTCATCTCCCGGCGATTGCGCTGGCGGAGAAGCTGAATGAATGGCTCGGAGACGAGTACGTGATCTTCTTTTCCAATAGCGGATCGGAAGCCAATGAGGCTGCTTTCAAAATGGCCCGCCAGTACCAGCAGCAAATCGGCCAGCATTATCGCCATAAATTCATTGCCCGTTATCGTGGGTACCATGGCAGTTCACTTGGGGCATTATCTGCAACGGGCCAGGCCCAACGCAAATATAAATATGAACCGTTGGCGGGTGGTTTTCTGCATGTGGCTCCCCCGGACAGCTATCGCCGCCCGGCCGGGATGACTGTAGAAGAATTCAACCTCCAGTGTGCACAGTCCATAGAGGATATGATCATCTGGGAAGGCGTGGAGACGGTAGCTGCGGTGATTATGGAGCCTGTAATTACGGGTGGTGGGGTCATTGTACCGCATCAGGTTTATTTGGATCGGGTGCAGGAAATCTGCCGTAAGCACGGTGTGTTGCTCATTATGGATGAGGTGATTTGTGGATTCGGACGTTCTGGACGTAAGTTTGGTCATCACAACTTTAATGTGAAGCCTGACATCGTAACGATGGCTAAGGGACTGACTAGCGCTTATCTTCCTTTATCCGCGACTGCTGTTCGTAAGGATATCTATAAGGTATTTAAGGACAATAGCGATGATTATGGCTATTTCCGCCATGTGAATACTTTTGGTGGCAATCCTGCTTCTTGTGCGCTGGCGCTGCGTAATCTGGAGATTATCGAGCAGGAGAAGCTGGTGGAACGTGCGGATCTTTTAGGTAAAAGAATAAATACAGAATTTACTGAGCTGCTTGATCACAAGCTTGTGGGTGATGTTCGCAGCTTTGGTTTAGTGACAGGCATCGAGCTGGTTGAAGATAAGGTTAGCAAAAAGCCAGTTGATCTGAGTATTGTGAAAGGGATTATTGCCGAATGTAAGTCCAAGGGGCTTATCATCGGCAAAAATGGCGATACCGTAGCTGGGTTCAACAATGTGCTTACCTTCGCCCCGCCGTTATCCTCCACGGATGAAGATATAGAATTTATTATCGATACTTTTAAATCTGTGCTGAACGGGGAATAGGCAAAGTGATTTTGTCTGGATATAGAAATTGGTAAGCGCGCAGGGCGACTTGAATGGAGATCCGATTCTCTGGCTGCATGAAGTCTTCACCCAGTAGCTCTGTTATTTTGTCCAGACGATAATAAAGGGACTGTCTGACAATGAATAAGTTTTGAGCGGCAATTTGTTTGGAACCATCATGATCCAGATAAACACGAAGGGTAAGCAGCAGCTCGCTGCCTTTGGTTTGGTCGTGGTCGATTAGCGGGCCGAGATAACTGCGAATGAAGTTCTGCAACGTTTTTCCGTCATTTAAGCTCAACAGCAACTGGAATACACCCAGCTCTTCATAGAAGAGCAGTGACTTCTGATAACAAGAGTATAGAGACAAAGCTTGCAAAGCTTCTTGATAACCGGAATAGGCCTGTTTTAGGCGCTTATGCGATTTGCTGACTCCAATGACGAGCTGCAAATCCTTGAGCTTCTCATCGGAGCGGATGTTCTGCAGGGCCTCAAGTGCTTGCTGAAGCCGCATTTTTCCAGGCATTTTCGATTGAATGTCGAGTGCGATGACGGTGAGGCGATTGTTCTTGAGTGTGATCAGCGGACGTAAAGAATATTTCTCGAAAATGGAACGCAGGATGAGCGAAAGGTGGAAGGTGATTGATTCCCATTCGTTCTCTGAGCTGTTCCATTTTACGTCTCTAGGGTTCTTGATTTCGATAAGGCATACACGGTAAGGGAGTTCGTTGACCATGTTGAAATTGGAACCGATCAAGCCTTTTAAGCGATTGTCATCCTCTATACGACCATTGATCAGCTCATCGACCCATAGATTTTCTGAAAAAAGCTTACGCTCCTCCATATATCGGGTACGCAGTAGCTCTTGAGCAATGGACAGCGAGGCGGAATCCAGCAGCAGACAGTCGAATTCCTGTGGTTTGTGATTGCATACCATCAAAATGTAAGCCCAGGTCTGATCCAGCGCACCTACAGGCTTGATTGCAATCGTCTTCTGTCCATATTCTCGGGTGTAAGGGGCGATGTCTGGTTGAATGCCTTCCATCTCGTCACCGAAGGTGGTGAAGAAATTCAGCAGGGGAGTTTGCTCATCGGGCGGAAGTGCCGGGAAGAATAAGGGTTTGCCTTGCAGCTGCATATAGACGATTTGTGTGCGGGTGCTTTTACATAATAATTGCAGTACCTTCACTGTTCCTTGTGAGGTTAAGGTCAGACGGTGGAATTCACGAGAGATGCTTTCGAGTTCTTGCAGCATCCGGTGATGCCGATTGATGATGATGGAATGGAGGTCTAGGGTGATATCGACGAAGCGAACCGTGCGGGTGAAGATAATTAGCGGAAAGTCATGCCTGTCGGCTAAGTCGATCATCTCTTGCGGGATGGTGCTGAAATACGTACCTAACTCAATACATAGGCAAGCTGCATTTTTGTCGATCAGGTTCTGCATAAACTCCAAGGAGGAAGGGAGATCGACACTTGCACCAATCCCCGTAGTCAAAATCATTTCTTCGCCATGAATTAGAGTCTCGAAGTTGGCACTTTCCAGTACATGCACCCAGCGAATGGCACGGCTTAGGCCGCTTTCCCCGCCGATCACCTCGGCTTCTGCGAATAGTGGTCTTTTTAAAGCGTCACGAATGGTTAATACAAGCTCCCAGTCCATAGTTACTCCCCCTCGATCTTCTGTGCTCTGGCCTTCGGCTAATGCCCTGTTATTCTCAGCCTATTCTCATACGTAAAAAATACAGTTTTGAAATTAGACAAAGTGTCTAATGCAACGAAAATTCGAAATGACTATAGTTTGATTAACGAATGTCAGTATATATAACCTAATCAGGAAGAGTGTTGAGAGATAATTTCTGTTAATGCTTATATTACTACAATAATTCAATGATGTAAGCAAAATATTCAGAAAAAACTTGGAATAATGTTATATTATATAACACAAATATGAAAAATTACCCATAAGGAGGGACTAGTGATGGAGCATTCATCTCCGTTAACAGCATTTACACCTGATATGTTCAGGCGCAATTTCGCCGAGGTTGAGCCGCCTCTGACCCATAAGGGTGCCATGGATGAGTCCAATCGCTGTCTATATTGCTACGATGCCCCATGTATAAAAGCATGTCCGACCAGCATTAATATTCCCTCCTTTATCAAACGGATCGCTACTGACAATATGAAAGGCTCGGCACAGACGATTATGGATTCCAATCCTGTGGGTGCCAGCTGTGCTCGTGTTTGTCCTACAGATGAGCTGTGTGAAGGAGCCTGTGTGTTAAATGATGCCTCGGCGCCGATCCAAATCGGACTGCTGCAGCGTTATGCGACAGATTGGGCAATGAACAGCGGAGTTCAATTATTTAAGGCTGGCACCCCTAATGGGAAAAAGGTAGCCGTTATCGGCGGTGGTCCTGCGGGATTGTCTGCGGCTAGGGAACTCGCCCGTGAAGGTTTTGCTGTTGTGGTCTACGAAGCTAAGGCGTTAGCGGGTGGGCTGGATACACATGGGATTGTATCGTTTCGGCTCCCACAGTCTGTATCTCTTTGGGAAGTAGAGCAGGTAGAGAAGTTGGGTGTGGAAATACGTACAGGTGTAAAAGTCGGAGTGGATGTTTCTGTAGATGAGCTGAAGTCGAACTATGATGCCATCGTTTTGGCAGCGGGTATGGGTTATGTGCCTCCGATAGGGATTGAAGGTGAAAAATTGGCTGGCGTATACGACGCCATTGCACTCGTAGAATCCACTAAGACTGGCATTCCTTTGCTAGAGCTGATGGGTCAGCGGGTCGCTGTCATTGGTGCGGGTAATACAGCTATTGATGCAGCTACATGCTCAGTGCGGCTGGGGGCCTCAAATGTAAAAATGGTCTACCGCCGGACCCGCGAAGAGATGACGGCTTATGAGTTTGAATATGAATTTGCGAAGCAGGAAGGTGTGGAGTTCAACTGGCTTACCTTACCGAAACGTATCGTGGGTGATGAGTTTGGGAACGTAACCGGACTGGAATGTGCGCAGATGAAGCTGACAGAGGAGCTGGGCAAAGATGGACGTCCAGTACCTATGCCGATCGAGGGTTCTGAGTTCTTGATTCCTGTAGATGCGGTTGTAATAGCTATTGGTCAAAAGCGTCGCCTAGATCTAATAGATTCCTTAGGCCTTGTGCATGACCGTGGGGTTGTAAAGGTGGATGAAGCCACCTGTCAAACCTCCGATCCGCAAATTTATGCCGCTGGCGATATCATATTTGGTTCAGGCAAAGGCGAGGCCATGGTTGTATCCGCGGCCCAGCAGGGAAAAGATGCGGCCCATGCGATTGTTAAACAATTCTCAGGTCAGCAGGATGCCGTTATTAGATCTGCGGGTTGAGCGTAGAGATCAAATTGGATTTTACATGACAGGAGGGAACATCAATGGCAGATTTAAGTATTAATCTCGCAGGAATCAAATCACCGAATCCGTTCTGGCTGGCCTCTGCGCCCCCTACGAATACAGGCTATCAAGTGCAGCGGGCCTTTGAAGCAGGTTGGGGTGGTGCGGTGTGGAAGACGCTCGGTGATCCGATCATTAATACCTCATCGCGTTTTGCGGCAGTAAATTTCAATGGGCAACGGGTTGCGGGCTTTAACAATATTGAACTGATCACCGACCGTCCGCTTGAAGTTAATCTGAAGGAAATTTATGAAACGAAGAAAAGATTTCCGAATCATGCGATTATAACCTCCCTGATGGTAGAACCAACGCAGCATAAATGGCATGAGATTGTTAAGCGGGTAGAGGATGTGGGTGTAGACGGTCTGGAGCTTAACTTTGGCTGTCCGCACGGGATGGCTGAGCGTGGAATGGGTGCTGCTTCCGGGCAGCAGCCTGATCTGGTGCAGGCACAGACCACCTGGGTAAAAGAAGTTGCGACGACCCCGGTGATTGTGAAGCTGACGCCCAACATTACGGATATCACCGTCGTTGCCCGCCATGCGGTTAAGGGTGGAGCGGACGCGATTAGTATGATCAACACGATCAACAGTCTTGCTGGTGTAGATATTCATAGCTGGAACACAATTCCGAATGTTGGGGGGCAGGGTGCGCATGGCGGTTACTGTGGGCCGGCCGTGAAACCAATTGCGCTTAGTATGGTAGCTGAGTGTGCTCGTGACCGGGGAGTCGGCATTCCTATCTCCGGTATTGGAGGGATTTCGACCTGGCAGGATGTTGTTGAATTCATGCTGATGGGTGCTACGGGCATTCAAGTATGTACAGCGGTCATGCATCATGGCTTCCGGATTGTGGAGGAAATGATCGATGGCCTGAACAACTATTTGGATGACAAAGGTTTGGCTTCCGTAACAGAGTTAATCGGTAAATCGGTATCCCGTTACTCCAACTGGGGTGATCTGGATCTCAACTATAAGGTCGTTGCCCGTATTAATGAGAACAACTGCATCAACTGTAATAAATGCCACATTGCCTGCGAAGATGCTTCACATCAATGTATTGATATGTTAACTAATGCAGATGGGAAAGCTATTCTACAGGTCCGCGAGGAAGATTGTGTAGGTTGTAATCTTTGTTCAATTGTCTGTCCAGCAGACGGCGCGATCGATATGGTTCCAGTGGATACCGGAGCAGCTCCACTGACCTGGAACCAGCGGCAGAAAGTGATCGGAAGTTTGAATGGCACCTATTCGGAAGTGGAGGTGGTGTAAGGATGAAAAAGATTATTAAAAATGGCATCATCGTTACCGCAGCAGATACTTATACAGGCGATGTGGTGATTGAAAACGGGGTTATTACGGAGATTGGCCTTCATTTGGATGTCCCTGGTGCGGAAATTATAGATGCCTCGGGGTGTTATGTTTTTCCTGGAGGCATTGATCCTCATACGCATCTGGATATGCCTTTTGGCGGCACGGTTACAGCTGATGATTTTGAGACGGGAACCATTGCGGCTGCATATGGCGGAACGACCACTGTCATTGATTTTTGCTTAACCACCAAAGGACAACCGCTGCAGCAGGCTGTAGATACTTGGCATCATAAGTCGCAGCATAAAGCGGTGATTGATTACAGCTTCCACCTTATGGTCTCAGAATTAAACGATAAAGTACTGGGCGAGCTTCCGGAGATTATAGAGAATGAAGGCATTACCTCGCTCAAAGTATTTATGGCTTATAAGAATACTTTTCAGGCGGATGACGGCACACTTTTTAAGACCCTCCAAACCGCGAAAAAAGAAGGTGCGCTCGTAATGGTGCATGCAGAGAATGGAGATGTCATTGAATATCTTGTTGAGCAGGCCTTGGCCGCAGGCAACACTGACCCGATCTTTCATGCGCTGACCCGCCCGCCGGAGCTGGAGGGTGAAGCTACGGGACGCGCAGCTTATCTAACTGAACTGACAGATTCTCAGCTGTATGTTGTACACGTGACCTGTGCGGAAGCCGCTTGGAAGATTGCTGAAGCGCGTAAAAAGGGACTGCGCGTCTACGGGGAGACTTGTCCACAGTATTTAGTGCTGGATCAGACGGCGCTGGAAAAGCCTAATTTCGAAGGTGCCAAATACGTGTGGTCTCCGCCCCTGCGTGAGCAGTGGAATCAGGATGTATTGTGGGATGCGCTATGGAGCGGCAGCTTACAGACGATTGGCTCTGACCAGTGCTCGTTTGATTTTAAAGGACAAAAGGATCTGGGGCTAGGGGATTTCTCCAAAATTCCGAACGGTGGGCCGACCATCGAGGATCGGTTTACGATTCTCTATTCAGAAGGTGTGCAGAAAGGCCGGATCTCATTGAACAAATTCGTAGACATTATTGCTACCTCTAGCGCCAAGCTGTTTGGCTTGTATCCGCAAAAAGGCACGGTCGCGGTAGGCAGTGACGCTGACCTGGTTATTTTTGATCCTTCTGTTGAAAGAACCCTTTCTGCGGCTACGCATCATATGAACGTAGATTATAATGCGTTTGAGGGCTTTGAAGTGAAGGGAGAGCCTGTTTCTGTTCTCAGTCGAGGCGAATTTGTTATTCGTGACAAACAATTTGTCGGCAAAGCAGGTTCGGGAAAATATTTGAAACGCAAACGTTTTGCAGCGGAGGCTCCTCTTCCTTCTAAGGCAGAAATCAGCGGAGGTGTAGTCTAATGTCTGCTTTTGCGGAATATGCCAAAGAACAGCAGGAGATTGATGGGCTGCTTTTTAAAGGATATACGATTGCCAGCATCCAAGAGGATTTGGACGGTGCCCGAATAAAGTTTGTCAGAGGGGAACCGGCTAAGGGATCGATGGAGTTATTATTGCTGACAGCAGATGCCCGTAAGTACGTGACAACCCTTGTAGTTGCGGGGCTGAGGGTGGAAGGTGAGCAGGCTAGTTGTTACAGTGGAGAGGTTTGAAGTGAGGGGATTTGAAGCTGAGTAGTGAGCCTGCGCAGGATAGGGGGCCTACTGCTCGGCTTTTTATTGTGCGCATGAAAGGGGCGTGGAGATAACTTCCCTGAAAATAGCCGATTATCATCGCGGAATACACTTTTTAGGGAAATCCTCCCTAAAAAGTAGCTGATTATGGTCCCGAATAGACGTTTTAGGGAAATCCTCCCTAAAAATCCCTGAAATACGCCGATTTTGCTCAAATTCGCTCAATATTAGGGAGGTTTTCCCTGATTTGCAGTTATAGGCACCTGAAAGACCAAAAATCAGGGAGGATTTCCCTAATCTATTGCTGTCGCTGCTACTCACGCTCCATATACTCATGCCGTAATATGGACATGATATGCAGAGATTCAAAGTGTTCTCCTACTTTTATACAGTCACGTAGAGTACCTTCCAGTGTAAAGCCACAGCTTTCATAGACATGGCGTGCCCTGTGGTTATGGTCTCTAACATCTAACCATAGGCGATGTGATTCAGTGTGGCGAAAGATCCAGTCGGTCACGAGACAAAGCGACAGCTTACCATACCCAAATCCCTTGGAATGGATGACGATTCTTTTAATACAAACGGTAAGATGAGTGTCTTGAAGTCCTGTAATGATGATATAACCGACTCTTTTTCCTGAACTATCCCAAATTGTAAGATGTAGAATATCTGGGTCTTGGAGGGCTGCAGCGTGTTCCGCTTTAGTCCATTGACCAATATAGATGCGGTTTAGTTCACTTTGTTCGATGGCTAGAACGAACGCTAAATCCTGCACGGTGGTACGTTGTAAATCCAAGGCTTCTGAATGGATGATCATAACCATGCGCCCCTGTCTCATATGTATTTTCTATCTATGGTAACTGACGGTCTGCTCGATGTCATTCATGTAGTTCTAGCTTGTTTTCTTTATATTGGAAGAGCTGTAGGAATGCTCGCAACTTCGTGTATAATTGAGACCAGGTGTTAAGAATTCCAATCGGATGAGGAGATCAGCTGGTTATGTACTTTCTTGATATTATGTCTTGGCTGACAGAGGATAATCTGCGGCATCTGCTTGAACAATATCGTTCGTTTGGGCCCTTTCCGGGCATTGTGTTAACGTTTTTGAAATCATTTATACCACCACTACCAACTATTGCGATCGTCGGATTAAACGGGGCTGTATATGGTTTATGGTTAGGTTTTTTGTATTCTTGGATCGGCTTGGTTGCGGGCTGTGTGACAACATTTTGGATTATTCGCAAAGTAGCTTCGCATCGGTATCTGCGAAAATGGGCAGAACGGCCAAAGGTAGCCAAAAGTATGACATGGGTGCGGCAAAGCGGATTCAGTTATGTATTTCTGCTTAGTATATTCCCGGTAGGCCCCTTCGTTGTAATTAATATGGCTGCTGGTCTTGCTGGTATGAGGTTTCGTTCATACCTCCTTGCGCTCACTGTGGGCAAAGCGATCATGGTATTTGCAGTTTCATATATTGGAAATGATCTGGAACGATTTATCCGCCAGCCGTGGGAGATCATCTATGTCTTGGTGTTTATTGGATTGTCACTATGGGGAGTTAAAGCCATCGAGGCGCGGTTCGCTAGAACAGTGGAAGATGGAAACAAGGCCGCTTAGTACTGTGAATGGACTATTTTAATAAAACAAAGGAGGAAATGATGATGAAATATCGTAAACTTGGCAGTACAGGGATGAATGTATCGGTGATCGGATTGGGTACTTGGCAGTTCGGTGGAGAGTGGGGCAAGGATTTCACTCAAGCAGAAGTCGATGCCATGTTAGATAAGGCTGGAGAGCTCGGTATTAACCTGATTGATACGGCAGAATGTTATGGAGATCACTTGTCAGAGAAGTTCATCGGGGGTTATCTGGCTCGCCGGAAACGTGAGGACTGGATTGTAGCTACGAAATTCGGTCATCATTTTCAGGGACATTTGCAGCGGGAACAGTTATGGCGTGCTGAGGATGTGCTGAAGCAGCTGGATGATTCCCTGCGTGCACTTCAGACCGAGTACATCGACCTCTATCAATTCCATTCCGGAACGGATGAGCAATTCGATAATGACAAGTTGTGGAGCATGCTCGACAGACAGAAGCAGGCAGGGAAAATCCGTCATTTAGGCGTCTCGATAAGTGCATCAGTCTCGGGTGTACATCAGACCTCTGCAGCAGCGGATGTGCAAGCAGAGGCCATACAAGTAGTATATAATCGGCTGGATCGTCAACCTGAGGAAGAGATTCTTCCACTCTGCATCGAGCATAAATTAGGTGTGTTGGCGCGTGTTCCGTTAGCGAGTGGTTATTTAAGCGGCAAGTACAAGCCGGATGCGGTATTTGGTCAGGGTGATGTGCGTGCTAACCATAAAGAGGATGTAAGGCAAAAACAGCTGCGCGCTGTAGCTGAAATTGCTGCCAATGAAGTCCCTTCTGGACTCGATATGGCGCAGTGGGCTTTGGCGTGGTGCCTTCAGCATCCCGCAGTAACCAGTGTAATTCCGGGTTGTAAAAATGTAGAACAAGTTATCTCCAACGCTAGTGCTGCCGATCTGGACATGGTGAAGGACATTACACAATAAGCTGGGAACTACACCGAAAAAAGCGCTTTGACCTTCGCTTCTGCGGGATCCTCATTGTAGATATGAGTCCAACTGTTCGTAGAAGCATCATAAAAATAGTCCTGTTTCCATTGTTGGAAATGGATCACGATATTTCGTACAGCGGATACAATTCTCTCTACCTCCTGATTCGTCATAATGGGGTGTAGAGAGATGCGGATCCAACCCGGTCTAAGCGACTGGTCTCCCACAGTAATTGCCTCAGCGATCTGAGCAGATTGCGCCCACCCTAATTCAAGTAAGTAATGTCCATAAGGACCTGCACAAGAGCAACCACCCCGGGCTTGTATACCAAAGCGATCATTCAGTAGTTGAACTGCAAGATTATAATGAATATCACGTAGTGTAAAAGAGACAATGCCATGACGTTCTGTATGATGTCCAGCTAGCAGCGAGCATTCGGGTATGCTACGGAGTCCGTTCATTAATTGCTGGCATAGCTCGTGCTCTCTAATCACCATATATTGACCGTTTCCATTCATCTGTTCCTTCAGCTTCACACAAAGTGCCGTCCGAAAAGCTTGCAGAAACCCCGGTGTTCCCCCGTCTTCCCGCATCTCTATTTCGTTGGTGTAGCGGCGTCCTCCCCAAGGATTGACCCAAGCCACTGTACCTCCACCCGGTTCGTCAGGAATACGTCCATTACTTAGAGCCTCATCAAAAATTAGAACGCCATTCGTGCCCGGTCCACCCAGAAATTTATGCGGAGAAAAAAAGATTGCATCCAGCTTCTCCAGCGGTGAGACAGGATGCATATCGATAGGTTCATAGGGAGCGCTGGCGGCAAAATCTACAAAACATAGGCCTCCGTGACGGTGCATAATCGCGGCAAGCTTCTGGTAGGGAGTCTGAATTCCGGTCACATTGGAGCAAGCCGTAAATGAACCGATTTTCCAGCGGCGATGCTGATACAATTTCAACTGGGCTTCAAGCTGCTGAAGATCTATATTTCCGTTTTCTCCGGGAGGAACAGTCACAACATCACCAATCCCCTCCTGCCAGGGAAGGATATTGGAATGATGCTCCATATGGCTGGTGAAGATCACAGGACGTTCCTCCATCGAATGGGAGCTATAGTCCTGAATCCACTCAGGGAGTCTTAAGCCCATGATACGCTGCAGCTTGTTTACAGCTCCCGTTGTTCCATTTCCGCAGAAGAGCAGGATGTCCTGAGGGCCAGCATTTACATGCTTTTTAATAATTTGTCGCGCTTCATTATAAGCCAGTGTCATGGTTAAACCGGTCGTGTTGGAGTCTGTATGTGGATTACTAACATATGGACCGAAGGCTTCCTGCAGTTTCCGTTCAATCGGTTCATATAAGCGTCCGCTTGCGGTCCAATCGGCATACAGCAGTGGCTGTCTACCATAGGGTGTGGTGATCTGATGCCGAATTCCAATGGTGTGCTCACGAAAAATCTCGAAATGGTTTTGTAGTGAAGCGGGCGTCTCTGCAGAAGAGGCGTGGATGATGTTTAGCACGGATTTCCCTCCAGCCCGTACGCCGATAGTGGTAAGGTCATAGTTTATTTTCGGCGTGCCAGTAGTTTCTATGGCATTAGTATATGCTTGCTTGGAGAATTGGGTTAAAGCCTAGGTGGAGTTTATAGGAATAACAAATAAAGGAGATAGAGGTGAATGGTGTAATTAATATACAACATTGTTTTTTATTTACTTATAATGAAACTTTTTGAGATCTACTGCGTCAAATAATACGATTTGAAATAATGAATGTACCATGAAGTAAAAGCACTGTCTCGTTATATAAGAGGAAGGTAAAGTTAGGGGCCACTTATATTCACAAATGGAGCAGAGGAGTCAAATCATGCATTTAAAAAAACTATCATTAGTTGTACTATTGGCCGTATCTCAGACTGCTGCGGCAGTGCCCGTTTTTGCTGAAGCTGGAAATATTACCTCCAGTAACACCAGTGGAGTAAGAGTGGCTACTACATCTGTTGCGGAAGTAATTCCAGAAGCTACTGATCCATTGCCATTATTGACACGTCCGGTAGCAGAAGGGGCAACAGCAACAGCAACACCAACACCAACACCAACACCAACACCAACAGCGACAGTAACGCCAATTACAGGGGTAACAACCGATTCTACTTTAACAACGTTACCATCCCCCACACCGAGTCCAAGTCTTACACTTATACCTGCGACCACCACACCACCGATTACAACTGATATAGTTAATGCAGGGGCTAGCAATCAGCTTGTACTTATGATGAATAGTAACAAAATGTATCAGAATGGCATTGAATATTTGGCTAATCAGCCAATGGCAGTGAAGAATGGCGTTTCCTACGTTTCGATTAGAGCTATGGTTGAACGTGTAGGTGTGAAATACATTTACGATTATAAGACGAAAGAGACTATTGTTACTAAAGGCAGCGACGTTATGCGGTTCAAGACAGATAGTAAGATTTATTCCGTAAATGGTAAGAATGTGACAATGAAAGGTCCAGCATATCAATTCAAAGGAACCTTTATGATTCCATTGACGTCCATTACTGGGGCGCTGGGCATTCCGTATACCGTGGATAATGTGCAAAAACGAGTCATTCTTTCGCTAAATTTGAAGCCTAAAGCTTCTTTTACAGTACCGGCTATAATTTATGCTGGTGATCCAGTGAATTTCCTGACTTCTAGCTCTTCACCGATTGGTTCAGCCATAGTTGAAGAGAAGTGGGAAGGGAAGCAGGATATCTATGATACACCTGGGCAATATGTAGTATCCTACTCTGTTAGGGATGCTAATGGACAATGGAGTGATCCTTACTCCACGACGATCACGATTCTAAAACCGAATACACCGCCGGTTGCAAATTTTACGACCGATAAGAATTCCTACAAAATGGGTGAGATGATCACTTATACGGATATGAGCACCGACCCAGACGGAGATACAATTAAAACAACTACCTGGACAAATAAAGCGGAAGCTTTTTTCACGCCTGGTCCTGCAACAGTTTCTATTCAAGTAGAAGATTCACATGGCGCAATCAGCACTTTTGAAAAAGTCATTAATATTACGGGTGAAGTCTTGTACAGTAAGGAAGATTTCTATAGATTGTTCGCTTCTCCGGGTAGTGTATTTGATGTTGACGGATCCAATGTTCCAAACTGGCAGAAGGTAGCTTATACGCTCACTTCTGAGCCTTATAATCTTATTCGCGCTAACAGTCCAGAAACCGTAAATATGGAAGGGATTACTTATCGTGAAACATCGTTCGGTGGAACCCGCTTTTTGATTCACCACAAGAATAATATGAATACTAAAATGAAGGTATATGTGATAGCTAAGAACAACAATCTATCCCCTACGACGATCACAACAGAATATTTAGGCGTTGGAGGCCCACATCCCTTTCCGGAAGCTACGGGTAAACTCTCAGTGCAACGTTACTGGGAATCCATGCAAACGAAAAAAGATTACAAGACAACGGTCCTGCAACCTGGTGAAAGCGTCTCTATCCTGTCTGATCTGAATAATATTGCAATAAAACCGAGCGAAATCGTTTCACTCCAAGCGGACTTATATAGTGATTATCCTATTGAATACAATGTTATGATGATTGATGCGAATAAAGATCCGTTAACCACACTTCCTATGCTTCCAATACTGGATCGTGATGGCGTGCATAACCGAGGGACTTATGCTGATTCTACACGTATCATGACTGTTACGGATGAAGTAGGGAGAACACCTGCGAGACTTCTCATCGGTGATAATTCAAGTGATTTGAATTTGATGGGCACCGACCCTATGTCAGGAACTGGTGCATCCAATGCAGGCAACTTCGGAGTACTATACAAAATCAAATTTGAACATGTTGCTCCAAATTCATTAATTACCTTTAACCCGCGTGGTGGTAATTATATGGGACCTGTTATGGTGAATGGTCAAATTGTTCAAATGCCAAGTACCGGCAGTATTACAAATGCAAACTTGAATAGTGTGGTTTATCGTACAGGTGATGAAGGGGGCTCTGTTGAGATATTGTTCACTGCAGCGTCTGGTAGTAATTTGCCGGTTAACTTCCTGATTACACCGCAACCACCGAAGAGATAGTTATGCAAAGTAATCATTAGGGGGACCAAAAGGCGAGATTCCATTCAGCTATGAATGAGAATTCGCCTTTTTGCTTTTCATTTCATGTGATCTTTTCGATACTCCCTTGCGGTCATGCCTAGATGCGTCTTGCAGTAGGTAGAGAAGTAGGCAGAGGAAGCGAAGCCAAAGATATCACTAATATCCTGAAGCGCCATATTTGTATGGATCAGGAAGTTTTTGATCGCATCCATTCTTTCTTTATGGATGAAGTTGAGGACAGTGCTCCCTGTTTCTTGTTTGAATAGCGTTGCGAGGTAATTCGGATGCAACTGCACGATTTCCGCAACTCGCTCTAGCGTAGGCTTCTCTTCAATGTGCTTTTTAATATAGGCGATCGTCTTATTAATGATGGGTCCATACGAATACGAACGATGGGTTGAGATGACACTAATAAAGCTATTTAGCATGAGGTATTCAATCTCAACGGTCTTCACGATTGAGTCGCTCTCATCAATTAAGTTGATGTAATGGTCACTGAGAATGAACGCGGACTCGGAATCGACTCCTGCCTCAATGATCGCACGCGTAAAAATGGTGCAGCTAGCGACTAGAGAATATTTCAACGACTGTAAAGGCTTCGGTGACAGGTTGGCTCGTTCCAGCAGGTTGATTTCATTCAATATTTTAACGGCACCTTCACGATCAATGCGTTGGATTGCATAGACGAGCTTCTTTTCGTGCTCATAGGAAGGGTGCATATAGTTCTGATAGCGATTCTTCGCCATATTGCGTTCGAGGACGGCAGTAATGTCTAGCATGGATAATCTCCTTTAGGCTACCTGTTTAAGGGAGGATTTTACAATATAATCCGTATTTATAAATCGAAACTAATGTTAAGAATTTATAATTAAGTGTTATATTATCGTGTAATATCAGTTTTGTAAAGGCTTTCAATTTTAGAAATACAAATAAAAATTATGAAATCTTCAGAAGAGGGGTATTGCAGATGAAGAAAAAAGTAGGGGCAGCATTATTATCTGTAGCTATGTTATCCACGTTAGTCGCTTGTGGAGCAAAAAGTGATGATGGGGCAAACAAGGCAAATAGCGCAGACACAACGTCTAAAGGAACTGGTAAAAAAGCGGTTATTACAATCATTCAGAATAAAGTAGAAATCCAAAGTGCACTAGAGGATGCAGTGAAAGAATTCAATAAAACTCAAGATAAATATGAAGTACAAGCATTAGGGGCAGCAGGTGACAACCTGATGACGGTGCTCCAGACACAATTCAGCTCCGCCCCAGAAAAAGCACCAACCATTTTCACAACAGCATCTGGCTCAGAGTTTCAAAAATATCTTCCATATATGGCACCCTTGGATGATATGAAAGCGGCTAGCAAAATTGTTGAAGGACAAGATACAGCAGCGCGTAATGATGGTAAATTATATGGCTTGCCAGTTGCGCTTGAAGGTTTCGGACTTATCTACAATAAGGATATGTTCAAGGAAGCAGGCGTGAATGCGGATGATATTAAGACATGGGATGATCTTGTAGCAGCAAGCACGAAGCTAGAGCAAGTGAAAGGCGTGAAGAAGGCCATAGCGTATGCACAAGAGTCTTACTTCCGTTTCATGCATCCATTTAACTGGCCATTTGCATTAATGAAAGATACATCGGGTACGATTGCTAAGATTAATGCTGGCGAATTGAAGCTTCAAGATATTCCTGAATTGAAAGAGTACGTTGCTGATCTGGACAAGATCAAAGACCATACGAACTTGAGTAAAGATACGTATGATGAACAAGTTGCAGGCTTCGCGGCAGGACAATATGCGATGATTCACCAAGGAAACTGGGCACAAGGTCTCTTGAACGATTATGATGTGAAATTTGAATACGGTTTCTTGCCAGTACCGTTCGAAGGTAATCAAGGTATTGCGGTAGGTAACAGTAACTTCTTCCGCGTGAACAAGCATGCATCGGAAGATCAACAAGCGGGTGCGAAGGTGTTCTTGGATTGGTTGCTAACAGATCCAGCGGGTCAGCACTATGTAACGGATGAGTTTAACTTTATCCCTGTGTACTCCGGTTTTGATACTAGCAAAATGGATCCGTTATCCCAAGAAGTGAACCGTTATGCAAGTGAAGGCAAGACAGTGAAATGGGTATTCGATCAATTCCCAGCGGGAGCAGATCAAGAGTTTGCGAACCAAATGGAAAAATACTATGCAGGAAAATTAACGGGCGAGGGCTTGTTAGAAGCACTTCAGAATGTTTGGATGACTGCGGTTAAAAAATAATCGTATGGCTATGGAGGCTGCTTCTCGAATATTCGTTAAGCGGCCTCTTCCTGTTTTGTAGAAATGGATAAGAGGTGAAACCATTGAAGAAAAGTGTAAAGAGAAATTTAATAGCCGCAGCTTTTATTGTTCCATCATTATTCATCTTTATAAATGTAGTCATCATTCCATTCGTTATGGGGATTGTGTACTCTTTTACAGATTGGGATGGGTTTAAATTTGCAGGTTCTAACTTTGTAGGCTTCGGTAATTATGTACGGGTGTTTCAAGATTCAGATTTTCTTACATCCTTCGGCCTGACATTTAAATATGCCGTATGCATGATTATTCTCGTTAACGTTATCGGACTTTCACTCGCGATGCTGGTGACTTCCAAAATTAAGTCGCGTAATCTTTTACGCTCAATATACTTCCTGCCCAACTTGATCGGTGGTCTGATCCTAGGTTTCATCTGGAAGTTCGTATTCACGAAATTCTTCGTACAGGTTGGAGAAGTAATGGGGAATAGCTCGATCTTCTTCAATTGGTTGGATGATCCGACGGCTTCCTTCTGGGCGCTGGTCTTCGTAGGAACATGGCAAATGGCCGGCTACGTCATGATCATCTACATCGCAGCTATTCAAGGTGTTTCGGATGAGGTGCTGGAGGCAGCTGATATGGATGGCGCAGGAGGATGGATGCGATTCCGCAAAATTATGTTCCCACTCATTATGCCAGCCTTCACGATCAGCTTGTTCTTGACGCTGTCGAACGCATTCAAACAATATGATACCAATATCTCACTAACGAACGGTGGTCCTTACGGTACAACCGAGCTTGTTGCAATGAATATCTTTAAAACCGCGTTTAGTATGAATCAATATGCGCTCGCGCAATCCAAGGCGATTATTTTCTTCCTCGTCATCTTAGTTGTGACGGTTACGCAGGTCGTTATCTCGAAGAAAAGGGAGGTTGAACAATAATGAAACGTCGCAATAAATCAACTTCAATATTGCTTGAAGTTATAGCTTGGGTTAGTGGACTTCTTATGCTGTTGCCTATGTATATTATGTTTGTGAATTCGTTCAAAGGACGTGCCGAGATATTCACCGATACGTTCGGCCTGCCGAAATCCTTTTCCTTCGAGTACTATGCTGCGGCAATGGACAAAATGAACTTTTTGTCAGCATTTAAAAACTCGCTCTTAGTGAGTGTCATTAGTATTGGGCTTATTATTATCTTCTCAGCGATGACATCTTGGATGCTTGTTCGCATGAAGAATAAATTGTCCAATGGCATTCTCCTCTTATTCGTAGGTACGATGCTCATCCCGTTTCAATCAGTGATGATTCCGCTAATGCAATATTTAAACAAATGGGATATCCCATCACTTAATTTCTCTATGATTAATACACATTATGGCTTAATTTTCATGTATATCGGATTTGGGCTAAGTATGTCGGTCTTCCTTTATCATGGTTTTATTAAAGGGGTACCGATTGCTCTTGAAGAAGCGGCGATGATAGAGGGCTGTAATACGTGGCAGACATTCTGGAAGGTTGTATTCCCAATGCTTACGCCAATTACGATGACTGTAGGAATCTTGAATCTATTGTGGATTTGGAATGACTATTTACTTCCATCCTTGACCTTAACAAGCCCAGCGCTTCGTACCATTCCATTGTCAACCTTCTTCTTCTTCGGAGAATTTACAATTCAGTGGAACCTTGCAATGGCAGGACTTGTCGTATCGATTATTCCGGTTATTATCTTTTATCTGTTCGCACAGAAATACATTATTAAAGGCGTTATGGCAGGTGCTGTGAAATAAAATTGGATGAGGGGGCCTTCATATGAAGTCGGGCTGGATTATTGAGAATCATAGGGATATGCAAGACCTCGGCGTTAGTGAGAGTATTTTTAATGTGGCTAATGGTTATGTAGGTGTTCGAGGTAATTTTGAAGAAGGTTATGAAGGTGACGAGCCAACGGTTCGTGGAACATATATAAATGCATTTTATGATATTACACCGATGCTATATGGGGAGAGCGCGTATGGCTTTCCCGATACACAACAGAAACTTGTGAATGTGATGGATGTACAGGATGTGACCATTCATATCGGGGAGGAGAAGTTCAGTCTTTTCACAGGAACGGTCGTATCTGGGCGGCGTTATCTCGATATGCGCGAAGGTAAGTACGTACGGCTCGTGCACTGGATTTCACCACAAGGTAAAGAGGTCGAAATTTCATTCACACGCATGGCGTCATTGACAACACTCGAATTGTTCACGATAGATATTGAGGTAGCTCGTATCAATTGTCAGGATGAAGTGACGATTACCTCTGGCGTGAATGGCGATGTGAGTAACTATACGAATGCGAAGGACCCTCGTGTTGCATCGGGTCATGCCAAGCTATTGGATATGAAGAATATCGAGGTGTTCGACGAGACCTCCTTACAAATCGTGCTTGAGACAAATACATCGAAGCTACAAGTGGCGGCAACAACAGTTCATCAGACAACGCCTGCGGTGAACGGTGAACTGATCAAGGGTGAGAAAAGTGTAATGGTGCGGTATGCGTTCCCAGCCGGTAAGGATATTGTTCAATTCACAAAATTCAACGTATTTACAGATACACGTCGACACGAAGATCCAGCTGCTCGCGGACGTGAGTTGATGGCTTTGGTATTAACGCAAGGGATTCAAGCGGCTTACATGGCACAAGAAGTATATTTACAACATTTTTGGGAAATTGCAAATATCGAGATCCAAGGTGATGAGGTACTTGAGCAAGGTCTTCGATATAACGTATATCAGTTGCTGCAATCTGTGGGCAAAGATAAATACAGTAACATCGCAGCCAAAGGCTTAAGCGGTGAGGGCTACGAGGGACATTATTTCTGGGATACCGAAATCTATATCCTGCCGTTCTTCATCCTCTGTCAGCCAGAGCTGGCGAAGCAGTTGCTTCGTTACCGTTATACGATTCTAGGTGAAGCGAAGAAGCGTGCGCTAGAGCTAGGCCACAAGAAGGGGGCCGCTTACGCATGGCGTACCATTACAGGGGAAGAGTGCTCGGGGTACTTCCCAGCTGGTACGGCACAGTATCATATTAATGGTGATATTGCTTATACGTATATTCAATATTATCTCGCGACAGGCGATAAAGAGTTCATTGCGGAATTCGGTGCGGAAGTCGTATTTGAAACTGCAAGAACTTGGATGGAGCTAGGTCATTATCATGAAGGTCTATTCAAGATTGATGATGTAACAGGTCCGGATGAGTATACGGCCATCGTAAACAATAACTATTACACGAATGTACTTGCAAAATATAATCTAGAGTGGGCTGCATCGTGGTATAAACAGCTGGCAGAAACTCATCCTGCGGCATGGGAAGCTTTGTGTAGTCGCATTGGCTTAACAGCAGATGAGATTGCAGCATTTGAAGAAGCAGCTGCGAAGATGTATCTGCCTTTCGATGAGAATTTGAACATTCATGCACAAGATGATTCTTTCTTAGCGAAGAAGGTGTGGGATTTCGAGAACACACCGGAAGAAAAACACCCACTGTTGCTTCACTATCACCCGCTACATATCTATCGTCATCAGGTGTTGAAGCAGGCCGATACGGTGCTGGCGCATTTCTTGCTCGAGGATGGCATTTCAACCGATGTCTTGCGGAACTCCTACGATTATTACGAGAAGCTGACAACTCATGATTCGTCCTTATCCTGCGCGATCTATAGCATCATGGCTTCGAAGTTAGGTTACTCGGACAAGGCGTACGATTATTTCATTGAAACGGCACGAATGGATTTGGATAACACTCATGGCAACACGAAAGACGGATTGCATATGGCGAACATGGGTGGTACATGGATGTCGATCGTCTATGGCTTCTCGGGTATAAGGATCAAGGATGATCATTTGGCATTGAACCCGACATTGCCGAAGCAATGGAAGGGATACACTTTCACGATGCGTTACCGTCAAGCGACGATTACCGTGGAAGTGAACCATTTGAAGACGCAATTAATCGTGGATGCACAAGAGCTGATTCATATCAAAGTAATGGAGAAGCACTTCAAGATTCCAATGGGCAAGACAATCATCACGGTATAATTTATATCCTTACAATCGAAATCCGAAGCGGCATGGGAAATTCCCCATGTCGCTTTATGTTTTCTTATATTAATTAATTTCAACCGCTAAATGAACAGCTGAACATCACTCTCCAAAGCATCTTTTAAATACGCCGCAGCATCGATAATCTCGACCTCTGGCAGCAGTTCTTCTGTTTTAAAGCCCATGATTTCGACGGAGAGCTTACAGGCATAGAACTTGATGTTTTTTTTACGAGCTCCTTTAAGAAAATGAATCAGCTTCGGCGCGCCTTGCTCCTCCATCATCTCCTCTAGCATCATCCGGCCCAGCCCGCTGAAATTCAAATGGGAGAGTGGCAGCTGCCCAGGGCCTTTTGGCGTAATGACATCCATCAGCTTCTCATAAATACTTTTATCCTCTAGCGTCATCTTCTCCGGATCACGCACCAGAAACAAACCCCAGAAAGAGAAAAACATCGTAACCTCTACATCAATATCTCTCGCGGCATTCGCTAAGATCAATCCCGCCATGGCTTTGTCGTATTCTCCGCTGAACATCAGAAGATTTATTTTTTTACTCACCTGGATAGTCCTCCCGTTCCTTATATTGAATTATAAGAAAGTATAAGTTTCACGGTATACGTTATCCTTATAATTCTCGCATAAACGTTTAGCCTCCTTAATAGGACGCCGTAGGCATTTTAGCTTGGAATGTCATTAGTATGGTTATGGAGGGGAGAAGTATGCGAAGGGACCTTCCGAATTCACAAAAAAAGCCCCCTTACGGGAGCTTCATCACCTTTATTTTGTTACCTAGCTTCTACTAATGTACTTCAGAATCTTTGGATTCTGGATCTAAGGTGCTGCGGATGTCATGGTAACGGGCGGAAAGCCAAATGCTTCCGGTAAATAATACGATGAGTCCAAGAACGATAGAAAATCGCCAGTCGCCTGCTTTGAAGTTCAGCTGAAGTACCGTTAGTACAAGCGAAACCTGGGTCCAGACCAGTGTTCTTTTGCGAAAAGCCGCAATATCTCCAGACATCTTTGGGATATTCCGAATGATCAAATAGGCAATAACTGCGAGAATAAGCGCAAATATAGCGGTTACGGCTAATTCAGAAGAGGATAGGACATGCATGGTCTCAGGCATCCTTTCGGCTTGCAAAAGTTAGGATTCAAAAAAGGTGAATTACTATTTCTTGAAAATACCTAGCGGAGCTCCGATCGGTAAGAAAGTGCGTCCGAAATGAGCGTTTAGCACAGAAGCGCCACATCCGTATAAGGATACGATACCAATTCCAAGTTCGGCACAAGCAGCAAGCTTATGGAAGAATTCTGGAGCGATACCAAAGGAATCGAAGGTTAGTCCAATAAAAAGGAAATCTATCAATACAAAAATGATAAGCAAAACTCTATTAGCCTCAACCGCGCCAATGGTCATAAAGATTGTAAAGATCAAGTAACCCAGAAATACAAATCCGAGCTGCTTAGGATCTACAGCCTCTGCAAGCGTTGGGCCGAATACGCCGAGCTTGATCAGCCAGCTGCTAGCCATGCCGAACCAAAAGAAAGCGTAGGCGCCAAAGGCAGTCATACCAAAGGTGTTGTTGTGCTTAGCATCTTGAATTGCGGCGAATAGTTGAGCAAATGCTCCCAGGAAGATAGCCCAAGGAATGACGTAGCTAAGTCCTGTTGTAAACTCAAGCTTCTGTGAAGAAGCAACCAATGTGACAATAGCCAGTCCGAATAGCCCGATGGCGCTAGGGTCTGCGGTGACGATTTTGACAGATTGGGTGTTAGGGGATTGCGCTGACATGACAGTAAAAGCCTCCATTATTATATATAGTTTTACGCTCTTAAAAACAGCACTCAACGAGCGCTGTTCATAGGCTTGCCTATCATATCATATCGGTATGTGCTTGCCTATAAAACAGCGCTCATTTTTTGTTGTAAAAGGGTGGCCTTATGTCCAATAAGAGGTTATTTACATTTTTAGCTTCAACGAAGAAACCTTTTAGCCAAACAAACCGGGGTATTATGTCAAGATTAGACATTATATGCAGTGATAATCTTCACAATCTGTTGAAAATTGATGTATAATAGTCAGTGATAATTATTATCAAGTCATAATGAAAAGGCGGTAAGCTTGAAGTGAGCAAATGGACATTATTTACGAAGGCGACCCGGTTTTGGAGTTTTTCAGTTATGCTTATCCCGATTGTTTTAGGTACAGTTGGGGCATATGTATGGGAAAGGTCATTCCATCCGGTCTTATTTATTCTAACCTTAATAGGAGCGATTTCGGCGCATCTGTTTTCCAATATGGTGAATGATCTGTGGGATTATCGCAACGGAACAGATACAGAGGCGAAGAATTCCGCTGGTGAAATCAGCACAAACTCCGGGCTACTGACAGGTGGAATCCTCTCGGAGTCTTTTTATGCAAAGATGACCTGGAGTATGTTGGCGATTGCCCTCATCTGTGGTGGAGTCCTAAGTATATATAGCGGTTGGAATATCCTCTGGTTTGTACTTGTAGGTGCTTTAATCGCTTATTTCTATGTAGCCCCACCCCTGCGGTATGGCTATCGCGGTAAGGGATATAGTGAGATGGCTATCTTTATAGCTTTTGGGATCATGCCTGTGTTAGGTTCCTTTTTCGTACAAACCGGTCATTTTAGCATGAAGCCTGTCATCCTTTCATTGCCGGTTGGATTCTTGACTACATTGCTATTGTTTAATCATCATTTCTTACATTGGAAGGCGGACGAGCAGGCTGGAAAACTTACGCTTGTTGTAGTATGGGGTGAACAGAAGGCGCTTGTCTTCTCGCGTGTGCTTCTCTTCACCGGTTATGCTTCTGTGGTGATCTGTGTGCTAATGGGCGTACTTCCAGTTTATGCACTATTGGCATTGGTTACAGCCTTCTGGCCGATTCGTATTTATCGTGGACTGAAGCCACATAATGCTTCACCAGCCTATATCCCGCTCATGGGTGCTTCACAAAAAGCCTCCGTTCGTTGCGGAGTAGTGATGGCAGCAACCTTACTAATTCAAGGATTATTCTGAAGATATAAGAATATATAGGTTTCACGCTATACATTATCCTTATATTTCTCGCATAAACGCTTACCGTCCATTAGGGACGGTGAAGGCGTTTTTGCTTGTACTAGTAATTACCATACAGAAGGAGTGAGCTTTCATGGAAAAGAAGGACAAGGAACTGTTGAAGGAAGAACAAAATGTTAAAGGCAATCAAATGGTGCTTGGAGATTTCCACTCCATTTTAGAAGAAGGAAAGGTCTGGAAGACAGGTGGATTTACACTGCCTGATGGGTCCTTTTGGGCTTATCGTGAACCGGAAGCAGTAGTTATTGTTCGTAATGATACGCTGTATGTGCGTGCGAAATTGTCCCGCGAGAACCATCAAGTACAAATTCTAGACAATGCTAAGCATATGTATTACTCCGCGGAGCCAGTGGTAATTCCTGAGGCCGGAGAGATTAGCTTTGAGCTGCAAATTCGTAGCCGTACACAAGGAACAGCACCTGGAGATTTGTACGATGGTTATGTATCGCTGAACTTGCTTGATTTTACGACAGGTGCGGCGCTAGACTTTTTTGCGGGAAATGATAAATATGCTAGTGTATATGGTATTTTGCCGTTCCCGGGGGTACAAGTACCAGAGAGCAAAGGAACGAAATATTTCTGCATCTTTAAAGAAGATACGGATTTCAAACCACGTGAATTTAATACCTACCGCATAACGTACCACCGTGGCAACGATGAGGCTGTATTCTATTTGAATGGCAAAGAAGTGCGTCGTGAGAAAAATATTCCGATCAAGTTCAACAACTTTACAGTCGCGCTTGGAATTATGACAGAGAAGGATCTGAGTCCTGAAGGCAGTGTGTCTGTGCATGGACAAACAGTTATTGCAGAATGGTCCCCAGTGAAGATTACAACGACTGAATAGTAATACCTTGCAGGCTCAATTGATAAATAAGGGTGTATAGTGTGAATATTAAAAGCTTTCTAAGATTTGTGGAGCTGCCGACAAAAGTAGCAAGTATGATCCCCTTTCTGATGGGAACGCTGTATGCCCTGTATCGGTTTGAGGATTTTTATGTGTTGCGTTTTGGTCTGATGTTCGTTTCCCTGCTTAGCTTTGATATGGCAACGACGGCGATTAACAACTATTACGATTTCAAAAAAGCTTCCAAAACTCACGGCTATGGCTATGAGACGCATAATGCGATTGTGCATTTTAAGCTAAAAGAGAGCACCGTCGTGGCGACGATTGTTATTTTGCTAGCTCTGGCTGCAGGGGGTGGGATTGCGCTTGTTACGCAGACGGGTTTACTGGTCTTTTTGCTGGGTGGGCTGTCGTTCTTGATAGGGATCCTTTATTCGTTCGGGCCGATCCCGATTTCGCGGATGCCGTTAGGTGAGTTGTTCTCGGGTTTGTTTATGGGCTTTGTCATTATTTTTATTTCTGCCTATATTCATACGGACGAGCATGTGGTATCGCTGTTGCTTCAGAACGGTTGGGTCAGCTTGAATATCAATATTGTGGAAGTGCTGTACCTGTTCTGGTTCTCTGTTCCTGCCATTCTAGGGATTGCAGGGATTATGCTCGCAAATAATATTTGTGATATTGATGAAGATGTGGAGAACCGCAGGTACACACTTCCGGTCTACATTGGCCGACGTAATGCGCTTGTGCTGTTTAAATATCTATACTATGTCTCTTATCTGGATCTTGTAGTGCTGCTGATCTTGGGGATAAACCCTATTCTTGTCTTGGCGATTCTACTTACACTGATCCCATTGCACCGAAATATCGATTTGTTCAAACAGAAGCAGGAGAAGGCGAGTACCTTTATTCTTGCCGTCAAAAATTTCGTGTTGATGAATGCGGCCCGTATTGCTGTGCTTGGTGCGGCTGTGCTGTTAAACATGATAATGTAATTTTTCCACTGGATTAAAAAGCAGTATCTATCGGAGTCGAATCTCCTATGGGTGCTGCTTTTTTGCGCTCTGACTGTACTTTTCTATTAGTGATGAGTTTCATTCTATGATAAGGTGTCTTAAAGTATAGTAACTAATCCAAGGGAAGAGGTGTAGCCATTATGGTACAAAAACTTCGGTGGGGAATCATAGGCTGTGCGCAGATTGCGACTGGCTCAGTGATGCCAGCTATCATGAATTCAGATTCGGGAGTGATTACAGCGGTAGCGAGTCGTGGCTTGGAAAAAAGCAGCGCTGTAGCCGCAGAGTTCGGAATAGAGAAAGCATATGGCAGTTACGAAGAGTTACTTGCGGATAAAGAAATCGATGCGGTGTATGTTCCGCTCCCTAATCATCTTCATCGAGAATGGGTGATCCGTGCGGCAGAAGCAGGTAAGCATGTGTTGTGTGAGAAACCGATCGCACTGAACAGTGCAGAGGCTGCAGAGATGGTGAAAGCATGCAACGATGCAGGCGTTCACTTAGCAGAAGCGTACATGTATCGGCATCATCCACGGATTGCTGAACTCCAGGACATTATCGCTAGCGGTGAAATCGGAGAATTACGCTCGATTCGAGGTACATTTACTTACAATGATGCTACAGACACTTCAAATATTCGTTTTAAATCGGCTTGGGGTGGCGGCTCGCTTTATGATGTTGGCTGCTATCCGTTAAGTGCGGCACGACTGTTGTTTGGGACGGAGCCGGAAGCTGTGACCGTGCATGCGAAGTTCTCCCCTGAGCATGATAATGTAGATATGATGGCTTCAGGGCTGGTGGAGTTTCCAAATGGTTTAAGCTTGATCTTTGATTGCGGAATGTGGGCATATAACCGCCAGCTCTTAGAGATTCTTGGGACCGAGGGACGAATTGAGGTGCCTATGCCTTTCAACGCTAGAGACGAGGATGCGGAATTCTTTGTGTACACTGGTGATGAGGTGAGACGGGTCGATGCCACAGGGGCTAATCCATACATACGGCAGGTGGATGATTTTGCAGCCGCTGTGTTCACAGGTAAGAGACTCATTGCACCGGAGGATCCGGTGCTAAGTATGCGTCTGGTTGAAACCTGCCTTGCTTCAGCTAAACAACGGCAAAGAATTAGCATGGTGTAACAGCGAATCTAATATGAATCTACGTTAAAAAAACCTCCGGCTTGCTGCTATAAGCAGCTGCCGGAGGTTTTTTTGTTTGCATGTTCGGATTTTAAACTGTGCTCAAGAGAATATCATCTTCGTCATCATTGCTATTAAAGGCTTCGCGGTCAAATTCACCTTCTGAATTCGCGACCAACAACGCGGTTACAGCTGTTCCTGTTGCATTTACAGCGGTACGACCCATATCGATAAGCGCTTCTACACCTGCAACGATAGCGATTCCTTCAAGCGGCAGGCCAAGAGCGGTTAAGACCACCGTAGTGGAGATTACGGCTGGTCCAGGTACGCCAGCTACACCAATTGAAGAGATGATACTTACTAAGACCAGTGTAATATAGTCAGTCCAGTTCAGATCAATACCGAATACTTGGGCGGTGAACACAGCCACAATCGCCGGCCAAATGCCGCCGCACGCATTAAAGTTGACCGATGCTCCTAACGGCGCAATAAAGCTCGCGATCCGCGGGGAGACATGAAGGCGCTTCGTAATCACTTCAAGATTGACAGGAAGTGTTGCGTAGCTGCTTCTAGTCGTGAAGGCAACGGTAATGGTTGGATAGATTTTGCGGAAGAAACGAATTGGATTCACCTTCGCTACTAATAGAACCAACCCGCCAAAGATAAGAACAAAATGAATAATCATTGCGACATATGAGGTAATGATTACGCTGCCCAGTTCCTGCAACGTTTCCCAGCCATAACGTGCGGTAATTCCTGCTATCAGTGCGAAGACACCGTAAGGCGTCAAGCGAATAATGAATTTCACGACCTGATGCAGTATCAGTGTCAGGGATTCAATAAGATCACGTACAGGTTTCACGGCTTCCGGTTTCTTGGAGCCAATTTTGATTATAGCTACTGCTAGGAAGATAGCGAAAATGAGCAGAGGCACAACCTTACCCGTAGCTGCTTCATTCACAGGGTTAGATGGCACAAGATCCAGAATAACCTGTGAGAAGGTCGGGATTTCCCGGGCGGCGAAATCTGCAGGTACATCCTGTTGTATCCCTTGACCAGGATTGAACAGCAGCGCAACCGATAGGCCGATAATAGAAGCGATACCCGTCGTTCCGAGGAACCAGGCGAAGGTTTTGATCCCTATTTTGCGCAGATACTCCAGATTAGTTAAGGAAGAAATACTGTTTAATACGAGTATGAATACTAAAGGAATGACGAGCATGCGAATCAAGCTGACATAAATGCTGCCGAATGTGCTAATGGCTTTGGTCTCTAAATCGAAGTATTGAAAGAATATTCCGGCAATAAGTCCGATGCCAAGTCCGATGAGTACCCGAGTACCAAATCCAATGCGTTTACGTGCCAGTAGAAACAAAATTGCGAAAACAAATATGGAAGCTACAAAGCCATACCAGTTCGTTTCGATGGCGGATAACAAGTTGTTATCTATGTTCACTACTAATACCCCCTTAAACCTAGTTTTTTAATGTGATTAATCCTATTGAGATCAATCTATATAGAATTTATAGTAAAGTCAATGTAATAATATGTTAAAAATAATCAATCCCGATAAAAACCATGTGAAAAATAAAAATTGATTGACAAGGCGCATCGTCATGAATAATATGGAACTTAATCACAAGCCAATTGGAATCGACTGGACAGCCGGAGATTCAACGAAAGACGCGTGTTTTGCGTCTCGTTGAGTCTCTTTTTTTTATTTTAGAGAAAGGAGAATTTAGGGGTTAAAGGTACAACGATGAAGTTAAGAAGCATGGATCTACTGGACAGCCAGAGATTCAACAGGTACGTAATACGTGCCGTGTTGGGTCTTATTTTATTTGAAAAGGATGGTACACATTATGAAAAAACTTACGATATCTTTGGTTGCTGCAACTGTTGTCTTTTCCGCACTGACGTATGCCGCAGTATCCGCTAATAAAAAGACAGCAGAGGCAGCATCCATTGAAGCAAGCAGTAATACAGCAGTATCGGTTTCAGCAGCAGCGGCACCTGTAGCTACTTCTGCAGCCGAAGTCGTTGTTCAGGCAGAAGCCACTCCGGCTCCTGTTACAGTAACGGTTCAGCCGGAATCTTCAGCCCCAGCAGTGGAGACTGTCTCCGCAAAAGCGACTGCTGCCCCAGACGCAACCGTTGATTCTGCGGAGAAGACTGTTGCCTCAACAGCTCCAGCGGTGGGTGAAACTCAGCCTAAGGTGACCGCAGCCCCAGCCGCGGAGACCGCTAAGGTAGCTACAACTACAACCACGGTAGCTGCGACTGTCAAAACGCAAACTCAAACAGCTACACCGGTTCCAACGGCTGCGCCTACGGCAGCTCCCAAAGCAATCGTAACTGCCAAAGCAGCTCAACCGACATCTGCTCCTGTCGTATCTGCTCAGCCTAAGGCCACTGCGGCTCCTGTAGTAACAGCAACGGAAGCACCTTCGAAATCGAAATCCATTACTTTCTCCACAACTGAGGTGGTTAAAGCGACAGCCGCTCCGGTCGTTGAGTCTGCCCAACCGAAAACATCGTCTTCTGCACCTGCATCATCCACGGTCAGCGCACCAGCTGCTGCTCCAGCGGAAACGGTTCAGGCACCCGCACCGGCACCAGCCGCTGAGGAAGAGGTTTGTCCTTGATGAGCGGCAGGCTCATTCAGGATTCCTTTCAGCCCATACATCACATAAACCTATTTAAGGCGAGGTGCACATAATGATACGACCATTAACCTTTAAAAAAATTCTAACGCTGCTGTTGGCAGCCTCCCTGCTAATTCTGCCTACTCAGGCAGGAAGAGCTTATGCTAATCCGGATAACGCAGAGGCGCTAACTTCTTTTGGCTCAAGTAGTGGTGTAAGCCACTTTGATTATTTCAGTCATGTCTATGACCGTCTGAATGATCCTGACCATGTATTTAAAACGGCAACCTATGAGGATATCGTTCATCTTTTTGAGAGTGAAGGCACTTACGCTGTTCTGGTTGGCGGCGCTTGGAGCGAGAATACACAGGCCGACATCGGCTTTATCAATGAAGTAGCTAAAGAATATGGCATCTCTACGATTTATAACTTTGATACTAAGCTGGACGGTGACACGCTCCAGATTGCAGACAGCAATAATAAATTTGCTTACAAATACGTTGACCTGGTAAACAAATATTTAAAGAATTTGAATCTGTCCTCGAAGGATGTTCCAGAACGCAATGTTAGCTATACCAATAAAAACGGGGATGTCGTAACTGCTAATAAGATCGAATCTCCATTTCTCTTGGTATACAACAAGGATCACAAGGATGCACAAGGAAATATCGCTCCTGTTGTATCCTATCTGGATAAAAGCTACTCGTGGAATGAGTTCCTGACGAACGGAACACTTGATGCTGCGAAGGTTAATGCGTATAAAGCATCAGTAAGAGAGGTACTTAGTGCCGCTTCTGGATATAACACGATCGATGAATCTGCTTATATCAAGGCGGCGTTTAACAAGAACTACGAGGGCGAAAATGAGGGCAAACCTACGATCTTCAACGAATCGGACGGTACGCTCGTGTATGAACATGTGACCTATCATCAGCTGAAGCAAATTTTGGCGAGTGATGGCAACTATGCGATTTTGTTAGGTGGATCATGGTGCCCTAACACGCAAGCGGTTATCAAATATATTAATGAGTATGCCAAAAAGCATAACATCGATAAGGTCTACTTCTTCGATACGAAGCTCGACTCTGGGGTGACGGTTGCTGAACCAAGCAATAACAGCGGCACCAAGGGCAATGCCAATCCGCACAATAATAATGAGCTTCAGATTAGAACAACCAATCACCCATATGCGAATTTATATGTTGATCTGGTTCGTACTTATCTGACCAATATCAAGACCGAGAACAATACAGCAGCCAAGCCATCTGTGATTAGTTATGTGAATGAGCTTGGAGACACCGTGATTGGAGATAGACTTCAGGTTCCATATCTGTTCACGTACAACAAGGGTAACAAAGATACAGACGGCACTAATGCACCTATTCTAGGGCATATTGAGCTTATGTACAGCTGGACGAACATCCAACCGGATTACGTGCAGGCGAATTACCCAGTCGGAGCCAGATACACTAACACTACAACAGCTCTGGATAAGCTATTCTCTAAACTGGAAGCTGTGCCCGCTGGACTTACAGGTGTAGCACCAACCGCAGCAGACAGTAAAGATGGGCAAATCTTGGGCACAAGTTCGGCCTTGGAATATAAGCTGGCTGGAGATACGGCATATACGCCAGTATCAGGATCCGCAATTACAGGGCTTGCGCCTGGTGTTTATAAAGTAAGATATGCGGCTACATCAGGATATCAAGGACCAACGAACGCAGCGGGACCGACGATCATTCCTTATAATGCTGGAGAAGATGTAAGTGTGGAGGTGCCTGCTTATATCCATCAACAAGCAGCTCCAACAGGTCTATTAGGGGTAGCTCCTACTTCTGAAGCTAACGATGATGGGCAAATTACGGGCTCAGCTGAAGGGCAGGAGTATAAGGGTGTTGGAGAAGCTGATTATAAGCCTGTAACAGGCGTAGCCATCACAGGTCTTACTCCGGGCTTTTATAATGTGAGATTTGCGGCAAAAGAAGGATACAGCGTAGGTAAAGATGCTACTGTTGAAGTTCCGGCCTATGGCGAGCAAGCAGCTCCTGTAGGGCTAGTGGGGGTGGCACCGACTACTGCAGCCAATAATGATGGCAAAATCACAGGGACTACGAAAGCGTTGGAGTATAAGTTATCAACAGTTACCGATTATGTCTATGCAACAGATGTAGAGATCGTTGGACTGGTACCGGGAACGTATCAGGTAAGATACGCAGCCAAAGAAGGGTTTAATGCAGGCAGAGCAGCAGAAGTGATTGTTCCAGTTTTCACTGCAGAGCAAGAAGCGCCATCTGGTTTACAGGGGGTAGCACCTACCTCTACTGCGAACAATGATGGGAAAATTACAGGAACCACAACAGCCTTAGAATATAAGCTGTCCAGTGTGACTAATTATGTGTATGCACCAGATAAAGAGATTACAGGTCTAATACCAGGTACGTATCAAGTTCGATACGCAGCGAAAGAAGGTTATAAGGCGAGTCCAGTAACTAATATTATTGTCCCTGCTTATGTATCTATTTCAGACCCAGGAACAAGCGGGCCTGGCGGCAGCAATCCTGCGCCGAGCACGACCACACCAACACCAACAGCAAGCCCTCAACTGGTTGCTACAACAACAACCGGTAACACTGTGAATTTATCATCAACAGCAGCAACCAAAACGGATAAAACCACAGGAGTAACCACAGCAACAATCACGAAGGAAGCGGCTACCGAGCTTGTGAATCTTGCTAAAAAGGCAGAAGCGGATGGGAAGAAAGCCGTACTTGAAATTAAAGTAGCAGCTACTTCTGAAACCCAAACAGCCGAGCTTACGCTACCGAGAAGCATAATCAACGAGTTGGTCTCTGGTACAAAGGCCGAGATTACCATTCATTATGAGAATGTAGGTACGATTACGCTTGATGCCAAATCTTTGGCAAGTATTAGCGCAGCCTCGGATGCAGGGGACATTGTCATAACCATCGCTAAGGTTTCGTTAACGGCGGAAGGTAAGGCCGTTCTCGGGGATAGACCGGTTTATGATTTGTCGGTAAAAGCAGGTCAGAGTACCCTTTCCACCTTTGGTGGGGGCAGTGTCCATATCAGTGTGCCATATACACTGCAAGCAGGAGAACAGAAAGATGCGGTCATCGTATACCATATCAATACCAACGGAAGCTTGGAGAATGTACGCGGCAATTATAACGCTGCCAAGGGAACCGTAGATTTTGTTACCACACATTTCTCCCAATATATTATTGGATATAACAAGGTAAGCTTTGCGGATGTTTCAGAAACTTCGTGGTATAGCAGTGCAGTAGGTTATCTTGCGGCACGCAGTATCACATCCGGTACGGATGCAGAGCATTACAGTCCGAATGATGCAATAACTAGAGGGCAATTCATAGTCTTGCTCTTGAATGCTTATGGCATCACACCCGACGCTACCGCAACTGATAATTTTGCGGATGCGGGCAATACGTATTACACGAACTATCTCGCGACTGCTAAGCGCCTTGGGGTAGCCACAGGTTCGGGAGATAATCAATTCCAGCCAGAGGTTCAGATCACTAGACAGGAGCTATTTACACTCCTGTATCGCTCACTTGTAGCGCTAGGTGAACTGCCATCCGAGAAGAAGGCTGTAGCCCTTTCTGATTTTGGTGATGCAGGGGAAATTGCTGGCTATGCACAGGAAGCCCTTCAGGCATTGGTGGAAAGAGGTGTAGTGACCGGAGCGAATAGCAAGCTGAGTCCTAAAGAAGTTACTACAAGAGCGCAAGCGGCACAGGTCATTTATAATCTATTATCGAAATGATTGGCGGTAGCTGAATATAACAGTAGAACCCCCCTGCTTTTTTACAGGGGGGTTCTACTGTTAAAACTTAATGCAGATTTTTCCGAAGTGTGTACCCTTAGCCAAGTATAGCAATGCTTCAACAGATTGTTCAAATGGAAATACAGCGTCAATGATAGGGCGAAGTCCATTTTGTTCAACCGCACGGTTCATCGTCTCAAACATGTCACGGCTTCCGACATTGATGGCTTGAAGACGTGCTTTTCTCAGAATTGCAGGGATGATTTCAAAGCCCTCGACTTGGAAGCCCGACAGACCGCCTACCAGACTGATCCTTCCACCCACCCGCAGCGCCACGATTGACTTATTTAATGTGGATGATCCACCGAGATCAACAATATGGTCTGCCCCGCGTCCCCCTGTCAGCTCAAGAACAGCCTTATCCCATTCAGGGGTCTTTAAATAATTGATACCGAAATCCGCTCCCAATCCCTTTGCACGCTTAAGCTTCTCATCGCTGCTTGATGTGATGATCACTTGTGCACCGTGAAGCTTGGCAAATTGAAGCGCGAATAGTGAAACTCCACCCGTTCCTTGTATCACTACAGTCTCTCCAGCCTTCACCTTTCCTTCTTCAACAATAGCATGCCAGGCTGTAACACCTGCACAAGGAAGAGTTGCCGCTTCTTCATCAGTTAATAGATCTGGCACACGAACTAATCCCTCCTCGGGAAGCACAACATATTCTGCAAGCAACCCATCAAGCGGACTTCCAAGTGAGCTCACCCAATTTTCTTGTGTAGGTTCTCCCGAAATCCAGCTTTGAGTAAAAATACCGCTTACCCGATCACCAATCTTGAATCTGGACGTATGCTCACCTAAAGCAACAACTTCACCAACACCGTCCGATACCGGAATTAAAGGAGAGTTCAAAATTGGGTTATAAAAACCATCAATGACACCTAAATCTCTAGCGTTAAGGGAAACTGCCCGCATTTTTATACGAACTTCACCAGAACCAGGATTAGGAATTGGACGTTCGGCTACCTTCAGTTGATCGAGCCCAAATTGACTTTGAATTTCGTATACTTTCATGTGCAATCTCTCCTTCTTGAAGTGCATAGACATACAATAATCCATAAATTACACTTAAGTAAGGAGGCACTTTATAGTGTTCAGGGAACCAAAAAGTGCACGGGAGGACTTTATATGAACAATCCATTTTCGACGAATACCGTAGAGCCTGATATCTCGCTATCGATTTGTGGGTACAGTAAGGTCCTTGACATTATCTCTAATAAATGGACAGCTTTGGTCATCTATGCCATGGAAGATGGAATCATTCGTTACAGTGATATCAGAAGACGAATCGAAGGCATCTCTAAAAAAATGCTAACTCAAACTTTGCGGCAACTGGAACGAGATGGGTTGGTAAAGCGTGAGATTACACCTTCCGTTCCACCCATCGTAGAGTATTCTCTAACACCCCTAGGGGTATCTTTACTTGAGCCTATGAGAGCGTTAAATCGGTGGACGAGTCAAAATTATGTATGGGTTGAAAAGGCCAGAGCTTCATATGATGAAGTGGATCAAACAGAATAATTTGTGTGGGATAGATCTCTACACTCTAAGGGGGAACCAATGGTTCTCCCTTTTGTGTTGAAAAGGGCATTAGCATTCATAGATATAAGATTAGTGAGTTAAATTATGGAGTGGGATTCAGTTGAATGATACAATTATTGTAATTTTATGAAATAGTAATTTTTAACATCGTCAATTAGTCGCTAGAGAGGGGATTAGGATATGGGCCTTGCTGATGATCCAGTCATTGCGATTTCTGGTTTATGGATGAACTACACGGACCGAATGGTGCTAAAGGGCATTGACCTTAAGGTATACAGAGGACAAATTATTGGCTATATCGGCCCTAACGGGGCAGGAAAGAGTACAACTGTTAAGATTATGCTTGGTCTGGTAGAAGGCTATAACGGCAAAGTAGAGATTTTCGGTAGGGATATTGCTGATGGAGATGTTTCTTACAAAAAAAGAATAGGTTATGTGCCGGAAGTAGCCGAATTATATGATAGCCTCACCGCTAGGGAGTATCTAACTTTTGTAGGTGAGTTGTATGGCATGAAGCGTAGTGATGTGGATTACAAGGCTGGAAAATTAATGGCCTTGCTAGGTCTTGAGAAAGCTTATGATTCGCGGATCGCAACCTTCTCCAAAGGGATGAAACAAAAGGTACTGCTGATCTCCAGCATGCTTCATGATCCCGATATTCTGTTCCTAGATGAACCGTTGAGCGGTCTGGATGCCAATAGCGTAATGGTGGTAAAGGAGATTTTTGCATCTTTGGCGGCAAGGGGCAAGACCATTTTCTATTCTTCACACATCATGGATGTAGTTGAGAAGATCAGTAGCCGGATCGTTTTGATCGATGGTGGAGATATCGTGGCGGATGGGAGCTTTGCTGAGCTAAGAGAGAAAGGCCGCGAAGGGTCGCTTGAGGATATTTTTAATCAATTAACTGGATTTGATAAATACCGTGATATTGCTGGGGAATTTGTTGCGGTCATGCAAGAGGTATCTTCTCATGACTGATTTCTATGTGCTGAAGCTTCTGGATAAGCTGCGAGGTGGGTTTAGCCGAATCGGAGTTGATTATGATGTGATGCGGAGTATTCTGCAGGTCAAACTGACGATGGACGGAAGAAGAACACCGACAGTGCTCGCTGGAATGCAGAAGAAGGAGGAGAAGAAAGAGGGCTCGCCGCTGCGGGTGCAATGGATTTATTTACTTTTTGGCGTCATGTTAATTCCTCTTATGATGTTAACGGGGAACTATATGCTGCAGATGAGTCTAGTGTTTGGTGTAGTGATGTTTATGATTACGACCACACTGATCTCTGATTTCTCTTCCGTGATGCTTGATCTTCGGGACAAAAACATACTGGCTTCAAAGCCAGTGAACCGCCGTACCTTAAACATGGCGAAGAGCATCCACATTTTCATTTATTTATTTTCAGTGACGCTGACATTGACCGGACCTTCGCTGATTTTGTGCCTGTTCAAACAGGGAGTACTATTTTTTCTAATATATGCTGTTGAGATCATTCTGATGGACTGCTTTATCCTCGTCATTACGGCGCTGCTTTATTTACTGATCATGAAGTTTTTCGACGGGGAGAAGCTCAAAGATATTATTAATTATGTACAGATCATTTTGACTATAGGGATTACAGTAGGGTATCAGCTCGTTGTTAGACTGTTTGATATTGCTGAATTGAGCCTCTCTTTTAAGCCGGCATGGTGGCAGTATTTGATTTCTCCGATTTGGTTTGCGGCTCCATTTGAGATGTTGATTGGCGGGGCGAGAGATACACACTTCGTGGTGCTTTCAGTGCTAGCTTTAGTAATTCCGGTTCTGCTGATTGTGGCTTATATTAAGCTGATGCCTTTATTCGAAAAGAGCTTACAGAAGCTTTCAGAGCAAGGGAACGTTGGCAAAAGTAACGCCCGAATGGTGGACTGGTTGTCGAAAGTAACTTGTAAGAACCCGGTAGAGGGCATGTTTTTTCGTTTTAGCTGGTCAATGATGAAGAATGAGCGTGACTTCAAGTTAAAGGTATATCCGGCAATCGGTTATTCCATTGTCTTCCCGTTCATTTTTATATTTGGGATATTTTGGGATGGGAATGCATCGTCTATCAAGGATTCGAACACATACCTGATGATTTATTTCGGTGCGACGTTACTTCAGACGGTTGTTCTAATGCTAAGGTACTCTGCGGGTTATAAAGGCTCTTGGATTTATAAGCTGATTCCTCTGCCAAACACCGCACCCATCTATCGTGGAATGCTTAAGGCAGCGATAGTTCGCCTGCTATTACCTTTATTCGCTATAGAAGCGATAGTGTATCTTTGGTTGTTTGGGCTGCGGATTGTGCCAGACTTGGTAGTCGTGCTGTTTGCAATGCTGATCTATGCGGTCATTTGTTTCCGTTCTTATCCCCCGGTACTACCTTTCTCAGAACGTTATGAGGCAGCTAAACAGAAGGATTACACCGCAAACTCCTTTGGGTTGTTATTTTTGCTGATGGGGATGGCAGGCATTCATTATGTCTTCACTTTGTTTATGGGTGGAGTTTATATCTACCTGTTGGTTTTGGTAGTTTTGAATCTATGGATATGGCGAATTACCTTTCCCAAAAATGTATCATCAACAGGTCATGGTTCAAGTTTTCCGGGTTGAGTGATTGTGTCAAATATGGACATTTTTCGCGTAATAAAAAAGGGTATAAATTCCAGTATTTACTTAGACAATCTTCTGAATACAGAGTAGAATACATCTAAAGTTTCTTTTTATGGATAACCTATAATCTTTACGCACTCTTCCATATCTGATATTCGTGTACTGATTTTTTACTTGAGAAATACGCTGAGCGATTACGGGATTCAAAACCGGTGAAGAGGTTAACTAATGGATAAAATGGGAATCCACTATAATGTTTGGATTGTTTTACTATCATTTGTGCTAGCGGCGACAGTTACTTATTCTGCACTGAATCTGATTTCGCAAGTTTCACGTTCTACTGGCAAAATCCGACGTCTGTGGTTGATCTCGGGAGCTTGTGTGTTAGGCTGCGGTATTTGGGCAATACATTATGTTGGGATAATGGCGAGTCGCTTTCCGGCAGAGGTCAATTATTATCCAGGCAGATCTATAATATCACTATTAGTTGGTGTGTTATTCTGCTATTTGGCATTCCGGATCACATCTGTTCCTCAGTTAAAGATATGGAATTTAGTAGTAGGTGGTATTCTCTTGGGAAGCGGCTTTTCGGCTATGCATTATATCGGAATGTCTTCTATGAAGATTGCGACGAGGATTCATTATGATATATGGATTCAAGCCGTTGCTGTAATTCTGGTTTTGGTTTCGTCTTATATCGGATTATTGATGTTTCAAAAGTTTAAAGAATGCGCAGGGTTTCAGCGATGGAAGCTATACTCGGCGTTGTTTATCGGATTTTCAGTTACCGGATTGCATTACACAAGTGTAAAGGCTTGTCATTTTGAATATAACAACTTACCTGGAAGCAACCCTTTTTTTGTAGAGACTGATGTTATACTGTTAATGGCATTTTCGCTGGCAGCGCTACTTATGCTCGCAGTTTCTGCTGGCGCCGTATTTCTGGATCGCCATGTGCTTGAACGAATGGCTTATCAAGATCCGCTAACAGAGCTGCCGAATCGACATGGACTAGAACGCTATTTTAAAGATGAATTTTTTGAAAGTAGATCTGGTGCTGTTTTTATTGTAGATCTAGATCGCTTTAAGTCGATTAATGATACGTTGGGACATGATATAGGTGATATGTTACTACAGGAGGTCGCTGTTAGATTAATTCGTTCTGTAGGGGATAAAGGAAAGATATTCCGTTTAGGCGGTGACGAATTCCTGATTGCTCTTCCAGATTGCACGCTGGAGGGTGCGCAGGAAGAAGCAGGGCATATTATGCATGAACTTAAGGAATTCTATCGTATTCAGGGCAATGAGCTATATGTTACTGCAAGTGTTGGAATCAGTATGACTCCTATGCATGGGACTGATCGCTCAGCGCTAATGAAGGCTGCGGATACGGCTCTTTATACCTCTAAGGATTCAGGTAAGAATAAATGCAGTGTGTTCGACCAGGAAGTAAATCGCCATCAGTTACGGCGGATGTCGCTAGAGAAGGATCTTCGAAAAGCTTTGGCTCGTTCTGAGTTTATGGTTGTGTATCAGCCGAAATGGGATTCATATATGAATGTTACGGTGGGTCTTGAAGCGCTGCTGCGCTGGAGACACCCAGAGCATGGGATCATTTCGCCAGCGGAATTCATTCCTATTGCAGAGGAGACCGGACTGATCGTTCCGATTACCTATTGGATGCTACATGATGTGTGTAGCCAGAACAGGTTCTGGCATAAGGAAGAGATAGCTAACGTACCGGTCTCAATTAATATGTCCGCACGGATGTTTGAGGATGGGAGTCTATACGATGTTGTAGCGGAAGCACTCACATGTGCAGAATTAGAGCCACACTTTCTCGAACTGGAGATTACAGAGTCCATTGCGATGCATAACATGAAAGAGACGGTTGCACAGCTGTCTAGACTTCGAATGCTTGGGGTAAGAGTATCGCTGGATGACTTTGGGACAGGCTTCTCCTCCCTTGGTAATTTGGATGAAATCCCAGTGAACACACTCAAGATTGACCAAGTATTTATTCGTAACAGCAAGATGCACTCCAAGAAAGCTATTATCAGCAATATTATTGCGATAGCGACTCATCTTAATATGGAAGTCGTGGCGGAAGGTGTGGAGACACCAGAGCAGATTGAATTGCTGAAATCACTGGGTTGTAGAGTCATGCAGGGTTATTATTACGGTCGGCCGATGCCTGTACATGAGCTGGGTGAGTGGTTTATAGCAAATACGGCAGCGTCGTGATCTCAATACATAGAAGAGGGGCTAGCGACCAAGCAGAATTTCTCTGCTTGGTCGCTAGCCCCTTTAAGTTTAAGAACTAACATGAATAAGAAGAATTATACTTTGAAACGTTCAATTAGAATCTGTAGCTTCTCAGCTAGCGAGGAGAGGAAACCTGCGGCTGACTCCACTTCTTCCATGGCTGCAAGCTGCTCTTGTGAGGAGGCGGATAATGTTTCCGCACCGCTTGCTGTCTGATTAGCGACGTCTACAATATTCTGTAGAGTAGTAACGAGACCATCGGAGATGGAGGCTAGCTCGCGGACTGTTCCGGAAATCTGCTGACTTTGTGAAGCCATCCCAGAGACAGACATCTCAATCTCGGAGAAGGATTGACCTGCTGTTACGATTAATTCCCGGCCTTGATCCATCTCTTCTGTAGAGCGCTTCATGGTTTCTCCTGCTTGGTCCATCTGACTTACGATGATGCTTACGAGTTGTCCGATTTGAGCAGCAGATTGGGCGGATCGCTCGGCAAGCTTGCGTACGGATTGTGCAACTACCGCAAAGCCTCTTCCCTCTTCTCCGGCTCTTGCAGCTTCAATGGCTGCATTCAGCGACAGCAAATTGGTTTCTTCTGCGATGCTCGCAATCGTGCCCACAATATTCTCAATTTCCTTGGAGTAGCCGCCCAAGGTCTCAATAATGACAGCTAAATCAGTGATGCTGTCACTGACGATGCTCATCTGTTGTGTAGTAGAGTCCATTGCTTCTCGACCTGTACGAGCCTTTTCGGCGTTACTGGTAGCATTATTCATTGCGTTATCAGCATTTCCTGCAATCTCTGTAATGAAGTGTGACAAGTCTTGTACAGACTTATATCCACCCTCCAAATTTTGCAATTGTGTATTAGCTCCATCAGCAAGTTCAATCGAAACGTTGACACTGTACTCACCAGCACGGTTAGTTTCCTGTGCACTGGCAGAGAGCTCTTCGGATGAAGACGCCACCTGCATGGAGGTTTCATTAACTTCGGTAATGAGCATGCGCAAGCTCTGCGTCATGCCGTTGAAATTTCGAGCTAGTGTACCAATCTCATCCTTGCTGTTGAATGAAATAGGATCATGAGTAAGATCACCCTGTGCAACAAGATTTACGCCTCTGGATAGCTTTGTTAGTGGACTTACCATTCGGCGGATTAAGAGATATGCTGCCACAATAGCAATAACTAGAATGGAAGTCCCGATAATAAAAGGCTGAACAATGATGTCTCGGGTCCGTTCTTGAATTAATGGGCCATCGAAGTTAATAGCCATTAGAGCGACTATAGGCTTGGACGGATCATGATCCTGATAGATGGGGCCGTAACCCGTCTTAAGTGAGGTACCTTCGTATGTATAAACCTTGGAGTAGGCGGAATGCTTAGATGTAGTGATCAATTGCTTCTCTTCATCTGAGAAATAAAAAGTGTCGCCTGCTTTATAACCTCTTGCTTTGAAGCTTGAATCTGCGGCGAGGATCTTTCCGTCTAGCGATAAAATGAAGGCCTCTTTAAAAATAGCCTTATGTGCCACAATCCAACCGATCCGGTCTTCGACAGCCTCCAATTTGCTTTGATCTCCTGCAATTAACGCGGTAATATCTGATGGGTCAATCAGCCCGGTTGTAATATTGGCGCATCCTACCAATTCGATACCTGCTGCTTCATCTACTTGCTTATACGCAGTACGGTATCCGAAGAACCCGATGGATGATCCAACAAGAAGTAACACGATGAACATCATCCAAGTTAATTTAGTTGCCAATTTCATTCTTTGCACCAACCTTGACAAAATATGTTTTCGGAGACAATCGCTCTCACTGCTACGATTATAGCGTATCGTTAAGCCTATGACCTTACATAGAATATAGTATTTTTGTGTCGGATATTGTAAAATGGTGGAAAAAATATGGAAATAAACGTGATTATGAAATCTTTAGTAGACAAAAGCATTGAATCCTGATCAGTTCTAGTGGTACGCTTGTGTTATTAAAAAACGGATTGGGAGTTGAAACAAGGATGCCGCATCAATTAGATCCGTTAATAGAGCGTCTTGGATTATCCATGTGGAGAGTACAGCGTAAGATCATGTCTCAAAGGACTTTGCATAAAGAACTCGGACTTACCGTACCTCAGATGGGTCTATTAAATATAGTAGCGAAAGAGAAAAAGTCGCGGGTGGTACAACTGGCGGAGTCTATGGAGGTCAAATCAAGTGCCATTACCGTGATGCTCGATCGCCTGGAAGCGCTGGGTTTTATTAAGCGTGAGACGGATGGATCGGACCGAAGAGCGGTTGTGGTGACCATCACCGAGCAAGGTCAGCAAATACTTGAAGAAGGACATTTACGTTCAAAACAGCTGCTTGCTGAGCATTTATCTATACTGAAGCCGGAAGAGCTGCAAAAGTTTGCGGAGTACTACCGTATGATCGAGGATCAGGAACGGTAAATCTCTAGCTTTAACTTATAGATACAGAAAGAAGGCCACCTTCTCCGGAGAGAAGGTGGCCTTCTTTGAAATATAATAATGATAAGTTCTAAGGTTCAATTGGTTTGTCTGGCAGCTGCGTAATATAGCTATGGGAAAGCTGTAGAAGTCTCAATGCTCGGTTGTATTCATCCTCAGTAGCAGCCGGTGCTTTTCCATTATAAATAGGGTATTGGGTATTATCTTCAAAGCTGTTACCCGGAATAAGCAGTCCTGAGCTGGAAATGAAAGATCCAGAAGGTAAATAATATCTTTCTGGCAGCAAATTATAAGTCTGACTGAGTAGATCTTGACCGAAAACTAGGTTATTCTCTAATGAAATTCCAAGAAGACCAGCAGCAGTTGGCATAATATCCACTTCGCCACCGACTTGCTCTAAGGTCTGTGATGCTGTGCTGTCTCCTGCATGAATGAGCAGAGGAATGTTTAACATATCCGCATAGGAATATTCATGACCATAAATTTCAGTCATTAATTGCTTATCATCATGATCGAGAGAATAAATAGGCAGTCCCATATGGTCTCCATAAATCATGATCACGCTGTTATCCCATACGCCATTCGCTTTAAGCTCTTCTACGAAATGTCCGAAGGCATCATCCGCATAGTTCTGGGAACGGATATAGTCACCCACAAAAGTACCTTCGTAACGCTCTGGTAGCTTCATGCGGTATTTTTCCTCAGGAATTGTGAATGGATGATGCGCTGACATCGAAATGATCTGAGCGTAGAAGGGTTGACCCTCGTTGCTCATTTCTTTCAGTTTGTCAGCAGTTTTACTATAGAGCGTATCATCAGAAGCACCGAAGAAGAAAACATCATCTTCACCAAAGAATGAGCGATCATAATAATGATCGAAGCCCAGTGAGTCATACAGCTCACCACGGTTCCAGAACTCTACGACATTGGTGTGGAAGGTTGCGGTCTGATACCCATTGTCTTTAAGCAAGCGTGGCAGACTTGGTAGCACCTTATCTACATAGGACATCGTTGCCGCACCACGCGGAGGGATGTAGGCGGATGTGTTCACTACGAATTCTGCATCTGACGTATTCCCTTGGCCTACCATTTGATAGAAATTAGGGAAGTAAAGACTATCCTTCATTACCTTGTTCAGGTTCGGTGTAATCTCTTGCCCGTCTAGCTCAAGACCCAGCAAGAAGTTCTGGAAGGATTCCAATTGAATGATAATAAGATTTTTGCCTTTAGCCGTGCCATGAAGTGGAGAACTAACCGCAGTATTAATCCCCTTCACTTTGTTGATGGCATCTTGTGTAATGTCACTTGATTGCACAAGCTCTGGTTCTTCTTTTGCAAAGATCGTATAGGCTTCGTAGTTAAGAATACCCATCTCCTGAGCTTTCTTAATTTCGTTCATACTAGCCTTATTAGGCAAAATGTTGAACAAGCATAAACCAAGTGAGACTGCGAATAGAACACTATATTTTATTTTTCCGTTACGACGGTTGATATTCTCTTTTTTATAGACACGGCCTTTCTTATTAAAGAAGAAATAGCCTCCTAGGACAATAATATCTGTAAAGATTAACAGGTAGTAAGGATCCATCAGTGAGAATACGCTGTTGCTGACAGCTGTGACTTGATTCACCTGTTCTGCGGCATGGTAAGTTACAATGACACCATAATATTTAAAATACATAATGGCTGCGAAAAAGATGGCTGTTACTAATAAATTGACTGTCATGTAATATCCAAGCTTTCGTTTGGAGGCGAACCGCTCAATAATACAGAAGAGCGCCCAGGCAAAAGGGATTTCTGTCAGTAATGATTTCCAAGGCAGCACATCATCAAAAATGACGCCCCAAGCCAGAAATGCTTTTAGGATAAAAAGTATTGTGAAAAACACAAAAGGTTTAATGATCCAACGTTTAATATTAAAGGATGACACAGCTTCCCCCTCTTTCTACATGATAAAACGCCATTTCTCAAACAGGACGAAACAGCACCAAGACAAAATGACTCCATAGTAATAAAATTTATTATGCAGGGCTAGCAGAAGAAAGTCAAAAACCGAAAGCGTAAGTATAAGCTTTGTGGAGTGCGTAAAGTTAAACACGCATAGGTGAAAGATGATGTTTATGCTATCCCATGGGGTTATACAGTGATTAAAGGACCGAAATAGACATTGGGAACAAAAAGGATATATGGATAATTAAAGGAGGTGAGAAAAGTTGGATCATACTGTAACCCTATCCGTTAGAACTCTCGTCGAGTATGTTTTTCGCAGCGGTAGTATTGAGCCTGGATTTCATGGTACTTCCTCTATGGTTGAAGGAACACGAATTCATCAGAAAATCCAAAAGCAGTATAAGGAAGGTGACCTCAAGGAGGTCTATCTGAAAACAGAGATCCCTTATGGTAGCATACTCTATATTGTAGATGGGCGCTGTGATGGACTGCTTGTTTCGGAGGATGGGAGCCTAATCGTCGAAGAAATCAAATCAACCTCCGGACTGCTGGATATGCTGGAAGAGGGACATGAGGTTCATTGGGCTCAGGCGCTGATGTACGCATATATGGTATCGCTGGAGCAGGAGCTTTCTTCTATTCAAGTAAAGCTTACCTATGTCCACCGGGCTACTGATGAGCAAAAAAGCTTGTACCGAACGTTGTCTTTAGATGAACTGATCTCATTTGCTAATGATACCGTAGCCAGATATGCTCCGTACGCTGAGATGATGGTTCGTCATGATGCTAAGAAAGAGCAGAGCCTTCGAGAGTTACAATTCCCGTTTCCTTCTTATCGAAAGGGACAACGGCATTTTGCCGGAGCGGTGTACAAATCCATCGTAGAAAAGGTCAGTCTGTTCGCTCAGGCGCCCACAGGCATCGGAAAAACAATGTCGACGCTGTTCCCGGTCCTTAAAGCAATGGGCGAAGGACAAGCTAAAGGATTGTTCTATTTAACGGCTAAGACGGTTACCCGTTTTGCCGCGCAGGAAGCAATCTCGTTACTGCTGACGCAGGGACTTCAGCTGCATGTCATCACACTTACTGCTAAAGAGAAGACCTGTTTTCATGATGAAGGGATTTGCGGTAAGGATTCCTGTCCCTATGCGGAAGGCTATTATGATCGGATTAATGATGCGGTAATGGATCTGTTAGAGCATGAGACACTGATGAGCAGAGACACCCTAGCACTGTATGCTCACAAACATAAAGTGTGCCCGTTTGAGTTCTCGCTGGATGCAGCCTATGCCTGTGATGCGGTGATCTGCGATTACAATTATATATATGATCCTCGGATCAGCCTGAAACGGCTAACAGAGGAGAGAAAGAGAGAAACGGTGCTTCTGGTAGATGAAGCACATAATCTGGTAGACCGGGGACGAGAGATGTTCTCTGCCTCTTTGCTGAAGGCCCCCTTTCTAGAAATCCAGCGTCAGTACAAGGAATTAAACCGTAATTTGAGTGCTGCAGCTAAATCGGTGAATGCTTTTTTTATCTCCCTTCGCAAAATTTGTAATGAAGAGGGGCAAGGGCAGTGGGCTTCGTTCCCGGAGGAGCTGCCAGCCTTGCTTGAGATATTTTCTTTGGAGGCGGAACAGGAACTTATTCACCCGAGCGCCAGCATTGTTCCTCAGAATGGAGAAGGAGAGAATGTTCTCCTGGATACCTATTTTGCAGTTCAGGGGATGCTTCGCACCTTTAAGACCTATGATGAACGATACATAACTTATGCTGAGGTTCGGCGCGGCGATGTGTACTTGAAGTTATTTAATTTGGATCCATCGCATTTGCTCCGACAAATGTCCAAGAGCTTTCGAAGTCAGATTCTGTTCTCTGCTACGCTTTCTCCATTATCGTATTATCGGGATATGATTGGTGCGGTGGAGGAAGATTACAGTTTAACGGTCTCATCTCCTTTTCAGAAGGAGCAATGGGAAGTGACCGTGCTGCCTGTCTCCACACGTTATCATGACCGGGAAGCTTCCCTAATCCCGTTAACTCAGGCATTGAATCAAATGGTTTCAAAGAAGGGCAATTATCTGGTGTTTTTTCCTTCATATCTCTATTTACAAAACGTATATCAGGCCTTTACGGAGAATTACCCCGAAGTACGGACTTTGATGCAGGATACAGGCATGAGTGAGCAGGCTAGAGAAAGTTTTTTAGCAGCATTTAGTCCAGATAATGACGAGACGCTGTTAGGGTTTGCTGTACTCGGAGGGATCTTTTCGGAAGGTGTAGATCTGCCAGGAGACCGTCTCAACGGGGTAATGGTTGTTGGAGTTGGCCTACCACAGCTTGGTCTTGAGCGTAATCTGCTGCGTCAGTATTTTAATGCCAGAGGTAAAAATGGCTTTGATTATGCTTATGTCTACCCGGGAATGTGCAAGGTATTGCAAGCTGGAGGCAGACTGATTCGAAGTGAAACAGATACAGGCATTATTGTGCTTGCGGATGATCGCTTTTTGCAGAGTCCTTATATGCATTTGCTTCCCGAAGAATGGAGAGATTATCTTATCCGCTCATAAGAGGGTATAATCTATGAAAAGGTATTCATAATCAATCGGCAGGAGGAAAAAGAATGACATTAAAAGTGGGTATTGTGGGTACGGGTTGGTTCTCTAAGGTACATGCTGATTTACTGGCAGAGATGGATGATGTCCGTTTGCAGGCGGTCTGCGGAAGCAGTAAGGCTAAAGGCGAAGATATGGCACGTCCATACGATGCTGCTGGATATGGTGATATTACGGAAATGCTGGATGCTGAGAAGCTCGATGCTGTTTATATTTGTGTGCCTCCACAATCTCATGGTGCGATCGAACGATCATTAATCAAGAGGGATATTCCCTTTTTTATAGAAAAACCGCTTAGTATGACTACTGAAATTCCTGCAAGCCTACTTCAGGATATCAAAGAACATAATTTGTTAACCTCGGTAGGATATCATTTCCGCTATCAGGAGAACATTAAACGTCTGAAAGAAACTTTGCGTGGTGACAAGGTCGGTATGATTATGGGGCAATGGATGGGCGGCATGCCAGGCGTAGCTTGGTGGCGTGATCAGAAGCAATCCGGAGGACAATTCACAGAGCAGACTACACATATCGTCGATTTAGTGCGCTATCTAGCGGGAGAAGTAAAGGAAGTCTACGGTATGTTCGGAAACCGGATTATGCATGAACAGCATGAAGGTGTGAGCGTTGCAGATGTAGGCACCGTATCCCTGAAACTTGAAAATGGAATTATTGCTAATATTTCAAATACATGCGTTTTACCTGATGAGGTGGGAAGTGTAGGTCTTAGCTTCTATAATGATCGGGGACTTTTGGACTGGAACCCGGATCGTCTCTTGGAAGTGCGAAGCGGCAATAGTACCGAATTTGAGAATACAGGAAACCCATATTTAGTAGAAAGTGAAGCCTTCATACATGCTGTACGGACGGGCGATCGCTCGCGCATTTTATGCGACTATGAGGATGGATACAAAACCCTAAAAGTCACCTGTGCAGCCTACGATTCAGCGCAAAGCGGATTGCCTGTTAAGTTCTAGGGTTTGATTCATAGAAAAAGGACATGCTACTTTAGATGTACTAAAGAGACATGCCCTTGGCCCAAGCTGGGTTAGCCTAGTGGAGGAATATCGCGAGCAAAGCTGGCGCCACACCTATAGATAACAGCGCGGACAGAATCATCGCAATACTGGAGATGGTTCCGGTCAGTGAACTAAGCTCGAAGGCTTTAGATGTTCCTGTACCATGTGCAGCGGTTCCCAGCGATACACCGCGCGCAATTTCATTCTCAATGCGGAAGATGCGAAGTACAGTAGGGCCCATCATTGTACCCAGTATCCCGGTAATAATGACGAAGACTGCCGTACGTAATACTTGGTACACCGCCGATACTTTGCGAGATGCTCATAGCGATCGGTGTAGTTACCGAACGTGGGACCAGACTAGCTGCCAGATCGCCGCTAACATGCAGCCATTTGGCGAGCAGAATGGAAGAGATCACCGCAACTATCGTCCCTGACAGCACGCCTGCCGCAATTTCGGCGGCGTGCTTTTTGAGTACCTTGAAGTTCTTATGCAAAGGGATGGCAAAGGCCATGGTTGCTGGTTGCAGCAAATTCGTCAGCCATTTTCCTCCCGCATTGTATGAGTCATAAGTAATGCCTGTTATAAGCAGAAAGATGATCATAATCACTGGTGTGATGATTAATGGAGAGGTGTAGACTTTACCAGTAGAAGCATAGATACGTTTCGCGAGTAAATACACCGCGACCGTGAGAGCAAAGAATAACAGAGCGTTTAACATGATCCTTTCCGCTCCTTCGCTTTATAAATTCTACTGGTAAGTAATCCGGAACTAGCCATCACAACAAATGTGCCTAAGACGACAACGGCAAGAATGCGTAATCCATCCGTTTCCAGAATATTAGCGTATTTCATTACACCTATAGCAGATGGAATGAAGAACAGCAGGAGCTCGGCGAGTAGCCAAGAAGCACCAACTTCTACCCAATTCAGACGAATGACACCGAACTCAAGCAGGAGAAACAATATAATCATTCCGAGTATGCTTCCGGGAATAGGGATATGCAATAATGGGGTCACAGCATTGATAAGTAAAGAGAATAACATAAGTCCCGCTACCTGCAGCAAGCCTATAACAATCTTTTTCATAAGGCTTCGCTCCTTTCATGATAATGAAAGTTTACATCAATTGTTTTCATAGGTAAAATGAATAGATCGAATAAATGACATTCCTTTTGTCTATGGATTAGGGGGCGCATAAATGGATATCCGACAATTAGAATATTTCGTTCAAGCGGCACGAATGAAAAGCTTTACCAGAGCTGCTGAATCATTATATATAACACAGCCCACGATCAGTAAAATGATTCGGAATATGGAGGTCGAACTGGAGGCGGACTTGTTCTACCGTGAAGGGAAGAGTGTAAGGCTTACAGACGCAGGGGAAATTTTGTTCACCAAAGCGCAAAATATCGTGGAGTCTTTCGCTAGCTTGTCTTCCGAACTGGATAACTTACGAAATCTGGAGCAGGGCCACATCCGCATCGGCCTGCCTCCAATGGTAGGAGCGAGCTTTTTTCCATCGGTGATTGGTCAATTTCATAAACGTTATCCGCAGGTTACGATTCGTCTTCATGAGGATGGGGCCAAAAAAGTGGAGGAAGATGTAGAAACGGGACTGCTGGACATTGGAATGGTCGTATTGCCTGTAGATACAGCCAAACTTCATTGTTTTACCTTTGTTGAAGAGAAGCTGAATCTTATTTTGCCTATGGGACATCGGCTGGCCGAGGCAGAGCTTGTTCCGCTAAGTGAGCTGGCAGAAGAGGAGTTCGTGCTATTTCGAGAGGATTTCACGCTGCACGATCGGATTATTACGGAATGTGTAAAAGCTGGATTTCAGCCGAAGGTTATATATGAGAGTTCACAATGGGACTTGATCAGCAAGATGGTAGCTGCGGGAATGGGGATCGCATTATTGCCGGAAACCATTTGCCGTGACATGGATCGCTCGCGATTGGTAGTCATTCCTTTGACAGATCCGGTGATTCCTTGGCAGATCGCTATGGCATGGCGTAGAGACCGTTATTTATCTTTTGCAGCACGTGAATGGATTTCTTTTGCAAAGGGACTATTGAGAACAGTACCCAAATGAGCTTCCCCACGAGCCTATAGAACATCCGAATAAATATCTGTTTTATTTTTGTGGATGTTCTGCAAATTTTTCTTTTTTTTTGAAAATATGTTTTTTGGTATCATGGATTATGATAGGAAGAGATGTTGATAGAGAGAAGGAGAGAGTTGTGACACTATATCAAGGTTCTTCCGAGAAAGCTTATAGAAGAGACTACAGAGAAGATGAGCTGTTTGTGACTATAGAGAGCCTTAGATGCGAATTGCTGGAAGTCGCGGAGCAACGGAGTCTTAGTGACCATGCTGTCCTAGAGCTAAGCGAGCGATTGGACGGTTATATTTTGCTGGCACAACATAAGATGATGGAGAACTTGCGCAGTCGCAAGGCAAGTGCAACAGCTTACTGCTGAAGCTCAAAAGCCGCTATTACAATAAATTAAACTCGATACATCCATAGAATTACACTATTACAAAGATCCAACCGATAAAGAGGAGAGAAATACGCTCCTCTTTTTGTCGTACAATCTATAAGTTGTACAATCCATAACTTTCACCTATAATGTCAATTAATAGGATCTTTTCAAGTCAAACTTTGGGGGTGCCGAGTGGAGGGAAAGTTAACAACTATACGCTCAGAAATTGAGAAAAATCTGTCCCGCTCCGGCCATAATCTCGCCTCATTCGCAAAAATTTGTGGCCTGAATCGTGGAAGTCTCAGCGCAATCCTGCATGGGAATCCACCGAAGCCTATGTCCCTGGGACAAATAGATGCAATTATTAAGGCCTTTGGTTTTCCGGATGGTTGGTTGTATCCACTGTACGTTGATGAATGCTTCAATGAGGAGAAGGTCTCACGCCGCAGGGTGGAGCCTTTTTTAATACGTTGCGCTGAACTGGGTAAGCAGCAATGCATTGATGATACCTTAAACAGATTGTTGGAATATCCGAAATCGCTAGATATCGTTTATTCGGTAGCTGATAAATTGTTTAATAAAGGTAAAGTAGATGAATCAATATATTTTTATAAAACCGTGACTGAGAATGAGTCCGATAGCTACTCTGAGAGATTGGCGATCAGTCATTTTCGTATATTTAGATCGATGCAATCGATAGTTGATACAGATGAGAAATTACGTGCGGTAATCACTTTTGGACCATTTAGAGGCCGTCTTCCTGAGGATATGCAATTGGATGGTCTGCTAATGCTATCACAACTATGCTACAGTCTACGTAGATGGGCAGAGATGGAAAGCTTTGCTGATGAACTAAGAACCTTGGCAAACGCGGTGTATCGTGACCAACTTCGAAAGAGTGTAGGTAGAAGAGCGGAAGATCTTCGGACGGAGCGTCCGCTCATCGTCTATTATGGTCATGGATATTTGCTTAAAGCGACTGCTCTGACCAAGCAAGGCAAGTATGAAGCAGCGAAAAAATATACTGCAGGCTACGCTGATCTAAGCTGGTTTGAAATGATGGATGATGAAGGTCGTGAAGCTTTAGAGCATTTCCGGTTATTTGCAACGGCCAATAGCTTTACGTTGGAGATGTTAGCGGGTAATGTAGCTGTTCTACCTGAATATACAGCTTTTTTGGCTGATCATCCTGGTGAAATTTTGGTAGGGCTTATTACTATTATGGATGCAGCGAACCGCCATGGCTTCTCAGCCGACAGTGTGCTTTCACGTTTCTCGCGTGAGATGCTGCGATTTGAGGAGTTTCAGGAGCCCAATAATGTGGATCGTGTGTATCGTCTAAACTATCAAGTTGCGATGTATCTTATAACCCGTAAACAGTACAGTACAGGCGTAGATTATATTATTCAATGTTTGGAGTTAGCCATTAAGCAGAACAATGGTAAAGATTTCATTAATTGCGTAACCTTATTTGAGACTAATAGGGATTATGCTACTACTGATCAGCAGACCAAATATAGAAATTTGATAAGGGAGGTGAGACAGCATGAAAAAATCACTATTGATGATGGTAAGTGTGTTAGCATTGTTTAGCTTCATCATTATCGGACCTGTAGGCTCTGGAAGCCATGGAGGTATCACGACTTTAGAGCACGGAGCTAATTGGTAGGATTGAAACGATCTATTCAGTATTCTTATAATACAGAGTAATACATATACGAAATTGGACTCCCTTGCCATTGTGCTGGGGAGTTTTCTTTTTCGTAATAATTGATACCGTATTCAAAATTTGACAAAGCGTTGCACCGAAAATATAATTAGGTAGCCTAAATAATACAGTGTTTAATAATTAGCTGACCTAACTAAATTAGAGGTGAAAGAAATTGGGATAAACGGAGGAAATACAGAAAATACTGAAAATTCAGTCGCACACGAGCTTTTTGCGGCGATGAAACGGCTGCATAAAGGCCAATGGCAAAAGGGTGTTGAAGGCCATAAGCCGAGTGAGATGACTTTAATGATATGCATTGAAAAATGGAATCATTCTGATGATGAGGGTCTAAAGATATCTGAAATCAGCCGACTACTCGGATTCACACCTCCAACTATTACGCAGTTGATTAATAGTCTTGAGGCGAAACAGATGGTGGAAAGACACGCAGATCCTTCGGACCGAAGAGTCGTACGCGTGAAATTGACGGAGAGTGGAAAAAAACTCACACGAAGAGCAGAGCAATACAGAGACGCAATGCTGGATGAGCTCGTACGTTACTTAGGTGAAAAAGAGACTAAGCAGCTCACAGAACTGTTGCTGAAAGTACATGCATTCGTTGAGGATAATCCACCACCTAATTGGGATAGGCTACAAATGAACGGAGATGAGAAGCTTGATTAAATTATTTAAACAACTGAAGCCATTTCGAGTAGCTATTGGTGCTGTATTAATTCTTGTGTTCTTGCAGTCCATGGGCGACTTATACCTCCCTACGCTGATGTCCGACATTGTCGACAAAGGTATTGTTCAGGGAGACCGTACTTATATTTGGAAAATAGGTAGCTTCATGCTTTTAGTAGCAGGGGGCGGGGCCTTATGTTCAGTCATTGCCAGCTATTTATCAGCAAAAGTGGCAGCAGGATTCGGTAAACTTACCCGTGCTCGTGTATTTAATCATGTAGAGAATTTTACACTGCATGAATTCGATAAGCTTGGTACCGCCTCTTTAATTACCCGTACAACGAATGATATTACGCAGGTACAGACTGTACTTACTATGATGCTGCGTATGATGATCGGTGCACCGATGATGATGATTGGTGGTATCATCATGGCGGTATCTGAAGATGCGAAATTATCATTGATATTTGTAGTAGTTATTCCGGTACTCGTTGGTGCAATTTTCTTTATCGGTATGAAGGGATTACCACTGTTTAAAGCGATACAGGTCAAGCTGGATAAATTAAATCTGGTTCTACGTGAACATTTGACGGGGATCCGTGTTATCCGTTCATTTAACCGGATTGATCATGAGAATAAACGCTTCTCCGAGGCTAACCGTGATCTGACAGACACAGCGATCAAAGTAAATAAAATCATGGCCGGTTTGATGCCGCTTATGATGATTGTTATGAACTTTTCCATGATCGCAATTCTTTACTTTGGTGGCATTCGAATCGGCGATGGAGATTTGCAAGTCGGCTCACTGATGGCATTTATTCAATATGCGATGCAAATCATGTTCTCCCTGATTATGGTGTCGATGATGTTCGTGCTGATTCCTCGTGCTTCAGCTTCAGCCTTGCGTATCAATGAAGTGCTCGATATGCGGCCGGAATTCACAGATCCATCAGAGAGTGAATTACAAACAACGGCTCAAGCAACTAAAAAAGACGGCCGTGATCATATGCGTGGTTTTGTTGAATTCGATAATGTCTCCTTTTCTTATCCTGGCGCGGAACAACCTGCACTTTCGAAAATTAGCTTCAGTGCTCGCCCAGGTGAAGTTACTGCGATTATCGGTGGTACTGGTTCAGGTAAATCTACGCTGCTTAGCTTGATTCCAAGGTTCTATGATGTTAACGAAGGTGCTGTACGTGTTAACGGAGTAGATGTGCGTGAGATGACTCAGGAAGAGCTACGGAGCAAAATTGGTTACATCCCTCAAAAAGCGGTATTGTTCTCAGGTACGATTAACGAAAACATTCGCTACGGTAAAGAGGATGCTACCGATGAAGAAATCATTCATGCAGCCAAGGTAGCTCAGGCCTACGATTTCGTGTCAGCAATGAAAGATGGATTTGATTCGGAAATTGCTCAAGGCGGTAGTAATGTCTCTGGTGGTCAGAAACAGCGGCTGTCCATTGCACGTGCGCTTGTGAGAAAACCTCAAGTTTATCTGTTCGACGACAGCTTCTCTGCACTTGATTTCAAAACAGATGCCAAGCTTCGTGCGGCACTCAAAGATGAAACCACGGAATCCACTGTTCTAATCGTAGCTCAACGGGTTAGTACCGTTATGGATGCCGACCGGATTATTGTTATTGATGAGGGTGAAATCGCCGGAATGGGCACTCACCGTGAACTGCTCGCGAGCAGTGATGTGTACCGCGAGATCGTATCCTCGCAGCTGTCAGAGGAGGAAATAGCATGAGCGAACAAAACAATAAACCTGCTGCTCCGCGCGCCCATAAAGGTCCTGGACCTGGTGGCGGCCCTGGCATGCGGATGCCTGCAGAAAAGGCTAAAGACTTCAAGGGTACACTTCGTCGTCTGATTAAGTATTTAAGACCTCGTATGGTTCAATTGATTATCGTTCTTGTTATGGCAATTGCCAGTACTGTATTCAGTATCTTCAGTCCTAAGGTTATGGGTAAAGCAACAACTAAGCTATTCGAAGGTGCTTACGGTAAATTAATGGGTGTTGAGGGAGCTTCCATTGATTTTGGATACATTAATGATATCCTGATCATACTTGCGGGACTGTATTTGCTTAGTGCTCTATTTAGCTATATTCAGCAGTACGTAATGGCTGGCGTAGCTCAGAAGGTCGTCTACGACATGCGTGAGCAGATCAACAGCAAGCTGGAACGTTTGCCTTTGAAATATTTTGATTCCCGTACCCATGGGGAAATTCTAAGCCGTGCTACGAATGATGTGGATAACATCAGTACTACACTGCAGCAGAGCTTAACTCAATTGATTACTTCTATTGTCACCATTATCGGTGTCATCGTAATGATGCTTACCATCAGCCCATGGCTGACGTTGATTACAATTGTTACATTGCCACTCAGCTTCGTTGTAATTATGGCTATCTCCAAGCGCTCGCAGACTTATTTTGTCGGACAGCAGAAGTCACTCGGTCAGTTGAACGGTCATGTAGAAGAAATGTATACAGGTCACCGGATTATTAAAGCTTTTGGTCGTGAACCGCAGTCCCTTAAGGATTTCGATGAAATTAACGATAAGCTTTACGACTCTGGCTGGCGTGCCCAATTCATGTCCGGTATGATTATGCCGCTCATGATGTTTATCGGTAACTTGGGTTATGTAATGATTTGTGTAGTCGGCGGTATCTTTGTTACTAAAAAAATGATCGATGTTGGGGATATTCAAGCTTTTATTCAGTATTCTCGTCAGTTCACCCAGCCGATTGCACAAACGGCTAATATTGCGAATATTATTCAATCCACTATTGCTTCCGCAGAACGTGTATTTGAACTTCTGGATGAAGAAGAGGAAGTTAAGGAAGTTAATACTACACTTGCGAAGCTTGATGAAGGTACTCCGGAAGGTTCCGTTGAGTTCCGTCATGTGAAATTCGGATATAAAGAAGATGCGATTCTGATTGAGGACATGAATATTGAGGTTAGTCCAGGTCAGACCATAGCGATTGTCGGTCCTACTGGTGCTGGTAAAACCACTCTGATTAACCTGTTGATGCGCTTCTACGAGCTTAATGATGGGGAAATTATCATTGATGGCGTCAATATTACCAATATGAGACGGAGTGACCTGCGCAGCAAATTTGGTATGGTGCTTCAGGATACTTGGCTGTTCAATGGTACGATCCGCGATAACATTGCTTATGGACGTGAAGGTGCCTCAGAAGCTGATGTGGTGCGTGCTGCCAAGGCTGCTCATGCCGATCACTTTATCCGCACACTTCCGCTTGGATATGATACGGTGTTAAATGAAGAGGCTTCTAATATCTCTCAAGGACAGAAGCAGCTGATTACGATTGCGCGTGCGATTCTGGCTGATCCATCGATCCTCATTCTTGATGAAGCAACAAGCAGTGTCGATACACGGACAGAATTGTTGATTCAAAAAGCAATGAAAGCATTGATGCAAAACAGAACCAGCTTCGTAATTGCTCACCGTCTTTCGACGATTCGAGATGCCGACCTTATCCTTGTTATGAATCAAGGTAGTGTAATCGAGAAGGGCAATCACGAGGAACTGCTTGCACAAGGCGGATTCTATGCTGATCTTTACAACAGTCAGTTCTCCGAAGGAGATTTGGACGCAGGCTAAGTTGAAGTGAAAGAAAAAGTATAGCAAACCATAAACCCCTCTTTTCACATGTTGCTGATTTTATATGTGAAGAGAGGGGTATTTTATATGTGATGAGGTGTTTTGATTTTTCAGAAAAATAAAAAAAGTTTGATTAAAAATTAAAGCATATATATGATAGAATTAAAAAAATGACCCGCGGCTCATTTTTAAGGCGGGAAGGTAAAGGAGAGGATGAAGGGAATGTCAGGCTACGGTAAATGGGTGGCAGGAAAAAAGACGAAATGGATTACTCTTCTCGTATGGATAGTGCTAGTAGGTGCACTTACCCTATTATGGCCTGCAGTGAATTCTCAAGTTGCTAATAATGCGCCCAATCTCCCAGATGATGCACAATCAATACAGGCAACAGCAATTGCAGAACAAGAGTTTCCAAGTGGAAGCGGAGTACCTGCATTGCTCGTATGGCATAGAGAAGGCGGGCTTTCACAAGACGATTTAGTACATATCACTGCTGTATACAACAAGTTGGAGCAGCAACCGTTACCCCATCAGAACTTTGTTCCCCCACTAGGGAAGCTGCCGCCGCAGGCACTGCAAGCCTCATTATCTGAGGATCTTAGTACACTGGTAACCCCGGTGCTTTTTGATAAAACGGCAGATAGTGATCAGCTCGGTGAAGCTGTGACAGAAATGAAGAAGATCATAAACACAGAGACGGGTGGAGACCCCTCCGCGGCTAAGGTAGATGGAAAAGACCTGAGTTTACGTGTTACGGGTCCAGTGGGCATCTCTATAGATGCTTCAGGCCTGTTTCAGAACGCTGACGTCTCCTTGTTAATTGCTACGGTCATGCTTGTGCTGGTGTTCTTATTAGTGATTTATCGTTCGCCGATCTTGGCGTTTATTCCACTTATTGCAGTTGGATTCGCTTATGGTGTAACAAGTCCGATTCTTGGAAAAATGGCGCAAGAAGGCTGGATCACCGTGGATTCGCAGGCAGTATCCATCATGACGGTTCTGTTGTTCGGTGCGGGTACGGACTATTGTTTGTTCCTGATCTCACGGTTCCGGCAGTTGTTGAAGGTAGAAGAGAGTAAGAGTCGTGCGCTTCTTCGCTCCATTACCGAATCTTCAGGCGCCATCGCTATGAGTGGCTTCACCGTCGTGCTCGCGCTGTTTGCGTTATTGCTGGCTAAGTATGGAGCTTATCATCGTTTTGCAATTCCGTTCAGCGTGTCGATTTTCATTATGGGAATTGCTAGCTTAACGCTTGTACCTGCACTTTTGGCGATCTTCGGACGGACCTCGTTCTTCCCATTCATTCCGCGCACGCCGCAAATGGAAGTTGAACGGGCTAAGGCTAAAGGAAAACCAGCTCCAGAACCCAAAGTCTCCCATAAAAAAGGGATTGGCGGATTTGTAGTTTCCAGGCCTTGGGCTATCGTAGGAGTGACTGTCATCGGACTGGGGATTCTGGCTTCATTCTCTAGTGGAATCAAGTTTACGTATGATATCCTCTCTTCTTTTCCTAAAAATATGGAGTCCCGCGAAGGGTTCGACCTCATCGGTAAGCAGTTTTCTCCGGGAGAACTAGCACCCGCTAAACTGATTATTGATACTAAGGGGCAAGCGAGTGGAGAGGATCTTAAAGTCATTCTCGGAGGGCTCACGTATGTGGACACGGTTTCCGATCCGCAGCAGGGTGCTGTGAACAAGGATATTCTAGGTTACGATATCGAATTTAAGAACAATCCTTATTCACTTGAAGCGATGGGGCATATTCCAGCCCTTCTAGCAACAGCAGAGCAAGCGCTGATTGATGTAGGGGTAGAGAATCCTTCAGATCATGTGTGGGTAAGTGGTCAGACAGCGACGCAGTATGATACCAAAAAAATCGGAGATCGTGACACCGATCTGATTATTCCTGTTGTTATTGGATTGATCACGTTGCTGTTGTTGATATATCTGCGTTCGATAGTGGCGACTATTTATCTGGTCGGAACGGTCATTCTCTCCTTCTTCTCTGCACTTGGCTTAGGCTGGATTATCATTCACTATGTGATGGGGGCAGATGCCATTCAGGGAGCGATTCCGCTCTATTCCTTTGTATTCCTAGTGGCGCTTGGAGAAGATTACAACATCTTTATGATCTCGAATATTTGGAAAAAACGTAAGACCATGCCGCTTAAGCAGGCCATCGCGGAAGGCGTGAATGAGACCAGCTCGGTAATTACCTCTGCGGGCCTCATTCTGGCAGGTACTTTTGCTGTATTAGCTAGCTTACCGATTCAGGTGCTTGTGCAATTTGGTATCATCACCGCTCTAGGTATTCTACTTGATACCTTCGTAGTACGTCCGTTCCTTGTGCCCGCTATTACGACACTTTTTGGTCGATGGGCATTCTGGCCGGGGAAACATCAAGAGGTGGAGGAAGCTCTGCCTCGTGGTAGTGAGCAATAAGCGACACACTGTAAAAATAAACAGGGATGTCTCAAAGCCATATTGGCTTAGGGCATCCCTGTTGTTATTGTCGTGGCGGTCGTACTTCTGTTAATTGTATGACCGGTCTATATCACATAGACGCAAGTTATGCGAATAGCTTGCGGGACTAGTTGTCCAATCTCTACACTTAATTGCTAGTGCCGGGTGTTCGGCTGATCATCAGCTTATATTTGTCGATCGAAGCACCAAGAATGGCTTCATTTCCACCAGCACCGCGGTGTGATTGACGGAAGGATTCACTGGATGTCCAGCCTTTAAATGCCTCCTCATTCTCCCACATGGTACAGATTTTTAATTCCTCAACACCTTCTTTGGCACTTCCTTGCCAAACCTCCATGCGGACGAATCCTGGCATATCCTGTACACCATTATTTCCTCCGAAACGTTGAGCGATGGCTTCACCATGACCTTCTTTAACTTTAATGGTATTTGTTACTACTAGCATATTAGGTAAACCTCCGTTCAGTAGTGTGATATCCATACATAAACATTAGGCTGAATATATAATTGCACTTTATACACTTAAAAGTTCTGGTTCGTTAGAAACGAAGACGATAAGTGTATTCTCTGCAACTAAATTCCATGAATTTGGCGAATGGTTGAAAATTGCCTGCTTTTAGTTGCACAGAGTGCAATTAATGTATGGCGGATCCTCTCACTACACTGAATAGATGCACAAAGTGCAACTATCGTCTATTCGAACGCCAAGTAGTATTCAGAGCCGAAGCGCCCAGCGTAACTACAACACTCAACTACAATACTCAACTACAACACACAACACAACGTAACTATAAGTATCTATAATTAAATAAATACTTAATCTCTATCTAACTACTCTGGCATTAAAGTAACCTACTCTAGCCCTAAAATTGAGTTTGATTGCAGAATACGCAACAGAATAGCCGAAAATAGTCTACATAAGGTATTCTGTTGCACTTTGTACAATTGAATCGGGTTAAATGGCATGAAAGTACGGTTTTCCTCCAGTTTGATTGCACAAAATGCAATCGAACCAAGTTTCTCTCACGACCAGAGACATTCTATTGCACAAAGCGCAATCAGAGCTTGAATTAGAATCAGCCAGCTCGCTTTTATTGCGGATTAGTGGTCCAGAGTCCAGCTGTTTTTAGGAAGACACGATCCGGCAGCTTCAAGGCTGTTAAAGCCAATTCAGCTACATCCTCAGGCTGCATCATGCGGTCTTCGTCACCGATTTTAAGTCCAGCGTTGGAAGCTAATCCGGTGTTAACAGTGCTTGGAGTCAAGGCTACGACGCGGATGTTGTGCTTACGTACCTCTTGTGCGAGAGCTTCGGTCATGCCCATCAGTGCGAACTTGGATGCGCAGTAAGCCGAGCCTGTCGCGAAACCGCGTTCTCCAGCGGTAGAAGAGATATTGATGATATTTCCACCATTTTTCTCAATCATAGCTGGCAGTGCAGCGCGAGTTACATAATACGTACCGTAAAGATTGACTTGGATATGACTTTCCCAATCGGCAGGGTCCATTTCTACTAAAGTGCCGAATTTTGCAATTCCGGCATTGTTGATTAATGCGTCAAATGTTCCTAGCTCGTTTTGCAGGTAAGCAACCGCACGTTCAGCTTCTTCGCGTACAGCAATATCTGCTACGGCGACGCTGACTTTCACGTCGTATACTTCCATTAAGGCTGATTTTAACGCTTCGAGATCGCCTGAAGTTCTGGAGATCAGGCCCAAATTAGCACCTTCCTTAGCTAGTGCCATGGCTAAGGCTTTGCCGATCCCTTTGCCTGCACCAGTAATCACAACACTCTTTCCTCTCAAATCCATCTCTAACGTCACGCTCCTTTAAACATTTTTGAAGCTAATGCTTCGTTCATGTCCTATTATACCTGAATGCTATAGGGCATTCACAATCGCCGAAGGAAAACGATTTGAAAACTTCCATGTATAGCGATGTTATTTTCCATGAATCCATCATTTGTTTCCTCGAATGAAATGATTTATTCGTAAAGCTTCGTCAGCGGCACGGATGCGGGTCCCTCTAAGACTTCTCCATCATAGGAGAAACGGGAGCCGTGGCAAGGGCAATCCCAAGAACGGTCGCCATCGTTCCATTCGCATTCACAGCCCATATGTGTACAGGTTCTGTCTACCAGATGAAGCGTCCCTTCCGGATCCTTATAAGCTCCCACACGTTTGCCGTCATGGAAGACAACAGCCCCTTCGTCTGCTTTCAAATCACTTGTCTTTTTATGGACGATTTCTACTTTGCCCGCTACAAGCTCTTTTGCCACATTGGCATTTTGAACGAAGAAGCTTTTTAGGCTGGCGCCAGCTTTGAAGCGGGATGGATCGTATAGCTCTGTGTATGGATTATCCTTACGCTGAATCTGATCGGAGATAATTTGAGCGGATAAGGTACCGCTTGTCATGCCCCATTTTCCGAATCCGGTAGCGATATAAATCTCTTCGTTCTCCGAAATCTTGCCGATGTAGGGGACCTTGTCCAGCGTAATTAAATCCTGTGCTGACCAGCGGTAAGGGATCGATTTGATACCCAGCAAGTGGCCTGCGAACAGTTCCAGATTCTCATAATGACCTATCGTGCAAATGCCTTGGCCCGTCTTATGATTCTCACCCCCGACGATAACCAGATTCTGGCCTCCCCACTCCACTGCACGCAGAGAACGGGTTGGTTCGCTGGCGCTTAAATACATTCCACCCTCAAAATCCGTTTCAGGCTGGATCGCCAGACAGTAGGAACGTTCAGCATGCAGTCGCGAGAAATATAACGCACCTCCGTCGTAGAAGGGGAAATGAGAAGCTGACACAGCGTAACGGCAGGTGATGCGGTAGTCATTCTTTTCCGTAAAAAGCGTAAGCGTATCGTTCTTCTCCACCTTGTCTGCCATCATTGTATGCTCATAGATCACGCCACCTTTTTCCACGATAACCCTCAACAAGGCCTTCAGATATTGCAGGGGGTGAAAGCGAGCTTGTCCTGGTAATTTAATCGCATCGCTCGCCATCAGGGGGATAGAGACGTTATCCAGCCATTCACCGGGCAGGCCTAATTGTTCATAGGCTTGATACTCTTCTTCCAACTGTTTAAGCGTTTTATGATCTTCAGCATCTGCGTATAAATAGGCCGCTTCACGTTTCATGCCACAAGACACTTCCAGTTCCTCAGCCGTATTTAAGATCCAATTCATAGCCTCATTGTTCGATTGATAATAGCGCCGCGCATTCTCCGCCCCAAAATGTTTCAGCAAATGATGATAGATTAATCCGTGCTGAGTGGAGATCTTGGCGCTTGTAAAGCCCGTAGTACCGCTGAGGATTTCCCCTGCCTCCAAGAGTGCGACTTTGTATCCGGCTTTGCTTAAGAGATAGGCTGTTGTAATCCCTGTAATACCGCCGCCCACCACAGCGACATCTGTAGAAATATCTTCAGTCAGCTTTGGAAAGGTCGGTAAATCTGTAGTGTCACGCCATATTGATTCTGGAAATTGCGGAAGACCTTGCGTTATTTTACGGTGTGGATCCATCTTATTATCCCTCCATCTGTACAATGCTCATTTCATTTATTACCACAGTCCCGTTAAAAGAAACTCTGTATTCATATGTGCAGTGCATGAATTCAGAGAAATAGTGCCAAAATAAGGTGGCATCCGGGAAGCGCAGGATAAATAGGAGGGATGATCCATGTCAGTTCAACAGGATAAGCACAATGTTTCTCTGGAATGGATCAAGGGTGAGTTGGACGGATTTGCCGATTTAATTGATAGAACGCTCGTTGCACCTTTTGGGCAGATCAACTTACTTTATATTAAAAGCGTTACAGATTCGCAGACGCTCAGTCGCCATGTGATTACGCCGTTCTATGAGATGGGGGATACTAACGCTTACCTTGATTACATTACGACGTATCCGGGCACGGAAGAGGAGACTACGAAGGAAATAGCGATCGATCTTTTGCTTAGTGGCTACGTTCTTCTTAGCATAAATGATGTGATTTGTTTTTTTGACGCGATGAGTACAGAGAGCAGCGGTGTTAGTGAAACGTCTGCAGAAAGCATTTCACAGGGACCTTCAGATGCACTAACGGAGGATATTGCGGTTAATCTGAACATGATTCGCCGTCGCTATCAATCCACTAATCTCAAAATGGAAACCATGATCATCGGCGATGTCTCCAAAACAAAAGTGGCCATCCTATACGACATCAGTCGTGTTGATCATAATGTATTAGCGGAATTAAGGGAGAAGATGAATACCCTAAAGGTTGATATTTTACAGGCTACGGGAGAACTTGAGAAGTTTATAAGCAGTGATAAATTGAGAATACTCCCTAAGTCTATTATTACTGAAAGACCTGATAGAGTTGTGTTTAATTTGTCTGAAGGAAAAGTAGCGATACTCCTGGATACAACGGGATATGCGATAGTGTTGCCCTCCATATTTAACGATTTTTTTACATCCATGGATGATAAGATCCAATTTCCTATTGTGGGCCGTTTCTTAAAGCTACTCCGAATTATCGGTGTGTGCATGACGTTATGGCTGCCTGCGATCTATGTAACACTTACCTCGTATAACCCAGAGATTATTCGTGTGCAGGTTGCACTACTCATTTCGGGTAGTCGCGCGACCGTGCCTTATCCATCTTTTGTGGAAGTGCTCTTAATGCTTATGATGATGGAATTTCTGACCGAGGCGAGTTTACGGCTGCCCAAAGCGATTGGTCCTACGGCCACGACGGTCGGAGGTCTAATCTTAGGTCAGGCAGCTACGGCGGCAGGGCTTGTAGGTAATATTATGATTATATTGGTCTCTGCCGTTGCGATATCCAATTTTCTGATTCCTCTGAATATGATGAGCTTGTCGATACGCGTGCTGAAGTACATTTTTCTTATAGCTGCCGCTGTTCTAGGAATGGTTGGTGTAGTGGTCTGTGTTGTGGGATTCGCAATGTATTTATGCAATCAGCGTAGCTTTGGACAACCTTATTTCAGATTGTTTTTTCTTGATAACCTTGGTAAGAAGAAGGGCGGGGAACATTGATGGCCAAAAGCCGTTATTTCTACTGTCTTTTTCTGATGAACAGCTTGATCAACATCATTAATTTTGTTCCTAGGGAACTAATAGACAGACGCTTTGACGGTGCTTTGTTCTCTATACTAATTGCAACGATCCTTGGTACTTTGTTTGTCTATATATTTACTGTATTGATTGCTAAATTTCCTGGAAAGGGATTTCCGGAAATATTTAACCCTCTTCTTCCTAAGCTGCTAGTCAAACCCTTACTTGTCTTTTTTGCGGGTTTATGGTGTGTGGCTGGGGGGGTTACCTTGCTTTCTTTTGTAGATATTACGCTGAGATATGTCAGTCCGAATTCAAGCCCATATACTGTCGTGATCGGCTTTCTGATATTGGTCTGCATCTGCTGTCGCTTTGATTCACTATCACTTTTGTATGGTCTTGAAATCATTCTTTTCGTTACATTACCGTTAATTGTCTATGGCATTGTAAAGGCGCTGACCAATCCGGACTTCAATTGGGATTCTGTTCTGCAGATCACTACATACATCTGGCATAAGCCGGATTTGATGAGTCTTTCGGCAGCTACCTTTTCTTTTAGTGGTTATATTAATCTAGCCATCTTTAATCGGGTATTTCATGGGTTAAAGCTAAAGCATGCCTGGATTTTAGGGGTGGAAGGACTTCTCGTACTGCTCGTAACCTTTTTGGTCCCTATCGGTTATTTCGGTACTGTTGCGATTGAGAGACATGTATATACGTGGTTCTCGACGGCAGACAGTATCCGGATAGAATCCTTTATTATTGAACGGATGTTGTTTATTTTTTATTTTGCCTACATGACTTTATCTCTGGTGAGTGTAATTGTTCATTGGCATGTAGGGTTAGGATTATTCAAAGATGCTATTTCATCTACGAAAAAAAAATCCCAGAAGGCAGAGCAGTGGAAAGAGTGGCTCATCCTGTGCTTGTTTAGCGGAGTGGTCCTCTCCTTAATATGGATGGATCAATATCAGCTCAACGTGTTGGGCATTTGGTTTCTACAGATCCGCTGGTTTGGTGAGATGTTCTTAATCGCTCTGCTGTTTTATTGTTATCGCAAAGTAAGGAGGCAGAGGTTGTGAGAAAAGCACTTAGTGCAATAGGAATTGTGTTACTGCTACTCCTTGCCGGCTGTGACTTCAAAGAAATTGATTTAAGGATATTCGTACTGGCGATCGGTGTTGACCCTGGTGAAGAAGAAGGGACTTTCAAGATCAGCTTGAAACTGGCCATCCCACAGGGGGAAGTTACTAAGATTGATGAGAAGATGCAGATATTAACCGAAGAGTCCCCTAGTATTTCGGAAGCGCTCCGCAGAATGAAGTCAAAAGTGGAGAAGGAGCTTGATTATTCCCATTGTAAATCGATTATTTTGGGAGAAGGGATCGCACGTAAAGATATTCAGCATGTTATGGATTGGGCCGTGCGGCGCAGAGATGTCCAGCTTATTGTGAATTTTGCAGTCGGGCGTCCGGAGGCACTTCAAGTGCTGCAGGTACGACCCGAATCGGAGCGTATCCCATCGAATTCTCTTATTCTGGCGATGAGTGGTCAGGGAACGGAATCTCCATTTATTGCTAGTGTGTATTCCTTTCAGCTGATGAGAAATATTTATGAGAACGGTATTGATCCGATCTTGCCGATTATCGAGGCCAAAGGGAAGAGCGAGTTCTTAATTGATAAAATCGCTCTACTGGATAGCGAGAAAATCAAGATGGTGCTTACACCGAACGAAACCCGGCTATACAATCTGCTGTCGCGCTCCAACTTACGGACCAATTTGCCAGCCCATATTGAGGGGGTCATGTATCAGTATTACACAGAGAGATCATCCTCGGACTACAAGATACTAAATACGGAGAGCAGAAAAGCTACTATTCGATACCATATTAAGATTAAAGGGATCCTCGAAGAGAGTAGCAGCCCGGATTTGGTGACACATAGCAAGTTGAAAAAAATTCAGGCAGCTGGCGAGAAAGAATTGGAAGATGATATCTTAGCATTACTGAAAAAAATTCATACGAGCGGTTTGGATCCTTTTGGGTGGGGGCTGCACTATGGAGCTAGACATTTTAATAATGATACCGAAATGGAAGTGTGGAAGGGGCTCTATGCCGGGCTCAATTTTCAGGTCAAAGCTGATGTTAACATCAAATATTCAGGATTGATTAAGTAACTGAGAAAGTAATGAGTGGATAAAAGTGGGATTGACGTTCTTACCTTCACGATTTATACTTGATCTAAAAACAAGTTAGAGGATGATAGCAATGAAAAGTCTAAATTTGACTTCCCAACGTCAAGCCGTTTACGATATCGTCCTTAATTCACATGACCATCCCACTGCTGCGGAAGTAATGAACCGGCTAGTAGAACAAGGTCATAGCTTAGCATACGGTACTGTATATAACTCTCTTCGTTATCTTTCAGATAAACAAATGATTCGTGAGCTTAAGCTTGGTGAGGCTGCCAGCAGATATGATGCCCGCATGGATGATCACCAGCATATCATTTGCGAGGTTTGCGGTGCGGTTGATGAGGTAATGAACCAAGTTCCACGAGACTGGATGAACACAGTGGCCAAGGATACAGGTTATACCATTGGTCATGCTCATGTGGTATTCGGAGGCGTCTGCCCGAACTGCAAGAATAAGAACGTGAACTAGGATGAAAGAACCGGAGCCTTTTGCTACGGTAATGATAAGAAATAGGCTTATTTGAGTAGATCGCTCTCTTTGAGGCGGTCTTTTTGTTGCGTTTATATGACAATTTTTAAGAATGATGAGAAAAATGAAGAAAGATAGGAGGAAAATCGGTTCCAAAGGAGGATATATAATTATATAGTAAGTCTGGTAAATAAGTCCTTCTTTAAGACTCGAAGAGAGAGAGTGTGATGACATCTATGAACAAAAAAGCGGGTATGAGTATCCGAACCAAATTAATTCTGACATACCTATTAGTTCTACTGTTGCCCAGTATCATTATCGGTTGGCGAACCTATCAATCTGCTAGCCATGAAGTGGAAGATCAACTGGTGAACAATGCTACCGAAAGTGTTGAGGCAGTAGATGCAATCATCAACTCGAATATTCAATCGAAAATAGATGCTATTTCTTATTTTGCTGCTGAGTTCACCGCTGAGGGGACCAACAGTGAGGCAAATGGAGAGACGGTAGCTTCTATGAAGGACAGATTAAAGGAATATGCTGTGCTACATCCTGATGTGCTAAATATTTATGTTAGTACAAGCAGAGGGCAATCGATCCATGCTTCGGAAGCCAAGCTGCCCGAAGGCTATGATCCCAGGCAGGAAAGTGCCTATATTAATTCTCTGAAGCACGGGAAAGGTGTTGTGATTTCTCCGGCCTTTCAAACTGTGAATCAGGAAACGGCGATCGCGATATCAACGGTCCTGAAGAGCGGTGACGGGGTAATAACCCTGAATCTCAATCTATCTGCATTAGGAGAATTGACCGCGACTAAGGTGGGCAAGGAAGGATATATTATTATCCTGGATAACAGCAAGAAATATCTTGTTCATCCAACAGAGGCTATTGGGCTGGAGTCATCCGATGACTTTATAAAGAAAATGTTTGAGGAAGATCAAGGTACTTTTGATTATGTCTACAAGGGTACGCACAAAAAGATGACGTTTATGGTAAATGAGCTTACGGGCTGGAGAATCGGAGGCACGATAAGCATAGATGAAGTGACTTCAGTAACGAGTGGAATCCGCAATACAGCACTGCTTGTAATTGTAGCTTCCGTTCTGCTTGCACTGATCGTAATCTATTTTAATATTCAATCTATCTTGAAGCCTCTGATCCGTTTGCGGAAAGCAACTGCCGTGATAGCCAAAGGGGATCTGTCCGAAGACATGGGAGCTTTCCGCAAAGATGAAATTGGCATGCTAGCCGAGAACTTTCAATTAATGGTGCTCAGCCTGCGCGAGATGATCATAGGTGTGCAGGAGATGACGAGTAATGTCTCCTCTTCAGCCGAAGAGCTGACTGCCAGTGCGGAGCAGAATGCCCAAACGATCGAACAAATGACGATAGCGATTCAGGAGGTAGCGGCAGGGACGGAACGGCAGGTAATCGGTGTACGCAAAGGAATGGATAGTACAGCGGCGACGACAAGCGAAGTGGATCATATTTCCGTATATATGGAGCAGGTGTCTGCGATGATGGACAAGACTTCACTCTCTGCTTCGGAAGGAAATGATTCCGTCATCAGCGTGGTGGATAAGATCAATGGTATCGATAGAACGGTGGGAGAGCTTGGCAGTGTAATCGACAAGCTGAACGAAAGAACCGGTCAAATTGAGGGCATTGTCGGCGTAATCACAGGGATTGCCCGTCAGACCAATCTGTTAGCTCTCAATGCTTCTATTGAGGCGGCCAGAGCTGGAGAGCATGGCCGTGGATTTGCCGTTGTCGCTGCTGAAGTGCGTAAGCTGGCAGAGGAATCAGAGAGATCAGCGCATTTGATTGCAGAGCAGATTACCGCCATTAATAGTGAGATGAAGCTGGTGACTCATACGATGGAAGACACAAAGCAGCGCGTAACCGAAGGGATAGAGGCCGTGGATACTTCCGGACGTTCCTTCTCCCGTATCCGTAGAGCGGTCAAGAGTGCCGCAGAGAAGATTGAGGCAATGGGTGGGGCTGTACAGACCTTATTGGTGGAATCAGATCACATGGAGAAGGCTATAGGAGAGATTCGTGGCATCTCTGAAGAAGCGGCTGTGAATACAGAGACCATCGCGACGGCAGCGCAAGAGCAGCTTGCTTCTGTTGAAGAGATGGCGTCTTCGTCTACCGACCTTAGCCGTCTTGCGGAGGAACTGCAAAAGCTTGTGAGTAGCTTTAAAATACACTCTTCCTAGTAATAATATATATTTCATATAGGAAAACGATGCTTTTATCTTCCCTTTTGCAGCCCTTTGCAAGTATACTGGTAAACAATAATGTTGGGTTAGGCAACGGAGAGAGGAGAGATAATAGTACATGGCAGAGCAACTGAAGGGGTTCACGGTCGCCTTGGCGGGTCCGCGCAAATCGGAAGAAATGGCCAAGCTGGTGCAAAATATGGGGGGGACGGCGTTATGTCGACCTGCTCAGGGTACTGTCTTTCTTGATGATGAGGCATTGGAGGAAGGATTGAATTCATGGATCAGCCATGCGCCTTATTTGGTGATCCTTACCACAGGCATGGGACTGGATGCTCTCTTCCAAACGGCTGAACGCCTTAATATCGCTGAGCGTTTCTTAGAGGTCCTTTCTGGTTCTATTATTGCTGCACGGGGTTATAAGACAGTGAATGCTTTGAAAAAAAGAGGACTTACGCCGGAGATTCGTGACGACGACGGAAGTACGATCGGATTGATTCGTGGGCTTCAATCTCTGGATTTGAAGGGCAAGGAGGTCGTACTGCAGCTGCACGGCGATCCAGCTCCTCGTATGCTCGCATGGCTGCAGGAGGCTGGGGCGAATACCCGCCAAGTGCTGCCGTATCGTCATACTCTACCAGAATCGGGTGAGCTTGAAAGATTGCTTACAGAAATCATAGAAGGTAAGATTGATGCCGTGGCTTTTACAAGTGCGCCACAATTTCGTTTCCTCTCTCAATTTGCTCGGGAACAGTGCAAGCTGGAGGAGATGCTGAAGTCTTTCGAGGATAAAGTGCTTGCTGTATCTGTAGGGCGTATTACCTCTGAGGCTCTAAAAGAAGAGGGCCTACAACGTATCATCATGCCTGAGCATGAACGGATGGGAAGCATGATTGTAGAGTTGGGCAAATATGTGGCGGCGAATCGCTAGACCACAGTGTGCGGAAGCTTTACAAGATTTACGTTACTATTCAGAAGCATTCCCGCCGGATTCAATGGGTGGGGATGCTTTTTTACCCGGAAGAGGATGCCTTAAGAGTAGTAAACCTGCCATCTGCATGGACATTCGCAGCAGTTTTCCTTAGAATATAGGCAACATGTGATGAATAATAACAATGAATAAGGAGGAGGATCCCCATGGACAAAAGAAAATGTCTGTTACTTGGTGATTATACCCATCCCCGTTTCCATCCACTTCAAGGAGTGGACCAACAAATTAGCGAGATCTTAAATGATTTATTAACCGTTCAGTGTTCAGAAAATAAAAAAATGATGCGCATTGAGCATTTGGGAAGTTATGACTTATGCATTGCCTACAACGAATTATGGAATGAAACTGTATCTCCTCAGCAAACCGCTGGCCTACTCAGCTATGTGAGCGGTGGTGGAGGACTGATTGTTCTTCATACAGGTGCTTCATTGACGAAGCGTAACGAACTAGCTCAGCTGATCGGTGGACGCTTTAATGGTCACACTGCTTACGAGCCAATGAATTTTAAGGTGCTAGAGCATGACATTACTGAGGGCGTTGAAGACTTCCAGCTGGATGAAGAGCCTTATCATTTCGAATTTGATCCGTTCACAGATCGGACTATTCTTCTTCAGTATGAATCGGAGGGTCAATGGCTTCCAGCTGCATGGTGCCACAGCTATGGTTTAGGACGAGTAGTGTTCCTTATGCCTGGGCATCATGAGCCATCCTTCCGCCATCCAGCACTACGTAAACTGATCTTACAGGCAGCTACTTGGGCTGCACGTATTCCGGTAAGTAACTAAGGGATTTTGCGTTTTTTTGAAATACGCACACAGTGAGGTATACTTTAATCATCAACTCCGTTTGTAACGAAACGGAATCTTTGGGAGGAAGTACTATGAGTGATTTGTTTAAAAAAGCGATCTCTTTAGGAGTGGGCCTCACCATTGTTAGTAAGGAAAAAGTAGAAAAGGTTGTTGAGGAACTAGTGAAGCGTGGGGAGCTTGCTCCTTCGGAGTCTAAGGCCCTTGTTGACCGTCTGATTGAACGCGGTGAGGAAGAGCGAGGTATGCTCAAGTCTGTTGTACAAGAACAAGTACAACGCGTGTTGAAGGAAATGAAGGTTCCTGTACAAAGTGATATTGACGAGCTGGAAGGCCGAATTGCTGTATTGGAGCGTCGATTGGCCGAGCTGGAGGGCATTTCCCATCTAGAAGGAACATCGGCGGAAACGCGTACGGACTAAATGGCAGTACGTATCAGACATGCCGGACGATACCGGTCCATTGCCATGGCGCTTATGCACCATGGTTTTGGCTATATGGTGGAGGAGCTGGGGCTCTATCATTTATTATCCCTTCCACGCCGTCTTGTAACGCAAGAAGCTCATACAAGCCTTACACTCGGGGAGCGGATTCGTCTCGTATTGGAGGATTTGGGCCCAACCTTTATTAAGCTTGGACAACTCGCCAGTACCCGTTCGGATCTGCTGCCTGATTCTATTATTCAAGAATTGGTAAAACTACAGGATAATGTGCCCCCGTTCCCTGTGGAGCGCGTGCGCACGATTGTGGAGCATGAACTCGATCAACGGATGGATGAGATCTTTAATTCCTTTGAGGATACTCCCCTTGCGGCTGCGTCGATCGGTCAAGTGCATAGAGCTGTTCTTCACAGTGGGCAGGTCGTGGCTGTTAAAGTTCAGCGCCCTGGTATACTGCGAACGATGAGTAGGGATTTGGAAATTCTCAAAGATCTAAGCGCCCTTGCTGAGAAGCAGCTAGGCTGGGCGAGGCAATATCAGTTGTCCCGTATGGTAGAGGAATTCTCGAAATCTCTGCTTGGCGAGCTGGATTACGGCCAAGAAGGACGCAATGCAGAGAAAATTGCTCAACAGATGGATTATGACGGAGTATACATACCGGATATTCATTGGGACTATACGTCAGAACGGGTGCTGACGATGGAATATGTGGTAGGGATTACGCTGAGTCGTCGCGATGAGTTATTGAGTAACGGAGTTAAACTTAAGGTTATCGCTCAGCAGCTCGTGGAAATGATGCTAAGGCAAATCTTCATTCATGGCTTTTTTCATGCGGATCCGCATCCAGGGAATGTTATACGAATGGCTGATGGGAAGCTGGCTTTGATTGATTTTGGCATGATGGGGCGGCTGAACGAAGAGATGAAAGAGCAGCTGTCTGCGCTTGTCATCGCCCTAATGCGCAAGAATACGGATGCGATGGTCCGGGCAATTTTGCGTCTCGGCGTCATCCCTGAGGATGCTGATCGAGCAGCGTTGCATAATGATATGGATCGACTTCGCGAAGAGTATTATGATGTTCCGTTCAGTAAGATGAGCATAGGCAAAGCGCTAAATGATCTGTTTGGCATTGCTCGCAAGCATCGATTAGTTCTTCCCCCGGATCTAACGATGCTTGGTAAGACGATGCTGACGCTTGAGGGTGTCATTAGCAATTTAGATCCAACGATTAGCATTTTAGAGATGGCAGAGCCTTTTGGACGTGAACTTGTGAAGCAGCGATTTAGTGGTCCCCGATTGCAGCGCAAGTTCCTTGGAGGCGTAGCCGATTTAACGGAGAGTCTTTTAGAGCTTCCTGGGCAGGCAAGGCAGTTATCTGCGCTAATTACTAAGGGAAAGCTAAAGGTAGAGATTGCGGCACCTGAGCTCGAGCATCTGGAGCGAAAGCTGGACCGGGTTGGGAACCGCTTAGCATTTAGTATTGTGATGCTTGCGTTCAGTATCATCATGGTTGGACTCATTATAGGCACTGCGATGCGGGGTCAGCCTTCAGTGTTATGGAATTTTCCTACAGTGGAGATTGGCGGCGTAATAGCGCTTCTGATGTTCCTATGGTTGATCTATGCGATTTTTAAATCGGGAAGGTTCTAACCTGCAGGATAGAATAATTATTATTCTGCAGGTTCACACAAATGCCGTTCTATCAAGTACAATATAAAAGATAACTTTCTAAGCTTAACTTTACTTCTATTGTATAAAGTGGAATGGAACGCAAATGGAGTGCCGTCTAAACGTCCGGTGGATCGCTGCTGCCCAGAAACCGAACTTTGACCGCACTCTTTTAACGGGTCAAGGGATACATGGGACGGAAGAATGCCGGTGACGGGGTTCTTCCGCTTTTGTTTGAATATAGCTGAATCGGAAGCATACGCCCCCAAAAGGACAGTCGGGTTAGGGCTGCCTGAATAGGGCTTTGGAAGACGGAAGTTAAGTAAGAGATGTAATCAAATTTAACTGAGAAAATAGTGAGGTGGAGAATTTGCCGGGATTTAAAGAATTAGGTGTTTCAGAATTACTGTGTACATTGCTTCAAGGTCAAGGCATCGTTAAGCCTACACCAGTGCAACAGGAAGCAATACCGCCATTGGTGCAGGGTTTGGATGTAATTGCAAGAGCGAAGACAGGTACAGGGAAGACATTAGCTTTCTTGCTGCCAATTATGGACAAGATCCACACGGAGCGAGCTTATCCGCAGGCGCTAATTATGGCCCCAACACGTGAGTTGGCTTTGCAGATTACAGAAGAGGCACGTAAGCTGGCGCGTCATACGGATATTAAAATCTTGGCCGTTTATGGTGGTCAGGATGTTGAGAAGCAGCTGCGTAAGCTCGAAGGTGGCAGACATCTTATTATCGGTACACCGGGCAGACTGCTAGATCATATGCGCCGGGAGACGCTCGATCTTAGTGGCGTTAAGATGCTCGTTCTGGACGAAGCGGATCAAATGCTGCATATGGGATTCTTGGAGGATGTAGAGACCATTATTACGGCTGTTCCTTATCGCCGTCAAACGATGTTGTTCTCTGCGACGATGCCAGATCCGATTAAACGTCTCGCAGCTAATTACATGAAAGAGCCTCTGGATATCATTATTAAGAGTGGTTCTCCGATTCCGCTGGATAATATCAAACAGCAAGTCGTGGAAGTCTCGGATCGTAATAAAGAAGAGGCACTCAAAACATTGATTGAACGGGATCGTCCTTACTTGGCTATTATTTTCTGCCGGACCAAACGTCGGGTGTCCAAGCTGAACGAAGCACTCCAAGCAGCAGGTTATGATTGTGATGAGCTGCACGGTGATTTGTCTCAAGGTAAACGCGAAGGTGTAATGAAGAGATTCCGTGATGCGAAGCTGCAGCTTCTTGTAGCTACAGATGTAGCGGCTCGGGGGTTGGATGTCGAAGGTATCACTCATATCTTTAACTACGATATGCCACTTGATGTGGATAGCTATATTCACCGGATCGGCCGGACAGGCCGTGCCGGAGGCAAAGGGCTTGCAATTACGTTCACTTCTCCACGTGAGCAAGATGGACTAGACTTGATCGAGCACGGCATTTCGCAGCGCCTGGATCGCCGCCGTTACGACAAAGATGAATTCGGCGTTGGCGAATTCGTTGCAGTACAAGGCGGCGGACGGCACGGCGGTCGTCAAAGCGGCGGCGCTGAGGCAGCGCGCACGGGCCGCGGACCGAAGACCGGCGGCTCTGGCCGCGGCGGTGCTCCGCGCGGCGAAGGCGGAGCGCGGCAAGGTGGCCGCGGCCGCGGTAAGGAAGCAGGCGGCTGGGGCGCGCCTGCAGAAGGTCGCCGCGGTGGTCGTTCTGATGCGGCGGCTGGCAAGCGTGGCGGCAGCGGCTTTGACGCTGCTGCACCTAAGGGCGGCGGCAAGGCTGCCGGCGTAGTACGAGTAGGCGGCGGCTATGGCGCCTTCGCCTCCAGAGGCGATGCGCCAGCTAGCGGCAACGCAGCAGCGCCTAGCAGCACCGGTTCGCGCGGTGCGAACCGGAAGGGCGGCCCAAGCACTGGCTACAGCGAGAACGTAGCCAGAGGTGCAGACGGCGGCGCTTACGTTGGCGGCACACCACGAGGCGGCTTAGGCAGCGGCTACGGTACGGGCCCGTCTAGAGGCGGCGGCAAAGGTGGTAAAGGTAGCAAAGGCGGCTATAGCGGTGCCAAGGGTGGCGCTGGTAAAGGCGGCCGCAACAGCGGAAATACGGGTTCCTCACGGGGTGGACGCGGCAGCTCCGGCGGCTTTAAAAGCGGCGGCAGAGGCACATCCAGATAATGTGAGTGGAATTTCATAACTAAAACTTGTTACCATAGGGAAGTTAGCGGACAAGCTAACTCCCTATGGTAACTTTATTTTATAGGCACAATTATTCGAGCGATATTTGTCTAAAAAAGGATCTTAGTGTAACATTTTTGAAGGAAAGCTTGTCTAATAGATAAATAGAGTGTTTCGACTTCGAGGAGGAAGATCTTGCAGATGTCTAAAAAATTAAAAATAATAATCTTGTTAATTGTCGTTATTGCTGTTGGGTGGGGGATTGGGAAGTATACGACGCCTTCTCCTTCTGCTTCAGATAGTAGCGGTTCCAATATAAATGTGCAGGATGATCTTCAAGCTGAGCCTGGTGAAGATGGAAATAGCACCGAAGAGGGCATAACAGACCCAGTGGTAGCTAACCCATCTAATACAACGGATCCCTCTGATCCGTCCGAACCGGATAGTAACGGCAAGGGAAATAGCACTGATGATTCTTTTAAAGAGCCTGACAGCATAGCTGTGATGGTGAATAAGGAGTATGGATTGCCGGGGAACTATAAGCCAACGGATCTAGTCTACCCGGAAGTGCGGTTTACATTTAAAGAGAAAATCGAGAAGCGTATGATGCGTAAGGAAGCTGCCGAAGCATTAGAGAAACTGTTCGCAGGCGCAGAGGAAGACGGGATTTACTTGGCTGGCGTTTCAGCCTACCGTTCTAAGGAAACCCAAACGAGGCTGTTCAATCGTTATGTTGAGAAAGACGGAGAAGAACTGGCTCGTACTTACAGTGCCGTGCCTGGCTATAGCGAGCATCAGACAGGGCTTGCTATCGATGTCTCAGGAAGTGACGGGAAATGTGCTGCGGAGAGCTGTTTTGGTGGAACGAAGGAAGCGGAGTGGCTAGCGCAGCATGCAACCGAATATGGTTATATCATCCGCTTTCCAGAAGGAAAGCAGGACATTACAGGATATAAGTATGAGCCTTGGCATATCCGTTATGTGGGCAAGGATATAGCTACTTATATTGCGGATAAAGGGATTACGCTGGAAGAATATTATGATGTCGTACCCGTATCCAAATAACAGAGTGATAGAGAGCAGTCCTAAGAAATACATAGGGCTGCTTTTTTTTATCTTAGTGTTTACAGAAAGTGTCGATAAGTTGCATTCTGTTACAATTCGGGTAAGATACGTAGTGTAGTCTAAGTACATGGAAGGAAGGGGAATTAGGATGTCGATCTACAATTTTTCCGGCGTTACGCCTTCGGGTAAAGAAGTGTCATTTACAGAGTATGAAGGTAAGGTAGTGCTGATTGCCAATACGGCTAGTAAATGCGGACTTACACCGCAGTATGGGGATCTCCAGAAGCTATACGAGCAGTATGGGGATCAGGGACTTGTAGTATTAGGATTCCCCTGCAACCAATTTGCGGGTCAGGAGCCGGGTACAAGTGAAGAGGCAGAAGAATTCTGTCAGATTAATTATGGCGTTACATTTCCTGTGTTTGCCAAAGTGGATGTGAATGGACCGGATGCCAGCCCTCTTTTCAATTATTTAAAAGAGCAGCAGCCGGGTACTGGCGACAGCAGTGATATCAGCTGGAATTTCACGAAGTTTCTTATTGATCGTGGCGGTAATGTAGTAGCTCGTGTGGAGCCAAAGGAATCGCCAGAAACGATGTCAGAACAGATTGAGTCCTTACTGTAGATCATTTAGGGACTGATGAATTGTTATTTTACAAGTATCCTTTCGACCTCGGTCTTTGGCCGAGCCTCGACGGGATTTTCTTTTTTTACATAGGAATATAGAATAGGCGCCTTAAATTTTGTTGTGATAAATTATACTTGACGCTTTACAGAGACCATGTATTCTTTGAAGAGAATGTAATGCCCATGCAAAATATGCATAAAGCGTGGAATACAGCAGGATAATAACGGCAGGAGGGTTCAATACAAGCATGAAGTTAATTACAGAGGTAGCAGCACAAGCGGGAATTGGCGAAGAGCATCTGGAACTATACGGCAAATATAAAAGTAAACTTTCACCGTCCTTATGGGAAGACATGAAGAACAAACCAGATGGTAAGCTGGTATTGGTCACTGCGGTGAATCCAACCCCTGCTGGCGAAGGGAAGACCTTAACAACCATTGGGCTGGCACAGGCATTGAACGCAGCAGGAGTAAAGACCGTGGCTGCCTTGCGCGAACCATCCCTCGGACCATGCTTAGGCATGAAAGGCGGTGCCACGGGCGGCGGCAAGTCACAGATCATTCCGGCAGATGAGATTAATTTGCACTTTACGGGTGATATTCATGCTGTGACTTCTGCACATAATTTATTGTCTGCGATGATTGACAATCATATCTTCCAAGGTAATGAGCTGGGTCTTGATCCGCAGCGTATCGTTTGGAAACGCGTGATGGATATGAATGATCGCAGTCTGCGGAATATAGTGACAGGGCTCGGAGATGGAAATGGAGCCGTGCGGGAAAGTGGATTTCAGATTACAACAGCTTCTGAGATTATGGCTGTATTATGCCTATGCGATAATCTGAGTGATCTCAAAAAGCGTCTGAACCGTATTTTGATTGGGTATGACCAAGAGGGACAGCCTGTAACGGCCGAGCAAATAGGGGCAGTTGAAGCGATGACAGCGCTGCTGAAGGAAGCAGTTAAGCCTAATCTGGTGCAGACCTTGGAGGGCACTCCTGTTATTGTACACGGTGGTCCATTTGCGAATATCGCCCATGGCTGCAGTAGTGTTATTGGTACTCGTTATGCACTCAAGCTGGGAGATGTTGTGGTTACGGAAGCAGGCTTCGGAGCGGATCTTGGTGCAGAGAAATTCATGGATATCAAATGCCGGCAAGCGGGTCTAACCCCTTCAGCGGCAGTGCTTGTCGTGACGGTGAAATCCTTGAAATATAACGGTGGTGTACCTAAGAATGAGCTCCAAACGGAGAACCGGACGGCGCTGCGCTCTGGATTGTCTAATTTGGAGCGTCATGTAGAGAATCTCGGCAAATTTGGGGTGCCTGTTCTTGTTGCCATTAATCATTTTGAAGGCGATAGCCCAGAAGAGATTAATGACGTTGTGGAGGCTTGTCGCCGATTGAACGTTCCTGCGGCAATATCCAAGGTATGGGCAGAAGGTAGTGCGGGCGGACAAGAGTTGGCTTCGGAATTAAAGAAACTTCTGGATCATAGCGACACTGAACGTTTTGCTCCTTTGTATGAGAATGAACTCGACATCTCTTCCAAAATCACCAAGATTGTTCGCGAAATTTACCGTGGTGCGGAGGTTAACTTTTCCCCTGCGGCCAAACGCAGCCTAGCGGTGATTGAGCGTCTTGGGTTAAATGATCTTCAAGTATGTATGGCGAAGACCCCTTATTCCTTCTCAGATCAGCCTAGATTGCTTGGCGCTCCAGAAGGTTTCACGGTAGGTATCCGTGATATTACCCTTTCGCTCGGTGCAGGGTTTGCTGTAGTGATTACGGGCAATATCGTTACGATGCCAGGTCTACCGGCTAAGCCAGCTGCTGAGGCACTATGGATGGATGAGGATGGCGTGATTCACGGTTTGGTGTAGATTCAGTTTATGATCAGGCTTTTCCCTGTTGGTTTAGGGGGAAGCCTTTTTTTGCGCGTTATAAGAAAGTATATCCTGAGGGGGCAGAACATAATGTCCTACGCCCATGGCAAAGCTAACGAGGTCGCAATCGGCAGCAGTGACGGAAAATGCTTAAAATTGTGAACAATCTGAGAATATAGGCGAAAAGACTTGTAATGTGATAAATATCACAATATAATCAGTTTATAAAGTGAAATAAATCACAATTAACTCATCGGTGATCAGATATCTAATTTGGTCAGTCAAGCAATTCGAATATATAACCAGGTTGTCCATTTGAAGGAGGAAGAAAATAATGAAAGTAGCTGTCATTGGATGTACCCATGCCGGAACTGCCGCAATTGTAAATACTGCTAAGCTTCACCCGGAAGCCGAGATTACGGTTTATGAGCGTAATGATAATATTTCTTTCTTATCTTGTGGAATTGCTTTATACGTAGGTGGAGTGGTCAAGGACCCACACGGGCTGTTCTATTCTTCCCCTGAGAAGCTTGCTGAGCTTGGTGTAAAGACCAACATGCGTCATGAAGTGACCGTTGTAGATACGAAGTCCAAAACATTGCGTGTTCGCAATTTGGTAACCGGACAGGAGTTTGACGATACCTACGATAAGCTGATTATGACTACGGGATCATGGCCGATTGTACCAAAGCTCGAAGGGATTGAGCTGGAAGGCGTCTTGCTTTGCAAGAACTATGATCATTCCAATACCATTATAGAAAAAGCTAAACAAGCGAATAAAATCACAGTCGTAGGCGCTGGGTATATCGGCGTTGAGTTGGTGGAAGCCTTCCAAATGAACGGAAAGCAAGTTACGCTGATTGATGGCGAAGATCGTATTTTGAATAAATATTTGGACCCAGAGTTTACTGCGCCGATCGAACAATCCTTTAAGGATCATGGTATTAAATTAGCGCTGAATGAGAAGGTAAGTTCTTTTGCTGGTGAAGGTGGTAAAGTTACCAAGGTTATCACAAGCGAAGGGGAGCATGAGGCGGATCTTGTAATTCTCTGCATCGGCTTCCGTCCGAATACTGAGCTGTTAAAAGGTCAAGTGGATATGCTGCCTAATGGCGCAATTCTGGTTAATGATTATATGCAGACTAGTTGCCCAGATGTGTATGCCGCTGGTGACAGCTGCGCGATTCATTACAACCCTACGGGTAAGCACGCTTATATTCCACTGGCAACCAATGCAGTACGGATGGGCACTTTGGTCGCACGTAACTTAGTGAAAGAGACGATTCCTTATATGGGTACTCAAGGGACTTCGGGCATTAAGATTTATGAAGATAATATCGCTGCTACCGGTCTTACGGAAGAAGGGGCTAAGGCTGAAGGAATGGACGTAGAAACTACCATGATTATTGACAACTACCGTCCAGAATTTATGCCAACCTTCGAGCAGGTGCAATTAAAAGTGGTATTTGATCGCGCCACACGCCGCATTCTCGGAGCGCAAATCTTGTCCAAGACGGATTTGACGCAATCGATCAACACAGTATCTGTATGTATTCAAAATAAAATGACAATCGATCAGCTTGCCTTTATCGATTTCTTCTTCCAACCTCATTACAACAAGCCTTGGAACTTCCTGAATACAGTAGGCCTCGAATCGCTACCGGCATCAGTACCAAGCAAAGAGGCAGTAACCGTATAATTTAATTGCCTGTGAACAATAAAGTTGGGTAAACCGGAGCCATATATGGCTCCGGTTTTTTGTGATTGATGTTGGTACTATTTACCTTTAAAATAATATGGAGCCTGTTCTTACAAATGTAATTATGGATGTGCTTCGTTAAATTTGACATGTCAGTGAAAAGTTTCACTTAGTTTTTCATTAAGTGATAATTATCACGTTAATGTGTTTTATGACACGCTACAATGGTCGTAAAGGAACAAATTTTAAGTAAATAGATGAAGGGGATAGGAATCATGGCTTATAATAAACCGCAGCAGATTGCCGCAGTCACGGTCGAGAACGGCATAAAAAAGGCGCACAATCCTTTAAGCACCGTACTAATTCTGGGCTTTCTGGGAGGAGCGTTTATCGCGCTCGGATTTTTACTGGATATTCGCGTCATTGCTGGCGCACCACATGAATGGGGATCCATCGCTAACTTTATTGGGGCAGCTGTCTTCCCTGTCGGATTGATTCTAGTACTGCTTGCAGGAGGAGAACTGCTGACAGGCAATATGATGGCTGTGCCACTTGCTTTTATGGCGAAAAAGATATCCTTCTGGGAAGTGGTTAAGAATCTCGTATTGATTACCCTGAGCAATTTAGCGGGAGCTTTGTTTGTAGCTTACTTTTTCGGTCACGTGGTTGGTTTAACCTCTGACGGTGTGTATTTGGAAAAATTAGTGGAGATGGCAGGACATAAGCTTGAGGCAGACTTCTTGCCGGCATTTGTTTCCGGTATCGGTTGTAACTGGCTCGTAGCTTTGGCGGTATGGCTCTCCTATGGAGCAGATAACTTCAGTGGCAAAATCCTCGGTATCTGGTTCCCAACGATGGCTTTTGTAGCTATCGGCTTCCAGCACGTTGTAGCCAACATGTTCTTAATTCCGGCAGCTATTTTTGAAGGTTATTTTTCATGGGGAGAGTACTTCAACAATTTTGTTCCGGTATGGCTAGGAAACTTGACGGGCGGTGCGATCTTTGTTGCGGCAGCTTATTGGATGGCTTACCTGCGCAAAGAGCCTGCATCTATTCAGTCCGTGGACAGCATGTCCGGCAGCGGTGTAAAAAAACACGCCTAAACCTATCTTATAGAGCACTCCTTAGAATAGTTGAGGGGTGCTTTTTGCTGTATAGACAAATAAAATCCGCCGTGATGTATCCGAGCTCGGGGGAACGAATTCGGATGCACAGCGAATTTTAAAAGGGGGAGTGTTTCTAGGCTCTATTACCCCGACTTTGTAATAACGAAACACTTCATTATTGTTTAGTCTACTTTACGGAAGACAGCGGCAACTATAAAATATAAATAGATAGTAGAAATAGGGAGGACTGCGGACGTGAAAGGTGCTACTTTTTTCTCAGCTACGTTAGAAGTTAGTCCTAAATAAGAGGTGAAGTATACTGAGACTTTATCACGATAGCACGTCAATGCGTCTGCTTGCCCTGAACCCTGTTTTGGGATAATACTGGATGGAATAATGACACATATATTACAGGGGATGTACACTACTTATGAAGTTTTTACAGAATTATCCTAAAGAGGTTAAGATATTTTTAATTGCTAGTCTTATTAATGCAACGGGTAGTGCGCTGATGTGGCCATTGGTTACAATGTATGTTTTTGATGAGCTTGGACGCAGCATGTCGGATGCCGGATTAGTGATTCTTATTCAATCAGTTGGAGGAATTGTGGGTCAACTACTCGGGGGCTCACTCTATCATAAGGTAGGCGTTAACCGGCTAATTGTTGGAGCGCTGGGCATGAATGCACTTGCTCTGTTCACTTTGCCGGCAGCAAGTAACAACTGGACGTTATTTATGGTCGCGATGGGACTGGTAGGGCTCTTTAATTCACTGTCCTTACCTGCGATTCAGGCATTTATCGGCTTTCGTTTTACGAAGCAGCGCGGAGAGTTGTTTAATGTTATTTATGTCGCTAATAATATTGGTGTAGCACTGGGTACGGCGTTAAGTGGTTTTTTGGCCGATATTTCTTATATGCTCAGCTTTGTGATGAACGGCGTAACTTCAGCGGTATTTGCGGTATTCTTTTTTGTATATCTCAAGAAAGTCGGAGGAGATTCTCCACAGGAGGTCGCAGAACACCAGAAGGCTGGTCCTGACAAACAATCTACCTGGAAGCTAATGGGGCATACACGAATTTATCTTTATATGGGTATTGCCTCGATGTTCCTACTATTAGGGAACTCTATCTGGAATACAGGGGTATCTCCGTTCATTATTTCTGAGGGCTGGCCTAAGAAGACTTATGGTTTTCTCTGGACGCTTAACGGAATTCTCATTTTTGCAGCTCAGCCGCTCGTAACAGTAATTAAACGCTGGTTCGCATCTACCTCAACGGCGCAAATGACAGTAAGTGCTCTATTTTATTTGGGTGGGTATGCTGTTCTTTTATGGATGCCGACTTATTCAGGTCTAGTGCTTGGGATGGTACTCGCTACGCTTGGGGAAATGCTGATATCTCCGGCCATGCCTTCCTTTATTTCGGATCATGCAGGTCGCAGTGCTCCTTTTTATTTAGGGCTAAGTGGAGGCATGGGGGCAGTCGGCAGGGTGATTGGACCATACTTAATGGGTAGGTTATACGATAGTGGAGGCTTAGCGCCTACCGCATGGTTGGCATGTGCGATGGCACTGCTGTCCGTAGGATTCTTTATCGTTCATGCGTATATCAACCGCCGAGGAAATTCATTGGAGCGGTCAATGGGATAGTTGAGAGTTGAGCATAGTGGATTCAAATGATCTACTGTGAATTCTATAGAGGTGCAAGGCAAGGGGTGTACATCTTTATGAAACTTAGCAACAAGGATAGGTTTATAATAAGGTTCTCAGAGATTAAAGACGTGCGGGAACTGATTCATCTGGATCATATGATCTGGACGGAGAACACTAGCCCGGGGCCATTAATGTGGCGTTCCCAAGAGGATTATCTACTGAATGCTCCCCCGGGTTCGCAGCTAGTAGCACTAAAGGATGACAAGCTATGCGGATATGTTGGGTTTGGCTGCCCTAGTCGAATGGAGAGTAACAGGCATGTGTGCGAGGTCAATATTGCTGTTCATCCGGATTATCAACGTTTAGGTATTGGTCGGCAGCTCATAGAGGCTATTAAGGAACATGCCGCAGATAACGCCATTCGTAAGCTGCGTCTGCGCGTATTATCCTGTAATGAATCAGCGCTTTCTTTTTATCGTAAATGCGGGTTTGTGGAAGAGGGACGTCTGCGGGAGGAGTTTTATCTTGGCGGTCGATATGTGGATGAAATCTTTATGTGCTGCATGCTGACAGGAGGAGAAGGATATGGAGATCATCTCGCTTAATGTGGGGCGGCCGGTAACAGTGGATTATCGGGGGAAACCTTTGGAGACTGGGATTTATAAAATGCCTGTCGAAGGATCAGTTCAGCTACATATGAGCGGATTTGATGGAGACGGGCAAGCAGACCTTAAACATCACGGGGGACCTGACAAGGCAGTTTGTGCCTACCCCATCGAGCATTATCCCTACTGGGAGCAGCAGCTTGGGAAGAAACTGGAATACTCTGCCTTCGGGGAAAATATAACAACTGCCGGCTTATTAGAGACAGATGTGTGCATTGGCGATGTGTACGAAATAGGTACCACTGTGCTGCAGGTCAGCCAGCCACGTTATCCTTGCTTCAAAATCTCACAAAAGCATGGCCCGGCAGATCTCCCGGCTCAAGTGCTGGACACTAGATATAGCGGATTTTACTTGCGTGTGCTTCGTGAAGGAAAGATCTCAACAGGAGATAAGATTGTCAAAAAAGAAAGTGGAGCTGGCGGTGCGTCCGTGGCGCATGTACTACATTTAATGCAAGTAGGGCTGCAAGAGGAAGCTGCACTGGCAGCTCTTGCGGAGCTAGAAACTCTCTCCGCCGTAGTGCGGAACAAGTTTAGAAAACAGCTGGGTCTGCCGGAGAGTTAAACACTATCTACAAACCAAAATAAGCCTGGAGGCGTGTGCCTTCCAGGTTTATTTCTATTTATGAGCGTGTTGCTTGCTTAGCCTAACTTAGCCGAGCAGCTGCCATTCACTACGCAATAGACCGTATACGGCATGGTTGACGTAGCCGTCAGGCAGTTTCTCTGACTGTCTAATCACACCCTCAAGGACAAAACCAAGCCGTTCCGGGATCGCCCGGCTGGAAACATTTCCGGTCGCGCAGCGAATTTCTACACGCTGCAGCTCCATTTCCAGTAGTGCATAGTCTACTAGAACCCGACAGGCACTGGTCATATACCCTTTACCTTCATATCCTTCACCCAGCCAGTAGCCGATCCCAACAGATCGGTTATGCCAGTCAATTTGGTGATACCCAATAACACCGGCGAGCTCACCGCGAACCCATAGTCCAGCGGTAAAAGCACCATTGTCAGTGCTTTGTTTAACCGCATTTTTGATGAAATTTAGAGTGTGGGCCTGTTCCGTAACGGCATCCACCCAAGGGAGCCATTGTCGTAGTCGTTCCCGTGAGTGCTCTACTAACGCGAACATGTGCCGAGCGTGCTCTGGCATTAGCGGCTTTAACATCAGCTCTTCATCGATGACATAATTAAACAAGCGGTTGCCTCCTTTTTGGCACAAGGCCTTATGTATGATTATGGATTATTTCTTATGATTATCATGCTACTCTATCGCCCTGACAGAAGTCAAAAGGTCTAAAGACACTAAAAAATGATCCGTGCCTTGTGCCCCCTTTTATTGAACAATCTACGGTTAACGGGTATATTAGTAGGAAACATGTTTATACAAGAAGTAGTGTAACACTACAGAATGAAAGGTTGATAGCTGTGGAGAACCGTAGCACCCCCTCCAATTTTATTAAGAATGTTATTACCGAAGACCTCCGTACCGGTAAAGTAAAGGAAGTTATCACACGCTTTCCGCCGGAGCCGAACGGTTATTTACATATCGGACATGCCAAGGCGATCTGGATTAACTTTACACTGGCGGACGAGTTCGGTGGCAAGACTAACCTAAGATTTGACGACACGAATCCGGCTAAAGAGGATACGGAATATGTAAACTCGATTCAGGAAGATGTAAAGTGGCTCGGTTATGAATGGGAAGAGCTGCGTTTTGCATCTGATTATTTTGAGGAAATGTACAAACGTGCCGAATTATTAATTACAAAGGGCAAAGCCTATGTCGATGACCTCAGTGCGGATGAAATTCGTCAATTGCGTGGAACGCTGACGGAACCAGGAAAGAACAGTCCGCATCGTGATCGTAGTATCGAAGAGAATTTGGATCTGTTCCGGCGTATGCGTGCAGGCGAATTCAAGGACGGTGAGAAGGTTCTTCGCGCCAAAATTGACATGGCGTCACCGAACATTAACCTGCGTGATCCTGTAATTTATCGGATTACACATGCACATCACCATAACACAGGCGATAAATGGTGTATCTACCCAATGTATACCTTCGCTCATCCGTTAGAAGATGCTATTGAGGGGATTACTCACTCCCTTTGCTCGCTCGAATTTGAAGATCAACGTCCATTCTACGATTGGGTTGTAGCTGAATGTGAGATGCCAGCTGTCCCTCATCAATATGAATTTGGGCGTCTGAATCTGGCTCAAACGATGACTAGTAAGCGTAAGCTGAAGCTGCTTGTAGACGAAGGACATGTGGATGGTTGGGATGATCCACGGATGCCTACGATTTCTGGTCTACGCCGTAGAGGATATACGCCGGAAGCGATTCGTAAATTCGTGTATGAAGCGGGTATCTCTAAGAGTCAGGGTCTGGTGGACCTGCAAATGCTGGAGCACTTTATCCGTGAGGATCTTAAGCTAACTGTACCGCGTACTATGGCTGTGTTACGACCGCTTAAGGTTGTTATCACCAATTATCCTGAAGGTCAAACAGAATGGCTTGAAGCGGAGAATAATACAGAGAATGAGGAAATGGGCGTACGTCAAATTCCATTCTCGCGTGAAATTTATGTTGAGCGTGATGACTTTATGGAGAATCCGCCGAACAAATATTTCAGGTTGTTCCCTGGTAATGAAGTACGTCTGAAGCATGCTTATTTCATCAAATGTAATGAGGTTATTAAGGATGAGAATGGCGAGGTAGTGGAGCTGCATTGTACGTATGATCCAGAAACGAAGAGTGGAAGTGGATTTACAGGCCGCAAGGTAAAAGGTACGTTGCACTGGGTTGAAGCTAGCCAAGCGGTTCCTGCGGAATTCCGTCTATACGAGCCTCTGATTTCTGCTGAAGATGCGGATGAGGCTGTGGAGGTTGAAGGTTTGGATTCCTCGGTAGAGAAATCGGAGCCTAGCTTCTTAGATCAGCTTAATCCTAAGTCCATAGAAATCCTGCAAGGATTTGTTGAACCTGCGCTTAAGGATAGCGTGGCTCAGGATAAATTCCAGTTCTTCCGTCATGGCTATTTTAATGTGGATAGCAAATATTCGGCGCCTGGACATCTCGTATTCAATCTTATCGTTTCACTGAAGAGTTCATTTCAGCCTCCTAAACAAGGCTAAACAGATAAATTAATCAAGGTAACAGCAAAAAGCAGGCTCAAACGTCCCGAATAGGTACGTTTGAGCCTGCTTTTTGTTGATTATAATGCTTCGATGTCGAAGATCTCTTCATCTTCCTCTGAAGGGGGGCGATACCCTCCACGGCTAACAAAGAGCCACATGAAACCAAAGCCAAGCGTTCCAATAAGCGTCAAGAATACACCCGTCTGATACATGCTTTGTGCACCCAGATACTGATACATCCAACCTCCGAGAATACCTCCAATGAAACCGGATATCCCACTCCAGCTTAGGGTGTAGAGCGCTTGTCCGGAAGAGCGATAAGGCCGTGGAATCAGAAGCATCGTCAATTGGGTACCTACATAGAAAAAGCCGCCGAACGTTATGCAGTGTAAAATTTGAATGAACACCACTTGAAGGGCAGTAGTCGCATCAGCCATAAACCACCAACGCAGAACGAACAAACCACTGACCAATGCAAGCCAGCCGAGCAGAACAGAAATTTTACGTTTCAGGAACCGGTCACAGAGAACGAATACGCCTACCTCCAAAATGGAGGAGAGGAATACGGCAAGACCAATCATTTTTTTAGAGCCGCCCAGATCCGTAATATACAAGGATATAAATGTGGTGTTCATAGTGTTTGGAATGGATACCAGAATACCAAACAATAAAAAACACAAGAAAAAAGGATTGAAAATCAACTTACTTAAGCCCTTATACGGCATCGGAGCTCTCATAATGGTATGGTTAATTTTAGGTAATACAAGAACGGATAGGATTGATGCACCTAGTAACGCTGTAAGCAGATAGGTCAAGATGGATACATCAGCCCAATCCAGGATAAAGCCGGCGACAATCGCAATCACTGCCCACCCTATTGAACCCCAAAGCCGGAAAGAACGGAAGCGCTGATTAGTTCCGTCAATATAGCTGAGAATCATCGTGTTGCTTTGAGCAAATAGTGGTCCTTGGAAGAAATAGAACAAAATAATGGCGTTGTAGATCGTTTCATATGTATTTGCTCGAAACATAAACTGTGAGAACACTAGCGTTCCGAATAACATTAGCAAAACGATACGCCGTATATTCTGAGAACGGTCTGTTAAGAACGCCCAAAATGGATTTGCAAATATGGATACTAGCGCTCCCATAGAGAATAAGACACCAATCTCTAATTTGTTCATCCCTACATCCAGCAGGTATAGTTGAAAGAAGCTGGTGAAGAGGACCATGGTTCCATATACAAAAAAATTGAACCATTTTAAAGACGTGATAGAAGATGGAATAACGCCTTTTCGCAAATGGTTCACTCCTTTCTCACTAAATATCTTGCATGGAGTAGAGTGGCCAATAGTAGGCCCTTCTATCACTGTAACACGTGTTGAAAAGGGATACAAACACCCTTTTTTACTTTTTTACATTATTTTGGGTTTTATTTATGTTTGAGACGATAAGCGACAAAAAATGCGTGAACGCGTGCGTAGAAGGTACAAACGCTAAGTGTAACGGGCGTTATTTTGGCCTATGACTATTCCCGCAGGATGGGAAATGACAAGGCAGTATTGTCTGATCGGCGCGTTTAACTTCAGTTTACAATCTGCAGATAGGATGGGTGTAAGGCGAGAAAGATATTACTAGCTTTTCTCGTAGAGCTATTTAGAAAAGGGGAGTCATTGTCATGAAGAAATCCGAATCCAAGCGAAAGATGGCGCTGAAGCCGTTCTTATCGCTACTAAGAGAAACCAAGCCTTCATACGGCTTATTGGCTATAGCCATTGCGTTAAGCATGATATCGACATTGGTTAGTCTAGTCATCCCGATGTTCACTAAGAACTTAGTGGATGGCTTCTCCCTGGCCTCCGTGAGCAAGCTGCAGATTGCGGGTATAGCAGCTGCGTTTATTGCGCAGACCATTGCGGGAGGGATCTCTATCTATCTGCTCAATTATGCAGGTCAGAAGATGGTTGCAGGTCTGCGGGACCGACTGTGGCGTAAATTTCTAGTTCTGCCTGTGGCTTATTATAATGACAACAGAACGGGAGAAAGTGTCAGCCGCATGACGAATGATACAGGGATCATCAAAACGCTGATTTCTGAACATCTAGCCAGCTTATTTACCGGAGTGATCTCCATTGTAGGTTCGATCTCAGTTCTGCTATTTTTAAATTGGAAAATGACACTTGTTCTATTCACTGTTCTTCCACTTTCGGCGCTGATACTAGTACCACTTGGGCGGCAGATGTACAAAATTTCCAAGGGAATGCAAGACGAGACAGCTTCTTTTACTGCTACACTTAGTGGTGTTTTATCTGAGATCCGTCTGGTCAAATCCTCAGGCGCAGAGAAAAAAGAGTACGAGGCAGGCAAGACTGGAATTATGAACCTGCTTTCCTTTGGTATTCGTGAAGGCAAGATTAGCGCGATGATCAGTCCACTCGTCTCCTTTGTTTTTATGATGCTGCTTGTGGTCATTATCGGTTATGGTGGGATGCAGGTATCTTCCGGTGTCTTGACGGCTGGAGAACTGGTCGCCTTTATTCTTTATCTTATTCAGATTATTATGCCACTTACTCAACTGACTACGTTCTTCACACAGATTCAGAAAGCTAAGGGTGCCTCAGAGCGTATTATTGAGACCTTGGCAGCAGAAGAGGAAGTATATGAGGGACAGGAAGAGGCAAATGGCACAGAAGGTCCGATCTCAGTAGAGGGATTAAGCTTTGGATATAAAAATGGTGAGAAGGTATTGAATGATGTAAGCTTCCAGATGCTTCCTGGTCAGGTGACGGCTATTGTCGGACCGAGCGGGGGCGGCAAGACCACTTTGTTCTCGTTGCTAGAACGTTTTTACGAGCCTCAGTCAGGTCTGATAAAGCTGGGTGACAAGCCAGTGTCTACATTCTCATTGCGTTCGTGGCGGAAGCTTATAGGGTATGTCTCGCAGGAAAGTCCACTGTTGGCTGGTACGATTGCTGAGAATTTAACCTATGGATTGGATCGTGACGTTAGCAGGGAGGAGATGCACGCAGCTGCAGCAATGGCTTATGCAGATGGTTTTATTGATGCACTTCCTGAAGGATATAATACGGATGTCGGCGAAAGAGGCGTGAAGCTGTCTGGTGGACAGAGGCAACGGATTGCTATTGCTAGAGCACTGCTGCGGAACCCGAAGATTCTTATGCTTGATGAAGCCACTTCCAGTCTGGATAGCCAATCAGAAGCCGTGGTGCAGAAGGCACTGTCCAATCTGATGAAGGGTCGGACTACGATTGTAATTGCGCACCGTTTGGCTACTGTTGTAAATGCAGAGCAGATTATTTTTATGGAAAAAGGTCAAATTACCGGAAAGGGAAATCATGAGGAACTACTGGAAAACCATGAGCTGTATCGTGAATTTGCCACCCAGCAGCTACAGATGAATAACCCCGAGGTTCAGGACATTGAAGAGGAGGCTCCAGTGCTACATGACAAAAATACTAGTAGTGGACGACGATCCGCACATTCGCGAATTGGTAGAAGTATTTCTGAGAGCTGAAGGAATGGATGAGATCTATGGAGCTTCCGATGGACTGGAGGCTCTTCAGATTCTGGAAGGTAATAACATAGATTTAGCTATTATTGATGTGATGATGCCCAACATGGACGGCTGGGAGCTATGCCGGCGGATGCGCCAGAACTATGATTTCCCGATTTTAATGCTGACAGCCAAAGGGGAAACCTCACAAATTGTAAAAGGCTTTGAGCTGGGTAGTGATGATTATTTGGTCAAGCCGTTTGAGCCGGTTGTACTTATTGCGAGAGTAAAGGCGCTGCTTAAACGATATCAGATTTCTGCAGCGCAAAGTGTGACCGTAGGCCGATTGCGTATGAATCGCAAAACCTACGAGGTCTCTTCAGAGTATGGGGAAATTACCTTGCCGCTTAAGGAATTTGAGCTGTTGTTTAAGCTGGGCAGCTATCCGGGGCAAACATTGACAAGAGACAGGCTGATCGAAGAAATTTGGGGTTATGATTTTGAAGGGAATGAGCGGACACTCGATGTGCATATCAACCGTTTGCGTGAACGGTTCAATCAGGATAACTATGGATTCGTTATTCGTACGATCCGTGGTCTAGGGTATCGGTTGGAGGGGCATGCATGAACTTGTTTAAAGATATTGTGAAGCATGTTTTGATGTTTATTCTCTTTCTTGCTGCAGCTGCGCTTTGCTGGACTGCGGCTTATTTTCTAATGAACCAAGTGAATGCTGCATATGGCTGGCCTTCCTCGAAGTATGTTTTGCAATTGGTCACCTTTCTAGTTGGCTTTGTGATTCTACTGCTGGTCTTTTTCTTATTTTCTATTTTCTTTCGTGGCTGGGAACGTGTCTTTTATAAATCGGTTATTGAAGGAATTCGCCGTATTTCCAAGGGAGACTTTGATGTTGTACTTGAACAAAATAGGGAATACCGTGAATTCGGCGAAATTGTAGAGAGCATTAACGAAATGGCTAGTGAGCTGAGTCAGATGGAGACCATGCGCCAGGATTTTATCTCCAATGTATCACATGAAATTCAATCCCCACTAACCTCCATTCGGGGGTTTGCACTTGCGCTGCAGGACGAAACTTTAAGTATGGAGAGTAAGAGGCACTATATTGATATTATTGTGGCTGAGAGTACCCGCGTATCTGGGCTCAGTGATAATTTATTGAAGCTATCAGCGCTCGAATCGGGTAATTTTCCGTTTGAAAATCAGGTTTATCGTCTGGATAAACAGCTTAGAGATACAATTCTGGCTTCTGAGCCACAGTGGCTGGAGAAAAATATTGAGGTAGAGGCCGAACTGGAAGAAGTGAATGTAACTGCGGTAAAAGATTTAATGACCCAGGTCTGGACCAATCTTCTTCATAACAGCATTAAATTCACTCCCGAGAATGGATGCATTCATATCAAGCTTCGAACGGTAGATGAGCGGGTAGAGGTGGAGATTCAAGATAGTGGGATTGGTATCTCTGAAGAAGACTTACCTCGCATCTTTGATCGCTTCTATAAGGCAGACAAAGCTAGAACAGCGAGCGGGGGCGGTAGTGGCCTGGGCCTATCACTGGTTAAGAAGATCGTTGAGCTGCATAACGGTAAAGTAACCGTGGCCAGCCGACCGGGTGAAGGAACGGCTTTTGTAGTGAGCTTGCCTATGCCAAAGAAATAAATCGGCATTGTTTATGAAAATATGAATATTTACATAAACATGCAACAAAATCCGACATGTCTTTACAATTTTCTACTATTCTAAATATAGAATCTACGAAAATCCAAAAGACATCGGAGGATTAATCATTTTGAAGAAGAGCAAAATTCGCGTTTTTCTAACTAGTTCGCTTGCCGTATTATTGTTAGCACCCAACTTTTCATTACAGACAGTTTATGGTGCTTCAGGAGAATCAGCGCCTGATATCACGTCTACTGCTTCTGAACATTCTGGGAAATGGATGACAGGTGAATACCATGCACATACGTTTGAATCGAACGATGCTCAGGAGTCATTGAAAAGTGTGCTCGATGCTGCATTTGAACAAAATGGTTTTGACTGGATGGCATTGGCTGATCACCTTCGGGTATCTGACCGGGATGACGAAGGGGTGAATCTACCTGGCGGCTCCATTCCGATGTCTCAAGGTATTGTGGATTATCAGAATGAGAAAATTAAGAAGTTACAGGCAGAAGGCAAATATGCTGGAAAAATTATTTTTTCAGGCTTTGAGTGGGATATGCCTCAATACGATCATGCTGCAGTTGGGATTGTTACAGATCATCCAGGGTCCGCAGAAGCTTTGAAGGCTATTAATCAATTTGAATATTTATTTACTAATCGTGATGTAAGTATGTTCGATCCGGCAGATGTGGCTAAGTGGAGTGCGGCGGATACGAGAGCTTTTTCTACAAAAGAAGATACTCGCACAGCTATGAAATGGCTCAGTAGTCATTATCCAGATAGCTATGTACTGATCAATCACCCCTCCAGAAAAAATGGTACAAGCTCGGAGCTTAAAATAGAGGATATCCGTGACTTTAACAATATCAATCCGAATCTTGTCTTCGGCTTTGAAGGTATGCTGGGCAATCAGATGGCGAGTGATCGGGGAGAGACGCCTGAGACTTACGGAGGTACAGACGTCAAGGTTGCACAGCTTGGAGGAATGTGGGACGCACTGCTGGGCGAGGGCCGCAGATTTTGGAATTTTGCTAACTCTGATTTTCATTTCAAAACAAAAAATGATCAATTTTCCAGCGGTTACTGGCCTGGTGAATATTCCAAGAACTATACCTGGGTGGATGGCTCCGATATTAACGCTGTCGTAGATGGCATGCGGTCAGGGAAATCCTTCTCTGTTTTTGGGGATCTCATCAACGCATTAGAGTTTAACGTGTCTGGAGATGGACAAGAGGAAGAAATGGGTGGCGAACTGGACGTAAAACAAGGGGACGACCTAGAGCTTACGATCCGTTTCAAAAGTCCACAGCAAAATAATAATGGCGACGCTGTTAAGGTAGATCATGTAGATTTGATCTCCGGTGAAGTCCATGGCAAGGTTGATCCAGGTACACCTGATTACACCAAAGCGACTAACGATACAACAAAAGTGTTGAAACGCTTCACAAGCGAGGACTGGACTACAGATTCCGAAGGCTACAATGTTATTAAGTATAAGGTAGAGGCAGCGGACAAGGATCGTTATTTCCGGTTAAGAGGGACTAACCTTGGAACTGATGTTGCGGGAGAAACGGTTAACGGTGAACCGCAGATTGATCCAAAAAATAATACCGTCGATAACCTGACTCGTTTCGAAGAAATCAACGCCCGTAATTATAGTGATATGTGGTTTTATTCCAATCCGATTTTTGTGGATGTGGAGTCGTACAGCGATCAGCAAGCAGTTAACGATACTATGACTGCATTAGATCTAGGAGACACAAGCGCAGTAACTTCTGATCTAACGTTGCCTACCGAAGGCAAACACGGGACAAGTATTGTGTGGAAAAGCTCCAATCCGGTTCTAATGACGAACGAAGGTAAAATCATCTTCCAACCTAAGAAGGATACGAAGCTGACCTTAACAGCTACAATTAAGCGGGGATTAGCTACGGAAACGAAGACTTTTGAAGTAACGCTAAGCGGAGATGATAGTATCACCCCATTGGTGCTTCATAGCACATTAAAGACTGAGAACGGACAAGCTTATTTGAGTGGTGACTGGACGAATCAGAGTGTTTCGGTAAGCGTTTATGCTAGCGTATATATTCCTGGTGCGGATGTATCCATTCAATTAGCGACTGATGTAAACGGAAATTTCCTGCCCTATGAAAGTGGGAAAGTGGTTGAGATTTCGGAAGAAGGCCAACATCAACTGCAATTCAAGGCAACGGATTCTTTAGAAAATAAGACAACATTGCCGCTTGCTGTGAATATCGATCGTACAGCACCTGTGATTACCCTGAAGGGGGATAGCCGTCTTAGTCTGACCCAAGGGGATGACTTCAAGGACCCGGGCGCAGACGTTACTGACAAGGTTGGGATTGCAGGCTCTATCCTGGTGACAGGAACAGTGGATGTTCAGACTCCAGGAACCTATACACTGAAGTACAATGCGACAGATTTGGCTGGCAATGCAGCTACTGAGATTGTACGCACAGTAGTTGTAACTGCGGGCACTAGCAGTGGAGGGGGGGATAATAACGGAGGAGGCAACGGACCAGTTGCAACTCCATCTCCAACCGCGACGCCATCTCCTACAGAGCAGCCTTCTACAACTCCGCGTGTGGAATTGGAGGTAAAAGCACAGCAGGGAGGAACGGGCACACTTAAAGACGTGGGCAGCTTTACGATTCCGGCTGGAGCGTTGTCTGGTAACAGCGAAATTGCCTTTTCGGTTATTGCTGCTGATGAGACACCAGCAATGGGCGCTCTTCAGGCTGTGAGTGCAGCAGTAGAGCTTACTAGTGACAAGGCAGGCATGCTCAATAAGCCTGTGGAACTGTCCCTCAATTACGATGCGGCCAAGATTACATCGGGGCATAAAGCAGCTATCTACTATTACAACGAGCAGCTTAAAAAGTGGATTTATGTTGGTGGTCAGAGTCAAACGGGTGGAACTATAACTGCAAGCTTAAATCAGCTTGCCAAATATGCTGTGTTTAATTATCAGGCCCCATCGATTACCGATTTGAATACTCATTGGTCCACGGCGTTTACAGACCGTCTAATCGGTATGGGTGTCATGAAAGGGTACGAGGATCATACCTTCCGTCCGAATGAGGATGTTACTCGGACACAGTTCGCTTCTATGATTGTACGGGCGCTTGGTTTGCAATCAACAGGTAGCACAGTGAAATTCGCGGATCAAAGTGCAATTCCAGCTTGGGCTGCAGATGATGTAGCAGCGGCGGTAAATGCCGGAATCCTTCGTGGATATGATGTGAACGGCAAAATGTTCTTCGAGCCTTCAGAAAAGATTACCCGTGCCGAAATGTCAGTTATGCTCGCGAATGCTTTGAAGGCTAATGCCCATAAGCAAACGGATAAAGAGGGGGACTTTGCGGATCTTACCTCCATTCCACAATGGGCACAGGCATCTGTAAAAGCGGGTGTTGAAGCGGGGATTTTGGGTGGATTCGAGGATAACACATTCAGACCTGAGAACAATGCTACAAGAGCGGAGGCAGCAACGACGCTTTACAAGCTGCTCGAGGCTCTATATCTATAATAGTGGATGGTGAAGGCTATCCTTTAATCTCTAAATGAAACGCCGCTTTTCCCAGATGGCTTGGGGAAAGCGGCGTTTTTAATGAGACGGACTAGCCTCCAATTTGAGACATACGCCGAGCCGTCGGCGTGTGGCTTTGTGCTTTTTTCTCCAAGGCTAATGCCATTTCGTGGTTATGTGGCTTGTTACCCAGAGCTTTGCGGAATAAGGCCTGCACTGCTGCGGGATCGCTTATTAGGGGGCGGACATTGTACTCATCTTCCCAATACAGACAAGCTTTGATATGGCCATCTGCTGTTAGTCTTAGTCGATTGCAGTTATCGCAAAAGTGATCGCTTACGGGATGGATTAATCCGAACGTTCCTTGCGCTCCAATAACCCGCCGATTCTGGGAAGGGCCATTACCAGATGGCATCTCAGCTTCCTCGGTTTCCCAACCAGCTGCAGTACAAGCTTCTATTACAGTTTCCAGCGGCAGATAGGATTGGCGCCAAGAATCAGTAGCACTTCCGATGGGCATATATTCAATAAAACGTACATTTAGTGGACTGTTCAACGTAAGGGAGATGAAGTCTTTGATCTCGTCATCATTAATCCCTTTCATCAATACAACGTTAAGCTTGATCGGCTCCAGCCCGGCAGCTTGTGCTGCCTCGATCCCCTTTAGTACCTTGGAGACCTCACCGCCGCGTGTAATCATAGAGAAGCGATCTTGCCGTAAAGAGTCCAGACTGATATTCACCCGTGACAACCCGGCTTCTTTTAGCAGCGCTGCTTTAGCTGGAAGCATTAATCCGTTCGTAGTCAGTGAAATATCGTCGATCCCCGGAATGGCGGATATCATAGTTACTAGCTTCTCCAGGTCTTTGCGTACAAGAGGTTCTCCACCTGTTAGCCGTACCTTGCGTAATCCAAGTGGTGCTAGCGATTCCACAACTGCGGTGATTTCCTCATAGCTCAGAATCTCGTCCTGCTGCTGGAATTCCATCCCTTCCGCTGGCATACAATAAATGCAACGCAGGTTGCAGCGGTCGGTAACCGAAATGCGGATGTAGTCATGTAAACGTCCAAAAGGGTCCGTCAGCGGCTCCATAGTTGCTCCCTTCATTTGTTGGTGTTTTGAATGCTTCCCGTCTTAAGAGGAGGCGAAGGTGTTTATACTTGTTTAGAATTTTAAAGATCGCTCGCGGGTACGTCAATGAGCAAACTATTGAACGGGTTAAACTCCCCCTATTTGATTAAGGAGGGTTGTGATTTAATTGCATAATAATGGACAAACTAAATAGAATGACAAAGCCGAAATAGACTTGCGAAAATGTGACAAAAGTACGACAAATGAAGTGATTAGTCATAGAATGCTCACGGAAAGCGTTTTTAATATCCGATATAATCTAGGTGCGGATTACTTTTACGTTCACTTTTGCGAAAACAGAAAGGATACCGGAAATTGCACGTCGATCATGTGACGGTGTGTGACCGGGAAACCCAATGAGGAGGATTTGCAAAATGACTATGCAAACTGTTCCATCGCTCGCCGTGCCGGAGGCATTTAGCCATTGGTTGGAAAGTCGGGGATTAATATATCAGCTTTTAGTGGATTTTTTGGGTAGAAAACCATCACTCTCACTTGTGGCTCAGTGGAGCCGCAATCGCAAGATGAGTGTTGCTGCAGAGATGACGGAAGGCGGACGGGAACTGAAGCGCTATCTGAGTCAGGAACCGAATAAGCTACCCCATATATGTGAGAAAGAGACCCAAGAATATAAACGGCTTATGCACGAACAGACAGTAAGCTCTTTTAAATTACGTGAAGCTGCTATTCTTGGTCGTTCTGAAGATTTCTGCAACGTGCTTGCTGATGTGTATACTTCCGCAGGAATTGTATTTAACAAATGTAATGGTGAAGCTGATGATCATATTGCTATTGAGCTGGAATTTATGGCAGTAATGCATGAGCGGATGTTGTACAATAGCTTCTCAATTAGAAGTGCTATGGATCTACTTGATATTCAGGTAGCCTTTTTGGAAGATCATTTACTGCAATGGACTCCACAGTTCTGTGAGAAGTTAAATGCAGCAACGAATAGTACGTTGTATTTGGGACTTTCCCATATGCTCGCTGAGTTTCTACCCCTTGATCTGCAGATGCTGCGTTCCTGGAGAGCTTCGCTGGAGAGCAGTGCAACAGCAATGGTATAACAACACTATAATACAGTGCCCGGCCTATAAATTAGGTCGGGTTTTTCTTGCTGTGGAAGTGTAAATAGTGATTTAATTGAAGCTCTAAGTGGAGCGATGAAATGAAGATCTGAGTGAAGTCCCAAATGACGATCCAAGTGAAGCTCTAGAAGAATAATTAGGGAATTTCTCCCTAAAACTCTGAAATTATTGGTCATAAGACATGTAATTAGGGAAAACCTCCCTATAATTCACCTGATTTGGCGCTAAATCAGGTGAATTAGCTATTTTTTAGGGAGGGATTCCCTAATTTCGTACATTTAGAGTGATTATCGGAAATTTTTAGGGAGTTTTTCCATAATTAGTTTAGACCTACTGTCCACCGCACAACTACCCATCGCAAATCATGCACCGCCTATCGTCAATCCCCCGCCCGTCCAACCACTCATCTCCCACCTACAAAAGTCTACTGGGTTACTTTGCCCATTCCATAAAAAAGAAGCTGCCCCATAAGTAGTATTCACTACTTTGTAGACAGCTTCTTCATTTAGCATGTTTACTTGATATGCATCAAGTGTTCTAGTCAATTACCTTTTTACTGCGGAATTTCATCAGGAATTCATACACGACTGGCACTACTACAAGTGTCAGCAGCGTGGAGCTGATCAAGCCGCCGATAACGGTAACACCTAGCCCCTTGGAGATGATCCCTGCACTGTTTTCAAGTCCTGTAACCAGTGGCAGCAATGCACCAATCGTTGCAAGTGCAGTCATCAGGATTGGACGTAAACGTGTGCCGCCTGCTTCAAGCAAGGCTTGACGTGTGGTCATTCCTTCTTTTTCCTTATGAATAACGCGGTCGATGAGGACAATGGCATTCGTGACTACGATACCAATCAACATCAGCGCACCCATGAGGGAGGAGACGTTTAAGGTTTCCCCAGCGATCAGAAGGGCTACGAGTACCCCGATAATGGTGAAAGGAAGTGAGAACAGGATAGCAAATGGAGCTAATCCACCGCCAAACGTAACCACAAGCACGAAGTATACGATGGCAATAGCAGCCGCCATAGCAATACCTAATTGACCAAATGTGTCATTGATCTGCTCGGTTACACCACCGAAGCTAACCGTCACGCCATCTGGTAATTCCATAGCATCTATTTTTTCCTTCACGAGGTTTGAAGCACTATTGACGTCACTTGAAATAATCTCGGCAGTGACATCCACCTTCATCTTACCGTCCATCCGAGTAATCGAGTCAGGGGAAGAGCCGTTTTCAATTTTAGCGACTTGCCCGATTGGCACGGAAATGCCTAGTGGTGAAGTCAATGTAGCCTCTTCCATTTCTTTAATGCTCTTATACGTTTCTTTATCAGTTTCGATATAGACTTTGTAGTTCTTGCCGTCCATTTCTACTTCTGTGAGTACTGGACGTGTACCTGCAGGAGCAAGCTTCATCGCAATTTGTCCCGCTGTAAGTCCAAGGGAGCTAAGCTTTTCTTGATCCGCTACAATCGTATATTGATCGTAAGCTTCTTTGAGACTTGTTTCGCCATCCTTGAAATTAGTGGTGTCAGCCTGTACGATCTTGGCGATCTCATCCGCTACCGGCTTAATTTGATCTAGTTCGTCTCCGAATACATTCACGGTTAACGTGCTTCCACCCATACCTCCGCTCATCATCGCGGACATATCGCCCCACACACCATCTGGGACTTCTGCGGTTAAACCTTCGATCAACTTCTCTTTTACATTTTCGAAATCAGGAGTATTACTATCGTAAACGATGAAAAAGAGTCCTGAGTTGCTGGATCCGCCCATACCCATCGGGCCGCCGCCACCAATGGAATATTGCATTTTATCTACATGCTGCTGCGCTAAAATATATTTCTCAGCTTTCAGGCCTTGTTCTTGAACTTCTTCAGTTCTTTGTCCAGCCTTCGGTGAGTAGGTTAGCATAACCGTTTTATCCTCTTGGGAAGGCATAAAGCTAACGCCGATAGGCTTGATCAGGAACAAGCTGCCCGCCAGGAGCAGAACCGCTACTCCGAACGTAACGAGTTTATGGGAAAGACACCAGTTCAGAATCTTTTGGTAACCGGCAGACATTCTGTCTGGTTTCTCACTATGCGTCTTCTTACCTTTCAATCCGTTGCGGAACAGGGAGTGTGCCATTGCAGGAACCAGGGTAATCGCAACTACCAACGAAGCGAGCAGGGCGAAGACCATAGTTAAAGCGAAAGGCAAGAACAGCTCTCCAACCATACCACTTACTAGAGCAAGCGGTAAGAATACCGCGATGGTTACAATCGTAGAGGACATGATTGGTACGAACATTTCACGAGTGGCTGCACTGATTAATTCCCGGCCTTTTAGCTTCTCGCCAGATAACGAGAGTCGCCGGTATATGTTCTCTATGACTACAATCGAGTCATCGACTACCCGTCCGATGGCAACGGTCATCGCACCAAGGGTCATCATATTAAGCGTAATGTCCATTTGACGCAGACATAACACTGCGATCAGCAATGATAAAGGAATAGAGATGATAGAAATGATTGTCGAACGAATATTCCGCAGGAAGACCAAAATGATAATTACTGCGAAAAGGGCGCCAAATACAGCTTTTGACAACATTGTATTTACGGAGTCCTCAATGGGCTTACCTTGGTCAAGCAGAACTGTAAGGTCAATGCCTTTATATTGTGCTTTTAATTCTTCAGTTTTGTCCTTAACACCATTTACGACATCAACAGTGTTGGCATCGTTGGCTTTGACAATCTGGATACCGATCGATTCTTTACCATTCGTACGGGAGATCGATTCAGAATTACCAACAACCTCAATTGTAGCAAGCTCTCCCAGCTTCACGGTTGGCAATCCCATATTTGCAGCTCCGCCAGCAGCGCCTGCACCAGCAGCACTTCCAGCACCTGCATCGGCAGCGCCAGCTCCAGGAGCCCCAACGCCAGCAGCGCTCGCTGCACCAGTTGGCATAACTGGAATGGTCACATTTTTAAGATCTTCAACGGTGGTGATGTTGCCATCCACGACAACTGCCTTTTGAGCTTTGTCCATCTCGAACAGTCCTAGTGGAACACGGAGGGAAGAGCCTTGAATGATCCCTTTAACCGTATCTTCGGTCAGTCCGTATTGCTTGAGCTTCTCTTGATTGAACTTAAGCGAAACTTCTTTGACGTATTGTCCAGAGATTTGAATAGAAGCAACACCCTCAACATCTTCAAGGGCAGGGCGAATATCGTTCTCGGCAATACGGGTTAGTTCCTCGAGATCTTCTGAATCTCCATTCGATAAACTAAGGGAGACGACAGGCATTGAGCTAAGGCTAAAACGTGAAATGGAAGGCTTTTGCACATTGTCTGGCAATGAGACCTCATTCAGCGCTTCGCGAACAGCTGCTGTAGCATTATCCAGATTCGTTCCATAATCAAACTCGATTTGGATACTGGAGGCATTCTCCAGAGAAGTGGAGGTGATTGTCTTTACACCATCCACATTGCGCAGCTTTTGCTCCAACGGTTTACTGACATCATTAACGACGCCTTCTGGTGCAGCCCCCGGATAAATAGTTGTTACGCTAAGATAGGGTATACTAATATTAGGTAAGGTTTCTTGCTTCATTGTCAGTCCGCTATACAAACCGGCAAATACAATAATTATCGTCAGAAGCCAAATGGCAAATTTGTTCCTGAGCGAGAAATTAATTAAGCTTTTCATAAGTGTTGTTTCTGCTCCTCTCGGGCCTTTTCTTTACGAAATAGGGCGCCATTTTGAAAATTTATAATACTCGCTATCCATGTTCTTCTCTCTCATGAACTCTTTATAGAGCAATTAACGAAATACGCATGAATGATTTGAAAAAGAGGTAACCAGCTTCCTCAATTCTTCCAATGATGTAGTGAGCTCTGAGCAGGATTGGAGGTTGGACAACATCCCCTGTATGATTGCTTTGCGTGGGTGTGGTAAGAGAACTTCGCCTTCTAGAATGTTGAGTGATTCCAGCAAATCGGCTGACTCTTCGGGTTCTATACTATCTAATTTACTGACCGCAGTCTTCATGTCCTTAATGATCTGCAGTGGATTCTTGCGCTTACTCTCCTCATTCTCCTCCATCCAGCTTGCAAGAATGGTAGAGTTGATGAGAGGAGCCTGCTTACTTTTAAGAAGACCAGCTACAATAATATCTAGTAGATTCATTAGATGATCAGCCATAACGGCAAGGGACAAGTGGGTATCCTGACGAAAAATAACCGCAATATATGACTTGATTAGTCCATGACCTACAATACATAAATCTCCGGTATAGGGAATGATGTCTTTTCCATAAAGGGTCTCCATCTTCACCTGAAACCAGCGCAAGAAGGAAGCGTTGTTTCTACGCAGCCATTCCGGTACTTCAGTATCAAATCCTTTTCCGGCAACTTCCTGAATTTGACGCTGTAAGAACTCACGTAATTCGTACACATGACTCAGTAGAATTTCTATTTGATTCCTAAGCTTCTCACGCGGTGTTCTTTGGGTTTCTTGTTCTTCACGTAATAAGGGATCACGAATCATTCGGTAACAATAGAGAAAAATACTGCGTTCCAGTTCTTCTTTGGATTTGAATACTAGATACAAGCTTCCCTTCGAAATTCCGCATAATTCGGCGATCTCTTGCATGGACGTGGAAGAGGAGCCTTTCACAGCGAATAATTGCATGGCGATCTTAATAATCTGTTCCTGCTTGTCCACAGTTTTATCGCTCATTGGGGGGATAACCTCCTTTCTGACTACCCAGTTCTATAATTGACTAATCGGTCAAAATAATTATATTCGATCCATCTTGTCATTACAAATTTCAGAACAGAAGGGTTACAGTTTTGTTGTAAATAGATTTTTACACAGTAATTGTCTAGGAAGATATAGGTTCTTCATGTAATATATAAAATGTGTCATTTTGGTGTTGCTTTTATGAATAAGAAGGTAGGTACAATATGAGAAGAGGACTTCAATCAATAATTATTATTGGGGCTTTCATAGCATTTTATTATTTTGGTTTTGGTATTTTTGGGAGTACTGCTGGAACAATTATTAGTATTTTCTCCACACTGACAGTCGTTTCAATTAGCTTAGCTATTTTTATGGAGAATCGTAATCCTTCTACTACGATGTCATGGATTCTTTTGCTTGCGTTGATTCCGGTGCTCGGGTTGGTCTTTTATTTTCTATTTGGACAGAATGTATTTAAACGTCGTAAATATGATAAAAAAGCACAAAGAGATCTTATGGCCTATGAGCGGATTGAGAATGACGCTTTGCGTACGCATCAAGATTGGTCGGTCTTTGACCCCTCGCGTCAAAAACTACTATTATTATCCAAGACTCTAGCGCGTACTCCTATTTCCTTTGCTTCAGAGACGCGCATCCTTACCAATGGTGAAGAGACGTTTGGAACATTACTGCTAGAGCTGCGACAAGCGAAGCACCACATACATATGGAGTATTACATCTTCCGTGCAGATCACATTGGAACGCGTATTCAACAGATTTTGATCGCAAAGGCGCGTGCGGGTGTATCTGTCCGATTTATGTATGATGCTGTGGGGAGTTTTCAGCTTTCTAAAGCTTTTTTGAAAGAGTTGGTTGATGCTGGAGTACAAGTGGCATCGTACGGTAATTCCACCTCCTTTTTCTCTAGCCGGGTTAATTACCGGAATCACCGAAAAATCGTCGTCATCGACGGTGATGTCGGGTTCATGGGTGGACTGAATGTGGGGGATGAATATTTAAGCCGCAGCAAAACTTATGGATTCTGGCGTGACACCCATATGTTAGTTAGAGGTGAAGCGGTACGGACGATGCAAATCATCTTCTTGCAAGATTGGATGCATACTACAGGTGAAAAAATACTGGAGCAGGATTATCTAACACCACAGCTACACTTTATGACAGGGGACGGAGCAGTACAGATCATAGCGAGTGGGCCGGACAATGAGCGCCGTGCACTCAAAAATATATTTTTCTCCATGATCACCTCAGCTGAGAAATCAGTTTGGATTGCCAGCCCTTATTTCATTCCGGACGAGGATATCCTGACTGCGATACGTGTAGCGGCTATATCTGGTTTAGATGTTCGCTTGTTATTCCCTGCTAAGCCAGATAAATGGATTCCGTTTCTGGCTTCGCATTCTTATTTCCCGGCATTGCTGGAGGCTGGAGTGAAGATTTATGAATACGAGAAGGGCTTTATACACTCTAAGCTGTTAATCGTGGATGGTGAAATAGCGACTATTGGTACAGCAAACATGGACATGCGGAGCTTCCATCTTAACTTTGAGGTAAACGCATTGCTTCTTCAGACAGAGAGTGTTACACGAATCGTTGCTGATTTTGAACGCGATTTATTGTCCACCACTCAGATTGTGCATGAGACCTTTATGAATAAACGCATGGTGGTACGTATACTGGAATCTGCCGCCAGATTAATGTCTCCACTGCTATAACTTCATTACAGATTAAACCACCGCGGAGGGTGCTGCCTTCTCTGCGGTGGTTTTTGTTTAAAAAGTAGTAAAGCCCAGGTTAGTCTGCAGCCGGAACAGGATGTACTTGAACCAGGTCACATCGCTCTGATAGGCCTCAAAAGGTAAAGTGAACGTATGACCCTCGTTATTCCATAGCCGATAAAAGTAGGCTTCCATATCTTTGAACAGAGGCTGATCTCGCTTCATAGAAATCCACAGATCATTCTCTAGATTGTAGTCATCTAGATTGCGAGTGGTGAAATTGGTGGAACCGCCAAGAACGATGGAGCTGCCGGTTTGTTTGGCGATAAAGAGCAGCTTTGGATGATATTGCTCTTTGGTTGTATTGTACCAACGAATAGAGATTTCACCGTTCGTGCGTTTGTTCAGATCCATGGCAACTGGACGGTTGGGGATCCCGATTTTATCACGCCCGAAGGCGTTCTGATTTGGATCCAGGATTAGGTTTACCTTAGCCCCGCGTGATGTAGCCTCTACCAACGCATCCAGAATGGCATCATCAGCAAGATAAAACATCCCCATCCATACGGTATCCCCCTTCCGGGCGGACCTAATGCCTTGCAGCGCATATTTGTATACCTTTCCTTCTGTTAAATAGCGAACTTCTAGAGCTTCCGCTGATGGTAGGTTCTTTTCTTGGGTGAAATTGGGCTTATGAAGTAGCAATGGACCTGCATCTGAAAGATTGGCTGCCGCCTGCTCGGTCTGGAGAATATCGGCAATAATTGGACCTTGTACCTCCAAAGCAATATTGGAGTGGCAGGCGCTGGCATCGTGAACATTTCCAGAGGAAATTAGTGCAGTGTTCTCACTGACAATTACTTTGCGATGGTTCGCCTTCACATTCAGCAGCTTTAGATAAGATCTAGCGGTAATATCCGGTCCACCACTGGCCATAAGATTGGGGATAAAGCCCTTACCGGATTGTCCGAACCATTGAATGAAGGTGCGCCAGACGGCTGAATAGGCAGGTGTAGAATCTCGCAGCGCATTAACATCGGTCATGATGACTCGGATCCCCACGGCCTTCATTTCTTCCAGAAGATGATTGGGCGCTGAGTTGTAATTGGTATTGACCTCATCGGTGATGAAGACAATCTCCATTTCGGGATAGGTTTGCTTTTGTGAGATTAATTTATCTGTCAGCATTCGACTGACTGGAGGGAATGACTGATCTTTATGGGTATAATCATTGAACAGGAACAAGTCGATGACTAAGAACTCCCTTGACTCCTCGATAATATGTAGCATTCTCGGAAGAATTTCACTCTCCTGCTTACCTGTGTCCGTACCGTCTGGATAGGTTAGGTCATGCCAGAAGGATATATTATTCACTTTGTATATGGGACTTTCATAGGAAATCCCAACGGGTAGAGGTTTATGTGTCTGGTATATCATGACGCCGATTAACCAGAGAATTAGAATGACGCAAGCCCATATCACTCGTTTGCGGCGTCGTGAAGAGGTGCGTTTCTTTGGAGCAAAAGCATGGGTTCTATCTTGTATCACTTGGGGCTGAACGGGTTGTTCACGATCTGATCTCATCGGAAGTTCCTCCTGAAAGTATTGCAGAGCACTTCCTTTATAATTATTATGCTCCGGCGTGTACCAACCTATTAACACCTAGTGGGTAGAAATGAAGCATCCCTCGTATTTCACTCACTTCATATTGTAAATTCATCTGGAGGGATATGTTATAATAAGTACAGTTTAGGAATAGGAGGAACGGAGCATGAATCATACGCCAGAAGAGGCCGTACCATATGATGCGAATAGGCAGTCTGGCGCGGATCATGGCAATGGCCTACCAATTGTAGAGGTTTCGGACAAGAATTCTTTATTGCCTGCATCAAGGACAGGTGAACGCAAAATAGAGCATGTACGCCTTTGTCTAAATGAAGAAGTCGGTGGCGTCGGTGTGACTACGGGGTTTGAACATTACCGATTTCGGCATAATGCTCTTCCAGAGCTGAATTTCGATGATATATCATTGCAGACCACGTTCCTGGAACGTGAACTGCGTACACCGCTGCTGATCAGCTCGATGACAGGCGGCAGTGCAGCTACAGGAGCCATCAATGCCCGACTAGCAGAGGCAGCACAGCGTCGTGGATGGGCGCTGGGGGTTGGTTCTGTGCGAGCGGCGGTGGAGCGCTCTGAGCTAACCGAAACCTTTTATGTACGGGACAAAGCACCTGATATACCGGTTATCGCTAATATTGGCGCCGTACAGCTGTCCTATGGTTTCGGGATTGAGGAGTGTCGCCGGGCTGTGGATATTGCTGGTGCGGATTTTCTTGTACTGCATCTCAATGGTCTTCAAGAGGTCTTCCAACCTGAAGGGAATACTGGCTTTGCTTCCTTACTATCGCAGATAGCAAAAGTATGCCGTGCACTTGAGGTTCCTGTAGGTGTAAAAGAAGTCGGCTGGGGCATTGACGGTGATACAGCAGCACATCTTTATAATGCAGGGGTAGCTTTTGTTGATGTAGCGGGTGCAGGTGGAACATCCTGGAGTCAGGTCGAGAAGTTTCGGAGTAGAGACCCTATACGGCGCGCAGCGGCTGAAGCTTTCGCAGACTGGGGTACTCCAACCGCAGATTGCATTGCAGAGGTACGTGCTGTCTCCCCGAAGGGGGCATTGATTGGCAGCGGCGGCTTGAAGCATGGTGTGGATGCGGCGAAGGCATTGGCCCTCGGTGCTGATTTAGCAGGCTTTGGACGCAATCTTTTAGGACCGGCAGTAGATTCTGAAGAGGCGCTAGATGCTGCACTGGCTCAGGTAGAGCTGGAGCTTAAGATAGCAATGTTCGGCATCGGAGCTTCTGACTTAGCAACTTTACGTGGGACTTCCCGTTTAATACGTAAATAAAAGTATATGGTAAATATAGAAGTGAGGAAGTGAAAAAAGATGATGATTAAATTGGTTCATATGGATGAGTCTGCTTTTCAATTTTTCTTAGGTCAAGCTACTCGTGATTACGCTGAAGATAAGATTAAAGCCGGCGCTTGGGACCCTGAAATCGCGATGAAGCTGTCTGAGGAAGCTATAACACAGTCTTTACCTAAAGGGTTGAGCACAGATGGCGCTTATCTATATTCTATAGTAGAAATAAGTAGTGATATCCAGGTAGGATACATCTGGTTTAATGTAAGTGAAGGCCGCAGCGGCCGAGAAGCTTTCATTTATGATTTCTATGTTTTTGAACCGTATCAGAGTAAAGGCTATGGCAAGCAGGCTATGGTCGCACTCGATGAAGAAGCTCGTGAGATGAACGTCACCAAAATCGGGTTACATGTCTTCGGTCAGAACAATCGTGCATTTGAGCTCTACAAAAAAATGGGATATACCGTAACTGACATTACGATGTCTAAAGATTTGTAATACTTAACGTGGAGACCTCGAAGGAGGTCTTTTTTGTGTTGTTCTAAGAAAACTAATGTAAATAATTGTGATAAATATATTTGAATTAGGAGGAATAGAAAAATATGATTATTAAATAAATTCCTGAAAATGGATTCAGCTATATGGAATATTGGAAGGGGGATTAAGGTGAGACCAAGGTTTGTATTACCAGCGGCTTTATCTGTAGCTGCAATACTGTTACTGGTTAGTTGCAACCGTGGGGATTTGCCAGGGAAAAAGCAATCTGCGTCGGGGCAAGTTCAGGCAAGTCCGGTTGCGCCGGTAGCCTCTTCAAAGGTAGCGGAAAAACAGCTAGAAGCGGCGTTGTCTCCATTGACAGTGGAACAAAGATTAGAGGATTTTGATTATATGTGGAAGATTATTGAGGAGAACTACCCTTTCCTAGAGGTAAATAAGCGTCTAAATGGAGAGGATTGGCTTGCGAACAAAGAGGCGTACCGTAATGAAATTGCAGCAGTGAAGACAGATGATGAGTTTTTTAGACGAATGAAATTCGTACTTAGCAGGTTAAATAATGGGCATACGAATTTTTTATCTAAGGAAGAATATCCATGGTTTCTAAATGCCTATGTTCAGGCAGGTTTTGGTTATGAGCCTTGGATCAACGTGTTTCAACAGCCAAATGTGTTGGCTCGTTACAACCAGAAACCTTTAGCGGAGCAGCAAAGCTCTGATGGCATCGTTAACGATATGAATAGTGGTGAGGCAGGGAGTCAGACAGGAAAGACTTCCGGGAATGTAAAAAAGGTTATTATAGAGCCAGAGCAAATAGCGTATCTAGGCATGCGAAGCTTTGCCGGAAGTCTCATGGAGATGGATAGTTCGGAGATTCGTGATTTTTTAATAGAAGTTAAAGATTATAAGACACTAATTCTAGATATCCGCGGAAATGGCGGAGGAAACAGCGATTACTGGAGAGCTCATATTGCTCCTCTGCTGATTAATAAACCTATCGAATACAATACATACTTACTTTATACAAGAGGCAACTATGCTGAGACCTTTATGCAGGCACGTCAGATCACAAGGGGGCAGCAGCCTATTACCAACATCAAAGACGAACAGTTGCCTAATTTACCATCGGAAGCATTAAAAATGTTCAAGACATATAGTAAAAATACAGATGTAGTAATCCCTCAAGAATCCGTTGGTTTTAAAGGAAAGATCTATTTGCTGGTAGATAGCTCTGTGTATTCAGCGTCGGAAGGTTTTGCAGCATTTGCAAAAGGCACCGGGTTTGCGACGGTTGTTGGTGGCAGAACAGGTGGGGACGGACTAGGTATGGATCCACTTGTCGTTGCATTGCCTAATAGCGGTTATGTATTCAGATTTTCCTTTGAGATGGGACTTAACTCTGATGGAAGCTGCAACGAGGAAGTGAAGACAGTCCCTGATGTGGAGGTTGATCCAGATACTTCTAAGCCCCTATTGGATCAGCCGGCGGTGCAAAAAGTATTGGAACTTGCCAAATCCTATTGAAATGGGTTCGCTTGGATAAGGCTGGATTGACACAACTGTAAGACATCCGGTGTTGCTGGAGAATATGTTCTAATATATAATGGTTTAGATCGTATTACTTATTCGGATGATCAATTTTGCTGAAAATAGGAGTTGTCATATAAATGGCTTTGAAAGCTGGAATCGTCGGTCTTCCTAACGTAGGAAAATCCACATTGTTTAATGCGATAACGCAAGCGGGAGCAGAATCCGCAAACTACCCTTTTTGCACGATTGACCCTAACGTTGGTGTCGTTGAAGTTCCGGACGAACGTCTTGATAAACTGACAGAGCTGGTACAACCCAACAAGACTGTACCTACAGCTTTTGAATTTGTTGATATCGCTGGTCTTGTGCGCGGTGCGAGTAAAGGTGAGGGACTAGGCAACAAGTTCCTAGCTCATATTCGCGAAGTAGACGCTATCGTTCATGTCGTTCGTTGTTTTGAAGATGAGAACGTTACCCACGTGGATGGTAAAGTAAATCCGATCAGCGATATTCAGACCATTAATTTGGAACTGATTCTTGCTGACATTGAGAGCATTGAGAAGCGGATTGAACGTTCCCGTAAGAACATCAAAGGCGGCGACAAGAAATACGCTCAAGAAGTTGAACTGCTTGAACGTGTCAAAGAAGTGCTCTACGAAGATAAACCTGCACGTAGTATAGAATTGTCCGATGACGAGAAGCTTATTATCCGTGATCTTCATTTGTTAACATTGAAGCCAGTGCTGTATGCAGCGAATGTAAGTGAAGAAGAAGTAGCAAGTGCTGAGAATAATCCTTATGTGCAGCAAGTGCGTGAATTTGCAGCAACTGAAGGTGCTGAAGTTGTTCCGATCAGTGCTAAAGTAGAAGCTGAAATTGCCGAGCTTGAGGGCGAAGATAAAGCGATGTTCCTAGAAGAACTTGGGCTAGAAGAATCTGGCCTGAACCGTTTGATCAAAGCGGCTTACAAGCTTCTAGGCTTGTATACGTATTTCACGGCAGGCGTTCAGGAAGTTCGTGCGTGGACCATTCGTAAAGGAACTAAAGCACCCGGCGCTGCTGGTGTAATTCACACAGATTTTGAACGTGGATTTATCCGTGCTGAGGTAGTGGCTTACGCAGATCTTTTGGCAGCAGGCTCAATGAATGGTGCCAAAGAACGTGGTCAACTGCGTCTAGAAGGTAAAGAGTATTTGGTGCAGGACGGCGACGTTATGCATTTCCGTTTCAACGTTTAAGAGGACTGAAGCATACTAATGATAAGAGGGTCATCTCAGTCGGTAGAGGGTATCTACTGCTGGGATGATCCTTTTTTAAAATATAAGACATTTATTAAGGGATTTACGCGTACAGAACTGTAGCCATTTCACAATATCTTTGGTATAATATAAAGTCGTATATCTAATTTTATGACATATGTTTTAATCGCTTTATTTGCGAATTTGAAATTGAACTAGGAGAGGTGAATTCCCTTGTTGGACCGATTGCAATCCCTGGCGGACCGCTATGAGAAGCTCAGTGAACTGCTTTGTGATCCGGATGTTGCAAACGACAGTAAGAAACTGAGGGATTATTCCAAAGAACAATCAGACCTACAGCCTGCATTTGAGGCGTATACTGAATATAAGAGTGTAATGGAAGAGCTTGAAGCTGCTAAGCAGATGCAAGGCGAAAAGCTTGATGATGAGATGAAGGAAATGGTCAAGATGGAAATTGACGACCTTTCCAAACGTCAGGTAGAGCTGGAAGAGCAAATCCGTGTATTGCTACTGCCTAAAGACCCGAATGATGATAAGAACGTAATCGTCGAAATTCGTGGTGCAGCGGGTGGAGATGAAGCGGCATTGTTCGCTTCCGACCTTTATCGGATGTACACTCGGTTTGCAGATTCACAAGGCTGGCGCGTAGAGCTAATGGATGTCAACGCGAGTGATCTTGGTGGATTTAAAGAGGTAATCTTCCTTATTAACGGCCGCGGTGCATACAGTAAGCTGAAATACGAAAGTGGTGCGCATCGCGTACAACGTATCCCAGCGACTGAATCCGGTGGACGTATTCATACCTCTACTTCTACAGTATCGGTGATGCCGGAAGCTGAAGCATTTGAGATTGAAATCCATGATAAAGATATTCGTGTGGATACCTTCTGTTCAAGTGGTGCAGGCGGACAGTCTGTAAATACGACCAAGTCTGCAGTACGTGTAACCCATGTACCTACGGGCATCGTTGCTACCTGTCAGGACGGTAAGTCACAGAACTCCAATAAGGAAAAGGCGCTTCAAGTGCTTCGTGCCCGTATATCTGATATGAAACGGCAGGAAGAAGAAGCGAAGTATGCTGGTGAACGGAAGAGCAAAGTAGGTACGGGTGATCGTAGTGAGCGTATCCGGACGTATAACTTCCCGCAGAGCCGGGTTACAGATCATCGTATTGGCTTGACACTGCACCGTCTGGAGCAGGTTATGAACGGAGAAATCACTGAAATTATTTCGGCTCTTTCAATTGCTGAACAAGCTGATTTGATGGATAGTATGGACAATGGATAATAATGCTTTGAACGATGGCGTATTTGTCATGTCGGAAGTGAAAAGCATCCGGGAAGCCTTTGTGGAGGCTTCTTCTTTTTTGAGCCAGAGCGGTTGTAATGAACCGCAGCGCAGTGCGCAATTACTGCTGGAGCATGTGCTTGGCTTGTCCGGGGCAGCGTATTATATGGCGCTGGCGGATTCTTTTCCGGCTTCGGTCAAGGAACAGTGGGAAGCGGGAGTTACCCGCCGGAGTAAGGGTGAGCCGGTGCAGTATATCATCGGCGAGCAAGAATTCTATGGGCGCCCATTTGAAGTGACGCCTGATGTGCTTATTCCACGGCCGGAGACGGAGCTGCTCGTCGAGGCGATTTTGCGGTACGGCGCGGAGCTTTGGCCGTACGGCACGGTTGCGCCGAGTGAAGCGGCGCAGGAAGAAGGCGCTGCTTCGTTAGCAGCAGCGCAAGATCGTGCGGGCGGCGCGGAAGGTGGACGCGCCGTACGGCCGCTGACCGCCGTCGATATCGGCGCCGGCAGCGGAGCGATTTCCGTCACGCTGGCGGCGGAAGCGCCGGCGTGGCGGGTCTGCGCCGGCGATATTTCGCCGGCGGCCCTAGCTGTGGCGAAGCGCAATGCGATGCGCTCCGGCACAGCCGTGGACTTTCGGCTCGGCGATCTGCTCGAGCCGTTCGCGGGGATGGAGACGGATATTCTCGTCTCCAACCCGCCGTACATTCCCGGCGAGGATATCGCTGGGCTGCAGCGTGAGGTGCGCGACCATGAGCCGCGCACTGCGCTGGATGGCGGAGCGGACGGGCTGGACCCGTACCGCCGCATGATGGAGCAGCTGGCGCTGCTCCCGGCACCGCCGCGCCTGATTGGTTTTGAACTCGGCTTCGGACAAGCCGAGCAGGTGGCTGCGCTACTGGAAGCGGCGGGTCATTGGAAAGAGATCATCACCATTAATGATCTGGCTGGAATTCCACGTCATGTGCTAGGTATAGCACGATAATACTGCATGCTGTGCAGGGGACTCCTGTTGATCAGGGAGTAAAATTGTATTTTCAACCCGACTTCCTTTACAATAGAATTTAACCGGACTTCTTGGTGAACCATAAAAGAAAGCCCAGATTTAGAGTAGGGAGGCAGAACGTGCTTCAGAAGATTAAAAAAATTGATGGTGCTATCGTAGTCGTTCTGTTATTGCTCATGACTGTCAGCATCTTCGCCATATATAGTGTGACTCATGGAAGAGAAAAGCTGGACGGACATCATATCCGTATGATGATGTATTATGCAATTGGCTTTATTGCTTTTATTGGAATGACCTTTTTAGATTACAGAATTTTAGTGAAATACGCGCTATATATTTATTTGTTTGGAATAGGTATCCTGGTACTCGTCAGCTTTTTGGGCGAGACCAAGAATAATGCCCAAGGCTGGTTGTCCCTCCCTGGAGGACTGAGCCTTCAGCCTGCCGAGCTATTCAAGCTAATATTGATTCTATTTCTGGCAGCGATGCTTGTTCGTAAGAATAAGAGTAAACTCTTGTTTTGGCGGGATGTTGTGCCGCTCGGCCTATTAACCTTATTTCCGTTTCTTATTGTCCTTACACAGAATGACCTTGGGAATGCCTTGTCTTACATCGTGATTCTTGCAGGTCTGTTGTGGATTGGAAATATTAAGTACACTCACGCATTAATCGCTTTGGTGATTGTAGCAAGCTCTGCGATTGCCGGAATTATGAGTTATATCCATTATCATGACGAAATTAAAACGTTTCTTAACGATATTGGCCGTTCGCACTGGATTGAACGTTTCGACCCATGGCTTGTTCCGGATAAAGCGACAGCGAAAGCTCTTTATCATACCAAAAACGCCAAGCTTGCGATTGCCTCAGGTGGGATGAGTGGAGAAGGCTATATGAACGGTAGCTCTGTTCAGACGGATCGGGTGCCTTATACGTATTCAGACTCTATCTTTGTGCAGATTGCCGAGGAATTTGGCTTTGTCGGTTCTGCATTTGTGCTGCTACTGTATTTTATCCTGATTCACCGAATGATTCTGATTGCGCTGGAAGCCAGAGATCGAGCAGGTCCATTTCTGATCGTCGGCATTGTCGCGATGATGCTGTATCAGATTTTTGAGAATATTGGTGCGTTTATTGGTCTGATGCCTTTGACAGGTATCACATTGCCATTCATCAGCTTCGGAGGTACCTCCCTGCTTATTAACATGGCCAGCATTGGGCTGGTAATGAGCGTGCGTCTGCATGGTCGAGATGTAGAGGAAGATTTGCCTAAGCCTACTCCTTATGCAGCCGCCAAACAGGTTTAATCACTAAATCAAAAGATAACCGTCAGAAACTCATCTTTTAAGGATGGGAACTGGCGGTTTTTTATTTTGGGATGTGAATCTCTGATATCGGGTGTATTACATAAATTTGGAATTCTGGCCTTGAATGCTCTACAATAGAAAGGAGAGACTTTCCTCAGGTGAGGGTGGTTGGAACCTTAATAGAGTAAGGGGTTTGCGTATGCTTAAAAAGCTCAAGAAGATCGATAGCGTGATTCTTATTGTTCTAGTTATGCTGATGGTGATTAGTATTCTTTCGATATACAGCGTGACTAATGGTAGATTAGTTCAGAAACTAGATGGGTTCCATCTACAAATGCTTAAATACTACATTGTAGGGTTTGTAGCGTTTTTTGTGCTTACCTTCGTGGACTATAGGATATTTGTTAAATATGCTCTTTATATTTACATCTTGGGTATTGGTCTCCTAGTGTCGGTTAGTTTTTTTGGTAAGGTAAAGAACGGTGCGCAATTAGGGCTAGAGATAGGTGGACTTAGCTTTCAACCTGCGGAGCTTTTTAAGTTGATATTGATTCTTTTACTCGCGTCCATACTGGTCCGTAAACAAGGAGCCACGCTAACCTTCTGGAAGGGAGTCGTTCCGCTGGCGCTTCTTACATTGCTCCCTTTTGCCATAGTTATTGTACAGAATGATCTCGGAAATGCGCTAAGCTACATCGTAATATTAATCGGTCTTCTATGGATCGGGAATATCAAAATTTCACATGCACTCATCGGATTACTAATCGTTGGCGGATTGGGTCTTGCAGGAATTCTGAGCTATATTCACTATCATGATGAAGCGGTATATTTTTTTGAGGAGACCCTTGGCAGGAAGCATTTAGTGGATCGTTTTGATCCTTGGCTCGTACCTGATTTGGCGTCAGATGATGCAAGCTATCACACGAAAAATGCTAAAGTGGCTATTGCCTCCGGAGGGATGAGCGGCGAGGGGTACATGCAAGGAAGCTCTGTGCAGAGTAACCGTGTTCCATATACCTATTCGGATGCCATATTCGTACAGGTTGCGGAGGAGTTTGGGTTCGTAGGTTCAGCGCTGCTGTTATTACTCTTTTTTATTCTTCTTCACCGGATGATACTGATTGCTCTAGAGAGTAGGGAGCGTAGTGGCCCGTTTTTGATTATTGGAATTACGGCAATGCTGCTATATCAAATCTTAGAGAATATTGGAGCTTTTATCGGCCTAATGCCGCTTACGGGAATTACACTTCCGTTCATCAGTTATGGAGGCACATCTCTTTTAATTAATATGGCCTGCATGGGGATTGTAATGAGTGTGCATCTTTATGGTCGGGATGTTGAGGAGGATTTGCAGTTGCCTAAGGCGCTTGCTGTAAAATTATAGATTTAATAGATTCATAGGTTTGCAGTCTCTCATCTCTGGACATACTACTAGCATGAGAGTTAAGAGGAGAGGGGCTGCGACAAATGAACGATAATCATATGGATAAAAGAGATTCCTTACGTGTAACTTTTAAGTATACTGCCATTTTAATTTGTTTTTTTATGATCGTTATCATGGCCTGGGAAGGTCAAAAAACCGATGCAGCAGTAGCCGAAGTATCGATTCCGCAGGATTCTATCCGGCTGCGTATTCTGGCGAATTCGGACGGAACACAAGATCAACTAGTGAAGCGGCAAATCCGCGATACAATCGTAGAGCAAATGAACCAGTGGGTAACTGCACTTGAGGACCCACAGAGTTTAGAGCAGGCACGCGCTTTAATTAGAACTCATCTTCCAGAGCTTAATGCACTGGTTGGATCGGAGCTAGAGAAACGCGGCATTCAATATTCATATAAAGTTGAGCTGGGTGTAGTTCCTTTTCCGACCAAATTATACGGTGGAACAGTCTATCCGGCCGGAGAATACGAGGCTGTGCGGGTTACGTTGGGCGAAGGAAAGGGTCAGAACTGGTGGTGTGTACTGTTTCCGCCGCTGTGCTTTATCGATGCGGGCTCCGGAGATGCAGCAGCGCCTGCTGCTAATAAAGGGGCGAAGACCGTCTCGGCTGCCGGGGCAGATAGCGGAGTTAAGGCGCAACCAGCAGTAGGAACAGCTGTACAAGCAGATTCTTCGGCGAAGGATGTTGTGGCAGCGGATTCCGCAGAGCCAGAGGTACGGTTCTTCGTTTGGGAACTGCTGCAAAACCTTTGGAACTGGATTAGCGGATTATGGTCGTAATGCTGATGTTAGCCCTTTGGTTTTGTGGAAATGGTCTATAGTTTTGAATCTAGATATGTTACTATTTCATAAGCAGATCGACTGCGGCGCCTTCATTGGGGCCGCTTTTTGGTAGGATTAGAGTTAATGAACCTCCAGAGTATTTATCCTAAGATTGCAAGAAAAGCTATTGTTCAATATATATCCTGTAGAAAGCCTGTGATGAGAATGAATGAACCACACGACCCTTTATTCGCCGTTCAGCGGCGGAGTGGAAATAGAAATGAGACTGTATATTGGGAACTGGATTTGCTGGAAGATGCAGCTTCGGATTCCGGTGTACTTCAGCCAAGTGAGGAGAATAAGTTAGCCATCGTGGAGGCGGCAGCCATGCTTCGTGAAGGTGGAACGGTCGCTTTTCCAACCGAAACGGTCTATGGACTTGGTGCGGATGCACGGAATACTGCGGCAGTTGAGGCTGTTTTTGCGGCAAAAGGGCGACCGTCTGATAATCCCCTTATCGTGCATATTGCCGATCCAGGTGCTCTGGACGAGCTGGTTACAGAAGTGCATCCTACGGCTGCGGTATTGATGGATGCTTATTGGCCAGGACCGCTGACAGTTGTTCTTCCTGTTCGTGAGGGTGTTTTGTCACCCTGTGTAACGGCAGGACTGGACACGGTAGGTGTTCGTATGCCTGATCATCCGGTAGCTTTGGCGCTGATCAGTGCAGCGGGCTGTCCCGTTGCGGCACCTAGTGCTAACCGTTCCGGTCGTCCGAGTCCGACCTTAGCTTCACATGTGATGGAAGACTTGGCCGGATACATTGGCGGTGTACTTGATGGCGGCGCGGCCGGAGTTGGACTGGAGTCAACTGTTGTGCAGGTGCAGCCTGATGGAAAGGTTGCCGTGCTTCGTCCTGGTGGGATTACTTTGGAGCAGTTAACTGCTGTAGTGGGAGCAGAAGCCATTGCTGCTGAGCCAGCTGTGGTTAAAGAATTTGGAGCTTCCGCAGCAGCGGAAGCTCCAGTAGTCACTGCACCGAAGGAGCGCCACGGTGCAGAAGCTGTTTCCGCCAGCTCGGCGCCACGCGCGCCGGGCATGAAGTACACGCACTACGCGCCGCGCGGCTGGCTCGGTGTGGTGAGCGGATCTTCTCCGCAACGTGTTGCGGATGAAGCCGCGAGTCTACTTCAGGCGGCACAGCTGAACGGCGAAGTAACGGGCTTACTCCTCTTCGAGGAGCATAAGCCCCTCTATCCCGCCGATCCTGCCGCCTGCGTTCTTTCCCTCGGCTCGTTATCCTCGCCGGAGGAAGGGGCGCGCTCCCTATATGCCGCGCTGCGGCGCTTCGATGAAGCGGGAGCGACTTACATCTTGGCCGAGGCTTGTCCGTATACGGGCCTCGGCGTAGCTATTATGAACCGGCTTATGAAGGCAGCCGGTGGTTCCGTCATTGATGCCGGATAGCCACGGCGACCTTTCTATCCAGCTATAGTATAGGTTCTTCGAATCTGAAATCTCCTATGAAGTCATGATTACCCCCTTGTCCGCATATCGTTGTTGTACAAGATATTTCGGACTTGGGGGGTTAAGCATGGGCATAGGAGATGTATATGCCGGTTGGGGACAGACAGTTACTATTGCTATAATGGCGATTGCATTAGGGATGGATGCCTTTTCGCTCGGAGTAGGGATCGGGATGAAAGGGATTCGTCTGCTGCATATTCTGCAAATGAGTGTGCTCATTGCTTTTTTTCATATGCTGATGCCTCTTCTAGGTTTATTGACTGGAAGTTATGTCGGACATTTGCTAGGTCAAGTAACAACTTATGCCGCAGGAGGGCTACTTGTGCTGTTAGGCGGACATATGGTGTATAACTCCTTTCGTAGGGAAGTGGTAGGTACGCGAGCTATGAATCACCGAACCTTATGGGGAATGCTGCTTCTATCACTCAGTGTAAGTGTGGATTCTTTTTCCGTTGGGGTATCCTTAGGGATGTTTGTGAATGGTGTACTTCTGACTATACTAGCTTTTGGTGCCTGTGGAGGTCTGATGTCAATTATCGGCCTGCTTCTTGGGCGGCATGTCAGTCGTGGACTCGGGGAATATGGGGAAGCACTGGGCGGGGCTATTTTATTGGGGTTTGGCTTGCTATTCATCTTTTGATACAATAACGGCATTACAATATTTTAATTTCATGGGGGTGCAAAAGCATGCTGCATATTTTATTCGTCTGCACCGGTAATACATGCCGTAGTCCTATGGCTGAGGGGCTTTTACGAAAGCTTGCGAAGGAACGTGGAATCGACCTGGAAGTGCGGTCTGCAGGTGTATCTGCCATTTCTGGTACTTCTATATCGAGACATGCTGCAGCTATTTTGCAAGAAGAAGGCATTCATGATCATTTAGAGTCGTCGCAATTAACGGGGCAATCCGTCGCTTGGGCCGATCTTGTGCTTACCTTAACCAGTGGACATAAGCAGCATTTGCTACAGTATTTTCCGGATGCCGTAACAAAAACATATACATTGAAGGAATACGTGCATAACGAAGAAGCTGTGACTGAGGATATTAAAGAATTGGACAGCCTTTATGCAGATGCTGAGTTAAGCATAGCTCTAGGTGGTGAACCCAACGCAACGGATCTACAACGAATGATTGAAATCCGCCAGCGTATCCCAAGCTTTGATATTTCTGATCCATTCGGGGGTACGCGTGAAGATTATGAGCTTACTGCTGCTGAGATTCGCACTTCGTTGTTTAGTTTATTAGATAAACTGGAATCCTTACGCCATTTGTAAATGGTTGATTTTCAGTCGGCTTTGCTTTAAGATGAAAGTACAACTAATCGGTTCCGATGTAACTGGCGACAAATGTGGATCAAACCACGATGGAGCATCGGAATAAACGGCCGGTCGCCTGGGCAAAAGAGCAAATCCGCAGCTACCTGCGGACTGCTCTTTTTTGTTTAAATGAAGCTTGTTTGAAGCTTGAGGAGGTAGGGTGATGGACAAAGTTGTGGAGTTATCTTTAACTGAAGCTACTGTCACTGTGTTAAGGGAGTTGGCGGAAGCTGGTAACCTTGGATCTGGTAAAATTGTTGTCCTAGGAGTTAGCACAAGTGAGGTCGCTGGTGTCCGTATTGGAACCGGTGGTGCGCTTGAAGTCGCACAGCAACTGCTTGAAGGGGCTCGTTTGGTCGCAGCGGAAAAAGGATTTCATCTCGTTTATCAGTGCTGCGAGCATCTGAATCGTGCGCTTGTAATGGAACGCTCTTTGCTAGAGTCGCTTGGGCTAAGTCAAGTTTCAGCTGTACCTATACCTGGTGCTGGCGGTTCGATGGCAGCGGCTGCTTATCGCTCTATGAAAGATCCTGTTCTGGCGGAAACGATAGAAGCGCATGCTGGCTTAGACATTGGTGAGACTCTTATAGGTATGCATTTGCGCCGCGTGGCAGTTCCTTTTCGGCCGACCTTACGGTACATTGGAGCAGCTAGAGTGAACGCGGCATGGGCCAGACCTCCGCTAATTGGCGGCGAACGTGCGGTTTACCGTACTCTTGAACAGAGTGATTCACAGGTTTGTGATTGATGGACTTAGATTTATGTTTTTGCAGAAACGTAGACCTAAAGCTTTTTCGTGGCGGGCAAATCGTTTCTATTTAAATACAACATATCTACACACACTAGGGAGGAAATAAGAACATGGAACAATTACGTAAGAGTGACCCGGCAGTACTGGAAGCAATGGAACTGGAACTGAAACGTCAGCGTGCCAACATTGAGCTTATTGCCTCAGAGAATATCGTTAGCGAAGCCGTAATGGAAGCCATGGGCTCAGTGCTTACGAACAAATATGCAGAAGGCTATCCAGGCAAACGGTATTATGGTGGCTGTGAAGATGTGGATATCGTTGAGAATCTGGCTCGTGATCGTGCAAAAGAATTGTTCGGTGCGGAACATGTCAACGTACAGCCTCACTCTGGAGCACAAGCGAATATGGCTGTATATCTCGCTGCACTTAACCCGGGCGACACGGTTCTTGGCATGAACTTGGCGCATGGCGGACATTTAACGCATGGTAGTCCAGTAAATGCTTCTGGATTACTCTATAACTTCGTAGCTTATGGTGTACAAGAAGATACTTTCCTAATTGATTATGACGAAGTACGCAAAGCAGCCTTCAAGCACCGTCCTAAGTTGATTGTTGCTGGTGCAAGTGCGTATCCGCGCATTATTGATTTCGAAAAACTTGGTGCTATCGCCAATGATGTCGGCGCGTTGTTTATGGTAGATATGGCCCATATCGCAGGTCTTGTTGCTGCTGGTCTTCATCCGAGCCCGGTTCCTCATGCTCATTTCGTTACAACTACAACACATAAGACTTTACGCGGTCCCCGCGGAGGTATGATTATGTGCAGACAGCCATGGGCAGCTGCTATCGATAAAGCCGTATTCCCTGGTTCCCAAGGTGGACCGCTGATGCATGTCATTGCGTCAAAAGCAGTCGCATTCGGTGAAGCTTTGCTGCCATCCTTTAAGACCTATGCTGAGAATGTAGTGAAGAATGCAAATGTTCTTGCAGAAACACTGATTAGCGAAGGGGTTAACATTGTATCCGGTGGTACAGATAACCACTTGATGCTGCTTGATACACGCAACCTGAACATTACCGGAAAAGATGCGGAAAAAGTACTAGATTCCATCGGAATCACTGTGAATAAAAACGCAATTCCATTTGATCCTACAAGTCCTTTCGTAACAAGCGGTATTCGTATTGGTACACCTGCGGTTACTTCCCGTGGTATGGACGAGCAAGCTATGGTGGTTATTGGCCGCATTATAGCTAATGTTCTGAAGAATCCGAAGGATGAAGTGAAATTAGCTGAGGCAGCTCGTCAAGTTGCTGATTTGACGGATCAGTACCCACTTTATCCAGAACTGAAGTACTAGTTCTTATTCTCGTATTCATTAATAAATTCACCTCCACCGAGTCCTGATTTTAGGGTTTGGTGGAGGTTTTTTGTTGTTTATTGTTCACAATATTATCTGGGTAAATTGATGGAAAATCATGAAATCAATCATGAAAGTTCATGGAACTTTCATAAACAATAGTGAAAAAAATGTGAATAGTATGAAAAATGCAAATTTGCACAACCTAATCTAGGTTTTATTCCAGAAAAGGCAATGGAATTACCAATCCTTACCTTTATAAGCGAAGGAAGATACAGGGGTAGGGGTTCAATATGGATACATGTGCCTTTCTAGGTGAAATGCGGCGATGGGAATGCTATAATAGACAGGATTTAGCCATAGAGAAGCAAAAGTGCTTTCTAGGGTTATAGACACGACTTACAATTACCGGAGGGACAGGAAATGGGAAAATTGGTGATTTGCGATCATCCTTTAATTCAACACAAACTAACATTTATTCGCGACGTAAGAACAAACACGAAGGATTTCAGAGAGCATGTTGACGAAGTTGCCACATTGATGGCTTATGAGATAACACGTGATATTCCTCTAGAAACCATTACAGTACAAACACCGGTCACTGAAACGGAAAGCAAAGTGATTTCTGGAAGAATGCTTGGGCTTATCCCTATTCTTCGTGCTGGTCTGGGTATGCTTGAGGGCGTTCTGAAGCTTCTTCCTGCTGCTAAAGTAGGACATGTTGGCTTATTCCGTGATCCGGACACGCTTCAACCGGTTGAGTATTACATCAAGCTTCCTACAGATGTACAGGAACGTGAGCTGATCGTAATTGATCCAATGCTAGCTACGGGGGGATCTGCGATTGCTGCTATTACCTCGCTGAAGAAGCGTGGCTGTACACAAATTAAAATGATGAACCTGATTGCAGCTCCAGAAGGTGTTGCTGCGGTTCAAGAGGCTCACCCAGATGTTGATATTTATGTAGCTGCGCTGGATGATCATTTGAATGAGCATGGATATATCGTTCCGGGACTTGGCGATGCTGGAGATCGTTTGTACGGAACTAAGTAAATAGTAATTCATAATAGGATATAAGAAATTTGTTTATTTTTTGATGAGAGGGTAGGGGTTATGTCCAAAATTAAAGTGATGACTATTTTCGGAGTGCGCCCCGAGGCGATCAAGATGGCTCCTCTAGTTCTTGAACTGAAGAAGCATCCTGAGCACATCGAGTCAATTGTATGTGTAACAGCACAGCACAGGGAGTTGCTCGATCAAGTGTTGGAAGTGTTCAATATCACTCCTGATTACGATCTGGATGTGATGAAGGATCGTCAGACGCTTAATGAGATTACTATTCGAGTGCTTGAAGGCCTGGAACCTGTACTCAGAGAGGTTAAACCTGATCTCGTATTGGTGCACGGGGACACATTAACGACGTTCCTTGCAAGCTATGCCTCTTTCCTGCAGCAAATTCAGGTTGGGCACGTAGAAGCAGGACTTCGGACATGGAACAAATTGTCTCCGTATCCTGAAGAAATGAACCGTCAGCTTACAGGTGTATTAGCAGACCTGCATTTCGCTCCAACGGATTGGTCAGCTAGTAATCTGAGACATGAGAACAAAAAAGAATCAAGTATTTATATCACAGGCAACACTGTAACCGATGTGTTTCAATATACCGTACAGCCTGATTACCGGCATCCTGTTTTGGATTTTGCTTCAGGAAAAAAACTTATTTTGATGACTGCTCACCGTAGAGAATCGCAAGGTGAACCACATCGGAATATCTTCCGGGCTGTCAAAAGAATCGCTGATGAATTCGAAGATGTAGCCATTGTTTATCCTGTGCATCCGAGTCCTGCCGTTAAGGAACCTGCACATGAAATTTTGGGTGGACATCCAAGAATTAAGCTGATTGATCCGCTGGATGTCGTGGATTTGCATAATTTTTATCCGCATACCCACTTGATATTGACCGATTCTGGCGGTTTACAAGAGGAAGCTCCTTCATACGGAGTACCAGTACTTGTGCTTCGTGATACGACGGAGCGTCCTGAAGGGATAGACGCTGGAACGCTAGAACTTGTGGGCACGGACGAGGAGAAGGTGTATGCACGGACACATGCTCTTTTGACTGATAATGAGCTCTATCAGTCGATGAGTCGGGCCGCCAACCCGTACGGAGATGGCAAAGCCTCCCAACGAATTGTCAATGCGATTTTGCACCATTTTGGTGTGAATAAGGAGCGTCCTGAAGAGTTTCACAGAATGTTCACAAAAAATAAATAATTTCATTTAAAGTAATATCTGATCTGATTAAAATCAACATACAGTGAAACTGTACGGTTTATATGGTTTTGGAACATTTTGCTGTGATTATTTTCATGTTTTCAAGGGTTTTTGGGCAATGTTCAATGAATTGACAAAGACTCCAGAAATTCAGTAAAATTAGTTGGGATTGTAGCCATGAAAGAACAAAATAGCAGGGACAGCTTGTTACAGACCGCGCTTATCATTGGAAGTGCAGGCACTATACTCGCCGCTTACATTGTTATTGGTTTTTTTGCGGCAAGGTGGCTGAAAGACTTGATGGAGGGGCCAAAATATTGGCTCGCTATTGGCACTATAACCGGAATGATTCTGGGAATTGTGAACGTCGTCCTGTTAATTAAAAAATTTTTGGGGGAGCAGAATGGATAATATGACTCCCATGATCAATACCGTCACTAGAGTTACGCTCGTCCTTATGGCAGGACTCTTAATGGGCTGGGCGCTTCATCATGAGACCAGGGATTTTACACTGGGCATGACTCTGGGTCTGGTGGCGGGATTGGTAAACTTTCGTTATCTGGCCGTCAAGGTTCGACGGGTAACGCAGTCGATTGCGAGCAACGAAGGGAATGCCTTCAGCCTCGGTTTTGTTACACGGATTAGCTTCGCAATTTTGGTCACTATGTTCGCGGTCAAGATTGAGCATTTCTCCCTGGTAGCAACTGTTTCAGGCGTATTCATTCCTCAGCTTCTCGCCATTCCTGCGGGGATATATCTGAGTGTGAAGAACAAACTTTAACCAGATTAAAGAGAAAGGGGGATGATACTATGCATGAGATGCCGAAAATCTTTGTCGGGGGAATACCGATAGATATATCAGCCGTATTGATGCTTCTGATCAGTTGTACAGTAGTATTTGTGCTGGTGATGCTGTCGGTTCGTAAGCTTTCGGTTGAGAATCCATCTAAGCTTCAGAATTTTATGGAATGGGTTGTTGAATTTGTAGAGGGTGTCATAAGCAGTGCCATGGACCTGAAGAAAGGAAAACCTTACATATCTTTGGGGCTAACGTTGATTCTGTTTATCTTTGTTTCCAACCTTCTTGGATTGCCTTTCTCAGTTGTAACTGAAGCACATGGACCTGTAACCGTGTTTGGCCATGTGATTGAAGCAACCAGGAACTTGGCGCATGGTGATCATGTTGAGATCTTATGGTACAAGTCGCCGACTGCTGACATTAATATCACTGCAGGATTGGCAATTATTGTGTTTATACTGATGAACTTCCTGGGCATTAAGCTCAACGGCAAGCATTATTTCAAACACTATATTGAGCCGTTTCCAATCTTTTTGCCACTGAACATTATCGAGAACCTGGCAAAACCAGTAGCGCTGGCTATTCGTCTATTTGCTAACATTTTTGCCGGAGAAGTACTGATTACAGTCATTTTGAAGTTGGGGATTCTCAGTATTCCGTTCCTGGCTGTATGGCAAGGCTTCAGTATTTTCGTCGGGGCACTACAAGCGTTTATCTTTACGATTCTGACGATGGTTTATATCGCACAGATGACGATTCACGAAGAAGAAGCACATTAATGAACTGCTGCGAAGGGAACGGTTATTGTCTAATTTTCTTTCGCGGGAGATATCTTATATCATTAAACACATTATGAACCGAAATTAAAGGAGGATATTTACAAATGGAATTTTTAGCAGCAGCAATAGCGGTTGGATTGGGTGCACTTGGCGCAGGTCTTGGTAACGGTATGATCGTTAGTAGAACAGTTGAGTCCATCGCTCGTCAACCAGAAGCTCGTAACGCGCTTCAAACAACAATGTTTATCGGTGTAGGTATCGTCGAAGTTATTCCGTTGGCAGCAACAGTTATCGCATTCCTGATCATGTTTTCTTAATAAACCGTATTTACGGTTTGGCGGGGACGGCCGATGCCATCCGCGCCTTACTTTTGTATACGTCCGCATGACGCGGTAACGGAAGGGAGTGACCTCAGTGGAAATTGTTTGGACAAACATCGTATTTTCAATTGTAGCCTTTGGGATTCTATATTTCTTGCTCAGTAAGTATGCGTTCAGCAAACTGTTCGCAGTTATGGAGAAACGCCGTGAGCTGGTAATGCAGCAAATGGATGAAGCTGCGAAGACTAGAGAGCAAGCGGTCGCGTATGTGGAAGAGCAGAAGCAGGCGCTGAACAGTGCACGCCAGGAAGCTCAACAGATTATTCAACAATCGCAAATTACTAGTAATCAACAGGTAGAACAAGCTTTGGCGCAAGCTAAAGTTGAAGCTGCACGCGTCAAAGAAGAGGCCGTGCGCGATATCGAGAACGAGAAGAATAAAGCAGTGGAAGAGTTGCGCAGCGAAATTGGAACGGCATCTGTTCGTATTGCTTCTAAACTTCTTAAGAAAGAAGTTAGTGCTAGCAGTGAGCAGGAGCAGCTTGTGAACCAATACCTCAATGAGGTAGGAGGCCGATCATGAGCCGCGATACGGTAGTTGCCAAGCGCTACGCTAAAGCATTGTACAGTGCAGCGGTAGAGAAGGGGATTACCCTTGAAGTAGAAGAACAGCTCAAGGCAGTGGTCGAAGTATTACATTTAGACCAAGAGGTACAGCGGTTTATTCTTGCACCACGTATCTCGGAGTCCGACAAGCTGAAAGTGCTGCGCACAGCACTTCAAGATAAGCTCTCTCCTATTGTGATGAACATTGTAGAACTGTTAGTAGAGCGAGGCAGAACCGATATTTTTGCCGAACTGCTGGATACGTATATCAAGATTGAAGGAGACGCTCTTGGCATTGGTGATGCTAAGGTATACTCCGTTTATTCTTTAAGTGAAGAAGAACAAGCGGCTGTAGCTGCAGAATTCGGCCAGCTAGTAAACCGTAAAATTCGGGTTACGAATGTGGTCGATCCAAGCCTGCTGGGAGGACTGAAGGTTTATATCGGCGATACGCTGTATGACGGAAGTCTTTCTAGTAAATTGGAACGTCTCGAGAAATCCTTTAATGATAAGCATAGAAGATAGGGGTGAGGATATTGGGCATCAGACCTGAAGAGATCAGCACTTTGATCAAAAGTCAAATTGAGCAATATAAAGCCGATATCGAAGTTGCCGAAGTGGGCACCGTCATTCAAGTCGGAGACGGTATCGCTCGTGTCTACGGTCTGGAAAACGCAATGGCAGGCGAGTTGCTAGAGTTCTCCAACGGTGTAGTGGGCATGGCGCTCAATCTGGAAGAAAGCAACGTCGGTGTTGTAATTCTGGGTGAGTACAAGGAAATTCGTGAAGGCGATCAAGTAAAACGTACTGGACAAATCATGCAAGTTCCAGTTGGAGAGGCCCTTCTGGGTCGTGTTGTTAACGCACTCGGTATGCCGCTTGACGGTAAAGGCCCAATTCAAACGACGGAGTTCCGTCCGGTTGAGAATAATGCTCCTGGTGTTATCGACCGTAAATCGGTTCATGAGCCAATGCAAACTGGTCTTAAAGCGATTGATGCGATGGTACCAATTGGTCGTGGACAACGCGAACTTATCATTGGTGACCGTCAAACAGGTAAGACTGCAATCGCAATCGATGCGATTATCAACCAAAAAGGCAACGGAATGAAATGTATTTATGTTGCCATTGGACAAAAACAATCCACAGTAGCACAGGTTGTAGAAACTCTCCGCCGTCATGGCGCGTTGGAATATACAATCGTTGTAACTGCTTCGGCTTCAGAGCCATCCCCACTGTTGTATATTGCTCCATACGCAGGTTGCGCAATGGGCGAGTACTTTATGTACAAGGGCGAACACGTATTGATCATTTATGATGACCTTTCAAAACAAGCTTCGGCTTATCGCGAATTGTCCTTGCTGCTTCGTCGTCCACCGGGTCGTGAAGCGTTCCCTGGTGACGTGTTCTACTTGCACTCCCGTCTTTTGGAACGTGCGGCTAAGCTTAGTGATGAGCTTGGTGGTGGTTCATTAACCGCGCTTCCGTTCATCGAAACACAAGCATCTGACGTATCGGCTTACATTCCTACGAACGTAATCTCGATTACAGATGGTCAAATCTTCCTTGAATCCGATCTGTTCTACTCTGGTCAACGTCCGGCGATCAACGTCGGTATCTCCGTTTCCCGTGTAGGGGGATCCGCTCAGATTAAAGCGATGAAGAAGGTAGCTGGCTCGCTCCGTTTGGATCTTGCTCAATATCGTGAACTTCAAGCTTTCTCACAGTTCGGCTCAGATCTTGATAAATCCACGCTTGCTCGTCTGAATCGCGGAGCACGTATGATGGAAGTTCTGAAACAAGGTGTAAATCAGCCGTTGTCTGTTGAACATCAAGTGCTTAGCTTGTACACAGCTGTAAAAGGATACTTGGATGATATTCCTGTTAAAGACGTAAAACGTTTTGAAAAGGAATTCCTTGCTTACATGGACAGCAGTGCTGCTGAAGTTGCTCAATTCATCAGAGATACCAAGGATTTGACAGCAGATAACGAAGCCGCTCTTAAAGCAGCGATTGATAAATTTAAAAGAGGCTTTGCTACTAGCTAATATAGATCGTACCTAAACGATTCTTACTAAGTGAGCTTTGGCTCTGCCGAAGCTCAGGCTATTACTTATAAAGTTGGCTTTGAATTCGTCAAAGCTAAGAAGATGCTTACGAAGTTAGCTTTAACTCCGTTAAAGCTTTAAGGTGGTGAAATCATGGCAAGAAGCATGCGTGATATTAAACGTCAAATTAAGAGTGTTCAAAACACAAGACAGATCACAAAAGCGATGGAAATGGTAGCCGCCTCCAAGCTGAGAAAAGCCCAGGAGAAGGCAATTGCCGCCCGTCCTTATGCTGAGAAGCTGAAAGAGGTTGTATCGAGCATTGCTGCCGGTACAGAAGGCGTTCAGCATCCCATGCTGGTCAGTCGCCCTGTGAAAAAAACTGGTTATCTTATCGTGACCTCTGATAGAGGGCTTGCGGGAGGATACAACGCTAATATTTTACGTAAGGTGACGATGCTCATCGCGGAACGACATAAATCCAAAGATGAGTACGCCTTGTTCGTTATCGGTCGTAAAGGCCGTGACTTCTTACGCCGCCGTGAATATCCGATTGTACAGGAAGTTACTGAGCTATCGGATGCGCCGAAATTTGCTGACATTAAGTCTATTGCTAATTCGGCAGTACAACAGTTTGTAGATGGTACGTATGATGAGTTGTACGTTTGCTACAACCAATTCGTCAATGCGATTACCCAGATCCCAACCGTTGATCGACTGTTGCCTATGGAAGGCGTAGGGAATCATGAGCATCATGAAGCGACTGCAAATTACGAATATGAACCTTCACCAGAAGGCGTACTCGAAGTACTACTTCCGAAATACGCCGAAACTTTGATTTATAGCGCAATTCTGGATGGCAAGGCCAGTGAGCTGGGTGCGAAAATGACAGCGATGGGCAGTGCAACAAAGAACGCGTCGAAAATGATCGGAGAACTTACCCTTACGTACAACCGTGCCCGTCAGGCGGCAATTACGCAGGAAATTACCGAGATCGTGGCCGGAGCGAACGCTCAGTCTTAAAAATACAAGAACAGTTAAGCAGCGTGCTTGACTTGCCTTGTATTTTACGAGAAACAGTGCCGCGTGGAGCGATACATAGTATCGCCCGCTTCTGGAGTATGGCTCCTTAAGAACGGCACTGCAGTTCTTCTTAAAATATAAGTAAGTATAGGTTTTACACTATACAAAATGCTTATATTTCTACGAGAAACGGTTGTCATCTTTATATGACGACAACGTCGTTTCTTCTTGATGTAATAGCTTTCGAGGAGGGAAATGAAGATGAACAAAGGACGCGTTGTAAGCATTATGGGTCCGGTTGTCGATATTGAATTTGAACGCGGCCAATTGCCCGAGATATTCAACGCTATCAAAATTGAAACCGTCTTGGACAATGGTCGCCAGATTAACCTAACACTTGAGGTTTCCAATCACTTGGGAGACAATTTGGTACGTTGTATCGCGATGTCTTCTACAGATGGTCTGGTTCGCGGACTGGATGCGATTGACCAAGGTGGTCCTATTTCGGTTCCTGTTGGGGAAGCGACATTAGGCCGGGTATTTAACGTACTTGGAAATCCAATTGATAACGCTGGTGAAGTTGTTGCTGAAATAAAGAACCCGATTCACCGTTTGGCTCCGACATTTGATGAATTGTCGACACAAGCCGAAATTTTGGAAACGGGTATTAAAGTTATCGACTTGCTTGCACCTTACGCTAAAGGCGGTAAAGTTGGTCTGTTCGGCGGTGCCGGTGTAGGTAAAACAGTAACGATTCAAGAATTGATTAATAACATTGCCCAAGAACACGGCGGTATTTCCGTATTCGCAGGTGTGGGTGAACGTACTCGTGAAGGTAATGACCTTTATCACGAAATGACGGACTCCGGCGTTATTAAGAAAACAGCAATGGTGTTCGGACAAATGAATGAGCCCCCAGGCGCGCGTCTGCGCGTAGCTTTGACCGGTCTTACTATGGCGGAATATTTCCGTGATGTAGAAGGTCGCGATACGCTGCTCTTTATCGATAATATATTCCGCTTTACCCAAGCGGGTTCCGAAGTATCCGCTCTTCTCGGACGTATGCCGTCCGCGGTAGGTTACCAACCAACCCTGGCTACTGAAATGGGTCAGTTGCAAGAGCGTATCACTTCTACCAAAAAAGGCTCCGTTACTTCCATTCAAGCAATCTACGTACCAGCGGATGACTACACTGACCCTGCTCCGGCAACTGCGTTTGCTCACTTGGATGCAACAACTAACCTTGAGCGTAAGATTTCCGAGAAGGGGATTTTTCCAGCGGTTGATCCACTGGCTTCCAGCTCGCGTCTGCTAGCTCCGGAAATTGTTGGTGAAGAGCATTACAATGTGGCACAAGGTGTTAAACAATTGCTGCAACGTTATACCGAACTTCAAGACATCATTGCCATCTTGGGTATGGATGAATTGAGTGAGGATGATAAGGTTATCGTAGCTCGTGCTCGTAAAGTTGAGCGGTTCCTGTCACAGCCTTTCCACGTAGCTGAACAGTTTACCGGCTTCAAGGGTAAATACGTGCCAATCAAAGAAACTGTACGTAGCTTTAAGGAAATCCTGGATGGTAAGCATGATGATCTTCCAGAAGCAGCGTTCCTTTTTGTGGGTACAATCGAAGAAGCGGTTGAAAAAGCGAAATCGATGTAACACTGAGCTTAGTGAATGCTTTCGAAGCGGGCTTTACTTCGTAAAGCTAAGTGTATGCTTTCGATGAGAGCTTTACTTCGTAAAGCTTTAAGGAGGAATGGAAGTGAATACCTTTTTGTTGGAAATTGTCACGCCGGAGCATCTCGTCTATTCTAAACAAGTGAATAGCTTGACAGTACGGGGAGTCGAAGGCGAGTTGGGTATTTTGCCGGGACACATTCCGCTTGTGACTCCACTTCAGGTTGCTCCGTTATCCGTCAAATCGGACGGTGTTACGATCTCCATCGCCGTTCATGGCGGTTTCGTTGAAGTGCATAAGGACAAAGTAACAGTGCTGGCCGAAAGTGCTGAGCTGCCAACGGATATTGATGTTGAACGCGCCGAGGCTGCTAGAGAACGCGCTCAGCGCCGTCTCCAGACTCGTAGCAAACAAGATGATATCGATCACCGCCGTGCGGAGTTGGCGCTGCAACGCGCTGTTACACGGATTAAAGTGTCCACTGGTAAAGGACAACAGTAGGATATAAGCGGTCAAGCTCTAAGCTTGACTGCTTTTTTTGTTATAGTAATCTATGTAGTAAAGGTTAAGATTTCTTCATTTTTTTGGATATTGGCATTGAATTGTTTAAAAATTTGTAAAAGTACTGGATTCTTTTGCCCTGCGCAAGTATGATATAAGAGTCGATTTCCGAGTAATACGAACACGGAGGGTTAGCATGGGGGATATATTGTCCAATGGATGGTCTAGTGCCGCTGGAACCAGCAGCATGATCTCAATGATTGTTTCTTTGCTCAGTGTTGTATTATCTTGGTGGGCATTGCAGAACCTTAAGCTGGATTTGGTCATAAGATATCCCAAGAGTCCTCAAGGAAGGCTGCTGCACTTGCTTTTGGCTATTGTACTTGGTCGTTTAGTTGCAGGATTCTTTTTGGATTACCTTAGCTGGAGTGGGATGATCCGCTATATGTTTTAGGAATATGTAGTTTGGTTATAAGTGTCATAGGTCGCAATGGTCAAAAAGTGTCGAATAATAAGGTTTTATTATGTCAACACTGAACTTTAAGGAACATGCCCGGCTGAATGGGCGTATTGATGGAGTATGCGAATTTTTTTGCAATTACTTTTAATCTAAAAAAATAATTTAAGAAATAATGGACGCGGAGGGAAACCGAAAATGAGCAAATTTATCGTCCGCGGTGGCAACAGATTGACCGGGAGCGTGAAAGTTAGCGGCGCAAAAAATTCCGTATTACCGATCATAGCCGCCTCTCTATTGGCAGAAGAAGGAGTAAGCGTCATTGTGGACGCACCTCCGCTTGATGATGTAATGACGATTTCAAAAATGTTGGAATCTCTGGGTGCAGGGGTTACATATCAAAACGATATTATCCAGGTGGATGCTACAAACATCACTTCCTGTGAAGCACCTTATGAATGGGTACGGAAAATGCGGGCATCTTTTTTAGTCATGGGTCCTCTGTTATCACGGCTTGGTCATACAAGAATTTCTTTGCCTGGTGGCTGCGCCATTGGCACACGACCGATTGATCAGCATTTGAAAGGATTTGAAGCGCTTGGTGCGGAGATTAGTCTCGGCCAGGGCTACATTGAAGCGAAAAGTAACGGTCGCCTGCGCGGAGCAAAAGTGTATTTGGATGTAGCTAGCGTGGGTGCGACCGAAAATATAATGATGGCAGCGGCACTCGCCGAAGGTGTGACCGTGATTGAGAATGCGGCTAAGGAGCCTGAAATTGTCGACCTGGCCAATTATTTGAATGGTATGGGCGGAATCGTTCGCGGTGCGGGTACAGGTGTTATCCGTATTGAAGGCGTAGAACGTCTGCATGGCGTTAAACATCATGTGATTCCTGACCGTATTGAAGCTGGTACCTATATGGCTGCCGCAGCAATTACAGGTGGGGACGTATATGTAGAAGGCGCAATCGCTGATCACTTGGGACCTGTTATTGCTAAGATGGAAGAGATGGGTGTGACCATTATTCCTGATGAGAATGGGGTTCGTGTAATTAGTGACAAACCTCTTAAAGCTGTTGATTTGAAGACTTTGCCGTATCCAGGCTTTCCAACGGATATGCAGTCACAAATGATGGCATTATTGCTGCGCTCTGAAGGAACTAGTGTCGTTACAGAAACTGTATTCGAGAACCGGTTCATGCATGTGGATGAATTCCACAACATGAATGCTGAGATTAAGATCGAAGGCCGCTCAGCAATCGTTACAGGTAATGCGCAATTGGTTGGAGCCAAGGTTTGTGCTACGGATTTACGTGCGGGAGCTGCGCTTATTTTGGCAGGTCTTGTTGCTGAAGGCACTACTGAGGTAAGCGGAACTCATCATATCGACCGTGGATATGTACATTTGGCTGAGAAGCTGTCTGGACTAGGTGCGGAAATATGGCGTATCTCCATGGAAGACACAGCCGCGCAAACGGTGAAGGACGAAACTCTTAAATCAGAAGTAGCCAAGAGCGAATCAAGCAAAAGCGATGAGGTTAAACCTCGCTTTCAGGTTCAAGCAACTTGGGTATAATATCAGTCATTAAGTGAGAACAGGCTGCAGTGATGCGGCCTGTTCTTTTTTTAAATATAAGAGTTTATATGTTCTACGCTATAAAATATCCTTATATTTCTCGCATAAACGCTTACCGTCCTTATAGGGACAGAGAAGGCGTTTTTGCTTGTATTATTAGAAAGTAAATCTGAATCCTCATCTAATGAGGATTTTTTTTCGTTTGTGATTTTTTAACGCGGGGCATAGTGATAGATACGAGAAAGCTAGTCTCTTTCTCTCAAATATTGTTCTAGTAGTTGCTGTAAATTCATATCTATAAGAATCAACAGTGACTCACGGAAGGAGCCATAGAGATGAAAGATTTCCGCTACTTGCGACGTAATAAGTCAACGCGCTGGCACTCGCGTCCCCTTGCTCCCCGGCTCAGGCGCCTCAGTCCCGCCGCCTGGCTCGCAGCGCCTATCCTGGCGGCGCTGCTGATTCCACTGGCGGTTGTCCCGCTGCACCGGGGACAACCGGCGCCTCCGGCCTTGCCGACGGTAACGACCTCACCAGCCGCACCAGCGGGGCCGGAGGCGGCTGCGCAGGAAGCGCCGCAGCCGAAGGTCTCCGTCTATTTGTCGCGTAGCGGACAAATAGAGACGTTGCCGCTGGAGGAATACGTCAGCGGCGTGCTTGCGGCCGAGATGCCGGCAAGCTTTGAGCTTGAAGCGCTCAAAGCGCAGGCCGTAGCGGCCCGAACCTTTATCCTTCGCCGCCTGCTGGCTGGCGACAGAAGCGGCGTCCCCGTTCCGGGGGCGGATGTAACAGATACGGTAAGCCATCAGGCTTACGTATCTAAGGATACGCTGGAACGGAAGTGGAAGCTCGGCGGAAGAAGCGCCGACCTTGCAAAGCTTCAGCGCGCGGTCCTTGAGACGCGCGGTGTCATTATGACCTATAAAGGGCAGCCGATTACGGCCTCCTTTTTCGCCTCCAGTGGAGGATATACCGAGAACTCGGAAGAATACTGGAATGCAGCGATTCCCTATCTGCGCAGTGTAACTAGTCCTTGGGAGAAAGAGATTACCCCAAACTATGCGGTGACATCTACATTCACCATCTCGGAAATACTTACTAGACTTGGGCTAAACGACAGAGTAATTCCTGCTTCAAAAAATACTACCCAATCAGGCATGACAAAAAATATCTCTACTTCCTCTGAATTGCCGGTAGAAGTGTTGTCTCTCACCACTGGACATCGGGTTAAGGAAATCTCTATTGGAGGTACTATTTTTACTGGAAGAGAAGTGCGAGAGAAGCTAGGGTTACGTTCCAGCCAATTCAGTTGGGGGCGAAAAGGGAATAAAATCTATATAACTACCTTCGGAAATGGGCATGGTGTGGGAATGAGTCAGTGGGGAGCTAATGGGATGGCGAAGGAAGGCGGAACGGCTACTCAAATTCTCAAACACTATTACAGTGGTATCTCTTTTACGCAAATCTCAACTCTTCTGAAAAAATAACTTGAAAGATACGTATAAAAGATAGAAGCCCGGTAACACTGGTTACTGAGGTGATAACCATATGAATGAACAAGACAAAAACAAAACAAACCATGATGAATCTCTCAAAAAATCGCAGGGAGATTCAGGTGCTAAACCTTCTTCATGGAGCAAGATGTTATCTAAACGTTGGGTGTTCCCAGCAGTCTACACGGCGGCAGCGGCAATTATACTAACTTTGGTGTGGGTCTATCAGGATGCCGGCCAAAAACCGCTGGACACCGCCGCCACATCACAGCAAGTAGGAGCTTCAACTAACGAAGCTGGTACTGCAAACAGTAATCCAGATGCCCTTGAAGTTCTTGCTTCAGCGGAAAGCTTGGTTTGGCCAGTAGCCAATCCAGGTGAAGTAGAAGTGGTCAAACCGTATTATGATGAGAATGGTACAGAGGACAATCACGTTGCCGCAATGGTGCAGTATAACGACAAATTTATTCCTAATGTCGGTATCGATCTTGCCCGTGAAGACAACAATACGTTCGACGTCAAAGCAGCGCTTAGCGGTGAAGTTACTAGAGTGGACGATGTTGCAGTGTTAGGTAAGGTCATTGAGATTACCCATCAAGGTAATATGAAGACCGTCTACCAAAGTCTTGGCGAAACGAAAGTTAAACAAGGCGATGTTGTGAAGCAAGGAGATACGCTTGCAACCGCAGGTCGCAGTGAAATCGAGAAGGACCTTGGCAATCATGTACACTTTGAAGTGTATAAGGATGGCAAAGTAGTTAATCCATCTGAGTTACTGCCAGGTCGATAAGAATATTTACTGCAGGGGGCTAACGCCCCCTGTTATGCTTGTATGTAAATAAGGCTCTTCGTAAGCAGCATGCTTATAAAGAGCCTTATTTTTCTATGAGAAACGGTTATTGTCTTTAAAGGACTAATGACATTCCGCCTTGCTAATAACAAGGCTTCTTGGGTTGTCCATTAAATAAAATGAGCCTTCATAGGCTTGTCATGTCTTGAAAGCGCGAATATATAAGCCCGCCCCTCATATAATGTACCAAACTATCCACAGTTGGGAGGCGGGAGCGTGCACGATTACATCAAGGAACGTACGATCAAAATCGGACGCTGCATCGTGGAAACCAGGCATACGGTCCGGACCATAGCCAAGGAATTTGGCGTTTCAAAGAGCACGGTGCACAAAGACTTGACGGAGCGTCTGCCAGAGATCAACCCTGATCTGGCCGATCAGGTGAAGCACATTCTTGAATATCACAAATCCATCCGACATCTTCGGGGGGGAGAAGCCACAAAAATTAAATATAAAAAAACGACGGGGAAAAAACGTGAGGTTGCTGTAGCATCAAAGCCATAAGATTTTCGGAAATTTAAGGAAATATTCAGCTTTAAAACATTGTGTAGTTCCCCTAAAGTATGTTATTTTTAAATTTAGTACTAACTGCTGTTTTTTCAATTAAAATAACACTTTGGGGGCTCTTTCATTATGTTTAGCAAGGATATCGGAATCGACCTCGGCACGGCCAATGTGCTCATACATGTTAAGGGAAGGGGAGTCGTTCTGGATGAACCTTCCGTGGTCACACTTGAAAGTGATACGAAGAGAGTCCTTGCGGTGGGAGAACAGGCACGTCGCATGGTTGGACGTACACCCGGAAATATAACAACTATCCGTCCTTTACGGGATGGTGTCATTGCAGATTTTGAAGTCACGGAAATGATGCTGAAGTATTTTATCGACCGTGTTGGCGGTCGCACCTGGTATTCACGGCCTCGCATTCTGATATGCGCCCCTACAAATATTACATCTGTGGAACAAAAGTCCATTCGGGAAGCGGCAGAACGTAGCGGGGCTAAGGAAGTATTTATGGAAGAAGAGCCAAAGGCCGCTGCGATTGGAGCGGGAATGGATATTTATCAGCCAAGTGGAAACATGGTCGTCGATATCGGTGGCGGAACGACGGATGTAGCCGTACTTTCTATGGGCGACGTCGTTACCGCTTCTTCGATTAAAGTCGCTGGAGACAAGTTCGATGAGGCCATTTTAAGATATATTAAACAAAAGTATAAATTGTTGATCGGTGAACGGACAGCAGAGGATATTAAGGTTACTATTGGTACGGTTCGACCTGGTTTGATGAAGTCCGAAATGGATATTCGTGGCCGGGACATGGTAAGCGGACTTCCCCAAACGCTCACTATTACGGCGGCTGAGGTAAAGGAAGCATTATGGGATCCGGTTTCTTCCATTGTGGCTGCAGCAAAATCGGTACTGGAGCGTACACCACCAGAATTGTCTGCGGACATTATTGACCGGGGTGTTGTTCTTACTGGTGGAGGCGCTTTGCTTAACGGATTGGACGAGCTACTCTCAGAAGAATTACATGTACCTGTTTGGGTAGCGGAAGACCCTATGCACTGTGTGGTAAAAGGAACAGGAATTATGCTGGACAATTTGGACAAGGTCGTTAAGAAAAAGTTCTAAGCAGCCGATATAAAAGGTAGCATTAGATTCGGAAGGAGACTACCTTCATGATAAGAGGATTATATACGGCCGCTGCAGGTATGGTTGCGCAGCAGCGTAGACACGATACGGCAACACAGAACATCGCTAACTTAAATACAACGGGATATAAGCAGGTTGACAGTGTTAATCATGCTTTTCCGGATGTCTTGATCTCGGCTATGATTAATGGCAATACCACGCCGGTGGGGCGCCTTAACACGGGAGTTTTTGCAGAACAGTCAATATCCCAATATTTACAGGGTGATTTAAGGGAGAGCGGCAAGTCTATGGATTTTGCTTTATCTACAGATTTGCAAGTCGCCGACCCTGTGACGGGTCAAAATATAGCCTTTGATGGTTCAGGGAAATATGTAAGTCCTGAGGGTGAGGTTATTTACCGTCCACAGGCTTTCTTTACTGTTCAGGATGCTGAGGGCAATAACTTATTTACCCGAAATGGAAACTTCTCAGTAAACGCGGCTACGGGAGAAGTGTTGAGCAGTGGAGGCTTCAAGGTTCTGGATTCCACTGGCAAGCCTCTTGTCTTGACAGGAAATCAGGACACCCTTAAAGTGGACGGGCAGGGGAATGTACTAAATCCAGTAACAGGACTTCCGACAGGGACCAAGATTGGTGTGAGTGTAGTTACAAAGCCGCAGGAGCTTGTGCGTGATGGTAAAGGTGTGTTTCACGCTGATGATATAGCGGCGGCAGACATTCGTTACTCCAATGCAACTGATAACTTACAGGTGCGTCAAGGATATTTAGAGGGCTCCAATGTTGACCCTACTCAGGTTACTGTTGATTTGAATGCCGCATACCGGGCGTATGAAGCGAACCAAAAGATCGTCCAATACTATGATAGCAGCTTGCAGAAGGCTGTAACTGAAGTCGGCAGGGTATAAGTGCTGCTTATGAAATGGTTTTACAGGTACAGCTTATAGGAGGTTTGATCTATGAACAACTCAACGATTAGTGCAGCAGTCTCCATGTCCAGCCTTCAGCAGCGGCTTGATATTATAGCGGATAATCTAGCCAATATGGATACAAATGGTTATAAGAGCAAGAAAGGTTCCTTTGAGGATGTGCTGACTCGTGTGCAGCAGCAATCGGATGACTATGATCAGCCGGGCCGCGCTACACCTCTAGGCTTTAATATCGGTTTTGGGACTTATGTGCCTTCGATTACGACTAATTGGGAAGAAGGCCCCCTTAAAGAAACAGGTAATCCAACCGACTTGGCGCTTCAGGGTAATGGGCTGTTTGGAGTTCAGGTCAATGGAACTACAGCTTATACAAGACAAGGTGACTTTCACTTTACGCCTGACACCACCGATGCAACGAAAATGGTCCTTGTAGATAATACGGGGAATCCGGTACTGAATACAGCAGGTAATCCTTTAACGGTCCCTGTGGGCGTGAATGCAGCTATCGATGAATCCGGTCGTGTATTAACGAAACAGTCAGAGAATGGACCTGTTCGGGTAGCAGGTACTATAATGATTGTAGAACCTAAGACACAGAATGCTTTAAAGGCAGTGGACGGGAATTTCTATATGCTTGCCGATGGAGTTACAGCACAGCAGGCTTTTGTACAAAGAGCGGCAGGTGAGGCGTCTGGAATTGGAGTACGCTCAGGGTGGCTGGAGCAGTCAAATGTCGATATGACCACAGAAATGACAGAAATGATGCAGATTCAACGTACGTATCAACTCGCAGCTCGGGCGCTTTCTTCCAGTGATCAGATGCTAGGTCTGGCCAATAACATGCGCGGGTAGAGGTGAAGGAATGGAACGTCAGAAAAAGGTGAAGTCGGAAGACAAACCAGAAGACAAGAAAGAGCCGAAGCGGCGAGGATTATCAAAATGGACACTCATCCAGTGGATTCTTATTCCTTTGCTTCTCATAGCTGCACTTGGAGGCGGACTGGTTGTCGGTTACGTTGTCCTTGGCAAAAAAGAGTTTAGCGATGTTCTACAATGGAGCACGTGGAAACATGTCTATGATTTGGTTTTTGCTCCATAATTTAAGATGATAACGACTCCCTTCTTGCTTAAGGGAGTTTTCTTTTTTATACGGATAAATGTATAATGGTGGGGGGCCTCGGGCAGCAAAAAGGGCCCTCTCCGCCATGCTATCGCATCCGGTGGAGAAAGCCCCTTATCTCAACCTCCACTTCTGCAGGTGGTGAAGGATATATATAGTTTTTACCGAAGCTGCCTAAATTTATGCAGTTCGGCGAAGAATAAATGAAGTAACATCCGAAAGGAGTTTTGTTAATAATGCTGGATATCAACCAAATTCAAGAAATCATCCCCCATCGGCCTCCATTTCTGCTGGTGGACAAGATCACTGAGATTGAAATGGGTAAACGAGCTGTTGGCATTAAAAACGTAACGATCAACGAACCTTTCTTCGCAGGTCATTTTCCAGGTTATCCGGTAATGCCGGGCGTACTGATTACAGAAGCTCTTGCACAAGTTGGTGCGGTTGCTATTCTAGGGGTAGAAGCGAATCGCGGTCGGATTGGCTTTTTAGCCGGGCTCGATGGATTCCGTTTCCGTGGTCAAGTCGTACCGGGAGATACGCTCACTCTTGAAGTGGAGATTACTCGCCTTAAGGGCAGTATTGGAAAAGGACAAGCTACTGCGTCGGTTGAGGGGAAAGTTGTTGCCTCTGGGGAAATTATGTTTGCGCTCAGCTAATATTAATTAGCGAATATATATTATACATGGAGAAGGAGAGATTCTAAATGACTCAATTAAGCCCAAAAGCGGCAGAAACCTTATCTCGCTGGCTGGAGAACGCATCTGTTGATGAGTCTACGAAGGCGGAGCTGCGCGCTCTGGAGAACGAGCCACAGGAGCTCGAGGAACGATTTTATAGAGATCTAGAATTCGGTACAGGTGGTCTACGCGGTGTAATTGGTGCAGGTAGTAATCGTATCAATCGTTATACGGTAGGTAGAGCTACACAAGGTTTCGCTAAATATATTCTGGAGACGCATACTGGAGAGGAAAGACCTTCTGTTGTTATCGCTCATGACTCCCGTCGTTTCTCGCCTGAATTCACACTTGAGGCTGCTCTTGTATTGGCTGCTAATGGCATTGAGGCTCATTTATTTACTTCTCTGCGCTCAACACCCCAATTGTCGTTCAGCGTGCGCCATTTGAAGGCAACGGGCGGTATTGTTATTACTGCAAGTCATAATCCGCCTGAATATAACGGGTATAAGGTTTATAATTCTGAAGGTGGACAGCTTGTCCCTGACGAAGCCGAAAAGGTCATTTCTTACATATTAGGGGTTGACACTTTTGATGGTGTGAAGCGGATTTCCCAAGAAGAAGCGGAGCGTCAAGGTCTGCTGCACTGGCTTGGTGAGAAGGATGACGAAGCGTTTACCGATACTGTCGCTGCGGTTAGTCTTGCAAGTGAAGAGATCGCCTCTACGCTTGGAAAAGACTTCAAAATCGTATACACTCCGCTACATGGTACTGGTAACCTGCCAGTCCGCCATGTGCTTGAGAAAATAGGTTTCACACAGGTGCATGTTGTACCTGAGCAAGAACAACCAGATTCCGAATTTTCCACTGTAAAATCACCGAACCCAGAAGAACGCGAAGCCTTTACACTGGCTATGAAGCTGGGCGAAGAGTTGAATGCAGACCTCTTAATTGGCACGGATCCCGATGCAGACCGTATGGGGGCAGTGGTTCGTGACAATGAAGGTAAATTTGTTGTTTTGTCGGGCAATCAATCTGGAGCTTTGATGATTCATTATTATTTGAGCCGTTTACAGGAACAAGGTAAGTTGCCTAGCAATGGTGCAGTAGTGAAGACTATCGTGACGAGCGAGATGGGGGCAGCTGTAGCCTCTCATTATGGTGCAACTGTATTTAATACGCTAACGGGCTTCAAATATATTGGGGAAAAAATGACTCAATTTGAACAATCCGGAGATTACACATATCTTTTCGGTTATGAAGAAAGCTATGGTTATCTTGCAGGTAACTATGCTCGTGATAAGGACGCCGTTCTTGCGGCTATGTTGATCGCTGAAGCAGGTGCTTATTACAAAGCTCAAGGCAAAACATTATATGATGTTCTTCAGGAATTGTATGAGCAGTTCGGATACTTCTTGGAAAGCCTGGAGTCCCGTACATTGAAGGGTAAGGATGGCGTTGCGCAAATTCAAGGTATCATGAATGATTGGCGTACGAATGCACCACAAGAAATTGCGGGATCTACCGTTACAGAGGTGCTGGATTATTCGCTAGGTTTGAATGGTCTGCCGAAGGAAAATGTACTAAAGTATTTGTTGGCTGACGGTTCATGGTTCTGCCTGCGTCCTTCCGGTACCGAACCAAAGATTAAAGTTTATTTTGCGGTTGTGGGTGAATCCTTGCAGAATGCTAAGGATAAGGTAACTACACTATCCAAGCAGGTTATGGCTCGTGTTGACGGGGAACAATAAAATAAGAATATAGATTGCGCTCTATATTGTGAAATTATATTTTTTACGTAGAAACGGGTACCGTCTCTAAAAGGATGACGATCCGTTTCTACTTTTGTAAAAAGAGTTTTGAAGTGAAAGAGGAGGTACTTTTGGTGCAGCAAAAATGGCAACGTTGGAATATTTCTTCCCGAAAGTGGCTGTGGATCATAGTTGTGGTTGGCGTTTTAGCTGCCTTGCCAGTTGTCTATGACCGTCTGCAGACGGAGAAGTCTTCCAAGACAGTGGAATTTGTATTTGATTACCGTGATTTAGTTGAAGTAGCAAGCTATCGTGCAAATCCGCAGGATTATATTTCCGAACAGTTAGATCGTCTAAAAGATGCTGGTGTTCAGAGTATGGCGATTTACGAAAGCACGCTGGAAGATTATCGGAAGGCGCGTCGTCTAATGATGTGGGGTGCGGCTGATATCGCTAATCTTACGGATACAATCATTCCGGTGAATGAGAACTATACTTATGTTCTTTTTACTAATCCTGATTACTACCAGGCCCTGGCGCCTGTCATTAAAGAGGCATTCGGTAATCTTGGGATTACTTCGAAGGAATGGAGTTTCCGCGGACAACAAGGTCTTATTATTGAGACTCCAATAGAAGATGCTACACTGAAGCCACTTCAGCCGGATCCATTTACACTGGAGATGCTGCATGACAAAGGGTTCACCATTGTACCGCGTCTTGTGGATTCTTTGACTTATAATAAAGCAACAGTTAAGAAGCTGTTAGATCGTTATGAAGAATTGGGTGTAAAACGAATCCTATTCGAGGGAGAGTCCGTTAAAGGGTTTAATGATGATGCCGATACGGCTAGTATCACTGACTTTGCAAATCTCCTTAAGGAACGTGGAATCGGAATTGCAGCAATTGAAAATATTAAGAAGCAGCAGAAGGGCTTTAACAAGCTTGCTTATTTGCTGGACTATAACGTAACACGGTTATACTCCCTTAGCGAAGGGGACTCTGCCTTAGATCCAAAAGTGATCTCAGATCGTTTTGCGCTGGCAACAAAGGATCGCAATATCCGCATGATTTATTTAAATACGATTCCTTCACGGAATACAGCTAAGGCACAGATTACAGATACGCTAGACAACCTTGTCACGAGTCTGAGTGATCCTGGTGGTGCCGTTGAGCAGATCAAAGACAATGGGTTTAAGTTAGGACAAGCTACGGCTTTTGAGGTTGTAGATTCGTCTTATCAGCGTTACTTCAAGTTAGTTGCGGTAGTTGGCGCAGTCTCTTTAGTAGCGCTGCTGATTTCTTACTTTATTCCTTGGCTTACGATCCCGGCGTGGGTGCTAGGATTACTGGGAAGTGCAGGCCTGCTGGTCTTGAAACCAGAGCTGTTTGAGCAGGCACTGGCGCTAGCGGCTGCGATAAGTGCACCAACTCTGGCAGTTGTACTTGCCATTCGTAAGGTCAATGAAATGGGACCTCCTCTACGGAGCAATACCCTTACCTATAAGGCTATGAGCCCGCAACGTCGGTTTACGCATAGTCTGGTGCTTTATTTGAAGACTTCATTAATTTCTTTGAGCGCTGTGCCATTCGTGATCGCACTGCTCAACAACATAACCTACAGTCTCGTGCTGGACCAGTTCCGTGGTGTTAGTCTGCTCCATATGGCGCCTATCGGCCTTGTAGCACTTTATGTACTCCTCTATCGTGGAGAGTTTGTCTTTAACAAGACAGGTAAGCTGCTGCGTACACCAATCACATTAGCTATGGTTCTTGCCGCTATGGTTCTTGGGGTCGTAGGTATGTATTATTTAAGCCGTACTGGAAATGGTGGTAACGTAACACCTCTAGAAATGGCCTTCCGTACATTCCTAGAGAATACGGTTGGTGTCCGGCCGCGTAATAAAGAGTTTTTGCTCGCACATCCGTTATTAATTCTTGGTGCATTCCTGGCCTTTAGATATCGGAATGCAGCATTTATCATGATCATTGCCGTAATTGGTCAGCTCTCCATGGTGGATACCTTTGCGCATATTCATTCACCTGTTCTGATCTCGCTGGTTCGTGGATTGCTCGGTCTTGGACTCGGACTGATCATTGGTATAATTGCCGTAATCGTATGGCAGATTGCAGAAGGGTGTTGGAAACGATGGTCGCCACTCCTAAAAAGATAGTTATCTCTGGTTACTATGGTTTCCGTAACAGTGGAGATGAGGCGGTGTTGCAGTCTATTCTAATTGCACTGCAGAAACAGTCTCAAGCTTTGGGTATATCCATTGAGCCTATAGTGCTGTCCATTGATCCTGAGTGGACGAGCGCCACATACGGAGTGAAATCCGTGCACCGGATGAAGCTTGTTGAAGTCCGTCAAGCGATTTATGAGAGCGCTGGTCTGATCAGCGGTGGGGGCAGCTTGCTGCAGGATGTCACAGGTAGCAAGAGTATTCCTTACTATTTAGGTATTATCAAGCTTGCGCAGTGGATGGGGAGACCAACCTTTATCTATGCTCAAGGTATCGGGCCAGTGAATCGCAAGCTTTTTCACCCTTTAATCAAATCCGTGTTTCGTAAATGTACTTATATATCTGTGCGGGATGAACAATCCCGCGAGCTTCTCCTATCTATGGGACTGGAACAGAAAAAGATAGAGGTTGTTCCCGACCCGGTTATGGGCTTGTCTTTGCCAGAGGACACGGATGCTACTACACAATCTTCAGAATTATCTGATTCACTTCCGTTGATTGGGATATCGGTACGTTTTTGGGAGCAAGACCGCAGAGAACTGGAGGCTCTTGCACAAGGCTTGATTAAGGCCAACCGTGAGGTTCCGTTACATTTGCGATTCCTCCCTTTTCACACCCCTTCGGACAATGAGGCTTCACGTTATCTGATGGATAAGCTGAAGGGAAGTATAACCGAGCATGGTGGGCAGGTCAGTATTTGTGAGGATGCCATTCACCCGCAGCATATGCTACGGGAAGTGGGACAATGCGATGTTCTGATTGGTATGCGACTTCATAGCTTGATCTACGCAGCTGGAAGACGTGTTCCACTGATTGGTATTTCTTATGATCCGAAGATCGATCATTTTCTGGACAGAATTCAGTGCCACCCTGTTGGAGCAACGAACACACTTGATGCTGAACATGTTGCTGCCGAGACTGTCCATCTTTTGAATACAGGGCAGGAATGGAGAGTGGCACGGGAAGATGTCATTTCCAAGTTGATTCAAGAAGCAGAGGCACCAGCTCGGCAAATCGTAGAATATTTTCACCATAAAGGATGATCTAAAGTGAAAGCAGAAAGCGCGGTACCTACAGTTCCTATTTTTGGAATTAGAGTCTCGAAAGTTGATATGGCAGCAACAGTTGCCTATTTGACGGAGGCTGTTCATACCCGTATCCCGCATCAAGTGATTACAGCTAATCCAATTATGGTTATGGCTGCACTGGAAGATCCAGCTTATATGGATATTATGAAATCGGCTGAATTGGTTGTCCCCGATGGGACAGGCGTTGTATGGGCTGCTAATTATTGTAATGAGCCGGTATCAGAACGGGTAGCAGGTTATGATCTGTTACATGAATTGATGCGGCAGGGTGAAAGATATAGTTGGAAGGTATATCTCCTAGGTTCTACGCCTGAAGTGATTCGGGAAACCGCTGAAAGGTTACAATTGCAATATCCGGGTGTTATCATTGCAGGATATCACGACGGTTATTTTGGCCCGGATGCAGATGAAGAAATTGTTGCTGGAATTGTTAAAGCTAATCCTGACTTATTATTTGTTGCCAGAGGTGCAGATAGTCAGGAACCTTGGATTGCTAAATATAAGTCCAAACTGGGCGTTCCGATCATGATGGGGGTCGGCGGCAGCTTTGACGTGATCTCTGGGAAGAGCAAAAGAGCGCCAATAGCCTTCCAAAAAATGAGAATTGAATGGTTGTACCGTCTCCTAAAAGAACCTACACGGTACAAACGAATGCTTGCACTGCCGAAATTCGCATTAAAAGTGGTGCGTGAGAAAGATAAAGTAACAAAAGTCTAGCAAAATGCCGATATTCACCTAGAAAATGAGATAAATAGCCTAAATAAAGGATTGGAATTTGTTTTTGTAACAGCGTATAATTCAATGCGGTAGAGAAATGGGGGTCGACTGATCAAATGTTAATCATATACATCGCTGGATTTATCGTATGCATGGGACTCGCACTTGGCCTCACACCTTTGGTGAAGAAATTCGCCATTAAGATTGGTGCAACAGATGTGCCGAATGCTCGTAAAGTGCACACGAAAATTATGCCCCGCCTTGGCGGATTAGCTATTTTTCTAGCGTTTGTGTTAGGCCTGCTTGCCGTATTGCCGATTATTCCATACGAGTTCACTCCGCGGGAGGTCAACTTCATCAAAGCGCTGCTGTGTGGTGGCGGACTGATTGTACTTATCGGGGCACTCGATGACCGATTCGAATTATCAGCAAAAGTGAAGCTACTGGGCCAAATTATCGCAGCCTGTATCGTTGTTTTCGGCTTTGGTATTACTGTAGATTTTGTGAATATTCCATTTAACAATACGTATTCCTCACTGGAGAGCTGGATTGCTATCCCGCTAACGATTTTCTGGATTGTCGGTGTCACCAATGCCGTTAATCTGATCGACGGGCTGGACGGGCTTGCGGCTGGTGTATCAGGAATTGCAATTGCTACGATTGCGGCAATGGCTTTCGTGATGGGAAACACCATGGTGGCAATGCTGTGTCTGTTGCTTCTGGGTAGCATCATCGGATTCCTGTTCTTTAACTTCCATCCTGCTAAGATTTTCATGGGTGATACGGGTTCGCTGTTCTTAGGCTTTTGCTTGGCATTACTTGCTTTGCTAGGATTTAAACAGATTGCAGTGGTTTCGTTTATTACACCTTTGCTTATTATCGGTGTACCATTGTCGGACACGTTCTTTGCGATCGTGCGCCGTAAGCTGCAGAAGAAACCAATCTTCGCACCAGATAAAGGTCACTTGCATCACTGTCTACGCGAGCTTGGCTTTAGCCACCGCCAGACTGTACTCATTATTTATGGTATTGCTGCGTTTTTCGGTATTCTAGCTGTCATTCAATCATCCGCAGCTCTATATGAAGCGAACTGGGTTACGTTCGTAGTCATCTGCATCATGCTATTCTTCCTGCAGATAGGTGCTGAAATTACTGGTTTGATTGGTAAGACTAAGCGTCCAGTAATTAATTTCTTTTTAAGAATGCGCATGAAAGTGAGTCAGGAACGCGGATCTAAGCTGTAAGCTGCACTTTATAATAATTATAGAAACAACTAGTTCTCATTACGTAAAAGCCTATCCTGTTACAGGATGGGCTTTTACGTTCTTAAAATTAGCTGAAAAATGTTTTTTCTATAAAATTATTAAGCAGTATTCCTTCAAATTATCATCTTATGTACCGATAAAATAGTTAACGTCAACAAAAGGGAGAGATTAATGACATGCAGCGCATGAGAAAGACATTTATATGGTCGCTACTGTTTGCTTTGGTAGTAACTTTAGTCCCCACTGGACTCATGAACACCGCAGAGGCGGCAGATAAGCCCACCAGTTATTTTACACCAGATAATAAAGTTTTACGAAATACAGTTGATCTGACACTATTACCGTCAACAACTACAACTACTCAAATCTCCAGAACTAATGTATTGCAAGTAACCGATGCGAGCTTGAAGGTTTCAGGAACCTATACAAAGGTAACCAGCTCTACACTGGGAGCAAATGTACAACTATTGAGCTGGGATCAGCAAGCTGGAAAGTGGGTTGAAGACCCTACACATGTGATGCCAGGTGTTGTTCAGTTGGATGTTGATAGCCCGGATAACCGGTTTACCGCGAATTTGACTCTGTATCCGGGAATTAATCGGATTACGTTGACCGGGTCACAGGGAAGTAACGATCGTTCTGAGGCTTTTTATGTTCTTTTTGATAAGGTACCTTATGTTGAGAAGCTTCAAGTATTAGGCGGTTCAGATAAGCTTGACCTGAACGAAGGTGCGCAGCTTGTAGTAGCGAACTCAGAAATCACTTTGGAAGGTAAAGCACAAAATGCAACAAAGGTTACTGTTTCCATTAACGGTGAGGGCGCATCAGCTACCTCTCTATTGCAGGACGGAACCTTCTTCTCACAGCGGATGCAACTTAAACCAGGTGTGAATGAGCTGAAGTTAGTCGTAATGAACGGCTCTGATACGCTGTCCTTTCAATATACGATATTTTATTTTGATGAGAAGAATCCCATTGTTAAATTATACTTAGGGGATTCGTCTAATTATGTACAGGATCTGCTTGGCAAAGATCAGCCGATATTTACGGAGAAAGCGGATACCGCCAAAGTATTTGTTCAAATGATGGTTCCGGACAATGCCGGGATTCCATTTGCTGGTTCTGCAATTGTAAAGCTTGATAATGCGGTTGTTACCCCTTCTTATGGAAGTGGGATGACTATTGATTCTAGTGGTAAATTGTCTTTAACTACTGGGTCTGAAATTTTGGTCCCTTCTCCGAAGAAAGATTCGCCTTCATATCGTCTAGTTACATTCAGCATTCCACTCACTATGGTGAAAGACACGGCAGCCAATATTTTAGTAGATCAAGTTCACGCTCTTTCGGTCGCTTATGGGACTAAAACAATAAATCGTTCCGTGGATTTTCAATATATGCAGGGAAAAACAGTTATCACAGATATGAGACTTTTAGAAGGATCTGATTTCTCAGATCCTAATGCTACTATTCCACCAGGTGTATCGTTAAATGGAGCAAAGGTGAACTCCAGTGAGTTTTATATTCGGGTCAAAACTAACAGCAAACCTAATACTACTACGTTACTTGCTAGTTACTTACCTTTATCCACTAAGAATTTAGTTCCTGAGTGGGTTAGGACGATATCAGATACTGATTATATATACAAAATAAAGGATTTTCAAAATGGTAATCAGACGGTCCGCTTTAATTTCGATGGTTCTACAGCAAATAAAGATGTTAATATTTCCTTTGCATCAAAGAACTACATCTATGTCGCTAACCTCACTGATGGAGAGACTTATACTATTGATTCAAGCGCAAACAAAACACTCACAGTTAAAGGGCAGTACATTGATTTCCAAAATCTAAAAAGTGCTTTTTTTGTAGCCGAAATGTATGTTAATGGACTAAAAGTTAAATCAAGCACCGATGCTTGGGTGGACAAACAAACAGGTAATTTTGAAGTTCCACTAGCGGTTAACGCTACAGCAGGTCCGTTGGTATATGGAGAGAACAAAATCATTTTTACTGCAACAGGTATTGATGACAAAGGACAGACAAGAGAAGTGCGCAAGGAATTGCGTATATATATTATTGATGAGAATGTGTCAACGATTAGTAAGTTCCAACCTGCTGTTGGTACAGGAAGACCGGACTTTCCGGCTCGAGATTTTCCATCAACCGATCCAGGACTTGCCAAACTTTTTAATTTAACACCAGATTTCATTTATAAAGATAATGTATATACAACAAGTCTGAAGACGTATGATTTAGTACTTCGAGGAAGTGGAGCGGTTAAGCTCAATTTGAATTTGGGAACTAAAAATATTGTTTCTATTGATATTCCTACAAATTCACAATCGTCTGAGACTCCTACTTTTCCTCCAGGTGGTGAATACACTTATAGCTTTGCAGGAAATCAAAAGGACTTTATTATGCGAATCCAAGATCTCACTAATGATGCACCAGGAACGTATATATACACACTTGAACTGATTAACAGCACAGGAGCCAAGACTAGTCGGAAGCTAGAAATTGTTAGAGAAGTAAGTGCGTATCGCCTTCTTTCACCTCAGCCTTCTGTAGGGACTCAATATGTTGTGAACAAAAACTTCATTCACTTCGATATTGAGGCTGAAGGAGCTACAGATGTTATCGTAGATAAAGAACGTGCGGTTAGACGTACTGACTTAGGGGCTAATAGATTTGTATTAGATTATGTGGGCTTAAAACAAGACAAAGCCAATCCTATTAAGATTTCGATTGTTCGCGGAGGAGCAACCACGACAGATACCATTTCCGTATTCTATACGGGGACTGTAGGTGTCGATTCGCAGTACATGGCACCTAAGGTAGCGGATAAATACAGCGTATTTAACAAGGCATTAGAATTAAACTTCCCTAAAGGAACGGTAATGCAAAGTACAGATAGACGGAACCTCACGAAATATTATCCTGACACGAAGCTGCGTTTTGGGATTGCAGAGCCGAAGACAGGTGTAGTAGAACGCCGTAATGATTATGGAAATGTTATTGGTTTCCCTGAGACGTTTGAGGATAGCGGTATTCCTACATGGAAGATTCCTGATGAGTTTACACTTCGTTTTAGCTCCGATTATGAGACGAATAACTTTGGACGCATTTCGGAAATGTACTGGATTAGTGGTGGGTTAGGGGAGTTGGGCACAGTCTCAACTGCAGGATACATTCCTGCTACAAACGGATTAGCTCCATATTCTGTAGATGGTTTGTTTGGTGATCCCCAGATTCCCGCTGAACGCAGAATTACACCATCCAAACGCGGTACACTGACCCTTTCGTTTGACTCTAATGTAGTAGTGGAGGCAGGTACCCAAGTTACTGTATTCAAATATAATGATAAACGGGAATGGGAAAATATTGGAGGTACTGTAGATACCAATAAACACACAATCACCGTTCCGTTTGATGAATTTGGATACTATACCGTTATGAAGATGAGCCGAGGATACAACGATGTTACGAATCATGCTTGGGCCAGAAATATTTTGAATGCTTTGTACTCTAAAGGAATTATGAATAATCTTCGGTTTGAGCAATTCGGAACAGATGATCAGACGACAAGAGGAGAGTTCGCAACACTTCTTGTTAAAGGATTGAACCTTCCGCTTAATTATGATGATAAGAAGACATATGCGGATCTTGTACCCGGAGCAAGCTCAATTACTTGGGACTATGCCCATATTGAGACAGCGGCAAGAGCAGGTATCGTTACTGGACTCTCTGATGGTGTATTCGGACCAGATCAGTCGATTACCAGGGAACAAGCAGCTGTAATGATCGCCAGAGCACTTAAACTGAAGCTGGCAGTGAATGATCAGAAATTAAAAGACAATGTCGCCAAGTCGTTCATGGATTCCGGTAAGATAGAATCCTATGCATTGTCTGCTGTCCAAGCAGTATCGAAAGCCAAAATCATGAATGGAACTGAAGTGAACACTCCAGGACAGAAGAAACCTTCATATAACTTTAATCCTAAGTCCAACATGACCAGAGCTGAAGCTGGAAAAATTGCTGTTGAGCTATTGAAAAAGAGTACTACAATATTCCCTAAAAACCTGAGCTAGAGGGAAAGCTTCATATTGTATGATTTTATTACAGAGGGCTGTTTAGTCGCCCTCTGTTTGTTCATTTATCAGCCACTATATATTCGGTATACTTTATATCTGATTACCATTTGGGTATAATGAAAAAAGAAAAATGCAAAGTTTTGAAGAGCACGTGGATGTATACAGCTTAAATTACCATTTAGACATCTTTGTAATCTGCGCCGATTTACGATACAATAACGTAGAAAATATTATTTTCTGAAAGGTGAAAGCCAACCATGAAACCGATTTTAGCAAAAGCACAGTTGGATTACATGAAAGCCAAGAATATGTTTGAGAATAGAGCAAAAGTGTTAGAAAAGGAAATTGCGGCTAAACGGGCACTACAGGAAATTACACAAGAGGTCATGGAGGAGCTTGTGCAGGCTACAGGATTCCATGATTCATACAACGAGCTTGTTGTGGCTGAGAATGCCCTGATCGAATGGTCTCATACTACAATCAAACATGAGAAGAGCTACCGAGAGAATCGTGCAGCTATTGATGCAATGTATGACAATGTAAACTCAAGTCCTGAAAAGCGTCAGGAATTGATCCAGTTATCTATGAAGATTCGTTAGACCCTACTGTAATAGAAGCAAGCGCCGGCAACGGCGCTTTTTTGTTGCGTTCTGCATGGATGTTATCTGTATGGGAAGCTTCGCGAGGTGAAGGTAAGTAGTATTCATTAGCTTAAGAATCATCGATGCAAGAATGAAACAGAAGGCTAACGAAGAATGAGCGAGTTAGATCGGAACCTAGAAGAAAAATTTTCTAGGTTACAGCTTTAGAACTGGGGCGAGTCTCAAAAGGAGAACCTCATATAATCGCCGTACGGTGATTTGAGAAATCAAGGAGATCCTCTTCTGCATACTCAAAATTTGTAGGAATGTTTAAATAAATGGCACTAGTGTTAATGATACTTAGTAAATATTGCATAATGACGTTTAGAAAACGACTATGGTATACTATTTTCCGTGGCAACCCATGATTAACAATAGTTAGTAGAACATACATATGTATCTTCTATTGGGATTGTACCGGGAAACAAAAAAAGAAAAGATTTTTTTGAGAAACCGCAACTTTTCCAAATCTTCTGCGTTTAAGGTGTAGAGTCATTTACACAGGCAGTTGAAATTAACCGGTGGTAAAGCGAATTTTACAAAATGGAAAAATTAGCTTTACGTGACTTGAGGCACATTGTATAATACTTAGGTATAATTAGGAATCTAGTATTGTCATGTCCTGATCATTGTTTACCAGTTTCTGTGATACCCGTCACAGACATTATTTATACTTAATTTGCTCAACTCTGGAAAGGGGGTGCATCGGCTAATGAGTGACACGAGCTACTCAACTAAAGAAAAATCTCAGTTTATGAACGTCCAAGGAGGAGAAAAAAAGGTTATGAAGAAAATTTTATCCGTAGCATTATCTACAGCAATGGCATTCTCGATGTTTGCCTCTGTAGCGTTTGGTGACGCAGCAACAACCCCGCAACAAAAATTTGACGCTTTGGCAGCAAAAGGTATTCTCAATGGGTACCCAGATGGTCAAGCTCACCTTGAAAAAGATCTTACTCGCGCTGAATTCGCGAAGATCGTTACTAAATTGTTCGATCTTACTGAAGTAACTAACAAATTGTCTTACAAAGACAAAGGTTACAACGCTAAGAACTGGGCAGTTCCTTACATCGAAGCTGTTACTGCAGCTAACTTGATGCAAGGTAAAGATACTGTTAAAGGTATCTTCGACTACAATGGTAAAGTAACAGTTGAAGAAGTAGCGGCTGTATTGTTCCGCGCTTTGAAACTTGAAACACCAGCTACAACTGACAACACTGCATCTGCATGGGCTAAAGGTTATGCTCAAGCAGTAATCAATGCTGGTCTGATTGCTAAAGACACTAACTTCAAAGCTAACGCTAGCCGTTCTTTGGTAGTTGAAACAGCTTATGCAGTTGATCAACTGACAGCAGCTCCTACTGTAGCTTCTGCTGAAGCAGTAAGCCCAACTAAAGTAGTTGTTACTTTCTCTGACAAAACTACTACAACTGTTGAATTGACTACTGCTCTTGTAGCAGGCGTTGAAACTACAATTAACTTCAAGCACAACGATCACGACTACACTACTAAAGTAACTTTGGCAGCTCCTAAGGTTGTTTCTGTAGAAGCTCCAAATGCTAAGCAAGTTGTAGTTAAATTCAACCGTTCGATCGATACTGATACTTTGGCTGAGTCCAGTAAAGTTATCGATGGCGTTGTAAAAGTAACTAAGGTTGGCAACAAAGAAGATGAAGTTGCTAATGCAAATGTTTCTTTCAATGCAGACAACACTGAAGCTGTAATTACTTTGCCGGGCGTTAAAGCACTTAAAGGTAACTACACAGTTGTTGTAAGTGACGCTGTGGCTACTACTGCTGGTGAAAAGGTTCCTGCATTCACTTCGTTGTTGACTGTAGCTGATACAGTTGCACCAACTGTTGCATCTGTTAGCTCCACTGCTAAAGCAACAACTAAAGATGTTTATGTTAAATTCAGCGAGCCGGTTAAAACAACTGGTATTATTGCTTACGTAAATGGTAAGAGTGCTTCTGTATCTGTTCAAAATGACACTTACACTGAGTTCAAATTGACTGCAGATACTTTGGAAAGCGGTAAGACTTATGACGTATCGCTTACAAACGTTACTGACTATGCTGGTAATGTAGCTAACCCTAACCCAATCAAAACTACAGTTACTGTAGTGTCTGATGTAGCTGCTCCAGTAATTAAGAGCGTAACAGCTATCAGCGACAAATTTGTCGAAGTTGAATTCGATAAAACCGTTGAGCGTGCTTCCCTAGTAGGTAATGTTCGTTTGCTTAACGCTGTAGGTGAAAGCCAAGGTACTTTCCGTGTAGTTACTTCTGACAATGGTAAGAAGTTCACTTTGGAAACTCCTTTGAGCAGCTTCCCTAGCTCTGGTACATTTACTGGATCAGTTCTTTTCGGAGCAACAGTGAAGGATACTCTGGGTAACATCCTAGGAACTGAAACTAAAAAAGATATCACCTTTACTAAGGATACAGTAGCTCCTACAGTAACTACTGCAACTTACACAACTACTGCAACTAATAAAGGTCTTGTTCTTAAATTCTCCGAAGATGTCGTTTATAATGGTAAAGGTGATGTATACCTGATCAACGATAAAAATGGTAATTCCACTAAATTGACACACAGCGCTAGTAGCGTAGTGGGAAGCGGCAAAACATTTACATTGACTGGCGTGAATGTTCCTGCTGGATCGTACTCTGTACGTTTGCCACAAGGACTATTCAAAGATAAGTCCTTCTCGGGTAATGAGTCCACTGCAACTGTATTGACTGTTTCTATCGGTAGTGCTTCGAATGATACTACTGTACCAGCATTGTACAGCTTCAATGCTGATAACAGTGGCATCGTGTTCAAAGATAGCCAACTGACTGTAGGAACATCAACTTATGGCGATATCACAATCGAAGTCAATCTGTATGATGCAGGTGGCTTGAATAGTGCTTCTATGCAAGATATCAATAGTTACACATTAGGTAACAAAGGTCTACCTGCAGGATCTTTCGTAACTATCGATACTTTAAATGCTAGTGGTGCGAAGATTGAAAGTGCAACTAACCCAACTTATGCTCGTGCATATGTACACATTCCAAGCTCCAGTGTTGAGAAGACTGATAACTATGAATTCGTAGTTAATGGTGTTACTGATGTAGCGGGCAACCCAATTGATGGTTCCGCTTCTAAGAAAACAGGTAAGTTGACTAGCAGAATTGCTCCAGTCTTCACTTCTGCTGTAGTATCCAGCGGTAGTTCTACTGAACTGATCCTCGGATTCACTAAGGATCTGAACGAGAAGACTACTCAAGTTGATATGTTGAGAGACCTGAAATTCTTCATCAACTCCGATACAACCGCTGTTGATCAAAACGATATCGTTTCAATCACTAAGATTGAGTATGGTTCTGACAAAGGCAAATGGTCTGTTAAGTTCAAAAAACATGCCATCGACAACAAAGTAACAACAAACGAAGTACTTGACCTTAATAGTAATGATGTTAACAGAATCGTAGTTAAAGTCATTAAAGACGCTAAACTTATTGATACTGATTACAACGTTATCAAAGGTGAAACAGAAATCTCCGCTAAGTAATCTCCGATTACCGAAGCACAGAATAGCCTCTTCGGAGGCTATTCTTTTTTTATAGGTTTTTACCCCCATAAGAGGAGGAACTTCATTGAAATCGGTATGGAAAGTATCAACAGCAGCTGTATTGCTGGCTGGTGGTGTATGGGCTGGATCACTGTTGAATGTTACTGCTGAAGGTGCAGGTGTGGGTTCACAGCCTGGAACAGCAGATGACCCTGTGGTTACCAAAAGCTATGTTGATCAGCAAATTCAGAAAGCACTTACAGGTGGTACAGGTACAGCTCCAGTAGCTACAGCTACTCCGAGTCCAAGCTCAGCTCCAACAGCTACAACAAACCCGACTACTAGCAGTAATGAATCCGTAATTGTCGATGTAAAACCAGGACAAACCTTAATTGCTTCCGCAGGCGCTGAATTTATCGTTCGTGCGGGTAAAGCGGTTATCTACTCTCAGGATGCAAATGGTGTTGCTGATTTAACGGATGGTAAAGATCTTGCCAATGGAGTAGCTGCGCCGACTAACCATTTATTATCTTTCCCTCGTGATGGTCGTGGTATTACTGTGCAATCAGGACAAACTCTTGGGCTTGTTGTCATGGTTCGTGGTGGATATACACTAAAATAATTTGTAATAATATATATTCATAATGCCCGTAAAAGTACTTAATCATACCTTCAAACTGATTTCCAAAGTTACAAATCATTGGCGCGATTGAAGAGTAGATGTTGTACGCACAATATTCCTGTAATCTTACAAATTCACAGGAGGTGCTGTAACATGGCACGTAACAATCGTACAGTGGTACCGGAAAGTCGGGCAATGCTGAAGCAAATGCAATATGAAATTGCAGCTGAATTTGGTTTATATGGAGCGCATTATGGAGGCGGAGCAGACACGGAGTTTGCTTCTGAATTAGGAGCAATAGGAGGTAGTGGTTCTGGCCGTAGCCAGTATCTTGGACATCTTAGCTCAAGAGATAATGGCTCTGTTGGCGGAGAAATCACGAAGAGACTCATTAAGCAAGCAGAACAGTCTCTTCTTTAATAATATCAGGGGTGAAAGAATTCTTATTAATCCTATCTGATATTTCTTTTTAATACCGTGGAATCAATATTTATACTGTGATGGAGGGGCTTCGGAGTAATTGACACCACCTCCCAAATAAGATAATATGACTTTTGAGGAAAGCCTTAGACCTTTTCCATATGGGAAAGGTTCATTTTTTTGAAGAGTTTAGTGAATATAAACATGAAATACTGCAATCATCCTTCATAAAAAGAACAGGCCCCTGAGTTTCTTTGTTTTATATTTTTTTATTAATTTGGCCTGTGATTATTAAGGAACTCCTTATACAGTGTCAGACTAACCATAAGGGAGGTTGTTATACTTGTCTATTAAAGGGCGTCATTTGTTTACTTCTGAGTCCGTGACGGAAGGGCATCCGGATAAAATCTGTGACCAGATTTCCGATGCGGTATTGGATGCGTTTTTAGCTAATGATCCAAATGCACGTGTAGCCTGCGAAGTAGCAGTAGCAACTGGTCTTGTTTTGGTGATCGGGGAAATCAGTACTAAATCTGAGTATGTAGATATTCCTGCCATCGTACGCAATACCATTAAAGAAATTGGCTACACTCGTGCAAAATATGGTTTCGATTATAATACTTGTGCAGTATTGAGCTCACTTAACGAGCAGTCAGCTGATATTGCTCAAGGTGTAAACTCTGCTCTCGAGCACCGTGATCCAGCACAATTGGCTGAAGAAACGGCAAATATTGGTGCGGGTGATCAAGGCTTAATGTTCGGTTTTGCTACGAATGAGACACCTGAACTGATGCCGTTACCGATCGCATTGTCTCACCGTATTGCTCGTCGCTTATCTGAAGTTCGTAAGAACGGAACTTTGGAATATTTGCGTCCTGACGGGAAGACACAAGTTACGATCGAGTATCAAGATGAGAAGCCTGTGCGCGTGGATGCTATCGTAGTATCTACACAGCATGCGGAAGAAATTTCTCTTGAACAAATTCAAGCAGATATTAAAGAGCATGTAATTATGCCGGTTGTTCCTGCGGAACTGCTTGATACTGAAACTAAATATTTTATTAACCCAACAGGACGATTTGTGATTGGTGGTCCTCAAGGGGATGCCGGTCTGACTGGACGGAAGATTATCGTTGATACGTATGGCGGATACGCTCGTCACGGCGGCGGCGCATTCTCTGGTAAGGATCCAACTAAAGTGGACCGTTCTGCGGCTTATGCTGCTCGTTATGTGGCGAAGAATCTTGTAGCTGCGGGTCTAGCTGATAAATGTGAGATCCAGCTTGCTTATGCCATTGGTGTGGCTACTCCTGTCTCGATTAATGTGGATACATACGGAACAGGTAAAATCAGTGAGGAAAAGATGGTTCAACTGATCAGCAACAACTTTGATCTTCGCCCTGCGGGTATTATCTCCATGCTTGATTTACGTAAACCAATTTATAGACAGACTGCAGCATACGGCCATTTTGGACGGACTGATGTTGATCTTCCTTGGGAACGCGTAGATAAAGCGGAATTACTCAGAGGTCAAGCAGGATTGTAGTTAATTATATGTTCTTATAATTCGTTAAGCCCGCAAGTTGGCACTTAGTGTCAGCTCTGCGGGCTATTTTTATGTAATGGGCAGAATTAGGATTGATTCTAATCATAGAGAAGTAGACTACTAAACTTTGTAAGCCCTTTAACCGAAATATAAGAATATACATAAAGACGTTAGTATGGTTTGAGAGGAGTCTATCACGGCATGAAAAGAAAAATTTCAATATGGACGGCAATTTTTCTAGCGGGAGAACTGGTACTTGGAGCAGGGTATCCTTCTATCGGAATTGGAATATCGGCAGTACATGCTGCAGCGGAATTTGGCATTAGTGTGTCGCCAGCACCTGGAGCAACCTATGTAAATATCGGGTCATCTCTTAAATTAAGCTTTGATCGTCAAGTAAACCCACAGGCTGGAGAAATTACCATCACGGGTCAGGGTGATAGTACACCTTTTGTGACGATTCCTATTGGTAGTTATGGTTTAATTGGTAGTTCAAAAGATTACGAGCTTAAATTAGGGCCAAACCAACAATTCACTCCGAATAAGGCATACACGGTCACAATTCCCAAAGGATTGTTCAAAGATAACGAGGGTAATGAATCAGGACTTACTTCATGGGTATTTACCACCGCTCCCGAGAGTAATACGGCTATCACGGCAGGCAACTTTTCACCGGCTAGTAATGCAAGAGTAGATGCCGGGAGTTTAAAGGAACTTAGTCTGACACTAAATAAGCAGCTGTTAAAAGGTGGGGGCTCTATTAGAATCTTGTCCTCAGCAGATAATACAACAGTGCAAGAGTTCAGAATAAAGGATGATGACACTAGAGTTAACGTTCAAACTGATGCAAACTCTACCACAGTTAAATTAACGTTGGAGAAAGTTTTGGCAGCCGGAGGAAGTTATTATGTTCTAATAGATGCCTACGCTTTTAAAGATGTTGATAATCGAACGTTTGCTGGTATTTCTAGTGGGAATGTATGGAGTTTTTCTACGAAAGGTGTAGCTGAAATTCCAGTAACCCCATCACCGGCTAACGGTGCAGGTGGTATATCTACCACGGGAGCGCTACAGCTCACTTTTGACCGTCCTATGATGCCTGCATCAGGTTATATTACGGTGTCCCCAGGGGCTGCTAACGATGCCAGAACGAGATGGCTTGATGTGAACTCCCCAGCCGTTACTGGAGGAAGCAGCAGAACCATAACATTGAATCCAGCGTCATCAGCCTCACCTCTGCTAAACGGCACACAATATACAGTTACGATCCCCCAGGGTGCTTTTTATGATCAAGATGGAAATGTATTTCCTGCCTCGGGCCCGTACACTTGGACCTTCACAACGGTATCTTTGACTGGACTTGGCGTAAGTGCTTTGAATCCATCTGATCGAAGTGAATCTATTGCTAACAACAGATCCTTTTCGATCGCTTTTAATCGGGATGTGAATTATAACAGTGCAGTGGTCAATGGTGTGGCTCTATATAAAAGCGGAGGATCTCAGGTGCCGGTTAACGTTACTCGGAGTACCACTACAGCTAAAGAATTTATAATCACACCTTCTGTAGCGTTAGATAGTGATTCAACTTATTACATTGATATCGCTAAAGGGGCTTTTGTAGACGCAAGTGATGCCAACGTTCTATATGAAGGATTAAGTGGTAAGAATTCATGGAGCTTCAAGACCTTGTCTCTGGACAAAACTGCTCCACAGCTCACATCTGCACAGCTTGAGAATAACCGAACGATTCGTCTGAAATATAATGAGTCGCTTAATTCATCCATAGCGTTGTTGACCTCAAGCTTTGGAGTTACGGTGAATGACGAGAATCGAGCGATTGAAAGCGTCTATATTCAGGGAGACAGCGCTTATCTGGTGCTGAGTACAGGAGTAGCTGTTGGGCAGATTGTAAAGGTCAGCTATAATGGCGGACTGCGGACGATTCAGGATCCAAGCGGAAATGCGGCGAGCACTTTTAGCTCTAAACAGATCACGAACTCCATCGAGTCCTCCATGCCGACACCTAAAGATGGGAGAATCACAGGGAGATCCGTAGTATTAAACTTTAACGATACACTAAAATCAGTTTCCTATTACGCTCATAACCAGTTCTCAGTGACTGCAGATGGAAGCTCACTTGGGGTCAACTCGATCAGTTCCAGTGGTAATACAGTATATTTAACATTGGCTAGTGAAGCATCAAATGGACAGAATGTTCGGGTATCCTATTATGCAGGTTCTTATCCTTTGCAAAATTCTTATGGACAAAATATTGCGGACTTTACTGATTTCAATATCCGTAACAGTAACGATACGATTGCGCCAGTGTTTCAAAGTGCAACCGGAGGCGGCACTAAAATCATTCTGAATTATAATGAAGGCTTGTCTACAACCAATCTCCCACTGAATAGCCAATTCTCTGTGTTAGTGGGCAGCACGCCTAATTATGTAACTAATGTATCGGTCAGCGGCACTCAGGTTACTTTAACGCTTCAGAAAGCGCTGACGTTGAATCAGAATGTGACCATATCTTATGTGCCGGGTTCTGCCGGGGTGAGCGATTTGAATGGAAACCGAGCGGCGTATATTAACTTGCAGCCTGTATCCATTTCGGAGAATAGCGGAACCACTGTTCCGGAGATTAATTCAGCGGCCGTGTCGGGTGACGAGCTAACAGTTACTTTTGCAAAAAATATGCAGGCATCCGGTTCCCTCTTCACCAATCAGTTCGGAGTTAGAGCAGATAGCAGCAGCGTAGGAGTGCAATCCTACTATATCTCAGGCAATATTCTGAAGATAACATTATCCTCAGCTGTAAAAACCGGGCAAGCTGTCGACTTATCCTATATGTCTGGTAACGGTATGATTAAGGATTTGAGTGGGAATATACTATCCTCATTCTCAGCATTATCAGTTCAGAATCTAACCGGCGTGACCACCGGATCTGGAAGTCGTCCATCCTATCTGGGAACACTTGCAACGAGTGAGTTTGGAAAAGAGTATCTACTGATAAAGAGCGACTCCTCACAAATTGTGGATGACCGTTCTTTATACAATCAATCCGTAAAAAGATATACTATAAACGCAGATCGAATAGCTGCAAGTTATGAATATCTGAATAAGATGAACAATGATATATTAGCTTTTGAAGTTCCTTCCACCGAGCAAGCAGCTTTTGTATCCGTTCCGCTAAAACCATTGCTCGATGCGGTAAATCGTAATAAAAATACTAAGTTTATGATTCGTCATGGAGATAACCTATTTAGCGTAGGGCTCAATGATATGGATATGAACGGGCTTGCAAGCAGCCTGAACTCGGAAAGTAAAAATATTTCGCTCGTGTTTCGCTTGGATAAAGTTCCAGCAGGCACGTTTACACCTTTTGAGCAAAAGCTGCAAACGTTGGGAATGCGAACCGTTACTAGTCTCATGGATGTTCGTGTGACGGCGATCGTTGGCGGCAGTAATTCGAATTCCAAGGCACTGGCTGTACCAGGAGAATACACCGTACGTACTACTTCCTCGTTAAATAGTGCGCAGACATCTGTAGTCAGATTAGATCCTTCTTATGACGATGCAGCTTATCTACCCACAAAAATCAGTACGGTAGGCAGCTATACGATTATTCGTGCTCGAACCAATGGTAATCAGGTGCTAGGGACCTTCTTGTCCCTCCGGACTTTCACGGATATGAGTAAGCACTGGAGTAATGCGATTGTAGCTGAGCTTGGCGCTAAGAGTATTATCGATAGCAGCTACGGCAATGCGTTTAATCCGGAGAAAAAAATTACCCGCTCTGAGTTTGCTGTTATGCTTAGTCGGGGTCTGGGTTTGCTTGGAGATCGTGAGACAGCACAACGCTTCCGAGATGTGCGGCCTTTCACACAAACAGGAGATTATATTGGTGCAGCGGCTAAGGCAGGAATTATTACAGGGAATACGGATGGTACTTTCCGTCCGAATGATAATATAACACGCGAGCAGATGGCGATCATGATGATCCGTGCGATGGAATATACCAATCATCCTATTACACTAAGCGGTACTTCTGCCTCAACACTTGCAAGATTCAAGGATAAGGCAAAGATTCAGAATCAAAGTGCGGAGTTCGTCGCAAAGGCAGTGCAATCAGGGATTATTTTGGGCATGACAGTAAGTGAATTTGGGCCCCAAGGCAATGCCACCCGTGCTCAAGCTGCCGTGATGTTACAACGGATGCTGAAACAGGCTGATTACTTGTAAACAACTCTTATAGATAACCAAACAATTGGTAAAGCCCGGCAATTATGCCGGGCTTTTTTTGTCGTCTAATTATGACAGTTTTGACTCTATAAAGCTTGAAATCTCTCAATTTCGCAACTTTTTGGCTTATTTTCAGTCTATTAAAAGAGTACTAGAAAAATAGGAACCAGTTTCCAGACATTGATATGGACTGATAGAGTACAAAAGAGATGGGAGAGTTACGTTGAAATGAATGAAGTTTTCATGGAGAAGAAGAGTAGCGAGGTTGTACGGGGAATAAGATTATCTTCCACTAAAAAGTGGATTGCTGCTTCATTGGCTGGTGTGTTATGGATTATGCCGGTAATCGGCAGTGAAGGTATGATGCTTTTTGGTCAGGGATCTGCACCAATTGCGGCTGCAGCTACAGCTCCTTTTAAGGTGAGTAAGCTGGGAGAAGAAGTAATTACTTCGGGCGCCATTATGATGAAATATAAATATACTACTACACGTTCTGGGGCAAGTGCTTCTGGTCTAGCGGATGTTATTCGAGTAGATCTTAACAATCCATATGTTTCTTTAGATGTGATGACTGGTAAAGGCGGAAACCTGACTACACGGCAAAGTACTGGTGGTATGGCTAAGGAAACTGGAGCCGTGGCCGCAGTAAATGGCGATTATTTTAATACAGGTGGAGAGGGTGCTCCGATCGGTGGACAAGTATCAGGTGGAGTACTGGTGTCTACCCCTTCACAATTGGATGGAATGTATGCCTTTGCAGTGACAAAAGATCGCAAACCTATTATTGACGAGTACAGCTTCGAGGGGATGGTAACCGCGCCAGATGGCGCACAGTTTGAGATCTCAGGTATCAATAAAGGTGCTTATAGCCCTGAAGGCGGAAGCTCGACTTATAGTCATGCTAATGCTATGTATATTTACACAGATGTATGGACTGCACTTGATCGTCCTAAAAATAGCTCCACCACTCCAACTGAGGTACTTGTTGAGAATGGTATAGTTACTCAAATCTCTGAAAATGCTGCACTTCCTATGGCGGTTCCAAAGGGAGCTTATATTTTGCGGGCACATGGCTTAGCCGCACGATATGTTACTGCCCATTTGACGGTAGGACAACCTGTAACAAGTGTGTATTCCCTGAAATCTAAGACTACACAGCAATCGTTAGATCCTGCGAATCTGGAAACAATGATTGGCGGACATACGATTCTAGTAAATAACGGAAAAGCAGCAACGTTCTCTCGTTCTACTAGCAGCATTGGAGGCTATCGTGCTCGTACGGCTTTAGGATATTCCCAAGACGGACGTTATGTATATATAATTGCTGCTGAGAAAAATGGCAATAGTTCAGGGATGTCTCTAACCGAACTGCAATCATTTATGACGAATATTGGAGTCTGGAAAGGTCTTAATCTCGATGGAGGCGGCTCTACAACGATGGTGGACAGGCCCCTCGGTGAAACCTCTACTACACTCACTTTTAATACAGAGTATGGCACAGAGCAACGCAGCATCGTTAACGGGCTTGGTGTCTACACTAACGCACCGCAAGGTGAAGTGAAAGGGATCAAAATTAGCGGAAGTTCCACACTACTGGTTGGACAAAAGGCAACGTATTCTTTAAAAGGTTATGACACGTACTACAACCCTATTGATGTAGCAGCAGGTAATCCTACTTGGGTATCAAGCGGTGGAAGCGCAACGGTAAGTGCAGGTGAAGTAACGGCAGTGAAGCCAGGTACCGTTACCTTAACGGCTAAAAGCGGTGCCGCAAGCGCCTCTACAACAGTTACAGTTCTGGGTGGCAATGATCTATCCAGTATGAGTGTAGGTACAGCTACAGCGCCACTGACAGCCGGAACTACTGTGTCTGTCCCTGTTACAGCGTCAACGAAGAGTGGAACAACTATCAATGTTCCGGATTCAGCACTGAAGTGGGAGTTTGTAGGCTTTAAAGGAGCCGTGAAAGATGGCAAGCTTACTGTAAACGCCGTTGATGCAGGGGTTACTACAGGTTATGCTATTGCCCGTTATGATGGATTTAGTGCAGTGGTTGTATTATCAACAGCAGCAGCTACAACATGGGAAGATTTCGAGAAAGTAAGCTATCCAATCGACTTTACTACCAATGTTCCAGCGGTACAGGGTACTGCAACGATAGTGGATGGAACGGCTGAAAGAGTAGGCTCCAAGGTTCTATCACTCAGTTATGATATGACAGCTGGTAGCGGCAAAATGTATGCTTATGCTCAGCTTAATGGTACAAGCGGTAAAACAGTTCCAGCACTTGCAACTTCGATGTCGGTTGATGTGATGGGCGATATGAGCTTGAATTGGCTGCGTGCTGAATTTGTAGACAACAGTGGAGCTACAGCTTATGTGGATCTTGCGAAGATCATCGATTGGAATGGTTGGAAGAACATTAACATTGACTTGTCAGGCTCAGGCATTAAATTCCCAGCAACACTGAAGAGACTCTATGTAGTCAACGTAGAAGAAGGCCAGGATGAACGGGCGAAGACGGGTACAGTTGCCTTTGATAATATCACCTTTACAATGCCTTCACTTTCCAGTGATGCAGGCTTACCAAAAGGGACAGCTTCTATGAGCATTGGCTCGAAGGCAATGACCGTAAACGGAAATAAGAAAGCTATTGATGTAGCTCCAATTGTAAAAGACGGCAGTACTTATGTGCCAATTCGGTATGTCCTTGATGCTTTCGGAGGCAGCGCTACTTGGGATCAGGTGAATAAGAAGATCATGGTATTACGCGGGGCCAAGGCACTGGATCTTACCGTAAATAAAAAAGAATATCTGCTGAACGGTAAACGTCAGAGTGCTGAAGTAGCACCAATCATTTTACAAGGTAGGACTTTAGTACCGTTAAGACTAGTTTCTGAACAGCTAGGATTAACTGTAAAATGGGAACAGAAAACGAAGACCGTAACTATCGAATCGTGATATGTTAATATAAAGGAAAACCTTTAAAACGATTCGATAGAAAAGGGGCAAGCATCCGTGGAATTTCAAGCCGATGCGATTGATCGCGTCATTAAAAATACCATCGACGTGATGGAGAGCAGCAAGTATCAGATTTTTGAAATATTGCAGGTTGCGCGTGATGAACTTGCTGCACTCAACAAAGAACTGCAGCGGGTCATGGACGAAACGGATGAGACATTGAAAAAAGTAGACAAGCTGGAGCTGCAGTATCACCGCTCCAGAATCCGGCTGACAGAGGTCAGCCGGGACTTTGTCCGCTACTCGGAGAAGGATATCCGTATTGCCTATGAGAAGGCTACGGAGCTACAGCTCGAACTCATGATGACGCGTGAGCGAGAGGTCTATCTTCGATCAAGACGTGATGAATTACAAATGCGAGTGCGCAGTGTCGAAAATTCTGTAGAGCGCGCAGAGTCAATTGGTTCACAAATGAGCGTAGTGCTCGAATATTTGTCGGGAGAACTAGGTCAGGTGACGAGAATTGTCGAATCTGCGAAGAACAGACAGATGATAGGACTCAAGATAATCCTGGCTCAAGAGGAAGAACGGAAGAGAATTGCCCGGGAAATTCATGATGGTCCTGCTCAAATGCTGGCGAATCTAGTCCTTAGGACGGAAATTGTAGAAAGAATGCTGGTAAAGCAGGAATTTGGGTTGGTGCAGGACGAAGTAATAGATTTGAAAGGACAGGTTCGATACAGCCTGGAAGAAATGCGTAAGGTCATCTTTAATTTACGACCGATGGCTCTCGATGATTTGGGATTAATTCCGACTTTGCGGAAATATGTGCATGATTTTGAGGAGAAGACGAAGCTGAGGACGACCTTGGAAACCAGAGGTCAGGAACATCGACTATCTTCAGCCATGGAGGCAGCGGTATACCGATTGGTCCAGGAAGCTTTGTCTAATGCAGCTAAACATGCCTACCCGAGTTTCGTATTGGTAGAGATTACTTACCAAGCGCAGTTAATTAAGATTGTGATTAAGGATAATGGATTAGGTTTTAATGTGCAGAAATTAAAAAATCCGCAGGGCAATCGTGAAAGCTTCGGGCTAGTAGGTATGCGGGAACGTGTAGAACTGCTTGAAGGCAGAATGGAAATCATATCAGCCGAGAATCAGGGGACAACAATCGTGATCCACATTCCGACGAACGTGGAGAAAGGGAAGGAGTAATGTGATGGAGAACTTAAACTCTACTAAAACGCCCATTAAAGTTCTTTTGGCGGATGATCATCAGCTTTTTCGTGAAGGGCTGAAACGTATTTTGAATATGGAGGAGGATATCGAAGTCATCGGTGAATGTGGTGACGGTATCCAGGTATTAGAGTTCTGTAACGGAACTAAACCAGACATCGTACTGATGGATATTAATATGCCTATTGAGAATGGCGTGGAGGCCACTCAAAAACTGCGGGAAATGTTCCCGGAGGTTAAGGTAATTATTTTATCGATTCATGATGATGAGAGTTATGTGTTTGAAACCCTTCGTAAGGGTGCCAATGGTTATTTATTAAAGGATATGGAGGCTGAATCCCTTATTAATGCGATCCGTTCGGTCTGTGAGGGACACGCTTTTATTCATCCAAAGGTTACCGGAAAGCTAATCAATCAATTGCGGCGCATGACTTACCTTAATGAGACTGGAGTAGCTGCTGATACGGTAGTGAAGGAAGCCGGTGTTAAGTTTGTGGCCGGTGACAACAATCCTCTAACACGTCGTGAAGCAGAAGTACTGCGGCTGATGGCGGAAGGTAAGAGTAACAAAATGATCGGTGAGTATTTGTTTATTAGTGAAAAAACGGTCAAAAACCATGTTAGCAGTATTTTGCAAAAAATGGAAGTTGATGATCGTACGCAAGCTGTAATTAACTCGATCAAATATGGTTGGGTAACCTTATAAGAATATTTACAGATTTACGGTACATATAGGAATGAATTCAAGGAGAGCACAGCTTGTTCCTTTAAAATATAAGAAAGTATAAGTTTCAATCCATACTTTATGTCTTATATTTCTCGCTTAAACGCTTACCGTCCTTGCAAGGACGCCGAAGGCGTTTATGCTTGATAGGAACTCTGGGCAGTCACCGACCTTTTAAAGCCGGCATATAGTGTTGGTATACAGAGGAGGTGCATCTCCATGGTAGCCCAGTTGATATGGATTGCGGCTGTTTATGTATCCGCTGCAGTGATTATTCATATGCTGCATAATCGGCAGAAGGTGCGGCAGACACCGCAGTCCGTGAAATGGATTCATTATATTTTGATTACCCGCAATCATGCATCTGTTGTGGAATGGTACATTCGGGCGCTGACATTTCAAGCTTTTTTAACCGGAAAACGATTTCGAGTAACGTTCATGGATGATGGCTCGAGCGATGGAACCCTTGGAATTGTTTCCAGGCTGGCTGATAGTGGCTGCTCTATCGATCTTGCAACATCTATGTACACTTTTCAGGTGAGTGAAGAAGAGTTGCAGCAACAAGGGATTGTGGTAGACTTGCGGTTGTCAGGGCAGTCTGTTTCGTTGCCTTTTATGGGGATGGCAGGAAGTAGGGGATGCGAATCAAAGCGCGACAGATTTTAAGTGAATATGTGAGTAACGGGTGAAGCACACTCTCCAAGAAATGGAGGAGTGTGCTTTTTGCGTTAGAGGCTGGGAAAGTGGTGTGGGCAAGAGTGATTAATGGTGAGACTTAAAGGAGGCCGATTTTATGCGAGCTGCTGTATATGCCTTGGAATGTAGGGGGATCTGGAGTGTTTGGATTTCTTTAGATCTTACAGTAGATAGATGGTGGTGGTCTGGCGCTGGGCTGGAGAGTCAAGGTAGAGGCTTAGTAACGGAGGACAAGCTGGTTTTATTATCTCCTGCGCTGCCGCTGGGGTGGGCGGTGAAGCTGCGCGATTATTTTAAACAAAGGGACGGAATGAGGAACTGGGGGGCAAAGGAGTGGGGGCAATACGTAAGCAGTGTTCTTGAGCCTGAGTTGAAGGAGGAAAGGGAAGCAGGAGGAACGGGAAAGGAAGGGTGGCTTAGTGATGGGGTATCGCTATGGCAGGCTTCTGAAATAAGTGGGCGATTTATAGAACAGTCTAGAAAGAACAATGAATGCAGAGGAAATGACCTCGATTATGCTTTGCTTGAATCGGAGGTAGAACAATTCGTACATGCGGTGGCCGGCCGCTCTTTACTTCAGCCGGAAATAGAAGCGCTGCTGGCAGAGGGCTTTCCAGAGCTGACGGGTCGTTGGCGTCAGGCGGTACAACTGGCGCATCTGCAGGGGCGGCTGCAACTGACAGCTGCCGTTGGTAGTCACGCCCCGGCTGCGCATGGGGCGTGGGCCCGCCAGCGCCCGCAGGGAGCTGGCGCTCTGGCGCGTGCGGCGGCTAAGTTGCCGCACGTATTGTGGCGCGGCGCTGTCGCCCGCCGCGCGGTTTCGCGCTGCCTGCGCTGCGGCAGCGCTCCCACCGGCCGCACGGCATGCGCCGCGTGCGGCCTTATGGGCTGCGCCTATTGCGAGGCCTGCCTCGCACTTGGGCGCAGCCGGGCTTGCGCGCTGCTGCTGCGCAGCGCAGCGCTTCCGGCCGTGCGGTGCACGGCCGCCCTTGACCCCACCGCGGCCGCAGGCCGGTGGGGACTGAGCCCAGCGCAGGCGGGAGCCGCTGGCGCTGCGCTGGGTTTTCTGGCGGAGCGGCGTGAGCGCTCCGCCAATTCGTGCCCAGAGCGGTTCCTGCTCTGGGCGGTAACGGGAGCCGGGAAGACAGAAATGATCTTCCCGCTCCTAGAGGCCGTGCTCGCCGCCGGTGGGCGGGCGCTCGTAGCGACGCCGCGACGCGACGTCGTACTCGAGCTCGCTCCGCGGCTCGCGAGGGCTTTCCCGGCGGAGATTCTCGCCGTGCTTTATGGCGGCAGCGCAGAACGCTGGGTGAGTGGTCGCTTAACGCTCGCGACTACCCATCAGCTGCTGCGCTTCCATCGAGCCTTTGATCTCGTTATCATAGACGAGCTGGACGCGTACCCCTACCACAATGATCCTATGCTGGCATATGCCGCAGAACAAGCTTGTAAGGTAGAGGGTTCTTTTATCTACTTATCAGCCACTCCACCACAAGAAATGCAGCGGTTGGTCCGGTCAGGCAGACTTCCACATGCCAGAGTACCTGTCCGCTTCCATGGTCATCCTTTGCCTGTGCCGCAGCATCTGTCTATGACATCTGTTCAAACATGCCTAAAGCGTGGGAACTTACCTAGATCGATCATACATACGCTTCGTAGGTCGCTCGAGCGCGAGGCGCAAATCTTTTGTTTTGTGTCGCGTATTGCACATATTGAAGGATTACTGGTTCTGCTTCGTCGGAACTTTCCCGGCGTAGTTATCGAGGGTACCTCCTCTAAAGATCCCTTCCGGTCAGAGAAGATAACTGCTTTCCGCAACCGTGCCATCTCCCTATTAGTAACGACTACGATTCTGGAACGGGGAGTTACAGTGCCTCGTAGCGATGTTTTTATTTTGGATGCGGACAGCGATCTTTTTGACGAAGCCTCATTGGCTCAGATGGCGGGGCGTGCCGGGCGATCTAAGGATGATCCTGCAGGGCGGGTTGTATTTGCCTCTCTCCAGTGGACTCGATCCCAGCGAGGAGCGATCTGCCAGATTCGTACTATGAACGTCATTGCTCGCCGAAAAGGCTATATTAGCAAGGAGACACTGAGATGAGTGCCCTGTTCTCATGGTTAACCAAATCTCAGGCACTCTTGTCCCCTTCCGTAACTCCATGCTTAACTTGCGGTAAGCGCAACCCTGTATCCTCGCAATTTCCTGGAGTTTGCAGGAATTGCGTAGAATCCATTCCTTGGATACGTTCCCTACGCTGCTTGAAATGTGGTCGGCATGTGGGCTGTCCTGACTGTACCCGAAGTAGTGAACCGTCACCGATTATTTGTAATCGAAGTGCAGTGGCTTACACTAGTGTTATGCGAGAATGGTTGGGTCAGTATAAATATCGCGGGAATGAAAGATATGCCCTTTTACTTGGCCTCATGCTGGATAGAGCCTATCTAACCCTAAAAAAAGAGAAGCAGAGCGCTCTTTTATCCCGAAAACCATCCATCATCCATCGTTCTTGGTCTGCTGATTTGTTAGTGCCAGTGCCTGTCAGTGATTCCCGGCTTATGGAGCGAGGATTTAATCAAGCGGAAAGATTGGCTGATGTGCTAGCTAGATGTAGGAAGATTCCACAACTTCCGCTGCTGATCCGCACACATCATACGGGAAAGCAGAGTTTTAAGAGCCGAGCGGAACGACTAACAGATATGAAGCACGCTTTTGCGGAGAATCCAGCAGTAACAACACAATTTACGGATTGGATGAAAAGGGGGGTCCCTCTAAATCGTTCTGTTCGGATTATTATTGTTGATGATATTTATACAACGGGCAGTACCATTCGTGCGTGCGCTGAGATCATACAACAAATGGGCTCAGATTATGGTTATGCGGTAGAGGTGTATAGCCTAACTTGGGCACGTTCCTGAGGAGAGCGAAATGCATGATTGTGAACAGCCCATTCACTTTTTGAAGAGATCCATGCCCGTAATAGCGTTTCTTCCGTCCCATAGACGAATTCTTTGCAATCATGTAATCTAGGAGCATAAGGATATTATGCGTTGTACAGAATGTACGGAGAGGAGCGGCTGCTTGTTATGAATCTAGACAATTGTCCAAGGTGCGGCCGGTTGTTTGTTAAGAATCTTATGGGGTTGTGCCAGCCCTGCATCAAAGAGCTGGAGCATGAATATGAGATCTGCGTGGATTATTTGCGGGAGAACAAAGGAACCAACATTCAAGAGTTGTCCGATGCTACAGGAATTTCGATTAAGGAGATCACCCGCTTTATTCGAGAGGGCCGGATATCTATAGCTAATGCTCCTAATATGATGTATCCCTGCGAGGTGTGTGGAACGCTGATTCGCGATGGGCATATGTGTGATAGCTGCCGTTCTCGGCTAAGGAAGGATCTCTCCAATGCCGCCAAGGAAAGTGCTGCTGAGGATTCTACCAAAAAGACAACAGACGGTGCATATCGTGCCATAGACAAGTTGCGTGACCTATAAAATCTGCAAAAAAACGTTTGCAGCTATAAAGAATGTTTCAGTCTACGCCGATAAACTTAGTAAAGATTATCGGCTTTTTTATATTAGAAGGAAGGTGAAGTTATGAAAATTAACGAGACCGGACGAATTAACGCGATGAATCCGTATCAACGCAGCGCGGATGCGCAAAGGCAGGAACAAATGAAGAAAAGTTCACGCAAGGATGAGGTTTCGATCTCTGATGAAGCGATTCAGCTCTTGCAAGCACAGAATTCTGGTAATGATGCTGAACGTGCACTTAAGATCGACAGTTTGAAGCAACAGGTCTCCGCAGGTACCTATCAAGTAGATGCAGCTAAGCTAGCAGAGAAACTCGCCCCTTACTTTAAGCAATCCTCCGAGAATTAGGTGAAACCATCCATGGCATTGACGACATTAATAGAACTATTGGAGCGGCTGGACGAAGTGCATAATCAAATGCTGGAGCTGGCCGCTGAGAAAAAACAGACGATTATGGACAACAAGGTGGATGCATTAATCGACATCCTGAACCGTGAGTCCAAGTTAATGAAACTGATTGGACAGCTCGAGGAACAGCGAATCGCGGCGGCATATACCGTTCTGCAAGGCGTAGGTATTCGTTCCAACCTGAACCTGAACCTAACTGAGCTGTCCAGACTTATATTTGACCCTGAAGACAAGGCACGACTGCTGCATATTCAGCAGAAGCTTTCTGGCACTTTGCACCGCTTGAAAGAAGCAAATGAGCTTAATCAGAAGCTGATAGAGCAGTCGCTTACTTTTATAGATTATTCTTTGGATTTGCTGGTCGGAAGACCGAATCAGGATATCACATATCATCGTCCGTCCGACAAAGGCAATGGCGTAAATCGGTCGGGGATTTTTGATGCACGAGGCTAGAATTGTACTGATGAAGTGTTCTGTCAGAGCAGAACATAAGGAGGAGTAAGCAGCATGACATCCACTTTTCACTCGATAGAGACGGCGAGACGCAGCCTTTTTACTCAGACCGCAGCTCTTAATACGACTGGACACAATATCGCAAATGCGAATACCGAGGGTTATACTCGTCAACGTGTAAATATGAAGGCTGCTTTACCTATTGAAGCGTACGGATTTAATAAATCTACCGTTCCTGGTCAAATGGGTACAGGGGTGGAATTCTCATCTATCGATCGGATTCGGGAAATGTTTCTGGATGATCAGTACCGTGGTGAGAATTCTGCATTTGGAAACTGGAAGCTTCAAGCAGATACCCTCTCTAAACTAGAAGCGATTGTTAACGAACCATCGGATACAGGTATTCGTACCGTTCTAGATAACTTCTGGAAATCATGGTCTGACCTTAGTAAGAACCCTGAAGATCCTACTGCTCGTAAGATTGTAGTACAAACTGCACAATCTTTGACTGATGCCATGAATTATATGAGCACGCAATTAGATAATCTTGAACGGGATCTAACTACTAATATTGAAGTTAAAGCAAAAGAGGCTCAGGGTTACCTAACCGCTATCGCAGACTTGAATAAATCGATCTATAAGATCGAAGGTATGGGCGATCAGGCAAATGATTTACGCGATCAACGCGATCTGATGGCAGACAAGCTATCCAAGATTGTTAATATTACCGTCGTGGAGACAGAAGCTGGTTATAACGTTTCTCTGGGTGGACAGCCACTGGTAGAGGGTGGAGAAGTTACTGCAACCGTAGATAGTGCATTTCTTAATAATGCTTATGCCGCTGGAACCTTGAAGGGCGGCGAGGCTTACGGAATGATTTTCTCCAAAAACACTTATGTTACCGACTACAAAAAACAACTCAACGATATGGCTAGTACGATTGCTACTGGTGACGTTGAGATTACAATACCGGCAGGTTCTAATCTTCCTGAAGGTACGGTGTTGACTAATGATGCCAAGATTAAGCAAGCAGATGGCACCGTAGTTACATTGGCTGCTGGACAAGCTATGCCAAAGGGCGCTTCTGTAAACGAAGATGTTAAGACTATAGTCAAAGGCTTGAACGGACTTCACAAGTTAGGTTATGCGATGGATGGAAGCTCTGGTCGTGATTTCTTTGTAACCTCTGGTGACGCTGGAACGATCAAGTTAAATCCCGAAATTGCTGCTGATGTTAGTTTATTTGCTACCTCGTTGCGCACGAATGTAGATGCAGCTGGGAATACGCAGGTCGTTAAAGGAAATAACACCTTGGCGCTCTTGCTTACGAATCTGAAGGATAGTAAATTCACTACGCCGGACGGTAGCATTAGCAATACTGTTGGTGGACTTCTTGGCTCCATGGTGGGTCAGCTAGGTATTCAATCACAAGAGGCTGCGCGTCAAACCGATAACTCAGATTATCTTGTAGAGCAAGTTAATTCCCGTCGTCAATCTGTTAGCGGTGTGTCTCTGGATGAGGAAATGTCGAATATGCTCGTGTTCCAGCACGCTTATAGTGCCGCAGCGCGTTTTATGACTACTTTTGATGAATTGCTAGACAAATTGATTAATTCCACCGGCACAGTCGGCAGATAAAAGGAGATATAGCATATGTTGAGAGTAACCTCTAACATGATGAATTCACAGCTTCTGCTTAACCTAAACCGTAATGCTCGGACGATGAACGACACACAGCTACAGCTTTCAAGCGGACGCAAAATCAACAAGCCCTCTGATGATCCGGTAGGGATCACGTATTCCCTACGCTATCGTGCGGAGCTTTCCTCTAACGAGCAATATACCAAAAATGTAGATAGCGCTCTTTCATGGTTGGATTATAATGATACAGTCCTAGGTCAAGCCGGAGATGTCGTTCAAAAGATTCGTGAATTGACCGTACAAGCTTCGACAGGTACTAATCCGCAGTCAGCACTTGACAGTATCAATGCAGAAGTATTGCAGTTAAAAGACCAACTTGTGGATATTGCTAACAGTACGTTGAATGGTAAGTATATCTTTAATGGCGAGCAATACAACACGAAACCTTATGATTTCACTAAAGGTGCAGATGGTACGTATGATGTATCTAAGCCGATTACAACAGATATCGGGCAGATTCAGTTTATTGTAGGTGAAGATGTGCGTATGCCAATCAGTATGACTGGCAATGACGTATTCGGTAAGACTGGGGATACGGATAATCTGTTTGCAATTATTAATAATCTTTCAGCTGGGTTAAAGGCTGGTGATCTTAAGGCTGTATCTGGTCAACTTGATATAATCGATACGCGCATGGAGACGATTTTATCGGCACGTTCCGAAATAGGGGCAAAGACTAACCGCGTTGAATTGATGCAGGATCGGCTTAGTGATCTGAATATTAACCTGACGGATCTACAGGCAAAAACAGAGGATGCCGATTATGAAGGTTTAATTATGAATTCGAAGATCCAAGAGAATATCTATAATGCTTCCTTGTCTGTGGGGGCAAAGATTATATCCACAACTCTCGTAGACTTTATCAGATAAACGGAGGTGGTTCTCTTTGCTGCAGCCGATATTGCAAATTCGTCAGACGCCTGCTCTAATGAGTATTGATGCTGACCCGGGCTCTTATTCGATCAGTCAGCCTAAGGCTGAGATTAGTGTAACAACCACTCCGGGTGAACTAACAGTTCAATCCACTAGGCCTGAGCTGACAATAGATCAGGCCCGTGCTTGGGAGGCTTATAACGGTGGAAAGATGCTGGATATGAACAAACGGATTTATTCTGGCATTCAACAGTTATACCTTCAGGGCATTGCCAGAAAGGTCGAGCAAGGGAATCGAATGGCTCAGTTTTTTAGACCTGGTAATTCAATTGCAGAAGTGTATGGCACTGATACCGAACCAAATTCGTTTCCAGAGATTCGTGGTCCAGCATCCTACGACAATGTGGATATTCATATTGAAACGAGAGCCCCACAAATCGATTTTCGAGCAGCAAGAGTAGATATTCAGGTGGAGAGGCATAATCCAGAGATTGAATATACTCGCGGAAAGTTAAACATATATATGCAGCAATACGCTTCGATTCAGTTTATTCCACCAGAATTGAATGTTCAATTGTAGCTTCTTAAGCTATAGGTGTGCCGGAAAGCGCCTCTATAGCTTTTCTGTTATTTAGAATCCGAACGAGGTAAGTTAAGAACCAGTTTTGCTATGCAAAACTTTTGAGGAGTGAACAACTTGATTATAGAAACACTATCTTGGGGAAAACTTGAAGTAACTGAGGAACAGATCTATTATTTTTCCAAAGGAATTCCCGGATTCGACGAAGAAACAGAACTCGCATTGATAGAAATGGCAGAGTCACCCTTTTGGTATTTGCAGTCAATAAAGAACGAAGGATTATCCTTTCTGCTTGGTGATCCGTTTATATTTTACCCCTCCTATGAATTTGAATTGCCGGATAATGAAGCGGAAGAGCTCCAGATTGGTTCGAATGTGGTTGTCCGTTGCATCATTACTCTGAAAGAACAGGTTGAACAATCCACAATTAATCTGTTGGCTCCCATTGTCTTAAATCCAGATGGAAATGTGGGGAAACAAATCGTTCTCCACAGATCACCTTATCACACGAAGCATTGCCTGCTGCAAGAGCAGCCAGCAATAGACGGAAAGGATGGTGGATAATATGCTCGTGCTTTCCCGCAAAAAAGGTGAGTCCATTGTCATTCAAGATCAGATTGAACTAACGGTCTTAAGTGTAGAGGGAGATACGGTTAAAATAGGTATTGCCGCTCCCAAGCATGTCGATATTTTCCGTAAAGAAGTATATCTGTCTATACAGGAAGCAAACCGTGAATCGGCTGCTCCATTGCAATCGGATCTTAATGCGCTGATTCATCGGCTTCGCGGATATAACGGCAATAACGAATAAGAGTCTAGAAAACTCATTCCTGGGGCTGCAGCCTCAGGTTTTTTTGTGATATAGGCAGATTTTCCAAGAAATTTTTAAAAAACTTCGAAATGCTCTAAACAGTTGGGTGCATGCCGTCGATATATGTAGTAGACGCTGATCCGGCAGGGCGGCCGACCTTAATGGTTCGGCGTTTACCACATGGATGTGGAACTAACTTAATTTCAGGGAGGAAATATCAAATGATTATCAACCACAATATCGCGGCTTTGAATACTCATCGCCAACTGTCTGCTAACACAGCCAACACTAACAAAAATATCGAGAAATTGTCTTCCGGTCTTCGTATCAACCGTGCCGGTGACGATGCTGCCGGCCTGGCAATCTCCGAAAAAATGCGCGGTCAAATCCGCGGTTTGGATCAAGCTAACCGCAATGCTCAAGATGGTATTTCCTTAATCCAAACTGCTGAAGGTGCTTTGAACGAAACTCACAGTATCCTGCAACGTATGCGTGAATTATCAGTCCAATCTGCGAATGATACTAACACTGACTCTGACCGTGTTGAATTGCAGAAGGAAATCACTCAACTCAAACAAGAAATTGATAGAATTGGTGACACCACTGAGTTTAATACAAAGAAACTATTGGATGGACGCTCTGGTAAAAATGCATTAGTAACCGGAGGGACTGCAACTGGTAGTAAGGTTAATGTTATCTCAACAGGTGAAAATGCTATTGGCGGTACTTATGCTGGTATTAAAATTACGACAGCAGCTACTAAAGCAACAAATGCTGTAGGGGCCGATGTTGCAGCAACAACAGCTGCAGGAGATACAACTTTGGTTCTAAACGGCGTTGATTTTAAATTCGCTAAAGACGTATCAGCTTCTGATATGATTTCAGCAATTAATGCTAAATCTAGAGAAATTGGTTTTACAGCTGCTGATGATGGTACGGGTAAGCTGACTTTCTCGGCCAATGACTTTGGTACAGGTTACACGTTGACAGCAACTGGTACAGCAAAAGCCGTGGTAGGTGCTCCAACAGCTGGTAAGAATGTAGCTATTGATGCAACTACTCTTCCAGCTGGTGTTACAGCTACAATAGCGGACTCCAAGCATGGCGCTACAGTAACATTTAAAGGTGGCTCACTTGATGGTACTGTTGTAGATTCTGCAGCCAATGCTGATGGTGATACTTTTGAGCTGACTGTAGCTGATAATAGTCTTGATTTTCAAATTGGCGCTAATGCAGGTCAAAAAATCAATATCTCCGTTCAAGATATGCGTTCGGGCGCACTAGGAGTAAACAACATCGATGTAAGTAACGCTACAACAGCTAGTGATTCAATAACTACAATTGATGCAGCATTGAGCAAAGTATCTGGCGAACGCTCAAAACTGGGCGCGTACCAAAACCGTTTGGAACACACCATCAATAACTTAGGAGCATCCTCTGAAAACCTGTCTGCTGCTGAATCCCGTATTCGAGATGTTGACATGGCTAAAGAAATGATGAACCAAACTAAGAATAATATTCTAGCTCAAGCAGCTCAAGCAATGTTGGCTCAAGCAAACCAACAACCACAAGGTGTTCTGCAATTGCTTCGTTAATTTATTCGCTTTCTCGAAGCTCCAGGGGTTTTCCCTGGAGCTTTTTTTATATTTGTTTTGCTTGACAGGAAGAGAAAACCCTAAATTATTCCTAATATAAACCGATATATACATTATAAAATGAGCGTTGTTGGAGGTCGAGTTAATGAACGTACAGTTTTCACTTACTGCTAGCTCTACAATAAGCGGACCAAACAGACCTGAAGTTAAGAATACTAGTGCTAAATCGGTGTCACAGGTAAGTGAGGCAACCCCCATAAGAGATACAAAAGAAATGAGTACAAAAGAAAAACAGGGGATAAACGTAAGTATTGCCGAGGAACAGCTCATTAGAGCGATCGAACGTGCAGTGAAATCTTTACAGGGACCCCAGACTACGCTTGAGATAAGCATCCATGAGAAAACACATGATATTATGGTTAAAGTGTTAAATAAAGATACAGGTGAGCTTATTCGCGAAGTTCCTCCGGAGAAAACTTTAGATCTTGTAGCTAAAATGATGGAAATTGCAGGTATATTAGTAGATGAAAAAATCTAGTTAATGGAGGTGTTATTTTGGTTACACGTATAAATGGATTCTCAGGAATGGATATTGACGCAATGGTTAAGAGTATGATGGCGGCAAAGCGAGTCCCGCTTGATAAATTACAAGCAGATAAGCAGCTTTTGGAATGGAAGAGAGATAGTTACCGGGAAATTAACAGTAAGCTATATGAGTTTAAAACTAATAAACTTACTGATAAATATGGAGTTAATAGTGCTCTAAATGCAAATAAAGCTATTGTTACAGGTAATACAAATGCCATTAAGGCTGAAGCTACTGCCGAAGCGAATGGTACTGAGATGAAACTTAGTATTGAGAGACTTGCAACAAGAGCAACTATTGAAACAAGTGGGATTGGCTCTGGTAAAACAAGTTCCACAATGCTCGCACAAATTGCAAATGAAAAATTAGGTACACTCCTTCCAAATGAACAGGAAGCGTTACTTAATAAAGAATTTGTTCTAACTATTAATGGTGAAACATTTAAGGACACCAGTGGTAAGTCACTCTTTAATGGTAGGACTACTATTGCCACTATGGTTTCTACAATCAATGCTAATTCTAAAGCAAATGCTATCGCAAGTTATGACGAGATTTCAGGGAAATTAATCATTCGTTCTAAAACAAGTGGAGCAACTGGTAAAGTTGAGATAGGGGCATCAGGGGATGATGGAGTCATAGGTTTGTTTAATGGTTTTCCTAAATCCTCTATTGAAACAAGGGGGATTGGTGGTGGTTATCAAACAACCGATACATTGTCTCAAATTCTCGGTGCCGATCCATTAAAAGAATATACATTAAAAATTAATAATGTTGATTTTAAATTTTTGGGTTCTGCTTCGATTGATAGTATCCTTACAAAAATAGAGTCAGATTCCGAGGCGAAAGCCAGCTTCGACAGTTCTACAGGTAAGTTGATATTTACTTCTAAAACAAAAGATACTGGGGGTACGGTTAAATTCGGAAATGAGTCAGGACAAAATACCCTTCTTGATCTTTTTAACCAAACTCTTGGTGTAAATGCACAGGTTACTATAAATGGAACTAAATTTGATAAAGACTCTAATAACTTCACAGTAAACGGCGTTGCACTCACACTGCTGACTACTACTCCGGCAGGTGAGTCAACTACTATTACTACTCAGACTGATTCAGCTAAGGCAATAGATACAATCAAAGGGTTTATTGAAGATTATAACAGTATATTGGAATTAATGAATAAAAAAACAAGCGAAGTTAAATATCGTACTTTCGCCCCTCTAACAGATGAACAGAAAAAGGATATGAAGGAGGCTGATATTAAAGCTTGGACGGAAAAGGCACAGAGCGGACTTTTAAAGAATGATGATATTCTAAAGTCAATGGCATCGTCAATGCGAATGATCATCACTGGAAGCTTAGGTGATTTGGACTCAATGGGTATTACCACAGGTAAGTACTTTGAAGGTGGAAAGCTTTATCTTAACGAATCTAAACTAAAAAAGGCAATTGATGATAACCCACAAAGGATACTCGATGTGCTACAGGGGCCTGCAAGCGATCCATCTAGTGGACTGTTTGATAAAATTGCTGAAAGAGCAAACAAAGCATTAGAAATGATTTCAGAGAAGGCAGGGACAGATAGATTCTCAGCGTCTCTTACAGGTACCTACAAAGCAGAGAGTTCTATAGGCAGGACACTGAAGGGCTACAATAGTCGACTTGAAGTAATGCAGAAGAACCTTAATAATGCTGAAAATCGCTACTACAAGCAGTTCTCTGCCATGGAAACGGCAATGAACAAGTTGCAGTCACAGTCTAACAGTCTTTTCTCCACATCCAGCTAAGATAATTATAAAATAGAGGGTGACATTATTGATAACATCTCCTTATGACAAGTATCGCCAATCTTCTGTCAAAACCTCAACGCCTGCACAGTTGGTAGTCATGCTTTACGATGGAGCCATTCGTTTCGTTAGAACAGCGATGGATGGTCTTAGCAAACAGGACTATGAGAAGACCAGTCTTAATTTTGGCAAAGCCCAAACGATTATAAGTGAATTAATGAGTACATTGGACTACTCTTATGAGGTCTCTAATAATCTTTATTCACTTTATGAATATACAAATTTCTTGTTAGTGGAAGCTAACATCCGCAAAAGCCCAGAAAAAGCGGAAGAGGCTATCGGCTATCTTACAGAACTTCGGGAAACTTGGCTACAGGCATCCAAAATCGCTGCAGGCCAGGGACAGGCTGAAAGTGCTCATGGATGAGTTAATTCAGAGCCTGAAGGAACTAACCTTGGACATTACGGACAGACTCGATGAGACTACCTATGAGGAGTTAGAGCTTTTTGTCGAGGATCGTCAGGAGCTTGTCGACTCTATTGCAGAACAAGCCGGAATTTGTAAGTCGACGTCCGCACAAAAACAAGAAATTAATCGAATTTTGGAATACGATAATGTGATTTTAGATAGAATGAACGCTCTTCGTTTGGAAGCCCAAGACTGGTTGCAGAAGCGCAATCAGGCTAAAGTACAGCGTAGCGCCTACGAGGCCGCCTACACCCCAGATAGTTTTCTAATGGATCGCAGAAAATAATTTATTTCGGTGTTTAACTATAGGAGTAGACGGGTATTAAATACCGTCTGCTCTTTTTTTGATCCTTACGCTGCAACTATTTCTTGATTATGGTAAATTAAACGTCCTATTTTACGTGGTAAATTATTGCATGTAAACATTTACTTTTCCAATTGACAATGAAGAAGTTACGGTGGTATAGTCGATTTGTGAGCAAGACTCACGTTCATCTGATGACGAAGGGAATGTTTAATCAATGGAAGGTAAAGTAAAATGGTTTAACGCAGAAAAAGGTTATGGTTTTATCGAGACTGCAGACGGTGGCGACGTATTCGTACACTTTTCCGCGATTCAAACAGATGGTTTCAAGACTTTGGATGAAGGCCAATCCGTAGAGTTCGATATCGTTGAAGGCGCACGCGGACCACAAGCAGCTAACGTAATCAAATTATAATCATACGGCTAAGCCGACCTACATATAAGTAGATGGTTAGCAATTTAGACAGCGCTAGCAAGGATCTTGGGAATTCTCCCAAGATCCTTTTTTTGTGTGCTTGGGGCCCCGGTAAAGTACCTGAGTATACATCGAAGTAAAGCTCCACTTTGTGGGGATAATTTGTGCTCTCATAAGCCTCTATCAATGCTGTTAATAGAAAGAAAATAGCGTACTTTGTAAATTTATAATATGGAAAATGTTAGAACTCTTCGAAATGTGGGTAATAGGTATACGTTGAGCTGTTTATCTTACCTCGACGCACACTATGTTAGCCTAGGCCAATACTTCCGAGAAGAGATTCATATAGCCTACGCTATCAAAACTTTTAGGAGGATGATTAGCAGGATGAAAAAGAAGTTGCGCGGTCTTATGACCGGAGTTTTAGGAGTTAGTATGTTATTAGGATCTCTTGGCAGCGTATCTGCCGCCTCCGTACCTAAGGATATTCAAGGTCACTGGGCCCAAGCTCAGCTACAGGAATGGTTAGATAGTGGATACCTTGGAGGATACCCAGATGGTACAGTTAAACCAAACAAGGCAATTACACGTGGAGAGTATGTGACTCTGGTAAATCGCCTGTTCGGTTTTAAAGAAAAAGCCACTGTAAGCTTTAAAGATATGAAAAGCACAAACTGGAACTACAGTGAAGTGGCTAAAGCCGTGGAAGCTGGCTATATCGGAGGATACGAGGACAATACGTTCCGTCCTAATAGTCCGCTCACAAGACAAGAGGCAGCGGTAATGGCTGCGAAATTACTTAAATTGAGCACCAATAGCACTACTAGCAAATTTAAAGACAACGCACAAATTGCAGCATGGGCAAAAGGTGCAGTAGCCGCTGCAGCGGAAAAGAAGATTATTAACGGTTATCCGGACGGAACCTTCGGTCCTAAGAGATCGTTAACACGTGCAGAGGCTGTAGGTATCATCAACACCTCAGTCATCTATTACCCAGGTAGTGGTACAGGTGGTGGAGTAGTTCCTACCCCAACGCCAACGGCTACTCCGACACCAACCGCTACGCCAACGCCAACAGCTACACCAGGTGGTAGTACAGGTGGTGGATCTGGCGGCGGTAACGGTGGTGACGGAAATGTCACAACACCAACCGTAAGTGGGGCAACCTATGGTAACGTTGGTTCGGTAACAGCCGATGTATACCTGACATCTTCCGTAACTGGCTCAGTGTACTATGTTGTAGCTCCTTATACTGCTAACGTAAGTGCACCGAGTGCATTGCAGGTAGAAAAAGGACAGATCAGCAATGGAACTGCAAGCGAACAACATGGTAGTGTTGCAACTGTAGCCAACACAACGGTTACATTCTCGGTTTACGGATTGAATCCTGGGACGGAATATGCAACATATATCGTAGCAGCGGATGCATCTGGCAATCTGTCTACTGTAACAACAGTTCGATTAACTACTGCTCAGGCAACAGCAAACTCGATTACGCTTTTTGAACCAGGACAAGTAGGTACAGTTACAGCAGATGTGTATGTTAAATATGGCGTGACTGGTGGCACTCCAACACCGGTAAGATATGTAGTATTGCCGGCAAATGAAAAAGCACCTAGCGCAACACAAATTTCTTTAGGGCAGAATAGTGCGGGTACAGCATTGACTGCTCCATGGACGAACACACTTACGTTCGCTCCTGGTGTAAAATATACGCATACATTGACTGGATTGACAGCCAATACTGCCTATAAGGTATACGTTATTAAAGGAACAGGTACACAATTGTCACCTGTAGAAATCATTCAAATTCATACCAAGTAACTTAATCTTATACTGTCTCAGTTTGGGAATATAAGAATGGAATTCGTACTATAATAACGACAGGTTTACAATTGGTCCGGTGAGGCGAATAGTTGCTCTTACCGGACTTGTTTTATTTGTGAACACAAGGACAATATTTGTTATCTAATTGTAAGGGCTGTAAGGAATTACTTTTTACTTAGCCTTAACAATTTGGTATAATGAAGGAGTAACTAAAGGAGGAGTGGCCATGCAATTCACCATTCGAGGTCAACAAATTGACGTGACCGACGCTTTGAGAGAGTATGTTGATAAGAAGCTCAGCAAACTTGAGAAGTATTTCGAAGCACCCCCTACCTCTGAAGGGTCTGTGACGCTTGGCGTAGTTCGCGGCCTTCATACGGTGGAAGTAACCATTCCGCTTGCTGGCGTGACGCTTCGTGCGGAAGATCGCAGCGATGACATGTATGCTTCCATAGATGCCGTTGTGGACAAGCTGGAACGTCAAATTCGCAAACACAAAACGAAGATCAATCGTAAGTTCCGTCAAGAGGGACTGAAGACGCTGTTTGTGGATGGAGCTAGTACCGCTGTTGCTGTAGAAGAACAAGATTATGATGATTTAGAAGTTGTGCGGAACAAACGCTTTACAATGAAGCCGATGGATGTGGAAGAAGCAATTCTTCAAATGAACATGGTAGGACATAATTTCTTTGTGTTTTCCAATATCGACACCTCGGAAGTAAGCGTAGTTTACAAACGTGATGATGGTAAATATGGACTGATTGAACAGGGCTAAGATACAATGATGCCAGTTATGCTCTAAGTATAAAGGGCCTCGAGAGTTAGTCAGAACCTAAGAAATTTAAACCGAGCCCCTATTCGCTTGCAGCGAATAGGGCTCTTGTGCGTATAAGCGACTATATTTGAAAAATGTGGCTGATACACCTTGTATTGCGGCATCTCTTACAAACTGTTACAATTTATGAAGCAGCGGAATCGAATTTATAAATGGCCCTTTCAATTTTGTGAGGATGGGCTCGGTTCCACCATCTGTGTTGCATGAAAGGGGTTAACCATGCTAGGACTTGTAAAGAAAATATTCGGAGACACCAACGATCGTGACGTTAAACGTCTCATGAAGACAGTCGATGTAATTAATGGATTGGAACCGGAATTTGTAAAGCTATCTGATGAACAGTTACAAGCTAAGACAGCAGAATTCCGTGCCCGTATTGAGAAAGGCGAAACTTTGGAAGAAATTCTTCCTGAGGCATTTGCAACCGTACGTGAAGCTTCCAAGCGGACACTTGGTATGCGGCATTTTGATGTGCAGTTAATTGGTGGTATGGCTCTGCATGAAGGCCGAATCTCCGAGATGAAGACTGGTGAAGGTAAGACACTAGTAGGTACATTGCCAGTGTATTTGAATGCTTTGCTAGGTAAAGGCGTACACGTAGTAACGGTCAATGACTATTTGGCTCAGCGCGACAGCGCACAAATGGCACAAATCTATAACTTCCTGGGCATGACGGTTGGGGTTAACCTGAGCGGTATGGACCATGCTGATAAACAAGCTGCTTATGCCTGCGATATTACGTATGGCACAAACAACGAATTTGGTTTTGATTATTTGCGTGACAACATGGTGCTTTATAAAGAGCAAATGGTTCAGCGCCCTCTGTATTTCTGTATTATTGATGAAGTGGACTCTATTCTTATTGATGAAGCACGTACACCTCTTATTATTTCCGGACAAGCTGAGAAGTCTACAGAATTGTATTTTTCAGCAGACCGTTTCGTGAAAAAGCTTAAGGCTGAAGAAGACTACACAGTTGATATTAAGGTGAAGTCTGTAGCCTTGACTGAAAAAGGTGTGGCTACTGCTGAGCGCGCTTTTGGTATTGAGAACTTGTATGATCACAGTCATGTAACTTTGAATCACCATATCGTCCAAGCCCTAAAAGCAAATGTAATTATGCGTCGTGACGTAGATTACGTTGTAAACGAGGGTGAGGTCGTTATTGTTGATGAATTTACAGGACGTCTAATGTCAGGACGTCGCTATAGCGATGGGCTGCACCAAGCGATTGAAGCGAAGGAAGAAATCGAAGTACAAAATGAGAGTATGACTCTTGCAACAATCACATTCCAGAACTACTTCCGTATGTATCGTAAACTCGGTGGTATGACAGGTACAGCGAAGACTGAGGAAGAGGAGTTCAAGAAGATTTATGGTCTTGAAGTTCTTCAAGTTCCTACGAACAAACCAAATCAACGTGTAGATATGCCAGATGTGGTCTACAAGAGCGAGAATGGTAAGTTCAAGGCTGTCGTGGAAGAAATCGTAGAACGTCACAAAAAGAACCAGCCTGTACTGGTTGGTACAGTGTCGATCGAGAATTCAGAGCTCGTTTCTGAAATGCTGAAGCGTAAAGGTGTTAGACACCAAGTGCTTAACGCGAAGCATCACGCTGCGGAAGCAGAAATCATTACCCATGCAGGTCAGCCAGGTACAGTTACGATTGCTACCAACATGGCTGGACGTGGTACGGACATCGTTCTTGGTGAAGGTGTGACAGATCTTGGAGGTCTGCATATCATTGGTACAGAGCGTCATGAATCGCGCCGGATTGATAACCAGCTGCGCGGTCGTGCGGGTCGTCAAGGTGACCCTGGTTCTACACAATTCTACTTGTCGCTTGGCGATGAGCTCATGAAGCGTTTTGGTGCTGACAACGTTCTGACTATGATGGATCGTCTCGGATTCGAGGAAGATCAGCCGATTGAGAGCCGTATGATCACGCGTGCTGTAGAATCTGCTCAGAAACGTGTTGAAGGCAATAACTTTGATATCCGTAAAGTCGTATTGCAATATGATGACGTGATGAATCAACAGCGTGAAATTATTTATAAACAACGCCGTGAGATTCTGGAGTCCGATAATATTAAAGATATCGTGCTTGAAATGATCAAGCCTGTAATTGAGCGTATCGTTCTAGCACACTGTAGCGATGATATTCCTGAGAACTGGGAACTGCAAGAAGTTGCTGATTACGTAAACAGCAAGCTGCTTGAAGAAGGTGCTTTGACCCGTGATATTCTATGGGGTAAGGAAGCTGAGGAGATCATCGAGTTTATTTTCGAACGTGTGCTTGAGAAATATGCTGCACGTGAAGAACGTCTGGGTTCAGAACTCGTACGTGAATTCGAGAAGGTAATCGTGCTTCGTTCCGTAGATAGCAAATGGATGGATCATATTGATGCAATGGATCAATTGCGTCAAGGGATTCACTTGCGTGCTTACGGTGGTACGGATCCACTTCGCGAATATCAATTCGAAGGCTTTGAGATGTTTAATACTATGACTGCTACGATTCAAGAAGAAGTAGCTACTTATATTATGAAGGCTCACATCGAGGCGAATCAGGAACGTCAATCCGTTATTGATGAAGACAAGATCTCTACAAACAGCGAACCTGTTGAGAAACGTCCGGTTCATGTTGAGGCTGTGACTGGCCGTAATGATCTTTGCCCTTGCGGAAGCGGCAAGAAGTACAAGAATTGCCACGGTCAAAACGCATAAGACAAACGTTTAGTATCGCTCATATTCAGGTGTTGAAGATGTAAGTCTTTAACCCTGATCTCTATGGGTATACTAACCATAAAGAGCGGCTGGGCCCGGGGGTATCCCCCGTTTACGGCCCAGTCGCTTTTTTGGATCTTTAGCACTTGAGTGAATTTGGAATGGAGAGAAGGTTTGGAACTGTAGAAACGGAGTGTTCGCCTTTGTTTCGAGATTCCAACCGCGATGCGGTTATCTATTCAAGGAATCTGGAAACAACAGCGATCGGAAGTCTAATCCTTCTCGGAATGGCTGAACATTCACTCATTCACTAACTATCCAATAGAGCGAAGACCGTAACAACCCATTTTGAAAGGTGAAGTGACCTATGATAGAACCAAATGTAAAGCAGGATCTGCGTGAAATAGGCAAGAAACTAACTGACCTTAGGGGGTCTCTTTGACTTAGATCTTAAGCAAGAGATGATTTCTAACTTTGAAGAGAAAATGGCGGCTCCAGGATTCTGGGATAATAGTGAGCAAGCGCAGAGTGTAATCGCTGAGATGAACGCTGTGAAATCTTCCGTAGATCAATACGAGAAGCTTCAACAGGAATACGATGATGCTGCGATGATGGCAGAGCTTGCGGATGAAGAAGGCGATGCAGATCTGGCGGCAGAGATCGGGGATACAATCAGCAGTTTAGGGAGCAAAGTTGATGAATTCGAGCTGCAATTGCTGCTTAACCAACCATACGACAAGTTAAATGCTATTCTTGAGCTTCATCCGGGTGCAGGCGGAACAGAATCCCAAGACTGGGGACAGATGTTGCTGCGTATGTACACACGTTGGGCTGAGAAACGTGGATTTAAGGTTGAAGTGCTTGATTATTTACCGGGTGATGAAGCAGGGATTAAGAGTGTCACACTGCTCATCAAGGGTTTCAACGTCTACGGATATTTGAAAGCCGAAAAGGGTGTACACCGACTGGTGCGGATATCCCCGTTTGACTCTTCTGGCAGACGGCACACCTCTTTTGTGTCCTGTGATGTCGTTCCGGAAATTACGGATGATGTTGAAGTTGAGATCCGCACCGAGGATCTTAAGATCGATACGTATCGCGCGAGTGGTGCCGGTGGACAGCATATCAATACCACGGACTCTGCTGTACGGATTACTCACTTGCCGTCGGGCGTAGTGGTAACCTGCCAGAACGAACGTTCACAGATCAAGAACCGGGAACAAGCCATGAAAATGCTGCGTTCCAAGCTCTATGAACGCAAGCTGCAAGAGCAGCAGCAGCAATTGGATGAGATTCGCGGCGAGCAATCCGAAATCGCTTGGGGCAGTCAGATTCGTTCCTATGTATTCCATCCGTATAACATGGTCAAGGATCATCGTACTTCCGTGGAAACGGGTAATGTGGGTGCAGTAATGGACGGAGACCTGGACGCATTCATTGATGGGTACTTGCGTAGCCAGATCAAGGTTGAGGCGGATTAAGGGATTTTTTCGGGAATATAGGAAAGTATAAGGTTACTCCATACTTTATCTTTATATTTTTTTAGGGGAAACGGATACCATTCTTTGATATGGATGGAATAGCCGTTTCTTCTTACGTAGAGCAAGATGACACTTTAAGGAGCGCCATGAAATGCAAAAAATCAATTCTCGTAATAAACCCCCGCTGATTCCGCTGAATGGACCCGTCCGTCATGTGGTGGATACAACGCTTATTCTGATCGGTTCGCTAATCACGGCACTGGGTTTTAATCTTTTTTTTCTGCCTAATCATATAGCTTCTGGTGGTGTATCGGGTCTTTCTGTATTGGCTGAAGCTTGGTTTGGGGCTGAACCGGCATTTACGCAATGGGCACTTAATATCCCGCTGTTTGTGCTCGGAGTAATCTTCCTGGGTAAACAATACGGCGTTCGCTCGTTGCTCGGGAGCTTTGTGTTGCCGCTATTTATCTTGTTGACAAAAGATTTACCTACACCTACAACCAATCCACTTTTAGCCTCCATTTATGGCGGTATCTGTGTGGGGGTGGGACTTGGCGTTGTGTTCCGCGGTCGGGGCTCGACAGGTGGACTTACAATTTTGGCGCAAATCATTCAAAAGATATCTGGTCTCAGCTTCTCGGTTTCCGTTGTGTTGCTGGACGGGACGGTTATTGTGCTGGCTGCATTTATACTCGGCATGGAGCAGGCGCTGTATGCGCTGATCGGATTGTTTGTTACAGGTAAGGCCATTAATGCAATAGAGGTTGGCTTCCGTTATACGAAGGTTGCTTATATTATCTCGGACAAGACAGATGAAATATCTGCGGCGATATTAAATGATCTGGATCGTGGTCTGACAAAGCTGGACGCACATGGCGGGTACACTGGCGATGCACGTACCGTTCTGATGGTAGTGGTAGGTCAGAATGAAGTATCAAGGCTAAAGGCGATTGTCCAATCCGTAGATACAAGTGCATTTGTTATTATTACCGAAGCACATGAAGTGTTAGGCGAAGGATTTAAAAGAGAAGCGTAATCTCTCCTACGGGGGAGGTGATGCTTCTCTTTTTTTCTAAATGAGGTTATATTTAGGATGAATAAAGTTCACATATTGTGTTGTATTTATATTAATAGGGATGTATAATAATACATATTTCTAAGACGGTATGCATTATATTAAATAATATATTCAGGATAAGCAGGAAGTGGGGATGACAGTGGAAGGCAAGCTGAGGGCGGCGATTGTTGGATCAACGGGTTATGGAGGCGTAGAGCTGATTCGGCTACTACAAAGTCATCCTAAAGTAGAGATTACTTCGGTAATTTCCTCATCTAGTGCAGGGGATGCGATAGAGGAAGGGTTTCCTCATTTGACGGGCATTATTGACCGAAGGTTGGATGGCGTTGATCCGGCGCAGATGGCTGAGCGGGCGGATGTGGTTTTTACGGCTACGCCGTCTGGTGTAAGTGCAAAGCTGGTGCCGCAGCTGCTGGAAGTTGGACTTAAGGTCGTAGATCTATCCGGTGATTTCCGATTGAAGGATGGCGCAGAGTATGAGCACTGGTACAAACATACAGCTCCTGCTGATGAGTACCTAGAACAAGCTGTGTACGGACTTTGCGAGGTGTTCGGAGAGCGTGTGGCCGGGGTTGATTTTATATCTAATCCTGGCTGTTATCCTACGGCTACACTTCTTGGACTAATTCCTGCGATTCAGGCAGGCTGGATTAAGCATGACAGTATTATTATTGATGCCAAATCCGGGGTTACCGGAGCAGGACGCGGAACGAGCCTGATGGTGCATTATGCAGAGATAAACGAGAACTTAAAAACTTATAAAATAAATAAACATCAACATATACCAGAAATCGAGCAGACACTCACGGAGATTGCTGGAGAAAAGGTAACCGTAACGTTCACCACACATCTCGTGCCTATGAGCAGAGGAATTATGAGTACGATGTATGCAGGAATGACGGGCAATTATACGGAGCAGGATTTTGTGAATTTATATCGTGAATATTATGCGGGCAGACCCTATGTGCGGGTGCGCGATGTAGGTGTGATTCCAGCGACAAAAGAAGTTAGTGGCTCTAATTATTGTGATATCGGATTTGCGACAGATGCTCGTACAGGGCGGGTGACCATAGTCTCCGTCATTGATAACGTTGTAAAAGGTGCGGCAGGTCAGGCAATACAGAACCTTAATTTGATGATGGGATGGGAGGAAACCCTTGGCCTCGGCTACACACCTGTGTATCCATAAGGATCAGCGGTACAAATAACATGAGCGAGATTGAATTATTTACTACCTTGGAAGGTGGAAGCATTACTTCACCTAAAGGATTTAAGTCCGGAGGACTGCACTGTGGATTGAAAAAAACAGACCGCAACGATCTCGGAGTGATTCTTTGTGAGGTTCCAGCTACGGCTGCTGCCGTGTATACGACAAATGTTTTTCAGGCGGCTCCTCTGAAGGTGACGCGTGAAAGTCTTGTGAACGGAACGTTGCAGGCGGTAGTCGTGAACAGCGGAAATGCTAATGCCTGCACAGGCGAACAAGGCGAGGCCGATGCTTATGAGATGCGCGCTGCGGCTGCTCAACATTTGGGTGTAGAGGTTAATGATGTTGCTGTCGCCTCGACTGGTGTGATCGGTGAGCTGCTGAAGATGGATTGCGTACGTAGCGGTATTGCTGCAATACCAGAAAAGCTGGACGGTGGGGCTGCTGGAGCGGAGGAATTCTGTCAGGCCATACTTACAACTGATTTAGTTAAAAAAGAGGTTGCCGTGAAGGTGCTTGTTGGCGGTGTAGAAGTTATTATTGCTGGAGCTGCGAAGGGCTCCGGGATGATTCATCCTAACATGGCTACGATGCTCGGTTTTATGACTACAGATGCTGATATTTCAGCGGAAGATTTACACAGTCTACTTCGTTCTGCTACGAACGTTACTTTTAATATGATTACAGTTGATGGAGATACAAGCACGAATGATATGCTAGTCTCGATGGCTAGTGGGCTTGCAGGTAATGAGAAGCTGACTCGACTGCATCCGGATTGGGACGCTTTTGCTGCTGGATTCACTTATGTGTGCCAGACGCTTGCCAAAGCGATTGCTCGAGATGGCGAAGGTGCGACCCACCTGATTGAGGTTCAAGTGAATGGTGCTGTTCATGACGAAGCTGCTGCAGCGATTGCCAAGACAGTTGTGGGTTCTAGTCTAGTGAAATCTGCTATTTTTGGAGCGGATGCGAACTGGGGAAGGATCATTGCTGCGGTTGGACGCGCGGGTGTACCAGTATCGCCGGAGCGTGTGAACATTTCGTTAGGTGATATCGAGGTGCTACTGCATTCGAAGCCGGTTGCTTTTGATGAGGAGAAGGCTTTGGCCTATTTGCAAAAAAGTGAAACTGTGCTGATCACTGTAGATTTGCATGATGGAACCGGAAAGGCTACAGCTTGGGGCTGTGACCTAACTTACGATTATGTGCGTATTAACGCTGCATACCGTACCTAATTTGTGGCGGCTTAAGCCCACAAGGGAAGGATACCGAACTTATGACGCTAAATAGCGAGCTTGAACTTATAGATGCATTAGATGGTAGTGGATTGTTTGTGATGAAATGCGGAGGTAGTACGCTGGCTGCTCTTCCTGATTCTTTTTTCGAAGATTTACGAGATTTGCAGCAGGAAGGCATTCAGCCTGTAATTGTTCATGGCGGAGGGCCAGCCATTTCAGAGAATCTAGCAAAGCTGGGCATTGAAAGCAGCTTCGTGAACGGTCTGCGAGTAACCACCGAGGCAGTACTAGATGTCGTAGAGATGACGCTGGCAGGGAGTATCAACAAGGCGATTGTAAGGCGAATTCAAGGAAGTGGCGGCCTAGCTCTAGGGCTATCCGGCATCGATGGAAATATGATTACTGCTAGACCCGTAGCTAATAGCGCTGAAGTAGGTTTGGTAGGAGAGGTAACGGAAGTGAAAGCTGAGATTGTAACTGGTATTGTTGGTATGGGATATATTCCTGTCATTGCACCTATCGGTGTAGATGCTGCAGGTCAGCGCTACAATATTAACGCAGATACAGCAGCAGGGGCAGTCGCTTCTTATGTAGAGTCTCCCCAAATGATCGTAGTTACAGATGTGCCTGGCATTATGAGTACGGTGGAGGGTCGAAAGGTTGTGCTTCCATCCGTTACCGTACAGGAAATCGAAGCTTTAATTGAAAGTGGAGAAATCTACGGCGGCATGATCCCAAAAGTACGGGCAGCTATCGATTGCATTCAAGGCAGCGTTTCAGAGGTTATTATTGTGGATGGAAAAGAACCGCGGGTGCTTAGCCGAGTACTACAAGGTGAAGCGATAGGCACACGTATTATTCGTTCGTAGAATCATAGATGAATATCAATTAGAGGTGCAGCCTGGTACACAGGAGCACAAGGTGGGAGAGTGACTTAGAATGAGCAAGCTTACACAAGCGGAATTGGATTCGCAAGCAGGGGCACAGCAGACCGATACAGTAGGATCAGGTACACCGGATGTTGCAGCAGGCAAGCTGAGCGCGGTATTCCCTTCTTACGCCAGATATGATCTTAGCTTAGTTAAAGGCAAGGGCACCTGGGTATGGGATGATAAGGGCAATAAGTATCTTGATTTCACAAGTGGATTGGCTGTGACCAGTCTAGGTCATGCTCCTGAAAAAGTCGGTGCTAAGCTGAAGGAACAGATCGATACCCTCTGGCATGTCTCGAACCTGTTCCATATTCCTGGACAGGACAAAGTTGCAAACCTTTTGACAGAGAATAGCTGCGCTGATCAAGTGTTTTTCTGCAATAGTGGGGCAGAAGCGAATGAGGCTGCTATTAAGCTGGCTCGTCGTTACCACCAGAAGATTAAAGGTGAGGATCGTTATGAGGTTATCACATTTGAACAATCCTTCCATGGACGTACATTAGCCACACTGACAGCTACAGGTCAGCAAAAGGTAAAAGAAGGCTTCCTGCCGCTTCCAGCAGGCTTCAAGACTGTGCCCTTGCATGATCTCCCGGCGTTGGAAGCTGCTATTGGTGATCATACCGCTGCTATCATGCTGGAGATGGTGCTTGCAGAGGGTGGCGTGCTAGAGGTAGAACCAGAGTTCTTGAACGCTGTAGTAGCCTTGTGCAAGAAACACGGATTGCTTCTGATTGTAGATGAGGTACAGACAGGTATGGGACGTACAGGCAAGCTGTTCGCTCATCAGCATTATGGAATTGAACCAGATATTTTCACTTTGGCTAAAGGGATTGCTAGTGGGTTCCCAGCGGGCTTAATGCTTGGCAAAGGGTATTTGCGTGAAGCATTCTCACCTGGCAGCCATGCGTCCACCTTCGGGGGAACACCACTCGCAACAGCGGTTATGGCAGCGACAATTGAAACGATGCTGGAGGATGAGCTTCCACAACGCGCTGAAGAAATGGGTAAGTACCTGACAGGTCTTTTGAAAGAGAAGCTGGCGGATAGTTCTTTTGTGAAGGATATCCGTGGCAAAGGACTGTTGATCGGGATTGAATGTCAATCACCAGTGGGCGATATTGTTTTGGCTGGACAAAAGAAAGGCCTGTTGTTCGTGACAGCGGGTCCTAATGTCCTTCGCTTGCTGCCTAATCTATATGTAAGTAAAGAGGAGATCGACCAAGCGGTAGACATCGTCTCCGAACTCATTCATACTTATGCTATACAAGCAAACGGGGAGGTAAGCTCATGAGTCAGGGCGTACAGAGTAACAAGCACACCATTGCGCAGCAACTGAAAGGCCGTGATTTACTGGAGCTGAACGATTACAGCCCGGAGGAAATTACGTATCTGATTGATTCGGCGATTGAGCTGAAGAAGAAGCAGAAAAATGGCGAAGAATTTCAGCCGCTGAAGGGGAAAACGATTGGTCTTATTTTTGAAAAATCCTCTACTCGTACACGCGTGTCGTTTGAAGTTGGAATGTATCAGCTGGGAGGGCATGCCCTTTTCTTGAGCAAAAATGACATTCAGCTTGGACGCGGTGAAACGGTTGGCGATACAGCACAAGTAATGTCACGTTACCTCGACGGAATTATGATCCGTACCTTCGGCCATGACAAAGTAGAGGATCTGGCTCATTATGCTTCTATTCCAGTAATCAACGGTCTGAGCGACCTGGCACATCCTTGCCAAGTGCTGGCGGATTATCAAACCATTTATGAGCACAAAGGAAAGCTTAAAGGCCTGAAGCTGGCTTATATCGGCGATGGAAACAATATGGCACATTCCCTGATGATTGGTGGAGCCAAGCTGGGTGTGGACGTATCTATTGCCGGACCGGAAGGTTATGAGCCGGATGCAGCAGTTGTCGCAGAAGCTCGTGAGATCGCTAAAGAAACCGGAGCGAAGATTGTTGTTACTCACAGCCCACAAGAAGCTGTGCAAGACGCTGACGTCATCTATACCGATGTGTGGGCGAGCATGGGCTTCGAAGAGGAGCAAAAGGCGCGTGAAGCGGCATTCAAGGACTATCAGGTCAATGAGGAGCTTGTAAAAGGCGCGAAGAGCGATTATCTCTTCCTGCACTGCCTGCCAGCCCACCGTGAGGAAGAGGTCAGCACAGGCGTGATTGACGGCCCTAACTCGGTCATCTTTGATCAGGCTGAGAACCGTCTGCATGCGCAAAAGGCTTTAATGGCTGCCCTGATGAGTTAAGGAATTTAAATAATATAAAATATAAATCACTATATAAATTGAATTAATGTTGAGCGAAGTTAGGTTTTGGACGATGGAGTAATGGAGCGGAATTTTTGGAACTGTAGGAGCGTAGCGTTCGCCTTTATCATCAGATTTCATCCGCATAATGCGGTTTGAAATAAAAGAAATCTGATGATAACAGCGACCGGAAGTCCAAACATTCCGCGTAATTATGATTAATCGTTAAAGTGCTAGCGAGAGCACGGTTATTTTAATTTATGTAGCCCACACGAAAGGAAGTTGCCACACCATGGCTAAAGAAAAAATTGTACTCGCCTATTCCGGCGGACTAGATACATCCGTTATTTTGAAATGGCTTAAAGAAACTTATGATGCTGAGATCATCGCCTTCACAGCCGATATCGGCCAAAAAGAAGAGCTCGACGGTTTGGAGGAAAAAGCACTAGCAACCGGCGCTTCGAAAGTATACATCGACGACCTGCGCGATGAATTCGCTAGCGATTTCATCTACCCTATGTTCCAATCTGGCGCACTTTATGAAGGCCAGTACTTGCTCGGAACTAGTATTGCTCGTCCACTGATCGCTAAGCGCATGGTGGACATCGCCATCGCTGAAGGCGCAACGGCTATCGCACACGGTGCGACAGGTAAAGGGAATGACCAAGTGCGTTTCGAGCTTGGTGTAGCTGCATTAGCTCCGAACATCAAGGTGATTGCACCTTGGCGTCTGGAAGAGTTCCGCAATCAATTTCCAGGCCGTGCGGAAATGATCGCTTATGCGGAAGCTAATGATATTCCGGTACAAGCATCTGCGGCGAAGCCGTATTCGATGGACCGTAACCTGCTGCACATCAGCTATGAGAGCGGCGTATTGGAAGATCCTTGGTTCGATCCAAGCGCATCTGAGAACAAAGGAATGTTCCTACTGAGCAACGCTCCAGAGGATGCTCCGGATGAAGCGGAATATTTGGAACTCGATTTTGTTAAGGGAGACTGCGTAGCCCTGAATGGTGAGTCCTTAAACCCACTTCAAGTGATGGAGAAATTGAACGAGCTAGGCGGTAAACACGGTATCGGACGTGTGGATATGGTTGAGAACCGTTTTGTCGGCATGAAGAGCCGTGGTGTGTATGAGACTCCGGGTGGAACAATCCTGTTCGTCGCTCATCGCAAAATGGAGTCCATCACGATGGACCGTGAAGTGATGAACCTGCGTGACAGCCTGATCACTCGTTACAGCACTTTGGTGTATAACGGTTTCTGGTTCGCACCAGAGCGTATTGCACTGCAAGCTCTTGTAACACAGAGCCAGCAAAATGTAACAGGTACTGTTCGTCTTAAACTGTACAAAGGCAACATCATCGGCGCTGGAGTGAAGAGCCCAGTCAGCCTGTACAACCCTGAAATTGCAACGATGGAAGCTGATCCTACACAAGCTTATGATCAAGGGGATGCAACTGGTTTTATCCACTTGAACGCATTGCGCCTTAAAGTTTCTACAGGTGTAAATGGAGCTTCGAAATAGAAGGATAACATAAACTTAAACGGGCATTCCGAAGGCCGTTCCTCCCGTCAGGATAGGAGCGGCCCTCTGGCGTCCAAGAGGAGGAAACTACAGGTGAGCAAGCTTTGGGGCGGACGGTTTACTAAAGGAACAAACAAGCTGGTGGAGGAATATACGGCTTCCATTGGATTTGATAAGGCTTTGGCCAAAGAGGATGTGCAAGGCAGTCTGGCACATGTCACGATGCTGGGCAAATGCGGAATCCTTCCACAAGAAGACGTGGAAACAATCAAACAAGGTCTGAACAAAGTGCTGGACAAGGTTAATGCTGGAGAGGTTGTTTTCTCCGTAGCGGATGAAGACATCCATATGAATATTGAAAAACATCTGATCGAGGAAATCGGTCCAGTTGGTGGTAAGCTGCACACAGGACGTAGCCGTAACGATCAAGTGGCGACGGACATGCACCTTTACTTACGTGGCCGTGTAGTTGAGCTAGTTAGTTTGCTGCATGAGCTGCAGGAAGCTTTGATCGAGCAAGCAAAAGACAATGTGGAGACCATTATCCCTGGTTATACGCATTTGCAACGGGCACAGCCGATCCTGTTTGCTCATCACTTGCTGGCTTACGTATCGATGTTCCGCCGCGATGCAGAACGTCTGACGGACAGCTACAAACGGATCAACGTGCTGCCACTCGGAGCAGGAGCGCTTGCGGGAACGACCTTCCCGATTGACCGTCATTTTGTAGCGGAACAACTGGGTTTTGACAGTGTGTATGAGAACAGTCTGGATGCTGTCAGCGACCGCGATTTCATCGTGGAGTTTTTGGCGAATGCCTCCCTTATCATGACACATCTATCCAGACTCAGTGAGGAACTGGTGCTGTGGAGCAGCACAGAGTTCAGCTTTGTAGAACTGGATGATGCTTTCTGCACAGGCAGCAGCATTATGCCGCAGAAGAAGAACCCTGACGTACCAGAACTGGTACGGGGCAAAACAGGCCGCGTTTACGGCAATCTGATTGGCTTGCTGACCGTACTGAAATCTCTGCCACTCGCGTACAACAAGGATATGCAGGAAGACAAAGAAGGCATGTTCGATACTGTTACTACACTGACTGGTGCACTGCAATTGTTCGCGCCGATGATCTCCACCATGAAGGTGAACAAGGGACGTATGCGTGAAGCCGTGAACACGGACTTCTCGAATGCAACGGATATCGCCGACTTCTTGGTAGGCAAAGGTCTTCCTTTCCGCCAAGCGCATGAAGTAATCGGAAAAACAGTGCTCTACTGCATCAACGAAGGCAAGTTCCTGCTGGATTTGACGCTGGAAGAGTTCAAGCAATTCTCACCGCTCTTCGACGAGAATATCTATGCTGTTCTTCAACCGGAAGCTGTAGTTAACGCTCGTAACGTTTATGGCGGCACAGCCACGATTCAGGTGAAGGCTGCAATCGAACGCGCGGAGCAGGCACTGCACGAAGCTAATGAATGGGTTGTAAAACACGGTGACGCTATATTGTAAACCGTATCAATACCAAATCTCGCCTCAGACTTTTATAGGTCGCAGGCGGGATTTTTTTATCTAAATGGGCTCTACTTATAACATAACTGGATTCACAGTGTTCTTTACGGTTATCCTTAGATTAGGGATAGGAGGGTGCGTAAGTATGAGTAGAGAGCAAATCCTAGACGAGCTTAGATCACAATTAGAACTGGGGAATCATATTATTGGAGTAGCCACAGGTGCGGGAATAACGGCAAAGTATGCGAAGCAGGGTGGAGCTGACTTCCTTCTGATGTTAAACTCGGGTAAATTCCGCCAGATGGGGAGGAGCTCTCTCGCTGGGATTTTGCCTTTTTGTAATAGCAATGATATGGTGATGGACTTTGCATCTAGAGAGATCATCCCTTTGGTAAGAGATATTCCTATTATTTTTGGCCTCAATGCAACCGATCCGACAAAAGATATGGAGACCTATATCAGTGAAATAAAGAATAAGGGATTTTCCGGAATTAATAACTACCCCACGGTTGGATTAATAGATGGTCAATTTGGAGAAGCGCTCGCAGAAGAAGGGAATGGTTATCTACTCGAAGTAGAAGCTATAAGAATAGCTCACGAAAAAGATTTGTTTACCATAGCCTTTGTATTTGACGAAATTCAAGCTGCTCAGATGATCGAGGCTGGAGCGGATATTATTTGTGCACATTTAGGCTTAACCGAAGGGGGATTATTAGGAGCCAAAAAAGTATTCTCTCTGGAAGCTGCCAAGGCTAAGGCGGACAAAATTTTTAATACATGCAATGAGCTAAAGCCAGATTTAATTAAATTGGTGTATGGTGGTCCGGTGAAAACGCCAATTGATGTGCAGTATATGTACAGTAATAATCAAAATTTGATGGGGTATATCGGGGGCTCTGCTTTTGAAAGAATTCCATCGGAGAAGTCCATTACGAATATAACCAAAGCTTTTAAAGTGTCGGGGACGCTGGATGAAGATGATTTTATGGTCAAAATGTTAGACGGCATCACAAAGCACTATGATTATGTTGAATTTGTAAAAGAATACGTAGCTCAAAATTATATGAATGAGATCTTGTTTGCAGATTTAGCTAAGGTGGCCCATGTATCCCGAAGTTACTTAAGTAGCTTGTTTACCAAAAAAGTAGGCTGCAGCTTTCAAACGTATCTCGTACAATTTCGGATGGATAAGGCAGCGGAAATATTACATAGAGACCCTATCCAGTTATCTGAGCTAGCACCATTAGTTGGGTACCAAGACTATGCGCAGTTTAGCAAAATGTTTAAGAAGTACAAAGGGTACTCTCCAAAACAATATAAATCTAACATAAACACAAAAACATAAGACATAAAAGCGTTTTCATTGATAAACCAAAGAAGTATGATTAACTCATAAGTTGATCATGCTTTTTTGTTGTAGATATTTGAAGAGGAGGTTGAAGAAATGAAGACGATTGCCATTGCCGGAACTTTTGACACCAAGGGTGAAGAATATCTCTACATTAAAAATTTGCTGGAAAGCTTGGAGCTAGGTACGTTTACGATTCATACGGGTGTGTTTGAGCCCACTTTTATACCTGATATCTCTAACAGAGAAGTAGCAGCAGCCGCGGGTGTAAGTATTGATGAGCTTGTTGCCAAGAAAGATAGAGCTTTAGCAACAGAATTATTAGCCAAAGGTATGGAAAAATTAGTACCTGAATTATATAAGCAAGGCAAATTTGATGGAATTATCTCCTTTGGAGGCACTGGAGGGACTTCACTTGTAACCCCTGGTATGCGGGCATTGCCTATTGGTGTACCAAAAGTGATGGTTTCGACCGTAGCTTCAGGGAATACTGCTCCATATGTAGGCACTAGTGATATTGTCATGATGCCATCCGTAGTGGATGTTGCTGGACTGAACTCCATTTCAACAAAGATTTTTACCAATGCGGCCTTCGCCATCGCCGGTATGCTTAAATTTGAGAATAAACAAGTAATAGAGAAAAAACCATTAGTAGCTACAACAATGTTTGGGGTAACAACCCCCTGTGTGACGGCAGCCCGTAACTATCTTGAGGCTAGAGGATATGAAGTGCTTGTATTCCATGCAACAGGTGTAGGTGGCCAGTCCATGGAAGCACTAATCGAGGCTGGTTTTATAGAAGGTGTATTGGATCTAACCACAACAGAATGGGCGGACGAAATTATTGGTGGTGTGCTAAATGCTGGACCTCATCGGTTAGAGGCTGCTGGTAAACATCATATTCCACAGGTAGTATCGGTAGGCGCGCTTGATATGTGTAACTTTGGCCCTTATGATACGGTACCCGAGAAGTTTGCTGGACATAAGTTCTATAAACACAACCCTACAGTTACTTTGATGAGAACAACAGTAGAAGAGAATGCAGCTATCGGCAAGAAGCTTGTCGAGAAATTAAATATGGCCAAAGAAAAAACGGTATTAATGTTGCCGCTTAAAGGGATATCCGGCATTGATGTTGCAGGGGAAGCTTTTTATGGCGTAGAAGAAGATCAGATGTTATTTGATACCTTGAGAAATGGTGTGAACAGAAATGTTGTCGAGGTTATCGAAATGGATTGTGCCATTAATGATGTGGAGTTTGCAGAAGCAGCAGCGCAGAAGCTGATAGATCTCATGAGAAAATAAGACTATCACGACATTTTAATAATGATGGAGGCGTTACACATGAACAAAAATACAAGAACTGAAATCATGGCGAAGTTTAAAGAAGAAGTAGCAAATGGAAAAATTCTTTTAGGTGTTGGGGCTGGCACAGGGATTACTGCAAAAAGCAGTGAAGCTGGCGGAGCGGATATGCTGATTGTTTATAATTCAGGAAGATACAGAATGGCAGGTCGTGGATCACTCGCGGGGTTATTATCTTATGGAGATGCCAACCAAATCGTAGTCGAAATGGGCTCGGAGGTATTACCTGTTGTGAAAAATACTCCCGTATTAGCAGGCGTATGTGGAACGGATCCTTTTAGAGTGATGGAGGTTTATTTAAAACAACTTAAGGAACAAGGTTTCAGTGGCGTGCAAAACTTCCCAACCGTTGGTTTGATCGATGGCGTATTCAGACAGAACCTGGAAGAGACAGGAATGGGATATGGTTTAGAAGTAGATATGATTAGAGCAGCACATGAATTGGATATGCTCACAACGCCTTATGTGTTTGATCCTGAACAAGCTAAAGCTATGGCAGAAGCAGGTGCAGATATTCTGGTGGCGCATATGGGCTTGACTACCAAAGGTACAATTGGAGCTAAGACCGCTCTTACTTTAGATGATTGTGTAGAAAGAATTGAAGCGATTATTAAAGCAGGGAAAGCTGTAAATCCAGATATTATGGTTATTTGTCATGGTGGACCGATTGCTGAGCCAGAGGATGCGGCGTATGTAATTGAACGGACAGAAGGTATAGACGGATTCTTCGGTGCATCCAGTATTGAGAGATTTGCTGCTGAAAAAGGGATCACAGAACAGACTGGATTATTTAAAAAAATCACCAAACAAGCATAAATGCCTTCGGCGTCCTTATAAGGACGGTAAGCAATTAAGCGAGAAATATAAGGATACAGTAGTGTGAAACGTATACTTTATCCTTATATTTTAAAAGAACCCTCCTAAGAGGGTAATCTGAGTAGAACAGATATTAAAGGTGTAGCTTATGGCTGCACCTTTTTGTTGTCTATTAGAAGAAGCTAGTTATTACTCAACGGTAGCCAAGCCAATATATCGCGGATTTTGGCATCCCAGTAGCCCCATTCATGGTTGCCAGGACCTTCATCGTAGGTGAAATCAAGGGAGGTTGCTCGGCATGCATCGCGGAATTTTAAGTTATCTGTGTACAGGAAATCTTCTGTGCCACAGCATTGATACAGCGCTGGTTTCGGTTCCGTGGAGCGGTTCACTTCCTCAAGCAGCCATAGAAGGTCTTCGGGCGTTCCGGCGATATCTTCTGTTCCGAAGATCATCTCGTATTCTTTGCTTTTGACGGTAGGATCTTCCGCGTTCATAAAATTATGCGCCATATCGAGTGCTCCTGACAGACTCGCTGCCGCTGCAAAAGACTCCGGTTTACGCAGTCCCAGCTTGATCGCCCCGTAACCACCCATCGATAGTCCAGCTACAAAGTTCTCCTCACGTTTATCTGACAATGGGAAAAACGAGCGCGCAAGCATTGGCAACTCTTCACTAATAAAGGTCCAATAACGGCCTCCAACCGCCATATCCGTGTAGAAACTGCGATGTACATTCGGCATAACTACAGCTATTCCCATCTCTGCTACATATCGTTCTATAGAAGTCCGGCGAAGCCAGATCGAATCATCGTCTGACAAACCGTGCAGCAAATACAGCGTAGGGTGAAGTTCGCCTCTAGTTACGTTGCTCATCCCGATTTGTGTGGTTGTTTTTTGCGGCAAAATTACAGTCATTGAGGTATTCAATCCTAGTACTTCCGAATAAAATTTACACTCTATTAAAGCCATTTCATCCATCCCCTCTCTCTCCAAATGATAGCACACAGAAAAAGTGAGAGATATTGTAGAAATATCTGAATTATAAGGATTTTGAGGATTGCTGTACCTAGATATGAGAGAATATAATGGAAGTAGAAAAATAAGGAAAAACGTGCAAATATGAAAGCATTCTCGTAGGCGGGAGGAAGAAAGTAGGATGAAATCAGGCCTAAAGCAGGAAAAAGGATTTACATTGATCGAAGTGCTGGCCGCTATTGTGATCTTATCGATAGTTTCACTGGTACTTACGTCTTACTTTACAAACGCCATGAGTTACTCTAAATCGAACCAGAACAAGACGATTATGGTCAATCTGGCGCGGAACGCGCTGTTTTATGTGGAGAAGCAGGATTTTGAGAAGATGAAGGAATACTTTAAATCAGAAGAGAACAATTCGCTGGAAGCATCCAAATGTCAAAAGGTTATCGATGCAGACGATTCTGTGAAATGTGAAGACTATAGACAACTCGTTGAAGATACTACCATCTTAAATCAGGTTTTAAACCCTTCAATCAATGGGGTAAACTATCGAATCGATATTGAGTACCAGCGTAAGTTACATAAAGAAAGTTTAAGTGATTTGGATAAAAAGGATATGGCAGCATATCTATTGCCGGTATTGGTAAAAGTCAGCAGAGTGGATTCTTCTAATGGACCTCAGACCCAATCTGTTGTGGAGGGATATATTACCGATGAGAAAATTCGTTAAGCTTCTCCACAGAGAAGGTGGCTTTTCATTAGTAGAGTTGATTGTAGCGTTATCATTATTTACGGTGGCTGCTGGAATTATTTCGGGGATCACGATGTTAGGCTTACGCAGCTATCATAAAATATCAATTGAAAACTCTCTACGGGATGAAGGTGATTTGTTGATGTCATCCATTATTACGGAGTTATATACATTTGCACCCGAGAAAGTTACCTCGGCGATCACCCAAAATGGCGAAGAGACGGATAGCTACATTACATTAGAACGGCAAGACGGTATGAAGTCGCGAATTCAGATTGCCAATGGAGTTCTTACGATAGCTAACCCCGATGTAATTAATCCTCCAGAGGACGCAAGAACTACAATTCATTCCAAGTTAGCAGAAGAATCCAAAATTATTTTAGAGTGTCAGAATACCGTTCCGTGTAAAAGTGGTCTGATTTCGATAGATTTATCTCTGGTACAGAGCTATGCGGGAAAAGATTACCCATTAGAATTAAAAAGTACATTCGGATTCTAGGAGGAGTAGAAGAGATGAGAAACCCTAATGAAAGAGGGTCGGCTCTGGTACTGGTTATGTTTGTTGCTCTTCTACTTACCATACTTGGACTAGCTGTACTTGGGGCAACGGTGGGTGGTGCACAGCGAACGGAGACAAGAGAGAATGATGTACAAAGCTTACACTTAGCGCAGAAAGGCTTGGATGAAACGGCTGCGTATATACAGACGAAGCTGGATGGTCGGAAGGATATTGATCCTGATCATATGGAAGATGAGATTAAAGATATTGTTAATGAGGTGAGCACCAAAATTGTTGGCGTCAGCAATGACGTAAGTACAGAGTTATCTGGAGCTGGCGGTACGATCAAAAGCATCACCTATGAGAAGCAGGATAAGCAAAAATACTATGTCAATATTGAAGCACAAGCCACAGTTAATGGCGTCATCAGACAGCTGAGACAAAAGATTGTCATAGATACCTATCCTGATTTTCTTAAATATGCTTTTGGATCGGAAAAAGTATTAACATTAAACGGAGCGCCTGGTCTCCATGGCAATATATATGCGGGTAAAGAGTTACACATCAGTGATACGGCCGTATATACATACATGGGAGTGAAAGATCTAAAAGAAAGGACTCAATATCCTAGAGTGGAATTATTGAAAGACCAAACTATAGCCACTTCTACCGAGCCTCAACCTGAAGTGCATGTGCAATCCCTTGAAAGTATCAAATATTCTGGAAATGGAGTTATTGATGCAGCTGTGAATAAGAATATTGCCTCAAGCATTCTTCCTACTATTTTGGGTATTCATGAAGAACAGGTGTTTATCAAACCGCAGAAAAAGTTCATTCAGATCAATGTGTTGGGATCCTTTCTTGATAAAGTGGAGGAAGCGACAGGGTTGACTGGGAAAAAGTCTGAACTTGAGCAAGCTATTAAGGATAATCAACTGGGGAATTATTTAAGCACAACAACATTAGATAGACTACCCGATGAGAATCCACCCTACACTGAGCCAGTACTTAAAGATAATCCAACAGAAGAAGAAAAGGATAATTACAAACTAGAGTACAGCGAATACTTAGAACAATTGAGAATGTATCAGAACTCCTTGTTGGATAAGGATTTGAATAATTCTACGATTTATAACGGTAATCTGCTTATCGATGGAATTGATTACAAACAGTTGAAGTTTAGTGATGAAGCTAAAACAGGTAATCCTTCCAACAAGCCCAAATGGCTTATTGTTAATGGTGATCTGGAGGTAAATAACTATAGCCCAGATATAACTAAATTTTTGGAGATTCAAGCTAATATTCTAGTTACAGGTAATGTTACTATTAAAGGTCAGGTGAAATTCAACTCTACTATGTTTGTTTTAGGGGAAACGAAAGTCGAGGACGCCGTGATCCAAGGCTTAAGTAGTAAGGAGTTAGTCCTTATATCTCAAGGAGATGTGCTCATTAATCGAATTGACACTTTTACGAATCCACCTAAGAAAAAGGATGAGCAGGATTCATTTTATATGAAAGCTTTTTTTTACACGGATAGTGATGCTAACTTGTACGGAGTGGGGTCAATCTTTTGGTTAAACGGAGGTTTTTTCGCTAAAGGGGATCTTACAGTAAACGCAGTACTAGGAGGCGTGACTGAGCCCTTAGATCCGGCACTCGGCTTTACTTTCGAAAATCAGGATACGGATCGATATAATTCGGGTCACCGTTTTAAGATCCAATATAATCAGGATGTTTTTACTCATCAGCAGTCTAGCCTCCCGCGTGTACAGCAGGTGAATGTAACCGTGGGGCCTCTGGAACTTGTAAGTCATTAAGACTAGTTGAAAAAAGGGTATCCTTAAGCGATTGCTTAGGGATACCCTTTTTTTGTTGGATGTTTCTTGTTGTTTAAATGTAAAGTTTAGTAACGATCGTCATTCTGAGGTGCCACAACCTTAACCGTAATATCTGCTTTTACTGTTGTACCTGTGCTTCCGGTATAAGTCACTGTGATGAGTGTGGATCCCTTTTTAACGCCTGTAACAGTTCCCCTGGTATTAATATTGGTTCCATTATTGACGCTGGCAATTGCAGAATTGTCGCTTACCCAACTCAAGTTATCTTTGATTTGATCTATTGAGATGGAGGTTGGGAATGCCCATAAAATATCGGTTAACTGGAAAGTATGGCCTACCTCTAAAGTAATGGACTGATCCCGGAATCTTAATCCAGTTAAATCAACGATATTAACCATGTGTGTTGAAGTGATTTTTTGGAATGAAACCTTAATCAGCAGTCCTTCTTTAGCGGTATTACCAGCCGTCAATTTAGCGGTTGACCCGTCACTAGAAGGCGTAAGTGTAGCCATCTTGTTATCCGTTGATTGCACGAAATCCCAGATTAGCGTTGATGGATCGGAATCAGCAGGATTCCTAATTGCTTGTAGATCAATTTGCCCCCCTACCATTACCGTTATTGGACCTTCAATCGACAGTGACTTTAGCGGGTTAGTGATTACAATTGTCTTATCTGCAGTGATTGGATTACGATTACTAGAATTTACAGTGAGTTTCACCAAGTAAGTTCCTGACTGTGTAGCACTGAATACCTTTTTGGTATCATCACTTGGGTAGTCTGGATTGGTATTAATGACAGCATTGCTTGCTCCAGAGGTGACATTGGTGACCGACCAGGTATAGGTAATATTGGCCTCTGGTCCTTGATTATTTAGGTTGCCTTGCACATAGATAGCACTTAAAGGAATAGAATCGTTAATTTCACCAGTCCCATCTCCATCAATCGTTAAGGATCGTGGAGTTCGCTCAGCTACCGTTATGGTTGCTGTAGCCTGTTTGCCGCTACCATCTAGTGCAGCCACATGAACAGTTGCTGTGCCTTTGGCGAGGCCTGTGATGTAACCACTGCTTGAATCCAACTGTACATAATTAGTATCGGTAGTTGTCCACAGAAACGCCAGATCAGGGATATCTGAAGGAATGACTGTCGGAATTAAACGCATTCCTTCTCCGACATAGATGGTCCTGCTTTCTAATTGTAGAGCCTTAATTTTATATTCGGCTGTAAAGGTTAAGGTCTCAAACGAAATCGTAGTACGCGATAAATTAGCTGATGAAGGATCTGTTGGTGTTGGGACAGGTAGCGGATAGATCTCCGCTGGTAGGTTACCGGTAAAAGGGAAATGGTATAAAGTGGCACTACTCATATTCATTGAAGCTCCAATGATTGTTCCATACACCTGACCTCCATCAAAGTTAATGTTAGATCGTGGTGCCAGAATGGTTCCGTATACGTCGGCTTGGGAAATCCGCAAAGGCTTGGTGCCTGAGAAATTGAATAGCACACGACTACCGTTATTTCCGAGAGGGAAATGAAGGAATGGTTGGTCTGTACCATCTTCTTTTACGTTGACAATTATCGTTGATCCTTGCGGAACTTTAAGCTCGGAGCTGTTAAGCGTATTTAATACTGAAGTGGAAATATTAACAATATTGATAGATGAGCTACCTGTTACCGTAAGTTTTCCATATTCATGAGTCGTTGAAGTATTGGAAGGCAGCTTAGCAATAGCATCAGAGAGTCCAAGGAGATAACTCTCATGCTTGTTGAAATTGAGAAGTTCACCGTATGTGATAGTACCATTTTGAATAGAACCAGGTCGTTGGTCTTTAACGGTGCCCTTAACCAATATGTTTCCGTAAACCGTACCTTCAGGAAGAGAAACATCTCCGCCCGTGACAATACCGTATGGAACTTTGTCTTTGAATTGTTCATTTACTGTAATACCAGCGTTGTTGAAGTTGACTGTGCCCCCGGAAGCTAATGGTCCCTTAATAGTTCCTCCACGAAGTGAGGTTGTCTGAAGGATAAATGCGTTGTATTCACCTGTGATTCCCAGAGGTGGTAATGTGGCATGGATATCGACATAACTAAGCTTGGAGTCATTTAAAGTATAGGTTTGGGTCTGAGTCGGTTTAACTGTGATTTGGAACGTTATAGGTTGCTCAGAGTCTGGTTTATAGATTTGGGCGCCGTTCACCGTTTTTAATGAATAGGTTATGTTATTTAGATTGCGTGTCAATCTAAACCCACTGGTTGCATTTCCAGTGACGATCGTACCGGCTGGTAGTTCTCCTGAAATCTCCAGGTTAGGTGGAAGATTCTCGTTGAATACAATATCCGATATTAATTGTGTGTTAGAGGTCTGGTTGACCGTGCCTACTTTATCAAAAGGTACAGATTTTGGGGTGATGGAATAACTAAGAGTGACCGGTTCTCCCTTTTCTACTTTACCATTCACAACATTCTGAGAGAGAGAGCGTGTTACACTCAAATTGGTGTTCGACGGCAGGACATTTACTCTGATAGTTTTACTTGAGAGAGCTCCATTTTGGTCCCATGCGTTAATTTCGATATCGAGTGCGCCCCCATTTGGAAGCGGATTTTTAACCGTTCTATATATACTTTGCCCTGATTTAATGCTCGTTTTACTCATTTCAATGTCGGTAAAATACGTGCTCCCATTTTTAAAGCGAATTTCAGTTGTCAGATCACGATCGTTAAAGTCCAGATCAGTGACTGTATAGTCGACAAGTATTGTGTTTTGATAAGAAGGAATCGATGAGCCATTAGTCGGTGTATGCACCGTAATCTCAGGAGCATGATTCGCACCAATAAAAGCGCGATACATAGTATTAACGAACAATTTTTGTTCCCAAACTGGGAAATTTCTTAGATTGGCGGGAATATCACTTACTCCAAAAAAATGACCTGTACCTGAGTAGGTAATATTGCCTTTGGAATATGTATAATATTGATTCCAACTATCCTCGGTATCACGTTGGTATTGATTATATTCACCATTTGGTTTTATCTTCGTACCTGAAGCTTCGCTTTGAATGTTATACCATGATACTACTTCGGGATCTTCCAGATTAAGCGTGAAGTACTGGTTATGTGTTGGTGCAATTTGTGGTGTGGAGATATCGATTTGCTGGTTGCTGTCGTCCCGCTTGCTTAGATAAAAAGGATATTGCATCAAAAGCCCGTCATTCACCGGCTTAACCTTGGTGGAAAGATTGATGGCATTATGGCCTAAGTTGGTCTCCGGATTCATCTGACCGGTAATCCCCATGAAATTATTGATCCAGTTCTTTTTATTTGCATCTAAATTAATGATGGTATCGTGAGTGAACAAGGCGCTTTGCTTGAAGGTACCAGTGAATTGTGTAATCGCGTTGGTTGCATTAGTGTTTAAGTTGGATTTCTTATAGTATTCGTCGACAAAACCAAAGATGAGCATGTCATAGGTGCCGTTTAATCCGTAGCTTTGTGTTGCAGCATATTTTTCATTCACATATGTGTTAAATTGGGTCATAGTTTTGACCGCTATATTAAGTTGATAATCGGTTGTATTCAGAAACAGAGGATCCATATTACTAGTGTTCAGGAGGCTGCTTTCCGTTAGAGTGTCAGGCATAACCTGAAGAATATTTACGATGGTCTTCTCTCCGCGATAACGAATTACCCCGCTGTCAAAATCCTTTAATTGCGATTTATGATAATCATTGATTTCTAGCTTCCAATAGAGTAAGCCGGAGTATGTTTTTGGCAAAGTGTATTCGATAGTTCCGCTGGATGTATTAAGCTCTGTTTCAGCAACGACCTGCTTTTCTCCCATTTTGATGGACTTATCAAGACCGATATATAGTTTGACTGAGAGCGGAGAGCTTTGTAAATTAGGTGCGTTAGTGATATTGAAATTAAAAGAAAGCTTCTCCCCAGGAACATGGATTTTGCTGTTAGTTGCATTAGGGTCATAGTTGGGAATTCTGTTCGTAATTTGAAGGCGGGGACGTTGCTTTAGATCATTTATGTACGTAGAGTTTTGTCTTTTTAAATCGGTAAAGATATTTGCGAGTCCAGCATCATCCACAAATTTAACTTTTGGGTTGGATGAGGAAAGACGGTAACTGTTAAAAGAGCTGTACAGTATACCTTGTTCTGCTTGTGGTTTTTTATCTTTGTCATTAAAGGGTTGGCTATGAAAGAAAACATATAATCCTTTATTAATAAATTCCTTCGTAATTTGATCTGCCTTCAGATGAGTGATATCGTTTTTCATATTTTTGGTGTCCAGTGCCTTAGCTCTATTTTCCTCCGAGGCTGGTTGCTGATTACTCACTTGTGCAGGATTGTAAGTCCCCTTCCCGATATAAATCGCATCATATCTTCCATCCAGATCATCCCGCAGCGCCACAAAGCGCTTCATACTCATTGTATCAATGGTAAGGCCAGATATTCCCGTTTTTAGAGACGCAAGCTCACTAACTCCATTCTCCGTAACCTCAAGCATACGAATCTGATAATCATTTGAACTGGCTTCGACATTCGTGAAGTGATTTTTGAGTGGCAGAACAAGCAGAAGGAGAAGCAAGATCGTTACTGTAAAAAGATAGATCCTTTTGTTACTGGCAAATTTCATGTTCATCTCTCCCTGATTGTTAACTATTGGTAGATATGGTCGAATTGTATGTTGTATATGCTAGTTTCCGACAGCTTTTTCAGCTGAATTCGTTGTAAAATTATCCAATCTATGTTATATACATTCTAGGACATTCAGCATTGACAGACAACATAAATCTATTGAAATATACCTATAAATTTATTACTAAAGTCCCAAGTGTATTGAAAAATACGCTAGTTTGACAAATTTATAAGATCCTTAATTATGGAAAAAATAATCTTCTTATTTTGCAGAAATGGAACTGGTAATTTATCCTCCGTTTATTCCAAGTATTATCCATTATCTAGTAGGCATAAAGGTATAACCAATAACGGCATATGGAGCTGAACGGACATGGCCATCGCAAAAAAGAGACTTGGGGATTTGCTGGTAGAAAATAATATTATTTCGCAGGAACAGCTGCTTGAAGCACTTGCGGAACAGCGTAAAAGCAAGCGTAAGCTTGGCGATCTGCTAATCTCTCAAGGCTATATCACGGAGCAGCAGTTGATTGAAGTGCTTGAATTCCAGCTCGGCATTCCGCATGTCAGTTTATTTAAATACCAGATTGATCCTGCGATTACGCAGATTATTCCTGAAAGTATGGCTAAGCGTTATCAGGTGCTTCCCTTCTTGAAAGAAGGAGGTAAGCTGATGGTTGCGATGGCCGATCCACTGGATTATTTTGCGATAGAAGATTTGCGAATGAGTACTGGCTTCCGGATCGAACCTGCTATTTCTACTAGGGATGAGCTACAGCGAGCGATTGCGCGTCATTATGGGATGCGTGATTCTATGAATCAGATGCTAGTAGAGCTCCCTACACAAGAAGAAATAGAAGAGACAGAGATTACAGATGAGGATTCTCCTATCGTACGTTTGGTCAATCAGATGATTCAGCAGGCTGTTGCTCTGCGGGCATCTGATATACATATGGATCCAGGTGAGAATAATCTAACGATCCGCTACCGTATTGACGGAACCTTACGAACAGAGCGGATTATTCCTAAGCAGATGCAGGGCTTTATCACCGCTCGTCTGAAAATAATGGCCCGACTGAATATCGCTGAACGGCGTTTGCCACAAGACGGCCGAATCAAAATGCAGTTTGATTACAAAATGGTAGATATTCGTGTGTCCTCATTGCCGACGATGCACGGAGAGAAAATTGTACTGCGGTTGCTAGACTTAAGCACAGGTGTCAAATCTGTAGATGCTCTGGGATTCAGTGAGGGGAATGCGGAAGCTTTTAAGGAAATGATCGCTCGTCCTTATGGAATTCTACTAATCACTGGACCTACAGGTAGTGGGAAAACAACGACTTTATATTCAGCGCTGAATCAACTCAATGTAGAAAGTGCAAATATTATCACGGTTGAAGATCCAGTGGAATACCAGCTTGAGGGTGTAAACCAGGTACACGTAAACTCGGCTATTGGGTTAACCTTTGCGGCGGGATTACGTTCGATTCTCCGACAAGATCCGAATATTGTAATGGTCGGTGAGATACGCGATGCAGAAACTGCTGAAATTGCGGTTCGCGCCTCATTAACGGGTCATCTAGTGTTGTCTACTTTACATACAAACGATGCGATTAGCTCCGTCTCTCGATTGCGAGATATGGGAGTAGAGCCTTATTTAATTGCCTCTTCATTAATTGGTGTGGTAGCGCAGCGGCTCGTTCGCAAAATCTGCACCGACTGCAAAGAAACCTACAAACCGTCTGAGCAGGAAGCGATTATGCTACGTAGCTTAGGGTTGCCAGCGGATGAACTACATCGTGGTCGAGGTTGCGGTAGCTGTAGCAGTTCTGGTTATCGTGGTCGAATAGCGATTCATGAGGTACTCAGTATTGACGATCATTTGCGGCAGCTTATTACAAACACTGCTTCTGTAGAGGAAATGCGTGTCGCAGGTAAGGCGCGTGGACTTGTTCAACTGATGGATGATGGCTTACTCAAAGTTAGTCAAGGGATTACAACGCTTCAAGAAGTAATGCGCGAGACGGTCTCACATTAGGGTCTATTAGGTTCTTTTCATTTTAAAAATAGGGGGAGCAGCCGATGCCAACGTATACGCGGGATATTAGACAGCTTTTGCAGACGGCTTACTCCTCCAAAGCTTCCGACTTACATATCTCTGTAGGCTCGCCTCCGGTGATACGTATGGATGGAATGCTTCACCCACTTGAGGGTGCACCAGTAACAGGTCATGAAGCGGCAGAAATGGCAGAAGCGCTGCTTGGCAGTGAACGAAACGAAGTGTTTCGGAATGCAGGTGAGGTGGATTTCTCTTATCCGCTGGATGGCGGCGTAAGATTTCGGTTGAATGTCTATCGTCAGCGGGGTGAGATTAGTATTGCTGCCCGATCCATTCCTGCAGAGATTCCGAGTCTAGAACAACTGTCGATGCCTCCGATTTTGTCCACTTTGTCACTTAAACCACAAGGTTTGATATTAGTTACAGGGCCTACGGGCAGCGGTAAATCCTCTACGTTAGCAGCTATGCTGAATTACATTAACAAGACCGAAAGCAAGCATATTGTGACACTTGAAGATCCTATAGAATTTCTGCATAGTCATGGAACCTGTTTAGTGGATCAACGTGAAGTGGGCAGCGACACAGCTAGCTTTGCGAGCGGACTACGTGCCGCGTTACGTCAGGATCCGGACGTTATTCTCGTTGGAGAGATGCGGGATCTGGAGACCATTACAGCAGCAGTTACTGCCGCGGAGACAGGTCATCTTGTGATGGCAACCTTACATACAACAGACGCACCACAGACAATTGATCGAATTATTGACGCTTTTCCGGGTCATCAGCAGGGGCAGATCCGTTCACAGCTAGCCTCAGTATTACTGGCAGTTGTCAGTCAGCGCTTGTTTCCAAGAGCTGGAGGACGGGGGCGGATATGTGCAACAGAGATCTTAGTGAATACACCTGCCGTAGCCAATCTCATTCGTACCGAAAAGACACATCAGATTAAAAATGTGATGCAAACCGGACGCTCGCAAGGCATGCATACGTTGGACATGAGTATCCGTGACTATTTATCACAGGGGTTCATTGAACCAGCAGCAGCTAAGTCGTTTATGGCGGAGGTGAGTAGCTGATGCCTCTTTTTGAATATCAAGTAAAGACAACCGCAGGCAAGTCCATTAAAGGAAAGCTAACCGCAACAGATAAGCCTACGGCAATGGAGGAGTTACGCAAGCGGGGCCTTACGGTATTCTCGCTGATCGAACGCAAAACAACGATTCTCTCAATGGATATTTATATCGGTAATCCGGTTAAGCCACTTCATTTCATCATTTATTGTAGACAGTTTGCCACGCTTATGCGTGCTGGAGTGTCGATTGTAGATGCAACGCGTATTTTGGCAGAGCAGACTGAGAGCAAACCGCTCCGTAAAGCACTTGTGGAAGTGAATTCAAGCCTGATGCGCGGAATCTCGTTCTCACAAGCTGTTCAGGATCATAAAAAAATCTTCCCGCAGCTATTCGTCAGTATGATCCGTGCCGGTGAGGAATCCGGTGATATTGAGGGGACGCTCGACAGACTGGCCATGTTTTTTGAGAAGCAGCATTCCACGACGGAGAAAATCAAATCTGCGCTCACTTACCCGATTACCGTCGGGGTTATGGCGATTGGAGCGGTTATATACCTCCTATGGGCGATAGTTCCGCAGTTTGTAACGATGTTCGAATCGATGAATGCAGAGCTTCCGGCGATTACGAAGATGGTATTGGCGCTTAGCAAAAGCATTCAAGGTCAATGGTATTTCTGGATACTCGGCGTTCTTCTCCTAGTGATAGCTTTTCAGATTACAAAACGCACAGAAAAGGGTGCCTACGCACTCGATTATGCCAAGCTGAAGATTCCGGTGTTCGGTAAATTGAATCAAAAAGGCTCGATTGCTCAGTTTACGCGAACTTTTTCATCTCTTTATGCCAGCTCAGTTCCGATCCTGCAATCCTTGGTGATTGTAGAAGAGGTAGCAGGAAATAAGGTTATTGGGGGATTTATCCGTAGTGCAGGAGATTCGCTGAGACAAGGAAACCCACTGTCTGAACCTCTGAAAAAAGCATGGGTTTTCCCGCCGCTAGTTACACAGATGATTGCGATTGGTGAAGAGACAGGGGCACTCGACACAATGTTGTCTAAGGTAGCTGATTTCTATGAGATGGACGTAGAAAATACCGTTGATCGTCTGAAGTCACTGCTTGAACCATTGCTGATTGCTTTTCTAGCAGGTGTTGTAGGTGTGATTGTGGCCGCTATTATGCTGCCGATGTTCAGTCTGTATGGCAATATGTGAACCTTGTGGTTCCTTGTAAATATTGAGAGGGGTGACGCCGGGGAGGCGGGGCAGGGTTGCAGATCCTTTGCTAGCGCTAGACAAGGAAGGACGAGCATTGTAGCGGGATTCATGGAAATAAAAGATATAGGCTGTACCATCACACACCACTTAGAGGGGGAAATAAAATGTTAGCACAAGCCATTAAGAGAAGATTGAGCAAAGAGGAAAATCAAAAGGGGTTTACGCTGATCGAGTTATTGGCGGTTATCGTTATTTTGGGGATTATTGCGGTTATTGCGATACCTTTGATTGGGAATGTAATATCCAATGCTAAAGAAGATTCTGATGTTGCTACTGCTCGTCAAATTTATGATGCTTCGAGATTATATATTGTTGGTGAAAGTAATGGGAAGTTTAATGATTCAACAAATGCAGTAACGGTAACTATCGAGCAAATGCAAGAAAAAGGTTATTTAGATAAACCTTTAAGTCTCCCAAGTTCGAAAAAGGTAATCACTGAAGGAACTGTAACATATACAGCAAAGGGTCAATTAGCTTCTGTAACGATATCACCACAACCGGAAGGATCGACACCAATTACTTCTGGTGGTACTACAACTGGAGGCAGTTTTACAGCGGAACAGGTATTGAAATCAAAGACAAAGTAATAGTACTACAGAAATTATACTTAGACTCCTAAGGAATCGGACTTCCCGATTCCTTTTTTAAAATCCAGAAAGCCAACAGAGGAAATCAATGACGATATTCATCGCAAGTTACATCACCTTACTGGGCCTGATTCTAGGCTCCTTCTATAACGTAGTGGCACTACGGGTGCCAGCTAAGGAATCCTTGCTTAATCCACCGTCACATTGCCCGAACTGCAATACGCGGATAAAGGCGCGGGATTTGTTTCCGGTGATAAGCTACCTGCTGTCAGGAGGCAAGTGTCGTTACTGCGGCACAAAGGTGTCGCCTTTATATCCACTAGGAGAAGCGGCAACGGGTTTGCTTTTTCTATGGGTGTATTTGCAGTTTGGGCTGACGGCGAAGGGGATTCTTGGATTCATTCTGGTGAGTCTGGCGATTATTGTGACGGTTGCGGATTTGAAGTACATGCTGATTCCGAACAAGGTATTGCTATTCTTTTTGCCGATACTGCTCATTCTTGTATTGCTCTATCCAGAGGGGCCGTTATGGCATCACTTGCTGGGAGCTGTGCTTGGGGGAGGGGCTCTTATCCCCTTTGTTCTATTAGGAGGGATGGGTGCCGGGGATGTGAAGCTATTTGCGCTGCTGGGCTTGGTGATTGGATTTCCGAATGTGATTTTGGCTTTTCTAATGGCTTGTCTGCTTGGAAGTGTGGTCGGAGGACTGCTGATGCTGCTCGGAATCATCAAACGCAAACAACCGGTTCCTTTTGGACCATGGTTAGCAATAGGGGCTTTAATTAGTTACGGATATGGTTCAGACATCATTGGCGCGTATCTCTCGCTCATCGGATAGGAGGACATCGACATATGCTTGGATTAGGCCCTAAAGTGGCCGGACTTTCAATTGAAGCTACCGGAATTCGTTATATTAGTTTTAAGAATAAACAGTCATGGGAAGTTCGCAAAAAACGGTATCTCCCGCTCCTTCCAGGCATGATCATAGAGAATCAGGTGGCGGATAGCGAGGCGCTTTATGATCGTGTAAGGCAGTGGGTGAGGAAGGAAGGGTTAAGGGGCAGCAAGGTTTCCTTGTCGATTCCACCTTCGCAGATCATTATTCGCAAAATGAGTATCCCAAGTACCAACGATAAGCAGGTTGAACAGCTCGTAAAGCTCGAAGTGGAGACGGGGCTGCATTTGCCATTTGAAAATCCTGTTTACGACTATGTGACGCTCGAAGTGGATGAGGAACATAGCCATTTGCTTGTATTTGCCGCTCCGCGGAAATCGATACAGGATTATGTAGAGATTTTGGAGCGTGCGGGTCTTCGAATAAGCAGTGTTGAAATTTCGGCTACCGCCTTGGCGCGAAGTATAGCAACTGGACATGGGGAAAGCTTTGCGGAAACGATGCTGATTAATCTAGAGCCATCCGTCATGGACGTTTATATGTTTAGAAATGGTAATCCGGTGTTCATTCGTACGATTAACTTGCTTGATTTGCACAAGGGTAGAAATGTTACGGCATTGGAGTTTATGGCAGACAGTGAAGTTTTGGCAGAAACAGCAGTTGCTGTGGAAGAGCAATTATCACCGGAGCAAATGGTGGAGATTACTGCGGAAATCTCGCGGATGCTCAGCTTCTACCAATATAGCTTGCACGATGGCTCGACTCGTATCAAAAACTTAGTTATAACAGGTGTCCCTTCCATTCGTAAACAGCTAGATCTAGAGCTTCAGCAGTCGCTGGCAGAACTCGACATTACACCGATAAGCCTAGACCAGATGGGTAAAGATGCTGTATCTGATCTTGAGTTAAATGATTACCGAGTAGCGGCCGGGACAGCTCTAAAAAGCACGATCAGCGTAGACACGATTGACCTACTGCCAAGAGAAGATCGGGAGACGTTATTATTCCCCTATGTGACCATGGGTCTTGTGGCGATCTGGCTGGTGGGAACGATTGGGACGGGGATTTATTTTTCGGCTAATAAGGGTCAAATCTCTAATGGTAAAGAGGAGCTGCAAGGCTTGCAGGATCGCAGTTTAATGCTGCAGGTAGAGCTTGGGAAGCTTAAAAACAGTGGACCTGGGCAGTTAGATCGGAAGACGGCAATCGCAGAGATTCAGAACAATAAGGTGATTGCTGTTCCCATACTAGATGAATTAGTCGAAGGGTTGCCACCGGGTTCTCTGCTCCGTGACATTAACTACACCTACCTGACATCGATTGACCTGACTGTAAATGTACCTACTATGGTAGATGCCTCTAATTATTTAAGACAACTGCGTCAGATGTCCTTTACAGTGGATGCTTCTATTTCGAAGCTGAACGAAGGAACTGTGGATCAGAGTGCGGGGCCAACGAATGCAGCCACTTCCTTAAATATGTATACAGCCATTTATAAAGTAAACTTATTATCAAATAATCAACAGACAAATGGAACGGATGCAAGCCAAGAGGAGGTGAACAGCGATGGAACAGTTCAATAAGTATCGCTCTCCAATCGTACTGGGTGTATTGATTTTGTTCTTGATGCTGTTTGCCTTTTATATGCTGGGTGTTCAACCGACAAATAAAGAAATATCTGCACAGAACGCCGAGATCAGACAGCTGGAAAAAGAAGCAGAGATTCTTCAAACTAAAATTAATGAACTAAAAAGCAGCGCTACTTCTTTAGATTCCGAACAACAGGAACTTCTGGCAGCGCTCCCGAAAGGCGATGACAGCGAAGGCTTGATTGATGATCTACGAGCGGTTGGGATGTCCTCACAGGCACGCTTAAAGGATGTCAGCTTTATTTTGGATGAGGCTAATCCGATTCAGCAAATGACTGGTTCGGCTGAAGTGCTGTTCCCGACGGTCAAACAAGTTAAAATGACTGCTGTAGTAGAGGGCACCTACACAAGCATACGGCAGTGGATGGATGAGCTACAAATGCTGGCGCGTATCGTGAATGTAGACTCGTTTAATTTCCAGCAATCCTATGAAGAGCGATCAAAGGATAGTCCTGAAAGTATCTTGACTGCTAACGTAGCTTTCACAGCTTATTATGAGGTTGTTACTCCATCTTCGAATTAGATCTCTAACCGTTGTAATAACACTATTTCACGACTCCACTTTTCCTGTAAATCAGGAGGGTGGATTTTTTTCTTTACTATAAAATATAAATGCGTATTCATTCCTCTGTTTATTGGGTATTTTAGCTTGCGGGGTGCATAAGCTGGAACAGTGGCTATCGCCTGTATTTTTCAGATCAAAAAGGAGGAATTCCGAATGAACAAAAAGTGGATGATTGGTTCGTTGGCCCTTTCCATAGGCCTGATCTCAGCAAGTGGAGGAGCTATGGCAGCTTCACCGTCAGCAGGAAGTACGGCAATCAAGAAGGTGGCTGTGTCTGCGCCTGGGAAAGAGGGCCCTGCTACCATCAATAATTTGACGGTGAAAAGTATCATACCGCTGGTAGTCCATGCAAGAGCTCTTTATTTCTATAGTAATCGAGGCGGAAACATCTTCCCGATAGAAACCTTCACGTATAAAGCGCAGGAATACCGTTATCTTTCCAGTGACATTGGCACAAAGACGAAGCTGATGAATTACATAAAAAAAGCCTACACTCACAATGCAGCGGCATATTATGTGCAGACTCAATTTTTGGAGTATAACGGAAGAATGTCGCAGGTTAATGCAGATGTGGGCAATTTATTAATGTATGAAAAAGCCACCGCCCGCATGCTCTCTAAAACTGCGACAACCGCTGAATTTGAACTGACTGTTCCTTATCCAGGTGCGCAGGAAAGCAGTGAGTCGGTGTATGTGAAGCTGAAGAAAGTGGAGGGATATTGGAGAATTGACACGTCACCGGATATTCTTTTCTGAGGAAAGGGGAAGGTATTAGAGGAAAGTTGATGGCAGGGGCTATGAACTAACTGCGCTTCAAGTCAGAGATATAAATAACACCTGTGAATTTGCCTTTACGAGTAATGATGACACAGTCATTCTTCATAGGATCTGGGCGGCTCATAGCAGTAGCTAATACGGATTCAAGTGGTGTGGAGATATCAAAAATGAGTGGCGTTTTGTTCATGAGCTTCATGGCAGGTTCTTTGTAGAACAGATCTACTCCTGATCTTCCTGTGGCTTTTAAAAAGAAACGGTCGCACATTAACAATCCAAGCGGTTCATTCGTGGCGTTACAGACGACGATGCATTTGGATTCTGGGTGCTGGAACATTACGCGAAGGGCTTCTCTGCAAGTACGTGAGGCAAAAATAGCAGGTGCACTGCGGACAATATTAGAGAGATCATTTACAAGAGCTGTTGACATGGTGTTCATCCTTTCTGATTATAGATCTATTTCTAATGTACCCCCGAATCGTAAATTTTAAAGGCGAGAAAGGTCATCTACAGGTAAAATAGATTCACAAGCTAAAATGGTCAGAACCTCACAAGGTCTGACCGTTTTTTTTGTAGGTAATCTATTCACTTCGAACGCCATCCTCTACCAACTGCTTTCTAGGTGCTTCTGGAATAACAGATTTACTTACGCCTCCACGATTGATGGCGATTAACCGTTTTTGTGCGTAATACACGTCACGGGATAATTTCTTTACCTCAGTGGATTTACCGTCAACAATCCGGGTGCTGTAAGTCTCAACAACATATCCGGTCTTCCCATTTTGTATAACGCGTGAGCCTCCACGGGGGAGGGAAGGGTCGTTTACGTACTTGTCGATTGGAGGCAGCACCTCTACGATTTGTGAGTGGACCTTATATGTAACATTTTTCGGAAAAGTACCGAAGAGCTTGATCGATAGTGATCGACCTTGCACAGCCGCTTTAATGACTAGATATTTGCCAGTCGTATTGCGAAAACGGAAGTTGATATAGCCTTCAGCAAAGGTGGCATCCTGGCCTTTGGGTAGATAGTTGACCGGCAAGGAGTGATTGCGGCGCTCCACAATCTCCAGTCCGGTGCGCAAAGCGGCATTGTACAGCGTACTGGAAACTTGGCAGATTCCGCCGCCGACGCCGGCTTGTAGCTTACCGTTCACAATGACTGGTGCTTCGCGGAAGCCGTATTCTATTTTTGCTTTTTCAATAGCTTTGCCATAGTCAAAAACGGCTCCAGGTGGGAGCACGGTTCCGTTCACAGCTTTGGCTGCTGATTCGACGTTGTAGATTCGTCCAGGTCCACTTGCTCCGAGAGAGGTGCTGAATTGCATGATTTTTCGCTCAATGCCTTGCTCCTTTAGAGCGGTTAGAGTGATGTCCGGTTGTAATATGGTTAATGGAACTTCCAAAGTAATCCCCTTCTCTTGCAGCGAGAGTAGACGACTAAAACGAGTGGGGGCAGCGGCCCATAGTGAGGTCACCATTCCTGTCCAGTCCACCTCAAGGGAAGTCTTCTCAGGCGTATACACTACACGATCATCCCCGGTAATTCGCCGCGTAGCATCTACTGGATCTCCGAAGGATTCTCTCTCCCAAGCGGGACTTAGGATGGTCTGTAATTGAGCAATATCCAGATGGGCTTCAAGACTCCAATTCTGGGGGAAGCTGTAGCGGGCTTTTACACGATCCCATAGCCGCCCTTCCGTAAGATCTTGTAGACCTTGCTTAAAAGCAGCGGCTTCATAGGCCATTCCAGCTTGTTTAAGCTTGAGGGTAAGCTCAGAATTCCCTTCGACCTGCAACACAAGGGGGATAGATTCAAGGGCCTGTAGCTTTTTCTCCAGTTCGGAACGTACCTCTGAGATATTCAGCCCGCCCACCTCCCATCCGGCAAGGGTTGTACCTTTTGGAAGCGTGTTTTTATGGCCATATAGTTGAAGTCCCCCATAGATTAATGAACCGATAAGAATGAGTGCAATGACTATTATGAGGGTAAGATGGATTTTTTTCATGAATAATCTCCTTCCTGGATGGCTTCTGCGAGCGGCACAGTAGGTGCTTTTTATATGTATATGTACAGACATTACAAAACTTTCGAATAGTGGGGCAGTTACGGGGTACTCAATCGGTTACAGATTTGTTACAATAGATACATTGCGGAAATATTGAAGTTTATGGAAACTTAAGCTGTACCCTGTCGATTTACACAAGTGGAAAATGTCATAATTGGGAAGTGAGAAAATGATTGAAATGCAAGATGTATGGAAGACGTACCCTAACGGAACTCACGCACTGCAAGGAGTTTCAGTAAAAATTGACCGCAATGAGTTTGTGTATGTTGTCGGTCCATCCGGCGCGGGTAAATCTACTTTTATGAAATTGATTTATAGAGAAGAAGTGCCAACTAAAGGTCAAATTTCTGTGGGAGGCTTTAACATAGGGAAGCTTAAACAACGTAAAATCCCATATGTGCGCCGTAATATCGGCGTTGTGTTTCAAGACTTTCGGTTATTACCAAGGATGACAGCGTATGAGAATATTGCTTTTGCCATGGAAGTTATTGAAGCCCCGAAGAAGGTCATCAAGAAACGTGTGAATGAAGTTCTCGATCTGGTTGGACTCAAAAATAAAGCAAATCGTGAGCCCTCACAGCTCTCAGGTGGAGAACAGCAGCGTATTGCAATTGCTCGTGCTATTGTTAATAACCCATCTGTTATTATTGCGGACGAGCCTACAGGTAACTTGGATCCTGAGACTTCATGGGGCATTATGCAGCTGCTGGACGAAATTAATTTTCGTGGAACAACAATTGTAATGGCTACCCATAATAGAGATATCGTGAATAAAATGCGCAAGCGGGTGCTTGCGATTGAGAACGGAAACATTGTGAGAGACCAGGCGAGAGGGGAATATGGCTATGAGTTTTAAGACCTTCTTGCGACACTTGCGGGAAGGCTTCAAAAGCGTATTCCGTAATGGCTGGATGTCGATTGCTTCGATCACTTCCATCGTCGTCTCTCTTTTTGTCCTAGGTGTATTTATTCTTCTTGTTCTTAATGTGAATGCTGTAGCGGATGAGGCAGACAGCCAGGTACAGATTAATGTGCATTTGGCACTAAATGTAGATCAGAAGTTGCGTGAGACTTTGCAGACTGAAATTGGCAATATGCCGGAGGTCAGCAAGATTACGTTCATCTCCAAGGATCAAGGACTTATAGATCTCCGTGCAGATATGGGTGAGGACGCGGCTGAGCTTCTGGAAGGGTTCGATGAAGACAATAACCCTCTCCCAGATACGCTTAAGGTAGAAGTTGTCGAACCTACTACGGTATCATTTGTGGCTGAGAAGATTGAAGCACTCAACAAGACACATGCTAATCAGCCCATTTACAAAGTGAAATATGGCAAGGGCTCGATAGAAACCTTGTTCAAAATAACACGCGCTGTACGAAACATTGGTTTTATTTTTGTAGCAGGTCTGGGGCTCATGTCTATGTTCCTCATCTCTAATACGATTCGGGTTACGATACTTGCTCGTCGTAAGGAGATTGGCATTATGAAGCTCGTAGGCGCGACAAATTATTTTATTCGCTGGCCTTTCTTTATAGAAGGGGCATTGATCGGTCTGATCGGATCGCTCATTACCTCCGTTGTCTTGTATTTGGGTTACAGCACTTTGGAATCGACCGTACAGGGAGATCCTATGCTCCAATTGCAGCTAATTCCGTTCGATAATATTTGGATGCTGGTCGTCGGTGTACTAGTTGGACTAGGCGTGCTGATCGGCGTCTGGGGAAGTACGGTTTCTATTCGTAGGTTCTTGAAAGTTTAATATTAAAAAGTGAAGGATGGGGAGTGCAAGTTGAAGAAGATTGCTGCCGGACTAGCCGTAATGTTACTAGCTGTCACTATATTCCAGCCCTCTGATGGATATGCCAAAAAAACAAGTGTTGCCGAAATTGATAAGCAGCTAAAGCAGCTGCAAAAAGAGGTGCAGGAAGCTAAGGCGCAGCAGGAGAAAGCGGCGTCCCAAACGCAGGAAGCACAGCATTATAAGAATAAGACGAATCTCAATCTGCAGTATGTCTTACAGCAAGTGGATCAAGTTAAGGGCAAAATGACCGAAATCTCTACCCAAATTTCCGATACAGAACAATCTCTGAATGTTACGGCAACGGAATTGGATAAAGCAGAAGCACGAGTCGCCTCTAGAGAGGAAGTTTTAGGATCCCGTGTTCGGTTAATGTATACCGATGGAGCGGTTTCTTACTTGGATGTTTTGCTCTCATCGACAAGCTTCGCTGATTTTCTGGATCGCGCGGATTCACTTAAGATGATTGTGGATCAGGATCAGGAGCTGTTAGTTCAACATAAGCTGGACAAGCAGACGGTGATAGAGAAGAAACAAGAGCTTGAAGGGCAATATGCCCAAGCCAAGCAGCTGTATACTTCTTTGGAACAACAGAGAAGTTTGCTGAAGGAGAAAGAAGCTGAGAAACAGGAGCTTATCGCATTCTATGATAAGCAAATTCAAGAAAGTGATGATTTAAGTGAAGAGCAGAATGAAAAGCTAGTCAAACTGGCAAGCGAACGCTCTGCGCTGGAAACGCAAAAGGATAAGATTAAGGCGGAGGAAGCCGCTCGCAGAGCAGCAGCGGCTAAGGCGGAAGCGGCTCGTAGAGCTGCGGCGGCTGCCAAGAAGGCTGCAGCTGCAGCTGCAGCTAGTAAGGGAAGCAGTAGTTCTAGCTCCAGCTCTAGTGATACGGGATATTCAGGTGGAGATGGGCCGTTTCTACTTCCTGTAGGATCCGCAAGAATCTCATCCCCTTATGGACCACGGACACATCCAATCACGGGTGAGAAGGGGAAAGTACACACCGGCGTCGATTTTGCGGTTCCACAAGGAACCAATATTCATGCGGCGGATTCCGGAACGGTTATCTTGGCTGAATGGTGGAGCGGTTATGGATATTGTGTAATTATTGATCATGGAGGCGGAGTTTGGACGCTCTACGGACATATACGTAAAGGCGGTCTTAGAGTTAGTGCCGGGGATAAAGTCAATCGCGGAGATGTGGTTGCTGAATCAGGTTCCACAGGTAATTCAACGGGTCCCCACCTTCACTTCGAAGTACGGATTGACGGTAAGATTGTAAATCCTATGCCTTATCTCTAATTTTTAACGAACTTATAACTCATATTATTTGATTGTACGGCATATACTGGAAGAGATACCGTACCTTTCAGGACGGACTTAGGATGTTGTTTACAAGATGGACAAGAAGGGACGGTGGGAACATCATGTTAAAAAAAAGCACCGCGGCGTTTATGATTATCGCCGCCCTGCTATGCGGTAGTTTAGTAACCTTGGGCGTGACGGGTTATACTCATGTCTTTGGACAAGCTGCAGGACAAGGATTAGCCTCTGCGTTGCAGGTTGCAGGTCTACAGCAGAAGGAATCCCAGAAGCTTGGGACTGCGCTCAGTTTGATTGAGAGCAATTACTACGAGACGGTAGATCGGGAGAAGCTGATAGATGGTGCTGTCAACGGTATGATGGAAGCGCTAGGCGATCCCTATTCCAACTATATGGGTAAAGAAACTGCTGAGAAATTTGAAGAGAGCATTGAGGGTTCCTTTTCAGGTATCGGTGCAGAAGTCTCTTCGGATAACGGTAAGGTAGTCGTGGTCTCCCCAATCAAGGGTTCACCTGCTGAAAAAGCAGGAATTCAGGCTAAGGATGTCATTTTGTCCGTTAACGGAGAATCGCTAGAAGGCATGGATCTAAATGCTGCTGTTGCGAAGATCCGCGGACCTAAAGGCAGTAAGGCTACTTTGAAAATACAACGTTCCGGCTCTGTAGAGCCTCTAGAGTTCGCTCTTACTCGGGATGATGTGAAGCTTGAGACGGTATACTCAACTATGGAAAAAGACGGTGTAGGGGTAATCGAGGTCACTCAGTTCTCCCTAAATACTGCAGAACGATTCAAGGAAGAGCTTGGAAAGCTAGAGAAGCAAGGCATGAAGGGATTGGTCATTGATGTCCGTAATGATCCAGGCGGTGTCCTCCCGATTGTTATTGAGATGGCTGAAGAGTTCATTCCAGCTGGTAAAAACATAGTTCAAATAGAATACAAAGATAAAAAACGCGAAGTTAGCACCTCCAAGGGATCTAGCAAGGCTTATCCAGTGGTAGTGCTAATGAATAAAGGTAGCGCGAGCGCCTCGGAAATATTGGCGGGTGCCTTGCAGCAGTCAGCGGGAGCCAAGTTAATAGGTGATAATTCATTTGGTAAAGGCACGGTGCAGACAAGCTTTGACAAACAGCTTGGAGATGGCAGCTTACTGAAGGTTACCATTGCTAAATGGCTTACACCGGACGGCACATGGATCCACGGCAAGGGAATTAAACCGGATATCGCGGTAGCACAGCCGGATTACTTCTCAGTGGCTCCGATTAACAAGAGCGTGACGCTGCAATATAACATGAACAACGGTGATGTGAAGAGTGCACAGACGATGCTGGATGGCTTAGGCTACAAGCCTGGTCGCAAAGATGGCTATTTCGATACTGGCACTAAGAATGCAGTGAAGAAATTCCAGAGTGAAGCGAAACTTCAAGTCACAGGCATGATTGATGCCAAGACTGCGGAGGCGCTGGAGGTGGCACTGATCAAAGTGATCCAGGACCCTGCCAACGACAACCAACGGAATAGAGGGATTGCTGAGATTCAGAAGGAAATTAAGGCGGCAGCGTCGAAAAAGTAAGAAGGCTGAATTCAGCCTTCTTTTTTTCTAAATATAAGAATCGATCAAGGGTATAGCACACGCATGGTGTAGCTTAAAGCTGCTGATGGTTGACTACTTAGTAAGGATAACCGTCGAATAAACCTGCAATAATACATTTTTTTATGGTACGAAGATGGCCGAAGCGATAATTCCTGCGAATCTGCAGTAATACTTGCTCCATGGGGAGCTTTCGAGCTATAAGTGAGGTTATTCCTGTACATTTGCAGTATTCGCTCCTAATGAAGAGGATATCTGTACAAAATGCTGCACTTTTACAGGCTTTCTCTGATCTAGCCAAAGTGAAAGGTATGAATGAATAAGAGGGATGAACAATTTCACTCTGGTATGTGAACAGGGGTTCATGAAAGTTTTTTTGTAGAGTAGGAAGGAGTGTGACGAACAGTTTGAATGTGATTCAGGAATGGTTAGGAAGCTTGGGCACTGCGTTCTTACACTTATTGATCCAGCCATATTACTATATTGCTATTATATTTATTGCGTTGTATTACCGTCGGCAGGTGGCATTAGAACGTAAGCTAATTCATGTGAAGTTACATAGCTGGGGTCAAGAAACGTGGCGAACGGTGTGGAGCGGGCTGGTGATGGGACTAGTAGTTTCTATTGCAGCCATATTGTTAGGGGTATCCTTATCAGGTACAGCTGTGGCCTGCATTTGGGTAGTTAGTATTCTGTTGTCGCTATTGCGAGTGCGGTATTTGTGCTTCGCTTATTCTATAGGTCTGCTAGGTGTGATTCAATTTATACTGTCTTTCTTTCCGGATGCCTTACATGGCGGAACGGTCGGGAATATTACAACAGCCATACGGGAGATGGATATTCCCGCTTTGCTAGTTCTAGCTGCGCTATTGCACATGGCAGAGGCGCTGCTGGCCCGCTGGCAAGGGGCGAAGCTTGCGACGCCCCTTTTCTTGAAGGGCAAGCGCGGCATGGTTGTCGGCGGCTATCAGCTGCAGGCTTTCTGGCCGCTGCCGCTGTTCCTGCTGATCCCTGCGGGGGCAGGAACGGATCTGCCATGGCAGCCGCTGCTGGGCGGTGGGCTTGGCATTGTCTCTTTGCCCGTCATCATCGGCTTCAGCGAGATGACGCAGGGCATGCTGCCCGGGCGCAAGGCCGCCCGCACTTCAGGACGGCTGCTGATGTACAGCATCGTCCTGCTCGGCTTAAGCCTGCTTGCCGCTTGGTGGAGCCCGCTGACCCTGCTCGCGGCGCTCGCAGCGATGGTGCTGCACGAAGGGTTAAGCTGGTACAGCGCTCTGGAAGAGCGCAGCATCAGCCCCATCTTCGTGCATCCACCGCGCGGCCGCAAGGTGCTGGCCGTGCTGCCGGGCAGTCCCGGACAGGAGCTGGGCATTCTGCCCGGCGAGATTTTACTGAAGGTCAACGGGGTCCTGTTGACCGATGCCGCGCAGCTACATGAGGCGCTGCGCATGAATCCAGCGTTCTGCAAGCTGGAGGTGCAGAACCGTGAAGGGGAGAGCAAATACCTTCAGAGCCCGATTTACGACGGGGACCATCATCAGCTCGGCATTATTCTGGTACCGGAGACAGATGGAGCGGTTACTGCGGAGGCGAAGCCATCCAGCATCTTCAGCATCATCGCAATGAAGACAGGTACTCGCAGCCGGCATCTTCCGAACAGCCGACTCAAACGGAACAAAACCGCTGAAGCCAAGAAGGAATCAGCGGAAGGATAACTAAAGTCAAGCCCGGACTCTGGAAATAGAGTCCGGGCTTTTTTGTAGAACTTCTATCCACGCCCACCCTTCAAATAGAAAATAGCGATTTGCGTACGATCTCGCAGCTCTAATTTACTTAGAATATCCGTTATGTAATTTTTGACCGTACCCTCGCTAAGAAACAGCTGTCCGGCGATTTCTTTGTTGGTATGCCCCTCAGCGATAGAGGCGACAACGGCCAATTCCATTTTGGTCAGTCCGAAAGATTCCAGTGGCTGTACCTGTGGAGATTCAGGACGGGCCGCGGGCTGTAGAAAGGTGGTTAGTTTGCGCGCGATATCAGGGTGGATTAGCATGTTGCCTTCATTAACTGTTTTGACACCTTGTATGATACGGTCAGGCGGTATGTTTTTGAGCAAATATCCACTGGCACCGTTCCGCAGCGCCTCAATGATATACTCATCGTCATCGAAGGTAGTTAGCATCAGTATCGAAACCTGAGGAAAAGCCTGCTTAATTTTCTCTGTCCCTTCAACACCACCGCAGCCTGGCATCCGAATATCCATCAAAATCACATCCGCCATATCTCCCGCTTGGAGCAAATTCAAGGCCTCGTTTCCGTCACTTGCAGCTCCGATCACTTCAATATCGGGGTCCATCCCTATCAGTACTTGCAGACTTTGACGAATAAAAGGATCGTCATCTACAATCATCACCTTAATCATTAGCGCGGCTCCTTCTTCATAATATAGATTTCTTTTTTGCTTCAAGTCCTACGTTGCCTATACAATCTCTCCCTGCTTATAAATGGGCAACCGCGTAACAATGGTGAATTGAGGCTCCTGCCGCCATTCCAAGGTTCCGCCGATCAGATGTGTTCGTTCGAACATTCCTTTCATCCCGACCCCTCCACTTTCCGGCAGTTTGGTTAGTTTATTGCCTTCGGGAAGCGTCCCGTTGTTGCTGACCTCCATCGTAACTCCAGTATCACTAAAGTCGACTTTAATCGAAATCGCAGTTGCATTTCCGTGACGTAGGGCATTGGTTATGGCTTCTCGGGCGTTCTTATACAAGATCACCTGAATACTAGGATATAGCGGGTAAGGTATCCCATGCACTTGGTATGAGGTCTCGATTCCCGTATCGCGGCCGATCTCTTCTAGCAGCCGGTCTAACGCATAAGCTCCCTCTAATTGTGGCGTATAGTTGATACGCTTCACTGCAGAGCGCATATCGTCCATGCTGGCTGACAATTGATCACGAATGAGCTCCATCATCTGCATTCCGCTTTCAGGGGAGGTGGGTAAGGTGAGTAGCGCGGCTTCCATCATCATTTTAATGCGGATGAGGCGGTGGCCGATATCATCATGGAGCTGGCGGGAGATACGAACCCGTTCTTTGGACTGGGCTGCATCTTCTATTTGGGCGTTAAACTCCAGCAGTCGGTTGCGGGCTTCATCCAGCTCGAAATGCTTTTTTCGCAGCTCATCGTAAAGATTGAGGGTGTTCTCACGGCCCCGACCCGCCCTCTGTAACAATTCGTTGAGATAGGCGATGAGCAGAAAAGTAATATTGATGAATGTGATTATAAGCTTTGGAGAATCCCAGAGCGCTATGTTCAAGGTAATCAGATGCACAACCGTAAACACGAGAGGTACTGCTTGGGGCTGAAGTCTAGAATAATAAAGTAATGCTGAAATGGCCGGGAAAATCATTATGCTGCCGTACTGGTAACATAACCAGGCAGTGAACAGTATTTCTACAATGCTTATTAAGGCATGAAAGGAACGGGGGAGCTTTGGCACCATGACCACAAGGAATAGAAGCATCAGAATATGCAACGTGAAGATTCCATAGTCGGCATATGGGTAGATGTAAATGCTAATACAAGCAGGAATTATGATGAGTAGGTATCGCAATAGGGTCAGTTCTCTAGTCACACCTAAGACATCCTTTATAGAGTTTCTTCTAATCTTAGCATATTCGCCTACTTCTTCAGGAGATGACTTAAGTCACCTTCAAAAGATGACCTTTCGTACCTCCGTGGTCAATCCCTTTAAGCTAAAATTGTAAATATAGAAGCGCAAAGACAGGAGCGATGAAAAGATGGCAATCGCCGTATTGACCGATGTGGTGAAACGATATGAAGGTAAATTAACTGTAGATCATGTGAACATGACGATAGAAGAAGGAGAAATCTTTGGCTTGCTAGGCCCAAACGGAGCGGGTAAAAGTACAACGATCAGTATGATCTGCGGCTTGCTTAAGATTGACGGGGGAGATATTCTTATCGACGGTCTGCCCGTGTCCTCGAAATCACTTGAGGTGAAGAAAAGAATTGGTTTGGTTCCACAGGAATTAGCCTTATACGACACGATGACAGCGGCGGATAACGTTACCTTTTTCGGAAGATTGTATGGTTTGCGTGGCAAGCTTTTGAAGGAACGGGTAGATGAGGCTCTTTCGTTCACAGGCCTTAGCGACCGTGCCAAAGAGAAACCCTCAACCTTCTCCGGAGGGATGAAGAGACGTCTGAACATTGCCTGCGCTATTATGCATCGTCCCAAGCTGATTATTATGGATGAACCTACCGTGGGGATTGATCCGCAATCTCGTAATCATATTCTTGAATCGGTTAAGGAGCTCAATCGACTTGGTTCAACGATTATTTATACCAGTCACTATATGGAGGAGGTTGCGGCCATTTGCGATCGGGTAGCCATTATGGATAAAGGGCATATCATTGCTTGCGGCACGGAAAAAGAACTGCGAGAACGCGTTGCCAAGGAAGAAAAAATCGTCATTAAAGCTGCTAATATCACACCGGAGCTTGTTCAGGAGCTGACACTTCACCCTAGAATTAGACGCGTAGAAGCAAAGGATGAAGTAGTCGAGCTGTATCTGCCTTCTTCACAAGGGGAGCTACAGGACATCCTTTTTATTTTTGCCAAGCATAAGGGGATTATCGGCTCGCTAAATATTGAAGAACCTGATCTGGAGACGTTGTTTCTAAGCTTGACCGGAAGGACCTTAAGAGATTAAAGGGGGGATTATTCTGATGAATACTTGGACGATTATGATCTATGAGCTGCGAAGACTATTTAGCTCACGTTCTATGATATTAAATATGTTTTTGTTGCCCCTGTTATTGATCTTTCTCTTAGGTGCTTCGCTCTCCGGTGTCGTTGGTGACAAAGGCTCCACTACTATTGATGTTGTGCGAGTGGCTGTTGTTAATCTTTCTGGTGAGGGCTATGAGAGCTCGGCGATGATGGATAGCTTTTTGAAGTCAACAGAGCTTAAGGATATCATTACTCCGGTTATGGTGGGTAGTCGAGAGGCGGCAGAAAGCGGTCTGCGAACAGGAAAATATGGTTATGCGGTTGTTGTTCCTCCCAGCTTTGATAGTAAGGTACAGAGCGGTGAAGCCGCACAGCTGGAATTTATACTGGGCCAAAAAAGTACAGATAACAGGGTGGCAGGGACGGTCTTCGATAATTTTCTGAGGAATCTTAATTATAAACAGTCTGTGGCGATGACACTGGGTCCAGAAGCTTTGAACGTTATGGCACCTAGTTCCACCAGTAATGAGTCTTCCGTAAAGCTTGGAGAACTGAGCGAGGGAGGATATTCATATACTTCTTCCCAGTTCTATGCGGTATCCATGATGCTGATGTTTTTGCTGTATAGCGGCTTGACGGTATGTACTTCTCTTTTTAATGAAAAAGAAAATCATACCCTTTTCCGGATAAATTCAATGCCAGTCAAAGGCTCAGAACTGTTTATTGGCAAAATGCTTGGTGTGGGTGTTGTAAGTATAGTACAGTGCGCAGCGATTATTATTCTGACGAATGTGCTGTTCGGTGTGAATTGGGGAAATCGCCCGGGCTTGTTACTCCTATTTTGCTTGCTGATGATTGTGGCTTCGATGACCTTATCTATCGTTATTTCTATGTTCAGCAAGACTGGAGCAAGCGCAAGAAGTGTGGTTACGGTACTCACTGTAAGCATGACCTTCATTAGTGGGGGAATGGCACCACTTCCAGAATCGTGGGTGAACTCTATAGGGGCGTTTACGATTAATCATTGGGCAATGCAGGCTATTCTGAAAATGATGTTACATGCCGATGTATCGCAAATTATGCCGAATTTGGGAGTGTTATCGCTGATCTGCCTAGTGTTGTTCAGTGCAGCGGCTATTTCGTACCGGAAGGTGGGTTATCATGGATAAAATCTTAACGATTGCCTGGAACATGGTGAAACGAACCATTGGTACTAGGAAGGGGGTGCTCATCTATATTCTGCTTCCTTGTATTGTACTTGCAGGTATTGTTTCCGTTACTGGAACGATGGGAGAGAACCCAGCTGTTGTGCTGTATTCGAATATGGATAACGGGGCAGCAGGTAAGCATTTGCTCACTGAACTAAAGAATTCCGGAGAATATAAATTTGTAGAAAAGACTGACGAGACTGCTTTAAGAGAAGGCGTAGTCGATCAGAATGGAGAAGCGGGGATTCTAATTCCAGCAGGCTTCACTTCGGCACTACTTGCTGGAGAAGAGCCACAAATTAGTGTGTATGAGCTGAAGACGAATGAAACTTCCGTTATGATTAAATTAAAAGCGAGCACAATTGCTGATGAAATGAGGAGTACGGCCGCGATCATAGGGGCAGTTAATAACGGATCTAAGGACGTTGACGCACAATTTACTACGGTTATGCAAAGAGCGGAACAGCACAGTATTGGCAGCATTCGAACTGATTATAATCTATATCCTCGGGAGGGACTGGGAGTCGTTACGGGCTTAACGCTAATGTTTCTCATGAGCCTGGTCACGAGCTCTGTGTCTCTGATTATGGATGATCGGAAAGGCCGGACGATGATGCGAATGTTCAGTGCTCCGGTTCGTTCTTACGAGATTGCTATTGGTAATTTTCTGGGTAGCTTCATGGTCGGACTGATTCAGATCGTCGTAGTGCTCGCCTTAGGTCGCTGGGTGCTGCACTATGATTATGAAGTTCCAATCTATCTATATTTCCTTGTTCTTGCGGCATTTATGCTGGTGTCTATGGGGATCGCGAGTACAGTGGCAGGATTAATTCGTAATCCTAATAATGCTGGTATGCTGAATTCCCTTATTATCACACCGACTTGTATGCTTGGCGGCTGCTTTTGGCCTTTATCCATTATGCCGGACTATATGCAGAAGGCGGCTAACTTTGTTCCGCAAAAATGGGCCATCCAAGCGGTCGACATCGCTGCAACCGGTGGGGGCTGGAATGAGTTGTGGTTACCCTTTGCCATCTTAGGTCTTATGGCTGCTGTGCTACTGGCGATTGGTTCTGCCATTCTCCGCCCAAGTGAAGCGGGAATTAATGCTTAGAAAGCATAAGACTAGATATTCATAGCTTGGGCTGTTACCTTCAGGTACAATAATAGGTATCAAATGTATTTGATTCTTATTATGTGCAATAGAGGACATTTCTAGGAGGATGAACAGATGAGCAGCAATAAATTGGCTTGGACATGGCGGGTGAAGGAAGAATGTCTGGAAGAGTATGTAGCGATGCATTTAAATCCTTGGCCAGAAGTTTTGGAGGAGCACAGTAAGGCTGGTATTTCTAACTACTCCATCTTTCAGAATGGTAATCAATTTTTTTATTGCTTTGAATGTGAGGATACAGAAGCGGCTTTCGATTACATTGCTAAAAGTGATGCCTGCAACCGATGGAATGCCATTACTTCAAAGATGGTTGAAGGGTCATTTGATTTCAATGATGAGGTGCCAATGTTGCCTTTACGTGAAGTGTTCTATCTAAAATAGTGAAGCTGATTCTTTATTAACTAAAATTTGCATAAGGTAAAATATCGGCGTATTTTGTTTACAGTCTTTTATATTACGGTTATAATATATTTAATATTGTTTAATTGAATAATTTTTTGTTTTTTGGAGGAGCCTGTCAACAAGGGCTCCTCTTTGTCTTTTTTTGGCTTGGAGAAGTCCCTAGTTGACAGTTCTTATATACAACAAGGGAGTGGATGAAACATGGAGTTTGTTCTATATCTTATGCTGATTATACTATTCACCAAGCTAGCTGGTGATTTATCTGTACGACTGGGACAACCGTCGGTACTGGGTAAGTTAATTGTCGGTATTATACTAGGACCTGCGGTACTGGGTTGGATTCAAAATGGAGAGTTTATTCATTATTTTTCGGAGATCGGTGTTCTATTGTTAATGTTTATAGCAGGGCTTGAGACTGATCTGGATCAACTGCGCAAGAACTGGAAGTCAGCTTTCGCAGTAGCCGTCGGAGGTATTATTTTACCTTTTCTAGGTGGATTCGCCATCGGAGAAATGTTTGGTTTTGCTTATCATAATGCTATGTTTATGGGTGTCATTCTTAGTGCAACTTCAGTCAGCATATCGGTTCAGGTACTGAAGGATATGAATAAGTTGAATACACGTGAAGGTTCTACCATTCTGGGAGCCGCTGTAGTCGATGATATTCTGGTTGTTATTTTGCTCGCTGTATTAATGAGCTTTTTCGGCACAGGAGAATCAGTGTCCATTGGTCTTTTAATTACGAAAAAAGTGTTGTTCTTCGCTGTAGCGCTTGTTGTGGGTTGGTTCGTTGTGCCGCGGGTTATGAAATGGATGGCTCCGTTAAAGGTGACAGAGGCTGTTATTGCAGCGGCGCTAATGATTTGCTTTGCGTTCGCGTATTTTGCTGAAATTATGGGGATGGCAGGCATCATCGGTGCTTTTGCAGCTGGGATTGCAATTTCACAAACCTCCTTTAAGCACACTGTGGAATCTAAGCTTGAGCCTATCGCCTATTCGATTTTTGTTCCAGTCTTCTTTGTCAGTATCGGACTTAATGTTTCCTTTGAAGGGGTTGGCAGTCAACTAGGATTCGTCCTCTTGTTGACGGTGATTGCCATTCTGACCAAGTTGTTTGGTGGCGGTCTGGGGGCGCGTCTTACAGGATTTAATAACCATTCATCGCTTATTATTGGTTCAGGGATGATTTCGCGGGGTGAGGTTGCATTGATCATCGCGGCAACAGGTCTGCAAAGCGGATTGTTGCAGCAGCAGTATTTTACTTCCGTAATTATTGTTGTCATTGTAACTACACTTGTAACACCACCACTCTTAAAATATATGTTCCGCGATCCAGTGCGCGCTAAACAAAAATAATAATCATAGCAAAAGGGTGTCTCGAAAGCCATTTTACATGGCTTTTGGGGTGCTCTTTTTTTGTTTGCTCTAATTCCCTATCCTTCGGAAGGAGAAAGCCCCCCGTCTTAAGACTGAGTATAAAACCAGCCGTAGGGCTGTTTTGACTTCGACCAAAAATGTCTAAACTAAATCTCGGGATGGAAAATAATACATAATGGGGCAGTCATAAGAGGAGTACCAGAAATATACGGGGTGGAAGGGGAAACGATAATGAAATGGTTAACCAAATGGTCGTTCGGTAACAAGGCGGCGGTAGGGCTTTTAGTGGTAATGGCGCTTGTAGTGGGAGGGCTGAGCTACACTTCGCTACCGATGGAATTTATGCCAGAGGCAGATAATCCGCAAGTGACTGTAACGGTGCTCGGTCCGGGTCAGGATGCCCATGCGATGGAGACGAAGGTTACGAAGCCGATTGAGGCTGGGGCCGCATTTGTTAAGGGAAAGAAAGAAATACTGTCCACTTCCGGAGACGGATACGCACAGGTGAATATTTTTTATGACTCAAAAACAAATATGAAGGATGCAGCTGGGGAGGTGCAAAAGGTTGTAGATTCGTTGCAGTTCCCTGAAGGGGTGATGGCCCCTTTTGTACTTCAACTGAATACTTCCATGATTCCTGTGTCGCAGGTCACCCTTTCGTTTGACGAAGGTCTGACTAAAGAAAACCTTAAGCTTGCGGAAGAAACGATCATTCCAGAGATGCAACAAGCAGAAGGTGTAGCCAACGTCGCCTTATATGGGAAAGTAACTCCGCAAGTGCGGGTGAAGCTAGATCCAAAATTAATGGCTGAGAAAGGAATTACGACACCTCAAGTACTAGGGTTACTTCAGGGACGTAATGTATCGGCATCCCTTGGAGAGCAGACGATTGGTGGTCAGACAGGTAACGTTAATGTGGTTTCTACAATTGATAGTATCGATACTCTAAAAAAGCTACCCGTATCCTCGGGTGTTAAGCTACAGGATATTGCTGTCATCGAATTGAAGGAAGATCAAGAGAGCGTTAGCCGCTCGAATGGGAAAGATGTTCTTTTCGCCATAGTAACCAAAGAAGCTAATGCGAATGCAGTAAGTGTCGGAGATCATATACAGGATACCGTAGCACATATTAACAAAACCATTCCAAATGCAGAGGCAGCGGTCGTTTTCAGCACATCAGATATGGTGGTTACCTCTGTGAATAGTATGATGCGTGAAGTATTGCTGGGCGCATTGTTCGCGACGATCGTAATTTTACTGTTCCTACGCAACCTGCGGGCAACCCTGATTACGGCGGTTTCTATCCCGCTTTCTCTAGCAGTTACCTTATATCTGCTTGATATATCCGGCATAAGTCTGAATATTATTACGCTCGGAGGTGTGGCCGTTGCGGTAGGTCGCTTGGTTGATGATAGTATCGTAGTGATTGAGAACATTTACCGTAGGCTGCAAAAAGAACCCTTCTCACGTGAAATGATTATAAGCGCAACTGGGGAAGTGGCTAGAGCGATTACTTCATCTACGATTGCAACGGTAGCGGTATTTCTGCCGATGGGTCTTCTGCGTGGTAGTTTACAGGCGTTCCTACTTCCGTTTGCCTTAACGGTCACGTATTCACTGTTAACTTCACTCGTTGTAGCTTTGACGGTGGTTCCGCTGTTAAGCTCATGGCTGCTGAGAAGAACTTCAATGAAAGAACACGAGCCGTCTAAATGGTTCACCCGATTCCTCGATTGGAATTTGCGCCGGAAATGGATTACTTTATCGCTAGGTCTTCTCCTTCTGATTGGCTCTATCGCTGCTTATGTGACTATGCCAAAAGGTGCGCTTGATGCTTCAGATGCCAGCTATGTCTCTGTTCAGTTGAATTATCCGAAGGATGTTCCTGTCAAAGAGATTTTAGAAAAAGGAAAGCAGTTAGAGCAAGATTTGATGAAACAGCCTGAAGCGGAAACGGTGATCATGCAATCAGGGAACAGTGCAGATGCGGCGCAGTGGGGGTCCGTCAGCTCGGAGACCTTAGTGGACTATACCGTTGTGATGAAAAAAGGTGCGGATGCACAAGGCTTCATCGATCATGTCCGTGATGTGAAGGATTCCTACGCTGGGGCAACACTTGTTGCTAATCAAATGAGTATGATGGGTTCAAGCTCCACTAGCGAATATATTGATATCGTGGGTGATAATCTTACAGATATTACTGCTGTTGCAGCAGAAGTTACGAATAAGTTGAAGACTGTGGAGGGTATTCAGAAGGTCAGTAGTAATATGGAGGATACCAAACCTGTCTTTACATTTAAGGTAGATCCAGCACAGACCAATGCACAAGAAATTACCATGCAATTGTCGGCTATGCTGAATCCGATCCCTATGGGGCAAATCGAACTGGACGGTACACCTGCAGGAGTAGTGTTAGATCCTATGGCTGAGCCTAAGACAGAGCAAGATTTAAAGGCAATGACGCTCATGACTGCTGAAGGTCCAAAGCCGTTGTCACAACTAGCAACCTATGAGGTTCGGAATGAACCAGCACTGTTGTTCCATAAAGATGGGAAGCCATATGCGAGAATTACAGCGGAAGTGGATCCGAAGAAGGTGTCTGAAATCGGAGCGGATATTAAAAAGCAAACCGATAGTCTTACCCTTCCAAAGGGTGTGACTCTATTTGCAGGCGGAGCCTCGGTTGATCAGTCAGAGGATTTCGCTGACCTTGGTATGACAGCGCTGATCTCCATCGGGTTGGTATATCTGATCATGGTCCTCACCTTCAAAACCCTTCGTGCTCCGCTGGCAATCATGTTCTCCTTGCCTTTGGCTGCGATTGGGGCGATTGTTGGACTGATCGTATCCGGCGTAACACCTGATTTCACTGCCCTGTTCGGGGCTCTGATGCTAATTGGTATCGTCGTCACGAATGCGATTGTGCTTATCGACCGTATTAAGCAGAATGAAACGAATATGGGTATTCGCGAAGCCATTCTGGAAGCGGCCGGAACACGGATGCGCCCGATTCTGATGACGGCTATTGCTACCATTTGTGCCATGACTCCACTGCTGTTCGGCCATGCCGAGATGGGCAGCATCGTCTCGCAAAGTTTGGCGATTGTGGTCATCGGTGGCTTGACCGCGGCAACGCTGCTTACGCTGGTTGTAGTTCCAGCGATTTACGAGCTGTTCTACTTCCGTAAATCGGCTAAGGAGCGCAAGGGCGTAGTGAAAGTAGAAACTCCGACGCATGGTGCGTAATATCAAAAAGTTATAGTGATAAACAACTGAAACAGGCCTTTCTCAGACATTTTTAATGATGCTGGGAAGGGCCTGATGATTTAGAGGATGAGAACTTTTCGTGTAGTTGAACAGTGCGAAAAGCAGGCCGATGATACTTGGTATCGTGGCCTGCGTTTTTAATACTACTCATTAGCTGTTAACCGCAAGAACAATTCAATACCGGCTTACGCGCAGCCTGTGTCTCATCCAATCGGCTAATTTCTGTGGTATGAGGTGCGTTGATTACGATTTCCGGTGTCTCCTGCGCTTCTTTTACGATCTGGATCATCGTATTAATGAAGCCGTCGAGCGTTTCTTTACTTTCCGTTTCCGTCGGCTCGATCATCATACATTCCTCAACAGTCAGAGGGAAGTACACGGTTGGCGGATGGTAGCCGAAGTCGAGTAATCGTTTAGCAACGTCTAAGGTGCGTACACCATACTGCTTGAGGTTTTTGCCGGACATTACGAATTCATGTTTACATACGCCCGGATATGGGATTTCAAAATACGGCGCCAGACGGTGCATCATATAGTTCGCATTCAGCACGGCATTTTCGGATACCTCACGCAGTCCGTCTGGACCATAGGTGCGGATATAGGCGTAGGCACGAACGAGAATACCAAAGTTGCCGTAAAAAGCTTTCACGCGTCCAATCGATTCAGGACCGCCGAAGTCGAGTGAGAAGCTGCTATCTTCGTTTTTCACCACAGTTGGTTGTGGTAGGAACGGAATCAAGATTGATTTTACGCCGACAGGTCCGGCTCCAGGGCCACCACCGCCGTGCGGGGTGCTCATTGTCTTATGCAAGTTCAGATGCACCACGTCAAAGCCCATGTCGCCAGGGCGGGTAATGCCCATAATAGCATTGGAATTGGCTCCATCGTAATAGAGTAAGCCGCCTGCTTCGTGCACGATCTCAGCAATTTCGACGATTTGGGTCTCAAACAAGCCGAGTGTGCTTGGATTGGTCAGCATCAATGCGGCTGTGTCACTGCTAACAGCTGCTTTGAGTGCTTCAAGATCAACCATCCCTTTATCTGTGGAAGGGATCGTGATCGTTTCAAGTCCTGCTGCTGAAGCACTAGCAGGATTGGTGCCGTGTGAGGAATCCGGCACGATAACCTTCGTGCGGGTCTCGCCGCGGCTTTCATGGTAGGCGCGGATCATCATGAGGCCGGTCCATTCACCATGAGCACCTGCGGCAGGCTGTAAAGATACAGCATCCATGCCGGTTAGTGCGGATAAGTCATTTTGCAGGGTATACATTAATTCCAGTGCACCTTGAATGCTTTCTTCTGGCTGGTAAGGGTGGATCTTAGCTAGGCCTACGATGCGGGCAACATCTTCGTTAATCTTCGGATTGTATTTCATCGTGCATGAACCGAGTGGATAGAAGCCGTTATCTACACCAAAGTTACGGCGTGACAAGGAAGTGTAGTGGCGAATGACATCCACTTCCGATACTTCTGGAAGCACGACGGGTTCGCTACGGAGTAAACCTGATGGAATCAGAGATTCTAAGCTTTCTTCCTGCGGCACATCGCATAGTGGCAAAGAATAGGCCGAACGGCCGGGACGGCTTAATTCAAAAATTAGACTTTGCTCCGGTTTCATAAACAGCCCTCCAGTGCGCTAGCGAATTGGTCGATTTCGTTTTTGCTTCTTTTTTCCGTAACGGCTACCAGCATATGTCCAGCAAGTTCAGGATAATCACGGCCCAGATCATAACCGCCTAGATAACCTTCCTTCAGCAGCTTCGAATTAATTGCACTTACGCTGCTTCCTTCCGGAAGCTTCACGACAAACTCGTTAAAGAATGGGGAGGAGAAGGTTAGTTCAGCCCCTGTTAGTTCGCTTAGTTTATTAGCGGCGTAATGGCTTTTACGAATGTTCAGCTCGCCTACTTCACGCATCCCTTCTTTACCCATTACGGACAGGTAGACGGATGCGCAGAGTGCGAGCAGCGCCTGATTGGAGCAAATATTCGATGTCGCTTTTTCACGACGAATATGCTGCTCACGAGCTTGGAGTGTCAGAACGAAGCCGCGTTTACCGTTACGGTCAACAGTTTGACCAACGATACGACCTGGCATGCGGCGCATTAAATGCTCTGCTACAGCGAAGAAACCACAGGTTGGACCGCCGAGGGAAGCTGGAATACCGAGTGGCTGAGCGTCACCGACTACGATGTCGGCTCCGAGCTTACCTGGTGTTTCTAGAATGCCAAGAGCGATCGGATTTGCACTGACGACGAACAATCCTTTAACGGCATGGATCAGCGGCTCAACGGAGCTAAGATCTTCGATGCTGCCAAAAAAGTTAGGCGATTGCATCAGTACTGCAGCCGTATCACCATCAATGGCCTCAGCAAGCTTAGCCTGATCGGTAACACCGTCTCTATAGTCAATCTCCACTACCTCAAGACCCCAAGCATTAGCCGATGTGCGTAACACTTGGCGCGCTTCAGGATGAACGGTGCGGGAGACAATTAATTTTTTGCGTTTGGTGGCACCAGCTGCAAGGACTGCTGCTTCGGATAATGCGGTTGCGCCATCATACATACTGGCATTGGCAACTTTCATACCGGTTAGTTCGCAAATGTAGGATTGGAATTCGAAGATCGCTTGCAGTTCGCCTTGGCTGATCTCTGGTTGGTAAGGAGTATAAGCAGTGTAGAATTCCGAACGGGAAATGACATGGTTGATCACCACGGGGATGTGATGGTCGTATAATCCGGCGCCGAGGAAGCTGGCGTGCGAATCGAAGTCAGCATTTCGGTCAGCGAGACCTTTCATGTGACGTAGCAGGGCGTACTCATCGAGCGGTTCAGACATCGGCATAGTGCCTTGATAACGGACGGCTTCAGGGATATCGGAGAACAGCTCATCTATGGACTGAATCCCGACGGTTTCCATCATCTCTACGCGGTCCTGTGCTGTCATGGGCAGATAACGGTGCTTCATTAAGGTTTCACTCCTTGGCTTTTTTAAAATATAAGAAAGTACAATTTTCACGTTATACTTTATCCTTTTATTTCTCGCTTAAAAGTTCACCGTCCTAATATGGACGCTAAGGCGTTTATACTTGTAAAAAGGGGCCTTAATCACGACAGCTTTAAGCTGCTTGCCACGTATCTCTACGAAAACCTCTGTGCCTATTTCACTGTAAGCTGTATCAAGCAAAGCTAATCCCAGGTTGCGTTTCAGCGTTGGAGATTGGGTTCCGGTTGTGACCTCTCCGATTTTGATGCCGTCCGCATAGACTGGGTAATGGGAGCGTGGAATGCCTCGATCAATCATTTCTAGACCGACAAGACGGCGGGGGAGACCCGCTTCTTTTTGCTGTATCAACGCATCGCGTCCGATGAAATCCGCTTTGTCCAGCTTCACGAAGAACTGTACTCCAGCTTCAAGAGGCGTGATGTCAGCCGACAGCTCCTGACCGTACAGTGGCAACTTTGCCTCGAAACGAAGCGTATCCCGTGCGCCCAGTCCAGCAGGTGTTAATCCGTGAGGAGAGCCAGCTGCGAGAAGGCCGTTCCATAACGTTGCTGCCACATCCAGCGGAGCGTAAATTTCGAAGCCATCTTCACCGGTATAACCCGTACGGGAGATCAGTACTTCTACACCGCAGACGGTTGCGCGTTCGATGAAGTGGAAAGGCTTGAGCGTTGAGATCGGTGCATCAGTAACTTCTGCGAGTATGGTCTCTGCCAGCGGACCTTGCAAGGCGAGCAAAAGCGTCTCGTCAGAGACATTAGTGAGTGTGACTTCACCGAATTCAGAGGTCAGATGTTCTTGCAGCCACTGGAAGTCCTTATCGATGTTGGAGGCATTTACGACAAGCATATAACGGCCTTCACTTAGTCGATACACGAGTAAATCGTCGACCACCCCGCCGTTTGGATAACAGAGCAGCGTATATTGTGCCGCACCATCGGTAAGGCGGCTGACATCGTTGGTCGTCATTTTTTGTAAGAAGGCTTCAGCGCCGCTTCCGATCACCATGAATTCACCCATATGCGATACATCGAACAGTCCAGCCTGCTGGCGAACAGCCTCATGCTCCTTCACGATACCTGTAAACTGTACTGGCAGCTCCCAGCCGCCAAAATCAATGCACCTGGACTCCGCATAAGCGGAATAGAGATCATAAAAAGGCGTTCTTTTCAAAGCATCCATGTCGTCACTCCCCTAGTCTGATTACATACGAAAAAAAGGACAGGCAGAAGCAATCATGCATAAATGCACTAATCGCTTTCTGCTCTGTCCTTTGTACCTGAGAGTTACCCTGCGTAACTAACATGCAAGTTTCCCCGTTGGTGACCTGACGCACTCAGCCTCGCGTCTGATGCTCTCCAGAGGTACGTCCGACAAAGGTCCTTTTGCCTGAGAGATTCACCCCTGTTAGGGCTTACTCCTTCGGCGCCGTCTTCAAGTGAGACAGTCTCTCCCTATGCCATCATCCGCAACTGTATTTGTTTCTTATGTCTCCATTAAACGGGTATAGGAGGGCGCTGTCAACAAGAAAAAGTCAAAAAAACGACAAATTTATTTTACTTTTAGTAATATTGACATTATGCTCCGCGATCACTTAGGCTATAACTAAATTTAGAATTCCAATTTGGAAATGAGGCGGCTTGAAATGAGTGAGGTTTTAGATAACCTTCTTTACAGCGAAGAGCATGAGTGGGCACAGCAAGTGGAAGGACGCGTAGTACGTGTTGGGATTACGGATCATGCTCAGCATTTGTTAGGCGATATCGTATTTGTGGAATTTCCTGAAGTGGGTTCGGCCATTTCAGCTGGCGACAGCGTAGGCAGTATCGAATCCGTTAAGACCGTATCGGAACTCTATTCACCCGTCTCTGGGAAGGTTACCAAGATTAATGATGGTTTAGAAGCTAGTCCAGAGCTAATTAATGATAAGCCGTATGGTGAAGGTTGGATTTTTGAAATTGAAGTGGACGGAGAGTATGCTGATGCTGTAAAAGGACTGCTAGATGCAGCTGGATATCGTGCATTGGTAGGGGAGTAATTCTAATTTTTTTCTGAATATTAATTTCACCGCATGTGATATTTGTAGCAGCAAGTTTCTGTTTTTGGGGACTTGCTCTTTGGTGTTTCTATATAAATAGCGGTCGGGATCTTTGAGTTAAATCCTGGGACTGTTTGGAATTATGGGATTTTATTTAAAAGCGAATCTACTGATTGTGGAATTAGGGAAAACCTCCCTTATTTTAGACGAATATAGCGTGACACTAAGGGTTTTAGGGAATTCTTCCCTAAAATTTCAGTGAAAAGCGCTATTTCTGACTAAATAGGGTATTAATCAGGGAGGAATTCCCTAATTCTGCGCCTGGACAAGGGAATAGGCAGATAATCAGGGAGTATTTCCGTAATAAATAGTGGCGAGCCCATTTTGGTATGTTGATAAGCAGATTCGCTCCCGCACAGGCCTAGCTATTGTAACTAGCTCTGAGTAAAACATTTTTTAGGCACCCTCTTGAAGCTGCCGCAGCACAATGATCTCTACACGGCGGTTCTTTTGCTTACCTGCAGCTGATGTGTTCTCCGCGGTGGGCTGGGTATCAGCATACCCTGCATATTGAAAATTGTCGGGGTTCAACCCTTCATGATCTAAGAAAAAGCGAAGCACTGACAGCGCACGAGCACCAGATAGCTCCCAGTTGTCGTTATAGTGAGAAGCCGAAGATACTGGAGTATTGTCGGTATGTCCTTCAATGCTGATCTTTGCGCCGATATCGCTGAATAAGCCAGATAACTGCTGAAGAGCAGGCAGGGCTGGAGACTTCAGGTCTGCCTTACCTATATCGAAGAGAAAACGGTCACTGAGTGTGATTTCTATCCCCTGCGGTTTGTCGGCAACAAAAATTTGTTCTCCGAGATTATTTTCCTCTACATAGTTCGTAATCACACCCATTAATTCAGCAAGTTTAGCCTCTTGTTCTCGAAAAGCAAGTTCACGTGCCGAAGGTGTTTCGTTCTCCGTTTGTTCAGCAGATCCATCATTCGGTCTCGCAGTTGCAGCTGCATTCCCATTCCCGTCTGTACTTTCCGGTTTGTTCTCAGTTGATTTCCCAGCATCTAAAATGCCGTTCCCACCCTCAAGGACAGTGCTGCCAGATTTGAAGGTCTCGGATAACGAGCCTGTCACGATGTTATATTTGTCAGTATCCAGGCTGCTCATCGCATACAATATAACGAAAAAAATAAGTAAAAGTGTAATTAGATCAGCATAAGTAATCATCCAACGGTCGCGGCTTTCCCGAGCCTCTACACGCCGCTTGCGCCGGTCTCTTTGTCTCATAGAAGACCTCTAGTTTCCGCACGGTCATTCGTGTCCGTGTCTGAGATGAATGAGTTCAGTTTTTTACGCACCAGCAAGGGGTGATCCCCGTTCTGCAAAGAAAGAATGCCGACGAGCAGCATTTCCATACTATGTAGCTGGCTTTGACTGCGGGATTTGATTTTGGAAGCGATGGGTAAAAATATTAAATTAGCGATGGCAACACCGTACAATGTTGCGGTAAATGCCACTGCGATAGATGTGCCCAGATTTGACGGATCTGTAAGGTTGCCAAGTACACGGATGAGCCCCATCACCGTCCCGATAATTCCCATCGTTGGTGCATATCCACCTGCAGCTTCAAAAATCTTAGCATAGTTCTCATGCTTCAATTCTTTAGCATCCATTTCTAATTCAAGGATCTGTCTTACCTGCTCAGGATCAGTGCCGTCGACAATAAGAAGTAGACCTTCACGTGTAAAAGGGTCCGGATGTTCTTCAGCTTGTTTTTCTAACATTAGAACGCCGCCGCGACGGGCCACGGTTGCCATTGCAATAAGTTCTTCTGCTTTTTCTACATCACGATCAGGGTTGCTACCGAAAGCCATGCGTAATGCTGTTGGAATGGAGCGCAGCTTAGATGCCGGGAAACTGATCATAACGGCGGCAAACGTACCCCCGAACACAATCAAAGCTGCATTAAGCTGCAGCAGTCCTGAGAGGCTTCCGCCTTCCCAGAGATAGCCGCCGATTAACGCAGCCAGTCCAGCCAATAGGCCGATTATTGAGGTAATATCCATGCTTCAAGCTCCTAACATTTCTATGTATTATGGTTTGCAACGATCTAGGCAACACTGTATAATGAACGGGAACACATATTCTTATCTTCCATATTTTTTAATTATAAGAAAGTATAAGTTTCACGTTATACTTTAATCCTTATAATTCTCGCACAACAGCTTAACGTCTTTTAGAGACGCCAAAGGCGTTTTAGCTTGCCATCGTATGGAGAGAGAACATTCAGACAACAATTATAATATATTAATCTAGTTTAGACGATAGAGGGGAGACGGGCAAATGAGTGATATTGTCGTCAGTACAAAGACTTTTGAATTGGAGTCCGAGTATACACCCCAGGGCGATCAGCCTCATGCCATAGAGGAATTACTACAAGGCATCCGGCAGGGCAAGAAGCACCAGACGCTGCTGGGCGCGACGGGTACGGGTAAGACGTTTACCGTTGCACAAGTTATTTCCAAATTAAACCGCCCGACGTTAGTTATTGCGCACAACAAGACTTTGGCTGCCCAACTGGCGAGTGAGTTTAAGGAGTTTTTTCCGCATAATTCGGTAGACTATTTCGTCAGCTACTACGACTATTACCAACCAGAGGCGTATATTCCCTCCTCCGATACTTATATCGAGAAAGACTCCAGTATTAATGAAGAGATTGATAAATTGCGCCACTCCGCAACGAGCTCCTTGTTCGAACGGCGTGACGTTATTATTGTGGCGAGTGTGTCTTGTATTTACGGCCTCGGTTCGCCGATGGAATACGGAAGCTTGCTTTTGTCCTTGCGGGTAGGGATGGAGAAGCCTCGAAATGAGATTTTGAGCAGGCTAGTGGATATCCAGTACCAGCGTAATGATATCAATTTTGTACGCGGAACCTTCCGTGTACGTGGTGATGTGGTTGAGATTTTCCCGGCATCTCAGGGTGAGCATGCCATTCGGGTCGAATTGTTCGGTGACGAAATTGAGCGAATCACTGAGATTGATGTACTGACGGGTGAACTGATCGGGGAGCGCGATCATGTCGCTATTTTTCCGGCGTCTCACTTTGTTACCAAGGAAGAAACGATGCGAGTGGCACTGGTCAACATTGAAAAAGAGCTGGAAGACCGCTTAACGGTTCTTCGTGACGCAGGAAAGCTTCTTGAAGCTCAGCGTCTGGAACAGCGGACACGTTATGATATTGAGATGATGAAAGAAGTGGGCTTCTGCTCTGGGATTGAGAACTATTCCGGTCCGCTCACCTTCCGTGAACCAGGGGCAACTCCGTATACATTAATGGATTATTTTCCAGATGATATGTTGATCATTATTGATGAGTCCCATGTAACACTTCCACAGATTCGGGCGATGTATAATGGTGACCGGGCGCGTAAGACGGTACTGGTAGAGCATGGTTTCCGTTTGCCGTCTGCGCTGGATAACCGTCCACTCCAGTTCGAGGAATTCGAAGAAAAAGTGAAGCAGATCGTATATGTTTCAGCGACACCTGGACCCTATGAAATGGAGCACTGCGACACCATGGTGCAGCAGATTATCCGGCCTACAGGTCTTTTGGATCCGATCATTGAGGTTCGTCCTACAGAGGGACAAATCGATGACTTGATTAGTGAAATTCGTGATCGGGTGGAACGAGACGAACGTGTACTCGTCACAACGTTGACGAAGAAGATGTCGGAGGATCTGACGGATTACTTTAAGGAAATTGGGATTAAGGTTCGTTATATGCACTCTGATATCAAAACGCTGGAGCGGATGGCGATCTTACGTGATCTTCGTCTTGGTACATTTCATGTTTTAGTAGGGATTAACCTGCTAAGAGAAGGTCTCGACCTCCCAGAAGTATCGCTGGTCGCTATTCTCGATGCTGATAAAGAGGGCTTCCTTCGTTCCGAACGCTCCCTAATTCAGACGATTGGTCGTGCGGCCCGTAACTCCGAGGGTCGTGTAATCATGTACGGTGATCGAATCACTGATTCGATGGAGAAGGCGATGAGCGAAACGTCGCGTCGTCGCGCCATCCAAATCGCCCATAATGAGAAACACGGCATTACCCCAACCACCATTAATAAAAAGGTGCGTGACATCATCGAGGCTACGAAGGTTGCCGAGACTAAAGCGGATTACCTCATGGGTGTTGGTGGCAAGATGAATAAGAAAGAGAAACAAAGCCTGATCCAGCGTCTGGAAGCTGAAATGAAGGACGCAGCGAAGAACCTGCAATTTGAACGCGCGGCAGAGCTGCGTGACGCATTGTTGGAGCTTCGGGCCGAGTAATAAACCTTAAATGCATCACCGATATTTAAAATAAGTAATTGAACGGTGCTGTCCTGGCCGTTCTTTTTGAATAAATAGAAAACAGCTTTGATATTTGATTTATTAAGGAGAGGTTCCGTTGGCGAACGATAATATTGTAATTAAAGGCGCGAGGGCGCACAATCTCAAAAACATCGATGTGACGATTCCACGTGACCGTTTCGTCGTGCTGACGGGGCTGAGCGGCTCGGGTAAGTCTTCGCTTGCATTTGATACGATTTATGCTGAAGGGCAGCGGCGTTATGTTGAATCTTTGTCAGCTTATGCTCGTCAGTTCTTGGGGCAAATGGAGAAGCCGGATGTGGATTCGATAGACGGATTATCCCCGGCAATCTCTATTGATCAGAAGACAACAAGTCGCAACCCGCGCTCCACAGTTGGTACGGTTACTGAGATCTATGACTATCTCCGGTTGCTTTTTGCTCGAATCGGTCACCCTCATTGTCCTGAGCATGGAATTGAGATTACTTCCCAGACCGTTGAACAAATGGTAGACCGGATTATGCAGTATCCAGAGAAGACTCGTTTGCAAATCCTAGCGCCTATTATTTCAGGACGTAAAGGTGAACACAAAGGACTCTTCACAGATATTTCTAAGCAAGGGTTCGTACGTGTGCGTGTGGACGGTGAGCTAAGAGATCTGTCTGAGGATATTGAACTTGAGAAGAATAAAAAACACACCATAGAAGTTGTTGTAGACCGGATCGTCGTTAAAGACGATGTGGAGACCCGGCTGACGGATTCACTGGAGACGGCACTTAAACTTTCGGGCGGTAAAATCCTTGTGGATATCATCGGTCAGGAAGAGCTTCTGTTCAGCTCTAATTTTGCTTGTCCGATTTGTGGTTTCAGTATTGAAGAGCTGGCACCACGTATGTTCTCCTTCAACAGTCCGTTTGGAGCCTGCACAGAGTGCGATGGACTTGGAATGAAGATGGTGGTCGATCCAGATCTGCTTATTCCTGATGCTGAGAAATCCATTGAAGAAGGTGCCTTTTTAGCTTGGACTGGAAGTACATCTAATTACTATCCGCAATTTCTGAAGTCCGTGTGTGAGCATTTTAATATTCCACAGAACGTTCCAGTGAGCAGCTTAACACCTGATCATATGAATAAACTACTGCATGGTACAGGTAGTGAGAAGGTTCGCTTCAAATATGAGAATGATTTTGGACAAAAGAAAGATGCGATGGTTGCTTTTGAAGGGATTATTCCGAATCTGGAGCGTCGTTACCGGGAGACCGCATCTGACGGTATTCGTGAATTTATTGAAGGATTTATGAGTGCTAAGCCTTGTCATGTCTGTAAGGGTAAACGTCTGAAGAAAGAAATTTTGGCGGTTACGATCAACGAACAAAATATTTCGGATATTACCGATCTCTCAATTGGTGACTGTCAGCATTGGTTTGAAGAAATAAAGTTAAGTGAGAAAGAGACAGCTATTGCCAATCTTATTCTTAAGGAAATCTGCAATCGTCTGGGATTCCTGGTGAATGTCGGATTGGACTATTTGACACTTAGCCGCGCAGCAGGCTCGCTATCTGGTGGTGAAGCACAGCGTATCCGGTTGGCAACTCAGATCGGTTCCAGTTTGATGGGTGTTCTGTACATTCTGGATGAGCCAAGTATTGGTCTGCATCAACGGGATAATGATCGCCTGATCTCTACGCTTGCTCATATGCGTGACCTAGGCAATACGTTGATTGTTGTAGAGCATGACGAAGATACGATGATGGCAGCGGACTATATTATTGATATCGGACCGGGTGCGGGTATTCATGGTGGACAAGTTATGGCGCAAGGAACACCGGAAGAGATTATGAAAGATCCGAATTCCTTAACCGGTGAATATTTAAGCGGTCGTAAGTTTATTCCAGTTACCGCTAAGCGTCGTGCTACCGATGATCGTTGGATAGAAATTCGTGGCGCTAAAGAGAATAACCTGAAAAATGTGAATGTGAAGATTCCATTAGGTGTGTTTACGGCGGTGACTGGTGTGTCGGGCTCCGGTAAATCTTCACTTATTAACGAAATTCTGTACAAGAGCTTGGCACGGCAGCTGAATAAGGCTGTGAAGGTGCGTCCGGGTCAGCACAAAGAAATTCGTGGCTTGGAAAATCTCGATAAAGTTATTGAGATCGACCAATCACCAATTGGGCGTACACCACGCTCTAACCCAGCAACCTATACTGGCGTATTTGACGACATTCGTGATCTGTTCTCGAAGACAAATGAGGCAAAGGTACGGGGGTTCCAAAAGGGACGCTTTAGCTTTAACGTAAAAGGCGGACGCTGTGAAGCTTGTCGTGGGGACGGAATTATCAAGATTGAGATGCACTTCTTGCCTGACGTATACGTTCCTTGCGAGGTATGTAAAGGTAAACGTTATAACCGGGAAACACTAGAAGTGAAATATAAAGGGAAAAACATTTCCGACGTACTGGAGATGACTGTAGAGGATGCTACAGAGTTCTTCGTGAATATCCCTCGTATTCACCGTAAAATGCAAACGCTGATGGATGTGGGTCTTGGCTACATTAAGATTGGTCAGCCAGGTACAACATTATCCGGTGGTGAAGCGCAGCGTGTGAAGTTGGCTTCTGAGCTATATCGCCGTAGTACAGGCAAGACACTCTATATTTTGGATGAGCCTACAACAGGTCTGCATGTGGACGACATTGGTCGTTTACTTGAAGTATTGCACCGCTTGGTGGATTCCGGAGAATCGGTTCTTGTCATTGAGCATAATCTGGACGTTATTAAGACTGCTGATTATATCATCGATATGGGACCAGAAGGCGGCAGTGGCGGCGGAACCGTACTGGCAACAGGAACACCAGAGAAGATCATTACTGTTACGGAGTCTTACACAGGTAAGTATCTGAAGCCAGTTCTGATTCGTGATACAGAGCGTACTGAAGCGCTTATGCTTGAGACGGCGGAAACTACCTAAGCTATAAATAGCTGGATAGTATAACTACTAAATAATAAAGGTCGCGGCAATTTGCCGTGGCCTTTATTATTTATTGTCCAAAATTATTATTTTGGGAAAACAATTGATCGGTACAATTGCTGGTAGTCACCAGTAAATTAGAGCCTTTATCCGTTCTGATGTGAGTTTTCTAGTAAACGTTATATGACTCCTATAAAAAGAATACTAAATAATAGACGGGATAGGCATATGTAGGGCATGTCCGTCGTAAGATTTAATGAGGAACATGCTGTTACTGTAAGTATACTTAATGGGTAATAGAATAACTGTAGGCTCGATGGTTCCTTGAAAAATAAATAACTAATTGTAATATACATTTTGTTCTATTAAAGGCTTCAGCTACTAGATTGGGGAAGCAGCCTTAGAACTAAAATCAAACCGATAATCGGCTAATTTGAGGGGGCTTAATCCATAACTGATACTTCATTTCATCACCTTCAAAAAATAGAGCATTACTCGTTAGGTTTGTATCGCTTTTGCCGGAAAACATCAAACGTCAATGAACAAAATCAAAAATTTATCCGATTTTGCAGTAATAAAATATTTTTTTTGCGACAAATACATAATTTTTCTACAAAACCTATTGCATCGCCCAAATGGTAGCGATAACATAGAAGAGGATATGGGGAATACTGGATCTTGCTTGACAACATTTTTGAGGAGGTAAGGTAATGCTACTTGCAGAAGTTGCCGCGCAAGGACCGTCTAAATTTCATACCTTTGATGTTTTTATGATTTTATTCACTATCCTAATTTTGGTTGGAGTCGTTCGGTTACTGAGAGCTCCCCAGAAGAACAAGTTCGCCATTGCTTTTGGAGCGGTTAGTTTGTTGGTTTTTATAATCTCTGACTATGCCATGGTGATGCATTGGTTAAGTTAACGGAAGAATTAAATTGAACAGCTTTGCACCAAAAGACTCCTTTAACGCCGTGGGCGCATTGAAGGTGTCTTTTTTCAAATTATATAATGTAAAATTTATCCATTCGCAGAGAGAGGGTCTGGTGAAGGTTGATGAGGACTGTGGAGAAGCTGGTGAAGAAAGGAATGGGCTTGCTGCTGTGCGGTGTGTTGCTGTCAGGAGTATGGAGTGAGTCGGTTTATGCGTTGGGTGATCCGACTAAGACGGTTAGCGCGGCGACCACAACCCAGAGAGACAAAATCAAAAATTCAACAGCAGCGGAAGACCCCGTACCAGGGATTATTAAAAGTATCACCCCCTCCGTAGTGGGCATTATCGGCAAAGACGATAGTGGGGGGACTAGCGGACCGGATGATCGATACAATCTGACGCATGGTTCTGGCATTATTGTGAAATCGAATGGATGGATTGTAACCAATGCACATGTCATCAAAGATCTGCAGAATGCCTTGGTAGTGACGTCGGACTCCAAAACCTACAGCATTAAAGAAACATATCTAGATGAAGTTAGTGATCTGGCCCTGATCAAAATCAATGCAACCTCCCTTAAACCTGCAAAGTTTATTCCATCGACCGGCAAAACCGTTGTTGGTGAGAAGGTAGTGGCCGTCGGAACACCGATTAGCTTTTCTCTAAGGAATTCAGCGACCGTAGGGGTTATAAGTGGCCTTAACCGTGAAGTAGCTGCGGCTTATCGTCTGATCCAAAGTGACACAGCGATTAATCCCGGGAATAGCGGGGGGCCGCTAGTGAATATGAAGGGCGAAGTGCTGGGAATAAACAGCCTGAAATACTCAGCGGTGGGCGTGGAGAATATGGGCTTCTCAATACCGTCGGATACCGTGCAGTATATTATGAACCAGCTTTTTAAGTACGGTGAAGTAAAACACCCGAGTCTTGGATTGGAGTTAGAGCCGAGTTGGTCCTCGATTGTGGGCTTGCCAACGCTTGATCCCCTGACTGTAACCAAAGTGATTTCTGCTGAAGCACGCAAGGCGGGTGTTGCCGAAGACGACGTCTTGTACAGCATTGACGGCCACCGTGTGGTCTCACTAGTTGAGATTAATGAATTGTTTAAAAGCTATTCTCCAGGTACAACGGTACGACTGGTTATGCAAAGTGATGGGGATATCGTCATCCGTAAGCTGGTGCTCACTCAGGGTGATCCCCTATTAAGTGAAGAGGGTGCAGGAGCAGATGGAGACGAGCATACGGAAGAGTGATCAGAAAACTCGAGAGGGGGACGGAAAATGGGCTTTAAAGTTTTAAAACAAGGATTGTGTGCGATGCTGGCCTTATTATTGCTATTTTCTATATTACCGATACCAACCGCACGGGCAGCAGAAACAGACAAGCTGCAGCTGAGTCTTAAAGTTGGCAGTACTTCTGCTACGGTGAATGGCAAGAAGGTGACTATCGAGCGGCCTTATATGGAGAACGGAACGGTTATGGTACCGCTCGGGGTTTTTAAAAAGACATTTGGCAGCACGGTTTCCTTAGAAGGAAATGATGTAGTGAAAGTAACGTACGGCTCTCATACAGGGTTAATGACGATTGGTAGTATTAGTGCCTGGAAGGATGCGACTAAAGTTAAACTCACCTCCGCGCCTCGGATGGTTTCAGGTGTGTTGATGGTGCCGCTGCGTTTTGTGGCGAGTGTACTGGGTGCAACCCTCTCCCAGGGTAACGGTGGTGAGCTGATCATTACCTTAGCTCCTGCTGACAATGAAGGCGATGTGCCAGTGGATACTGGTATTGATAGCGATGTGGGGAAGACGCAAATTGGGAACAGCTATTATCGATGGACACTAAATTATCCGTCTGGACTGATTGCTGGAAATAGCGGTGGTGATGAGAGTGTGGCTACCTTCTCCAGTGCGGACAATCTTTATTATTTGGAGATTCATGCAAGTGATCAGGCAGTTGCTGTTGATGCAGATGGGCTATTAGAACAACTAGTCCGGGAAGTCGAGTTAGGCAGTGAACTGATATTAGACCGGGAGTCGTTCCCGAAAGCCTCTGTACCCTATGCACGATTGGTCAGTAAAGATTCTAGCGGAGCACTCTGGGAAAACAGGCTGATCTATGCTGAAGGTAGACTTTACGAGATTTATTTGACGGATGAGAAAGCCACTAATTATAAGGATTTAGCCAAATATGCGGGGTTACTGAGCTCTTTTCGGCCCTCTTTTGACACTAAAGATAACAAAATCCGTGATCTCTCTACCGTAAAGAATGGCTTAAGTGAAGCCTATAATGAGGACTATGGTATCTCACTACAGGTTCCTGCCGCTTGGACTAAGGATGACCAGCATTTTTATTATGAAAGCAAACATGGAAGTCATTTGAGTGTGGCGATTACATCGGCACCTGCTGGTTCTACACTAGAGAGCTGGGCTGAAGAGTTGAAGACAAAAACGCAGGAGAACTTTGTAGCGGACGCTTATGTTTTTAAGGATAGCATGAAGTCTGAAATCTCCGGCGTACCTGCGCAAATAAGTGAGACACAGCTGAATTTCGGCAACGGTTGGGCGACAGAATATCAGGCAATCGTGCTCAAGAATGGGTACCGTTACTATTTTGAATATGTGACACCTCCTGGACAAGAAGACGATAAGACCAAATTCAATGCTATTATATCCTCCATTGATATTGATTTTGATCTGTTGAAGGAGAACTTCGGGCGACTCGCTAGCGATGACTATAAGACAATCAAGAATAAAACGATAACCAAAGTATCCAAAAGATACGGCTATGCCATCGACATTCCACGTTTATGGACACCCAATCAAGATGTATTCGAGACACAGTTGGTAGAGTATTGGTTCATCGGAGGACGTTTCCAGATTAACTCGAAACCTGAAAGCTCAGTCGATTATGCGGTGAATATGCTCAAAGATTCTTATCAAAATAAAAATAATGATCCTAAAGGTCCTCGCATTGAAAGTATAGTGGAGTCTACCTTTGCCGGTGCTCCTGCTACGATCCTTACTGTGCATCAAATCAAGAATGGTGTTCCTGTCCGCAGTAAGCACGTTGTTTTTGGTAAAAATGAGGTGGTCTACACGATTACTGTTACGCTGAATGATGCCAATGCTACTGCAGAACAGCAAGCATTGTTGGATAAAACGCTGCAGTCGTTTCGGTTTACAGGGAATGAGTAGTTTAGAGGTGATTGGAGTTCATGACTAACTAATAGTAGAGTGTAATTCAATTAGATGAGAACGTCTTTGTAGCCAAAATGGCGTGGGGCGTTCTTTTCTTTATATAAATGTTGGTAAACACATGGCGCTGAGATGTGATATTTGATACAATTATCAAGTTAATCAACTAGAAATGACCCGCCACATGGCGGTTTGGGAGGATATAAATGAAAGAGCAACAAATACGCAGAGAAGACGTGGAGCTATTGGCACCTGCAGGTGACTGGGACTGCATGCGTGCGGCGGTAGCGAACGGAGCGGATGCTATCTTTTTTGGCGTAGAGAAGTTTAATGCACGGGCGAGAGCGAACAACTTTCGCATGGACGAGCTGACGGAAATTATGGCGTTTTTGCATAGCTATGGTGTGAAGGGTTTCCTGACCTTTAATATACTGGTTTTTGAAAATGAATTGTCCGATGCAAAAGAACTGATTGACGCTTGTGTAGATGCTGGCGTGGATGCAGTGATTGTTCAGGATTTAGGTTTGGTCAAAATGATTCGTGAAATCTCACCAGACTTCCCGATTCATGGATCGACACAGATGACGATTACTTCCCCGGAGGCGGTCGAGTTCACTAAGCCTTTCAGTTTGGAACGTGTGGTACTCGGTCGTGAGAACAATCTGAAGCAAATTAAGACGATTGGGGAACAAGCCCGTCTGCCGATGGAAGTATTCGTGCACGGAGCCTTATGTGTCTCTTATTCGGGTCAATGTCTAACTTCGGAAATGTGGGGTGGACGTTCCGCCAACCGTGGAGAATGTGCCCAAGCATGCCGTCTGCCTTATGATCTGATGGTGGATGGAGAAGTTAAACCAATGGGTGATGTAACTTATTTGCTCTCCCCTAAGGATTTGGCAGCTATTGATCTTATGCCTGAGCTGATCGAGGCGGGTGTAACTTCTTTCAAAATCGAAGGGCGCCTCAAGAGCCCGGAATACGTTGCGAATGTAGTTAGTAAGTACCGTAAGGCAATTGATCGGTATTTTGATGGCGATATGTCCAAACCATCGAAGGAAGAAGTTCGTGAACTGCAACAAAGCTTCTCCCGCGGTTTCACGCATGGTTTCCTAGATGGAACGAACAATAAAAAGCTCGTAGACGGCACTTTCCCGAAAAGTCGTGGTGTATATCTCGGAACGGTTGAACAAATTCTTCGTGATGGAGTTGTCTGCCGTATTCATGCACCTCTTAAGCGGGGAGACGGAATCGTGTTTGATGCAGGGGATCCGACGAAAAAAGAAGAAGGCGGACGCGTTTACGACCTTCGTCGTAAAGGTGTGAAGCTCGAAGGTGAAGCCGGAGAAGGCTGGATCATCGACATCGTAGCCGGTCGTAATGATGTGGATCTGCGTCGTCTAAATGTCGGTGACCGTATTTGGAAGACGAATGACCCTGCGTTAGACAAGGCGCTGCGCCAGACTTATGAGACAGAGAAGCCGTACCGGGTATTCCCGGTACATGTGCGAGTGCAGGGCTGCGTCGGCGAGAAGCTGACCACCTGGTGGACGGACGTTCAGAAGAACGTTACCGTCCGTGTGGACTCGGAGCTTGCGCTGGAAGCAGCACAAAAGCGTCCGATGGATACCGCGCTGCTGGAAGAACAATTCGGCCGCCTGGGCGGAACCGTGTTCCAGCTTGACGCGCTAGAGTCGCATCTGCAAGGCGACGTCATCGTCCCTATGCGCGAGCTGAACAGCATCCGCCGCCAAGCGGTGGAGCTGCTTGCGGGCGAGCGCCCGAAACCGCCCGTGTACGTGAAACGGGCGATCGAGGTCTACGGCGACGCTACCCGCAGGGGCGTCGCTCCACAGCGCGCTGGTGAAGCGGAGCTCACCGCGCTGTGCCGCAGCCTGCCGCAGGTGCAGGCTGCGCTCGAGGCCGGCGTGAGAAACATCTACGCCGACTTCGAGTTTATCAAGCAGTTCCCGGCAGCGGTAGATGCGGTACGGGCTGCAGGGGCCAGCATCGCGCTGGCCACACCGCGCATTCATATGCCGGGCGAGAATGGCTACCACGCCAATATCCTGCGCTTGCAGCCGGATGCCGTGTTAGTACGAAACACCGGCGCGCTGTATTATTATCTGCGCCGCCGCCAAGAGCAGCCTGATGCCGTGCATCCACGCCTGATCGGTGATTTCTCATTGAATATTGCCAATCATAAGGCAGTGGATCTGTTCCTTGAGGCAGGCTGTGACATGGTAACACCGTCCTATGACTTGAACATTCAACAGATGGTCGACCTGCTTGAGCATAGCGATACTTCTCGTATGGAGATCGTAATCCATCAGCATTTGCCGATGTTCCACACAGAGCACTGTGTATACTGTACCTTCATGAGTGAAGGCACAGACTTTACGAACTGTGGCCGTCCATGTGAAGAGCATCGCGCTTCCCTGCAAGACCGTATTGGAATGTCACATCCAGTTCGTGTGGATGAAGGCTGCCGTAATACCGTCTATAATGCTGTTGAACAGTCCGGTGCGGAGTATTTGAATAATTTCCGTGATCTAGGCGTATCCTCGTACCGCGTGGAGTTCCTGGAAGAGACACCAGAGCAAGTGGCTGAGGTAATTAGCCTCTATAGTCGCGCACTGCGTGGTGAGATCTCTGGTACGCAGGTATGGAAGAGCTTGAAGGCTACCAACCAGTTGGGGGTTACACGGGGACAATTGGTTAACGCGAAGTAATAAAGGTTAAAGGAATAGGGCTAGGTGACTACCAGAGTAAATCTGGAGTGCTTAGCCCTTTTTTATAGATACGATCTCGTCCTCTTTGTTACTTGCATATACTAGATAATATATAGGTGAGAGTTAGCAAAGGGGGGGGATCTTGTAAAAGACTTATATAATTTCTCCCTCTCCGATTTGATTGGAATAGATATACAAATATAACAAACACTCTGACATTAATCTGTTATAACTGCTATAATTAAAGGAAATATGCCATTTTACTATACAGAGTATTTAAGATGGAAGAGTAACCGACAGAAGGAGTTAATGTGATGAAGATCCGTAAAGCCATTATCCCCGCTGCAGGTCTTGGTACCCGTTTTTTGCCTGCGACCAAAGCAATGCCTAAAGAAATGCTACCGATAGTAGATAAACCGACGATCCAATATATTGTCGAAGAGGCAGTTGCTTCAGGAATCGAGGATATTATTATCGTGACGGGGAAAGGTAAACGAGCGATTGAAGACCATTTTGATAATTCTTTTGAACTGGAATTTAACTTAGCTGAGAAACAGAAGTGGGAACTTCTTGAATCCGTTCGTAAATCCTCCGAAATGGCTGATATCCATTACATCCGTCAAAAAGAACCAAGAGGTCTTGGACACGCGATTTGGTGTGCTCGTAAATTCATAGGCAATGAACCGTTTGCTGTATTGCTAGGCGATGATATTGTTGAAGCGGATAAACCATGCCTCAAACAGATGATAGATGTTTATGATGAATATAAATCTTCAATTGTAGGCGTTCAACCCGTTCCATGGGAAGAAGTATCGCGTTATGGTGTTGTAGACGCTTCGCCTTTGGCAGAACGTGTCTACAAGGCAAATCGTCTAGTAGAGAAGCCTAAGAGAGAAGAAGCCCCCTCAAATCTAGCGATTTTGGGACGATATATCTTAACTCCACGTATCTTCGATATGCTTGGCGAGCAGCAGGTAGGTGTAGGTGGAGAGATTCAGCTTACGGATGCCATCTCCCGATTAAGTGAAGTGGAGCGGATTATTGCTTATGACTTTGAAGGTAAACGTCATGACGTTGGTGAGAAGATGGGCTTCATTCAGACCACCATTCATTATGCACTTCAGCATGAAGAGCTTAAAGATGATTTACTTCGATATATGAAAGAGCTTATAGATAGCGAAGTTGCTAAGGCAGGGCTTTAAATAGAACTCATATCATTGAAAAAAGCGTGCCGCTGTAATTACAGCGGCACGCTTTTTTGATTTCTTCCTTTTTTAGAATTGTGAATTTGCGATGGCCTCGATTTGTGCTGCTTCCGCGGGATCAGCTGCAATCAGTGAATTGTATATCGCCTGATCTTCGCCACCAGTTTTCGTCAGTGCAGCAAGGTACCAACGAGCAATCTCACGATTGGTTGCATCTGCGAAATCTTGGCTTAAGGCCGGTTTCAAGATGGAGATTGCTTTTTGTATCTGTCCAGACATATACTGCATTTTTGCTATCTTCAGTGTCACATCCGGAGTAAATGTTTTCGAAGGATCATTATCCGCAAGTACCTGATTATAGGCCAAAAGCCCAACGACAAAGCCCGCTTTCATGTTTTCTATTCTATCTGGATTATCTTGTTGTGCATAAGCTGCCTGCCCCAAATCAAATGAACGGCTGATTAGTGAACTGTACCAATTTATATCCCACGGAGTTTCACCGTTCATTATATCCGTGTAATTAGGATCCGAATTAAGCTTCAGAGTTGTCTTGGCTGCATCCTCTTGTCCGGATAAAAGTTGCATTCTACCAACGTTTAAAGCGATAGTTGGCGTTACTGAGAAAGGACGCCCTTGCAGTTGTTCTGGTGGAAGAGTCTTCAGATGTTCTATTCCAGAAAGAACGTGATTGTATGCTTCTTGAGCTTCATTGAAATACTCTTGTTTCTTTGTCTCATCCTTTTGGTTAAGGGCTTGCTGACCTAATGCAAAGGAACGGCTGATGAGAGTATCATACCAGTTGATATCCCAGTTGAACTTGTCAGCATTGTCCAGGTAAACATTATATGCAAGGTCACTTTGCTCCTTTAAATCATAGTAGCTCACCATTTGAGCTAAAAGATATTTGTTGTAAGGCTCATCTTTTAGTGCTCGAGTTAATACATTATGAGCCTCTTCAAGAAATTGCTCATCTTGCGTTTGATTGAATACCGTCATATCCAAAGCAGATAAGGAGATGGCGGATTCAGGATGATTAGGACGGGTTTTTAAAGCTTCAACCAATGGAGCTTTAATTTCTTCGTATGAAGTACTTACTCTAATTAGATTCTTACCCTTAAGAGCAGCATTACTGGAGCCAATATAGCTGATCGAGAGGAATATCAAGAATACCGTTCCTACGGTGAGAATAGCGGAATATCCAATCCGTAGTCCAGCTTTATTCCAACTTTTACGTAGCTGTTTACTATCCATGACAACTGCCATGCCCGCCAGTCCAAGGAAGACGAGTATTCCCATAAAGGCATAACTCATATTGAAATCTAGCAGGCTGTGCACAAGAATGGATAGAGCAATAATTAGGTAAAAGAAACCATTCTCAAAATCATTTTTATCGCGTTTAACATACCCACGAATATACTTATAGAAAATATATAAAATGAAGCCCATAAATACGATAAAGCCAAGAATCCCAACCTCGATCAAAAATTGAAGAAAGAAGTTGTGCACCTGGCGGCTAGTATAAGGGTTGTTCTGATAGTGCTCATATAGTGAGGACCAGCCTCCACCACCAGCACCAAGGATGGGATAATCTTTAACTACCTTCATGGCATCTTTATAAAAAGTAATTCGTTCAAGTACGCTATGTTGTTGGAAATTGATGTTCTCAAGACGAGTCTCCATATTATCAGGCAAGATGCTTTTTGCACTCGTACCGATAAGTAAGAAAGCTAAAATTGCTACTAGAGCGACAGATCCGAGCGGAATCCAAAGGCTTGTCCGTTTACGTGAAGACCAATTACTCAGCTTCTTATGCAGCCATGGAGCGACAAAACGCTGAATGACCCAAGATAGGCCAGCCACAACTAGTGAAGCTCCTAATAGATATGCCCAACCTTTTAAAGCGGAAGAAGAAGTGAAATTTGCGTTTAACTCTATTCCTAGATTAGTTACGGGTGTCGTAATGAGCAAAGATACAATACCGGCAACTCCTAAATGCAGAATCCAAAGGATTTGCTGTGCAGGTTTTAGGAATAGAAGCAGAAGTATGAATACTACAGGTAGCAGGACCAAGCCACCGCGAGACAATGTTAACAAGATCGACACAATGATCGGTACTAACATAAAGCCATGAGTCAAGGTTCCATACCATTTTTTAGAGCGAATAAGCGCGAATATTGCTACAAATAGAAAAGCCATCAAGAATGCAGCGTATGTATTCGCATATTGAAAGATCGAAGTCAAACGAAGTCCATTAGAATCAGTCATAACTGCATCTAAATAGATATCGTTCCGTACAGTGTTTGAGAACCAGCCCACAAGAGCGCCAGCTAATTTGCTGCTGCCTAGCCAATTTAAGAGTCCAAAACCTACAATGAAATATGCGATCACCAATATAGCATTTTGAATGACAACATTTACTTGCTTTTGCTTCAAGAGATAAAAGGCTATAATGAAGACTGCAACATACATGCTCTGAATAAACAGCATATTCATCGCCGTATATTGCGAAACTGCGACAAACAATGATAAAGCGTAGGTCAGAGGCAGTAAGATAGAAGATGAAGCTACTAAGTTCCTCTGTTCATCTAATTTGAATTTTTTGTAGTATAAGCCAAGGCAGACTAGCAGCAAAAGGCCGCTTAGTAGTGCTGATACATAGATTGGCTTCTCGAAGTCTAATTGTTGTCCGTTAAATAATCCCACTTGAAATGGGGCCCAACACAAAAATAAAATAAAAGCAACAACCAAGGCCCATATCGGACTTGCTATCTTTTCAACATTTCTCGACTGAGCGGCGTTTTTACCGTATACTGGTTTCGACACGTTATTATCTCCTTTTCCTGTAATTACATGAGTATTAATAGCATACATGTAGTATTTTACTACAAGACTAGTAAACAGTAACAGTTATTCCTAAAGAATATTAACAATAATTAATGAATGAGGCGATCAATTTTGAAAGGCATAATATTAGCAGGTGGTTCAGGTACTAGATTATATCCATTAACAAGAGCTATATCAAAGCAGATGCTTCCAATTTACGATAAACCTATGATTTATTATCCGCTATCAGTTTTGATGTTAGCTGGTATAAAAGAAGTTTTAATTATATCGACTCCTCGAGACTTACCTTTTTTTGAAAATTTACTAGGAGATGGTTCAGCCTTAGGAATGAAGTTGATGTATAAAGTTCAAAGTGAACCCAATGGATTAGCAGAAGCATTTATTCTAGGTGCAGACTTTATTGATGGTGATGCCGTATCTCTTGTGTTAGGAGATAATATCTTTTATGGTCTTAATTTCTCTAAGATATTGCAAGAGTCCTCTAAACTAGAAGATGGAGCCTTAATATTTGGCTGTTACGTAAACGACCCTAAAGCATACGGGGTGGTCGAGTTTGATCAGGATAAGAGAGTTATTTCAATTGAAGAAAAACCACAAAACCCAAGGTCGAATTTTGCAGTTCCTGGACTCTATTTTTTTGACAAAGATGTTGTGCAGATCGCTCACAATGTCGAACCTTCTGCAAGAGGGGAATTAGAGATAACTTCTGTAATTGAAAAATATCTGGAGCAGGATAAATTAAAGGTTGAACTAATGGGAAGGGGTATGGCGTGGCTAGATACAGGAACGCATGACTCCTTACTACAAGCTTCAAATTTTGTAGAGGCCATTCAGAAAAGACAAGGTCTTTATATATCTTGTGTTGAAGAAATAGCGTTTCGCATGAAATATATTGGGAAAGAACAGTTAATTGCATTGGCGGAGCCTCTTTTGAAAACTGATTATGGAAAATACCTAATTGATGTTGCGGAAGGTAATGTCTGAGATTGTTATATAATTAGCAGAGGGGCACTATATAGTGAGATTTAATAAAAAAAAACTTGCGAAATTCGGAATTGTTGGTCTATTAGCTCTATTTATTTTTTACGCATTTTTCATGGTTTTTATTCAACCATCTAACAAAATGGAATTGGATCTAACTGTAAAGGGTGGAGAAGAAGATTATTTCCAAGTGTATTTTATGCAGAATAATGAGCAGTTAAGTGAGGAACAGTCGGTAGTTGCGAATTATAATAAAGTAGGGGAGTTTGAACGACTCAAGTTCCCTTTAGATGATGATGTGCAAAAATTAAGATTAGATTTAGGTACGAAACCTGGAAATGTATTTATAAGCAATATATCTATTAGTTCACCCTTACACTCTTATGAAATAAACATGAAAGACATTAATTTAAAAAACAGTCATCAAGTAGAAAACTTGAAATATTATCAGGGGGATTTGTCTGTCTCAGTTTTAGGAGAAGATCCTTACATTGAATTTGTTCCTTCAAATGAGATAAAAGGAAAGATAATAGAAGATAATCAAATTATTCAGAAGTTTATTGCTTTTGGTATAGCGTTATTCACAACTATTATTTTTTTGGTGTATGTAAAATTACGTTTTGATATTAAGTATTTGTTTCAAGAGTTGTATCGGAATAAGAAAATGCTCTATTTTTTATCTGTAAATGATTTTAAAACAAAGTATGCAGGTTCATATCTAGGTGTGATTTGGGCATTCGTACAGCCGGTCGTTACTGTTTTAATATATTGGTTTGTTTTTGAAGTTGGATTTAGATCAGGTTCGGTACACAGTGTTCCTTTTATACTATGGCTAGTGGCAGGTATTGTTCCGTGGTTCTTTTTTGCTGAGGCTTGGGGAAGCGCGACAAATTGTCTGATGGAGTACAGTTACTTAGTGAAAAAAATAGTTTTTCAAATTAGGTTACTCCCCTTGGTGAAAATAACATCTTCTTTCTTTGTGCATTTGTTTTTTGTTATCTTGACCTTTATTATCTTTTTGCTATATGGTGTTAATCCTTCAATGTACGCTACTCAGGTAGTGTACTACTCATTGTGTACGATTTGTTTTGTCTTTAGTTTATCGCTCATTTCGAGTTCCCTCATAGTTTTCTTTAAAGATTTAGGACAGATTATTAGCTTGATATTACAGTTTGGAATGTGGTTAACCCCTATTTTGTGGAGTTCCACTATGCTTCCGGCTTCTTATCGTTGGATACTTAAAGTGAATCCTGTATATTATATTGTCGAAGGATATCGTGACGCCCTAATTAATAAGGTTTGGTTTTGGGAGCGATATAACCAATCCATTTATTTTTGGTTACTCACATCAATATTGTTCTTAATTGGTATTACAATTATGAAGAGAATGAAACCACATTTTGCAGATGTGCTTTAGAAAAGGTGAGGGATATGAGCAAAGAGTTGGCTATTAGAGCTGAGAATATAACAAAAGTGTACAAGCTTTATGAGAAGCCTATACATCGTTTGAAGGAGTCATTGAGTATTCGGAAAATGACTTACCATCGCCCTTTCTATGCACTTAACGATGTTAGCATGGAAATTTATAGAGGTGAAGTAGTTGGTATAATTGGGAAAAATGGATCTGGGAAGTCCACGATTCTAAAAATTATTACTGGAGTGTCATCACCTACCTCTGGAGGGGTTTATGTTAATGGGAAAATCTCTGCATTATTAGAACTTGGTGCAGGATTTAACTTGGAGTATACAGGTATTGAAAATATATACCTGAACGGTATGATGATGGGGTTTGGTCGAGAGGAAATGGATGCAAAATTAAATAGTATCTTGGAATTTGCAGATATAGGTGATTTTGTTTATCAACCAGTTAAAGCCTATTCAAGCGGTATGTTCGCAAGGTTAGCTTTCTCAGTAGCTATAAATGTAGATCCAGAAATATTGATAGTTGATGAAGCGTTGGCAGTTGGTGATCTGAAATTCCAAATAAAATGTATGGAAAAGTTTAGTGAGTTTCGAGATAAGGGCAAAACTATTTTATTTGTTTCTCATGATATAAATAGTATAAAGCGTTATTGCAACAGAGCTATTTGGTTGAATTCAGGAAGGATCGAAGCACAGGGTGACACCGACTTAATATGTGATCGTTATACCGATTATCTGAAATATGGCGAAAAATCTTCAAAGTCTAATGAAGATGAGGGGAATAAAGGAAAATTAAAACTGAATGATGATATGATCGGTGTTATTGAAGGGTTTCAGCTTATTGATACTAATGGTAAGGAAATTGATGAAATCGAATATAACTCCAATTTTAATTTGAAGATTGATTTTGAAATGAATACTGATGATTTAGATATAGTTATCGGGGTAGCCATTCATACTATCGATGATATCTACGTCTGCGGTGTTAATACTTTATTAGATAAAGAAAAAATTTCTTACAAAAAAGGTATGAATACAATTTACTTGGAATATGAAGAATTTAATTTATTAGGTGGTAGCTATTATTTTGATGTAGCAATTTTTGAAAACAATGCTCATGTACCTATTGATTATAGAGCAAGAATTAAAGAATTTTTTGTGAGAGCTGCGTATATAGGTGAAGGTATTTGTGTTCTTCCGCATAAATGGAAAATGGATGGTGATTAATAGTGAAATATGATTTCGATTTGGATATCTCGTCTAAAAACTCTTTGTCACTTATTATAAAAAAAATCAGACCAGGATCGACAGTATTAGAATTTGGTCCTGCTGCTGGAAGAATGACAAAGTATTTAAAGGAACAACTGAATTGTAAAGTCTATATTGTTGAGATAGACGAAGTTGCTGCAAAGAAAGCTTCAATTTTTGCTGAAGGTGTAGTAATAGGTAATATCGAAGATTTTAAATGGTTGGAGCAGTATGAAAATGTGAAGTTTGATCACATTATTTTTGCTGATGTATTAGAACATCTCTACAATCCTCAGATTGTTATGAATAAATGCGTAGAACTTCTAGAAATAGGAGGTTCTTTATTGATTTCAGTACCCAATATTGCCCATAATAGTGTCATTATTGATTTGTTGCACAACAAATTTGAATACAGAAAAACGGGTCTACTTGACGATACTCATATACGTTTTTTCACATATACCAGTTTACTAAATATGATATCTACCTGCAATTTAATGGTTAAGTGGGAAGATGCAATTATAAAACGCGTGGGTGAAACAGAATTGGGTAATTTTTTTGATGGATTACCAAATGGTGTTGTCAAATTCCTTAAAAATAGACCCTTATGTGATCTATACCAATTTGTTATGGAACTACAACCCCAGCAAGAAAATTCTGTAACAAGAAGGAATATTGTAACTAAGGGAGATTACTATTATTCACAATTATATATTGATTGCGGTAATGGTATCACAGAAGAACAAAGCTTAACGATAAGAGCAAATGGTTCTTCTCGAGAATATGAATTTGATTTAATAGGATTTGAGAGGATCGAAAGATTGCGATTTGATCCATTGAATGTGAATTGTATCATTACTATAGAGGAAATCGTTTGTATTGATAAAAATAGGGAACAACTAATAATAGACAAATATAGTAATAATGCAGATTTTTCAGATGGGAATACTTTCCTGTTTCTTCATGAAGACCCACAAATTCTTTTTGATTCACCCCAAATGGAATTAAGTAGAATTATCGTTAGACTGAGTTGTATAGATTATGAATTTAGTAAGCCGGATTGGTTATTGGGAAAACTTATCGAACTTACCGGATTAGGCAAGAAAGAAAAAGAGAATATGAAAAGAGATTTTGAATATAAAATACAGACAATAGAGAAAGAAAATACAGATCTTTTATTAGATATTTCAAACTTAAAGGTAAAAAATAGACAATTAGAAGATGCTATGGAAGAAGGCCTGAGAAAGAATAAAGAAAACATAGATGAATTATTGCATAGAATATCGAGTATAGAAGAAAGGTCAGACAAAGAATTAATCTTGAGGGAACAAGAAGAATTGAAGGTTAGACAAATAACTGAAGAATTGAATATGAAAACTGAAGAATTGAATTTGAAAGATAACGAACTCAATAAAATATATTCAACTATTCTAGGAAAACTAATCGCTAGAATGATTAAATAAACGAGATTGGTGTGATAAAAGTTGAATGAAGCTACAAATTTAGTACAGAATATTATCGAACGAAATCATATCAAGAAAAATATTTTAAGGCAAACGACTCTGCTAAATTCGTTTGAAGTTGAAAATGCATCTGTAAATACGCACGGAGTATTAGTTTCGGAAAATAATAACTCCGTATTTATTAACTTCAAGCTTAAAACCAGTAAAAAGTATTATAAATTAGTATATAATATTTCAAATCTAGAGACTACTGGAGAAGTTATATTACATGTGAAAGGCAATAATCAAAGGCATGAAAAGTATCATTTAGGAACATTTCATGGGACTCCTATTGTTTATTTCTTAAAGTGCGATTTCGATGCAGAAATTATTACGTTGGAAATAGCAGAGACATCGTCTTTTACTCTCGGTCAGTTGGAACTAATTCAAATATCCAATCCTGAGTACAAGGCGAAAAAATTGAAGCAATATACCGCTAAGTTACGAAGGGTTGTTAGTAAACAACCACATTTGAGAGCGAAATTCTTCAAAGAATTGAAGGAAAACGGGATAAAGCAAGCTATTCAAAAAACGAAGAGTAAACTTTATCAGAACGTGGATAGCTACAATAATATTCAAGTGAGCGGCCAGGATTTTAAAAGCGAAATCTCGTTAAAACAAAGTAATACTGTTTTATTTGTTTCTCATGATGCGCAAAATGCGGGGGCATCTATCCTATCTCTTAACATTGTAAAAACGTTAAAGAAGGTTTTTAATAAGGATGTTATCGTTCTGTTACTAAAAGGCGGTCCACTTGTTAGTGAGTTTTCCAAGTATGCTACCATAATAAATTTCAATCAGAATTCCCTTTCCTACTTGGAGAATGAAGAAGAAGTTAGCAAAATAATTACTGAGATTAAAGAAAAGGGAATAAACATTTGTATCTCTAACTCTGTTGTTTCAAATATACTTACTAAATTAATGTTTGAACATGGTATAAAGGTTATTTCACTTGTTCATGAATTACCCACATCTATAAAGACGTATGATTTTATAGAAGCCGCAAAATATGCTGTTCAATATTCTGACAAGGTCGTTTTTCCAAATAATTTTGTTAGAGATTCTTTCGCAGATTGTTTTCCAGTAGATGAGAAAAAGGTACATATAAGACCTCAAGGTATATATAACAAACGTAGAGGTACTTTGGATAAACTGACTGCAAAAAAGAAACTTTGTGAAAATTTGAAGATTGCATCAGATTCGACTATTCTGTTAGGCGGGGGATACGGTGATCTTCGTAAAGGATTTGATATTTTCTTCTCTATAGCGAAAGAAATGATTGTGGGGGGGAATGGAGAGAAACTACATTTTGTATGGGTTGGGCAAGTTGAACCAATACTCGAAAAGTGGATGAAACATGATGCGGAAATCTTAAAGGTAGACTCATATATCCACCAAATTGATTTTCAAACTAATCTTTCCCCGATCTTACAGGGAGCTGACTTATTCTTACTTCCTTCACGGGAAGATCCGTTTCCTTCTATTGTACTAGAGGCAATTGATAATGGTACGCCTACAGTTACTTTTGAGGGGAACGGCGGCATGGGGGAATTTATTAAAAGGTTAGGAGTTAGACCAGCCCCATACTTGAATACTAAAGATTTTGCGTCAGAGGTTTACAGGATTTTAAGCGATGAGCAGTTATATGAAAGTATAAAGCAGCTTGGGCTGGAATTAATCGAAAAAGAATTGAATTTTTCGGATTATGTAGACCAATTGTTACATATGACACAAGGTGAGAAGACATTTAGCAACGAGGTTTCCGTAATTATCCCCAATTATAACTATGAAGATTATATTGAAGATAGATTGAACTCTATTATTTATCAAACAGTGAAACCGAAAGAAATTATTTTTCTGGACGATATGTCTACCGATAATAGTGTACAAGTGGCAGAGAAGATACTTAAGAGATCTAATATTCCATATAAAATCATAAAAAATGAAGTGAATGTGGGTTGTTTTGGTCAATGGATCAGAGGAATTAAAGAGGCTACTGGAGACCTGATATGGATTGCTGAAGCTGATGATTTATGTGAAAGTAATATGTTGGAGAAGTTAATCCCATCATTTGATGATGACGAGGTGAACTTGGCATATTGCCAATCTGAAATTATAGATGGAAACTCTAATAAAGTTGGCTATGTTTATTCTGAGTATACAAAGGATCTGTCAATAACTAAATGGGATTCTTCTTATTGCATTGAAGGTAGAGAAGAAGTAGTCGAGGGATTGGCTATTAAGAATACCATACCTAACGCTAGCGCTGTATTATTCAGATCATCTGCACTTGAGGGACTGGAAGAAATGCTACGTGATTATAAAATTGGAGGAGACTGGTTAGCATATTTATATGCGCTAAAAATAGGGAAGATCTCTTATGTTTCCGATATATTGAATTATCATAGAAGACACTCTAGTAGCATTGTAAGTAGAAATGAGCAGAAACTTGAATTATTTGAAGAAATGTTAGCTATTAAATTATTTATTTTAGAGAACTTTGAGATCCCGGGATTTATAGTAGATAGATTTCTTCAACATATTTCAAATGAATATGCAAGGTTAGGATGTAAAGGCTATGAAAGTAAAAATATATTGAAAAACGATGTGTTAGCTGACAAGTTCTTGAACTTAGAAAATGAAGCTAGAAAGAAAGTTAATTCTATTAATTATTTACGCATCAAAAAAAGAATACTATTTGTTGCTCCTGATTTTGAGGTGGGTGGAGGACAAATGTTGGTCGTTAGATTAGCCAATTTTTTCGCCTCTTTTCAAGAGGTATATGTGTATAATGCTAGGCCCTGGTTAGAAGATTCTATGATGTCAGGAATGATTTCTGGAAATGTAAATGTTCTAAATAGTAATGGCAACCCGGATGAACTAAGATCCTATATTGATGACCTGAAAATTGAGGTTATAAATAGCCATATTTGGTGGTCCGACAAAATTACCTATCAGGCAATTCAAGGAAATCAAAATATTAATTGGGTGTTGGCTATGCACGGATGCTATGAGGCATTAATAGAAAATCCTGATTGGGATAATGACTTTTTAGCCATGGTTAAACCTGTCCTTGATCGAGCAACTAGTATTATTTATGCAACTAACAAAAACAAAAAAGTGTTTGAATCAGTTACTGTGAATAATATAAATAAGCTACACAACGTTTACTATGGATACCAACTACAAAATATCGGTTTGAAAGATAAGACGGAACTTGGTATTGGTAAAGATGATTTCGTTTTTGGTCTAGTTTCTCGTGCAATAAAAGAAAAGGGTTGGGAAGAGAGCATTAAAGCTATCATCAACTTAAACAAAGAACTTGAAAAAAAGGCTCATTTAATTTTAGTAGGACATGGCCAATATGCAGATGATATGAGAGAGAAATATAAAGATTATAAATACATTCATTTTATCATGGACTTGAAGAAACCATCTGAATGGATCGGATGGGTAAAAGTATTTGATGTGGCAATCCTTCCGAGTTACTTTATATCTGAAAGTCTTCCGAATTCTATTATCGAATATCTAGCTTATGATAAACCTGTAATTTCTACTAATATTGGCGAAATTCCAAAGATGTTATACTCTGAAAACCAGAATAAATATGCTGGTATTATTCTTGAACTTAACAAGGAAAGAGAAGTTGAAGTTCAAGAACTTACAGATGCAATGCGAGTGATGGTTACTGATTTAGAGCAATATTCTGAGTATGGAAAAAATACGAAGTTATTATTCGAACAATTTAAAATGAGCAATTTTGCGTCTGCGTACTTTAGATTGTTCTGATTTTTTCCTTTTTATATAGAAAGGGAAACCAACGAAAGGGTTGTTTAACTTATGAATGTTTTTATATTGGGCGGTGCTGGATTTATTGGAGCGCATCTAACAAAAAAAATGTGTGAAAGTAATTATAATGTTACTGTGTACGATCGACACATCACCGATAAAAGTTTACCTGATGTTGAATTCAATGCAATAGAAGGGGATTTTTTGACGGAAGAACGCTTTGATAATTTATTGGAGAACCAAGATGTTGTTATACATCTGATAAGTACGGTATCTCCTTACTCTTCCATGCTAAATATATCAGACTCCTATAAGAATGATGTTATAAAAACCTTAGCGTTGCTTGAAGCAGTGAAGAGGAAGGGGATAAAAAAAGTGATTTTCTTGTCCTCGGGGGGAACTGTTTATGGAGATTTTAATGAAGTGGATCTTCTAAATGAAGATAGTAATTCTCACCCTTTGAATCATTATGGAATAATGAAACTTACAATTGAAAAAATCCTATTAATGTATAATCAACTTTATGATATGAATAATATTATTTTGCGTGTAGCTAATCCGTATGGTCCTGGACAAGATCCAGAGAAGAAGATTGGCGCTATTTCAGTGTTTTTAGATACCATCTTAACTGGTAATACTATTACCGTCTGGGGCGATGGATCAACGGTAAGAGATTACATTGAAATATCAGATGTGATTGAAGCAATTATGTCTACTGTGGAATATATTCATACAGAACATAGTGTTAAACCGATTTTTAACGTGGGGACAGGAATTGGTACAAGCATTTTAGAGATAATCAAACAGATTGAGATGATAACTAACGTAAAAGCACATGTGGATTACAAAAGCATGAGAGATATTGATGTAAAGCGGAATGTACTTGATCCAAGGAGAGCTAAAGAATATCTGAGATTCGAGTCCAAAATTAATGTTGATCAGGGAATAAGAAAACTGTTGTCTGAACGCGACAAGTTTTTAAGGGAATAAATTATGAATGTATCCATCGTTATTCCTAATTATAATGGCGAGAAATATTTAATTGACTGTCTTACTACTTTAAAAAAACAATCATATCAGGATTATGAGACTATATTGGTGGATAATGGTTCTACTGATAATAGTGTTAAGATCGCTCGTGATATAATGCCGAATATTATTTGCTTATTACTAGGAGAGAATAAAGGATTCAGCGCAGCGGTAAATCAGGGGATTCTAAATAGTAAAGGTAAATATGTTGCCTTATTAAACAATGATACTCTTTTAACTGAGACGTGGCTTGAAAATCTTCTTACTTGTATTGAAAGTAATGAAAATGCTTTCTCTTGTTCAAGTAAGATGCTCCAATTTCATGCTAATAATCTCATCGATAATGCGGGTGATGCGCTTACTCTTTTTGGATGGGCATATCAAGAGGGACATGGTAGCAATATTAGCAGATATCAAAATAATAGGCATATTTTCACTTCTTGTGCGGGTGCGGCAATATATAGACGTGAAGCTTTTGATAAAATAGGATATTTCGATGAGCATTTTTTTGCTTATTTAGAGGATGTAGACATTGGTTATAGAGCTCGTATAGAAGGTTATGATAATTTATTTTGTGCGGATTCGATTATTTATCACATAGGCAGTGCTACAACTGGAAATGGATACAACTCTGTGAAGGTAAGATTATCCGCTAGAAATAATGTGTACTTGCTCTATAAAAATATGTTAGGGATTCAGCTGCTTTTAAATGCTCCTTTCTTAATTATAGGACATATATTTAAATATCGATTTTATAAAAAAATAGGTTTTCAAAACGAATATATAGATGGAATTAAAGAAGGATTTGAAAAGAGAAGATTGATTAACAAAAGAAAATTCGAGTTTAGACATTGTTTTAATTACTTTGAAATTCAGGGTTGGCTTATTTCAAAAGGATTTATTTATGGATTTTTTAAAATTTGTAAAATAGTAAAAAGGGTTACATGATTCGAGTGAAAACTCCCTCTCAGTTGAGGTGGGAGTTTTACGCCTGCGATGTAACATAATTATTATTAATACTACCGACTAAACTGCAGCTAAACTTTATTTTCATTTTTTAATAATCCAATGTAGTAGATATAGCGAGAATACAGGTTATTTTCTTAAATCTAAGCTCTCACTAAAAAGAAGGTAAATTCTAGTTCCACTTACTTGGGGAATTAATCATTTATTTAAGCCTAAGGATTGTTGACTTGGAATTTTATCAAGTTAGTCGAAGGGGATAATTATAAAGATGCTAATCAAAAAGATGGAGAACTTATTTGAGAATAAAAAAGAATTAGCGGCATCAGCGGGTGCTTCAAGTATCCTGATTTCTTTATTGCTAGTACTCCCTATTATTAAAAGAATATTAACATATTCACCTGAAATTAAAGATTTTTCTAATCATATAATGTCTTGGGCAACAGCGTCTGATCTTAATATATCAACTCGCATTAATAGTTATTATTCCTTAATTATAGGCATACTAGTTATGTCAGCTTTACTTTTTCTCATAACCTGTAAAATGTTCTCCGGAAGATACAATGAAAAATCATCGCATCTATTTCTTTATATTAAACACCTCTCATTTATTGGTATAGCAGGAGTGGTGGGAAGTGTTTTATCGGCTAGTCAAGATTCCTCCCTTTATTTTCTGGGTGGAGCAGTCATATTAGGATACATATATATAAGGTTTAATGGTACCAATGATTTTGATATTACTAATTTACTATGGTGTATGTTGATTTCGATACCATTAAGTCTCTTTGTGACTGTGATTTCGAATAAGCTCCATATTATAGAGCATTTATTAGAGAGTAAATTCATGCAGAAATTAGGAATAGAAATAGATACTTTTTATTTTGTATTTATATGGTTTTTACTGTGTGTTATATTACTTTTTATTTTCCAAAGAGTCATAGGATTAATTAGTGGACAATACAATATAACAGTCAATGATTGTAGAAATATATTTATTCTAGCTAGCATACCTATCATATTTTCAGGGATTGTACAATCAATTATGCTTGAGATGCTAAATATATTGAATAAGAGATTCGATATTGTTTTTAATAAACCAATTGTTATGTATTCAGCGGTAATAATTTTCGCATTAACAATAATGTGGATTATTTCTACTAAACTATTAAGACAGAAGGCTGGTCAATTAAAGGCTAAAACAAATAAAACTCTTTATAATCTATATATTCCAGCAATATTGGTTACGTTTATACTTATGATTGTGCAGCCATATCGCATGGCGACGGTAGGTAATGAATATTTTGAAATGTCGAATCATGGGCTTTCGGTGGATCATCTTTTTAGATATGGGAGTATACCTTTAATTGAGAACTTTGATGCACATATGCTATCTAATCAAATTTTTGCATATATCTATTCTTTATTGAATGGTTATGAGCCGTGGGGAGCATTTCTCTATAATGGTTATATACAAATATTCGGGATTTTGGTCATGTTTTACTTATTGAAGTCTCTCATCGGAGAAATCAACTCATTTTTTTTCGTGTTAACTTTTCCTTTGTTAGATTATTTATTCAGCGAAACGTATTTGCTTTCAGGAATTTTACTGTTTAGCTTATATAAATATTTTAGAGAAACTCATTCACTTAAAAATAGCTTTGGGTTTTGGTTAACAGCTGGAGCATTGTGCTTATATAGATTAGATTTAGGTATGGCTGCAATAATCGGAGGTCTAGCAACGTTCCTTATTATATCCTTCACATATAAACGATATTCAGCGATTTTTAAATTTTTATGGTCTGGAATAATATCAGGATTTACGGCAATAGTTTTATTTGCGATGTTATGCTTATTCAAAGGGATAAATCCAAAAGAAAGAATTATTGAGTTTATTAAACTATGCCAATCTAATCAAAATTGGGCATATGCGAATGTTGGGGATAATAATCTAATAGCGTACACAATAAGTTATTACATTTTACCTCTATTTATAGCAGTGATTGTGCTATATTCTGTTTTGAAATATAGTTTATTGAAAAAAAATCTGTTACAAGTGAATCAGCAGAACTTTATAATGTTTATATATTTCTCAATATTCTTTCTATTTAATATTTCGAGAGGCATCGTACGACACTCTCTTGCAGAAGGTAGCTTAATTTACACCGTAGGGACGTTTTCTTTGGCAGCATTATCTTTTGTGGTTATGAGCAAGAATGGTATCGACAGGGTGGGGAGATTTTTAATCTCATCAATTGTTACAGTAGTAATAATAAATATAAATTTAACCGATTTTAGTGGTAGTGCTTCTATTGCATCAAAAGCACTTCTGTCTAAAAGCTACCAACAGCAATATGACAATTCAATTTCATTTGATGGTACACGCGTTAATGGTGAGCTACCCTCAGACGCTCAGCAACTGAAAGGAATACTTGATGTGACATTAAGTAAAGATGAAACATACTTTGATTTTTCATCAACTAATTATTTCTATGCTTTAGTCGGACGTAAGAATCCGATTTATGCAAATCAATCTCCACTTATGATTAGCGATGATAAAACACAAAAATTAGCCTTAAATGATATTAAGACTAAACAACCTCCGCTTGTTTTGATGCCCATTGCGGGAAAACTGTGGAGCCATATTGATAACATAGCAGTAGATTTTAAATACTATATGATATCAGAGTATATCTATGAAAATTATGAGCCTTTAATAAGGTTATCTAATTTTGATATTTATTCTTTGAAATCTAAAAAAGAAACTTTTCTCAGCAAATTAGAAGAAAGTAGTGTAATTAGGAATCTGATATATTCTAGTGATTTCGCAAATGCGAATTTAGAGGGAATATCGAATCACAATGCTATTACGGAAAAAGAAAACGGAGAATTTTTGCAAGTTCAGGGTACTGGAGACGATCCTTATATAGTTGGACAATTATCAAGTTTAATTGGTATTAAGTCTGCAGATATAAAATATGATGCGAGCAAACCAACAAGTATCAAGATTGATTTCGATGCGAACAAATCAGGAAATGTACAATTGTTCTATACGTTGAAAAGCGATGAGGATTTTTCTGAAGTTCAATCGCAGACCTATTATATCAATAGTATCGGGAAGAATAATATGGAAATCCATCTTCCATCAATGCCTTTTAAACTTAGGCTTGATATTAATAACACAGATGTTATGTTAAAAAAGTTAAACATCTCTCAGGGCTTAGAAATTATAAATGAGCAACCTGAAATTTGGACTAGAAATATCGGGAATATACCTATTCTTTGGGCAGAAAGAGATGGGAACGAAAATTATCAAAATGCACCATACCTTAATAAACCCATTATAAATACCACATATTTTTCATTAAATACGCAGGACATAATAAAGAATCAAACTACCTATTTAATATTACAAATAAAAAGCGAAGAAGACCGTAGTGCTTCAATTCAACTTGAATCTGATGGTAGTGAAGAAAAGGGGATATATGTATTTAATGTGTTAAAGGGGAGTCACGATTATGCAATTCGCCTAAGTACAGATTATAAATGGTGGAATAACGAAATAGAGGAAATTAAGTTTTTAGCAGATGGGGCTGTAACAATTAATAAATCATCTTTTTATATGGAAGGACAAAATAAATTTTATAATACTAAAGAGTAATCTATGATAGTTAATAGTAGAATAATATTACGTTGAGGAAGTAATTAAGTGTAATGCAAATGGATCGTAATAATGCTAGAATTGAAATGAAAATCAAATCATAGGAGATAATAATGTTACTTATATTGTTAGTTTTGGCCATGATTTTTAATATTTTCGCTCAAATTATTTTAAAGTATGGGATTAACCTAATAAGTCTTGATGGTCTAAATTTAAACTCATTATATAAAATGATATCCTCTCCTTATCTATGGTCAGGGGCTATTATGTATGGAGTAAGCTTTGTGTTTTATATATTTGCTTTATCTCGTGGTGAGCTTGGGCGGATTTCACCAATATCCCAGGCACTTACGACAGTTGGGATAGTTACAGCATCCATTGTAATATTTCATGAACCACTTACTGGATTTAAGGTGATTGGCGTTCTGTTATTAATCGCAGGAACTATTGTTATATTTAAGTGAAGTAAGGGACTCAACTTTTTTTAGAAAGGGATTGACTTTGTTGGATTACGATTATGTTGTTTTTGGTGCCGGAATCTATGGGTTATATGCTGCTCATTTATTAGCTAAAAGAGAATTAAAGATCGCGGTAATTGAAATTGATGACAAACCTCTACAAAGAGCAAGTTATATAAATCAGGCAAGAGTTCATAACGGATATCATTATCCACGAAGTGTATCTACTGCAACGAAATCAGCGCATTATTATGAACGCTTTGTGCAAGATTTTTCTTTCGCTATTAATGATAGATTTAAGAAGATTTACGCAATTTCTGCTAATGATTCATTGACTAATTCTGAACAGTTCTTAAATTTTTGTAACTATGTGGATATTCCTGCAATTGAGGTGAATAGTAATGCTTATTTTAATCCAGGGACAGTTGAAGCAACGTTTGAGACGCTAGAGTATAGCTATGATGCAAATTTGATTCGTGAGTGGTATATAAATGAGTTAAGCAAATTCAAAAATGTTGAGATTATGTTTAGTAAGATTTTAGATACAGTTAGTGAATCGAATGGTCAGTTTGTTCTAAGATTTTCCGATAAGACAATTAGCACTACCGCAAATATCTTAAATGCAACTTATGCTAGTATAAATCAAATTCTCCGTAAGTTTGATTTCGAATTATTTACAACAAAGTATGAAATATGCGAAGTGATTATGACTGAAGTGACGGATAACATTAAAAATGTCGGTATAACTGTAATGGATGGTCCGTTTTTTTCTCTAATGCCTTTTGGAGAGAGTTCCTATCATTCATTAACTTCTGTAGGACATACTCCGCATGAGTCTTCTTTCAGTGCTCTTCCGGAGTTCTCTTGCCAGCAACATAACCCTAACTGTACTCCTAATCAATTATCAAACTGTAACTTTTGTTTAGCGCAACCTGATTCTGCTTGGATTAGAATGCATCAACTCGCTAAAAAGTATTTAATTCCAGAAATTAAGTTAACTCAAAGAAAATCTTTATTCGCTGTTAAGGCCCTAATTAGTGCATCTGAACTTGATGACTCTCGTCCGACTGTGATTAAGGAGTTCTCAGAGAGTCCAAGATTCATATCAGTGTTCTCTGGGAAGTTTAATACTATTTATGATTTGGAGGAAGTACTATGAAAGAACAGGTATTTGTTTCAGTCGTTCTTTATGCGTATAATAACGAACGAGAAATTGAACAATCACTTATCCAATTTGATCGCATAATGAGGAGTCATTTTAAGAATTACGAAATTATATTGGTTAATGATTATAGTAATGACAGCACATTGGAAAAGGCCCACAATGCAATTAGAACAATTTATGCTGATACTACTATCATTAACTTGTCAAGAAAGCATGGTGTAGAACGTGCTATGATGGCTGGTTTAAATAAATCCATGGGTGATTTTGTTTTTGAAATAGAGTCATTAACAATCGACTTTGATGTGGAACTTTTATACGACATGTTCAAAACCTCAACTAATAAAGGATTTGATATTGTTGTAGCTTCATCTGGCCAAGTAGGATGGAAGTCTAAAGTATTTTATCAACTATTAAATAGAGTATCCTATCTAAATCTATCACTTTCTACTGAAACGGTTAGATTGGTTACTCGTCGCGCACTTAATGCAATGCAGAACCTAAAAGAGAAGGTAAGGTATCGGAAAGCACTTTATGAACTTACCGGTTATTCAAAAACTCTGATTCAATATCAGTCTGTAAATAAGGCTCGAGGAAGGAAAATGAATCGTGAAAATGTATCACTTGCAATGGATGCGTTAGTTTCGTTCTCACACTTTGGTTTGAGGGCTGCTCATTTACTAACGGGTGTGTTCTTTCTCTTTTCATTGTTTATGGGCGGATATGCAATGTATAACTACTTCTTTAATCAGTCGGTAGTTGAAGGTTGGACAACCTTAATGATTTTAATTTCGCTTGGTTTTGCTGGTTTGTTTTTTATAGGTGGGATCATAGGTGAGTATACATCACGTATTTTAATTGAAATTCAGAATCGTCCTTTTTACAGCACAAAATCTGTGGAAATGTTTAAAGAAAAGAAACCTCGCTTGGAATTAGTAAAAGATTTAGGAAATACTTCAAATTAGTTAACGAGGAGGGTTTTCATGAATAAAACTTGTCTTTTGGGGTACACAGGCTTTGTTGGCACTACATTGCTTACACAGACTAATTTTAATGACCTATATAATTCTTCAAATATTAAATCTATAGAAGATAAAGAATATGGTCTTGTTGTCTGCGCTGCTGCACCTGCAGTGAAATGGAAAGCTAATCAGGCTCCTCTTGAAGATCTTGATAATATCAATAGTTTAATTGAATCTTTAAAAAAAGTAAAAGCAGAGATGTTTGTCCTTATATCTACAGTTGATGTGTATATGAATCCTATTAATGTTGATGAGGATTCGAAAATTGATCCGGAAACTATAGACCCTTATGGTCGCCATAGATATTATTTGGAACAGTTTGTAAGAGATAATTTTAAAAATTATTCAATAATTAGACTTCCTGGCTTATTTGGCAAAGGATTAAAGAAAAACTTTATATATGATTTAATTAACTCTAATACTTTGGAATTAACACATTACCAGTCAGAGTTTCAATTTTATAATATGTGTAATTTATGGAATGATATTCAGATTGCTCTGAATAACTCACTATCATTAGTTAATTTCAGCACTGAACCAGTAAGTGCCTCCGAAATTGCTCGGAATTCAACAGGGAATTTATTTTTAAATGAAACGGTTAAAAACCCCGTTTTTTATAATATGAAAAGTAAATATGCGAATTTATTTAATTCTGAAGCTGAAGAGGGATATATGAAGTCGAAAGAGGAAATTATTCGAGAGATATCCGTATTTATTGAATGTGAGAAGAGGCTGCTCCAATGAATCTATCTATTTCCAATATTGCATGGAATGTTGAAGAAGATAATGAAATTAAAACTCTTCTTAAGAGATTGGGCATTAATGGTATTGAGATTGCTCCGACTAAAATATGGGAGAACCCTTTAGCGTGTACATCAATAGAAATTGAAAAATATAAGACTTATTGGCAATCTAACGGAATAGAGTTAGTAGCTATGCAATCCTTATTATTCGGTCAGAATCATTTGAAATTATTCTCAAATTCAGAATCACGTCTAGAAATGATTGAATATCTAACTGGTATTATTTCTCTAGCCGGACAGTTAGGGATTCGTTCTCTTGTTTTTGGCTCTCCAAAGAATAGGCTTGTTGGTTCATTGACTAAAAAGGAACAGTTTGAGATAGCAATTCCGTTTTTTTATGAGTTGGGGACTATAGCTGCTAAGGAAAATGTGACTTTGTGCATCGAACCTAATCCAACACAGTATGGTTGTGATTTTATAACAAACACTGAAGATGGAATCGCTCTTGTTAGGGAAGTAGGGATCTCTGGATTTCAGCTACATTTAGATGCGGGCGCACTCTTACTAAATAATGAACTTGTTTCATCAGTTATAGAAAAAAGCATGCCATATCTGAATCATTTTCATATTAGTGAACCTTATCTTAATAGAATAGGTTCAGAGGATACACAACATAAAAGAATAGCAGATGCTTTGAAAATGCAAGATTATAAAAATTGGATATCGATTGAAATGAGAAGTGATTTATCTTCAAGCAATATTAAAAGTGTTGAGAAAGCACTAATATATGCTATGGAAGTTTATTCCTAAAAGAGGGGGCGAATTTTACCGTGGATAAGATAGATTGGCAAATACCGAAATTTACACTTTCAGAATTCAAACCCAAGGCTAGTAAGTATTGTGTTTGTATCCCAGTTATCAATGAAGGGAATAAAATTAAAAAGCAGTTAGAGAAAATTAAACTTGTCTCAGATGTTATAGATATAATTATCTTGGATGGGGGAAGCACAGATGGTTCCTTAGATGATGCGTTTTTAAAAGATATGAATGTAAGAGCGCTTTTAACAAAACAGGACACAGGAAAACTGAGTGCTCAGTTACGAATGGGTTTTGCATATGCCATAACCGAACAATATCAAGGAATTATCACAGTGGATGGCAACAATAAGGATGGCGTTGAAAGTATTCCTGATTTTATTGAGAAACTTGATGAAGGTTATGATTTTGTTCAGGGCTCTCGATATGTGCCTGGAGGCACTGAAGTTAATACACCTCTCTCAAGAAAATTAGCTATTAAACTAATGCATGCTCCTTTTATTTCATTAATGGCTGGATTTCATTATACTGATACGACGAATGGATTCAGGGCACATTCTACAAGGCTCCTTTTAGATGACAGATTAAAACCGTTCAGGGATGTTTTTGACACTTATGAATTGTTAGGATATTTATCTGTAAAAGCCCCTAAACTAGGGTATAAGGTGATAGAAATTCCAGTGTCACGGTCATATCCAAAAGGGAAAGTTCCTACTAAAATAAGTCCTTTACGAGGGAATTTGCTATTAATTAAAACTCTTTTGAATTTATATATGAATAAATATGACGCCCATCAAAATACTAGACAATCGGTTAAGGAATTATAAAAGGATATTTACCAGGGAAATCAAAATAGTTTTCTGTTATGATCCTTTAATGGTGGTTTTGAATACATTATATTAAATTATTACAAATTATTATTTAGGCTTAATGAAAATAATCTTAAAAATTCAGGAAATTAAAATGTAAGGAGGAAGCTATAAGTTATGAAGGTCACTCCTTTTAAATTACAAGGTGCAAGCTTATTGGAACCGGTGACCCACGGTGATACTCGAGGTTTTTTTATGGAAAGCTATAACGAAGAAATTATGCATAAGCTCGGCGTAAACAACAAATTCATCCAAGACAATCAATCCCTCTCTGCAGAGGTTGGTGTCCTGCGTGGTCTACACTACCAGTTGAACCCAAAGGCCCAAACAAAGTTAATTCGTGTCTTAACCGGCGCTATTTATGATGTAATCGTAGATATTCGTCGTAATTCTCCTACATTTGGTCAATGGGTCGGAGTAATACTTAGCGAATATAACAAACGCCAACTGCTTGTACCTAAAGGCTTCGCGCATGGCTTCTGCACGTTGGTCCCTAATACCCAAGTGTTATACAAGGTGGACGAATATTATTCCCCTGAGAATGATCGCGGCATATTATGGAATGATCCAGCGTTAGGTATTGATTGGCCGACTTCTAGTCCGATATTATCGGATAAAGATCAACGTCATCCTGTACTGATGGACGCGGAACTTAACTTCGAATTATAAACATAACATTTCATTGAACAAAAGGTGGGCTATAAATGAAACTGCTAGTTACCGGTGGAGCCGGATTTATCGGCAGCAACTTTGTATTATACATGCTGCAACAACATCCTGATTATCAAATCGTTAACGTAGACGCGTTGACATATGCAGGTAATTTGGAGAATTTGAAGTCAATTGAAAATCATCCGAACCACAAGTTCGTAAAAGCAGACATTACAGATGTACAGGCAATGGATGCTTTGTTTAGCCAAGGTGTTGATGTAGTGGTAAATTTCGCGGCTGAATCGCATGTGGATCGGAGTATTTTGGAGCCAGAAGTGTTTGTGAAGACGAACGTGCTTGGAACACAAGTACTTTTGGATGCGGCGAAAAAATACAGTGTTACTAAATTCGTTCAGGTTTCTACGGATGAGGTATACGGATCACTTGGAGCAACCGGTTTGTTTACTGAAGAAACTCCTTTGACTCCGAACAGTCCATATTCGGCAAGTAAAGCTGGTGGCGACTTGCTTGTACGTGCATACCATGAGACATTCGGACTGCCAGTGAACATTACCCGCTGCTCGAACAATTATGGCCCGTACCAATTCCCTGAGAAGCTTATTCCGCTTATGATCTCCCGCGCACTTGCGGATCAAGCGTTGCCTGTATATGGCGATGGGATGAATATCCGTGACTGGTTGTATGTTGAGGATCACTGCAGCGCGATTGATTTGGTTATCCGCAAGGGCGTGAACGGTGAAGTATACAACATTGGTGGCAATAACGAACGTACAAATGTGCATATCGTGAACACAGTATTGCAGGAACTTGGCAAACCTGATTCACTGATTACTTATGTTCAAGACCGTCCGGGTCATGATCGCCGCTATGGAATTGATCCTACCAAGATTATGAACGAACTGGGTTGGAAGCCAAAACATACGTTTGAAACAGGTATTAAAGAAACCATCCAATGGTATCTCAATAACCGCGAATGGTGGACTCGCATTCAATCTGGGGAATACCAGAAGTACGCTGAATTACAATATGGCGATCGTTTGGGAGAATCTCTGTAATGGCTCAACTGAAGGTACTTGTTACAGGTGCGGCCGGACAATTGGGTCAGGATGTTGTTTTACTACTCCAGCATCATGGTCACCAAGTGATGGGCTGCGACCGTCAAGAGATGGATATCACCGATCTGGATCAGTGTATCCGGGTTATTGGTGAGTATGGACCGGATGCTGTCATTCATTGTGCTGCGCATACAGCAGTAGATGCGGCAGAAAGTGACATCGATGCAGCTTATTTAATTAATGCAATGGGCAGTCGAAATGTAGCGCTAGCTTCTGAAAAAGCTGGAGCTAAGCTGGTGTACATTAGTACGGATTACGTATTTGATGGTTTGGGAGTACAGCCTTACCATGAGTATGATAATACAGACCCTAAGAGTATATATGGTAAATCGAAACGTGCGGGTGAAGTGTTAGTTCAATCCCTTTCCTCTAAGTATTTCATCGTACGCACATCATGGGTGTATGGTAAATACGGGAATAACTTTGTCAAAACAATGATAAAGCTTGGTCAAGAAAAGCCAATGCTTCAAGTAGTCGATGACCAAAAGGGTTCGCCTACCTATACAGTTGATTTAGCTCGTTTCTTGCTTGAGCTTATCCAAACTGAGAAGTATGGTGTATACCATGCGTCAAATAGCGACTCATGTACTTGGTTTGAATTTACACAGGCGATCTTTGCAGAGGCTGAGGATATTTTGGGTTTGAAATTCACCGCAAAGCTTGAACCTTGTGCTACGGAACAGTTCCCAAGACCTGCACCGCGTCCTCGGAATTCGGTGATGGAGCATTTGTCGATACGTACGAATGGATTTGAGGATATTCGACCTTGGCGTGAGGGCCTGAGAGATTTCCTGTTAGAGCTAAAAGAATAAGATAGTAGCAATTGAAACTCCCAAATCGTTTATAACGATACGGGAGTTTTTTGTATTCTTTCGTTATAATAAGAGGGGAGTGTGTAGTTAACAAGAAATTACAAAGTCGAGGATACTCATGAATAACAAAACAGTAAGTGTACATATCGTCACCTACAACAGTGCTGACGACATCATAGATTGTATAGAGGCAGTAATGGCACAGGATTATTTGGTCAAAAAAATTGTCGTAGTGGACAACGCTTCAACTGATGGTTCGGCGGATAAGGTCAGAACGTTCTATCACCAGTTTAACTCGGACTCACCCGCTGCATTCTTGGTGGGGCATGAAGCTATGAACTCCGCAAGGGAGATAAAGCAATATCCAACAATTGACCTTCTGGAGAATGAGCTTAACACAGGCTTCGCCCCAGCCCACAACCAGGCCATTTCGGCCACGAATACAGATTACGTGCTCGTCCTTAACCCTGACCTAACGCTTGCTCCAGACTATATCTCCAGACTAATCACACAGATGGAGAATAATCCACAGATCGGCAGCGCCACAGGCAAGCTTTTGCTGAAGGCGGATCATGGGCTGGTAGACAGCACAGGTCTCCGAATGAACAGAGCACGCCGTGCATTTGATCGCGGTGCGGGTGAGCCAGCTGACCAATGGACGCAATCGGGTCCTGTATTCGGTGTATCTGGAGCGGCTGCGATGTATTCTCGGCGGATGATCAACGACATAATTGTTGATGGCGAATTTTTTGATGACGACTTTTTTGCTTATAAGGAAGATGTGGATGTGGCTTGGAGGGCGGAGTTATTCGGCTGGCGGGGATATTATGATGCTGAGGCGATCGGGTATCACGAACGTGGCTGGAAAACGTCTGGTCGTAACACGAAGCCGTTGTTCATCCGACGAATATCTTACATTAACCGCTACAAAATGATCTACAAGAATGAACAGACTCGAACTATGCTGAAGACAATCTTCATTTCTCTTCCCTATGAGCTTGCCGCACATGGCTATATGCTTCTGAGAGAGCCACAGTTAATTACAGCGTGGAAGTCCTTTTTCACTCAGCTTCCAGCGTTAAAAAAGAAGCGGGAGTATATACAAGCCGCGATAAAAGAGAGAAAGAAACACGAAAGCTAAACCACATATGGAAAAACCTCCCTGAAACGTCACCTCTTCTCAGGGAGGTTTTATGTTATAATTATTGTCGGTAGATTACTATATTTGTCAGGAGCGTTACGCAGTGAATGTAGATGTAAGCATACTTATTGTTAATTACAACACGTGTCGCCTGACGATGGATTGTCTCAGGTCGGTGTATGACTCAGCAACGAACTATTCCTATGAGATTATTTTAATAGACAACAATTCCAATGATGATTCGGTAGAGAAGATTAGTAGAGAGTTTCCAGGTGTAATGTTGATCGCAAATAACGACAATGTCGGTTTTGCCCGTGCTAATAATCAGGGGATGGAAGCTTCATCCGGACGGTATGTGCTGCTGCTGAATTCAGATACGGTGGTACGTAAGGATACGCTAGAGACGATGATCTCCTTTATGGATAGTCGGCCTGATGTAGGAGCGTCAGGGTGCAAGATTATTTTACCGGATGGCTCGCTGGATAAAGCTTGCAAGCGGGGGTTTCCTACACCGTCTGCTTCGTTCTATTATGCTTTTGGATTTAGTAAGCTATTTCCGGATCGTCCGAGGTTTAACGGTTACCAGTTAGGTTATCTGGACCCTGATCTTGATTACCCGATAGATTGTCTGGTTGGTGCGTTTATGCTGCTGCGGCGGGAGACGATTAACCAGGTGGGTGGATTGGATGAAGAGTTCTTTATGTACGGTGAGGATTTAGATTGGTGTTATCGTATTAAAGAGGCTGGTTGGGAGATTTATTATTATCCGAAGACTGCTATCGTACATCTTAAAGGCGGCAGCGCCAGACGAAGACCGTTTAAGATCGTCTATGAATTCCACCGGGCAATGATTTTATTTCATCGTAAGCATTATAGTAAGAAGTACAACAGTATGATAAATGGAACAGTATATGCCGGCGTAGGTGTGAAGTTCGCACTTTCGCTTTTGCGGAATGCCTTAACTTCTCCTAAAACAGTCCCATCACCTGCTCAGAGTCTTAACTCCGCTAATGAAACAGGTGCACGTAACGAAAAGAATACTGAGGTGAATTTATGATTCGGCGTAATCAGAATTTTTTGACACAGCTCTATATGGTTGCTGACTTTATTATCATTCAGATCTCTTTTTTAGCGGCTTGGTGGCTAAAGTTTAGAAGTGGTTGGATGGAGTATGAAAACCCGTTGCCTGTAGAGTCGTACGCTTACTGGAGTATGATTTATGGCGGAATTGCAGTGTTAATCGGTATACTGCTGTCGCTGTATTTGCCGAAGCGTAAGAAACGGTTTGTCGATGAATTCATTAAGATTTTCCAAGTGCATATCATGGGCATTTTCATTCTGCTTGGTCTGATGTTTTTCGTGAAAGAAATAAATATCTCCCGAACATATCTAGCTCTTTACATGGGATTGAACATTCTTTCTATTATGCTGTACCGTTATGTACTGAAGAAGATGCTTAAGTCTTTTCGCGAAAAAGGCTTCAACCGACAGTTTGTACTTATCATCGGTGCAGGTACGCTAGGCAAAAGATTCTACAATAATCTAGAGCAATACCCTGAGCTTGGATATGAAGCGATTGGCTTCTTGGATGACTATCATACTTGGGATGGAATTGAAGAACAACGATATAAACCGATTCTTGGAACAGTTGACCAGTTGTCTGGAATGCTAGAGATGCTGCCTGTGGATGAGGTTATACTTGCGCTGCCACTTGATGCCCATTCGAAGTATCCTTCAATTATTGCGGCCTGTGAAAAAGCAGGTGTACGCACATTGATTATCCCTGACTTTTTCGACTACTTACCAGCGCGCCCTTACTTTGATAACTTTGCAGGCATGCCAATGATTAATGTTCGTGATATTCCACTAGATATGACGGGTAATAAGATGGCAAAACGATTGTTTGATATTGTGTTCTCATTGTTCGCAATTATTATGATTTCCCCTGTGATGCTTATCGTGGCACTTGGTGTCCGACTGACCTCTCCCGGGCCGATTATATTCCGGCAGGAACGTGTGGGGCTGAACCGTCGTAATTTTATGATGTATAAGTTCCGCTCCATGAAGATGCAGCAGGATGGTGAAGAGGATACAGGATGGAGTACGCGGGAAGATCCTCGTAGAACCAGATTTGGGACCTTTATCCGGAAGACAAGTCTGGATGAGCTTCCGCAATTTTTTAATGTGTTACTGGGTCATATGAGTGTAGTTGGCCCACGGCCAGAACGACCATTTTATGTAGAACAGTTCCGTGATGAAATTCCAAAGTATATGGTAAAACACCATGTACGTCCTGGAATTACAGGTTGGGCTCAGAGTAACGGACTCCGCGGGGACACTTCCATCGAGGAGCGGATCAAACACGATATTTTCTACATCGAGAACTGGTCTTTACTGTTTGACATTCGAATTATTTTCAAAACGATTCGCAACGGCTTCGTTAACAAAAACGCTTATTGAGACCTGAGCTTATTTAGATTTTAATAATACCCCGTTTTGCCACTGGCAGAGCGGGGTATTAATTTTCTAATCTAAACTTTGCAAAGGAAACTCACAACTATGAATAAGAAAAAGATTATTGCAACCGTAGTAATGATTGTCGCACTAATAATGACTCTTGTAATAACGTTGAACAAAGAGGAAGAGCAATCCGCGAGCGGTTTTGAAGCGCACAAAATCGTTGCACATGCCATGGGTGGCATTAACGGTCATACGTACACCAATGCATGGGAGGCCTTTGTCGCTAATTATGCACAGGGAACTCGCGTATTTGAAGTAGACTTGCTATTATCGGCTGATGATCAGCTAGTAGGTAGGCATGAGTGGTCAGGCAACATGAGTAAGCTTTTAGGTCAGTTGGATGTTCTTCCTGCTAATAAACAAGGGGTAGTACTAGATTATAAGGAATTCATGGACAGCCCAATCCTGAATATATACTCCCCGATCGATGTCGAGAAGTTGCTTGATCTGATGCAGCATTATCCAGATGCTTATATCGTGACCGATACGAAAGAAATCAAACCCGAACTTATAAATAAACAATTTACATTGTTGGTAGAAGCGGCGCAGCGCCGGGATCCAGCCATATTAGATCGGATTGTTCCACAAATATATAATCAGTCGATGCTTGATGAGATCAATAAGGTGTATTCTTTTCCAGAATTGCTTTACACTCTGTACCAATCCAAGGATACGGATGAACAAGTTATTGAGTTTGTTAATAAAACAGGTGTGGATATTACCATGCCAGTTGGCCGAGCCACCAAGAGCTTTGTTAAAAAGCTGAAGAAGGCTGGCGCTCGTGTATATGTTCATACAGTAAATGAAGAAGCTGAAATTAGGGAACTGGCCCGTATGGGCGTGGATGGTTTTTACACTGATTTTGTACCCGAAGAGGATTTGATTAACATCTCAGGTGTACGTTGAAATCTTAGACTACTTTTTACCATTAAAAAATACGAAAAAATGTTCGCATTTTTGTTCGCTTTAAATTGACACACCTGCTGTGCTGGCATAGACTAGATCTATATCTTTTGCGGCGGCAGGAGTGTCTTTGTCTTGCCCAAATGACTATTAAGGATGATTCTCATGAAATCAGTGCAGCAAATGATCAAACCTTGGCGGCATGTATTTAAGCTAGACCCTGACCGGATGATTTCGGATGAGGATTTGGAGGCCGTTTGCTTATCTGGCACGGATGCCATACTGATAGGGGGCTCAACAGGAGTAACCTATGAGAATACAGTGGATCTCCTAGCAAGAGTAAAACAGTTTGAGTTACCTTGTGCACTTGAGGTATCCGAACTTGAAGCTGCTGTTCCCGGATTTGATCTTTATATGATCCCTATGGTGCTTAATACGCCCGATCCAGCTTGGATTGTAGGCCATCATCGCCGAGCTATTGAACGCTATGGATTTATGATTCCATGGGATTCGCTTCTAACGGAAGGTTATATTGTGCTGAATAGTGACTCTTCAGTTGCACGGATTACAGGGGCTGAGACGGCCATTGATGCTGAAGAAGCGGCTGCTTATGCTCAGGTTGCGGACAGGCTGATGTCACTGCCGATTGTTTATCTTGAATACAGTGGTAGGTTCGGGGATATGGAGACTGTGCGGACAGTACGCGAAATGGTGGATCAAGCCCAACTTTTTTATGGTGGGGGCATTACTTGTGAGGCGGAAGCCGAGCAGGCAGCAGCTCTATGTGATACAGTAGTGGTCGGCAATATTATTTATAGTGATGTACAGCAGGCACTGCTAACAGTTGCGGCTGTAAAAAAGACAGTACAAGAGCAATTCGATTAAAATATAAGAGAGTATAAGTTTCACGTGATACATTATCCTTATATTTTCGCATAAACACTTACCGTCCTTATGACGCCAAAGGCGTTTATGCTTAGTGGTTATTTTTAGGACTACTTATGATTTGTGATTTTATATTTAGAAAGGAGCATGTTACACATGCAACTTATTAGCATACAAGACGCAGTAAGTCGACTGAATCCTCCACAAAGACAGGCTGTCGAAACTACTGAAGGGCCACTTTTGATTATGGCTGGTGCGGGCAGTGGGAAGACGAGAGTGTTGACTCATAGAATTGCCTGGCTGATTGCCAATCGAAAGGCGCCGCCTTGGGCGATTTTGGCGATTACGTTTACGAATAAAGCCGCGCGGGAAATGCAGGAACGTGTATCTAAGCTTGTCGGACCTGAGGGAAGAGATATCTGGGTATCCACCTTTCACTCTATGTGTGTTCGGATTTTGCGGAAGGATATCGAGCGGATTGGTTTTACCTCCAACTTCTCCATTCTGGACTCTACAGATCAGTTATCCGTAATACGTAACTGTATGAAGGAACTGAATATTGATACGAAGAAATTCGAACCAAAAGCTGTGCAGGCTATCATTAGCGCATCCAAGAATGAACTGATCACTCCGGCGCAGTATGAGCAGAAGGTTGGCGATTATTTTGAAGGCTTAGTTGCAAAGGTATATAAGATGTATCAAAGACGTCTAAGAAGCAATAACTCGCTTGATTTTGATGATTTGATTATGAAGACCATCGAACTGTTTAAGGAAGTTCCCGAGGTACTTGATTTCTACCAAAAGAAATTCAAATACATCCACGTGGATGAGTATCAGGATACGAACAGAGCGCAGTATATGTTGTGCCGTATGCTCGCTGATAGCCATCACCGGATTTGTGTGGTAGGGGATAGTGACCAGTCGATTTATCGCTGGCGCGGAGCGGATATTACGAACATTCTTAATTTTGAAGAGGACTATCCAGAAGCGAAGACCATTCTTCTAGAGCAGAACTACCGTTCAACTGCTAATATCCTGAATGCAGCCAATGGTGTGATCGCACTCAATAGTGGACGTAAGCCGAAGAAGCTGTGGACCGATTCCGAGGAAGGCGCCAAGATTAAGGTGTACCGGGCGGACTCCGAGCATGATGAAGGTTACTTTGTAACCGGAGAAATCAGCAAAAATGTGAAACAGGGTCAAGCCTACCAGAATCATGCGATACTGTATCGTACGAATGCCCAGTCACGGGTAATCGAGGAAATTCTAATTAAATCTGATATTCCGTATCAAATCGTAGGCGGGATTAAGTTCTATGATCGTAAAGAAATCAAAGATCTGCTCGCTTATTTACGCCTGTTATCTAACCCTGATGATGATATCAGCCTGACGCGTATTATTAATGTACCTAAGCGGGGATTAGGGGATACAACGGTTGGTAAGCTGGCAGCTGCGGCTGGTGAGCGTGGTGTTTCTATTTTCCGCGTACTGCAAACTGTAGATGATTTGGGCTTTGCCGGACGGACGCGGAATATGCTAGTAGAGTTCTACGATATGATTGAAGCTCTGCACCGTATGGTGGAGTTCTTGTCCGTAACAGAACTGACGGAAAAAATACTGGAGATGTCACAGTACCGTTTGGAGCTGCAAAATGAAAACACTCTCGAATCTCGCTCGCGACTAGAGAATATCGATGAGTTCTTGTCCGTGACGATGGAGTTTGAAAAGAATAACGAGGACAAGTCGCTTGTCTCCTTCCTCACGGATCTTGCACTTATCGCAGATATTGATAGTGTGAATGATGATGAAGAGGACCGTAGTGACGCTGTAGTCCTGATGACGATGCACAGCGCCAAAGGTCTGGAGTTCCCAACGGTATTTATCGTCGGGATGGAAGAAGGCGTGTTCCCGCACAGCCGAGCCTTCCAAGACAACGATGAGCTCGAAGAGGAACGCCGGCTTGCATATGTAGGGATCACCCGCGCCGAGAAACAATTGTTTCTCTCTTGCGCGCGGATGCGTACGCTCTTTGGGCGGACAACGGCGAATCAGCCGTCCCGCTTCATTGAAGAGATTCCGGAGGAGTTGAAGGAAGATACCGCGAAGACGCAGGACCGCTTCCAACGCGGAGGCTCAGAGGTAGGCGGTGCTTACGGCGGACGCGGCTTCAGTGGCGGCAGTCGTGGGAACTTCGGCGGCCGAAGTGGAGCTGCTGGTGCGGCGCCGATTGGCAGCGGAAGCACAGCGTCCGCAGCGACAAGCAAGAGCAGCGTGACCGTAACCTCCGGAGGCGCACAGCGCGCTACTGGAGCAGGGGCTGCAGCAGCTGGCGAATACAAAGCGGGTGATAAAGTTTCGCACGGCAAATGGGGCACTGGCACCGTTGTAGCTGTAAAGGGCACCGGGAATGATACGGAGCTGCAGATTGCTTTTCCGGCACCAGTGGGTGTAAAACGACTGCTTGCAGGGTTTGCGCCGATTACCAGGGTGGAATAATAGTAGGAAACGATTAACGAACGGATATTTAGACCACGCTAACCATTAGGAAACTTATTGACGGAGGGATGTACCTGCATGGATGCTATGCATGTGATGGAAGAGCTTGTTGCGGAGTTAAATAATTATAATTACCACTATTACACGCTGGATGCTCCGCTAGTCAGCGATAAGGAATACGATGTTTTATACGACAAGCTTGTAGCACTGGAGGCTGAGAGTGGCTTCGTACTACCGGATTCACCTACACAACGTGTAGGTGGAGAGCTGCTTAAGGGCTTCACGCCGCATCGGCATCTGGCTCCGCTTTGGAGTCTCGATAAAGCACAGAATATTGAACAGCTGCGGGGCTGGAATACGCGGGTACTCCGCTTAGTGAATGAGTACAATCTTAAGAACCCAGGCAACCCTCTACCTGATCCTTGTTATGCAGTAGAACTGAAGTTTGATGGCTTGACGCTGAATCTAACCTATCGGAATGGTGTTCTCGAACAGGCATCGACGCGTGGTAATGGTGTCATTGGTGAAGGAATACTTGCTCAGGTGAAGACCATTAAGTCTGTTCCATTAACGATTCCTTTTAAAGAAGGTGTTATTGAGGTTCAGGGTGAAGGGATTATGAATCTGTCTGTGCTCGCTGATTATAATACCCGGGCTGCAGAGCCGCTTAAGAATGCACGTAATGCGGCGGCAGGTGCACTGCGCAATCTTAATCCGAAGACTACTGCAGAACGTCGTTTGAATGCATATTTCTATAATGTAGGTTTTGGAGAAGGTGTAGAGTTCGCCGATCATCAGGAGATGATGGATTTTCTACGGAATAACAAATTCAAAGTAAATCCTTATCTGACTTACTGTAATGATTTCGATGATGTGACTGAGCAGCTTGCTGGAATCGAGGAGAGTCGTTCAAGTCTTGATTACCTCATTGATGGAGCGGTGATCAAGGTGACGGATTTCCGTATTCGTGAAGTTCTTGGTTACACTGACAAGTTCCCTCGCTGGGCAGTGGCTTATAAATTTGAAGCTGAAGAAACAACGACCGTGCTTGAGTCTGTTAGCTGGAATGTAGGACGTACAGGTAAAGTGACTCCTTTAGCTCGTGTTGAAGCCGTAGAGCTTGCTGGAGTTACCGTACAGAATTGCACATTAAATAATGTGGGCGATATTGAGCGCAAAAACTTGAAATTCGCCTTAGGCTCACGAGTGTTTATTCGGCGTTCTAATGATGTTATCCCGGAAATTCTCGGCAAGGTAACGGAAGAGAATGACGGAGGAGAAATTATTTTCCCTGAGGATTGCCCGGCTTGCGGATTTCCGCTAGAAATGCGCGGTGCGCATCTTTTCTGTAATAATAAGCTGAACTGTAGACCGCAAATTATTAGTCGGATCACTCATTTCGCTTCACGAGATGCGATGGATATTGAGACGTTTAGTGAGAAGACGGCAGGTCAGCTCTACGACGAGCTTAATGTTCATGACTCTGCGGATCTGTATGAATTGTCCTTTGAGCAGCTTGTACAGCTGAACCGTTTCGGGGAGAAAAAAGCACAGAATTTGCTGCAAGCATTAGAGGATAGCAAAGGGCGCGATCTCGCCTCATTCCTCTTTGCGTTAGGAATCCCTAACACAGGTAAAGCAACAACTAAGATGCTGGCTGATCATTTCCGCGATCTGGATGCTGTGATGCAGGCTAAAGCTGAGGAACTTGCCGAGTTACCGGACATTGGCGGGATTGTCGCCGAGAGCATTGTTAACTTCTTCGCAGATCCTGTAGTCGTGGCGAATGTTGCTCGGTTGCGCGCGCTTGGGGTTGAAGCAAAAGCTCCTGAGGCCCCACGTCCTGTTAGCACGGATTCCTTCTTTAGTGGAAAAACGGTAGTGTTGACCGGTTCATTACAAAAGCTTACACGTGACGAAGCAGCCGAACGTCTGGAAGCACTCGGAGCGAAGGTGTCTGGAAGTGTATCTAAGAAGACGGATTTGGTTATTGCCGGCGAGAAGGCAGGTAGTAAACTGGCCAAAGCACAGCAGTTAGGCATTCAAGTCATTGAAGATGAAGATGAGCTGATTCGACTGCTGGGGATGTAAGCATATTTTACTGAATTCTAAAAGGGTACCAGTTCCATTTCGTTTAAGTACGAGTGGAGCGGGTACCCTTTTTTTGCGTAACCTACTTATTGTCGTTCGATTTTAAGTACATGTTTCTATTTTCGAGGAAAAACGTTCAATGGATCTGCTAATATAGAAGCTAAAGATAATTATTACTATATTTGAAAGGAACCCCCTCCTGTGAAGAGAGAAACGATATTGTTAGTAGATGATGAGAAGGAAATTGTAGAACTGTTATCAATTTATCTCTGTAATGAGGGCTACCGGCTGCTTAAGGCCTATGATGGAATGGAAGCGCTGGCGTGTCTGCAGAAGGAAGAAGTCGATCTAATTATTCTGGATGTCATGATGCCTAAGATGGATGGACTTGCTGCATGCATGAAGATCCGTGAAGAGCGGAAGATGCCAATTATCATCCTTTCAGCCAAAAATACGGATATGGACAAAATCTCAGGACTTAGCATAGGAGCGGACGACTACGTGGGCAAGCCGTTTAATCCTTTGGAGATTGTGGCACGAGTTAAGTCACAGCTGCGTCGTTATCACGCTTTCAATAAAGATAGTAATAGCCTAGGGAATGACAGCAAACTGAGCTTTGAAGATTTAACTATAGATACGTCTAAGCATGAGGTACATATAGACCAGCAGAAGATTAAGCTGACCCCCCGGGAATTTTCTATTTTAGAGCTTTTGGCAAGGCACCAAGGTCAAGTGCTTAGCTTAGAGCAGATATACGATAAGGTGTGGAACGAACCATTTTTAGATGGGGGCAATACTGTTATGGTACATATTCGTAACCTCCGCGATAAAATCGAAGTGGATTCGAAGCGCCCCCGTTATATACAAACCGTCTGGGGAGTTGGCTATAAATTAGATGGACCTTCCTGAAAGGATTAGGTGAGGCTTCTTGAATTCAAAATATATAACTACGATTCGTTGGAAGTTTATATACGCCTTTTTACTTAGTGTGCTTTCCGGTGGATTACTGCTGTTTGCAGGTTACCAGCTCGTTAATTTCATGATCTATCTGAATCCAGTGTCAGAGTCGGCTCCCTATTCACGTATCTTACGCTGGATCATTAATCATATTGGCTCTATGCCACTGCTGACCGCAGCTGGTATTATCAGCTTTTTACTGTTCTTTTTTATCTATACTCGTAAAGTAGTACTGTATCTGGAGGAGATCACCAAAGGAATTCGGGAAATCACAAGCTCCGGGATGTCGCACCGAATTGAAGTCAGAACCACGGACGAGTTGGGAGTGCTGGCTGAGAATATTAATGAAATGGCTGAACGTTTGCAGCACTCTGTGGAAGAGGAACGTAAAGCTGTGAATGCAAAAAATGACTTGATCACGGGTGTCTCCCACGATTTACGAACCCCCCTTACCTCTGTCCTCGGTTTTCTGGAATATATCGAGCAAGATCGATGCCAGGAAGAAGTAGAAATACGATATTACGTGAGCATAGCCTACAACAAATCCCTTGTGCTGCGTAAACTGATCGACGATCTTTTTGAATATACACGCGTAAATAGTGGGGAATACCCTCTGGTTATGGAGCGATTAGATTTAAAAGCATTTATACGGCAGCTAGCGGAGGAGTCAGTTCCCGAACTAACAAAGGCTGAAATGACCTATGAGATCGATGACCAAGCTGATGAGTTGTGGATAGAGGCTTCCCCTAAAGAATTAGTTCGTGCTTATGAAAATTTGATTACGAACGCGATCCGTTACGGTAGAAGCGGCGGGAAAGTGGAGATTGGTTTCAGTAAAAGGGGAAATGAAGCGGTTGTCCGCATTAGCAATTTTGGAGAGATGATCGCAGAGAGTGATATTCCGTTTATTTTCGAACGATTCTATCGGGCAGAGAAGTCTCGTTCACAGCATACAGGCGGTTCAGGCCTAGGTCTTGCCATTTCCAAAAGTATCATCGAACGCCACAATGGCGTTATTTATGTAGAAAGCTCCCCGCTTCGGACGGATTTTATCACCTATTTCCCATTCTTCATAGAATCTTAAGAAAACTCTTGGCGGGTTCTTAAGATTTGGAAGATATCCTTGTGAGCACAAGGAGGGAATGACTATGCACAAACTTCGGACGGTTCGCATCCATTATCTTTATATTTTTATAGGGAGTGCTCTTTTGAGTGCTGCCTTTCTTTTTGCTGTCCAGCGGGCTGTTGCTTTGCTGTATTCTCATTATTCGGGGAAGTCAGGCGTCTTTTTTGTTCATCTTATCCATTGGACCATTAATCATATTGGAACAATCCCTAGCGTCATAATTCTATTTGTTCTATTCTTCAGTGGGTTGTTTATTCTCCGTTCACAGAAAATTGCCGATGATTTGCACACGGTACTGATTGGAACCTCAGAGTTAGCAGACAAGGGAGTAACAAAAGAAATCAAGGTCCTCTCTGGAGGAGAATTAGGCCAAATCGCCGCTAACCTGAATCGCATGCAAAGAATTGAAGTTCCGAATAGAGGCGTAGCAACAGAAACGATGCAGGACACACCAGCTGTAGCTTTATTGATAAGAACTCGGGCAATTCTCCGTGCTCTCCGTGAGGTAGAGGAGGCTGACAACACGGATGATGGGATGGAAGCCCAAGCACTTCTTGAAGCAGCGAGTGTTGAAGCCCGTAGTATGGAGCGGTTCTTAGAGAACCTGATTATAGAATCATGAATGCCGTTACCGAAAAAAAACAAAGTGTAGCCCATTCAGGCAAGGATGGCAGATGGATCGTGCGTACCCGGATACTCCGTCTGGGATATTTATTATTTGATGGGAGTATCATTGGAATAATAATAGCGCTCGTGGGTTTGCTTTACGTATTTCAATACGGCGGGCAAGTGGTTAAACAGCAAGAGGATAAACTTCAGCTGCCGGAATCGAGCATCATTAAGACCTCGGACGGGACGACATTACGAATGATCCCTTTACCGGGCTCGGGGTATAGACATTCAGCGGAGCTGGAGGAAATGCCTGCATTATTGATAAATACGTTTTTAGCGGTGGAGGACCGGCGCTTTTATAGCCACCAGGGATTAGATTATAAAGGAATTTCTCGCGCTTTTCTAAATAATATTGTGGATATGGATCTCTCCGAGGGCGGGAGTAGTATTACTCAACAGCTAGCTCGCAATCTTTATTTGAACAGGAACAAGAATGTCATACGTAAGCTAAACGAAGCATCCATTGCTCTTGCATTGGAGAGGCAGTTATCAAAACGAGAGATTTTAGGGCTTTACCTCAATCAGATTTACATGGGGCGTGGACAATATGGAGTAAAGGCAGCTGCGGAGCGTTACTTCGGCGTATCCAATTTGAAAAAACTAGAAATATGGCAAATCGCCACCTTGGCGGGAATCCCTAAAGGACCGTCTATTTATAATCCGGTAGACAATAGTACATTATCCAAAACAAGAAGGAATCTCGTTCTACAGATTATGTTAGATCAAGGACTGATTACTAAAGAACAAATGCTTGAGGCCAGAGATAAAAAGTATCAACCTCCCGCTGCGAACAAAGTAGAAGTCATTGGTGTGCATTATGTGGACGCTACGCTTAAGGAAGCGGCTCAGATCACTGGGAAGTCTGTGGAGGAGCTTCGAACGGGTGGCTATACTATCGTTACAGGGTTGAACATTAAAGCACAGCAGGCGCTAGAGCAGGCTTTTCTAAAGGGTTCTTCTTTCCCGCCTGACGGAAAAGATCAGCAGGTAGAAGCAGCTATGACCATAATGGATCATCGTACAGGTGAAGTGGTGGCACTAATTGGTGGGCGTGAACAAAATGAGGGGAGCTTGAACAGAGCTACAATTGATGCGCGGCAGCCAGGCTCCAGCTTCAAGCCGATCATTGATTATGGACCCGCGCTAGAGAGCGGGAAGTTTAGCCCGAATAGCATACTTTCTGATCGCAAATACGCTTATGGAAACTATGTACCTGAGAATTTGAACGGTGTGTATCAAGGTCAAATCACAATGAGTAGAGCGCTGCAAAAATCCGTGAATGCGCCAGCTGTTTGGCTTTTGAAGCAGGTTGGAATCTCTTCTGCACGGCAATTCGCAGCCAAATTAGGAATTGTACTGACAGAGGAGGATAACCATTTATCAATAGCTTTAGGAGGGCTTCATAATGGGGTATCGCCACTTAAAATGACACAAGCCTATGGTGTCTTTGCTAATGGAGGTAAATTCAATGAGGCTCATATGGTACGCACGATAATGGATTCAAAAGGGAAGGTTGTGTATTCACATCTCTCCAAATCACGGCAGGTAATATCGCAACGAACCGCAGAGGCAATGACGATGATGCTACGTAATGTTGTCAATGAAGGAACGGGCAAAAAAGCGCAAATGAACAGGCCTGTAGCGGGGAAAACCGGAACAACCCAATTGGATCTGCCAGGCGTAAGCAAGAAAGCTAACCGGGATTTGTGGTTTGTTGGTTATACTTCGGAATGGACAGCTGCAGTGTGGATGGGGTTTGATCGTACAAATAAGGATAATTATATGACAGAGGGCAGCGGGAAGGCTGCCGCTCTATTTTCTACAGTCATGAGTAAGGCGTTAAGTGGTTACTGATGTTTATTGAGCGGCCCATTCTTCTAGTTTCTCGTCTCTAGGAAGCAGGAGAGCAAGGAAACCCAAAAGTGGTAGGAATCCACAAGCTATAAACACTTTTGAAATACCAATGCTGTCAATTAGATTGCCGAGGACCAAGGAACCAATTCCGCCGAGCCCAAAAGCAAGACCAGTGATTAACCCTGAAACTGTTCCGATATTGCCTGGATAAAGCATCTGAGCGTAGATTACAGTAACGGAGAAGCTGGACAAAAGGATGAAGCCGCCAATCAGCAGGAGTATAGCTGCCCACATTTGGTTCACGAAGGGTAGAGCCAGCGCGAAGGGCACTGTTCCGACCATAGAGAGAAGAATGAGATTACGCCGTCCGAAGCGGTCAGCCAGTGGGCCTCCGAAGAATGTACCGACAGCTCCAGCTGCCAGATACATAAAAATATAGATTTGGGCCTTATCAAGCGTCATTTGATATTTGTCCATTAAATAGAAAGCGTAGTAACTTCCGATAGAAGCGCCGTACCAAGATCTTACAAAGACTAGGAACACAAGGATGATTGTTGCCGTTCGAATACTTTTGCGGCGGGCAGGATCAATTGCACGAGCTGTTGACTTCTTATGAAACGTATATCCTGCATCCAGCATCTCTCGATACCAGCGAGCGACATAGGTCTGGACGGCGATTCCGGCAGCCGCAACGATAGTGAAGCCAAGAGCGCCGATCTGCCCAAAGGGAATGAATATCCATTTCGTGAGCATTGGTCCTAAAGATTGTCCAGCATTGCCGCCGACTTGAAAAATAGATTGCGAAAGACCTTTCCGCTGACCGGCAGCCATATGAGCAACACGCATGCCTTCGGGATGAAAGGTAGCAGATCCGAAACCGATCAGCATGACGGAAAACAATACAAGAATATAGTTGTTGGCATAAGCCAATAAAAGTACGCCTAGAAATGTGCTGCACATACCCAGTGGTAACAATATAGGACGAGGCTTACGATCTGCCGCATACCCAATGACTGGTTGGATAACGGAGGACGTCATGTTTAAGGCAAAGGAGATCCACCCAATCTGAGCGAAGGAGAGCATCAAGTTATCTTTGAGAATAGGAAAGATTGCAGGGATGACTGCCTGAATAGAATCGTTAAATAAATGAACAAAGCTGACAGCCAGCAAAATCTTATAGATTGTTGCTTGCTGCAGATTACGCTGCTCCTTATCCGTGGTGTTTGTTTGGGTCGCAGCACTAGATGGATTGTTTTTCATTTAGACTCCTCTCGTACGTATCATTAGAAGTTAATATATGGGATTACGATAAATTCTATTTAGCCATAAATTAAGGATTATTGGAAACAATTTGTGTTGGTTTGTGCTAGTTTGAAAGTATTTATTCGAAGATTATTTTTATTTCAAAAAAAGCTTGCAAACATAAGAACAGCATGGTATATTATCTCTTGTGCTTATGACGCATCGAACAAATGAAACACAAACGATGAAAAAATAAGTTGACAAGAAATACGACAACATGATATACTCTAATTCCTGTGCAAGAGACAGTTGATGTCGGAATGCCGGGAGCAAGTTCTTTGAAAACTGAACAAATGGAACGCGTTAATTTTTAAAAGATTCATTTAATGAATCGTCAGTTTCAAAATGAGCATATCGCTCTTTTCAATACTAATTGGAGAGTTTGATCCTGGCTCAGGACGAACGCTGGCGGCGTGCCTAATACATGCAAGTCGAGCGGAGTTACTTTGAAAGCTTGCTTTCAAAGTAACTTAGCGGCGGACGGGTGAGTAACACGTAGGCAACCTGCCCCTTAGACTGGGATAACTACCGGAAACGGTAGCTAATACCGGATAATTTCTTTTTTCTCCTGAAGGAAGAATGAAAGACGGAGCAATCTGTCACTGAGGGATGGGCCTGCGGCGCATTAGCTAGTTGGTGGGGTAACGGCCCACCAAGGCGACGATGCGTAGCCGACCTGAGAGGGTGAACGGCCACACTGGGACTGAGACACGGCCCAGACTCCTACGGGAGGCAGCAGTAGGGAATCTTCCGCAATGGACGAAAGTCTGACGGAGCAACGCCGCGTGAGTGATGAAGGTTTTCGGATCGTAAAGCTCTGTTGCCAGGGAAGAACGTCCGGTAGAGTAACTGCTATCGGAGTGACGGTACCTGAGAAGAAAGCCCCGGCTAACTACGTGCCAGCAGCCGCGGTAATACGTAGGGGGCAAGCGTTGTCCGGAATTATTGGGCGTAAAGCGCGCGCAGGCGGTCATTTAAGTCTGGTGTTTAAACCTTGGGCTCAACCTGAGGTCGCACTGGAAACTGGGTGACTTGAGTACAGAAGAGGAAAGTGGAATTCCACGTGTAGCGGTGAAATGCGTAGATATGTGGAGGAACACCAGTGGCGAAGGCGACTTTCTGGGCTGTAACTGACGCTGAGGCGCGAAAGCGTGGGGAGCAAACAGGATTAGATACCCTGGTAGTCCACGCCGTAAACGATGAGTGCTAGGTGTTAGGGGTTTCGATACCCTTGGTGCCGAAGTTAACACAGTAAGCACTCCGCCTGGGGAGTACGGTCGCAAGACTGAAACTCAAAGGAATTGACGGGGACCCGCACAAGCAGTGGAGTATGTGGTTTAATTCGAAGCAACGCGAAGAACCTTACCAGGTCTTGACATCCCTCTGAATCCACTAGAGATAGTGGCGGCCTTCGGGACAGAGGAGACAGGTGGTGCATGGTTGTCGTCAGCTCGTGTCGTGAGATGTTGGGTTAAGTCCCGCAACGAGCGCAACCCTTAACTTTAGTTGCCAGCAGGTAAGGCTGGGCACTCTAGAGTGACTGCCGGTGACAAACCGGAGGAAGGTGGGGATGACGTCAAATCATCATGCCCCTTATGACCTGGGCTACACACGTACTACAATGGCCGGTACAACGGGAAGCGAAGCCGCGAGGTGAAGCCAATCCCATCAAAGCCGGTCTCAGTTCGGATTGCAGGCTGCAACTCGCCTGCATGAAGTCGGAATTGCTAGTAATCGCGGATCAGCATGCCGCGGTGAATACGTTCCCGGGTCTTGTACACACCGCCCGTCACACCACGAGAGTTTACAACACCCGAAGTCGGTGGGGTAACCCGCAAGGGAGCCAGCCGCCGAAGGTGGGGTAGATGATTGGGGTGAAGTCGTAACAAGGTAGCCGTATCGGAAGGTGCGGCTGGATCACCTCCTTTCTATGGAGAATCGTCTTCTGCAATGAAGACATTCAAATCGGAAGTTAAACTTCCAAAATCATTTAACGCGTATCCATTTGTTCGGTTTTGATGGAATTTGCGGGGCCATAGCTCAGCTGGGAGAGCGCCTGCCTTGCAAGCAGGAGGTCAGCGGTTCGATCCCGCTTGGCTCCACCAACAAACTTCATCTTTTTGTTATGTCTAGAATATTTTTAAACTTGATCCTTGAAAACTGGATACCGAAACGAATTTGCGTTTTAGAACATCTTTTAGCAACTTGTGCAAACAAGTAAATGTTATTAGTGAGATTTTTCTTAGGAAAAATCGAGGTTAAGCTAATAAGAGCACACGGAGGATGCCTAGGCGCCAGGAGCCGACGAAGGACGTGGCGAACAACGAAACTGCCTCGGGGAGCTGTAAGCAAGCTTTGATCCGGGGGTGTCCGAATGGGGAAACCCAGCTGTGGTAATTCGCAGTTACTCATCTCTGAACACATAGGAGATGTAGAGGCAGACCAGGGGAACTGAAACATCTAAGTACCCTGAGGAAGAGAAAACAATAGTGATTCCGTCAGTAGCGGCGAGCGAACGCGGAACAGCCTAAACCTAAGAGCTTGCTCTTAGGGGTTGTGGGACGTCTCACATGGAGTTACAAAGGAATATGGTAGGTGAAGAGGTCTGGAAAGGCCCGCGATAGAGGTAAAAGCCCTGTAGCCTAAACTGTGTTCTCTCCGAGACGGATCCCGAGTAGTGCGGGGCACGTGAAACCCCGTATGAATCCAGCAGGACCATCTGCTAAGGCTAAATACTACCTGGCGACCGATAGTGAAACAGTACCGTGAGGGAAAGGTGAAAAGCACCCCGGAAGGGGAGTGAAATAGAACCTGAAACCGTGTGCTTACAAAAAGTCAGAGCCCTATTAATGGGTGATGGCGTGCCTTTTGTAGAATGAACCGGCGAGTTACGTTTAACATGCAAGGTTAAGTCGAGAAGACGGAGCCGCAGCGAAAGCGAGTCTGAATAGGGCGATTTAGTATGTGGACGTAGACCCGAAACCGTGTGATCTACCCCTGTCCAGGGTGAAGGTGCGGTAACACGCACTGGAGGCCCGAACCCACGCATGTTGAAAAATGCGGGGATGAGGTGGGGGTAGCGGAGAAATTCCAATCGAACTCGGAGATAGCTGGTTCTCCCCGAAATAGCTTTAGGGCTAGCCTCGGTATAAGAGTAGTGGAGGTAGAGCACTGATTGGGTGCGGGGTCCGCAAGGATTACCAAGCTCAGTCAAACTCCGAATGCCATATACTTATTGCCGGGAGTCAGACAGTGAGTGCTAAGATCCATTGTCAAAAGGGAAACAGCCCAGACCATCAGCTAAGGTCCCCAAGTGTGTGTTAAGTGGGAAAGGATGTGGAGTTGCACAGACAACCAGGATGTTGGCTTAGAAGCAGCCACCATTGAAAGAGTGCGTAATAGCTCACTGGTCGAGTGACTCTGCGCCGAAAATGTAACGGGGCTAAACACACCACCGAAGCTATGGCTAGATACGTATGTATCTGGGGTAGGGGAGCGTTGTATGTGGGTTGAAGGTGTACCGTAAGGAGCGCTGGACAGCATACAAGTGAGAATGCCGGTATGAGTAACGAAAAGATCAGTGAGAATCTGATCCGCCGAAAGCCCAAGGTTTCCTGAGGAAGGCTCGTCCGCTCAGGGTAAGTCGGGACCTAAGGCGAGGCCGAAAGGCGTAGTCGAAGGACAACAGTTTGAAATTACTGTACCACCGTAATCCGCTATGAGCGATGGGGTGACGCAGGAGGGTAGTGACGCGGACTGATGGATATGTCCGTCTAAGCAGTGAGGCTGATGTGTAGGCAAATCCGCACATCGTTAAGGCTGGGCTGTGATGGGGAGCGAAAATTACAGTAGCGAAGGTCATGATCTCACACTGCCAAGAAAAGCCTCTAGCCAGGAGAAGGTGCCCGTACCGCAAACCGACACAGGTAGGCGAGAAGAGAATTCTAAGGCGCGCGGAAGAACTCTCGTTAAGGAACTCGGCAAAATGACCCCGTAACTTCGGGAGAAGGGGTGCCCCGGTAGTGTGAATAGCACGAGGGGGCCGCAGTGAAAAGGCCCAAGCGACTGTTTAGCAAAAACACAGGTCTGTGCGAAGCCGCAAGGCGAAGTATACGGGCTGACGCCTGCCCGGTGCTGGAAGGTTAAGGGGAGTGGTTAGGGGTAACCCGAAGCTATGAACCGAAGCCCCAGTAAACGGCGGCCGTAACTATAACGGTCCTAAGGTAGCGAAATTCCTTGTCAGGTAAATTCTGACCCGCACGAATGGCGTAACGACTTGGGCGCTGTCTCAACGAGAGATCCGGTGAAATTTTAATACCTGTGAAGATGCAGGTTACCCGCGACAAGACGGAAAGACCCCATGGAGCTTTACTGCAGCTTGATATTGAATTTGGGTACGATCTGTACAGGATAGGTGGGAGCCGTAGAAATCGGAGCGCAAGCTTCGGTGGAGGCGCCGTTGGGATACCACCCTGATCGTATCTAGGTTCTAACCTAGTACCCTTACCGGGTACGGGGACCGTGTCAGGCGGGCAGTTTGACTGGGGCGGTCGCCTCCTAAAGAGTAACGGAGGCGTTCCAAGGTTCCCTCAGAATGGTTGGAAATCATTCGAAGAGTGCAAAGGCATAAGGGAGCTTGACTGCGAGACCTACAAGTCGAGCAGGGACGAAAGTCGGACTTAGTGATCCGGTGGTACCGCATGGAAGGGCCATCGCTCAACGGATAAAAGCTACCCTGGGGATAACAGGCTTATCTCCCCCAAGAGTCCACATCGACGGGGAGGTTTGGCACCTCGATGTCGGCTCATCGCATCCTGGGGCTGAAGTAGGTCCCAAGGGTTGGGCTGTTCGCCCATTAAAGCGGTACGCGAGCTGGGTTCAGAACGTCGTGAGACAGTTCGGTCCCTATCTGTCGTGGGCGCAGGAAATTTGAGAGGAGCTGTCCTTAGTACGAGAGGACCGGGATGGACGTACCGCTGGTGCACCAGTTGTTCCGCCAGGAGCATGGCTGGGTAGCTACGTACGGACGGGATAAGCGCTGAAAGCATCTAAGCGTGAAGCCCCCCTCAAGATGAGATTTCCCAATTAGTAAGACCCCTTGAAGACGACGAGGTAGATAGGTTGGAGGTGGAAGTGCAGTAATGCATGGAGCTGACCAATACTAATCGGTCGAGGGCTTATCCTATACTTAGAACGCAAATTCAATTCGGATTCAGTTTTCAGGCATCAAGCCTGTACACGCTTAGAAATTCATTCTCACTTCTGGTGATGAACGAAATTTCACGCGGCAGCGTCTGTTTCACAGACGCATGTTTGGTGGCGATAGCGGAGGGGTTCCACGCGTACCCATCCCGAACACGACCGTTAAGCCCTCCAGCGCCGATGGTACTTGGACCGAAGGGTCCTGGGAGAGTAGGACGTTGCCAAGCACAATTAGACCACTGTTGAGTAATCGACAGTGGCTTTTTTGCGTTTATTATAGGCTGTGGAAAACTTGTGGATAAACTTTTGGATTTGCAGAAAAAGTTACGCACATGTGGATAGATGATTGAAAGAGAAATAACCCCTAAATAGTGTGGATTAAATACATATTTATATGGATCTGTCAACAGAAAACCTAAGTAGTACACGGGTTGCTGTGGATATAGCCGGGATTATGTGGATAGAGTTATTGATAAGTGGATAACTATTTTAACTTGGATGTGACAAGATTTCAAGACTATTTTTAAAACTGTATAGAGCTGTGGATAACTAAAAATAAAGTTATAAATAATGCAATAGATTAGCGCACAATTGACGCTCTTGTTATACTTATCCTAAAAGTAATTTTATAAAGGATGAGGTGAGTTTGTGGTAATAAGACAGTTACGTTCGGAAGAATTCGATGCAAGCATGAACTTGTCAGAATATGCTTTTCAGTACAAGCTTCCTAGTGAAAAAAGAGCAAGTGCTAAGGAAAGATTCAAGCCTGAACAGGTATGGGGTGCTTTTGAGGACGGAACATTGGAAGCTAAATTGACAATTATTCCTTTCCAAGTCTACATACAGGGCAGAGTGGTACCTATGGGTGGTATAGCAGGAGTAGCTACATGGCCAGAGAACCGCAGACAAGGACATGTGGCAAATCTTTTGTCTCATGCACTGCATACGATGAATGAGGCGGGGCAAACGCTCTCTTTTCTACACCCATTCTTGATTCCGTTCTATCGTAAATTTGGCTGGGAAGTTTATTGTGAATATAAGAAATACTCTATTCCAGTAGCGAAATTTCCTAAAAAGGTTGAAGTTGAGGGCAAGGTTAAACGGGACATAAAGGATATCGAAGTATTGGATAGCCTATATACTCGATTCGCTGTCAGTTATAACGGGACACTTAAGCGCGATTTGGATTGGTGGGAGAACTCTGTTCTAGATGATGAAGGAAAGAGTGCGGTATTTTACTCCAAGAGTGGTGAACCAGAGGGATATGTGCTGTATAAGGTAGAGAACAGAGAACTGGTCATTGATGAATTTGTTTTTTTGAATGAACAAGCCCGGCAGGGGCTGTGGACATTTCTTGCGAACCATGATTCGATGGTGACCGGTGCATCCTTAAAGCTAGTGCCTTCGGATGACATGTTACCTTTCTTGCTGCCAGATCCACGTATAGGACAAGAGAATTATCCTTATTTTATGGGGCGGATTGTTAATGCCAAGTCATTCATTGAAACTTACACCTTCAGAGGAAACAGTAGTCAAAAGAAGCAGCTTATATATATCGAAGATAAGTATGCACCTTGGAATGATGGGTTATGGGCATGGAATATCTCTAATGAGGGCTCGGCTACTTTGATACGAGTGGAAGGGGAACGGGCGGAAGCAGACTTGAGCTGTGATATAGGCACTTTGACGGCCTTGATGCTTGGGTACAAACGACCAACAGAGATGGCTCGTTATGGAAGTGTCTCTGGCCACGCAGCAGCACTGGAATGGTTTGAAGAAATTATTCCACAAGCACAGACAGCTTTATTTGATCATTTTTAAAAATATAAGAAAGTATAAGTTTCACGCTATACATTATCCTTATATTTCTCGCATAAACGCTTATCGTCCTAATAAGGATACCGAAGGCGTTTAAACTTGACAAAAATCAGGCTCTCCCCTTCGAAAGAAGTTGGGAGAGTTCTTTATTTCCGAATACATTCGCTGAAAAAAGTGAAAAATAAGAGAATCCACTTGGAATTAGCACAGAATATGTTATAATATTAAAAAGTCAAAGAAAGTCAAAGTCAACGAAACATAATGACAGCAATCCGATCCTCTGAACACGTGGGATTATCCACAAATGTTTAAGTTCAATTAAAGACCATTGTCATTATGAATGCAAGTTGCAATCGGTATTATAAAGATTTAAGCACTGGAGGATGAGTGATGCGCAATATCTCTGATATTATCGAACAATATCTGAAGAATATTTTGCATGAAAGTCCCGAAGGTACGGTGGAAATCCAGCGAAATGACCTGGCGGACCAGTTCTCATGCGTACCGTCACAGATCAACTATGTCATCAGTACACGCTTTACTCTGGAAAAAGGTTATGTGGTGGAAAGTAAGCGTGGTGGTGGGGGATATATTCGTATTCAACGTTTTGAATTACCGCCTAACGTGGCACTGCATGCCCATTTAAACCATACTATAGGTGGCGGGATTGATCAGAACGCTGCTGAAGGGCTGATTTATCAGCTGGAGGAAGCTGGTTTTCTAAGTAAGCGTGAAGCGTGCCTTATGCGCGCTGCTGTTTCTCGGGAATGCCTAACGGTTAAGATTCCATACCGGGATGAGATTCGTGCCAAGATTATGAAGGCGATGTTAATCTCTTTGTTAGGCAAATAATTGTCAACCATAAGGGAGGGGCTTTCGCTTATGCAATGCCAGGAATGTGGCGTCAAGCCGGCAACACTCCACTTCACTAAGATCGTGAATGGAGAGAAGACGGAGTTTCATATCTGCGAGAGCTGTGCACGGGAGAAGGGTGAACTCATTCCCGGAACGGCTGGAGGATTCTCTATCCACAGTCTGCTCTCAGGTCTGCTTGATCTTGAAGGTGCCGGCAAGGAGAAGTCGGCTGCAACGAAGACTACGCAGAGTCTGCAATGTGAGAATTGTGGGATGACGTACTCCCAGTTTAGCAAATTAGGCCGTTTTGGCTGTAGCTCCTGTTATGAATATTTTAACAGTGCACTGGACCCGCTTTTTAAGCGAGTGCATGGCAGTACTTCACATGTAGGTAAGATTCCGAAACGTGCAGGAGCTCAGATTGTGTTTAGACGCCAAATTGATGAACTCAAGCAGGAATTACAGCAAAGTATTACACAAGAAGAATTCGAGAAAGCAGCGGAGCTGCGAGATCAGATTCGTAAACTTGAAAAAGAAATAGCACAAGAGTAAAGTCTTTGATATATAGGGGGGATATGACATGTCAAGTCTCCGATTTACTGAACAAGCGCTTAGTGATTGGATGCGTTCTGGAGGTAGTCATTCTGAGATTGTAATTAGCAGTCGTATGCGTATTGCCCGTAATCTAGAGCATCTTCCGTTCCCAATGCTGGCTTCCTTAGAGCAATCGGAAGAAGTATTAGAGCTACTGGCTCCTGTGTTTCATGAGGAAGCAGCTGCAGATTTCGGATCTTTTCAACTCCTAAAGCTTGATGAAGTGAATGAACTGGACAAAAAGGTACTGGTTGAGAAGCATCTAATCAGTCCTAACTTGGCTAATGATTCGCGCAGTGCGGCTGTCTTATTGAATGAAGATGAGTCGGTCAGCATCATGATTAACGAAGAGGACCATCTGCGAATCCAATGTCTGTTTCCTGGTCTTCAGGTTAGAGAAGCATGGGATCGTGCGACGGCGATCGATGATATATTCGAGGCAGCTGTCAATTACGCTTTTGATGATAAAAGAGGATATTTGACTAGTTGTCCCACCAATGTTGGTACGGGGCTTCGTGCCTCGGTAATGCTGCATCTACCAGCGCTTGTAATGACTCATCAGATCAATCGCATCTTGTCTGCAGTGAACCAAGTGGGATTGACTGTAAGAGGAATTTACGGTGAGGGTAGCGAAGCAGTAGGGAACATCTTTCAAATTTCTAATCAGATCACTCTCGGTCAAACGGAAAGTGAAATTATAGAGAACCTTCACAGTGTAGTTACCCAGATTATTGAGCATGAGCGAAATGCACGTGAACGGTTGCTTGTTGATTCCGCCCTGAGAATAACAGACCGAGTGAAGCGTTCTTACGGAATTTTATGTTATGCAGCTCTTATGGAGCTTAAAGAATCTGCTCAACGCCTATCTGATGTGAGACTTGGGGTTGACCTTGGCATTCTGGAAGGTCTTTCGATTTCAGTGCTTAATGAACTTAACGTTAAGACACAGCCAGGATTTCTGCAAAAGATGTTCGGCGATGAGCTGAACGCTACTGAACGAGATATGTATCGGGCAAAACTGCTCCGAGAAACACTGGGAACACAACATTAATATAGATATTTATTATTCATGGAGGTGCAGGAGATATGATGTTTGGAAGATTTACGGAACGCGCACAAAAAGTGCTAGCGCTGGCGCAGGAAGAAGCTGTTCGTTTAGGACACAACAATATTGGTACAGAACATATTTTGCTCGGACTTATTCGTGAAGGAGACGGCATTGCTGCTAAGGCATTAATAGCTTTAGGGCTAGGTCTTGAAAAAATCCAGGACGAAGTGGAGACACTGATTGGCAGAGGTCAAGAACAGCCTACGAACATTGCTTATACTCCTCGCGCTAAAAAAGTGATTGAGCTGTCGATGGACGAAGCCCGCAAATTGGGTCATACGTATGTTGGCACTGAGCATATTTTGCTTGGACTTATCCGTGAAGGGGAAGGTGTCGCGGCTCGTGTGCTTAATAACCTCGGCATCAGCTTGAACAAAGCTCGTCAACAAGTTCTTCAGCTCCTGGGAAGCAGCGAGGCTGCCTCTAGTCATAGCGGGACTCCGGCTAACGTCAGCACACCGACCCTGGATGGTCTTGCGCGCGATTTGACCGCTTATGCTAAGGAAGGTAATCTAGACCCAGTTATCGGCCGTAGTAAGGAAATTGAACGTGTTATTCAGGTACTGAGTCGCCGGACTAAGAATAACCCGGTACTGATCGGTGAACCTGGTGTTGGTAAAACAGCTATCGCTGAAGGACTTGCACAAAAGATTATCAATAATGAAATCCCAGAAACACTTCGCGACAAACGCGTCATGACGCTCGACATGGGCTCAGTAGTGGCTGGAACAAAATATCGCGGTGAGTTTGAAGACCGCCTCAAGAAAATTATGGATGAGATTCGCCAAGCAGGTAATATCGTGCTCTTTATCGATGAGCTTCATACACTGATCGGTGCTGGTGGCGCGGAAGGTGCGATTGACGCATCTAACATTCTGAAGCCGGCTTTAGCCCGTGGAGAACTTCAGTGCATTGGTGCGACTACGCTTGACGAATATCGTAAATATATTGAAAAAGATGCTGCGTTGGAGCGTCGTTTCCAACCGATTACGGTGGATCAGCCATCTCCAGAAGAAGCGGTCCAAATTCTGTTCGGACTTCGCGATCGTTATGAAGCGCATCACCGTGTGAAGATTACGGATGAAGCTATAGTGGAAGCAGTGAAGTTGTCCGATCGTTACATCCCGGATCGTTTCCTGCCAGATAAAGCGATTGACCTTATCGATGAAGCAGGATCTAAAGTAAGGCTTCACTCTTACACCATCCCGCCAAATCTGAAGGAACTTGAAATGCGCTTGGATGATATCCGTAAGGAGAAGGATTCCGCAGTGCAGAGTCAAGAGTTTGAAAAAGCGGCGGCTTTGCGTGATACAGAGCAAAAAATCCGTGAAGAGCTTGATACGACTAAGAATCAATGGAAAGAAAAACAGGGTCGCACGGATTCAGAGGTTACACCTGAAGACATCGCACAGGTTGTAGCTAGCTGGACGGGTATACCTGTAAGCAAGCTGAAGGAAGAGGAGACCGACCGTCTACTTAACATGGAGGCTTTACTGCATGAACGAGTGATCGGTCAGGACGAAGCTGTTAAGGCAGTTAGCCGGGCACTACGCCGTGCGCGTGCGGGTCTTAAAGATCCGAAACGTCCAATGGGTTCCTTTATCTTCCTCGGTCCTACTGGTGTAGGTAAAACTGAGTTGGCTCGTGCATTGGCTGAAGCCATGTTCGGCGATGAGAATGCGGTCATTCGTATTGATATGTCGGAATACATGGAGAAGCACTCCACGTCCCGCTTAGTCGGAGCCCCTCCTGGATATGTTGGCTATGAAGAAGGTGGCCAATTAACCGAGAAGGTACGCCGTAAACCTTATTCTGTAGTGCTGCTTGATGAAATTGAAAAAGCGCACCCAGAAGTATTCAACATTCTGCTGCAAGTTCTTGAAGATGGTCGTTTAACTGACTCTAAAGGACGGGTAGTCGATTTCCGTAATACATTAATTATTCTGACTTCTAACGTAGGCGCACAAGCGATCAAGAAGAATTCGACACTTGGATTCACAGCTGTGCAAGATGCTGGAGCAGAATACGGTAATATGAAGGGCAAGGTTATGGAAGAGCTTAAGAAGAGCTTCCGTCCTGAGTTCTTGAACCGGATTGACGAAATCATCGTCTTCCATTCCCTCGATGAGAAGCATATTGCTGAAATCGTTACATTGATGTCTGATGAGCTGCGCAAGCGGCTGCGTGAATATGATGTTGATTTCGTACTCACGGATGCGGCGAAGGCTTTCCTGGCTAAGGAAGGTTACGACCCAGCCTTTGGTGCACGTCCATTACGTCGTGCGATTCAGAAGCATATTGAAGACCGTCTCTCCGAGGAATTGTTGAGAGGAAATATCCAAAAGGGTGATTCGCTCAACATTGATGAAGTTGGCGGAGAACTTGTAGTGAATAAAGTGGATGCTCCTGTAGCGCCATTGCTTGAAAAAGAAGTAGAATCCGAATAAAAAAACGGAATAAAAAAAGCTTCCGCTCCTCAGTTTATAGAGGGGCGGAAGCTTTTTTAATATAAATTTATCACTTAAAAATATACATTTAGTACAAATTCCGAATGACCTTTCGTTAAAGGGGCAGAAATGGTAAACTTTCATTAGAAGAAAATATCCGCAATTTAAAAGTTCGGACCGTAAGGAGAACAAATGGCTAAACCAAAAACTAAATTTTTTTGCACCGATTGTGGATACGAATCGCCAAAATGGTTCGGAAAATGTCCCGGGTGCCAAGCTTGGAACTCCATGGTGGAGGAAACGGAAAGCGTAGTCAAAACACAGGGAATGAATGCCCCTATTTTTCATAGTAAAGAAAAGGCACAATCGATCATAAGTATAGAAAGTGACAAGGAACCGCGCATACTGACAGGTATAGGTGAGCTTAACCGTGTTCTCGGTGGGGGGATCGTACCAGGATCGCTGGTACTAGTAGGGGGAGACCCAGGAATCGGTAAATCTACGCTCTTATTACAGACGTCGCATGCTCTGACAACTCAGGGATTGCGAGTGCTGTACATTTCGGGCGAAGAATCGGTAAGGCAAACTAAACTACGTGCGGATCGCCTCGGTGCGTTGTCAGCTGAGCTATATGTACTATGTGAGACGAATATGGAAAGCATAGAAGAAGCGATTGAACAAATTCAGCCGCAATTTCTTGTTATCGATTCGATTCAGACTGTATTTATGCCAGAAGTAACCAGTGCGCCAGGCAGTGTGACCCAGGTTCGGGAATGTACGACAAGATTTATGCGTATCGCTAAGATTCGGGGAATTGCTACAGTTCTCGTTGGGCATGTCACCAAGGAAGGCGCTATTGCAGGCCCACGGATGCTTGAACATATGGTGGATTGTGTGCTGTATTTTGAGGGAGAGCGGCATCATACGTATAGACTCCTGCGGGCTGTAAAGAACCGCTTCGGTTCAACGAATGAAATCGGCATTTTCGAAATGGGTGAAGTGGGTCTAACAGAAGTAGAAAATCCATCGGAGCTCTTCTTATCGGAGCGTCCACTCGGCGTAGCCGGATCTACAGTCGTGGCTAGTATGGAAGGGACTAGACCGGTGCTTGTTGAGCTTCAGGCTCTTATCGCTGCCACTCATTTCCCCTCCCCACGCCGGGTGTGCACAGGTATGGATCACCAGCGGATGGCACTCATTATCGCTGTACTTGAGAAGCGGATGGGCATGTTCCTGCAAAATCAGGATGCATACCTTAATGTTGCTGGAGGCGTGAAGCTGGATGAACCGGCGATTGATTTAGCAGTAGCTGTTAGTATCGCTTCCAGCTTTCGTGATATTTCAACAAAACCTTACGATGTTTTCTTCGGTGAAGTAGGACTTACAGGTGAAGTAAGAGGTGTTTCACGCGCGGAAATGCGTGTGAAGGAGGCCGCGAAGCTAGGCTTCCGGCGGGTGATCATGCCGGAGAAAAGTTTGAAGGGCTGGAAGCACCCGCAAGATATCCAGATTATTGGCGTCAGTACCGTAGCAGATGCACTATCGGTCGCGTTAGATTAGGGGGCACAGGGATTATGAAAGAATATAACCAATTAGAGAATATGAATGATCTGCTCAGACTGGCGGCACCGGGGACACCCTTTCGGGAAGGTCTTGAGAATGTGCTGCGCGCTAAGACGGGAGCACTAATCGTCGTTGGGTATAGTCCTGAGGTGATGGAGGTAGTGGATGGAGGATTCTCCATTAACTGCGATTTTTCGCCCAATTATTTATATGAGCTCGCCAAAATGGACGGTGCCATTATTCTTAGTGAGGATTTGAAACGAATTTTGTATGCAAATACACAGCTAATTCCGGATTCGTCCATCTCTTCAATCGAGACAGGCATTCGTCACCGGACCGCCGAGCGCGTAGCGAAGCAAACAGGTAAACTGGTTGTTTCTATTTCACAGCGCCGCAATATTATTACCCTGTATCAAGGTTCCATTCGGTATGCGTTAAAAGAAATCGGAGCTATTTTGGCTAAAGCTAATCAAGCGATTCAGACCCTCGAAAAGTACAAAGCGGTTCTTACACAAGGACTGACGAATTTGTCTGCTTCGGAGTATGAGGGAATCGTCACCGTAGCTGAAGTAGTCGGAGTGATTCAGCGGGTAGAGATGGTTCTACGCATAAAAATGGAGATCAAACGATATATAAATGAACTAGGCAATGAAGGACGCTTAATCAGCATGCAGATGGAAGAACTGGTTGGAAATACAGAGGAAGAAGCATGGCTCCTATACAGAGACTATGCTAAGGAAGAGCAAGAAGATAAAATTCGTGAAATTATTGCCGGTCTCAAACGTATTAGTGATGATGACCTAATGGATGACAACCATATTGCTCGATTGCTGGGCTACTCTTCTACGGCAATCTCTTCCGAAGAGGTGGTTACTCCGCGTGGATATCGTCTGCTCAACAAGATTCCGCGGCTTCCAAATGTGATCATTCATAATCTGGTGGAGCGGTTTGAAATGCTGCCTAATTTGATGTCTGCAAGCATAGCTGAACTGGATGAAGTGGACGGAATTGGGGAGGTGCGGGCTCGTAATATTCAGGATGGGCTCAAACGTTTACAGAAGCAAGTTCTTATTGACAGGCAAATGTAAATAACATACAATCACGTAATATTGGAGCTGTTTAAGGCCAATGTGAGAAAATTGAGGTGAAGAAATGATACAAAAATCAATTCCGAGTCTTTTTACCATAGGTAACTTGATGCTCGGAATGTTTGGTATCATGATGGCGTTTGACGGTAAAGTTAGCATGGCCGCTATCATGGTTATTATTGCTATGCTGTTAGACGGATTGGATGGCCGAGTTGCTCGTGCACTTAAATGTGAGAGTGAATTTGGTAAGGAACTGGACTCTTTGTCTGATGTCGTTTCTTTTGGAGTAGCACCGGCTGTTATTATGTACGTCTCAAGCCTGCATGATTTAAATTCTGCATTAGCCTGGACAGTAACTGCAATTTTCCCGGTGTTTGGTGCATTGCGCCTAGCTCGCTTTAATGTTCATCCAGGAGTTCCTGGTTATTTCATCGGATTGCCAATTCCTGCTGCTGGTGGTGTACTTGCCACATTAGCTCTTTTTAATAAAGATGTTTCTGCTCCATTTATGATCGTGGCTACATTGCTCTTATCATACTTGATGGTCAGCACTGTTAAATATCCTAATTTTAAGAAGGTTGGATTACCTAAAAAAGTGGTTGTCGGAGCGCCAGTAGTCATTGTTGTTGCCGTGGCTGTTGCTGTTGTGTTTCCTGAACAAATTGCTAAGCTAATCTTCGTCTTACTTGGGATTTACGCGTTATATGGTTTTAAACAAAACATCGATCGATTGACAGCCAGACGCCGTCACCGTCGTAGAAGACGTTCTGAAGATAAAGTGTATCACTCGAAGAACGGTTAAAGCAGTCTTGTAGTAAGGTTGAACTAATATAATTATAGCTAGAGGCTTTGTCGTCCTTAGGGGATGGCAAAGCCTTTTTGCAATTCCAGCGCTACCCCAAGTTTATCGTCTTGAAAATTGGAACATACTGGTGAGGTATAGATCATTCAAGGATGAATAAAAAGGAGGTGCGTTAGGTTATGTGGAAAAAAGTGATATTGTCTTTTGCTTTAATATGTGGTGCTTGGTCTGGTTTTTCGCTATACCATGCGCTTGAAAGAGGATTCCCCAAGGGGATGGAAAAGCTGAGTGAAAGTTTACCTGTAGAAGGAAGCATTTTATTTACGGTGCTGGGTGCCATTATTTTTTTGTTTGCGGGGTCTTTATGCGCGGAATGGGGAGGTTCAAAACTGCGGGAGGCGGTTCTGTACTGTTCGCGTATACCAATGAATGAATTGGCTGCAGGTGCAGCTGGGCTTACAGGAGGGCTTTTGCTATCTCTTCTGTTATATCCTGCTATGATTTGGCTTGGAAAAGCTGGGCAGTTGCTGCAGGTACCCGTTACGTTAGCTTTTGGATATATGGGGCTGCGGATCGGTCTGGAGAAAAAAGAGGAACTAGCTGCACTTTGGACAACTGGACGCTGGGGGCAAGCGGCTGAACCGGAAGGTCGTGGCCTGGAGGAGCATAAAATCCTCGATACGAGCGTTATTATTGATGGTCGGATCGCCGACATTTGCAAAACTGGATTTATTGAGGGAACGATTGTCATACCGGAATTCGTACTTGAGGAGCTCCAGCATATCGCAGATTCTTCCGATCTACTGAAACGTAATCGCGGACGGCGGGGACTTGATATTCTCAATAAAATCCAAAAAGAGCTCGATGTGAAGGTATTAATCTACGAGGGAGATTTTGAAGAAATCTCTGAAGTGGATAGTAAGCTGGTGAAGTTAGCGAAGGTACTGCGAGGTAAAGTAGTTACCAATGACTTTAACTTGAATAAGGTTTGCGAATTACAAGGAGTCTCAGTCCTGAATATTAATGATCTTGCGAATGCCGTGAAGCCCGTAGTGTTGCCTGGTGAGGAAATCGTAGTTCAGGTCATTAAGGATGGCAAAGAGCATGGACAAGGCGTAGCCTATTTAGACGATGGAACAATGATCGTTGTGGAAGGCGGACGGGAATATATCGGAACTACGATGGAGGTTCTCGTCACGAGTGTGCTTCAAACTTCAGCTGGACGGATGATATTTGCGAAGCCAAAGCTCTTGGAAAAAGCACAATAAGCGTAGATAAAGTACACGGCAAATGTCCTATGGGTTGGAAATGCCCGCCAAACACGTTATGATGGGAATATACGTGAAAGACAGGAGCCAGAGTAATGTCAAACAGTGTGGGCGTCGTCATTGTGGCGGCAGGCAGAGGAACGCGAATGGGGACTGTAGAGAGCAAGCAATATCTGTTACTGCAGGGGAAACCAATCATCGTTCATACGCTGGAAGTATTTCAGCAGCACGAATTGATTTCTGAAATCGTGCTCGTAACCGGTAAGGAAGATATTGAGCGCTGCCGGGAATGGATACAGCTCTATAAGCTGGACAAGGTTAAGGCTATAGTACCTGGTGGATCTGAGCGTCAGCATTCCGTACATAAAGGATTGTTGAAACTTACGACACAGTGGGTAATGGTACATGATGGTGTTCGTCCGTTTGTGCAGCCGAATGAAATTGAGGCATGTTATGAGCGAGCGAAGCAGATCGGTGCTTCAGTTCTTGCTGTACCAGTCAAAGATACGATCAAACAGGTAGATAACGAAGGCAAAGTACTGTCTACGCCGGATCGGCGAAGTCTGTGGGCGATTCAAACCCCGCAGACTTTTCGTCTTTCTGAATTGCTGGATGCCTATGCGGCCGCGGAGCGGGATGGATTTCTAGGTACTGATGATTCCAGCTTGGCAGAGCGTGCTGGTATTCCGGTTTCTGTGGTAGAGGGAAGCTACAGAAATATTAAGATTACGACGCCAGATGATTTGGATTTTGCAGAATTCACAGAAAGAAACAGGGGAGAGGGACAATCATGATCGCTGTAGGACAAGGGTTTGATGTACATCAACTGGTTGAGGGAAGGCCTTGTATTATTGGAGGCGTTACGATTCCTTATGAAAAAGGATTAGTAGGACATTCCGATGCCGATGTGCTGCTGCACGCAGTAAGTGACGCGATTCTAGGCGCACTAGGACTTGGTGATATTGGCAGACATTTTCCGGACACAGATCCAGCGTTTAAGGACGCGGATAGCTTGAAATTATTAGAACAAGTGTGGGCACTTGCTAGCGAGCGAGGTTATAAGCTTGGAAATATCGATTCAACGATTATTGCCCAAAAACCAAAGATGGCGCCATACATTCCACAAATGACGGAGATTATCGCTCGTGCGCTTCACGCGGACCCGTCCAAGGTGAACGTTAAAGCTACGACTACTGAACAGCTTGGTTTTGCCGGTCGTGGTGAAGGAATTGCCGCACAATCTATTGTCTGTCTACTCCAAGATGTGATATCATCTTGAGATGGTCTAAGTAGCAAATCTAAGTTTTAACCATATGAAGCGGAGGGAATATAATGACGGATCAAGTCCGGGTGCGTTACGCACCGAGCCCTACGGGACATTTACATATAGGTAACGCCAGAACGGCGCTGTTTAACTATCTGTTCGCCCGTAATAAAGGCGGTAAATTCATTATCAGAATTGAAGATACAGACGTGAAGCGCAATGTCGCAGGCGGCGAAGAGAGCCAGCTTAAGTATTTGAAATGGCTAGGCATGGATTGGGATGAGAGTGTTGATGTTGGCGGAGAGTACGGACCTTACCGCCAGACTGAACGTCTTGACCTATATCGTGTATATTGGCAGGATTTGCTGGATAAAGGTTTGGCTTACCGCTGTTACTGCACAGAGGAAGAACTGGAAGCAGAACGTGAAGAACAGACTGCACGTGGAGAAACCCCTCGTTATTCCGGCAAACACCGTGATTTGACGGAAGAACAACGCCTTGCCTTTGAAGCTGAGGGACGAGTAGCTAGCATTCGCTTCCGTGTACCAGAAGATCGTACGTACACGTTCGATGATATCGTAAAAGGTACTATTTCTTTTGATACGAAAGAAATGGGTGATTTTGTTATCGTGAAGAAGGACGGAATTCCGACCTATAACTTTGCGGTAGCTGTTGATGATTATTTGATGGCTATCACCCATGTACTACGTGGGGAAGATCATATTTCCAACACACCACGTCAGCTAATGATCTATGAGGCTCTTGGTTGGAAACCCCCAATATTTGGTCATATGACACTGATTGTCGGTGACAACCATAAGAAGCTTAGCAAGCGGGATCAATCTGTAATTACATTTATTGAGCAATATGATGAATTGGGTTACTTGCCTGAGGCTTTGGTTAACTTCATTTCTCTACTGGGCTGGTCGCCAGAGGGAGAAGAGGAGATCTTCAGTAAAGAAGAACTTATTTCTATTTTTGATGCGGACCGTTTGTCCAAAAGTCCGGCTGTATTCGATAAGCACAAGCTGGCGCATCTAAATAATCACTATATTAAGCATGCTGATCCTAAACGGATCTCGGCATTAGCGATTCCACATCTGCAAAAAGCGGGGAAAATACCGGCTGAGCTGAATGATGAGCAGCAGGCATGGGCAGAAAGCCTTGTAGCACTGTATCAAGAGCAGATGAACTCTGCCTCCGATATCGTAGAGCTATCTGAACTATTCTTCCGCAGCCATCTGGAGTTAGAAACAGAAGCGGCGCAGGTTCTGGCGGAAAGCCAAGTGCCTGAAGTCTTGTCTGCTTTCCTAGCTAAGGTTGAAGCTTGTCAGGATTTCAGTGCTAGTAATATGGCTGTACTGATCAAGGAAGTGCAGAAAGAAACAGGGCACAAAGGCAAAGCGCTCTTTATGCCGATACGTGTGGCTTTGACCGGACAAACGCACGGACGTGATCTTAATATAACGATTGCTTTGCTCGGCCAAAACCGTGTCATCGAACGTTTGAAATCACAAATTAAAGGAGCTTAAGGTAGTATTACTTATCATTAAGCCTCTTGTCAGTCCCTTATCTTTTACGCTAAGATAGAAACATATGATAATAGCTGTGATCAGGAGAAGTACGTCCATAAAGGCAATTGCCAGAGAGAATAACCGAGAAAGGAATACCCTTTCGGGCTGGGAGTTATTCATTTGTCCGGGGCAGAACATGCGCCTGTGAGCTGCACGGTTGAACGATCCTAAAGGCTCGTTAGATCGCGCCGGGTACATCGCCGTTAATGATGCCAAGTGGAACGAAGGAACTCTGCCGATGGTAACAACAGCAGTCTGTTTGATTCGTTCAAGCAGAGTGGAACCGCGGTTAAACGTCTCTGCAGCTTTATGCTGCAGGGGCTTTTTTTTGTTTCAGGGTATCTTTTCTAATATAACAAACCAAGCAAACACCCACAGCATATGTATGATAAGAATGATGGATTGGAGACAATACCTTCCTTGTGTACCTGTAAACAGGAGATGGGGGAGTCAAGAAGAGAGGAACCGTGATGTTTAAGCATATTAAGTCGGACATTCGGGCGGTATTTGATAACGATCCCGCTGCCCGCAGCTGGTTCGAGGTTGTCTTCACATATGCAGGGTTGCACGCCATTTGGGGTCACCGGATTGCCCATTCTTTTTTCAAACGCCGCTGGTATACAATGGCCCGTATGGTCTCACAGTTTAGTAGATTTATGACCGGTGTTGAAATCCATCCCGGAGCTGTCATCGGAAATAGGCTGTTTATCGACCATGGTATGGGGATTGTTATTGGGGAAACCTGTGAAATCGGTGATGATGTTATTATCTATCAAGGTGTTACACTTGGGGGGACAGGGAAAGAAAAAGGTAAGCGCCATCCCACAGTTGGCAACAATGTAGTTATTGGTTCTGGTGCGAAGGTATTAGGATCGTTTCGTATCGGCGACAATTCAAATATAGGTTCGAATGCGGTTGTGCTGCGTGAAGTTCCAAATAACAGTACAGTAGTAGGAAATCCGGGCCGTGTAGTAAAACGTAACGGTGAACGTGTATCCGATCGCTTGGATCATACCAAGATGCCAGACCCGCTTGTAGATTCACTTCGCTTTCTGCAAAAAGAGATCGAAGAGATCAGAGAGAAGCTTGGCGAAGAAGATAAGCAAAAGACCGCGCAGCGGCTAGTCGAAACTCAGCAGTACATTGGTGATTACGAAATTTAAGCATATCCGGTACTTTAGGAATCGGGACAACAGAAAGGGTTGGAATAGGATGGCTTTACAAATTTACAACACAATGACACGCAGCAAGGAGCAGTTTGTGCCCCAAGAGTCGGGCAAAGTGAAAATGTATGTATGTGGTCCAACCGTTTATGGATATATGCATATCGGAAATGCTAGACCTATTATTGTCTTTGATATGGTCCGGAATTATTTGGAGCAACTCGGCAATGAGGTACGGTATGTTACGAACTTCACAGATGTAGATGATAAACTGATACGCAAAGCAGAAGAAATGAACACTTCAGTAGCAGAGGTTGCTGAGATTTTTATTAATGCTTATCGTGAGGATCTTGAAGGGCTTGGAGTAAAACCGGCAACATTGAATCCGCGGGTAACAGAAAGCATGGAGCTGATCATTGGATTCATTAAAGAGCTCGAGGAAAAAGGGTATGCCTACGAGAGTGGTGGCGATGTATACTACCGTACTTCCAAATTTGAAGACTATGGTAAGCTGTCCCGTCAGAATCTAGATGAATTACAGTTTGGTATTCGCGTGGAGGTAGACTCACGGAAAGAGAAACCTGAGGACTTTGTGCTGTGGAAAGCAGCAAAACCAGGTGAAGTGTACTGGCAGAGCCCGTGGGGAAATGGACGCCCAGGCTGGCATATTGAATGCTCGGCCATGGCAAGAGAGTTCTTGGGGGATACGATGGACATCCACGGGGGTGGACAAGATTTGCAGTTCCCGCATCATGAATGCGAATGCGCTCAGACAGAAGCTCTGACGGGTAAGCCACTCTCTAATTACTGGATGCATAATGGATTTATCAACATCGGTGATGAAAAAATGTCGAAATCATTGGGTAACGGTTGGCTTGTGAAAGATATCCGTGGGCAATTTAAAGCTGGGACTATTCGTTATTTCATGCTATCGACCCATTATCGTAATCCGTTGAACTTCTCGGTGGATTCAATGACTTCAGCTGAAAAGAGCGTAGAACGTATCTCACTTGCAGAAAGTAACGTTAAGCATCGTCTTGAACTTGCTGCTGAAGGTGCTCAGGGTGAGGTCAGCTTAGAGATTAATGATAAGTTATCTGCTATTGTGGCCAATTTTCATGCTAGAATGCAGGATGACTTTAATACCCCTGATGCGATTACCGCTATGTTTGATTGGGTGAGTCTTGCAAACCATACCCTTGCGAATAGTGAAGCAGCCCCTGCTGATTTTGCTGCGCTCTTGCAAGCTTTTGGGGAAATGAATGCTGTGCTGCGTTTGACACCTGAGCATGAGGAAGAAGAGATCGCGAGTGAAGAAGTTGAACGATTGATCGCGGAGCGGGTTGAAGCGCGTAAAAATAAGAATTGGAGCCGGTCCGATGAGATTCGTGATGAATTAGGTCGCTTGGGCATATTGCTTGAGGATACTCCGCAAGGAATGCGGTGGCGGCGGAAATGAGTGAGGAACGCAAGTTTCAGAACGGGTGGTTTCCTTACGAGCCTTCCAAACCTGCGCGACTCCTCTCGCCAATTGTGCTTGCCTATGTAGGAGATGCCATTTACGAAGTGTCAGTTCGCCAGTATTTAGTATCTCTTCCGAATTTGCGCCCAAACCATTTGCATCGCTCTGCTACAGGACTTGTATCCGCTAAGGCGCAGAGTGCAATTCTTGGATTTTTGGAGCCAAGTCTCACAGAAGAGGAAAAAGATGTCGCCCGTCAGGGGAGAAATGCTAAATCGGGAAGTATTCCTAAGAATGCAGATGTGCTTGAATACCGTCATGCTACTGCTTTTGAGTGTCTGATAGGTTACTTATACTACACAGGTCAACAGGAGAGAATACAAGAAATTGTGAACAGTGGCATACAGTTTATGTTGAAACAGCCGTGATAAGGCTTTTGCGAAATAGAGAATAGGAGAAGTGAACATGGAAGAAGATTTGAAGACAGAAGAGGAAATATTGGCTGGGAAGCATTCAGTGCTTGAGGCGCTTCGTGCGGGTCGTACATTAAATAAAATATGGATTGCAGAAACGGCTCAGAAGCATCTGACCGCACCAATCGTCGCTGAAGCACGTAAAGCGGGGATTGTCATTCAGCATGTGGACAAACGTAAGCTGGATCAGCTTGCTCCTGGAGTTCAACATCAGGGGGTAGTTGCTCAAGCCGCGCCTTTTGCCTATGTCGAGGTAGATGATCTGCTGGCTGCAGCTGAAGCCAAAGGAGAGCCTGCATTCTTGATTTTGCTGGATGAGATTGAAGATCCTCATAACCTAGGGTCCATTCTGCGGACAGCAGATTGTACTGGAGTGCATGGAGTAATCGTACCTAAACGTCGTTCGGCTCAGATTACTGCTACCGTCTCCAAAACATCGGCGGGTGCCGTGGAATATGTTCCGGTTGCGCGGGTGACTAACCTAGGTCAGACCATTGATCGTCTGAAAGAGCAGGGAGTCTGGGTAGTAGGTACGGATGTGGATACAGATCAGAATCTGTTTGGATCCAATATTTTCACAGGACCGGTAGCTGTTGTAATCGGTAATGAGAATAAAGGGATGGGACGCCTGATTCGTGAAAAATGTGATGTATTACTTAAGCTGCCGATGGCCGGAAAGATCAATTCATTAAATGCCTCTGTCGCCGCAGGAGTCATTATGTATGAAGTGGTACGCCTTCGGCAACAGCAGGGATAACTATGGCCGACTGGCGCGATGTGCTGCTTGTGGACGGGTATAATATGATCGGTGGCTGGCCGGAACTAGCGGCACTGTCCCAGATTGGTATGCAGGAAGCACGCGACCGCTTGATGGATTTGCTGGCTGATTACCAGGCTTACTCAGGACGACGAGTTATTGCTGTGTTTGATGCATACCGCGTTCCAGGATTGGGGCGGTCATTTGTCCAGGGGAAAGTCCAGGTGTTTTTCACCAAGGAAAAAGAAACCGCAGATGAATGCATCGAGCGATTGGTTGGAGAATTTAGCAACCGACGTCGGCAGATCTATGTTGCAACAAGTGACTTTGTGGAGCAACATATTATTTTCGCCCAAGGTGCACTGCGGATTTCTGCAAGAGAATTGCACCTAGAAATTGAAGAGAACCAGAAACAAGTGAAAAAAGCTATCGAACCGGGAAGTATCAGCTCTACACGTCATTCTTTGGAAGACAAACTGCCTCCTGATGTGCGGAGTAAACTGGAAAATTGGCGTAGGCAGTGACAAGAGGAAAGATTTAGGTAATATTTTTATTCCATTTTATGCTATTCCAGATTGTTTTTGGACAAATCCGGTTGACGGTGTAAGGTAACATAATATATACTGATCCTATATTTCGCGAAGTAACGATGTGTCTTGCGTTGCAGCCGGGGGGATTCTTGGTGAGTGTCGACCTCAAGGAAATAATGCTATCCGAGTATGATTTCATAAGTGATGAAGATATTGTCGAGGCTTTCCGTGGTGGCGACAGTGGCGCATTGGAACACTTAATTAATAAATACCGTAATTTTGTACGTGCTAAAGCCCGCTCATATTTCTTGATCGGGGCAGATCGTGAAGATATTGTTCAAGAAGGAATGATTGGTCTCTATAAGGCTATTCGTGACTTTAAAGGTGACAAGCTCTCTTCATTCAAGGCTTTTGCTGAGCTCTGCATAACACGTCAGATTATAACTGCTATTAAGACGGCCACGCGTCAGAAGCATATTCCGCTCAATTCTTATGTTTCTTTGGATAAGCCCATTTATGATGAAGATTCCGACCGGACGCTTATGGATGTCATTTGTGGAACTCAGGTACTAGATCCAGAAGAGCTAATTATCAATCAAGAAGAATTCATTGGACTTGAAGATAAGATGGCGGAGATTTTAAGTGACCTAGAGCGTAAGGTTCTGATGTTGTATTTAGACGGACGATCTTATCAGGAAATTGCTGAAGATCTGAAGCGGCATGTGAAATCTATTGACAACGCTTTACAACGAGTAAAGCGGAAATTAGAAAGATATCTAGAAGTGCGTGACAATTAATGATATAATGAACACAAGAGGGCTCGTACATCGAGTTCTTTTTTTTAGTCTCATGAAATTGCTTAGATAGAATTAGGAGCTAACACCATAAATTTCTATTTGAGTCGATTTTAGTTGTTGCCGTTGAGGGTAGGTTTATACACAGTCGGAATGCCCCATAATGATAAGGAAGACAGCGAAGTGTGAGGAAGAGATAGACCCAAGGACAGGGTACGGCCATATGACTATAACACCCGAAATTACCCAGTGCAGAACGGAATTCTTTCGTTGACACAGACCTTGACATTATGCTAAAGTGTTTTAGGTAGGCCTAAATTCGCGGCTTTTTTTAGGATCAATATTTACGTCTTCTAATTGTAATGTTAGAAGGACGTCTCGGGAGGTGCACATCATGCGGGTAATTATCACTTTGGCTTGTACAAGTTGCAAACAAAGAAACTATGCGACTACCAAAAACAAGCGAAATCACCCCGACCGCATGGAGATGAAGAAATTTTGCAAGTATTGTAACTCGCAAACTCCTCATCGCGAAACCAGATAGTCTGTGGAGGTGTAGTCGGCATGAAACGTAGTTTCAAGTCTATGTTTTCCTTTTTCACTGAGAGCTGGAGTGAACTCAAAAAAGTTCGCTGGCCAAGTCGTAAAGAATTGACCAACTATACATTGATCGTTCTCGGTACAATTGTAGTTGTCGCTATTTACTTCTGGGTTCTGGACATCGGTATTTCCGCTGTGATTGAAGCGATTATTTAGAGAGGTCCCAGGTGGCTTGATATGGAAAAAAGATGGTATGTCGTTCATACCTATTCTGGGTATGAGAATAAGGTCAAAGCCAATTTGGAAAAGCGCGTTGAGTCCATGGGCATGGAAGACAAAATATTCCGCGTTCTTGTTCCTATGGAAGAAGAAATCGTAAACAAAGACGGTAAGAAAAAAACCGTTATGCGTAAAGTTTACCCGGGTTATGTTTTGGTGGAAATGGTTCAGACTGATGATTCCTGGTATGTTGTCCGCAATACTCCGGGCGTTACTGGATTTGTTGGTTCGACAGGCTCAGGGTCTAAACCAACAGCTTTGCTTCCGGAAGAGGTAGAACAAATTCTGAAGCATATGGGCATGGTTGAACCTAAAGCGAAGATTGATTTCGAAATCAAGGAATCCGTACGTATTATGGTTGGTCCGTTTGCGAATTTTGTGGGATCCGTGGAAGAAATTTTGGCTGACAAGAGCAAGATCAAAGTGCATGTGAACATGTTTGGACGGGAAACCCCGCTAGAGTTGGATTTCACTCAAGTGGAGAAAATATAACATAAGCTAAGGGTTTCTTGTGGGAGAGCGCCAATGGCGTTCGAAGACCACTATTTTTGCAAGGAGGTGTCACTCATGGCTAAAAAAGTTATTAAAATGGTGAAACTGCAGATTCCTGCAGGGAAAGCGAATCCAGCGCCTCCAGTAGGTCCGGCGTTAGGTCAAGCAGGTGTCAACATCATGGCATTCTGTAAGGAATTTAATGCTCGTACTGCCGACCAGGCTGGCTTGATCATTCCGGTTGAAATTACAGTATTTGAAGACCGTTCCTTTACGTTCATCACTAAAACTCCTCCGGCTGCTGTTCTGCTTCGCATCGCTGCTAAAGTAGAAAAAGGATCCGGCGAACCAAACAAGAAAAAAGTAGCAAAAATCGGCCGCGCTGCGGTTCGTGAAATTGCTGAAACAAAAATGCCAGACCTTAACGCTGCATCTGTAGAAGCTGCAATGCGTATGGTTGAAGGTACTGCTCGCAGTATGGGTATCACAATCGAAGACTAGTAGTTTTCGAAGAATCGGTCATTCGTGACCCGCAAGTATGTGGGAGGAATTTCCGCTAACACCACAAAGGAGGAACATTTTCATGGCTAAACATGGTAAGAAATACCAAGAAGCTGCTAAGCTGATCAACAGCGAAGCAACTTACGAGCCTTCAGAAGCTGTAGAGCTTGTGAAAAAGGCAGCGACTGCAAAATTCGACGAAACCGTTGAAGCAGCAGTTCGTCTGGGTGTAGACCCGCGTAAACAAGACCAAGCAGTTCGTGGTGTTGTTGTCCTGCCTCACGGCACTGGTAAAACACAACGCGTGCTTGTATTTGCAAAAGGTGAAAAAGCGAAAGAGGCAGAAGCTGCTGGCGCGGATTTTGTTGGTGATCAAGACATGATCAACAAAATTCAACAAGGCTGGTTTGAATTTGATGTCTGCGTAGCTACACCTGATATGATGAGTGAAGTCGGTAAACTGGGTCGTCTGCTTGGTGGTAAAGGTCTTATGCCTAACCCTAAAGCTGGCACAGTTACATTCGATGTTTCCAAGGCTGTGCAAGAAATCAAAGCCGGTAAAATCGAATATCGTCTTGACAAAGCAGGTCAAATTCACGCGCCAATCGGCAAAGTGTCCTTTGATGCTGCACAATTGAACGATAACCTTAAAGCTCTTATCGACGCTTTGAACCGTGCGAAACCAGCTGCTGCTAAAGGTGTATACCTTAAAGGCATCTCGATTTCTTCCACAATGGGTCCTAGCGCTCGTGTGAACACAACCGTCTTCAGATAAATAAGGGTTGACTCTTTGGGTCAATTTTGATAATCTATAACAGTTGTGAAACTTAAGGTATCAATCTTAACCTTGAATATGCTTACCGTAGACAGTAGGTGCCTTAGTGCTTAATTCCCTACCGAGGTGTTGTGATAGAAACAAGAAGTAACGAGCTCGCTCGTATAACTTTCGTTTTATCAAGCCTTCGTGATTCTGCGGAGGCTTTTCTAATGCCTGCGTAGGAGCGGTGATGCTTTCCTTGGAAAGGACGCCGACACATAAATTTTCAGGAGGTGTATACATTGGCAAATGCAAAAGTAATTCAAGCAAAACAGGATGCGGTTGACGTTGTTACTGCGAAACTGCAAAACAGTCTTTCGACTGTTGTAGCGGACTATCGTGGATTGAACGTTTCCCAAGTGACTGAACTGCGTAAGCAACTTCGTGAAGCTGGCGTTGAGTTTCAAGTCCTGAAGAACACATTGCTACGTCGCGCAACTGCTGCGGCTGAGTTGACTGAGTTGGATGAAGTTTTGACTGGTCCAACAGCTATCGCATTCAGCACAACTGATGCAGTAGCTCCAGCTAAAATTTTGAACGATTTCGCCAAGAAAAACGACGCTTTGAAATTGAAAGGCGGCGTAGTAGAAGGACGTGTCATCGACGCGGACCAATTGAAAGCACTGGCTGAGCTTCCATCCCGCGATGGTTTGCTGTCCATGCTGCTTAGCGTACTTCAAGCTCCAATGCGCAACTTCGCGCTTGCAGTTAAAGCTGTTGCTGAAAAAGAAGAACAAAGCGCGTAAGCCTTTGGCTCTTGCAGCATAAATCAATACCACAAACAAATTTAAATTATAAATGGAGGTTCAATCATGAGTAAAGAAGCAATCTTGGAAGCAATTAAAGGCATGAGCGTATTGGAACTGAACGACCTGGTTAAAGCAATTGAAGAAGAATTCGGCGTAACAGCAGCAGCTCCAGTAGCAGCTGGCGGTGCGGTAGCAGCAGTAGCTGAAGAGCAATCCGAATTTGACGTAATTTTGACAGGCGCTGGCGCTTCCAAAATCAACGTTATCAAAATCGTTCGCGAAATCACAGGCCTTGGCTTGAAAGAAGCTAAAGACCTTGTAGACAACGCACCAAAAGCAATCAAAGAAAAAGTAAGCAAAGACGAAGCCGAAGCTACTAAAGCAAAATTGGAAGAAGCAGGCGCAGCTGTAGAAGTGAAGTAATTCCTTCTATACTGAAAACCCCTTGAACTTGTTCAAGGGGTTTATTTTATAAAAATATAAGAAAGTATAAGTTTCACGTTATACTTTATCTTTATATTTCTCGCTTGAACGCTTACCGTCCTTATAAGGACATCAGAGGCGTTTATGCTTGATAGAGTTAGTAGGGTTGTGTGAATACAAACTATTAACATAAAGGAAAGGGAGGATAGAGATGTCGCAACATTATTATTCGCAGCAACCGGAAGTGCGTCATGACAGACGTACCATCGACACCGTTCTAAGAGGCAAAAGCTTTCGCTTCACAAGTGATGCGGGTGTGTTCTCTAAAGGAGACATCGATTACGGTAGTCGAGTTCTCATTGAAGCTATGGATATTCCGGACGGTTCGGCAGTGCTTGATGTGGGCTGCGGATATGGACCGATAGGTATAAGTGCAGCATACCTAGCCCCCAAAGGGCAAGTTACGATGATTGATATTAATAGTCGTGCGGTAGAACTTGCGCGTGAAAATGCCCAGCACAATGGAATCCGGAATGTTACGGTAATGGAAAGCGATGTGCTCGGCGCATTGAATGAACAACAAAAGTTCGATGTGATTCTTACCAATCCTCCGATACGTGCAGGAAAAGCTGTAGTGCATCAGATTTTTGAAGAAGCTTATGAGCATTTAAATGAGGGGGGATTTCTGTGGATTGTTATTCAGAAGAAGCAGGGCGCTCCTTCAGCGGTAGCTAAACTTGAAAGCTTGTTCTCAAATGTAGAAGAAGTGGGCAAAGATAAAGGTTATCGTATTATTAAAGCTCAAAAATAAAAATCAATAGGTTATTGACATGTGATAGTGATAATGGTATTATTATAAAATGTCAGTATTAAGATAGGCTCCATGTCTTTAGTTTGCTGAAAATGTCAAGCGATATATTGTCGCCGGCTAGCGCAAGCCGTACGGCAAGTTTTTTGCGAATTGGTTCTCTATGCTCTGGCGTAGCGAGTGTTACGCGGTAATAGATAATAGCGCATAAACTGTTGCTTGGTGACGTATAATATGTACGTTTTGGGCAAATCTACTGGATAAGGAGTATTTTGGTCATGGATAAGTGCGCTCTTTTTTCGAAGATTTCGATAAGGGCTTTTCTTTTATTTATGACTGAATCCTTGTAGTATGGTTCCATTATACGGTTCCAAACAAGGGTTCGCAATCAATTTTTAAGTGAGTAGACATGAGGGGTGAGTAAAGTTGGCAGGACATCTTGTTCAGTATGGTCGACGCACTCGGCGGAGCTATGCGAGAATTAACGAGGTACTCGAGGTCCCGAACCTGATCGAGATCCAACAAAAATCTTATGATTGGTTTTTGGAGGAAGGATTGCGGGAAATGTTTCAGGACATCTCGCCGATCCAGGATTTCACAGGTAATTTGGTACTAGAGTTCATTGATTACAGCCTGGGTGAACCAAAATATACGGTTGACGACGCTAAAGAGCGGGACGTGACGTATGCGGCTCCTCTGCGTGTAAAGGTGCGGCTCATTAATAAGGAGACCGGTGAGGTCAAAGAGCAGGAAGTGTTCATGGGAGATTTCCCGCTGATGACGGAGACCGGCACTTTTATTATTAACGGTGCGGAACGGGTTATTGTCAGCCAGTTGGTTCGCTCTCCAAGCGTCTATTTCAGCACAAAAGTGGATAAGAACGGCAAAAAAACCTACACCGCCACAGTAATCCCGAACCGCGGAGCCTGGTTGGAACTTGAGACCGACGCTAAGGATATTATGTATGTTCGTATCGATCGGACTCGTAAAATTCCTGTTACCGTGCTTTTGCGTGCTCTCGGTTTCGGTAGTGATGCCGAAATTCTGGAATTGCTTGGCAATGATGAATATATTCGCAATACGCTGGATAAAGACAACACGGACTCCACGGAGAAGGCGCTTATTGAAATTTATGAGCGTTTGCGTCCGGGCGAACCGCCGACACTAGACAATGCCAAAAGTTTGCTGGTCGCGCGTTTCTTTGATCCAAAACGCTACGACCTAGCTAATGTAGGCCGTTACAAAATCAATAAAAAGCTACACATTAAGAACCGTCTTTTCAATCAACGTCTTGCTCAGCCTTTGGTTGACGAAGCTACAGGGGAAATCCTGGCTGAGTCTGGTCAAATGGTCGATCGCAGACTGCTTGATGAATTGATTCCTTACTTCGAAAAGAATGTTGCCTTTAAGAACTACCGTGTTACTGGTGGAGTTATGGACAGCGAAGATATTCCTCTTCAAACGATTGACGTATTCTCGCCAATTGAAGAAGGTCGGGTTATTAAGCTGATCGCTAACGGCAACATCGACAAGTCTGTTAAGCACATTACTCAAGCTGATATTATATCCTCGATCAGCTACTTTATTAATTTGCTTCACGGAATTGGTAATACCGATGATATCGACCATCTGGGTAACCGTCGTCTGCGTTCTGTGGGTGAACTTCTGCAAAATCAGTTCCGTATCGGTTTGTCCCGTATGGAGCGCGTTGTGCGTGAAAGAATGTCGATTCAGGATGCTAATGCAATTACGCCTCAAGCTCTGATCAATATTCGTCCGGTTATCGCGTCCATTAAAGAGTTCTTCGGTAGCTCCCAGCTGTCTCAGTTTATGGACCAGACGAACCCACTTGCGGAACTTACGCATAAACGTCGTCTGTCTGCACTCGGACCTGGTGGTTTGACACGTGAACGCGCGGGCTTTGAAGTTCGTGACGTCCATCACAGTCACTACGGCCGGATGTGTCCAATTGAAACACCGGAAGGTCCGAACATTGGATTGATCAACTCCTTGTCCACCTTTGCTCGTATCAACGAATACGGCTTTATCGAAGCTCCGTATCGTTGGGTAGATCCAAAGACAGGTAAGGTAACTGAACAAATCGATTATCTGACTGCTGATGAGGAAGATAATTATGTAGTTGCTCAGGCTAACGTATTGATCGATGAAGATGGCTCCTTTAAGGAAGACATGGTAATCGTTCGTTACAATAAAGACTCTGACAACATTACAACAATGCCAAGTAATCGTGTAGATTACATGGACGTTTCGCCTAAACAGGTCGTATCCGTCGCTACGGCGCTCATTCCGTTCCTTGAGAACGATGACTCCAACCGCGCTCTGATGGGATCTAACATGCAGCGTCAAGCCGTTCCACTTCTAATTCCTAAAGCTCCGCTCGTCGGAACAGGGATGGAACATAAATCCGCTAAGGATTCTGGCGTATGTGTTGTTTCTAAATATGACGGTATTATCGAACGCTCTTCAGCTAATGAAATTTGGCTGCGCCGGGTTGAAACTGTCGAAGGCAAAGAAGTTAAAGGCGATATCGTTAAATATAAATTACACAAATTTATGCGTTCTAACCAAGGTACCTGTATTAACCAACGTCCTCTAGCTAAAAGAGGGGATATTGTTAAGAAGGGTGACATCCTGGCGGACGGTCCTTCTACAGAAATGGGCGAACTTGCTCTTGGTCGTAACGTAGTCGTTGCGTTCATGACTTGGGAAGGTTACAACTACGAGGATGCGATCCTGTTAAGTGAAAAGCTAGTTAAGGAAGATGTATACACTTCGATTCATATCGAGGAATACGAATCCGAAGCTCGTGACACTAAACTGGGACCTGAAGAAATCACACGTGATATTCCAAACGTGGGCGAAGAAGCTCTGCGCAATCTTGATGAGCGTGGAATTATCCGCATCGGTGCGGAAATCAGTGCTGGTGACATTCTAGTTGGTAAGGTTACTCCTAAGGGTGTAACTGAATTGACTGCAGAAGAGCGTCTCCTACACGCTATCTTTGGTGAGAAGGCTCGTGAAGTAAGGGATACCTCTTTACGCGTTCCTCACGGTAGTGATGGTATTATCGTTGACGTTAAAGTATTTACACGCGAGAACGGCGATGAGCTGCCTCCTGGCGTAAATCAATTGGTTCGTGTGTACATCGCTCAGAAACGTAAGATTTCTGAAGGTGACAAAATGGCCGGACGTCACGGTAACAAGGGTGTCGTTGCTCGTATCCTGCCAGAAGAAGATATGCCGTTCCTTCCGGACGGTACGCCAGTACAGGTCGTTCTTAACCCTCTAGGCGTTCCTTCTCGTATGAACATCGGACAGGTGCTTGAGGTCCATATTGGTATGGCCGCATTGCGTCTGGGAATTCACATTGCAACGCCGGTATTCGACGGAGCACGTGAGTACGACGTATTTGATACGATGGAAGAAGCTGGTATGCAGCGTAATGGTAAGACTGTATTGTACGATGGTCGTACAGGTGAACGCTTCGAACGTGAAGTTACTGTCGGCGTCATGCATATGATCAAACTGGCGCACATGGTTGATGATAAGATTCACGCCCGTTCAACAGGACCTTACTCACTAGTTACGCAACAGCCACTGGGTGGTAAAGCTCAGTTTGGTGGACAGCGTTTCGGGGAGATGGAAGTGTGGGCGCTTGAAGCTTACGGTGCTGCATATACATTGCAAGAAATTTTGACTGTAAAATCCGATGACGTGGTTGGTCGCGTGAAGACGTACGAATCCATTGTCAAAGGTGAAAATGTACCGGAACCAGGTGTTCCTGAGTCGTTCAAGGTATTGATCAAAGAACTGCAGTCCCTGGGTATGGATGTTAAGATTCTTAGCGGTGACGAGCAGGAAATTGAAATGAGAGAATTGGACGATGAGGACGAGACGTCAGGCGACAAGCTGAGCCTCAATTTAGAAGGCGCAGAAGTCGGAGTAGAATAATCACGTTGGAGCTTTTGAGTTCCATTTTATAAAGGACCGCGCCCTCTTTTGATGTAACAGTCAGAGGAGGGCAAAGCGGTACTAAATCAGGATTAGGTTAAGGAGGGTTGCTCCTTGTTGGACGTTAACAATTTTGAATTTATGAAAATCGGACTCGCTTCTCCGGAGAAGATTCGTTCATGGTCCCGCGGAGAAGTTAAGAAACCGGAAACCATTAACTATCGTACATTGAAACCGGAAAAAGAGGGTCTTTTCTGTGAGCGTATCTTTGGACCGCAAAAAGACTGGGAATGTCATTGCGGTAAATACAAACGTGTCCGTTATAAGGGCGTAGTCTGCGACCGTTGTGGCGTTGAAGTTACTCGTGCTAAAGTTCGTCGTGAACGTATGGGTCACATTGAATTGGCTGCTCCGGTATCTCATATCTGGTACTTCAAAGGTATCCCAAGCCGTATGGGTTTGGCACTAGATATGTCTCCAAGATCACTTGAAGAGATTATCTACTTCGCTTCGTATGTTGTAACTGACCCAGGTGAAACACCACTGGAAAAGAAACAACTTCTATCCGAGAAAGAATATCGTAGCTACCGTGAAAAATACGGTTACGGATTCCAAGCGGGCATGGGTGCTGAAGCTGTTAAGAAGCTTCTTCAAGACATCGACATCGAAAAAGAGCTGGAATTCCTCAAAGAAGAACTGCGTACGGCCCAAGGCCAACGTCGTAACCGGGCGATCAAACGTCTGGAAGTCATTGAAGCATTCCGTAACTCAGGCAACAAACCTGATTGGATGATCATGGATGTTCTTCCGGTTATTCCTCCGGAGCTTCGTCCGATGGTTCAATTGGATGGTGGCCGTTTTGCTACGTCTGATTTGAACGATCTTTATCGTCGTGTTATTAACCGGAACAACCGTCTGAAAAGACTGTTGGATCTTGGTGCGCCTGACATTATCGTGCAGAACGAGAAACGGATGCTACAGGAAGCTGTCGATGCTCTCATCGATAACGGCCGTAGAGGACGTCCGGTAACGGGTCCTGGTAACCGTCCATTGAAATCTCTCAGCCACATGCTGAAAGGTAAACAAGGACGTTTCCGTCAGAACTTGCTCGGTAAACGGGTTGACTACTCTGGTCGTTCCGTTATCGTTGTAGGACCGTACCTCAAGATGTATCAGTGCGGACTCCCTAAGAAAATGGCGCTAGAATTGTTCAAGCCTTTTGTCATGAAGGAATTGGTTAATAAGGGCCTAGCCCACAACATAAAGAGCGCAAAACGTAAAGTTGAGCGTGTAAGTCCTGAAGTGTGGGATGTACTTGAAGAAGTAATCAGAGAGCACCCAGTACTTCTAAACCGCGCACCAACACTTCACCGTCTCGGTATCCAAGCTTTTGAACCGATTTTGGTGGAAGGTCATGCTATTCGTCTTCACCCACTCGTATGTACGGCTTATAACGCCGACTTTGACGGTGACCAAATGGCGGTGCACGTTCCTCTGTCAGCAGAAGCTCAAGCGGAAGCACGTATTCTCATGCTTGCATCCGGTAATATCTTGAACCCTAAAGACGGAAAACCGGTTGTAACACCTTCCCAGGATATGGTCCTTGGTACTTTCTACCTGACCATGGACAACAAGGAAGAAAAAGGATCAGGTATGATTCTGCGTACCGTAAATGAAGCTGTATCAGCTTACCAACGCGGAACTGCAGGTCTTCATGCTCGTGTAGCTATTCCAGTTAAAGCACTAGGTAAGACTTGCTTTACGGAAAAACAACAAGGTGCAATGTTGATTACTACGATCGGTAAGATTATCTTTAATGAAATTTACCCAAGTAGTTTCCCTTATATCAATGAAGCGACTAAGACTAACTTGCTGCATGGCACGCCAGAGAAATACTTTATCTATGAAAAGGGCGCAGATATTCGCGAGCTGATTGAATCCGCTCCTGAAGCCAGCGCTGTAGGTAAAGAATACCTGGGTCTGATTATCGCACGTTGTTTTGAAACTTATCATACAACCAAAACCTCTATGATTTTGGATAAAATTAAACAACTCGGCTTTACTTACTCCACACGTTCCGGTGTTACCGTTGCTGTGTCGGATGTTATCGTGCCTGAGGAGAAAGTTACGATCCTGAAAGAGTCCGAAGCTAAGGTAGATGTGGTTGCTAACCAATATCGCCGTGGTCTGATCACTAATGACGAACGGTACGACCGCGTTATTGAGATCTGGTCGAAGACGAAGGATGATCTTACGAACATCCTGCTTAAATCGATGGACCGTTTCAACTCAATCATGCTCATGGTTGACTCCAAAGCGCGGGGTAACAAATCGCAGATCACTCAGCTGGGTGGTATGCGTGGTCTGATGGCAACACCTTCGGGTCGGATTTTCGAATTGCCAATTAAAGCGAACTTCCGTGAAGGTCTTACGGTCTTGGAGTACTTTATCTCCACTCACGGAGCGCGTAAAGGTCTTGCCGATACCGCACTTCGTACTGCTGACTCCGGTTACTTGACTCGTCGTCTCGTTGACGTAGCTCAGGACGTTATCGTCCGTGAGGAAGATTGTGGAACGGATAAAGGATTTACAGTTAGTCGTATTCAGGATGGTAAAGAGGTTATTGAGGATCTGTATGACCGTATTGAAGGTCGTTACTGCTTCGAGACTGTTCGTCATCCGGAAACAGGCGAAATCATTGTTCACCGCAACGATTTGATTGACTCCGATAAAGCGGAAGCAATCGTAGACGCTGGTGTAACTAAGCTACAAATCCGCTCTGTACTAAGCTGCCGTGCTCGTCATGGTGTTTGTAAGAAATGTTACGGTCGTAACTTGGCAACTGGTAAACACGTTGAGATCGGTGAAGCGGTTGGTATTATCGCTGCACAATCTATCGGTGAACCAGGAACCCAGCTTACAATGCGTACGTTCCATACCGGCGGTGTTGCCGGTGATGACATCACGCAAGGTTTGCCGCGTATTCAAGAGTTGTTTGAAGCCCGTAACCCTAAAGGTCAGGCTACAATCAGTGAGATCGATGGTGTAATCAAGGAAATCCGTGAAACTAAGGATCGTCGTGAAATCGAGGTTCAAGGTGAAGCAGAATCCAAGACTTATTCCATTACTTATGGATCACGTCTACGTGTCAGCGAAGGCCAAGAAATTGAAGCCGGCGATGAGTTGACAGACGGTTCGATTGACCCTAAAGAAATGCTGCGAATCAAAGGGATCCGTGGGGTACAAAACTACATTCTGCAAGAAGTTCAGCGTGTATATCGTAACCAGGGCGTTGAGATCAATGATAAGCACATTGAAGTTATGATCAAACAAATGCTTCGGAAGATCCGTATCATTGATGCAGGTGACACAAGTCTGTTACCAGGCGCGTTTGCGGATATTCATGAATATGAAGCTGCTAATAAGGAAGCCATCTTGTCAGGTAAAGAGCCTGCAGTTGCTAAACCGGTCTTACTCGGTATTACCAAGGCATCTCTTGAGACAGATTCCTTCTTATCCGCTGCATCTTTCCAAGAAACTACTCGTGTCTTAACAGACGCTGCTATCAAAGGCAAAGTAGATAAGTTGCTTGGACTCAAAGAAAATGTTATTATCGGTAAGTTGATTCCTGCAGGTACTGGTATGAATCGTTACCGTAATGTTAAGCTAAGTGATCCAAATGCAGAAAGCGCGCTTGAATCTTTAGAGCCGGTTCCTGCTGAATAAATTAGCAAACATGGTAGTGAACTCGTGTCATACCTAATCATAGGTGTGACACGAATATCTGCTGTGTATAATATTCATAAAAATTATTGCTGAATTTCTTGACACCATCTATTGATAATGCTAAAATGTCTAAGGTGCGTGAGTAGCCATGTTATCCTTGTTCATTGGAGGTAATGATTGTGACTGATGATAGAGGACTACAGGATGCTCAGGTCAAGATCGGTACCAAACAAACCGTCAAGGCGGTAGAGTTGGGCCAAGCTGCAGAAGTCTATGTGGCAGAGGACGGAGATCAAAGGCTTACTTCCAGGATAGTTATGCTTTGTAACAAACAAGGTGTTAAGATCACATACGTGGATACGATGCTGAATTTGGGCAAGGCCTGCGGAATAGAAGTTGGCGCTGCGATGGCAGCCGTCTTAAAACAATAGCTACGGAAATGTTTTTGTACTGGGGTGAACTCCAGCGGCAAGAACTTTTCATTTGTCTTTTTATGAACCGCCTGGGTCTGTGGGCTTAGAGTTCTTAAATCGGCTATCATTTCAGGAAGGGGGTGGCAACAACATGCCAACAATTAACCAATTGGTTCGTAAAGGCCGTCAAGCCAAAATCGAAAAATCTAAATCTCCCGCTCTTCAAAAAGGGTATAACGCCCTCAAGCGTGAGGCTACAAATTTGAGCGCTCCGCAAAAACGCGGTGTGTGCACTCGTGTTGGTACTATGACTCCACGTAAACCAAACTCAGCGCTTCGTAAATATGCCCGTGTTCGTTTGACGAACCGTCTCGAGGTAACAGCTTATATCCCGGGTATCGGACATAACTTACAAGAGCACAGTGTTGTATTACTTCGCGGAGGTAAAGTAAAGGACCTTGCAGGGGTTCGTTACCATATCGTTCGTGGTGCATTGGATACAGCAGGTGTAGCTAACCGGATGCAAGCTCGTTCTAAATACGGTGCTAAACGTCCTAAAGCTAAGAAATAAGAAAAAATTCTAGAATAATAAACATTTAAGAAAGGGGGATATCCATGCCACGCAAAGGTCCAGTTACTAAGAGAGACGTATTGCCAGATCCGTTGTATAATAGCAAGTTGGTTACTCGTTTGATTAACCGCATTATGCTGGGTGGTAAAAGAGGTGTCGCTCAAAGCATTCTGTACAATTCATTCAAATTGATTGAAGAACGTACGGGTAAAGATCCGATGGAAGTTTTCGAAGCTGCCATCAAGAATATCATGCCGGTTTTGGAAGTCAAAGCTCGTCGTGTCGGTGGTGCTAACTATCAAGTACCTATCGAGGTTAAACCAGAGAGACGTACTGCTCTGGGATTACGTTGGCTCGTAAACTACTCTCGCAACCGCGGTGAGAAGACGATGGAAGAGCGTTTGGCGGCTGAGATCATCGACGCTTCCAACAACACAGGCGCTTCTGTTAAGAAACGCGAAGATACACACAAAATGGCTGAAGCAAACAAAGCGTTCGCTCACTACCGTTGGTAGGATTAAGGTCATTCAAATAACTTATATTTTGAAGGGAGATCCATTTCATGGCTAGAGAGTTCTCCTTAAAAAATACACGTAATATCGGGATCATGGCGCATATTGATGCTGGTAAAACAACTACCACAGAGCGGATTCTTTTCTATACAGGCCGTACGCACAAAATCGGTGAAGTTCACGAGGGTGCTGCTACAATGGACTGGATGGAGCAAGAACAAGAGCGCGGAATCACGATTACGTCCGCTGCTACGACTGCTGCGTGGAAAGGTCACCGCATCAATATCATTGATACCCCAGGACACGTTGACTTCACTGTTGAAGTTGAACGTTCCCTGCGTGTATTGGATGGGGCAGTAGGTGTATTTAGTGCAAAAGAGGGCGTTGAGCCTCAGTCTGAAACCGTATGGAGACAGGCTGACCGTTATAACGTTCCACGTATTGCATATGTGAACAAAATGGACATTATCGGTGCGGATTTCCTTAACGTAATCGAAACTATGCGTGATCGCCTTCAAGCCAATGCAGTTGCTATTCAATTGCCAATTGGTGCAGAAAGTGATTTCACTGGTATTATCGACCTTGTTGAGCAAAAAGCACACATGTTCAGAGATGATCTAGGCCAAAACATCGAAGTAACGGATATTCCGGAAGAATATTTGGCCAAAGTTGAGGAGCTGCGTCTCGAGTTGATCGAGAAAGTTGCTGAACTTGATGAAGATCTGACTATGAAGTACCTGGAAGGCGAAGAAATTACAGTTCCGGAAATTAAAGCTGCACTGCGCAAAGGCGTAGTTGAAGTTAAATTGTTCCCTGTAATTGTTGGATCCTCCTACCGTAACAAAGGGATTCAGCTTATGCTGGATGCTGTTGTTGATTACTTGCCATCTCCTCTTGACGTTCCAGCTATCACTGGACATCTTGATGATGGAACTGAAGCAGTTCGTCATTCTTCGGATGAAGAACCGTTTGCAGCTTTGGCATTTAAAATCATGACTGACCCTTATGTAGGTAAACTTACGTTCTTCCGTGTATACTCTGGTATTCTAGAGTCCGGATCTTACGTAGTTAATGCTACTAAGAACAAGCGTGAACGTATTGGTCGTATCCTTCAAATGCATGCTAACAGCCGTCAAGAGATTTCCATCGTGTATTCTGGCGACATCGCTGCAGCAGTTGGTTTGAAAGACACCAGTACAGGTGATACACTGTGTGATGAGAAGCATCCAGTAATTCTGGAATCAATGAACTTCCCTGATCCAGTTATCGAAATCGCTGTTGAACCAAAAACAAAAGCTGACCAAGATAAATTGGGCGTTGCTCTCGGTAAGTTGACTGAAGAGGATCCAACTCTTCGTGCTCATACTGATGAAGAAACAGGCCAAACTATCCTGGCTGGTATGGGTGAACTTCACTTGGACATCATCATCGACCGTATGCGTCGTGAGTTCAAAGTAGAAACCAATGTGGGTAAACCACAGGTTGCTTACCGCGAAACGTTCAAGGCACCTGCTCGCGTCGAAGGTAAATTTGTACGCCAATCTGGTGGTCGTGGTCAATACGGTCACGTGTGGGTTGAATTTGAACCCCTCGAGCCAGGTACTGGTAGCAAATTCGAAAGTAAAGTTGTCGGTGGCTCGGTTCCTAGAGAGTACATCGCTCCTGCACTTGCGGGTATCGAAGAACAAATGAAAAACGGCGTACTTGCAGGCTTCCCGCTTGTAGACGTTAAAGCTACCATCGTTGATGGTTCTTACCATGATGTCGATTCCAACGAAATGGCATTTAAAATTGCCGGCTCGATGGCGCTTAAAGCAGCTAAAGACAAGTGTAAACCTGTCCTGCTTGAGCCAATCATGAAAGTAGAAGTAACTGTTCCTGAGGAATATATGGGTGATGTTATGGGTATGCTGAACTCCCGCCGTGGCCGTATCGAAGGTATGGATTCCCGTGGTGGAGCGCAAATTATCCGTGCTAAGGTGCCTCTTTCCGAAATGTTCGGATACTCTACAACTCTTCGTTCTGGTACTCAAGGACGTGGCGTATTCTCAATGGAGCTTTCTCACTATGAAGAAGTTCCTAAATCCATTGCGGAAGAGATCGCTGCTAAGAACAAAGGCGGAGAATAATTACTAGTTTTAACTTGCCGTCCGAGTATAATTACTCAGTCATCTAAGATAAACATATATGCGGGCGGCTCAAATATAAGGAACCCCACATTAAGGAGGAACTGTTCAAATGGCAAAGGCAAAGTTTGAACGTAACAAACCGCACGTTAACATCGGTACTATTGGTCACGTCGACCATGGTAAAACGACTCTGACTGCTGCAATCACTACTGTATTGTCCAAAACTTACGGTGGCGCAGCTATCGCATTCGATCAAATCGACAAAGCTCCTGAAGAGCGCGAACGTGGTATCACAATCTCCACTTCCCACGTTGAATATGAAACTCCTAACCGTCACTACGCTCACGTAGACTGCCCTGGTCACGCCGACTATGTTAAAAACATGATCACTGGCGCAGCGCAAATGGACGGAGCTATCCTGGTTGTATCCGCAGCTGATGGTCCTATGCCACAAACTCGCGAGCACATCCTGTTGTCCCGTCAAGTAGGTGTTCCATACATCGTTGTTTTCTTGAACAAATGCGACATGGTTGAAGACGAAGAGTTGTTGGAATTGGTTGAAATGGAAGTTCGTGACTTGCTGAGCGAGTATGACTTCCCAGGCGACGACACTCCAATCATTCGTGGTTCTGCTCGTGAAGCTCTTCAAAACCCAGAAGGCGAATATGCTAAGAAGATTGTTGAAATGTTCGAAACAATCGACGAGTACATTCCACTTCCAGAGCGTCAAACTGACAAACCATTCTTGATGCCTGTCGAAGATGTATTCTCCATCACTGGCCGCGGTACTGTGGCAACTGGTCGCGTAGAACGCGGAACAGTTAAAGTCGGAGAAGAAATCGAAATCGTTGGTATTCACGAAGAAACTAAGAAATCCGTAGTTACGGGCGTAGAAATGTTCCGTAAATTGCTGGATTCCGCTCAAGCGGGCGACAACATCGGAGCTTTGCTTCGTGGTGTAGACCGTACTATGATCGAGCGTGGCCAAGTATTGGCTAAACCGAACTCTGTTAAACCACACACTGAGTTCACTGCTCAAATCTACGTTTTGACTAAAGAAGAAGGAGGACGTCACAAACCATTCTTCACTGGTTACCGTCCACAGTTCTACTTCCGTACAACTGACGTAACTGGCATTATCAACTTGCCAGAAGGTACTGAAATGGTTATGCCTGGTGACAACATCACTGTAACTGTTGCTTTGATCTCCCCTATCGCTATTGAAGAAGGTACTAAATTCTCCATTCGCGAAGGTGGACGTACAGTTGGAGCAGGTAGCGTAGCTTCCATCCAAAAATAAATTCGTTTCTATCTGCGGGTAGACTCTGAATCATAGTGCCCCGGATTCTTCTTGCGGAGAATCCGGGGCTTTTTGTTATTTTATAGGATAAACCATTCTAAATTCGACAATATACGATAAAATAAGTATGAAATTTCGAATAATTCTACAAAATTCAACAAAATTCAACGATAAATTATTTACAATTTTAATAATCATAGAGTAAAATGAAAGGAAGGTAATATTGTAAAAAAATAGTAATTGAGGGGAGAGTGATAACATGGGAAAATGTCCTTTTTCATTCATGCATGCTATAACATCACGTAATAATAACGAGGATTCTCACACCCCTAATTTGATAGAACATAAACACCAGACTAAGCGTACTGAAGATTTTTTTCATACTCTTGAGGGTTATGACGAACTCAATGAGCAAATGAGAATGATTGATCTATCTGAATCAGATTTGAACTTATTACGTAGGGTGAAGCCTAGCGTTGAAAAAAATATAGACTATATCATTGATCAATTTTATAATTCGGTATTAGGTGTGGATAAACTCGAAGCCATTATATTGGAGCATAGTAGTATCGAGAGGTTGAAAACAACACTCCGCGAGCATATCATTGAAATTTTTGATGGCAAAGTTGATGAAGAATACATAGCAAAGCGAATGAAGATTGCTAATATTCATAAAAGAGTAGGACTTGAGCCTAAATGGTACTTATCTGCTTTTCAAAATCTTCAGAACGTTTTTATACAAGTTATCTATAATGAGACACATGATGACAATACGCGTCTACATGTAGTTAAGACCGTAACTAAGCTGCTTAACCTTGAACAACAACTTGTCCTAGAGGAATACGAGAAGGAGAACGTCAAAGAGAAGGAACAGCAATACCTTTTGGTTAAAAATGAATTAAAGCAGAAAATTGCTGAATTCAGCAGCGAATTAATAGATTTTAGTATCGATACAAATGCCGCTGTGAAGCAGCTAGTAGCCAGTAGCAATGAAGTGAGTAGAACATTCCAACGTACAGCTACATCCGCTGTAGAGTCGCAGGGGTTGGCTACAGATGGACATGAGCATTTGGATAGCTTAACAGGACAGATTAATCTTATTTATCAAAGTACTAGTGAAATGGAACATTCAGTCTACGAATTAAGCAATTCCTCTAAACAAATTCAAAAAATCGTAAACTCAGTTAAAGATATTGCAGATCAAACTAAAATTCTTTCACTTAATGCAACGATAGAAGCCGCTAGAGCCGGAGTGCATGGTAGAGGGTTTAGTGTAGTTGCTCAAGAAGTTAGTCGGTTGGCAGAGGATACGAAGAATACTGTAATTCAGATCGTAGAGCTGACTTATAAATCGGGAAGTCTCACACAACAGGTCGTTGAGGAGATACGTAAGGTACAAGAGCTAACCAAAAGTGGGAGATATCAATCCGTTGAGACTAGTCTTTTGTTTTCCGAAATTGTAGAGGCGATGAGGAGTAGCACACAAGAGATTGTTATAGTAGAAGAAGAAATAAAAACATTGATTCAGACAATAGAGGGAATTGGGTCAGCAACAGCACAGACTGCGGAGTCAGCTGAGATTTTTAAGTCTGCCACTGCGAATCTTTAACCTATATAATAGTAATAAAGCAACGCATGAAAAAAATATGCGTTGTTTTGTTATTTTAGCTTGCAATACTGCTGCCTATTATATATAATAATAAATGTTGTTCTGAGACGTTGCGATGATGTGAGAGGTTACTGACACACCCGGCCCCTTTGCCATGAGGTCGACGTCAGAAAATTTTCACGGAGTATGTCCGATAATAAATTGGGCGATAGAAGGAGGGACTAAAATGGCAAAGCAAAAAATTCGTATTCGCTTGAAAGCATACGACCACAGAATTCTTGATCAATCCGCAGAGAAAATCGTTGAAACTGCAAAACGTTCGGGTGCTGGTGTATCTGGACCGATTCCGTTGCCAACTGAGAAGCAAATCATTACTATTCTCCGTGCGGTACACAAGTACAAGGATTCCCGTGAACAGTTTGAACAACGGACTCACAAACGTTTGATCGATATTGTGAACCCAACACCACAAACTGTGGATGCCTTGATGCGCTTGGATCTACCGTCCGGTGTAGATATCGAAATCAAATTGTAATTCTATTTTTAGCAACTTAGGAAAAGAAAAGAGGTGTCAACATTGAAAGGTATCTTAGGAAAAAAACTCGGTATGACTCAAGTGTTTACTCCAGAAGGTAACGTAATTCCTGTTACTGTTATCGAAGCAGGCCCTTGTGTAGTACTGCAAAAGAAAGACCTGAATATCGACGGATATGAAGCAGTGCAATTGGGCTTTTCTGATAAAAAAGAAAGTCGCTCCAATAAGCCTGAACAAGGTCACGCCAAAAAGGCAAATGCAACACCTAAGCGCTACGTTCGTGAAATTCGCGGTGTTGACCTCGGGTCTCTCGAGGTTGGACAAGAACTGAAGGCTGATATTTTTGCTGAGGGCGAATTTGTTGACGTAACTGGCACATCTAAAGGTAAAGGTTTCCAAGGTAATATCAAACGTTGGGGACAAAGCCGCGGACCAATGGCACACGGATCGCGTTACCACAGAAGACCGGGTTCCATGGGTTCTATCCAAGCTAACCGTGTTCCGAAGGGCAAACGCCTCCCAGGACATATGGGTCACACGACTATCACGGTTCAAAAGCTTGAAATCATCAAGGTTGACGTTGAACGTAACGTGTTGCTGGTTAAAGGCGCTATCCCAGGTCCTAAAAACAGCTTCGTGAAAGTTAAACAAACCGTTAAGAAATAATTACCTAAGAAAGGAGGAACATGAAATGCCAAAAGTAACACTTTTTAATATTAGTGGCAACGAAGTTGGTGAAGTAGAACTGAGCGATACAGTATTCGGTATTGAACCGAATGAGCACGTTCTACACGAAGCTGCGCTTATGCAAAGAGCTTCCCTTCGTCGTGGTACACACAAAGTAAAAGGACGTTCTGAAGTTCGTGGCGGTGGACGTAAGCCTTGGAAACAAAAAGGTACAGGTCGCGCTCGTCAAGGATCCATTCGTTCTCCACAATGGAAAGGCGGCGGCGTTGTCTTCGGACCAACACCACGTAGCTATTCCTGGAAATTGCCTAAGAAGGTTCGTCGTTTGGCGATCAAATCCGCTTTGTCCTCGAAAGTACTCGAGAATGACATTATCGTATTGGATAGCTTGACAATGAATGCTCCGAAGACGAAAGAATTCGCAGCAATCTTGAACAACCTGAAAGTGGAACGCAAAGCTTTGATCGTAGCTACTAGCTATGATGATAACGTAGCACTTTCCGCTCGTAACATCCCTGGGGTGAAATTCGTAGCGGCTGACGGCATTAATGTTCTTGACGTACTGACGTACGACAAACTGATCATCACTAAAGAAGCAGTTCTGAAGGTAGAGGAGGTGTTCGCGTAATGAAAGATCCTCGTGATATTATCAAACGTCCGGTGATTACGGAACGTACTTCCGACTACATGAGCGAAATGAAATACGCTTTTGAAGTGGATATCCGTGCTAACAAAACCGAAATCAAAAAAGCTGTCGAGGCTATTTTCAAAGTAAAAGTAACTAATGTGAACACAATGCGCGTGCCTGGCAAACTGAAACGTTATGGTAAATATTCTGGTTACACTCCAGAGTGGAAAAAAGCCATCGTTAAGCTTAGCCCGGACAGCAAACCGCTTGAATTTTTTGAAGCGGTAGAATAATACTCTTAAAGTAAGGAGGAAACTATAGTGCCAATCAAAAAGTACAAACCGACCTCTCCGGCAAGACGCCATATGTCTGTGTCTACGTTTGAAGAAATCACAACAAACCAGCCAGAGAAATCGTTGCTTTCTCCGCTGTTCAAACATGCGGGACGCAACAACCAAGGTAAAATTACGGTTCGTCACCATGGCGGCGGACACAAACGTAAATACCGTATTATCGACTTCAAACGGACTAAAGACGGCATACCAGGTAGCGTTGCTACAATCGAGTATGACCCGAACCGTACATCTAATATTGCTTTGATCCACTATGCTGATGGAGAGAAACGTTATATCATCGCTCCTAAAGGCCTAAAAGTTGGAGATAAAGTAGAGTCCGGCCCAACAGCCGACATCAAAATTGGTAACAGTCTTGCACTGGAGAACATCCCAGTGGGTACAGTTATCCACAACATTGAGTTGAAACCAGGTAAAGGCGGACAATTGGTTCGTGCTGCTGGTACAGAAGCTCAATTGCTTGGTAAAGAAGAAAAGTACTGTTCCGTTCGTTTGTCATCCGGTGAGGTTCGTAAGATCCTTAGCGTATGCCGTGCAACTATCGGTTCCGTAGGTAACGAAGATCATGAATTGATCAAAATCGGTAAAGCTGGACGTAGTCGCTGGCTGGGCCGTCGCCCTGAAGTACGCGGTGTAGTAATGAACCCGAACGATCACCCACACGGTGGTGGTGAAGGCCGCGCTCCAATCGGACGTAAATCGCCTATGTCTCCATGGGGTAAACCAACCCTTGGTTACAAAACGCGTAAGAAAAACAAGGCATCTGATAAATATATCGTTCGCCGCCGCACAAAATAAGACGCTTCTGGCAAGTTAATAAAGCGCGAAGCGTCGATTCGCGGTTTGAAGAACCGGATGAAGGGAGGATTCACACATGGGTCGCAGTTTAAAGAAGGGGCCGTTTATCGATGGCTACCTGCTTAAAAAAGTTGAGGAACTGAACGAGGCTGAAAAAAAGGTTGTAGTTAAAACTTGGTCCCGTCGCTCAACCATTTTCCCTCAGTTTATCGGACATACGTTTGGTGTATATGACGGCCGTAAACACGTGCCTGTATACGTAACAGAAGATATGGTAGGTCACAAGTTGGGCGAGTTCGCGCCAACACGTACTTACAAAGGCCACGCGGGTGACGATAAGAAAACAAGAAGATAATAATAAGGTCTCTGTTTGAAAGGAGGTTAAACAATGGAAGCAAAAGCACATGCAAGATCGGTGCGGATTTCCGCTCGTAAAGCGAAACTGGTTGTTGACTTGATTCGTGGTAAGCAAGTGGGGGAAGCAATTGCTATTCTTCGCCACACTCCGAAATCCGCTTCTCCGGTCGTTGAGAAGTTGCTTAATTCGGCAATTGCGAATGCTGAGCATAACTATTCTTTGGACGTGAACAGTTTGTTCGTTAGCGAGGTTTTCGTTAACCAAGGACCTACTATGAAACGTTTCCGTCCGCGCGCCATGGGCCGCGCAAGTCGGATCAATAAACGCACGAGCCACATTACACTGGTGGTATCTGAGAAATAAGGAGGGATAACACGTGGGTCAAAAGGTAAATCCAATCGGACTCCGGATCGGGATCATTCGCGATTGGGAATCTAAATGGTATGCAGGAAAAGATTTCGGTACTCTTCTGATGGAAGACGTCAAAATCCGGGAATACCTTAAAGGTAAGTTGAAGGATTCCGCTGTTTCCCATATCGAGATCGAAAGAGCGGCTAACCGCGTGAACGTTACAATTCACACTGCTAAACCAGGTATGGTTATTGGTAAGGGCGGAGCAGAAGTAGAAGTACTTCGCAGCGCAGTTACAGCAATCGCTGGTGGCAAAAAAGTACACATCAACATCAATGAAATCAAGCACCCTGAATTGGATGCAATTCTTGTAGCTGAGAGCATTGCTCAACAATTGGAACGTCGTGTATCGTTCCGTCGTGCACTCAAACAAGCGATTCAAAGAACAATGCGTTCTGGCGCAAAAGGGATTAAAACTCAAGTAGGCGGACGTCTTGGCGGAGCTGAGATTGCTCGTTCAGAAGGTTATAGCGAAGGAACAGTTCCACTTCATACGCTTCGTGCCGATATCGATTACGGAACGGCTGAAGCACATACAACTTACGGTCTTATCGGCGTAAAAGTATGGATCTACCGTGGAGAAGTTCTTCCCCCAGCTAAGAAACAAGCTGCTCAGGAAGGAGGCAACTAATCATGTTGGTACCAAAACGCGTAAAACACCGCAAGCAACAACGCGGACACATGAAGGGTATGGCAAAGGGTGGTACTGAATTGAACTTCGGCGAATTCGGCCTGGTTGCAATGGAACCATCTTGGATCACTAACCGTCAGATCGAAGCTGCTCGTATCGCAATGACACGTTATATCAAACGTGGCGGTCAAGTTTGGATCAAGATTTTCCCAGATAAGCCTATTACTCAAAAGCCTCTCGAGGTTCGTATGGGTAGTGGTAAAGGTAACGTTGAGAAATGGGTAGCCGTAGTTAAACCGGGCAAGATTATGTTCGAACTCGGAGGCGTGTCGGAAGAAATCGCTCGTGAAGCGATGCGTCTTGCCGCTCACAAGCTGCCTGTTAAGACTAAGTTTGTGAAACGTGAAGAATTGGGTGGTGAAGCAAATGAAAGCTAATGAACTTCGCAACTTAACCACTGCTGAGATTGAACAAAAGATCGCTGGATTCAAAGAGGAACTTTTTAATCTCCGTTTCCAATTGGCAACTGGCCAACTGGACAACCCGACTCGGATTCGTGACGTGCGTAAGGAAATAGCTCGTGCTAAAACCGTAATCCATCAAAGAGTGCTTGGGATTAGTTAAGTGAGACGGATCTCAGATCCGTATTCAGGAAGGAGGCTAACTAATGAGCGAAGAACGTAATGCACGTAAAGTGCTAATCGGTAAAGTGGTCAGTGATAAAATGGATAAAACCATCGTAGTCGCTGTTGAAACCTATAAGAAGCATAACTTGTACCACAAACGCATCAAGTCTACGAAGAAATTCAAAGCACATGATGAGGAAAACGTTGCGAAAATTGGCGATACCGTAAAAGTCATGGAAACTCGTCCGTTGTCCAAGGACAAACGTTGGAGACTAGTTGAAGTGGTTGAAAAAGCGGTTATCATCTAAGATAATCAAAAGAGTTTTTCCGGAAGGAGGAAATTATAATGATTCAACCATTTACACGCTTGCATGTGGCTGACAACTCTGGTGCGAAGGAACTGATGTGTATCCGCGTACTGGGTGGTACTGGACGCCGTACAGCAGCAATCGGTGATTTGATCGTTTGTTCCGTTAAACAAGCAACACCAGGCGGCGTTGTCAAAAAAGGTGATGTTGTTAGAGCGGTAGTTGTTCGTACGAAACGTTCCGTTCGTCGTAAAGATGGATCTTACATCGCATTCGACGAAAATGCAGCTGTTGTTGTTAAAGACGACAGAAGCCCTCGTGGAACACGTATCTTTGGACCAGTTGCTCGCGAACTTCGCGATAAAGACTACATGAAGATCGTTTCCTTGGCACCGGAAGTAATCTAATAAACACGAGCACCAATAAGTTGAAGGTTAGTTATAGGAGGTGTAATAAATGCCTAGAGTGAAAAAAGTTCTGGAATCCCATAACAATAAACTGCACGTGAAGAAAGATGATGTGGTGCTTGTGATTAGTGGTAAAGACAAAGGCAAAAAAGGCCGTGTCATCGCTGCTTATCCTCGTGAAAACCGCGTTCTGGTAGAAGGCGTCAATATGGTGAAAAAACACCAAAAGCCGAACCAGCTGAATCCACAGGGTGGAATTATTGAGCAGGAAGCTTCGATTCATGTGTCCAACGTAATGCACATCGATCCGAAGTCCGGCAAAGTAACACGTATCGGTTACAAAGTATTGGACAACGGTAAAAAAGTTCGGATTGCTAAAAGATCCGGAGAGATTATCGACTAATCTAGCCCTTAAGAAAGGAGGTTAAATCTTCATGGCAGCAAGAATGAAAGAACGTTATCTCAACGAAATAACACCTGCTTTGATGCAGAAGTTTAACTATACAACTGTTATGCAAGTGCCTAAGATCGAGAAGGTTGTCATCAACATGGGTGTGGGTGACGCTGTTCAAAACTCCAAAGTACTTGATGCTGCAGTTAATGACATGCAGTTGATCGCTGGTCAAAAACCAGTAATCACTAAAGCTAAAAAATCCATCGCTGGTTTCAAACTACGCGAAAATATGCCGATTGGGGTTAAAGTAACACTGCGCGGCGAGCGTATGTATTACTTCTTGGACAAATTGTTCAACGTAACGCTTCCACGCGTACGTGACTTCCGTGGTGTTTCCACTAAAGCCTTTGACGGCCGTGGTAACTACACACTTGGTCTTAAAGAACAATTGATCTTCCCCGAGATCGAATATGACAAAGTGGATAAAGTCCGCGGTATGGACATCGTTATTGTAACGACTGCTAAGACGGACGAGGAATCCCGCGAGCTGCTGGGTCAGCTGGGAATGCCTTTCGCAAAATAAAGTCGGTTAATCCATTTTCTCCGAAAATGTTTAGGAGGTGTCAGGCTAAGTGGCAAAAACTTCGATGAAAGTTAAACAACAACGTACGCCTAAGTTTAAAGTACGTGCATATACACGTTGCGAACGTTGTGGTCGTCCACATTCGGTACTGCAAAAGTTCAAAATTTGCAGAATTTGTTTCCGTGAATTAGCTTATAAAGGCCAGATCCCTGGCGTGAAAAAAGCAAGTTGGTAAGAAGTTTATAAACGGGAAGGAGGTTTACACACATGACTATGTCTGATCCTATTGCAGATATGCTTACTCGTATTCGTAACGCTAACATTGTGCGTCACGAAACGGTAGAAATGCCTGCTTCTACTATGAAGAAACAAATCGCTGACATTTTGAAGCGTGAAGGTTTCATCCGCGATGCGGAATTCGTTGAAGATAGCAAACAAGGGATTATCCGTATCTTCTTGAAATACGGCCCTAACCAAGAGCGTGTTATTTCTGGTTTGAAAAGAATCAGTAAACCAGGCCTTCGCGTATACACGAAGAGCAATGAAGTGCCTCGTGTACTCGGTGGTCTAGGAATCGCGATTATCTCCACATCTAAGGGAGTTATGACCGACAAAGAAGCTCGTCAATCAAAATCTGGCGGAGAAGTTGTCTGCTACATTTGGTAATAAACGTCACAAGATAAGGAGGTGCAACACATGTCTCGTATTGGTCGTAAACCAATCGCAGTACCTAGCGGTGTAGATGTCACTTTGGACAACGCCGTTATTACAGTAAAAGGTCCAAAAGGTTCTTTGACTCGTGAGCTTCATAAAGACATGAAGGTTACAGTTGAAAATAACGAAATTACCGTTGTTCGTCCGTCGGATAACAAATTGCATCGTTCACTTCACGGCACAACCCGCTCCGTTGTCAACAACATGGTAGCAGGCGTGACTGAAGGTTTCTCGAAATCTCTGGAATTGGTTGGGGTCGGATATCGTGCAAGCAAATCCGGAGATAAAGTCGTTCTGAACGTTGGTTACTCCCACCCGGTTGAAATTACACCGGAAGCAGGTATTGAGTTTGAAGTTCCTGCGAACACGAAGATCATCGTTAAAGGTATCGATAAAGAACGCGTTGGCGCATATGCTGCTAAAATTCGTTCCGTTCGTGAGCCAGAACCGTATAAAGGTAAAGGTATCAAATATGAAGGCGAGCGTATCATCCGCAAAGAAGGTAAAGCTGGTAAGAAGAAATAACCAGTTTGAACTTAATTGTAAGATACCCCGTGCATCTTAAAGTGAAGCTGTTTACGGCAAACTGAAGGGAGTGAAAGGGAAGTCATGATTACAAAAGAAGATAAAAACAAGGCTCGTCTCAAAAGACACCTGCGTGTTCGTAAGAAGATCCAGGGAACTACTGAGCGTCCACGTTTGAACGTATTCCGTTCTTCAAAACACATCTACGCTCAACTGATCGATGATGTTAAAGGGGTTACTATCGTATCCGCTTCTACACTTGATAAAGAACTGAGCGCTAACATCGGTAATGGCGGCAGCGTTGAAGCTGCAGCGAAAGTTGGCCAATTGGTCGCTGAGCGTGCTAAAGAAAAAGGCTATGCAGTGGTCGTATTCGACCGCGGAGGTTACTTGTACCATGGACGAATTCAAGCATTGGCTGACGCAGCTCGTGAAGCTGGTCTTGAATTCTAGAATAATTCTTAAAAGGAGGTTAACGACTTGCGTGTAGATCCGAACAGTTTAGAACTGACAGAAAGAGTTGTACACATTAACCGTGTAGCAAAAGTTGTAAAAGGCGGACGCCGTTTCAGCTTTAGTGCACTCGTTGTTGTGGGCGATGGCAATGGCTACGTCGGTGCTGGTATCGGTAAAGCCGGCGAAGTTCCGGATGCCATCCGTAAAGGCATTGAAGACGCCAAGAAAAACCTGATTCACATTCCAATCGTAGGAACTTCGATTCCCCATCTCGTTACTGGCCACTTCGGCGCAGGACGCGTGTTGCTGAAACCAGCATCAGAGGGTACTGGCGTTATCGCTGGCGGTCCAGTTCGTGCGGTATTGGAATTGGCAGGCGTTGGCGACATTTTGACAAAATCACTGGGTTCTTCGAATTCCATGAACATGGTCAATGCAACTTTGGAGGGACTTTCCCGTCTGAAACGCATTGAAGAGGTCGCGAAACTTCGCGGCAAATCTGTCGAAGAATTGCGCGGTTAAGGAGGGGAACGTCAATGGCAAAATTGCAAATTACCCTCGTACGTAGTGTAATCGGACGTCCAGAAACACAACGTGTTACTGTTAAGACGCTCGGCCTACGTAAACTCAACACGACAGTGGTTCACAATGACAGTCCTGCAATTCGCGGAATGATCAACAAAGTGAGTCACTTGCTATCTGTAACTGAAATTGAAGGCTAATCGCCTCGTATAAATTAACAAACATAAGGAGGTGCAAACGATGAAGTTACATGAACTTGCTCCAGCTCCTGGTTCCCGCAAAGAACGCAATCGCGTTGGTCGTGGACCAAGTAGCGGAAATGGTAAAACTTCCGGTCGCGGTCACAAAGGTCAAAACTCACGTTCTGGCGGTGGTGTTCGTCCGGGCTTCGAGGGTGGACAAAATCCGCTCTATCGTCGTCTGCCTAAACGTGGTTTCGTCAATCCTACCCGTAAAGAGTATGCGATTGTGAACCTTGAAGATCTGAATAGCTTTGCAGAAGGAACAGAAGTGACTCCGCAGTTGTTGCTTGAAACTGGTGTTGTCAAGAATTCCAAAAGCGGCATTAAGATTCTCGGCAATGGTGAGTTAACCGTTAAATTGACTGTACAAGCAAATAAGTTCTCTCAATCTGCGGTAGAGAAAATCGAGGCTGCCGGCGGTAAAACCGAGGTGATCTAATGTTCAAGACGCTTAAGAATATCTGGCATGTGGAAGATTTGCGCAAAAAGATCCTGTTTACCTTGTTCATTCTGATTATCTACCGTATCGGTTCGTTTGTACCGGTTCCTGGTGTGAACAAAGATGTACTGGAAACAGCAAATCAAAGCGGTGACGCTTTGATGGGACTTTTGAACACCTTCTCGGGCGGAGCGCTCAAAAACTTCTCGATATTTGCGATAAGTATTTATCCGTACATTACAGCATCCATCATCGTGCAATTGCTGTCGATGGATGTTGTTCCTAAGTTTGCTGAATGGGCTAAACAAGGGGAGCACGGTAAAAAACAACTAGCGCAAATCACTCGTTATGGTACTGTGATTTTGGCCCTGATCCAAGGTTTTGCTACGTCGATAGGGTTTAACCGGATTTATGGAACTCAAATGATGCCGAATGCGACATTTGCTGACTACTTACTGGTTGCCATTATCTTGACGGCTGGTACTTCTTTCCTGATGTGGCTTGGTGAACAGATTACCGAAAAGGGAATCGGGAACGGGATTTCGATCCTGATTTTTGCGGGAATCGTCGCCGCCATCCCGGGATATATCACGAGTACGGCTAACTCAAGCTTTATTCAGCCGGATCAAGTGTTCCTGAATATTCTTAAAGTCGTTATTGTGCTGATTGTGATTGTAGCGATTATTACAGCAGTTATCTTCGTACAGCAAGGTATTCGGAAGATTCCTGTTCAATACGCTAAACGCGTAGTCGGCAACAAAATGTACGGTGGACAGAATACGCACATTCCGCTGAAAATTAATGCGGCTGGTGTAATTCCGGTTATCTTCGCCGTATCACTGCTTCAGTTCCCAGTTGTTCTCTCCAGTTTCTGGTCAACACATGCCTGGGCTCAATGGATTGCCAAGTATTTGGCAACTGATGCACCACTTGGTATGCTTCTGTATGTAGTGATGATCATCGGGTTCACGTTCTTCTATACGTTCGTGCAGATGAATCCTCAGCAGATGGCTGATAACATGAAGAAGAATGGTGGTTACATTCCAGGTATCCGTCCTGGTAAAGCTACTGAGAAATATTTGACTAGAGTAATGTCTCGTCTGACTATGTCCGGCGCATTGTTCCTGGCTTTGATCTCTGTATTGCCGATGTTCTTCGGTGCTTTATCTGGATTGCCTAAAGAAGTTCGAATTGGTGGTACTTCACTACTAATCGTAATCGGTGTGGCATTGGATACTATGAAGCAGATCGAGAGCCAATTGATCAAACGCCATTACAAAGGCTTCATCAATAAATAGGCGATAGGTTCCGGTGAAGCGTAATTTTTTATTCTTCCCGGCACCTATTGTGCTGTTTCTTGCTTGGTGGCGAACTTTTGGGGGGAGAGAGAAATCGTGAACATTTTATTCATGGGCCCTCCTGGGGCAGGCAAGGGAACACAAGCGGCTGAGATCATAAAAGAGTTTGGCATTCCGCATATTTCGACAGGAGATGCTTTCCGTTTGGCAATCAAACAAGAGACTCCAGTAGGATTGAAGGCTAAATCATTTATTGATCAAGGTTTGCTTGTACCAGATGATGTGACCATTGGTATAGTTGAAGAACGGCTGCAGCAGTCCGATTGCGAAAAAGGATTTCTATTGGATGGTTTTCCAAGAACTCTTTCGCAAGCGGAAGCGCTGGATGAAATTCTAAGCCGTTTGAATACTTCTTTGGATCATGTCATCAACTTGAATGTTGACCGTGGACTGTTGATGGCGCGTCTTACTGGACGTCGTATCTGCACAGTTTGCGGAGCATCCTACCATTTAATCTTCAACCCGCCGAAGCAAGATGGCATTTGCGACATTGATGGCGGTGAATTGTATCAACGTCCGGATGACAACGAAGAAAGTGTAGGCAAGCGTCTGGATGAGTATGATAATAAGACAGCGCCGCTGCTTGCGTTTTATGATAATAAAGGTCTTTTGCGTCAGGTAAATGGGGAAAACGAAATCAATGTCGTTTCTTCTGAAATCGTATCTTTATTGCGGGGTTAATGTAATGATCATTTGTAAATCCGAACAGGAACTTGCCTTTATGAGGGAAGCTGGTCGAATTGTTGCCGAGAGTCACCGTCTTATTGCTGAGGCCATTGAGCCTGGCATTACAACGGGCGATCTCGACAGAATCGCCGATCAATACATTCGCAGTCAAGGTGCTGTGCCGTCTTTCAAAGGCTACAACGGTTTTCCTGCCAGCATTTGCGCTTCAGTCAACGAACAATTAGTGCATGGATTTCCAGGTAAACGCAAACTGATCGAAGGCGATATTGTAACGCTGGATATCGGTGCAGAGTACCGCGGTTATCACGGTGATTCCGCCTGGACCTACGGTGTGGGCAGCATTTCCGAAGAGGCTCAGCGTTTGCTGGACGTTACGGAAGGCTCCTTGTACGCGGGACTGGCGTTAGTTAAGCCGGATGTGCGCTTGTTTACAATCTCCCATGCTATCCAGCAATACATCGAAGAGGCTGGTTTCTCAGTCGTACGTGAGTATGTTGGTCATGGTATTGGGGCAAAACTGCATGAAGAACCGCAAATTCCGAATTATGGCATAGCGGACCGCGGACCACGTCTGAAACCGGGTATGGTACTCGCGATTGAGCCGATGGTAAACGTAGGAAAGAGACATGTCAGAACGCTGGAAGATAACTGGACTGTCGTTACGGTGGATGGCTCCCTATGTGCTCACTTTGAGCATACAGTAGCAGTTACTCCGGACGGCATGGAAATTTTCACAAAACTGAATGCGTAGGTGATCTCCACTTGAATACTGTGAGCAGCCCGCAGGTTGGTCAATTAGTGAGAATTCTCAAAGGCAAAGATGCCGGAGAGGCAGCCGTTGTTATCGCAGTTGTTGATAGCAGATTTGTATACATTGCAGATGGAGACAAACGTAAGTTTGATGGGCCAAAGAAGAAGAATATTCTTCATCTTGAGCTCATACCCTTCATCAGCAGTGAGGTTGTGAACAGTTTGGAAGAAACTGGGCGGGTAACAAACGGAAAGCTGCGTTACGCAGTCATGAAGTATGCTGGCCCAACCGGAATAAGTGCTTATGAGAAAGGAGACTAACTGTGGCTAAGGAAGATGTCATTGAAGTAGAAGGTACTGTCCTTGAACCGTTGCCAAATGCAACGTTTAAGGTTGAGCTTGAGAACGGTCATCAAATACTTGCCCATGTATCCGGTAAATTGCGGATGCACTTTATCCGTATTTTGACCGGAGACAAAGTGGTCGTGCAGTTATCGCCTTATGATTTATCAAAAGGTCGTATAACTTACCGTAAATAGATGGGAACTACGAAAAAAGTTTTGCTTCGCAAAACTTTGAGGAGGTAATTAACATGAAGGTAAGACCTTCTGTAAAGCCCATTTGCGAGAAATGTAAAGTAATCCGCCGCAAAGGGACTGTTATGGTGATTTGCGAAAATCCGAAACACAAACAAAAACAAGGTTAAGAAGGGGGTGTAGCGTAAAATGGCTCGTATAGCTGGAGTGGATTTGCCACGTGACAAACGCGTTGAGATCGCCTTGACTTATATTTTCGGAATCGGTAAAACGACTTCTCAGAAAATTCTTAATGAAACAGGCATTAGCGCTAATACACGTGTCCGTGATTTGACGGAAGATGAAGTCAGCAAACTGCGTGAAACGATCGACAAAACGGTTAAGGTTGAAGGTGACCTGCGTCGTGAAATTTCCTTGAATATTAAACGTCTTACTGAGATCGGCTGTTACCGCGGTGTTCGTCACCGTCGTGGATTGCCTGTTCGCGGTCAACGTACTAAAACCAATGCCCGTACCCGGAAAGGCCCGCGTCGTACGGTAGCAAACAAGAAGAAATAATAAGGGGGGATAAGAGACAATGGCTAAACCGAAAAAAGTCGTACGTACCAAACGTCGCGACCGTAAAAATATCGAATCCGGCGTGGCACATATTCGTTCCACGTTCAATAACACCATCGTTACCATCACAGATCCTCACGGAAATGCAATTTCCTGGGCAAGCTCCGGCGGCCAAGGATTTAAAGGTTCCCGTAAGTCGACTCCATTCGCAGCGCAAATGGCAGCTGAATCAGCAGCTAAAGCAGCTATGGAGCACGGCATGAAGTCGGTTGAGGTTATGGTTAAAGGACCGGGCGCGGGCCGCGAAGCAGCCATCCGTTCCCTTCAAGCTGCAGGGCTTGAAGTTAACCTTATTAAAGACGTAACTCCGGTTCCTCACAATGGATGCCGTCCGCCGAAACGTCGTCGCGTATAGTGAAATCAGTATTGTAAATGTGGTATAATTCTGACGCATCTGCTAATAATAGGTGTTTAGGCATACTACATGATGCACCTGATGGGGTGACAGTTTCATATAGGAGCGACGTTGAAGGAGGGGTAAACTCGTGATAGAAATCGAAAAGCCGAAGATTGAGACCGTAGAAGCTAATGATGAAGGTACCTATGGGAAATTCGTAGTTGAACCGTTGGAACGTGGGTATGGCACGACTCTGGGGAATTCACTTCGCCGGATATTGCTTTCTTCGCTTCCAGGAGCCGCAGTGACTTCGGTCCAAATTGACGGCGTTCTGCATGAGTTCTCGACCGTTCCAGGCGTAATGGAAGATGTGACGGAGATCATTCTGAACCTTAAAGCCTTGTCCCTGAAGATTCATTCAGACGAGGAAAAAGTGTTTGAGATTGATGCCGAAGGGGAAGGCATCGTTACCGCAGGTGATATCCGTGCGGACAGCGATGTTGAGATCCTCAACCCGGATCTTCACATTGCAACGCTGGGACCTGGTGCGAGACTTCACATGCGTATTTTTGCAGGCCGTGGTCGCGGCTACGTCCAAGCGGACCGGAACAAACGCGACGATCAGCCAATTGGCGTTATCCCGGTTGACTCCATCTACACTCCTATTTCACGCGTTAACTACGGCATAGACAATACACGTGTTGGTCAAGTGACCAACTACGACAAATTGACGCTTGAAATTTGGACAGATGGCAGTATTAGACCGGAAGAGGCTGTAAGCCTCGGAGCCAAAATTTTGAACGAGCACCTCGTATTGTTCGTAGGTCTTACGGACGAAGCGAAAGACGCCGAAATTATGGTTGAAAAAGAAGAAGACAAAAAAGAAAAAGTGCTAGAGATGACAATCGAAGAGCTTGATCTTTCTGTCCGCTCCTACAACTGCCTCAAACGTGCTGGTATTAATACCGTACAAGAGCTTACCACGAAGACTGAAGAAGATATGATGAAGGTGCGTAACCTTGGTCGTAAATCTTTGGAAGAAGTTCAGGAGAAGCTTGAGGAACTTGGTTTGGGACTACGTACAGAAGAATAACTACAGATTGTTACAGTAAAGGAGGGAAAACACATGGCATACCAAAAATTGGGCCGTGATTCCAGTGCGCGTAAAGCGTTATTTCGCGACATGGTAACGGATCTATTTTTATACGAGCGCATCCAAACAACGGAAGCTAAAGCGAAAGAAGTTCGTTCTATCGCTGAAAAGTTGATCACTAAAGCTAAAAAAGGCGATCTTCATGCTCGTCGTCAAGTAGCTGCATTTGTTCGCCGCGAGACTGTTGATGGTGAACAAGATGCAATTCAAAAATTGTTCTCTGACATCGCTCCTCGTTACACAGAGCGTCCAGGTGGATACACTCGTATCCTGAAACTCGGACCTCGTCGTGGGGACGCTGCGCCTATGGTTTATCTTGAATTGGTAGACCGCGCGTAGTATCACAAGTATTGATTTCCGATGCTTCCCTTTCATCCGGCCCTCTTTGGAGTAAAGATGGGGGAAATATCAGCGTTATTGTGCTGCAGAGGCGCAAGACTCTGCTGTACTAATAACCGTGGGAATCACCTTGGTTCAATTGAAGGAGCTCCCGCAGGGGCTCTTTTTTTTGAAGTAATGGAGTGAAGTGTTAATGGATGCCGTCCTTCTAGGGACGGCAAAGCCATTTCTTCCTCTTGAATAAGATCAGACAGTGCTTCGATCGACGTTTCTGCTGAACGGTTTAAAAAGGAGAACGGAATGCGTAATCTATTGATGAAGGTCAATTATGACGGAACAAATTATGATGGCTTTCAGACCCAGCCTCAGGGCAATACGATTCAAGATCGGCTGGAGCAAGCGATACTCCATCTGACAGGTGAGGAGCTTAAGATTACTGCTTCTGGTCGCACAGATGCCGGAGTACACGCCTACGGTCAGCCTTTTAACTTTACGACCTCCTCTCGAATCCCACTTGAACGTTGGTGTCTGGCGCTTAATGCCCGGCTGCCACAAGATATCGTGGTTACTGAGGCTAGGGAAGTACCGCTGACGTTTCACTCTCGTAGAGGAGCTAAGCGTAAAACTTACCGATACACGATTAACGGCAACAGGTTTCCAGACCCGTTTCAACGGCGCTGGCAGCTTCATCATCCGGTGAGGTTGGACATTCCTGCGATGCAGCAAGGCTTAACGCATATTTTAGGGACACATGACTTCACTTCGTTTGCTTCACGGAGGTCTACTAAGGCCTCTCATGTACGAACGATCTTTGAAGCTCATATGGAAGTAGACCGCAGCATGTGCCGACCCTCTTCATTAGATCAGGGAGTGATCCAAACTTATATAACGGGTAGTGGATTTCTTCAGCATATGGTTCGCATTATTATGGGGACTTTGATCCATGTGGGGGAAGGTAAAATAGATGCTGATCATGTTGCTGAGATATTGGCGGCATGTGATCGTTCTGCTGCTGGTCCAACAGCTATGGCCAAGGGGTTGGCTTTGTGGAGTGTAGAATATGACGAGACTGAAAGTGAATCTTTTTTTCTATAAATTTCTTCCTGAATAATAGGCTGAATGTTTAAAAATCACTTGCACTTGTTATGTTTATACTGTAATATAAAAGTTGTGTTTTCTTGATGGCTATCCCACAGCCCCGATCAAGGAAATGCCAAAAAAATGCTTTGCTTAACTCACATAATTGTAATTCAATGAGAAACAAGATATACGAAACAGAAGATTTTCGTACGAGAACAAGGAGGAAACATTCATGCGTACCACCTATATGGCGAAGCCGAACGAAGTTGAACGCAATTGGCACATTATTGATGCCGAAGGCAAGACACTCGGTCGTTTGGCCAGCGAAGCCGCTGCTTTGATCCGTGGCAAACACAAACCGCAATTCACTCCACACGTTGATACAGGAGATTTCGTTATCGTAATCAACGCTGAGAAGATTCACTTGACCGGTAAGAAATTGCAAAACAAGAAATACTACCGTCACTCGATGCACCCAGGTGGCTTGAAAGTTACTAATGCTGAAACTTTGCTGAATACTAAACCAGAACGCGTAATTGAATTCGCTGTTCATGGTATGATTCCTAAGACTCGTCAAGGGGACCACATGAAGCTGAGATTGAAAGTATATGCAGGCGCCGAGCATCCACATGCAGCACAAAAACCTGAAGTTTACGAACTTCGCGGATAAGAATAGAGGAGGACAGTTTCATGGCACAAGTACAATACTATGGGACAGGTCGTCGTAAACATTCGGTAGCACGTGTTCGCCTTGTACCGGGTGAAGGACGCATTGTCATTAACAAACGTGAGATGGACGAATATTTCGGTGTGGAAACACTGAAAATGATCGTAAAACAACCTTTGAACCTGACTGAAACACTAGGCAACTACGATGTAATCGTTCTTGCACATGGTGGCGGCATTTCCGGTCAAGCTGGAGCAATTCGTCACGGTATCTCCCGTGCATTGCTTAAAGTTGACCCTGAATATCGCGGTGCACTTAAGAAAGCCGGCTTCCTGACTCGTGACCCTCGTATGAAGGAACGTAAGAAATACGGCTTGAAGGCTGCACGTCGTGCGCCTCAGTTCTCGAAACGTTAATATTTATCAAGAATTCAACCCTTGGCCTTTACGGTCGAGGGTTTTATTTTTTTTAGCAGCCCCTTTCGAACAAGAAATGGGCTTTTTTTGCATTCATTTACTAATTCTGAGGGTTGAAACTCATTGACTTCCTCAGTAAAAGTTATATACTATTTCATATAGAAATAGTTGGTTTTATTACTTCTTTTACCTCATTTATTCATACGATTAATATTTTGGATGGAGGAATACCTTAATGAACCTGCTCGAGAAAGAAGATTTGATCAGAATAAAGGCCGAAGAATTAGAGAGTGCTTCACCCGAGGATATTATCCGCTGGGCTGTAGAAACATTTCCTAACATTACTTTTGCCTGCAGCTTTGGTGCCGAAGATGTAGTGCTTGTTGATATGCTTCACAAAGTTAGTCCATCTACTGATGTCTTTTATCTCGATACAGATTATCATTTTAAGGAAACCTACGAAACCAGAGATTTGATGGCAGACAAATACGGATTAGAGTTTGTACGAGTGTCTCCGCAACTCACCACGCAGGAGCAAGCACTTCAATACGGTGATGCGTTATGGACGGTTGACCCAAATCAATGCTGTGGTATTCGTAAAGTTGAACCATTGACTCGTATATTATCTCAATATGAGGCATGGATTACTGGAATTCGTCGCGATCAAGCGCCTACCCGTGCAAATGCTAAAAAGGTCGAGTATGATTATAAATTTGGTTTAGTGAAGTTTAATCCTATTGCGGATTGGACGTCAGAAGATGTATGGAACTATATTCGTGAAAATGACGTAATCTATAACCCTCTACATGACCGTAACTATCCAAGTATCGGCTGTGAGCAATGTACACGTCAGGTTATGCCAGGTGAAGATCCGCGTGCTGGCCGTTGGTCTGGATCAGAGAAGACAGAGTGCGGATTGCACAAGTAAGACATATTCCTGTGGGAACATAGAAGGAGAGACTAAGATGACTTCAATACGTCCGCATGGCGGAGCTTTGGTAAACCGTGTAGTAGAGGGTACTGAAAGAGAAGAATTGCTAAATCTCGCACGTGACAGCAAGGCGATTGTCTTGAATACCTGGACTTTATCTGATTTGGATCTTATAGCTGTAGGTGCATTTTCGCCATTAACTGGCTTTTTAAATGAGCAAGACTATCATTCAGTAGTAAAAAGCATGCGTTTAGCAGATGGAACAGTGTGGAGCATTCCAATAACACTGGCTGTAGAAGATGATGTGGCTGCCAGTTTATCAATTGGGGATAAAGTTTCTTTAATCGGTGAAGACGATGGCGAGATTTACGGTTTATTGGATATTGAGAGTATTTATACTGTAGATCAAACGATTGAAGCACAAAATGTCTTCAAGACAACAGATCCTGAACATCCTGGTGTGAGTAAGCTGTTGGCTCGTCCTGCAACTTATGTTGGAGGGCCGATTACAGTCTTGAACCGCCCACAGCCAGAGAAGTTCGGTGAATTTTATTTTGATCCTGCGGATACGCGGAAGATATTTGCTGAAAAGGGCTGGAGAACGGTTGTAGGCTTCCAAACACGCAATCCGGTCCACCGAGCTCACGAGTACATTCAAAAGTGCGCTATGGAGGTTGTAGACGCTCTATTCCTAAATCCACTTGTTGGTGAGACGAAGTCAGATGATGTACCGGCAAATGTACGGATGAAGAGCTATCTGGCGCTTTTGGAGAACTATTATCCTGAGGATCGTACCTTCCTTGGTGTTTTTCCGGCGGCAATGCGTTATGCAGGCCCTAGAGAAGCAATTTTCCATGCAATGGTTCGTAAAAATTACGGCTGTACCCATTTCATCGTCGGTCGTGACCATGCTGGGGTAGGTGATTATTATGGCACTTATGAAGCACAGGAAATTTTCTCGAATTTTAGTGCTGAAGAACTTGATATTACTCCATTATTTTTTGAACATAGCTTCTTCTGTAAAAAATGCGGGAATATGGCATCCAGTAAAACTTGCCCTCATCCTAGCGACGATCACATGACATTGTCGGGTACGAAGGTACGTGCTTTGCTCCGTGATGGCCAATGTCCTCCGCCAGAATTTACACGGCCTGAGGTTGCGCAGATTCTGATTGAAGGTATGACACAAGAAGTTACAGCTTAATCATTAACAGCTAGTACTATTTGACCTTCTTGTCCCATATAGATGAGTATTATCTATCGGGACGAGGGGGTCTTTGTTATGTCTGGCCGAAAGCAGAGTAAAGTCTCGGTCTGGATTTCATGGAGCAGTATCAAAAAAAGTATGCTTGGCGTGATGCTGCTAGCTATAATGATCGGAATTATTGCGTATGACATGCCTACCGCTAAAACACTAAATTATTGGAGTCTGCCCTTGTCAGGAAAAGTTATTGCTCTCGATGCGGGACATGGTGGAGCTGATGGAGGAGCGGTTAGCCGGGAAGGGCTAATTGAGAAAGATATTAATCTCGCGGTATCGCTTTATTTGCGTGATTATCTGCAGCAGGCAGGGGCTATTGTAGTAATGACTCGTGAAGGTGATTATGATTTGGCTCAGGAAGGTACTAAAGGCTATTCTAAGCGTAAGACAGAAGATCTTAAACAAAGAGTAAGAAGTATCGAAGAAAAAGGCGCAGACCTTTTTATAAGCGTTCACATGAACAGTGTCCCTTCCAATCGTTGGAGTGGAGCACAGACCTTTTACTACCCCAATCACAAGGATAATAAAGCTATAGCGGAGTTTGTGCAGAGTGAGCTGAAGACTACGCTGGAGAATACGGATCGTGTGGCTAAGACAGTGAATACTGTTTATCTGTTAAAAGCATTGAAAATACCAGCGGTACTTGTAGAAGTTGGCTTCTTATCACATCCTCAGGAATCTGCTCTACTTGGAAATGATGTCTATCAGCGTAAGGTTGCGACTAGCATTTATCGGGGGATTCTTCGGTACGCCTCAGAGTAGTCAGGACTACTCATGGGGAGACAGGTAATGCTATAATAGACAAAAACTCCGGAGAATTCTCAACCGGAAAGGAAACAGAGGTGCTTCCCATGCTGACTAAGGAACAAATTCAGGAAATACTGCAGCCATTAACAGACTCTGAAACTGGAAAAAGCCTTGTGGAACTACAGCTGATCCGTGACATTATGATTAAAGAAGACCGTATTTCTTTATCTATCATATGTCTGAATCCTGAAGAGCAAAGTCGCATGGATCTAGAACAACAGGTTCGTGAATTGCTTGAAGCGGGTGGGGTTTCTAATGTACATATCCGGCTTCGTGATGCAACCGATTATGAACGTGCTATACTTCGCGGAGAGAGCGTAGAGGATTTCGATGAACCTGGGAAACTTAAAGGACATGCTGCAGGCCTTGATGACCATGAATTAATTAGCGAGAGCTCTGGCGTGAACTTTATCGCTGTGGCCAGCGGCAAAGGTGGAGTTGGTAAGTCAACCGTAACGGTGAATTTGGCCGTAGCCCTTGCAAGAAAAGGGAAAAAAGTTGGTCTTATCGATGCTGATATTTATGGTTTCAGTATTCCCGATATGATGGGGATCGAAGAGGGACCAGTTGTAGAAGAGGGAACGATTATTCCTGTGGAACGTTTTGGAGTGAAGGTCATGTCTATGGGCTTCTTTATTCGTGAGAATAGTCCAGTTATTTGGCGGGGACCTATGCTGGGTAAAATGCTTCGCCAGTTCTTCAATGATGTTGGTTGGGGTGAACTTGATTATATGCTGCTTGATCTTCCCCCAGGTACTGGTGATGTGGCACTTGACGTGCATCAGATGCTACCTCACAGCAAAGAGATTATAGTTACGACACCTCACGCTACCGCAGCGTTTGTGGCGGCTAGAGCGGGCTCTATGGCTCTACAGACAGATCATGAGATTATTGGAGTCATTGAGAATATGGCTTATTATGAGTGCACTGACTGTGGTAAGAAAGATTATATCTTTGGCAGAGGCGGAGGAGCGAGGCTTGCCGAGACGCTTCATACGGAGCTGCTTGCACAAATACCGCTAGGTGCACCGGACAACCATATTTCCGAACCGGATTTCTCACCTTCTGTATACAAAGAAGAGACACCATCAGGACAATTATTTGCAGAAATTGCTGATAAACTTATTGCCAAATATGAGCACTAACTCTTGTGCATAAAAAAGAGGCCTTCCCACACGTATTAGTGGGATAAGGCCTTTTTTTTTAAGAACTTGAATCATCGCCGCTGCCGCCGCCACTGCCACTGCTTTCCTGTTTGTCGCCACCTTCGCTACCCTTTTCTTTTTTCTCTTTTGGTTCAAGTTCTTCTTGTACGACTTTTTTAAGTAAATTCAATACTTCCATGCGAAATAATGGAGTTTGCATGGATTCCTGCATGGTCTTCATGGATTGTTTACGGTAATCAGGTGTTTTAGTGAGATTTAAAAACATTGTCATCATTTCTGGAGACTTCATAATTTCTTCGACTGATTTCTGATAAGTGGGATCCTTAATTAGCTGTAGGTGTAGTTCCTTGCTTTGTGATTGAATGGCTTTAGCAAAATCGCCCGCGAATTTGGGATCAGTCATTATCTTCTCGATTTCCTTCTGATATTCCGGTGCAGTGAGAGTATTTTTAACAGCGAGCTTGATCTCCTCTGTTGTTTGAAGTGGCATCATCTTCATGCTCATTCCACTGGTACCGCTAGAGCTGGAGCTTGATAATGATTCCTCAACCGCTTTTTTACCCTCATCGCTTTTCAATATATCTAAAACCATGGTCTTCGTTTCTTTATAACTGCCTTGTCCGGAAGAAGAACTGCTCTGCTCACTTCCGCAAGCCGTTAAGGCCATAACAAAGCTCAATGCCAAACCCACAGATCCGATAAATCTCCATTTCATTGGCGCTGCCCTCCTTTATAGGATTCTCTAGATGTATTATGCCGAATTAGATCACATTTATGTTGTGGGTGTAATGGTGTTTTGTCGGTATCCTTGGTAAAATAAATCTGACAAGAGGAGGTGAATTGGCTGAGTATAAAAAAATGGTTTCATTTATTTTGGACTACCCTCCTTATAGGAGCGGGTGGGGCTGTAATCGCTGGTCTGGCACTGCAATTCGTAAATGGTAAGATTGATTTCAAAAGTGTCGGGGATTTCTTTTTATACCCGCTGATTCTGCTTGGCTACGGTATGCTTGTAAGCGTTTATTCGCAACTTGGTTTTTTTGCCTATTTGATTTTGAATTATATGGGCAACGGCGTTTTTCCACAAAAGGTTTGGAAATACATACAACTAGTGCTTTCTGTGCTCGCATTGCTTGAACTGATTTTTTTGCGTACCGTCGTTGGTGGGGAAAGAAATGTTATGTCTGATCTAATATTAGGAATCGTTATTTTGCTAGCAGCTATTATTGTGTCTTATTTCAAAGTAAAAAGTACAAACATCTCAGCTTTGATTCCAACCCTCTTTTTTATGACAGCTATTTCAATTGTGGAAGTTATTGGCGTGCTCCGTATAGGTGTTGATAGTGCAACGGTATTTATTGTTGTTCCGCTTATCGCTTGTAATGCATTCCAAATTTTGATGCTACACCGTATTCTGAAGCCGGCAGCCGGATAATGAATGGGGAAGGCACTAAACAAAGAACCCCGTGCTCTGATCTCAGAAGACGGGGTTCTTTGCTCTAACTGTATCTTAACGATTAAAATCTGATTGTAGAGGTTAATCTTAAAGAACGATACGCTCACAAAACTAAGCGTATGCTTTCGAAGTAAGTTTTGTACGAAGCGTCCCGATGATGTATATGTTTTACAAAACATAGTAGATGCTTCCGAAGCGAGTTTTGTACGAAGCTCCTCAATGATGCATATGCTTTACAAAACTTTTAGGAGGGGAATATATGGACATCAAGCGCTATATGATAAAAGACACAAAAGAAATCCGGCTTAACAAGCTGGATCCGGACGACACAGGTGTTTTTAAATCCAAAAAAGAAGTAGAAGCCAAAACAGAAGAGCTTAAAGCACGTTTGGCAGAGCTCCAAGATATTTTGTTTGCTCAGAAAAAGCATTCGCTGCTTGTTATTCTGCAAGGAATGGATTCCAGCGGTAAGGATGGCACGGTTAAGCATATTTTTTCAGGCATTAATCCACAAGGGTTTATAGTGACCAGCTTCAAGAAACCATCTCTAGAGGAAGAGGCTCATGATTTTCTATGGAGGGTTCATCAGAAGACACCTCCTAAGGGATATATCTCTGCATTTAACCGCTCGCATTATGAAGATGTATTGGTACCACGGGTACACGGAGGGTTAAAAAAGGATGACTTGAAGCGTCGCTTTCGTTACATACGGCAGTTCGAAGAAATGCTGGTGGAAGAGGGGACGACAATTATCAAGCTTTTTCTGCATATTTCTAAAGAGAAGCAGCTGAAGAAGATTAAGGAACGGCTTGAAGATCCCAAAAAACATTGGAAATTCGATGCAAGTGATCTCCAGGAGCGGGAGTATTGGGATGATTACCAAGAAGCATATGAAGATGTTTTCAAGGAATCTAGCATAGATAAAGCACCCTGGTACTGGATACCCGCCAATCATCAATGGTACCGCAACTATTTGACCTTATCCATCGTTGTAAAGACACTGGAGAGTCTGGATCTGAGCTATCCGAAGCTGAATACCCCCACACCTGACATATCGGAACTCATTTCTCCACGTCATTAATCCTTTGGACAGATCAACATCCATTACGGCACCAGAGATTGAATATGTTTTTACAGCCCAGCTGCGTCCTCAATGGCATTACTCAGTGAAGCTGAGTCGCGTACTTCTTTACCTTCGGTGTTGCTTTGACTAATCAGCTCAGAGACGGTAACGAATTCATAACCTTGTCTGCGGAGCTCGTCGATAATGAGTGGAAGTGCTTCATGTGTTTGTTTACAGGAATCACTGGCATGTAGAAGGACGATATCACCTGGATGCGCTTTTGTCGTTACACGCTTCACGATATTGTCTACGCCGATGTTCTTCCAGTCCAGGGAGTCTGTATCCCATTGAATGACCTTGTAGCCGAGATCGCTGGCAACCTGAAGGACTCTTTTGTCAAAATCACCATTAGGCATACGAATCAAATTGGGTTCAGTGCCGGTTAATTCGGTAAGTACGGTGTGAGCCGTTGAGATCTGTGTACGAATTTCTTCGTTGCTAAGTGTGCTGTAATTGACGTGTTTATGACCATGACTTCCAATTTCAAAACCTGCATTCTTGATGTTAGTTACAATGTCTGGGTGAGTCTTACTCCATGGAGACGATAGGAAGAAGGTGGCTTTGTCCACTTTCTTGTCTTCAAGTACCTTCAAAATTGGTTCGGGTCTTTTCTCCCCCCAGCTAATATCGAAGGTCAGGGCAATCAGCTTCTTCTCTGTTGGTACACTGTAGATCGCGGAAGGTCCGGATTCAGAAAAAACGGTTATGTTTCCCCTCTCGACATAGACAACTCCAGCAGCAAGAAGCACAGCGGCGAAGATATAGATGAATCGTTTAATCTTTTTGCCGCTGAATACATAAAAAGAATTCATAATGACAGCGCTCCTCTCCCATGCGAAATGCTTGTTTGTTCTAAATGTATGCTCGTACCGCAAGGTTATGACCTAAGAAACAGAGATCACAATTTCAGGAGGGTATTTATGTTGTCGTTCTTCACGTTTATTAAAGATCTAAAAACGATCCGGAAGGCTTTATTGCTATCCTGTCTGCTCTTCGCATTAGGAGCGGTTATAGGGTGGGTAGCTACTAGCAGTCTGGAAAAACTATTGGTTCAGCAATTAGAGGGGCTCAGTGAAATCAGTGGCAACCTTAGAGATTCTTCTAATCCGCAATGGAGCTTCTTTGTATTTATATTTTTGAATAACAGCATCAAGGGTGTTCTTATCATATTTTTAGGAGCGTTGTTCGGTATACTGCCAGCCATATTCTTATTTATTAACGGAGCGGTTATCGGCTATCTGATTCATTTATCAGCACTGCAAGGACAGGATTTATTCGATCTAATAGTAAAAGGACTGCTGCCACATGGGATTATAGAGATTCCAGCAATCATTATTGCTTGTGCATTTGGACTTCAGTTCGGCGGGAAAGTAGTTGCAAGTCTGTTTAGCTCATCCACTAAAAAAGTGAACAGAGGTGTTGAGTGGTCTTCGTTCATGCGTCAAACACTTACGGCATCTATTTGGACAATAATCCTGTTATTTGTTGCAGCCATCATTGAAAGCACAATAACTTTTTCTCTTTTATCATAAAACTTCCGAGAATGGAGCATAACAGTAAAGCTATTCATCCAAGGATTGCCTAAAGGTCAGAAGTATATAATCGTGACGAAACCATAAAGGGAATTTTTAATAATTATGGTTATAAAAAGAGTACTCCGGTTAATCTAGTGTAAGAGGATCTTAAGGCAGCTTTCTCCATGAGATGGACTAACTAATTATGTACAAGGGGTTTTTGGTTTTAGTGAATGTGTTACTTGCAACTTCATGAAGGAGGCCAAGCATATGTTGGGAATGTTGTTCAACGAAAAAGAATGCAAGGAACTGGATTATGTTTTGCGGAAAGAACTTGATGAGATGCTGTTAGATTTGAGCGATCAGCGCTTGGACCAAAATATCAGGCATGCCATCGCCAATAGATATAAGACTGTATTTCGTATGTATGCTCGTTTTGCTCCTCAGAAAGAGCTTTCCAAGTATGCGTGGGGTGGACGTTCTTCTCAGTATAAACACTAAGGATAAGCGGTAAATGCAAGAGTCTTATATGAATTTAAGATTTTTTAATAAAATAGCTTGACTAAAAAGGAGTGCTCGTGATAAATTATATCTCGCGCTCCTTTTGCTTGTGTAAAAGGGAAGCGGAAGGCAAGAAAAGTTGAAAAAAACTTTTTCGAAAAAAAGACTTGCCAAACAACGAAACACTGTGATATATTATAAAGGTCGCCGCTGACAAACAACGACGACGAAATGAGAGACATTGATCTTTGAAAACTGAACAACGAGTGAGTGGGAAATCACGAAAGTGATATCCGAAATTAGAGAATTAATTTTCTCGTCAGAT